>NZ_BLAE01000068.1 GCF_009687865.1 Acrocarpospora macrocephala
CGTACCTCTACCTGGATGGTTTCGGTGTAGTGGAGCCAGCCGGCGCAGGCCACTTTGACCAGGGCCCACCAGCGGCCGGGGTGGCGGGCGATGACGGGGAAGCGGACTTCGGTGTCGTCTTCGGCGGGGACGACGGCGCCGGTGTTCCAGGTGGGGAACATGTCGTAGGTCGGCCATGGGCTGATCAGCTGGGTTCGTACCGAGACGGGGGTGAGGGCCCCGGACCTCAGGCGGACGATGATTTCGGATTCTTCGCCGGATTTCAGGGAGAGGGAGCCGGTTGTGGTGACGTCGAGGCCGATGGGGTGGCGGCCGCCGATGTGGACGCGGGTGACGTCCTCGTATTCCTGGTCGCCGAAGGATGTGCGGGCGCGGAGCCAGTAGAGGCCGTCGCGGACGCTCGGGGGCAGGGCGAAGCGGATGGGGACGGTGGCGTGGCCGCCGGGTGGGAGCACGTACGGGCGGATCGCGGGTTCGACCAGCCAGCCGCTGGGGGCGTGCAGGGTCACGAGGCCTTCGGCGGTGTCCTCGGTGAGGGAGGAGGCGATGGAGAGGGTGAGCTCGCCGGGTCCGTCGAGGTCGGCGGCGGACAGGTGGACGGCGATCGGCAGGTTTCCGGTGGGGGCGGGGCCGGTGTTGTCGAGCCAGTAGCGCGTGAAGACCGGCTGGTGGGGTTCGGCCGCGGGCAGCGGTGGCGCGGTGGGGTTCACGCCGGCGACGAGGGTCACGATCTCCATGCCGGTCAGGACCTCGGGGGCGGGGCCGGTGACGTTCTCCAGCAGGTCGGCGCGCTGCCAGCCGCCGAGCACGGAGGTGACCCTCGCGGACGCGTCGCGCCCGTGGGCTTCGTAGAGCCGCAGGGTGATGCCCGCGACCCGGTCCGGCGTACGCCCGGAGGCGATGGGGTTGCCGGTCGCCTTCATCGCGGCGAGCACGACCCCGGGTTCGGTGGCCAGGAACGACCGCGACCGGGTGGGTCCCGCCGGACCGGCGACGAGCGGGAGCAGCGGGTGGTTGACGTCGTGTCCGTGCCGGACCAGGCCGGCCTCCCGCCAGTCGCCGGGCGCGGCGACGAGCGCGCATTCGAAGGTGTGGGTCCAGTGCTGCAACTGGAAGTTCGCCCCGTCGGGAGTGGTACGGCGCGGCGGGTCGATCCACACCCCCGATGGCCAGCCGGTGCACGACCGCATCAGCGACACATGCATCGTCCCTTCCGAATCCACCGCGAACCCGGGGATACCCCGATTTATCAGGCCAACGGTGTAATCGTCGAAGGGTTCTTCTGACGGCACCTCGACGACCGCGTCCGCCAGGTCCTCGATGAGGGCGTCGACCTCCTCGGGCCCGGACACGACCAGGACCGGGAGAGCGCGCGGATCCGACAGGTCGGCGCTGGGAACCCAGACCTTGTCGAGAGGCTCATGGGCGGGAATCCATTGGCGCGTAACCCCGCCAGGGAGAAGGGCCGCCGTGAGGAGGGCATCTTCGGCGGCATGGATCGACTGCCCTTCGGCCGACGGCGTCTGTTCTTCGCGTGACGGATAGAGGGTGGCGATGAAGGGATTGGTCTCGGGGGTGCCGATCGCGATGCGTACGTCGGGGAGGTTGGAGTCGACGGCGAGGTTGCCGTAGCGGGGGCCCGCACCGGTTGAGCAGGTGGAGGTGACACCTTGGCGGGCCAGGGCGGTGGAGAGGGCGCGGAGCTGGCCGGCGGGGGTGTCGGCGGCGGCGATGATCTCGGCGACGCCGATGGCGTGGAAGCCGATCCGGCAGGTGGTGGAGAGGGCGAACCAGTGGTTGGCGGGGTTGTCGAGGGTCCACGGGTGGTCGGCGGAGTCGGTGTCGATGAGGGCGAAGCCCCGGCCGACGACGGCGTCGGCGACCTCGCTGACGGGGAGCGCGCCGGGGATGTGGATCGGCCAGCGGAGCCGTACCAGCTGGTCGGAGCCCTCGAAGTCGGCGTGGGTGACCAGGTCGACGCGGGGCAGGCCGTCCCAGAGGGTGATCTCCTGCCGGTAGGTCAGCGGGCCGACGCGGCCGCGTACGAGAAGGCGGCGGCCGATCGCGCATTCGGCCACGGTGACCTCGGCGGTGGTGTCGGCGGAGCCGGTCGCGGTGCCCTTGGGGACCAGGTGCCAGGGGCCTTCGTGGAACGTGGGGTGGGCCGGGTACTCGTCGTACACGACGAGCTCGTTGCCGACGCGGCCGGGGCGCAGGAGTTCGCGCCCGGCGACGCGCAGGCTGGAGACGCAGCCGCCGCGCCGGGGGTCGGCCACGATGGTGTGGGTGGCGTTGGCGATCCGGTCGCCGTCGCGTTCGGTCCAGCCGGTGAAGGAGCCTGGAGCGAAGGAGAACGTGCGGTAGCCGAGGCTGGGCACGTCCTCGGCGAGGAAGACGACGTCCACGGCGCGCAGGCTGCCGTCGTCGTGGTAGTCGGGGTTCTCCAGCAGGACGTCTCCGGCGATGCCGTACCAGCCGGGTGGGAGGGTGAGGCGGGCGCGGACCACGTCGGTGCGCGGCCAGGAGGACGGGTTCCAGACGACGACGCCGTCCAGGTCGGCGCTGAGCGCGGTCAGGGAGCGGGCGAGGATGTCGCGGCCGAGGTCGTGGGCTTCGCGCCAGCCGGTGAGCAGGTCCAGGTAGACCTGGTCGGACTCGGATCCGGTGATCGCGTCGTGGTGCGCGCCGTAGACCAGCTGGCGCCAGGCTTTGTCGAGTTCCGCGTACGGGTAGGGGGCGCCCTCGCTCACGGCGGCGAGGGTGGCGAACTTCTCGGCGTCCACGAGCTGGGCCTCGGCGTGCCGCTGCGCCTGTTTGGTGTCGATGAACGACACGTCCTTGCCGGTGTAGATGGGGTTCATGTCGCGGGTCTGCGGGGTGAAATGGTCGAGCTCGCTCCGTACGGCCGTGAAGAACTCTTTGGGGAGGCCGCAGACGACGCGTGGGGAGACGTAGCGGGCGTTCCAGTCCCGCTGGATGTCCATGATCCAGCGGTTGGGCGGGGTGTAGTCGGTGCCGACGGGCAGCAGCACGTTCCGGGTGGCGGCGACCGTTTTGAGCTTCAGGAACAGCCGGTAGACCTCGGCCTCGGCCAGCTCCAGGGAGGCGGCCGAGTCCATCCACCAGCCCGCGCTGTAGTGGCCGGGCATGTAGTGCGTCAGCACGCCCCGGCCGGACGGCGACAGCCACTCGAACTCGGCGGGGAACTGCATCCTGGCCGGATCGCCGCCGCCGAGCATCGGCCCCCACTGGTGGAACGGCCCGCGCGCCCACGAGCTCGACGTCAGCCCGGCGTCCGCGGCGAGCCCGGGAAACTGCGGATCATGCCCGAACGCGTCCAGCTGCCAGGCCGTCCTGGGATCCCCGCCGAGCACGTCCCGCTGGAACCCGGCCCCGTGCACGAGGTTGCGGATCGTCGACTCGGCGCTGGTCAGGTTGGTGTTGGGCTCGTTGTACGTGCCCCCCATGATCTCGACGCGGCCGTCCTGGATGAGCTGCCGCAGGTAGGCCCGATGTTCAGGATGCGCGTCCCAGAACGGCTTGAGATAGTCCACCTCGGCCAGCACGAACTTGTAGTCAGGCTCGCGCCTCGCGGTCGCCAGATGCAGCTTCACCAGCTCGAACCCCGCGTGCTGGAACCCCGACCGGTGAGCCTGCGCGGCCTCCCCCGCGTGATCCCAGGTCGCCGTGTACGCCGCCTGGGTGTTCCACCAAACCGGGTCATAGTGGAAATGCGACACCATCCACACCGTCCACCCCGGCTCCGCGACCACCAGCTCCCCGGCCGCCTCCGCGTCCCCGGCGGTGACCACGATCGGCACCCGCGCCCCCACTGGATGCTCGGCACCGACCGCCACCTCGACGGTCTCCCCCTGGTCGGTACGGCTTTCGCCCGCCACCCCCACTCCCGCCACCCGCACGGGCACCCCGGGCACGGCGTCCGCCAGCGTGATCCGCACGATCTGCCGCGGGCCCTCGGTGAACAGCTCGGTGGACTCCACCTCGACGATGCGCATTCCCCGATCATGCCGTGAAACTTTCCGGGAAAGGAGCAGGTCACCGCGAGTGCAACGCGCCCTTCATTGACCCTTAACTACCGCGTTCGTACGGTCCTCGGGATATCTAGGGAGGATCCATGACATTCCGCCTCGCACGGCTGACTTTGGTCAGCGTGCTCCTGGGTTCGGCGTTGACCGTCGTGCCCAGCCGGGTGGCGACGGCGGCGGCGCTGCCGTACCAGGACCCGAGCCTGCCCGTCGCGACCCGGGTGAACGACCTGCTGTCCCGGATGACGCTGGACGACAAGGCCGGGCAGATGACCCAGGCCGACCGCGCCGCGATCAACCCGGTGTCGGACGTGCTGACCTACCGGCTGGGATCGATCCTCTCGGGCGGCGGCTCCGCCCCGACGCCGAACAACGCCACGTCCTGGGCGGACATGTACGACAACTTCCAGCGGCAGGCCCTGGGCACGCCGCTGGCCATTCCGATGATCTACGGGATCGACGCGGTGCACGGCCACAACAACGTGGTCGGCGCGACGATCTTCCCGCACAACATCGGCCTGGGCGCGACCCGGGACGCCGACCTGGTCCAGCGGATCGGCCAGGCGACCGCCGAGGAGGTGGCGGGAACCGGCATCGACTGGACGTTCGCGCCCTGCCTGTGCGTGGCGCGCGACGATCGCTGGGGGCGGACGTACGAGTCCTACGGTGAGGAACCCGCGCTCGTCAGCCCGATGACCTCGATCATCACCGGCCTGCAGGGCAACGGGATCCTGGCCACCGCCAAGCACTACGTCGGCGACGGCGGCACCACCGGCGGCGACGACCAGGGCAACACCCAGATCAGCGAGGCCGAGCTCCGCGCGATCCACCTGCCTCCGTTCCAGGCCGCCGTGCAGCGCGGGGTCGGCTCGGTGATGGTGTCCTACAGCAGCTGGAACGGCTCCAAGCTGCACGGGCACCGTTACCTGCTCACCGACGTGCTCAAGGGCGAGCTGGGCTTCACCGGGTTCATCGTCTCGGACTGGGCGGGCATCGACCAGATCGAGGGCGGCGTCGGGTTCACGGCCTCCGAGGTCACCACGGCGATCAACGCGGGCATCGACATGGTGATGGTCCCGACCGATTACCGCCGTTTCATCACGCTGCTCAAGCAGGAGGTCACGGCGGGACGGATCCCCATGTCCCGGATCGACGACGCCAACCGCCGCATCCTCACCAAGAAGTTCGAGTACGGCCTGTTCGACCGTCCCCTGACCGACCGCAGCCTCACGGGCACCGTGGGCAACGCGGCGCATCGGACCCTGGGGCGGGAAGCGGTGCGCAAGTCCCAGGTTCTGCTGAAAAATCAGGGCAATGTCCTGCCGCTGGCCAAGACCGGCGGGAAGATCTTCGTCGCTGGGAAGAGCGCTGACAACATCGGCAACCAGAGCGGCGGCTGGACGATCTCCTGGCAGGGCTCGTCCGGGAACACGACGCCGGGGACCACGATCTTGCAGGGCATTCGTGACGCGGTCGGATCCGGGACCCAGGTGACGTACAACCAGACCGGGACGGGTATCGACTCGACCTTCCGGGCGGCCATCGCCGTCGTCGGCGAGACTCCGTACGCGGAGGGCAACGGTGACAGGACCGGCGCGATGGGCTTGGACAGCACCGATCTGACGACGTTGCAACGCCTCCAGGCCTCCGGCGTCCCGGTGATCGTGGTGCTGGTCTCGGGACGGCCGATGGACATCGCCGCGCAGATCGCGAACTGGCGGGCGCTGGTCGCGGCCTGGCTTCCCGGCACCGAAGGCCGCGGGGTGGCCGACGTCCTGTTCGGCGACTACGCCCCTACCGGCAAACTCCCCATGACGTGGATGAACTCTGCCAGCCAGCAACCAATCAACGCGGGCGACGGCAAGACCCCACTCTTCCCCCAGGGCTACGGCCTGACCTACGGCGGCCCCTCCCCTTCGCCTTCCCCGTCCCCCTCACCATCTCCCTCCCCGTCGCCCTCACCCTCACCTTCGCCCTCGCCCTCGCCCTCGCCGTCACCTTCGCCCAGCCCGTCGCCTTCTCCTTCGCCGACCACCGGGTGCACGGTCGCATACCGCCCCAACTCCTGGAATACCGGCTTCACCGCAGAAGTGACCATCACCAACAGATCCACCACCACCATCACCGGCTGGACCCTGGGCTGGACCTTCTCCGGCAACCAGCAGATCTCCAACGCCTGGAACGCCACCGTCACCCAGTCCGGCCAGCAGGTCACCGCCCGCAACGTCGACCACAACCGCACCCTCAACGCCAACGGCGGCACCGCCGCCTTCGGCTTCCAGGCAAGCTACTCCGGCACCAACGCCAACCCAGCCACCTTCACCCTCAACGGCACCACCTGCACGACCGCCTGACCGGATCGGGCCCTCGGCGCGAATCCCGCCGAGGGCCCCTTAACGTGATCGCTCGACACGAGCTTCATCCCACACCGGCTCGTCGCTCTCGTAGACGGTCCCATCAGCGCCGAAGACGAGAAACCGATCGAAGTCCGCGGCGAACCAGCGATCGTGAGCTGTCGGCTAGGACGGTGCCGCGAAGGACGCCAAGCCCTCTCGGCGCTGGCCAGATCGAGGTTGTCGGTCGGCTCGGCGAGCAGCAAAGGGTCGCACGGGAGTGAGCCATTCCGCGTAACCGGCTGATTACTTGAGGTGTGGGTGTCCCGAGGGCCGGTGACGGGCTGGAGGTGGGTTCCCCCGAACGATCCCGGGGATCACTGTATGAAGTCGCGCAGTTCGCCTTGAGCATTCGGCGGGAGTGCGAATGGTTTTACAGGGAGCGGAGGTAGTCGGCGACCGCTGATGCGTCGTCCGCGTCGGCGATCAGGCCGATGTAGCCGTCCGGGCGGATGATGATCTGGGCGTCCTGGCCGTATGCGTGTGCCACGTGCCCGGCGTAGTCGATGAGGCCGCCTGGTCCGATCAGGTAGGGCTTGACGATGTCGGTCTTGAGGTCGTTGAGTGCTGCGGCGCAGCGTTCGCCGAGGCCGAGCAGGGTGAAATGGGGTCCGCGGAAGAGGTCGAACAGGCGTTTCGGTGTTCCGGTGAACGGGTCGCGGCAGGGGGCGTCTGGTGCCCGGTCGCCTGGTTGCGGTCCGCTGGATCGGCTCGCGGCGTTGCGGGACAGCCGGCTCCATGGGTATCCGAGCTGAAGTTGGGTGAGTTCGCGCGAGGCCGCGGCGTCCACGCCGCCGCCGGACTCCTTGATCGCGGCGAGGACGGCGTCGAGCACTTCCGAGGTGATGTCGAGCGTCCAGCTCGCGATCGGCAGCCGTTCCTCGTCGTAGGTGTCGAGCAGCCCCGGCGTGGCTTTGCCGCCCAGCACGAGGCCGAGTTTCCAGCCGAGGTTGTAGGCGTCCTGGATGCCGCTGTTCATGCCGAGGCCGCCGGCGATGGGATGCACGTGCGCGGCGTCTCCGGCGAGGAAAACCCGGTCCACGCGGAGCCGGTCGACCATCCGGACGTTGACGCGGTAGGTCGAGCTCCAGGTCAGATTGCGTAGTCGCACACCGGGGATTCCGGCGAGGTGGTCGAAGGTCCGCTGGAAGGTTTCCAGCGTCGGCTCCAGCGGGTTCCGTCCGGGCCGAGCTCGTGCGATGCCTGGACCTGGAAGGCGTCGGTGCCCGGCAGCGGGCAGAGCATGATCGCGCCGCCGCCGGCGAACCACTGGTGCCAGGCGTCGCGGCCGAGTCCCTCGACCTCGACGTCGCCGACCGCCATGAGCTGGATGTCCGGCGTCTGGCCGTGCAAACGCAGACCGAGTGCCTTGCGTACGGTGCTGCGGCCACCGTCGCAGCCGACCAGGTACCGCGCCCGGATCCGCGTTTCTCCCACAGTCGCGGTCACACCGTCGGCGTCCTGGCTGATCACCCGCAGCTCGGCGCCGAGTTCGACGGCGACGCCGAAATCGGCGAGCCGCTCGCGCAGCGTTCGCTCCACCCGCCACTGCGGGATCATCAGACCGGTTGGGTAGGGCATGTCCGGCGTCGCCACCCGGTCGGCCTCCGGGTCGATCTCGGCGACGACTTCCGCGCCTCGATATTTGCGATGCGGCAGGTGCGTGATCCCGAACGTCAGCAGCCGGTCGACCACGCCGAGGTCGTCGAGCACCTCCAGGCTGCGCTGGCTCAGCCCCTTACCGCGCGAACCGTGGGGGAACTCGGGCGCTCGATCGACGATGCGTACCGCGACGCCACGGCGGGCCAGGTCGCACGCGAGCGTGAGGCCGGTCGGGCCGGCGCCCACCACAAGAACATCGGTCTGCGTCATAGCGAGCATCAAATCGTTACTCGGTTAAAAACGCAACCTGGTAATAGATGTTACCCTGTTCATGTGGTTGAACCGACTGGACTGCGGGCCCGCAAGAAGGCGCGGACCCGCGACGCCATCGCCGACGCGGCGATCTCGCTGTTTCTCGCCCACGGCTTCGACCGAGTCTCGGTCGCCGACATCGCCGCGGCCGCCGAGGTTTCCAAGCCGACCCTCTTCCGGTACTTCACCGCGAAAGAGGATCTGCTCTTGCACCGGTTCGCCGATCACCAGGGTGAGGCCGCACGGGTGGTGCGCGACCGCCAGCCCGGAATCTCGTCGCTGACCGCACTGCACCGGCACTTCCGGTCCGGCCTCGACCGCCGCGACCCCGTCACGGGACTCAACGACCATCCCGTGGTTCTGACTTTCCACCGCATGGTGTTCACCACGCCAAGCCTGGCCGCACGGGTCAGCCAGTACATGCTCGACGACGAGGAGGCCCTGGCCGCCGCCCTCGGCGGTGACATCACGGCACGACTCCAGGCGGCACAAGTGATCGCCGTCCAACGGGTGCTCGCCCGGACCAACTGGCAAAGACTCGTGGCAGGGCAAACCGCCGACGAGGTGTATCCCGAGGCCGTCGCGGACGCCGACCGGGCATTCGCGCTACTCCAGACCGGAACCCGCGACGCCACCGACGCCGGTTCGCGGGAAATCCCCCCACGAGCCAGCACACGCTGAGCTTCCGCACGACCAGGCGGACGGGCCTGGCTGTCGGTTGATGGCCAAGACCTGGGAACAGGTGTTTGAGGCGGTGAGTCAACGCTGGTGAACTACGGCGGCGTGAACGGCAGGCGCACGCGGGCCTCGCGACGTCGCCCTGAGGCCGAGTCCGGCCAGCTGGAGTCCCTTAGCTGAGCTGGGTCATGGGCGCATGCGCATCAGGACCTCGGCGACCGGGACGACCGGTTCGCCCAGGTCGAACTTGCTGAACAGGTGGATGTTGTCGCCGGTGTCGAGTTCGAGGAGTTGCATGCGGGTGCCGTACCGGGCGCGGGAGTCGACGCGGATGCGTTCGATCTGGGGCCAGGGAATGTGGTGGCGGCCGGAGAAGCCGGTGATGACGGTGACGCCGTGGTGGTCGGCGGCCAGGCGCACCCGGGCCAGGAGATCGCGGACGGCGAGACCGGCGAGACCGAGGGCGGCGATCCCGGCCAGGAAGAGGCCGCGCCCGTCGGCGGTGAGGGCCAGGACGGCGAGCAGGACGGCGCCGATGACCTTGAGCACGATGATCGACGGTGCGACGCGCCATTCGCGCGACGGGAGATCAACCATGGAAGCCACCTTAACCCGCAACCGCCTGACCTTTCGCTTTGAGGTGCGAAGGCGGATATTTGGGGTATAGGGAATCCCGCGCACGCTGCCCCGCGTGCTTACGATATGCACCGCCGGAGGGTCGATGAGCAGGCAGATCGGCAACGCGTTTCAGACCCCCACGCTCGTCGAGCTGGAGGCGCGCGTCCGCGGCCTCGAAACCCAGGTCGCCCACCTCACCGAGATGCTGGAGGCGCTCACCGAGGAGGGTCCCATACCCAACTGACCCCGATTTGATTGAAATTTCTACCGGTTGCGTCTCCCCAGATCCGGTGTGGCGGCGTAGCGTCGAAGCATGGCTGCGACACCCGACACCATGCATTGGCGTGGCGTGCACCACCTCGCCCTGGTCACTCCGGACATGGACGCCACCGTGCGGTTCTGGCACGGAGTTCTGGACGCGCGACTGGTGACCACGCTGGCCACCCCCGACTTCCGGCACTACTTCTTCGAGGTGGCGCCGGGCAACACGATCGCCTTCTTCGAGTTCACCGGGAAAGATCTCGACACCTACGCGAAACCGGCCGGCGTGCCGTACGAGAAGGCCTCGCAGTTCGATCACCTGTCGCTTTACCTGCCGGACGAGGCGGCGCTGGAGCGCATGCGCGATCGGCTGAAGGCGCACGACTGCGAGGTCACCGACGTGATCGACCATGGTTTCCTGCGGTCGATCTACTTCAGCGACCCGAACGGGATCGCGCTGGAGGCGTCGTGGTGGACGATCGACCCGACCGGGCGGCCGGTCGACTACAGCGATCCGCAGCTGTTCGCCGATCCTGACCCGGTTCCGGCCGTGGTGGAGCTGCGGGAGAACGGCGTGCTGGATCACACCGTGCCGACGGTGCTGGTCGATGCGATCATCGAGGACATCCGGCGGTCGGCGTAGGCACCATCCCCGGGTTGCTGTGGGCCGCCGCGGACCGCGACCCGGGCCGCGTCTGGCTGCGCACCGACGCCGGAACCCTCACGTTCGAGGCGGCGGCGGGCCAGGTGGCCGGCGCCGCCGCCGCGCTGCGCGCCGCCGGGATCAGGCGCGGCGATCTCGTCCTGGTCACCGCGCGCAATACCCCGCCGTACCTGCTGTGCTGGCTGGCGCTGACGTCGATGGGCGCGGTCGCGGTGTATGTCAACCCGGCGAGCAGTACGGCGGAGCTGGCGGGCATCGCCGCGCAGACCCGCCCCCGGTTTTTTATTACGGACGGATCCTGGGATCCGGGCGTGCCCCGGCTGGACATCGGCGACCTGACCGGCACCAGCGCGGAGCTCAGAGTCGAGGTCCAGCCGGACGATCTGGCCACGCTGATCCCGACCTCCGGGACGACCGGGCGTTCCAAGCTGGTGATGCAGACCCATCGGGCGTACGCGCTGGCGGGTGAGGGTTTCCCGTTCTGGATGGGCCTGACCCGCGAGGACCGCCTGATGACCTCGCTGCCGCTGTTCCACATCAACGCCCCCGCCTACTCGGTGCTCGGCTCCCTGGCCTGCGGAGCGGGCCTGATCCTCCTGGAACGCTTCTCGGCCGGCGGCTTCCTGGACGCGGCCCGCCGCCACGGCGCCACCGAGTTCAACGCGATCGGCGCCATGCTGGAGATCCTCATGCGCCGCCCCGAACTCCCCGGCGACGCCGACACCCCGCTCCGGCTCTGCTACACCGGCCCGGCCCCCGCCAAGGACCGGCAACTGGAGATCGAAACCCGCTTCGGCCTGCGCATCATCGTCGGGTACGCCCTGTCCGAGTCCCCCTACGGCCTCATCTGGCCACGCGGGTCCCGCCCGTACGGCACGCTCGGCACGGTCCGCCAGCACCCGACGCTCGGCACGATCAACCACGCCCGCCTGGACGACGGCGAACTGCTGCTGCGCAATCCCGCGGTGACACCGGGTTACTGGGAGATGCCCGAAGAAACCGCCAAGGTCATCACCGAAGACGGCTGGCTCCGCACCGGCGACCTGGTGACCGTAGACGACGACGGCGTGTACACGTTCGTGTCCCGGCGCAAAGAGGTCCTACGCCGCCGCGGCGAGAACCTGTCCCCGCTGGAGGTCGAGGAGGTCCTGACGGCCCACCCGGACGTACTCGAATGCGCGGTCATCGGCGTCCCGTCAGAACTGTCCGAAGAAGAGGTGAAAGCGTTCATCGTCCCCGCGAACGGAGAACTCGACTTCGCCGAACTCCACGCGTGGGCGCGCGAACGACTGGCCGCGTTCAAGGTCCCACGCTTCTGGCAGACCGTGGACGCCCTCCCCCGCACACCGACCGCCCGAGTCGCCAAACACCTGCTCCCCCGCGACAATCCCCCCGGCGAGTACGACACCGAGAACCCGCCCTGAGAGCGTGTTCGCGAGGGGTGACATCGATGACTGGCGCGGGTAGAGGGGATAGATGTCGTCTGCTCGCCGTGGTTACCCGTCGGACCTGATCACGTTCGTCAAGCAGACTGTGAGTCCCACCAGCGTGGCAATCCGTCATCGGGTGTGTCCGGGCTGGCGAAGTGGAACGGCACGCCGAGGCTGCGGGCTACCGCCTGGCCTTTCTCGGCGGCTTCGACGGCTTCCGGCCAAGGCGGAACTTCGCCGTTGAACAAGCGCAGGTCGCTCCCGCGACGAAACAGCGCCAGTGGCCGCTCGTCCAAGCGGTGATGGTGCCGACCCGGCCGTTGCACGATCGCGACCAGCTTTACGAACCAGCCCTGGGTATCTCCGTCCCACAGCGCCTCGACCGCGACCACCGGCTCGCTGATCGCATTGACCATCTCGATCAGCTGTGGAACCCCCACCGGCGGTTCTTCAAGGTCAACCAAGCCCTGCTCGGCGAGCCAGACGGATCGCTCCCGCAACATGTTCTGCGCCTCATACAGGCCAGGCGAAGGATCAAGCCCGCCTTCGGACCGCAACAGCACGATGGCTTGAATCATCCGCCGACGACGAAGTTGTTCGTCGATCCGATCACGAACCTGCGGAGACAACGCCGCCCACCACTCGCCCTGCTCCTGCACACCAATCAGTCTCACCAACCAAGATCACGGTGTTGCAAAGACCCCTCTCAAACACGCTCAAAGCATTCCATTCGAGAATGCCGCTTTACCCCGCCGCGGGCTCCGTCGGTGTCGCCGGGATGGGGCAGGGTGAACCACACCACCTGGCAGGTGTCGTGGAGGTCCTGCAGGGTGTAGGAGCCCCAGTCCGAGGCGAGCTCCTCGACCAGAACCAGGCCGAACCCGCCCGGCCTCTCACCGTCGAGCGGCGTCCGGATCGCGGGCGTGCTGGCGGGCGAGCCTCGATCGGTCACCTCGATCAGGATGTCGCCGAGGCTACGGGTGACCGCCACCAACAGCGCCCCACCGACGATCATGACGCCGCACCCGGCAAGATCCGGTACTTGAGGTGGGTGACGCCGGGTGCCTCGACGGCCCGGACCTGCTCGAGCCGCACATCCGCGTCCCCGAGGTTGTCGAGGAGGCGAGAATCGCCACCGAGCAACACCGGAACGACGTGCAGCTCGAGCTCGTCCAGCAGTCCCGCTGCCAGGTACTGCTGAGCGACGTGGCCACCGCCCCACAGCATGACGTCCTTGCCGCCGGCGGCCTTCTTCGCCTGCTCGAGCGCGGACTCGATTCCGTCGGTGACAAAGTGATACGTGGTCCCTCCCTCCATCTCCACCGGATCACGCGAGTGATGGGTGAGGACGAACACGTGGTAGTGGTAGGGCGGGTTGTCACCCCACCAGCCCGTCCACTGCTCGTCGCCCCAGGCACCACCGCCGATGGGGCCGAACATGTTCCTGCCCATCACCGCAGCGCCGATGTTCTCGATCGACTCCTCGAATACCGGTGTGCTCGCGTTCACCTCGCCCCCCTGCTCGCCGTGGGCTCGGCGAAAGGCGGCCAGCGCAGCCACCCAGTCGTGAAGCCGCTCGCCACCCTCGCCGAGCGGGTTCTCCTCGCTCTGGTTCGGACCGGCGACGAAACCGTCCAGCGAGATCGAGATGTGACACCTGAGCTTGCTCATCATGCTCCTCAGTTGGCTCGGCGCCGCCGTCCGGCGCCCTCACGAGAGAGCATGGCCGTATGCATAGATGACGTCTAATGCCAATCATTCGAAGTTCACATCGATATCTTCTATCTATGCTGAACCTGGTCCATCTCAAGGTCCTGGCCGCAGTGGCGCGACATGGGTCCGTGACCGAAGCAGCGAGGGAACTGCACTACACGCAGCCGTCGGTGAGTCATCACCTGTCTCGCTTGGAAGCGGCCACCGGTGTCAAGCTCGTCCAGCGGGTGGGTCGCGGGATCCGGCTGACCCCGGAAGGACAACTGCTGGCCAACCGGGCCACCGAGATCGTGGGACGGGTCGACGCGGCAACCAACGAGCTAGCCGCGCAGGTCGGTTTGCGGACGGGGCGGGTTCGCCTGGCCGCCAACGCGTCGACGCTGAGCACGATCGTGCCGAAGGCGGCCGCCGCCTTGGACCAGGCGCACCCGGGACTCGAGCTGATCCTGATCGAGCGTCACCCGGTCGAAGCGCTACAGATGCTGCGACAGGGCGAGATCGACGTCGCACTCATCTTCCGGTACGCCGACGCCCCGGTCGAGGAAGAGGGATTTCGCCTCATCCACATCGGCGACGACCCGATCTACCTCGTAAGCCAGCGACCCGACGACAGCATCGCGAACCATCGCCACTCCGCATGGATCGGCGGCTGCGAACGGTGCCAGAACGAGCTGATCACGCTGTGCCGACAAGAAGGCTTCACTCCACGCATCGCATCACTCAGCGACGACATGGTCGTCGTGCAAGCCCTCGTCGCCGCCGGCAAAGGCGTCACCACCCTGCCCGGACTCGCGCTACAAGCCCACCGCCGACCCGACATCCACACCACCGAACTCACCAGCTTCACCCGCCGGCTCTACACCGCCACCTACGGCGATCCACCCGACCCGCCCGCCACCATCGCACTGATCCAAGCCATCCAAGACTCCGCCCGGTAGGAAGTCAGTCCGGCGCCTCCTAGACCACAACCCCAAAAATCACTAACTGAACGACCTTGCCCCCAGAGGAACCCTTCGAGGCGTTCCAGAGCAAGAGCGACCGCCTGGCCGAGTTCATCGGTTCCCGCTGGCAAGACACGACCGTCTCCACGCACGTCTTCTTCGTCCACATTGATCCAGGCAAAGACATCTCGACGGGTGGCGGCCAAACTGCCCTCCCGAGGGAACAAGTGACCTCTTCCCCTTTGTACGCGCAGGCGAAGTCCATGAAGTGTGCGAGACAATCAGACTTCGCAGTCGGCCGCTAGGGCTTGATTACTTAGTTATTAAGACTGAAGCCATACGCCAATTTGCCCCGGTAGTCGCTGAGCTGATCAACTGAAACGACGCATAAATAGGGGGTCGCTGAGGATGGTGCAGAAGCTACTGAGCCCGCAGTCGGCCGAGACGAAACTCGGTATGTGCGGAAATTTTCTGGTCTATCCGTCCTTGTAGCGGGTAGCGAAGCGTACATGACCAGGACAGTGACCAAAGCGGCGACCACTCTGTGGGCGATCACCGCACTGGCCGCCCTCGCGGCGGTCGGCTGCGACGACACTTCCCATTCCCGGCAACAGGCGGCAACTCAGGCTGTCCAGATCACCCACAGACCCCTCTGGTAGATCGACGTGAGGTAACCCGAGATCCACATTCGTGTCCCGGCGTAAAGAGGTCCCCGCGCCGCGCAGTTTCTGGACGCTGGCCATCGGGGCACCCTCGGCCAGCTCACCGTCGGCTATCCGCCCGGCCAGCCCCGGAGCGCTGAATCCTCCGGGACTCTTCCGCGTCCCGAACACCCATGATCATGGAGACGGGCAGCGCCTGGTCGTACGCAGTCGTGGCGCGTCATCCTCACCGGACTTCTGCTGCTCACCCAAACCGCCCGTACGGCGCTGCGGCCACTACGCCGCCGGTTCACCCGATAACGCTCCGCAGAGCTCGATGGGCGTCCAACGTGCCGTGTCCTTAGCAGACTCGCCTGAAGCGTCGTCGCCGCGCGGCGGGCACCGGCTACCGGCATGCTGACGCCGATCACCTCGGTTGTCTCCAAGCTGGTGATGCAGACGGCTCGATCTGCGATGTGGTCCAGGGCTGATGCTCACCAACACACTGGAATGTAGTCGGCACTGTGATAGTTGCTGTCCTGAGAAAGATAATGCGGAGACGCCTTAGGCTGGTGCAGGGCTATCGTCGGGAACCTGCGCGACATTTGGGTCAGGATGATCTCGAACAGCGTCTCGGTCAGGGCCTTACCGAGGCAGTGGTGGATTCCATGGCCAAACTGCAGATGGCGCAGATCAGACCGATGGATGTCGAAGTTCTCCATGTCATGGAACTCGCGGGAATCTCGACCCGCAGCCGCAAGACTAACGTAGACGAAATCTCCCTTCTGAACATCATGGCTCGCGAGTTGGATGTCGGTTGTGGCCAGGCGACATATCGCGGGCACAGTCGCGAGATATCGAATCAGTTCTTGAACCACTGCCGGGATCGCCTGCTCGGTCAAGCATTCACCGAGTCGCTCTGGACGCTGCAGGAGGGCCAGAAGGCCGACACCGATCAAACCCTTGGGCGGATTGAAGCCGGCAACGGCGAGGCTTGTGACGATGGATGCCGTCTCCTCGTCGGTAAAATCGGGATTCCTCGCCATCAAGCGCGTCGGCAGGTTGTCGCCAGGGTGTTCTTTCGCGTGAGCCACCAGTGCGGATATGTACTCGAAGAGTTCAAGACCGGCCTCGTGCTTGGCGTCCGCCGACGCGGATTTGCTCTCAAACAGATGCGCCCACCGGTTGAACCGGGCATAGTCGGAGGCTGGCAGGCCCAGCAGGCGAGCAGACATCCCGTACACAGCGGGGCGGACCAGATGCTCGATCAGATCGACCGGCGGGCTCTTCCGGGAAATCTCGCCGAACAGCGCCTCGACCCTCGCCTCCAGCGAAGGGCGCAGCTGCGCCACCCTGGACGTGGTGAACTCCGGCATCAGCGCCTTCCGCACCCGGGTGTGCCCAGGAGGGTCGGAAAGAATGAAGTCATATCGCTGCGGCGCGTACGGATTTGTGATGCTGGAACTAAAGCGAACCGGATCGCTCAGCACCGCTCGCGCCTCTTTGTAACCGCTGACAATCCAGACATTCTTTGCATACCTCGTTATAGGGCCGCCACCCCACTTCCGAATCTCCGGAGAAGGAAGGAACGAGAGATCCTGCGGCCCTCCCACAGCGGACGCATCCATTCTCAATTCACCTTTCGGTCATCTCACCATCAATAATGGCGAAGCTATTGATTCGGCTATCCCGACGCCTATTGCCCAGATACCCTATATTTTCGCAATTCGAATGGCCCCCGAGCTTCTAGGACTCATTCTCCAACCCGGCAATACCGTTCTTTGCGGCTAGGAGAGTCGGGTGGCCTTCTTCCACCTGAGGTCCGAGGATGTCGATGGCACGTCGGTAATATTCGAGCGCTTCATCCGCCCGGTTCAACCGAATGCAGGAGGAGGCGAGATTGACCAGTGTCGTGGCCAGATCGGGATGGTCAGGGCCGCGCAGATCCTCCATAAGAGTCAACGCATGCCGATATCCGTCGATTGCGGCCACAAGGTCACCTCGGCACTGCCGGACGGCGGCGAGGTTGTGGAGATGTGTCGCGAGGTCGGCGGCGTCGCGCCCATGACAATTTCGGCGCTGGACCATTTTGACCGCATAACGTAGTTCAGCTTCCGCATCATCCAGGCGGCCACAACCGTAGAGCAGGGCCGCCCAGGCTCCGATATCAGCCACTACCGACGGGTGGCCGGGTCCGAGTAGCCGCGTTCGAATGTCGATTCCTTTGCGAGCCCAAGAATCGCCGATTTCGTAATCGCCCTTGGCGTGAGCGAGGCCGGCGAGATTATGATAGATACCCGCAACCGAGTCGTGCTCCCCGCCGTAAACACTTTGGCATATCTCCAGGGCGCGCAGGTAGTACGCTTCCGACAGTTGGAACTGCCCGGTGTACTTTCCCAGCACACCGAGCCTGTTGCATATCCGTGCGACAATGAGCGGGTTTTGCTTCTCCTGGCTCTCGGCCGAGTCGAGGGCGGCGCTGAGTATCAGGCCCGCGCGGCGATAATCACCCAGGCGTTCCCAGTGCGCGGCTTGATTGACTTGGCCGCACAGACTCGCGTGTGTTCCCACTGCCTCTTCAGGGCTTCGACCGATCTCGTCGCATACGCAGATAAATGAGAGTTCCTGCACGAGTTCGGATTCCTGGTTCATCTGGTTGCCCACCGCCATCGTCATCCCGCTAACGATGCAGGCCGGTTGGCCATCGCCGCATTCGGCAGGGCAGGGAAGTGACAAACGATCCGATTCGCCCGACGATTCGTGCGGCCTCAAGTGATTGTATTACCCTCAAGGAGTAGCCATCTATTTCGCGGACACTGCTATAGGTTTGGAGCCTGTCGAAGAGCTCCAGGGCATCTCCCGTGAGCCGGTGGCGCAGCACACGACTTGGCCTGCGCGCGTCTCGGACCAGGGCAAAGTGCGGACCTTTCCGATAATAGCATGAACCATTTACGAAAGAGTCCTGCCATGCTTCCAGGACCGCAGCGTGAGAGCCTAGGTCACTTGGTGGCCCGAGGTGATGCAGGAGAGTGGGATCACAATTCGGTGAGCCGTCGGCGGACCAGCTCACCGCTATTCCAAATGATGTCGCTTCCCGAAGTTGGCAGATGAACGCTATGTCATCTTCGTCTGTCCTGCCGAACTCGAACGGGAGGCCCACGAAAATCTTTCGGTAGCTGGCACGCGCAGCGCTCGGCATGTCCGTCCGCAAGAACGCCGCCTGATCTTCGATCAGGAGTGTTCTGGGTCCTGGCCCAAGGGCGGGCGGAAAGCTACTGAGGGTTTCCATCATCGCACCTTCGTCGGGATGCTCGTTGTGGGCAACGTGATATACGTGTCGTTTTCGACGAAGACAAGCCCTAGGTCCGTCAACTCCTGAAGCCAGGCGTCGAGCTGTCCGAAGGAAATATTTGTCCCGGCCTCTTGGAGGTGTCGGCGAAGACCCTGCAGAGATCGGCCGCGTTCGAGTTCTCGATAAGCAGTGATCAAGTTTGGATCTGTGATGTGATGATCCTTTGACGGCCAGCCCGCACGTCTATCCTCAATGTGCAGGCCGGCCGCGTCTATGAGGCGTGTGAGTGAACTTTCAGGATAGTGCGTGATCCAGGCTTCCAGAGCCTCACGGAGCATGCTGCTGACGCCTTCATCAATTCCTGCGGGCTCGGTGTCGAAAGCGTATGCGATATCGTCGAGTTCCTCCTCCGGCAGGTTGTAGATGTGTTTGTAGTACCCTCTCGCACGGCGTTGCTCGAACCCTAGGGAAGGCCGATCGAAATAAGGGCTGAAACGCTCCAGGAATATACGCGTCGATCCCCCTGGCGGCTGCAGGTGAACTAGTGCCGGGATTTGGCGGATAATGGGCAGATAATGATCGTCCTGCTCTCCGGGGAAACCCACAAGCCAGTGCCAGGTGACGCTGATGTCAGCCGATTCTGAGTCCCTTAGCGTGCGAAGGTTGTGGATTGCCAGAACTCCCTTGTCCATAAGCTTGAGCACAGGGGTGGAGAGCGATTCGATTCCAGGTTGGATTTGGATAACTTTGGCATCGCGGAGAATGCTGATCTGCTCCGGCCTGAGGTTGGCTTTCACCTCATAATGAATTCGCATGTCCCAGTCGAGCTCAGCCAGCCTTGGGAGAACCGTGGTGAAGTAGCCATGATCTATGATGTTGTCCACCATCAATATATCGAGCACGCCGTGCCGCTCGACCAGGCCGGTGATCTCCTCAAAAGCCCGGTCGGGATGCTTTCCACGGAATTCCATCAGGGAGCCGTTCAGTCCGCAGAACGTGCAGTGGTGAACCTGCCCCCACCAGCAGCCACGTGAGGTTTCCAGCAGGAGCTTTGGCGTCAGATGCGCGCGAAGGGGGGAGTGCTCAACCCGCTGGAACCAGTCGTCATAGTCGGGAGTGGGAATGCCGTTCGCTGGCAATGGCCGGCGGCTCTGTTCGTTGACCATGAGGTCACTGCCCTTGGCCCAGCACAGGCCTGGGATGGTGTCGAACTCACGATGGCCTTCGATCGCGTCGAGCAGTTGCGGAAAGACTTGCTCGCCTTCACCCCGGACAATGTAGTCAATCACATTGAAGTAGTTCCGGTGCATTGCCTGGCCCATGACGCCGTCGCAGTTTCCGCCACCCAGAAGAGTGATCACATCCGGCCGATAATGCTTGATGCGTGCTGCCAGGGCGAGACTCGGCACGTTCTGCGAGAATGTCGACGTGAACCCTACGATCTGTGGATCGGTCGCGAGGATCTCGATCGCCGCCAGATCAATGAAACGCGCGGCGTATTCCCGCATCGCATGCGCCTTGCCGGGGTCACCCTTTATACTCCGCAGATAATCATCGAAACCCTCGCGCCCGAAGTCGTCATCACCGTGGAGCGCGCCTGCGAACACCCAGTCGCCGATTCCCTCGAATGCCCATTGATCACTGATGTGGCTGTAGTCTTCCAGGCTGAACGACTCGGTGGCGTGAACGGCCAGGAATTCGGCCCAGCGCAGGTTTCCGTAATATGTGTCCGGGTAGTCCCGCCCCGACTTCTTGCACACTGCCCGAAGCAGCCCCAGCGGCAGCGACGGATAATCCAGAGCTTGCCATGGCATGGTAACCAGGCAGACTCTTGATTGAGCGCCTCGTTGAGCGGTCTCGCCAATAGTCTTCATTTCGGGTCCTGCCGTTGGGGGCACTTAGAGCTTTAACTGCCGGCGCAGGGCACGGCACCAAGGCCGTACCCTGCGGGCAGCGACCTAGATCTGACTAGATCTGGTCGCCTTCCACCAGGATTCGGTTGTGGTTGAAGTTGATGCCCCTGAGGAGCTGGTGCTCGGCGAGATCTTCGATCGTGAGGATGCCCATTGCTTCGGACTCTTGATCCCCTGGTACGACGTGTGGCTCCTGCGACATTCCTTTTCCTTTCCTGAGGAGTTGCCGACTCTGATCGAGTCATACGCGTCGGACGATGACTGAATATCGGATCCGACCGCGAATCTGATTTATCGGCCCTTGCCCAAACTTGGCGACCAGCCGTTATACAATGCGGGCCTTCAGATTCGCGGTGTTTCCCTGATCCAGTCCATCCGGAATGTCACAGTCATAATGACGGGGGTGGCTGAAGCGGCGCTGATGCGGTGCTGGAATCTGGTTGTCGTCCGCCGGCTCAAGGAGGAACTGGACCGCACCGGGCCGGCGGCCGGCCCGGGTGCTCGCTGGCGGCGCTTCCTTTCCCGGCGCCTGCCCGTGCCCTTCCCTTCCTGGATCTGGACGGCGAGCAAGCGCTGGGCGGATGGAACGCCATCCCCGCCCGGCAGCAGGCGGCCACTCAGGCTGTCCAGGTCATCCACAGAGCCTTCTGGGAGATCGACGTGACGTCACCGGATCGGAGCCGAGATCCACATTGCCGGCGCGCCAAAATTCCGCAGGAAAGTTCGGGCCCGTGTCTTGTTGTAGCTTGGCGGGGTGAACCATGAAAGGCCGCCAATGGATGAAAAGCGGGAATCCCAAGACAAGGAAGCATCTTATCTTCGGATCGCATTCTGGCTGCTGTTCCCGCTGGTGATTCTCTACTACGGCTCGCTCTTCCTCTCCGGGTTCGTCAACGACGTCCTCACCAGCGCCCGCCGCCGACTGGGCCTCAAACCCACCGAGAAATACGTCGGAGTCATCTTCGTCTGCGTGCTCATCGCCTTGGTCGTCGCCGAGGTCGCATTGTTCAAGGCCTTCTTCGGGCTGCTGTTCGATTGACCGGGTTTGGCTGTAGATCGCCCCCGGCCGGGGTAGGAACAGCGGACCGGCGAGAGCCGGGGCACGTTCTGGAGGGGGAATACCAGATGAACCGTCAAGAAGCCGACAAGGTCATGGGCCCGATCAGTAATCACGGCCTTTTCTTCTGCGGCTTCCACGTTGCCAAGAACAACCCCGAGGTCCAGGTGACCACCATGCACTACTGCGGGATGCGGGGCGAAGGCGACCACGGAATGCACCAGTGTCTCCTGTACGACTCGGTCGGCCCGGGAGCGAAGTTGCTCGGCGTCGAGTACATCGTGTCCGACAAGCTTTTCCGCTCCCTCCCGGACGAGGAGAAGAAGTACTGGCACCCACACACCTACGAGGTGCTCGGCGGCGGACTGGTCGCCCCGGTCATGAACCACCAGGAAGAGCTGGACTTCATGACAAACCTGCTCACCACCTGGGGCAAGACGTGGCACACCTGGCCCGACCCGACGACCCCACTGCCGCTGGGCGAGCCGCTGCTGATGTGGTCCCTGACCGGCGACGGCCAGTCGAACCTGGAGCTGGTCGCCGAGCGGGACAAGCAGTTCGGGGTGTCCACAGCGAAGATCCAGGCGGAGCGGGTCGAGGCCATCGGGTACGAGGTGCCGCAGGTGCCACCGCCGAAGTCCGTCGCAACCATCGGCCGGCAATGGACGGCCACGGGCGAGGACAGCCCGACACCCCGGAAGAAATCCTCTTAGCGCTCGCGCGAACCTGGTAAAGCTTGTCGCCGGTGATTGTGGCCCACGCAGTGAACTGCCTGACGGGTTTACCTTCCCCATAAGTTTCGTGCGCGGCGAGTAAAAAACCATCTCATCGCCAGGACCTGGCTGGCGAAGATGCGTGCCAGCACCGTGGTCCGCTTGCGTGAAGCCTCCCTGGATGGCCGCTTCAACGTGATCCAGACTGACGGTGTTGATCCAGAATCGCCGATCGGGAGAAGGGACAGCGCGAGCCGAGGTTGCCGACTCGCCCGCGCCGGCCCCACTGTTCACTCTGCCGTCAGTCCCTCAACAAGGCCGGTCGTTGGCCTGCCGAGGAGTCGAGAAAGATCGTCACCGACCCGAGCAAAAACCCCGGCAGCGATGGTTTCATCGAGGCTTACCAAGAAGCTGGCCAGCTCGCCGTCCATCCCCGAATTGATGAGCGCTACCTGCAACTCTTCGGGAGTGACAGGCTGGTAAGTGACCTCTCGCTCCAGCACGACCGACATCGCTTCGGCAATGTCGGCGTAGGTGAAGTTTGTGTCGCCTGAGAGGCTGTAAGTGACATTGCCGTGCCCATCTGTGGTGACGACGATGGCCAATGCCTCGGCCAGGTCCTTCCGGCTGGCTGCTGCAACGACGGCGTCACCGGTCGCCGCGGCGAGAACGCCGGTGAAGCGGGGGCCTGCCAGCGCCTGAATGTAGTTCTCGATGTACCAGGTGTTCCGCAGGATCGTGTACGTCACACCGGAAGCGGTAAGAGCTTCCTCTGTCGCCCTGTGGTCCGCATTGATCTCGAACCGGTCATCGTCGGCTCGAACTCCGCTGGTGTAGTAGACGTGTCGGACATTCGCGTTCTTCGCAGCCTCGATCACCGACTCGTGCTGAGCAAGGCGATTCGAGTCGCTACCCGAGATCAACACAATGTCAGAGTGCCTGGCAACCAGTTCTGCGACGCCGACTGAATCCGACAGATCGACGGCAGCAGTGCTGAACCCGGCGGAAGCAAGTTCCCCGAGGCGCAATTGATTCCGACCGACCGCGGTGATCGTTTCGGGACTGATTCCCCGAGCGACTAGCGCGTCCAGGACGTGGCGACCGAGTGCCCCCGTAGCCCCAAAAACCAGGGTGCTCGCCTCAGGCACGGTCATGGAGAGTGATCTGGTAGCCGTCGGGGTCGGCGAAGGTGAATGTCCGACCGAAGGGGCCGTCGATCGGTGCGGAGACGATGGTGTGACCGTCGGCGACGAGAGCATCGTGAATGGCCTGGACGTCTGTGGCGTGGAGCCAGATCGCGGCACCGATGCCGGGCTGAGCAACGGATGCGAGGTCGGTGCCGGGAACGACGTCGCGGAGCGCGAACGCGATCGGCTTCGTCTCGAAGACGACGGCGTGCGGAGGCCCGGCCTGCGAGCGAACGAGGCCGAGGTACTGCTCGTAGAACGCCTGCGAAGCGTCGAGGTCACGCGCTTGCAGCGAGATGAAGTCGGGGCCAATGGCGGGCAAGATGATGCTCCTTCTCTTCGTGTCAGATTCCTGACACAGACCAATGTATGTCAGAATACTGACATGAGTCAAAACGGTGTCGGCGTCGACCTGGACAAATCACTGGGCTACCTGCTGAAAGAGGCTTCGAGCGCCCTCCGCGCAGCCATGGAAGAGGTGCTGCGGCCACTCGAGATGAGCGTGACGCACTACTCCTGCCTCGAACTGCTGGCTCAACGGCCGGGCTTGTCGAACTCCGAGCTCGCGCGGCGCGCGTTCGTGACACGGCAGTCGATGAACGTGCTGCTCCAGACCCTGGAACGAGAGGGCTACGTGACCAGGCCTGCGGAGGCGCCCGTCGGGAAGGTTCTTCCCACGCGGCTCACGCCTCGCGGCCGACGGAGGCTCGAGAAGGCGACCGTAGCGGTCCGGTCCGTCGAGGTCAGAATGCTGGCCGGCATGACCGAGACCGAGCAGTCAGGCGCGTTCCGGATCCTGCAAAGCATGATTCATTCCCTGCGCGATGGCAACGACGGTGCATAGCTCGTTCCCCGGCGCACGTCTCGTCGCGCCCGGATAGGAGTGCAGCCGAGCATGAAAACCGTGCGGACGGACCTCGGAAACCGACAGACCTCGACTACACCCTCTTCTGCGAAGAGCCCTCAATCGGTCGCCATCTGGGCTTGGTGACTTGGCGGTTCGAGGCTTCTCGTGCTAATTTCTGGGGCTTTCTCCAGGGCAGCCAGGATTTGCGATGGTTCCGCCAGCAAGGTCGGGTGATGCTCGATATAAACAAGCTCCCGCTGGGTTAGGTTGCGCACGTAGATCGTCCCAGAAATCTTCGCCAGAAGGATCGAGCCGACTTGGATTGACGCGTCGGAGGTCCCTTCAAGCGATGAGATCAGGGCGGCTACGGTCGAGCCCTGCGCTGAATCAACCTCAGCCTGCTTTGAGTGAATCAGCCGAAGTTCGGCGGCCCGCTGGAGCTTGTCGACTAATTCATCCATTTGTTCCTGCGCTTCACGCCTGGTCAAACTTCTCTTCGTTCGGGCAATCAGGGTTCTGAACCATGATCCATGTAGTGTGTCTAAATCTTGACTGATGGTAAATTCGTGTTCTGCGAGTACCTCTTCGAGCGCGGATGCGACTCCCTCGGGCGAGGTCTCATCATTCTCAATGTATATCCGCACCGAAATTTCACGTATCCGAGCCTTGTCAGGCTCGCGGTCAAAATGCCCCTCAGACTCCTCTAATTGAATTGCTTGGCGCTCCAGCGCATGCGGAATTTCATCAATTAGAGATTGATGAGCGTCGCGTTGGCCGTCCTGTAACTCTTGGGCGGCCTTCTTGCTAAACGAGGGTGGCGCGTCCCCGCCAGCTGATAGGCGTGCTTGAGCCTGCTGGGCCTTGTCGTATTCGTCAGCTCGGCCACGAACCATGATCTGACGGAATGCATAATCGGAGTCGATGATGGCTGGATCATCGACTGAGCTCGACTGAGCTTCAGTCGGCGTCTCATCTAGGCCTTCGGGTGCCTCGCCGGGCCTATCTTCCGAGTTCCGATTTCGCTCGTGCGCGTCTTCGGGACCTGGCAGTCGACGCCCGAGTTCACCCCGATGGTCTGGCGGCTGACCAGGATCCTTGGGTGTTCGAGGCTTGTCATTGCTCACAATGTTTGGCCCTACTTGTATGAGACCCGGGGCCCTTCATACCTTTGGGTCGTCTCTCGCTAGGAACCATAATTGAGAAAGTAGCCACGCCAACAGGCCTTTCGTGCTCCGGCATCAGCCGAGCAGGCCAGGGCCAGCGAAAGATGCCCAAGAAGCGAACGCCAGAGCGCCGAAAGGCGACAGAAAGCCCCAGGCCGTTGCGATCGGCTCCCATACGAACGACGTTTCCGCGGCTCAGTGAACTGCCGGGCGCCACACCGGCAGGTCACGAAGCCGCAGGTCGGCGCTAGATGCGGAAGAACAGGTTCAGGAAGCGATTTGCCAGGTTCAGGTCGCCGCGCACCGTGCCGAAGTTTCCCCGGCCGAATGTGGTGAGGACCATGCTGGCCGCGTCGAACTCGATCACCGCGGGGAGATCGCTGACGTCGCCAGGGGCGTACGCCATGCCCTCAGGGCCGATGTCCACGCGGAAGTCGCCGCCGTTGCGGCCGCCGATGCGCAGGCCCACCGAGAACGGTGTCAGGTCGGCGTCGGCCTTGATCGTGTACTGCCAGAGGACCAGCATGAACGGCACCAGCAGGTCGGCGGCGTCGCCGGACATGGCGTGGTTGCGGCCGGTGCCCTCGCGGATGTCCCAGGAGTGGACGCCGAAGTCCATCAGCTGCCCGGCGGCGTAGAAGTAGGCGGGCACGGGGCCCATGTATGGATGAACTACGAGGAATCCGGTCCAGTCCTCGGGGCTGAGGTCGGTCAGGATGCGCTGCATCTTCTCGAAGTCGGTGCGGGCCCGGTCGAGCAGTTCCTTCTGGGTGGTGTTGCGGAACGAGATCGCCTGCTCGTTGACGCGGGCGCCCATCGCGGGCAGCCCGTACGGGTCGTCGGCCTGGGCCCCGGCGCGGGCCACGTCGAAGGCGGCGAAGTAGCCCTCGGTGGTGTCGACGAGGTGGGCGACGACGTCCCTGACGTGCCAGCCCGCGCAGGCGGTGGGGGCTTCCCAGGCCTCCTCGGGTTCCGCGAGAGCGAAGAATCGCTCGGCCTCCTCGCGTACCACCCGCAGGATGGTGTTCTTACCTTCGACGCTGGTGGCGTCCCATTCGCTCATGTCAGGTCTCTTTCGCCTGGGGGGCTGGCGGTGGGCCTCCCGGCAGGCGGAAACGCCTCCCCGTCGAGGCCAATTGAAGATTCAATCAAATCGGCGGAGATGTCAAGAGTTAGCCGGGGGCCTCGGAGTCGCAGCCGACGGTCTCGGTGGCGAGGCGGGTGAGCAGGTCGGTGAGCTGGGGGTTGGCGTCGGGGTCCCAGCCGTCCAGGTGGCGGGCCAGCGCGGCCCGCCGTACGCCGATGATGCGCTGGGCCGCCTTCAGGCCGGGGCCGGTGATCACCAGCTGCGGCTCGGCGCGCTCGATCAGGCCGCGGTCGACCAGCGGCTGGAGGTACGGGATGCCCTGCTCGGGGGTGTACCCGGCGCGTTCGGCCAGGACCGCGCGGTTGATCCTGCCCTCGCGGGCGACCCGGCAGAGCGCCCAGGTGGTCCCGGCGGAGAAGCTGTATCCGGCCCGGCGGGCCAGGTCGGTGTAGAGGGAGACCGCGGCGGGGTCGTGGCGCATCAGGCGGCTGAGGGCGCGCTCGATCTCGGCCTGGGAGGAGTCGGCGCGGGGGCGGCCGTACCCGTCGCCCAGGTCGGAGCACGCCGTGCTGATGCTGGTACGGAGGGGGACCTGGCGCAGGAACCAGGCGAGGGCGAAGCCGAGGAGGGCGATGGGGGCGGCGTACAGGAAGATCGCGGTGATCGACTCGGAGAAGGCGTGCAGGATCCGGGCGGCGGCCTCCGGCGGCAGCCGGGCCAGGACCTGGGGGTCGCCCTGGATGAGCGTGGGGTCGAAGTCGAGCGGCAGGCGCTGGCCGCGCAGCGCGGTGGTGAGGTGGCCGGCCAGCTGGCTGGCGAAGATGGAGCCGAAGACGGAGACGCCGAAGGAGCCGCCGATGGAGCGGAAGAAGATGACCGAGGAGGTCGCGACGCCGAGGTTGCGGTAGTCGATGATGTTCTGGACGGCGATCACCAGCACCTGCATGACCAGGCCCAGGCCCGCGCCGAGCACGAAGAAGTAGAGGCCGCAGAGCGCCAGCGAGGTGTGCTCGTCCACCGTGTGCAGCAGCAGCATGCCGGCGGTGGCGACGGCCATGCCGAGGATGGGGAAGCTCCGGTAGTGGCCGGTCCTGCTGATCAGCTGGCCGGTGGTGATGGACATGCCGAGCATGCCGACCATCAGGGGCAGCAGGTAGAGGCCGGAGGTGGTGGCCGAGACGCCGTGCACGACCTGGAGGAAGAGCGGCAGGTAGGCCAGCGATCCCATCATGGCGAAGCCGGCGATGAAGCCGAGCGCGGAGCAGACGGTGAAGACGCCGATCCGGAACAGGTGCGGCGGCAGCACCGGTTCGGCGGCCTGGCGCTCGACGCGCAGGAACAGCGCCAGCAGCGCGACCGCGGCGGCGGCCAGGACGAGGATCACCGGGGAGTCCCAGCTCTGCTCGGTGCCGCCCCAGGTGGTGATCATCACGATGCAGGTGACGGCGGCGGTGAGCACGGCGGCGCCGCGGAAGTCGATGCGGTGCGCGGTGCGGTCGGGCCGCCCGGGCAGGGTGGCGGTGATCGCCGCCAGCGCGACCAGGCCGATGGGCAGGTTGACGTAGAAGACCCAGCGCCAGGAGAGGTGGTCCACGAACAG
Source organism: Acrocarpospora macrocephala (assembly GCF_009687865.1). Lineage (GTDB taxonomy): Bacteria > Actinomycetota > Actinomycetes > Streptosporangiales > Streptosporangiaceae > Acrocarpospora > Acrocarpospora macrocephala. The sequence continues at coordinate 28,159 of NZ_BLAE01000068.1, forward strand.
GCCGCCGATGAGCGGGCCGACCACGCTGGCGAAGGCGAAGACCCCGCCGAACAGTCCCTGGTAGCGGCCTCGGTCGCGGGGGGCGACCACGTCGCCGATGATGGCCATGGCCAGCGCCATCAGGCCGCCGCCGCCCAGGCCCTGGAGCGCCCTGAAGAAGATCAGCTGGGCCAGGTCCTGGGCCAGACCGCAGAGCGCGGAGGCGCCCAGGAAGATCACGATCGCGAGCTGGAAGAGCCGTTTGCGGCCGTACTGGTCGCCGAGTTTGCCCCAGAGCGGGGCGGAGACGGTCGCGGCCAGCAGGTAGGCGGTGACCACCCAGGACAGGTGGTTGAGGCCGCCGAACTCGCTGACGATGGTGGGCAGCGCGGTGGAGACGATGGTCTGGTCGAGGGCGGCCAGGAGGAGGGTGAGCATGAGCGCCCCGATGATCACCCAGATGCCGCGATCAACCTTTCCCTCCATGGATCACAATGTCCCCACCCGGCCTTGTTTCATGCTTGATGTCCTCTTTAGGGTGATACTGGCCGCGAAGATCGCCAGGCCCGTCAGGAACAGGATCGAGATCAGCAGTAACGCGATTGCCACCAGCGCGAAGACGACCGCCAGTGACAACAGCGCGCCTGCGAACTCGGCCATTCGCCCTCCATGATCTAGGTCACAGGAGCGCTTGCCCGCTATGAATGGATAAATGCCTTACCTAGTGGCCAGGTCACAGCCTTACGCCCGATCCGGACGGCAGCACGTCCAGGCGGCGCAGGATCACGCCCTCGCGCAGGGCCCACGGGCAGAGCTCTAAGGCGGGCAGGTCGAACAGGTCCATGGTGGCGTCGGCGACCAGCGCGCCCGCCAGCAGCTGGGGGGCGCGGCCGACGGAGACGCCGGGGAGGGAGTTGCGCTTGGCCGAGCTCATCTCGGCCAGGCGGCCGGTCCAGCTGGTGACGGCCTCGTGGGTGAGCGACCGTTTGGTGTAGGGGCCCTCGCTGGAGGGGGCGGCGCCGGCGATCCTGGCCAGCTGGCGGAAGGTCTTGGAGGTGGCGACGGTGTGGTCGGGCCTGCCGTACCGGATGACGCCGCCGACGGTGCGGCCGATCTCGGTGCGGATGTGGCGGCGCAGCGCGCGTACCTCGTCGGCGGGGGGCGGGTCGGCGGTGAACCAGTCGCGGGTCAGGCGGCCCGCGCCGAGCGGCAGCGAGACGGCGGTGTCGGGCTGCTCGTCGATGCCGGAGGCGATCTCGAGCGAGCCGCCGCCGATGTCGATGACCAGCAGCCGCCCCGAGGACCAGCCGAACCAGCGGCGCACGGCCAGGAACGTGAGCCGGGCCTCGTCGGCGCCGGACAGGACCTGGATGTCGACCCGGGTCTCATCCTTGATCTGGTTGAGCACCTCCTCGCCGTTCACCGCGTCCCGGACGGCGGAGGTGGCGAAGGCGACGAGATCCTCCACGCCCTTGTCCTCGGCGATGCGCATCGCCTCCCGGACGAAGCCGTGCAGCTGCTCGGCGCCCTGCGCCGACAGCCGATCACCGTCGAGATGCTCGGCGAGCCGCAGCTCGACTTTGTGGGAGTACGCGGGCAGCGGCCGGGCCCCCTGGTGCGCGTCCATCACCAGCAGGTGCACCGTGTTGGATCCGACGTCGAGGACACCTAGTCGCATGAAGGCGACGTTACCGCCTGCATATAACCGTTCATCCCGCCGTTATCTCTCCTTGATACGGGCGCGATCTCACGTTCGAGCCCGGAAAGCGGCGGTTTTCACGCGGTTCTGGCACGCGGTGGAGCAGAACCGGCGGGTGCCGTTGCGGGACACGTCCACGTAGACGCGGTCGCATCGGTTCGCCGTGCAGACGCCGAGGCGGTCGTGCAGCTCGCTGCCCAGCACGATGGCCAGGCCGGTCGCGCAGGACGCGGCGTAGTCGCCGCCGAACATTCCATCGGTGCCGTGGAAGTGCACGTGCCAGGGTTCGCCGTCGTGGCGGGACAGGTGCGGCCTGGCCCGGGTGTCGACGAGCAGCCGGTTGAGCGTCCCCGCGGCGTGATCCAGATCACCCGCGGCCACGGCCTCGAAGACCACACGCAGATCCGGCGCGTAGCCCGCGAGCTCGGCCGCCTCCTCGTCGGTGACCTCCCGTCGCGCCCGCACCGCCTCGGCCACGGCCTCGCGCCGCTGCTCCCCCTCCGGAACCTGGTACGGCCTGCCGCGCCGCTCCCCGGGGGTGAGCACGTTCACCAAGGCCACCGCGATGGCCACGACCATGTCCGAGTGACTGTTGAAATTCACTTGACCAGTTACATCCTCTTTGCCTAGCGTGTGACTGTCGAAATGATAGACGACAGTGACAAGGGGAGTCGCGATGCTGAGCCACGAGCATGCCCACGCCTGGATCGAACGCTGGGACCGCCAGCAGGAGGGCTACCTCCCCGACCGCGAGGAGCGCTTCACCGCGCTCATCGACGCCGTCGAAACCGGACGTCCCGACCCCGTCGTGATCGACCTCGGCTGCGGCCCCGGTTCCCTGAGCGCCCGCCTCCTGAACCGCCTCCCGGACGCGACCGTGATCGCCGTCGACACCGACCCGCTCCTGCTGGCTCTGGGCCGAGCCGAATACGACGGCCTCCCCGGCCTGCGCTTCGTGGATCGGGACCTGCGCGTCCCCGGCTGGACCGAGGCGCTCGGCCTCCCCCGCCCCGCCGATGTGGCCGTCAGCACCACCGCCCTGCACTGGATCCCGGGAGACCAGCTGAAGAACGTCTACGCGGAGCTGGCCGGGGCGCTCCGCCCGGGTGGCATGTTCCTCAACGGCGACCACCTCGCGGTGGCCGACGCCCGGCTGGACGCTCTCGAAGTGGCCCTCGGAACCCGCGCCGCCGAACGCCTGTTCGCCGCGGATCCCCCGGAGGACTGGGCGTCCTGGTGGGCCGCCGTGGCCGCCGACCCCGAGCTCGAAGCCCTCAACCTCGACCGCGACCGCCGCAAGGCCTCCGCCGGGCACCACGGCTCGGAATCCGGCCTGCTCTCCACCCACGTGAACGCCCTGCGAGCCGCCGGCTTCACCGAGATCGGCACCCTGTGGCAACGCGGCAACGACCGCCTGCTCTGCGCGCTGCTGCCGTAGAGACTACGTCGCGGGCCCGTCGGCCGCGTCCATCAGCGGCAGCCGGAGCACGAATCGCGCACCCCGCGGCGCGTCCTCGATCAGCAGGGTTCCGTGGTGCGCCTGCGCGATGTCCCGGGAGATGGCCAGGCCGAGTCCGCTGCCTCCGGGTTCGCGGCGCCGGGCGGCGTCGAGCCTGACGAAGCGTTCGAAGACGCGTTCGCGGTCCTGGGGCGCGATGCCGTCGCCGTCATCGGTCACCGTCACCACCGCCTGACCGTCCGTACGCCCGGCGGTGACCTCGACTTCGGTGTCGGCGTGCCGCCGGGCGTTGGCCAGGAGGTTGCTCAGGACCCGGATCAGCTGGATGCGGCTGCCCGAGACCTTCACCTCACGGTCGATGTGGACGTGCACCGGCACGCCGTCCGTCAACGTCGCCGTCTCCTGCGTGATCAGGGCGCTGAGGTCGATCGGCTCGTGCGCGGCGGGGTCGCCGGTGCGGAGACGGGACAACACCAGCAGGTCGTCGACGATCGCCACCAGCCGGTCGGTGACCGACAACGCCTTGTGCACGGTTTCGCGGGGGTCGACGTCGCCGGGATAGAGGACTGCCTCTTCCAGCTGGGCATGCAGGCCGGCAAGCGGGTTCCTGAGCTCGTGGGAGGTGGTGGAGGCGAATCGGCGTTGCAGTTCCACCGACTCCTCCAGGCGGGCCAGCGTCTGGTTGACGGTGAAAGCGAGGCGCGCGAACTCGTCGCACCCCGGCGGCTGCGGCACCCGCAGGCTCAGGTCACTCACCGTGATCTCCGACATTCGCTCCCGGATCGCCTCCACGCGGCTCATCATCCGGGTCGAGAACTGCCAGTTTCCCCACGTGACGAGGGATGCGACCAGGAGAACTCCGGCGGCGGTGCCGACCTCCAGGCCATGGGAGGACAGGATGGCCGGTTCGCGCATGCCAGCGTACACGAACGAAGGCTCACCCTGCCCGAGCAGGCGGTTGGTCTGCGGGAGGAGCCGGCTGGCGGTGAACAGGATGCACCCGCCTTGCGGGGAGCACGCCGTACCGCCCTGGATCCGGTCGTCGGCCGGGGGCCGCAGCGTGCTCAGGGGCGGCAGGCCCGCCGCCGCCTCGCTGGCGGCGACCACCTGGCCACGGGAGTCGACGAGCTGAAGCAGGTCGACGCTGGCCGGCGTCGTCGACAACGGTATCCTGCCCGGCTCGAAGGACCCGATCCACTCGGTGGAGGCTCGCTGGGTCTCATGGAAAGCGCGATCCCGAACCCTGTCCAGGACCAGGAAGTCGAGGCTGACACCGATCACGGTGAGGAAGACCAACGCCAGCACCCCGACGCCAAGCGTGGTACGCGCGCGAACCGAATGCGGCAAAAATGAGGCCCAGCCTCTTCCCAACACAACCCTTCTCCTTGCCAAAGCCCAGGTCAGGACGTTGTCAAGGATAGTCATGGGGAGAGTAACCACACGCAAAGCCGCCCAGATCAGACCAAATACAGGCCAACGTTTTACCGAGTTCATGGCCGCGCCTTGGTCGATGGGCGCCGGCTCACGGCAGGCGTAGTGCTCGCAGGACGGTGTCGTGGGTGTGGTGTGTGCCGGCGGGGGCCGGGGCGGTGCGGGGGCGGGTCTCATTGATCAGGACGTTCCAGGTGGGGTCGAGGAGTTGAGCGATGTCGTCGGGCTGGTAGTAGCCGGCGGGGTCGAAGTCCTCCTCATGACGCGGGGCCAGATCCGCGAGGGCGTGGGTGGCGAAGAGCAGCGTGCCGCCGGGGGCGACAGCATCCAGCAGGCCGCGCAACGCCGTGTGGCCTGGCTGGCGCAGGAGCGGGAAGTACTGGATGGACACCAGGTCGAAGGCGCCCGCTGGGGGCGGCGTGGTGGTGAGGTCGGCCCGTGCCCACGCCACGCGGCCGGTGCTGTCCGTGGCTGCCGCGGCGGCGCGTTCCAGCGCGGCTTGCGAGATGTCGACCGCGGTGACGTGCCAGCCGTGTCGGGCCAGCCAGAGTGCGTCAGCTCCTTCACCGCATCCGACGTCGAGCGCTTGGCCCGGTGGCAGGCCGGTGGCCTCAGTGACGAGCACGCCGTTGGGGTTGCCGCTGAACACCTGGTCGCGGCTGCGATACATCTTGTCCCAGAACTGGGCGTTCATGGCGCTCAGTCCTCTCGTTGGTTCCTTGGTGGCGATCGGCGTGAGGTGCGGGTCATCGTGGCCACCTCCGACGCCAAGAGTGCGCCCGCATTGGCATTCGGGCAAAGTTCTTTGCAGAAAATGCAAAGCGCAGGCACAGTGAACGTATGAGCGATGACTTCGACGCCGTGCTGGCCGCGGTCGGTCCCCGGCTGCGCGAGTTGCGCCGTCGACGCGGCGCCACCCTGACCGCCCTGTCGGAGACCACCGGCATTCCGATCAGCACCCTGTCCCGGCTGGAGTCCGGGCACCGCAAACCGGGCCTGGAACTCCTGCTGCCCCTGGCCAGGGCCTACCAGGTGCCGATCGACGAACTTGTCGGCGCCCCGGCCGATCTCGACCCCCGGGTGTATCCGCAGCCGTTCACCCGCAACGGCATGACCGTCGTCCCGCTGACGCGCAAACCCGGCGGACTGCAGGCGTTCAAGCACATCCTCCCCGCCGGCCTGACCGACGGTCGCGAACCCGATCCCCGATCGCACGAGGGCTACCACTGGCTGTACGTCCTCAACGGCGGCCTACGCGTCGTACTCGGCGACAAAGACTTCATCCTCACGGACGGCGAAGTCGCCGAATTCGACACTCACCTCCCGCACTGGTTCGGCAACGCCGACGAGCGCCCAGTGGAATTCCTCAGCATCCTCGGCCCCCAGGGCGAACGCGTCCACATCAAAGCCCGATATCGCCCAGATATCTGAGCAACCCCCGCAGGCACGTAACCGGCGTCCGGTGGCCGCGCCTCCCACCTGCTGGCCGGTGTCCCTGGACGGATCGGCCGTGCCGTGACTGGGTACGACGCGCACGTCGGTGTTCGGCCCGCTCGAAGCCTCGACGCAGGGTCCATCCGCATGGCGGCCGCCAGCGCGACCGGTTCAGCCGAGTACGCCCGCTGTTAGGGCAGGCCCGCGTAGTTCTCCGCCAGTTCGGCGGCGGCGTGGCGGGAGTCGGCGATGCGGTGCAGCTGGGAGAGCTGGAGGCGGGTGTCGAAGGGGGTCTGGTCGGGGGCGCGGTGAAGGAGGGTTGTCATGAAATAGGAGAAGTGTTCGGCGCGCCAGACGCGGCGGAGGCAGGTGTCGGAGTAGGTGTTGAGGAGGTCTGGGGAGCCGGTGGTGAACCAGTGCTGGAGGGCTTTGGCGAGGGTGACGACGTCGGCGATCGCCAGGTTGAGGCCTTTGGCGCCGGTGGGGGGCACGATGTGGGCGGCGTCTCCGGCGAGGAAGAGGCGGCCGTGGCGCATGGGTTCGGTGACGAAGCTGCGCATGGGGGTGACGGCCTTCTGGGTGATCGGGCCGCGCATCAGCTTCCAGTCGGCGTCGACGGCGAAGCGGGCGTCGAGCTCGTCCCAGATGCGATCGTCGGGCCAGTCGTCGGGGTCGGTGTCGTTGGGGACCTGGAGGTAGAGGCGGCTGACCGTGGGGGAACGCATGCTGTGCAGGGCGAAGCCGCGGTCGGAGTGGGCGTAGATGAGTTCCTCGCAGGACGGGGGGACGTCGGCGAGGATGCCCAGCCAGGAGTAGGGGTAGTCGCGTTCGTACACGCGGGCGTCGGGGATCGCGGCGCGGGAGATGCCGTGGAAGCCGTCGCAGCCGACGACGAAGTCGAAGCCCAGTTTCTCCTCGACGCCGTCGCGGACGAAGGTGAGCATGTCGTCCTCGATGGCGATCGCTTCGGCTTCGAAGAGCAGCGGGCCGCCCTCGGCGAGCTGGAGCGCGACCAGGTCCTTCACGATCTCGGTCTGGGCGTAGATCATCACGCTGCGGCCGCCGGTCAGGGCCGGGAAGTCGAGGTGGTGGCTCTGGTGGTCGAAGCGCAGCTCGATGCCGTGGTGGACCAGGCCCTCGCGGTCCAGGCGCTCGGCGGCCCCGCAGGCGCGGAGTGCGTCGACCGTGCCCTGTTCCAGCATGCCGGCGCGCTGGCGATGTTCCACGTACGCGCGATCCCGGTGTTCCAGGACGATCGAGTCGATTCCGGCGTTGTGCAGCATCCTGGCCAGCAGCAGCCCGGCCGGACCGGCTCCGACGATGGCGACGGTGGCGAACATCAGGTCCTCCCAAGGGTGCGCTGCGCGACGGCGAAGGCGGCGTTGGCCGCAGGCACGCCGCAGTAGACGGCGGTCTGCAGCAGGACTTCCTTGATCTCGTCCGGGGTGAGGCCGTTGCGGAGCGCGGCGCGCACGTGCATGGCCAGCTCGTCCAGGTGGCCGCCCGCGACCAGCGCGGTGAGCGTGACGCAGCTGCGGGTGCGCCGGTCCAGGCCCGGGCGGGTCCAGATCTCGCCCCAGGCGTAGCGGGTGATGAAGTCCTGGAAGTCGGCGGTGAAATCGGTGGTGTTGGCGATGGCCCGATCCACATGCTCATCGCCGAGTACGGCCCGCCGCACGCTCATCCCATCCGGCGCGGGCAGGTGGCTTCGCAGGGCGGCCAGCACGGATTCCGGCCGTTCGACGCCGGCCAAGTGGGCGGCGTGGGCGATCTCCACCAGGGTGGCGCCGGGGATGCCGTCGGCGAGTTCACGGGCGACGGCGGGCGGGGCGGCGGGGTCCTCCCGCCCGGCGACGATCAGCGTGGGCGCGGTGATCCTGGTCAGCTCCGCGCGCAGGTCGTAACCGGAGAGTGCGTCACAGCAGGCCGCGTAGCCCTCGGGGTCGGCGGCGGCCAGATCGGCGGCCATCCGCTCAGCCGCGGGCGTCCGCGCTCCCGCTGCCGTGAACCACCGGCCGAGCGCTATCTCGGCGAGCGGCGCCGTTCCTTGGGCGCGGACCAGGGCGGCCCGCTCCCGCCAGGCTTCCGGCTCGCCGAACCGGGCGGCCGAACACACCATGGCCAGCGATTCGACCCGCTCGGGATGGTGTACGGCCAGCCAGGCCCCGATCGCGCCGCCCAGCGAGATCCCCGCGTAGTGGAAACGCCCTACACCCAGCGAGTCCGCCAGATCGAGCACACGCCCGGCGAGTTCGTCCATCGACGAAAGCTCTTCGACGGAGGACGCCCCATGCCCGGGAAGGTCGAAGCGGACGACCTTGAACTGGCGTGCCAGCGCGGCCGCCTGCGGTTCCCACACGGCCAGCGAGGTCCCGAGTGAAGGACCGAGCATCAGGACCGGAGCGTCGGCGGAGCCGTCGATCCGATGATTGAGCACGGCCCGGGGACGAGGGGCCGGAGGTTGACCCGCAATGCGGGGGTTCGATGTGCTCGGCCGCTCAGGCACTGCCGCCCCTGGAAGGTCGTTCCCGTCCGCCGCCTGGTCAGGCGTGGCCATTCCCAGAAAGCCGGGTCCGTTCCAGCCCGCCGCCTGGTCAGGCATGCCCATTCCCGGAAAGCCGGATCTGTTACCGCCCGGCTGGTCAGGCATGCCCATTCCCGGAAAGCCGGATCCGTTTCCGCCCGGCTGGTCAGGCATCGTGATCGCCTGCGGGTCGTCGGGTGAGCGCCCGGTCCGTCAAGGCCGGGGCCGAACCGAGATAAGTGGCCGGGTCGAAGAGTTCGTCCAGGTCGGTGATGTTCAGGTCGCCCGGGGCGAGCTCCCTGAGGATCGCCTGCCGGAGGGTGATGCCCTCGGCGATGACCCGGTGGGAGGCGCGTTCCATGAGGGCGCGGGCCTCGCGGCGGCCCAGTGTGGGGGTCAGGGCAACGCTGAGGCGTTCGGCGACGAGCATGCCGCGGGTCAGGTCGAGGTTGACGCGCATGCGGCCGGGGTCCACCCGGAGGCCTTCCGCGAGGGTGGCGGCGTGGGCGGCTGAGCCTCCGGCGTGGCGGAGCAGGTCGCGCAGGGGGGACCATTCGGCGTGCCAGGCCCCGGAGGGGCGTTCGTCCTCGGCGGCGAGCGAGCCGTACAGGATGGCGAGGAGGGACGGTGTGGTGCGGGCGGCGGCGGCGATCAGGGTCGCGCCGACGGGGTTGCTCTTGTGCGGCAGCGCCGAGGAGCCGCCGCCGGTGCCTTCGGCCACTTCGGCGATCTCGGTTCGGGACAGGACCAGGACGTCCGCGGCCATCTTGCCGAGCGCCCCGGCGGTGAACGCGAGCGCGGAGCCGAGATCCACGACGGGGGTGCGCAGCGTGTGCCAGGGCAGCCGCGGCTCGGCCAGGCCGAGTTCCCTGGCGAATCCGGCGAGCAGCCGCCGCCCGACCACGCGGGGGATGAACGCCGCCATCGTCCCGGCGGCCCCGCCCAGCTGGGCGGGGAGGACCACGGCGGTCAGGCGGTCGCGGGCGTCCAGCACCAGATCCCGCCAGCCCGCCGCCTTCAGCCCGAAGGTGGTCGGCACCGCGTGCTGGGTCAGGGTACGGCCCGCCATCGGCGTGTCCCGATGCGCGGCCGCGAGGCGGGCCAGCGCGACGGCCACCCGATCGAGGTCGGCGATGATCGTGTCCCGCACGCGCCCGGCCACCAGCATGAACGCGGTGTCCATGATGTCCTGGCTTGTCGCCCCCAGGTGGGCGTCGGGCGCGCGCTGGGTGAGGGATTTGACCAGGGGAATCACTGGATTTCCGCCGGATCTCGCGAGCAGCGCGAGGGTCCGCGTGCCCTCCCGGGCCAGCGCGTCGGCGGCCCCCATGACGTCCTTGACCGCGCCCTCCGGGATCAGCCCCTCCGCCGCCTGAGCCCGGGCCAGGGCGACCTCCGCGTCCAGCAGGGCGCGCAGGAAGGCGAGGTCGCCGGTGGCGGCCTCCGCCGGGGAGCCCGCCCAGATCGGAGCGATAAGTCCGGCGTCAGGCGAAAAATCATCGGAATTCAAGAAAGACCGTCTCCCGATCACCTTGGAGGTGAATGTCGATACGGTGTGCGCCGCCGGGTTCCGCCACGGCCACCAGGGTGGCGCGGCGGCCGGGTTCGAGCGAGGCCAGCAGCGGGTCGGCCGCGCTGTCTTCAAAATAGATCCGCGTGTACAGATGCCGCAGCAACCCGCGCGCGAACACGCACACCGAAATATACGGAACCCGCCCGGGCCCGGTGGCTCCCGGCGGCAACGTCCGTATCGCCCAGTGCCCGTCGGCGTCGGTCGCCACCCGGGCAAAGCCGGTGAACCGCACGCCGTCCCGCCCGGGAAACGACCCGTTCACGTGATCGCGCCGCATCGAGCCGGGCTGGCCGTCCAGCCCGCCGGAGGGATCGGCCTGCCAGAACTCCAGGAGCGCGTCGGGCACGGGATCCCCCGCGCCGTCGTACACGAAACCGCGTATCACCACGGCGTCCGGGTGCCCGGCCGGGGCCAGGTCTCCCCCGCCCGCCTGCGGCAACGCGTACCCGAAGAAGGGACCCACCGTCTGCGAGGGTGTCGGCTTCATCGGCCTTCCTCCATCCACGTCGCCGAAGGGCCGTCGAGCACGATGTCCCACCGGTATCCGAGGGACAGTTCCGGGCTGGACAGATCATGATCGTACGTGGCGATCATGCGCTGCCGGGCGGCCTCGCTGGGCACCGAGTTGAAAATCGGGTCGTGGCGGAAGAGCGGGTCGTTGGGGAAGTACATCTGGGTGACCAGCCGCTGGGCGAAAGCCGTACCGAATATGGAGAAGTGGATGTGGGCGGGCCGCCACGCGTTGAGGTGGTTGCGCCAGGGGTAGGCGCCGGGCTTGATGGTGGTGAAGGAGTAGCGGCCCTCGTCGTCGGTGAGGCAGCGGCCGGTGCCGGTGAAGTTGGGGTCCAGGGGGGCGGGGTGCTGGTCGCGGTGGTGGGCGTAGCGGCCGGCGGCGTTGGCCTGCCAGACCTCCACCAGCTGGCGGCGCACCGGCCTGCCGTCCCGGTCGAGGACCCGGCCGGTGAGGGTGATGCGCTCGCCGAGCGGCTCGCCCAGGCCGTGGCGGGTGAGGTCGCGGTCGAGTTCGGTGACGTCGGTGACGCCGAAGACCGGGCCGCGGAGTTCGGTGTCGGCCTGCTCGGTGAGGATCAGCGGCTGGTGCGGGTGGCGGAGCACGGTGCTGCGGTAGGGCTTGTAGTCGCGCAAGGGCTGCTCGGGCTCCGGCTCACCCCCGGCGACCGCCTTCGCCACGGCGGTGCTGATATCGGCGATCTCGCGGTCGATATCGGCCTGGGTGTCAGGCATCTGAGGCTCCTCGATCGGATAGTTCACGGAGTGCGGCGAGTTCCATGGAGGTCGGCGGCCCGGTCACGCCGACGTCGGGCGCGACGCGGAGTTTCCAGCCGGTGGCCTCGCACACCTGCTCCACCGACACGCCCGGATGCAGTTCGGTCAGGACGAGCTCGGCCGTGTCCGGGTCGGGCCGCAGCACGCCGAGGTCGGTGATGACCGCGACGGGGCCCGCGCCGGGCAGGCCGAGCCTGGCGCGATCCCCCGGCCCTGAGCCGTGGCCCACCGTGGTGACGAAGTCCAGCCGCTCGACCATGTTGCGGCGTGAGTGGCGCAGCACCATCAGGACCTTCCCGCAGCTGGCCGCGATCTCCGGGGCTCCCCCGGCGCCGGGCAGGCGGCCCTCGGGGCGGCCGGGGCCGCGGTCGATCACCGTGGTGTTGATGTTGGCGTAACGGTCGACCTGGGCGGCGCCGAGGAACCCGACGTCGATGCGCCCGGCCTGGAGCCAGTAGTTGAAGATCTCCGGCACCGAGACGACCGCGTCGGCGGTGTCGGCCAGCTCGCCGTCGCCGATGGACAGCGGCAGCCGGGACGGCTTGGAGCCGAGCGTGCCGGACTCGTAGATCAGTACGAGGCCGGGCTCGATGGTCCGGCGGGCCAGGTTGGCGGCGGCGCTGGGCAGGCCGATGCCGACGAAGCAGGTGCGCGCCCCGGCCAGCGCGCGGGCCGCGTTGACCGTCATCAGCTCATCGGAGGTCCAGCTCACGCCGCCTCCAGGACGTGCGCGCGCATCCAGGCCAGGAAGGTGTCCCGATCCCTGGAGATGGGATCCCAGGCTTGGTAGAAGTCGTTGTCGCGGACGGTGTATCCCGCCGTGTACGACGGGTGCGCGCCGTTCGGGGCGACCGCGATCGCGTGCACCGACCAGGACGGCAGCACGACCGCGCCGGGCCGGGGATCGAGCGCGTCCACGATCTCCTCGACCGTCACCAACACCCGCTCGGCGGCCAGCGCGGCCTCCTTCTGCACCCCGACCAGGCCCCACAGCTGCACGTTCCCGGCCCGGTCGGCCCGCTGCGCGTGGATCACGGTGACGTTGGGGTTGACGGCGGCCACGGCCGCCAGCTCCTCGCCGGTGAACGGGCAGCGCACGGTGGAGATGGTGGGCGAACGGCCCGGCAGGTCGCTGCCGCGATAGCCGCGCAGCACCGCGAACGGCAGCCTCGACGCCCCGGCGACGTAGCGGTTGGCCATCCCGGCGTGGCTGTGCTCGTCGAGTTCGAGCGGCCGCGGCCAGCCGTTCTCGACCGCGTCGCGGAAGCGGTGCAGCGAGCCGACGCCCGGGTTGCCGCCCCAGGAGAAGACCAGCTTGCGGGCCGCGCCCATGCCGATCAGCTGGTCGTAGATCACGTCGGGGGTCATCCGGACCAGGGTCAGGTCGGTGATGCCCTGCCGGATCACCTCGTGCGCGGCGGCGAACGGGATCAGATGCGTGAACCCCTCCATCGCCACCGTGTCCCCGGGGCGGACGAGGGCGGCGACCGCCTCCCGCAAGCTCAGGATTTCCGCCATGTCCCCTTCTGTTCGCCTGATGAACTAATGTTCATAATTGATGACCGACAGGAGTCTCCCCCTGGGACAGGACACATGTCAATGACGCACGAGGGCCGGGTCGGCCCGCTGGAGCGCGGGCTGGCGGTCCTGCGGGCCATGTCCGAGATGGCCGACATGGCGGATGTGGACGCCATCCGGCCCAGTGATCTGACCCGGCGTACCGGCCTGGCCCGCTCGACGGTGGACCGGGTGCTGGCGACCCTGGTCCGGCTCGGGTATGTCCGGGAATCCGATCGGGCGGTACGGCTCGCGCCGCGCCTGATGGAGCTGGGCAACGCGTACCTGGCCGGAAGCGGCATCCCGGAGGCGCTGGGGCCGCTGGCCGAACGTCTGGCGGACGAGTTCGACGAGTCGGTCTCGGTGGCCGTGCCGGACGGGGCCGGGGTGCGCTTCGTCACGCAGATCACCCGGCGGCGGACCATGTCGCTGGCGTTCCGGATCGGCGACCTGCTTCCGGCGGAACGCTGCGCTCCCGGAGCCCTGTTCGCGGCGGGCTGGACGGCCGGGGACTGGGCGCGCTGGCGGTGTGCGGGCGGTCTGGCCACGGCCGTGCCGCGCGATCCGGGCGCCGAGGACGATTTCCGTCGCCGGGCGCGGGCGGCGGGTGGCGGCTGGGCGGAGGACGATCAGCTCATCGAGCCGGGCCTGATCGCGGTCGCGGTTCCGGTGCGGGACGGGCGCGGGCGGCCGGTGTGCGCGATCAGCGTGGTGAGTCACACCAGCAGGCACTCGATCGGCTCGCTGGCCGGGCACGTGCTGCCGCGGTTGCGGGCGGAGACGCCGATCCTCGATCACCGCCCGGCCGAGGCGCGGCCGCACGCCGGGGCGGCCGACTCGTCCAGGCGGGTGAAGGAGGAGGTGGGGGCGGAGTTCCTGCAGTCGCTGGCGCGCGGGCTCGGGGTGCTGGCGAGCCTGGGGCGGGCGCGCGGCGGCCTGACCCTGTCGGAGGCGGCCGAGGCCACCGGGCTGCCCCGGGCCACCGCGCGGCGGGCGCTGCTCACGCTCGCCGATCTGGGGTACGCCGGGCAGGAGGGGAGGCGGTTCGCGGCGCGGCCCCGGGTGCTGGAGCTGGGGTACGCGCGGCTGTCGTCGATGGGGTTCGGCGAGGTGGTCCTGCCCCATCTGGCGGGGTTGATGGAGGAGGTACGCGAATCGGTGTCGATGGCCGTCCTGGACGGCACCGATATCCGATATATCGCCCGAGTTCCGGCTTATCGGATTATGAGTGTGGATATCACGGTTGGGAGTCGTCTTCCGGCGTATGCGACGTCCATGGGGCGGGTTTTGCTCGCCGATCTCAGTTCTGGCGAGCAGGCCGGTTTGCTCGCGCGTACGCCGCCGCGGCCGCTTACCCGGCGGAGCCGTACCGACCTGGACGCGGTGCTGGCCGAGGTGGCCGCCAAGGGGTACGCGCTGGTGGATGAGGAGTTGGAGGAAGGGCTGCGTTCGCTCGCCGTACCCGTGCGTGATGCCGGTGGCCGGGTGATCGCGGCGATCAATGTGGCCACGCACGTCGCCCGCGGAACCCCGGAGAGCACCCGCGCGGCTCTGCTCCCCGCTCTTAGCGCGACCGCCGCCCGGATCGAGGCCGACCTGGCGGTCATGCGTTCAGCTTTCCGCCTGCCGTGATATTTCGCGTTTTAAGGTCACGTCGCGGGTAATGTCCGGCCACCAGATGGAGGTCGTATGGGCGTGTGGGCGAGGCTGGCCGGGCGGTTCGGGTCACGAGGGCGGCGGTTACGGAAGGTGGCGAGGGAGCGGTTCGGGTGGCGGGAACTGCGGCCCGGGCAGCTGGAGGCCATGGAGCAGGTGCTGGGCGGGCGGGATGTGCTGCTGGTGATGCCCACCGGAGGTGGGAAGTCGGCGGTTTACCAGGTGCCTGCCCTACTGCTGGACGGGCCTACCGTGGTGGTCTCGCCGCTCATCGCGCTCCAGCGGGATCAGGTGGCGAGCCTGCTGAAGGCGGACGCGGGCGGGGCGGTGGCGGTCAATTCGACCTCGCCGGTGGCGGCGGGTCTTGATCTGGTCACGGCCGGGCGGGCCGAGTTCGTGTTCCTCTCCCCCGAGCAACTGGCCAAGCCCGAGGTGGTGGCCCGGCTCGCCAAGGTGAAACCATCCCTGATCGCCGTGGACGAGGCGCACTGCGTCTCCTCCTGGGGGCACGACTTCCGCCCCGACTATCTCCGCCTGGGGAAGGCGATCGAACTGCTCGGTCACCCTCCCGTGGTGGCGCTCACGGCCACGGCGGCGCCGAACGTGCGCGAGGAGATCATCCGATCGTTAGGCCTGAAACGACCTAAGGAGATCGTCCGGGGGTTCGACCGGCCCAACATCCACCTGGCCGTCCGGCGCTTCGCGAAGGACGGCGACAAACGCCGGGCGCTGATCGAGCATGCCGCGACGCGGGAGGGCCTGGGGCTGGTGTACGTGGCCAGCCGCCGTGAGGCCGAGGAATACGCCGGGGCGATCGCCGCGCTCGGGCGGCGGGCGGAGCCGTACCACGCGGGGATGCGGTCGGCCGAGCGGACGCGCGTGCACGAGCTGTTCTCGGCGGGTGCGGTCGACACCGTGGTGGCCACCTCGGCGTTCGGCATGGGAATCGATCGCCACGATGTGCGGTATGTGCTGCACGCCAGTCCGCCCGAGTCGCCCGACGCGTACTACCAGGAGATCGGCCGGGCGGGGCGGGACGGCGCCGCCGCGTCGGCCGTGCTGTTCTACCGCCCGGAGGATCTCGGGCTGCGCCGGTTCCTGACCGGGGGCCGCGTCGACGCCGACCTGCTGCTCCGGGTGGCCACCCTGGTACGGGAACACGGCGGCACCGTCCCCGCCGGCGAACTGCGCGCCCTGCTCGACATCGGCGCCTCCCGGCTGACGGCCCTGGTCAACCTGCTCGAACGCGTGAATGCCCTCACGGTCACCGCTTCCGGCGATCTCTGCAACGTGCCCGGCGGGCCGCCGCCCGAGCGGGCCGCCGCCAAAGCGGTCCAGCTGGACGAGACGCGGCATCGCGTGGACGAATCCAGGATCGACATGATGCGCGGTTACGCGGAGACGACCGGCTGCCGGCGCCGGTTCCTGCTGGGCTACTTCGGCGAGCCGTACCAGGGGGGCTGCGGTCACTGCGACACCTGCCGGGACGATCTGCGGCCCGAACCCGGCGCGGGCCCTTTTCCGGTGCACGCCAAGGTCCAGCACGTGCGCTGGGGCCGTGGCGTGGTGCTGAGCCGCGAGCACGACCGGATCGTCGTGCTGTTCGACTCGGTCGGGTACAAGACCCTCGCACTGGCCGCGGTCGACGGGGTACTGACCTTGATTTAGAGACTTGCTCTAGAGATTTGCTCTAAATATGCTGCCCGCATGACCGTGGTGGTAACCGGGGGCAACCGGGGGATCGGATACGCGGTGTGCGAGCGGCTGGCGCGCGCCGGGGAACGCGTGGTGCTGGTCTCCCGGGACCGGGAACGCGGCGCGGCGGCGATCCGGGTGCTGCCCGGGGAGGTGGATCTGGTCGTCGGCGATCTCACCACGTTCGCCGGGGTCCGGATCGTGGCCGAGGAGCTGCGCCGGATCTGTCCCAGGATCGAGGTGCTGGTGCACAACGCGGGCCTGTGGCCGAGCCGCCGGGTGCTCACCGCCGACGGCGTGGAGGAGTCGTTCGCGGTCAACCACCTCGCGCCGTTCCTGCTCAACCACCTGCTGGAGGACCTCCTCGGCCGGGTGGTGCAGGTCAGCGCGGGCCTGTACGCCAAAGGCAAGGCAGACCCCGCCCGCACCCCGCAAGGCCTGGACTTCCACCCGATCCGCACCTACGCGGACACCAAGCTCTGCAACGTGCTCATGCTCCCGCTGTTCGCCAGGCGATGGGAGGATGCCGGGGTGACGATCGACGCCGTGCACCCGGGGGTGATCCGTACCGGTCTGGGCGACCGGGGCGGCCCGGTCGGTCTGCTGCTCAAGGTGGCCAAACGGTTCTGGCTGACTCCTGAGCAGGGCGCGGAGCCGGTCGTACGGCTCGCGCTCGAGGACAAGGGCACCGGCCGGTTCTTCAACGTGAACCAGGAGATCCCGATCGAACTGGACGAGGAGCTCGCCAGGCGGGTCTGGGCGCAGGCCGCCGCGCTCACCGGGGCCGGATGAGGCAGCGCAGGAGCGAGGAGACCGTCCGGCGACTGCTGGACACGGCCCTGACCGCGTTCACGGAAGGTGATTTCACCCTGCGCGGGGTGACCACCCGCAGCGGCGTCAGCGTGGGCAGCCTATATCACCATTTCGGCAGCTTCGACGGGCTGGCGGCGGCACTGTACACCGAATGCATGGCCCTGCTGCTGGACGCGCTGATCGACGCCCTGGAGCGCACCCGCACGCCGCGGACGGGGGTGCGCGCGATCGTCCGCGCGTACCTGGCCTTCGCCGGGACCAATCCGGCGCGCGCCCGCTTCATCCACGCCGCCCCCAACACGGCCGGGCACGCCGCCGCGATCGCCGAGCGCAAAGCGCCGCAGATCGACCGCCTGGTGGCCTGGCTGCGCCCGCACATCGCCGCCGGAACCGTGGCCGACCTGCCGATTCCGCTGATCGAGATGCTGCTGATCGGGCCGCTCGCCGAGGTGACCCGGCGCTGGCTGGCGGGGGTGCCGGGCATCGATCTGGCCGAGGCCGCCCGGGTGCTGCCCGAGCCCATCTGGCGCTCGCTCCAGGCTGGTTATTGACGACGAAACGGCAGGCGGGTTACGTTCGCTCCAATTAAAAGGAAAGCTTCCTAATAGTTTCCTTGGAACCCGCAGCTAGGAACCGTGCGTCATGCAGCGATCGCCGCCCGCCCAGGAACATGCCCGCTGAGCGTTTCCCCCGAGTGCCCGTCCGAGCCCGGTCGGCCGCGCACACGCGTCCCGTCGACATCCCGATCCCCCCATGGACGTGGAGCAGCACAGATATGAGATCCAGGACCGTTTACACCCTGTTACTGGCAGTGGGGGCACTGCTTCTTCCTCTTCTCCTCTCCCCGAACGCCGCGTTCGGCGCGGTGACCGTACCGCTGCGGGCCAACGCCAACGGCGGGGCCTTCACCGACGGCGGCGGCAACGCCTGGCTCGCCGACAAGGCGTACACCAGCGGCACGTGGGGGTATGAGACCTCCTACGGCTCCGGCTCGACCGGCAGCGCCATCGGGGGCACCACCGACGACGCCCTCTACCAGAACTATCAGCTGTTCAACGGCTGGGGCGGCTACAAGTTCGACGTCGCCAACGGCACGTACACGGTCACCCTGAAGATGGTCGAGGACTGGGCCAACGCCGCCGGGCAGCGCAAGTTCGACATCCGGATCGAGAACACGGTGGTGGCCACCGGCTTCGACGTGTTCGCCTCCTGCGGGGCGTTGAACGCCTGCGACCGGACGTACAACACGACGGTGAGCGACGGCCAGCTGAACGTGCAGTTCAACATGAACGGCGGGGCCAACTACGCGACGGTGTCGGCGATCGCGGTGACCGGCGGCGGGGGCGGCGGCGACACGACCGCGCCCTCCGTGCCCGGCAACCTGCGCACCACCGGCGTGACGAACAACAGCGTCTCCCTCGCCTGGAACGCCTCCACCGACAACGTGGGCGTCACCGGCTACCTGGTGTACCGGAACGGCTCGCTGGTGACGACGGTCACGGGTCTGGCGTACACCGACACCGGGCTGACCGCGAGCACCGCCTACACCTACACGGTCCGGGCCCGCGACGCGGCCAACAACCAGTCCGCGCTGAGCAACTCGGTGGTCGGGACCACGACCGGCGGCGGTGGCGACACGACCGCGCCCTCCGTGCCGGGCAACCTGCGCAGCACCGGCGTGACCAGCAACAGCGTCTCGCTGGCCTGGAACGCCTCCACCGACAACGTGGGCGTCACCGGATACCTGATCTACCGTGGCGGCACGCTCGTCACCACGGTGACCGGGACGACCTACACCGACACCGGGCGGGCGGCCAACACCAGCTACACCTACCAGGTGCGGGCCCGGGACGCGGCCAACAACCAGTCCGGCCTGAGCAACTCGGTGACCGCGACCACGACCGGCGGCGGGGGTGGCGGCAAGAAGCTGCTCGGCTACTTCGTGCAGTGGGGCGTCTACCAGCGCGCTTACCACGTCAAGAACATCGTCACCAGCGGCTCGGCGGCCAAGCTGACCCACATCAACTACGCCTTCGGCAACGTGACCAACGGTCAGTGCGTCCTCGGCGACACCTACGCCGACTACGACCGGTTCTACAGCGCGGCCGAGAGCGTGGACGGCGTCGCCGACACCTGGGACGCGGGCGCGCTGCGCGGCAGCTTCAACCAGCTGCGCAAGCTGAAGGCGCAGTACCCGAACATCAAGATCCTCTTCTCGTTCGGCGGCTGGACCTGGTCCGGCGGCTTCGGCCAGGCCGCGGCCAACCCGACCGCCTTCGCCAACTCCTGCTACAACCTGGTCGAGGACCCGCGCTGGGCCGACGTCTTCGACGGCATCGACATCGACTGGGAGTACCCGAACGCCTGCGGCCTGTCCTGTGACACCAGCGGCTTCGCGTCCTTCCGCAACGTGATGCAGGCGCTGCGCAACCGGTTCGGCTCCGGCAACCTGGTCACCGCCGCGATCACCGCCGACGGCACCAACGGCGGCAAGATCGACGCGGCCGACTACGGCGGCGCCGCCCAGTACCTCGACTGGTACAACGTCATGACCTACGACTACTTCGGCGCCTTCGCCCCGCAGGGCCCGACCGCTCCGCACTCGCCGCTGACGTCCTACACGGGCATCCCGCAGGCGGGCTTCTACTCCGACGCGGCCATCCAGAAGCTGAAGAGCAAGGGCATCCCGTCCAGCAAGCTGCTGCTCGGCATCGGTTTCTACGGCCGCGGCTGGACCGGCGTCACCCAGGCCACCCCGGGTGGTACGGCCACCGGCCCGGCGCCCGGCACGTACGAGGCAGGCAACGAGGACTACAAGGTCCTCAAGAACACCTGCCCGCCCACCGGGACGATCGCCGGCACGTCGTACGCGAAGTGCGGCAGTAACTGGTGGAGCTACGACACGCCGGGCACCATCGGCGGCAAGATGACCTACTCCAAGGATCAGGGCCTCGGCGGCGCGTTCTTCTGGGAACTCACCGGCGACACCTCCAACGGCGAGCTCATCACGGCCATGAAGAACGGCCTGGCCTGACAGTGACCCGGGCGAGCCTCTGATCTCGCCCATACCTGGCCCGCCGGAGAACCCCCCTCTCCGGCGGGCCTTCCGCTCGTTGTCCACAGGGAGGCGGCGAGGGCGTGCGGGGTCGGGCAGAATAGCCGGGTGACGACTTCGATCAACCAGCGGATCGCCGAGGAGCTCGGTGTGCGGGAGCGGCAGGTGGCCGCGGCCGTGGAGCTGCTCGATGGCGGGGCGACCGTGCCGTTCATCGCGCGGTATCGCAAGGAAGCGACCGAGATGCTCGACGACGCGCAGTTGCGGTCGCTGGAGGAGCGGCTGCGCTATCTGCGGGAGCTGGAGGAGCGCCGGAGCGCGATCCTGGAGTCGATCCGGTCGCAGGGCAAGCTGGACGACGCGCTGGAAGCGCAGATCATGGCGGCCGACTCCAAGGCGCGGCTGGAGGACATCTACCTGCCCTACAAGCCGAAGCGGCGGACCAAGGCGCAGATCGCGCGGGAGGCCGGGCTTGAGCCGCTGGCCGACCAGCTGCTCGGGGATCCGACCCTGGATCCGGCGGCCACCGCCGCCGCCTATGTCGGGGAGGCCGTGGCCGACGCGGCGGCCGCCCTCGAAGGGGCGCGGGCCATTCTCATCGAGCGGTTCGGCGAGGACGCGGACCTGATCGGCGAGCTGCGCGAGAGCATGTGGTCGCGCGGGCGGCTGCTGGCGCAGGTCAAGGAGGGCAAGGAGGAGGCCGGGGCCAAGTTCTCCGACTACTTCGCGTTCGGTGAGCCGTTCACCAAGCTGCCCTCGCATCGCATCCTGGCCATGTTCCGGGGCGAGAAGGAGGAGATCCTCTCGCTGACCCTGGAGCCGGAGGAGCCGCAGGAGGGGCCGAGCACGTTCGAGCGGCGGATCGCGCGGCGGTTCGGGATCGCGGACCAGGGCCGGGCGGGGGATCGCTGGCTGGTGGAGACGGTGCGGTGGGCCTGGCGGACGCGGGTGCTCGTGCATCTGGGCATCGACCTGCGGACGCGGCTGTGGCAGGCGGCCGAGGAGGAGGCCGTGCGGGTGTTCGCGGCCAACCTGCGCGACCTGCTGCTGGCCGCTCCGGCGGGGACCCGGCCGACGATGGGGCTCGACCCCGGGTTGCGTACGGGGGTGAAGGTGGCCGTGGTCGACGCGACCGGCAAGGTGGTCGAGACCGCGACGATCTACCCGCATGAGCCCCGGCGGCAGTGGGATCAGTCGATCGCGGTGCTCGGGGCGCTCGCGCGCAAGCACTCGGTCGAGCTGATCGCGATCGGCAACGGGACCGCGTCGCGGGAGACCGACAAGCTCGCGGGCGACCTGCTGAAGCTGATGCCGGGCCTGACGAAGATCGTGGTGTCGGAGGCGGGGGCTTCGGTTTACTCGGCTTCCTCGTACGCTTCGCAGGAGCTGCCCGAGCTGGACGTGTCGCTGCGGGGCGCGGTGTCGATCGCGCGGCGGCTGCAGGATCCGCTGGCCGAGCTGGTGAAGATCGATCCCAAGTCGATCGGCGTGGGGCAGTATCAGCACGACCTGTCGGAGCTGAAGTTGTCACGGTCGCTGGACGCGGTGGTGGAGGACTGCGTGAACGCGGTCGGCGTGGACGTGAACACGGCCTCCGCTCCCCTGCTGACGCGGGTGTCCGGGATCGGGTCCGGGCTGGCCGAGAACATCGTGCTGCATCGCGACGCCAACGGCCCGTTCCGGTCGCGGCGGGCGTTGAAGGACGTGGCCCGGCTGGGACCCAAGGCCTTCGAGCAGTGCGCGGGCTTCCTGCGCATCCCCGGCGGAGACGATCCGCTCGACGCCTCCAGCGTGCACCCGGAGGCGTATCCGGTGGTGCGCCGGATCCTGGCGGGCGGCGACCTCAAATCCCTGATCGGCGACAGCGCCAAACTCAGGAAACTCAACCCCGCCGACTTCGTCGACGACACCTTCGGCCTCCCGACGGTGACCGACATCCTCAAGGAACTCGAAAAGCCCGGCCGCGACCCTCGCCCCGCCTTCAAGACGGCCACCTTCAAGGACGGCATCGACAAGATCAGCGACCTCAAGCCCGGCCTGATCCTGGAAGGCGTCGTCACCAACGTCGCCGCCTTCGGCGCGTTCGTGGACGTCGGCGTCCACCAGGACGGCTTGGTCCACGTCTCGGCCATGTCATCAAATTTCGTGAAGGATCCGCGCGATGTGGTGAAGCCGGGCGACATCGTCCGGGTCAAGGTGCTCGACGTGGACATCCCCCGCAAACGCATCTCCCTGACATTGCGCCTGGAAGACGACGCGACGAAATCCGTACCCTCCCCGCGCGGCGACTCTCGCCAGGGCAAACCGGGCGGCAAACAACAGGGCGGCGGTCAATCCCGCCAGAACCGCGGCGGCTCCGCCCGCGACTCCGGCTCCGGCGGCGGCTCCATGGCCGAAGCCCTCCGCCGCGCGGGCCTCAACGACCCGGGCCGACGAAACCGCTGAAATCCAGGACCTGCGTGCTGTCCGCGATGCCGTCACCCGCGGTCGTGGGCCACACGTGAGACAGCCCCGGCGGGCGGCAGAGGTGCCCACCCGCCGGGACGCCGATATCAGTGCGCCGCGAATCCGAATCGTCGCTGGTTCGCGTTCTTGCCAGAGGCCTCCACGGTGATCCTCGCCCGGCGCGATAGGGCGTGATGACTTGCCCGAGGTGCACGGCTGGGTCAAGCGCGCGTGCGTGACCATCGTTGAGGTTTATTCTCTGAGCGGCGGAAGTGAGTTCCGGCCCGGGGGGATCGATGTCGCGGCCGGATGCCCCACGCTTTCGATTTCATGCGCGATTCGGTTTGGAGCCGGGTCCTGGCTCCCTGTGCTGATTGGACTTCATCCCAATGCCGTTGCGCTCCTATGGTGTACTCGCCGGTCGTCCGGTGGATCGGCGTCGTGAAGGAACCACCGACACTCCGCACTACCAGATCCATCTGCGGGACACCGCGGGCACCAACTATCGGGCCGCGGTCAACGTGCAGTCGCAGCAGGCGCCCTCCGAGCTGCTGTATCTCGCTGACGAGAACTTCACCCATCCCCTGACCGGGCTGCTGCCCGCCGCCGGGAGCGGATGGACGGCGCTGGCGTCCAGTCCGGGGCAGGGAGCGCTGGACTATATCCGGGGTAACCTGTTCGATCCCGCGCTCATGCGTGCCCTGCCGCCTGAGCTGCCCGGCGACGACAACGACCTCGCCGACAAGCTCGACCACTACGTCCAGCGCGCCATCAATGACGGCGAGTCCGGGGTGTACGTCTTCGGCGAACGGTGGGGTCCGGAAGCGTCCACCCGGGACAAGGTCTTCGGCTTCCTGCCCGGCAACGGGGTGCACGACGTGCACATGAACCAGGGCAACAGCGAGCGTTTCCGACGGGACGACGGCGTCTGGCAGGACGGTGGAATCCTTATCCATCTCCCCGGCGAGGACCGGTGGATCGCGATCTTCCTGGCCTTCCAGTCCCAGGCCTGGCACACCGACAACACCACCGGGCACACCATCGGCGCCGCCCCGGCCCGGCCTGCCCCGGGAGACCTGCCGTTGCGGATCGTCGCCGCCCTGGTCAACCCCGTCGGCCCCGCCCCGGAAGCGGAGACCGTCACCCTCCTCAACGCCTCACCCGGACCGATCAGCCTCGTCGGCTGGCACCTCGCCGACCAGGCCAAACGCACCCTTCCCCTGACAGGCTCCCTCGCGCCCGGCGAAGCCCTCCGCCTGCCGGTGACGGCCGGTCTGCAACTGGGCAACAACGGCGGAGCCATCACCTTGCTCGACCCCGCCGGTCTCAAGGTTCACGGCGTCTCGTACACCAAGGAACAAGCCGGACGCGAAGGTTGGACGCTCACCTTCTAAAGCGCGGTTCAGGCGGCGTGTTGTTCCGCGCATGCCTGGGCGAGGACGTCCAGGGAGATGCCCAGGGCCTGGCCTAGGGCGGCGATGGTGAAGAAGGCCGGGGTGGGGACGCGGCCTGTCTCGATCTTGCGGAGGGTTTCCGGGGAGAGTCCCGCAGCGGCTGCGACCTCCGGCATGCTGCGCTCTCCCCTGGCTTCGCGCAGGAGGCGGCCCAGGCGGTGGCCGCGTTCGTGGTCCAGTTCGGAGAGTGAAGGTCGCACCATGCACGCATCGTAGCAACCGTGATAACAATACCGGTATAACTATTGGAGGAACCGGTAGGAGGAATCATGGTCGAGATCAAGACGAGTGGCGAGCTGGACGCCATGCGGGAGGCGGGGCGGGTCGTCGGGCGTGCGCTGGACGCCATGAAGGCCGCGGTCGCCCCGGGCGTACGGCTGACGGAACTGAACGAGATCGCCGTCACGATCCTGGCGGAGAGCAAGGCCACATCGGCGTTCCTGCGCTACAAGCCGGACTTCGCGCCGACCCCTTTCCCGGCCGTGATCTGCGCGTCGGTGAACGACGTGATCGTGCACGGCATCCCGGACCGCTACCGGGTCCGCGAGGGCGATCTGCTGACCATCGACTTCGGGGCGTACCTGGACGGCTGGGCGGGCGACGCCGCGTTCAGCACCCTGGTCGGCGAGGCGGCCTCCGGCCGGGACCAGCGTCTGATCGAGGTGGCCTGGGAGGCGATGGAGGCGGCGCTGAAGATGGCCGTCCCCGGCAACCGGCTGGGCGACATCGAACACGCCATCGGGCAGGTGGGCCGCGCCGCCGGATACGGCATCCCCGACGGCTTCGGCGGCCACGGCATCGGCCGCCACATGCACGAGCCCCCGTTCGTCCACAACGAGGGCCGCCCGCGCCGGGGCATGGTCCTGCGCCCGGGCCTCACCCTGGCCCTCGAGCCGATGTTCCTGTCCGGCGGCTCCGACCACTACTACACCGACGGCGACGGCTGGGCCCTGCGCAGCTCCGACGGCACCCGCGCCGTCCACATCGAGCACACGATCGCCATCACCGACGACGGCCCCCGGATCCTCACCCTTCCGTGACGGGAGGCGCTCCCCCGAACGCGTCTACCGTCATCTGCGCGAACGACTCCGGGCAGCAGCAGGAACCAGGCGGATAATGGACGGATCACCGAAAACAACGAAATTCGGTGAACGGTTACGCGGGCACCAGCACCCGCCCGCTTGGCAGGTGTGAACTCCGCACCATTTCGGCGGAGTGGGCCCGCCGCTGCCGGCCGCTCTGGATCGCGCATGACCACCTATCGGGACGCGGTAGCGTCGGTGCGGAACCTGGAGGAGCTGGTGGAGGTCGAGGAGACCCTCGGCCGGGTGATCGGGGGTTCCGCGCTCGCGAAACTGCGGCCGCCGCGCGACCTGGCGTATGCGGCGATCACTTTCTACCTGGGAGTCGACCTGTTGACCCACTTGGACGCCGACCGGTCCCGGACCGAGGCGCTGTTCAGCCTGGCCGCCCAGGTGGCGCCGCGAGCCCGGCCGCTGGCCCTGCGGGGCCGCGATGCGTGAGCCCGTCGTCCACGTCATTCCCGCCCATGGCGCGGTCAAGGCGGTGGCCCTGGTGTTGCACGGCGGGCAGGAGGTCGGGCGCATGGCGACCAGCGCGCGGCAGCTCGCGGTGCTCCGGATGGTCCCGTTCGCCTGGGCGCTGACCCGGGCGGGCGCCGACCGGGGCCTGGCCGTCTGGCGGGCGCGCTACCGGGTGCGCGGCTGGAACGGCCCCGACGCCTCGCCGGTGACCGACATCACCGAGGTGCTGGCCAAGCTGCGGCGGGCGCACGACGTGCCCGTCATCCTGGTCGGCCACTCCATGGGCGGCCGTACGGCCCTGCGCGTGGCCGGCGACCCGAACGTGGTCGGCGTGGCCGCTCTGGCTCCCTGGGTGCCGGAGGGGGAACCCGTCGCCCAGCTGGCCGGACGCCACGTGCTCCTCGTGCACGGATCGGCCGACCGGACCACGAAGCCCGGCGAGACGCACGCCTACGCCCGGCGCGCCCGCGAGGTCGCCACCGAGGTTCGCATGGTCGACATTCCTGGCGAGGGCCACGGAATGCTCCGCCAGCCTAGGCTCTGGCATCGCCTGACCAACGAATTCGCCCTGTCTCAGCTCTGAGAGGCGGGCTCGGCGAGAGTAGGTGTGCCGACGCGCTCACCAGGCGCCGAACGGGCGCTCAGGCGGGTTCGCTGAGGGAGCCGGTGATCGGGGTGCGGGCCGCGGCGCTCGCGAGAAGTCGCTCGTACTGGTCCGGGCTGGTCGTCTCGCAGCCGAGGCGGTGGCCGGTCAGGTCGCCGTGGTCGTCGCTGGCGCCGGTGACGATCAGGTCCAGGTCGGCGGCGAGGGCGCGGAGTTCGGCGCGGGCCTCGGGGGTGTGGTCGCGATGGTCGATCTCGATTCCGGCCAGACCGGCGGCGGCCAGCTCGGCGATCCAGTCGGCGGGCACGGTGCGGCCGCGCTTGGCGGAGCGGGGGTGCGCGAGGACCGCCGCTCCCCCGGCGGCGAGCGTGAGCCGTACGGCCCGGACGGGGTCGAGGGCGTAGCGGGAGACGTGGGCGCGCCCGCCCGAGCCGATCCAGGCGGGGGTGAACGCCTCCGCGACGGTCGCGACGGCGCCGACCGCCAGCATGGCGCGGGCGATGTGCGGGCGGCCGATCACGCCGCCGGCGGCGATGGCCGCGACCATGTCGAGCGTGATCGGCACGCCGAGCTCGGCGATTCTGGCCACCATGGCGGCGGCCCGGTCGTCGCGGGCGGCCCGGATCAGCTCCAGTTCGGCCGCCAGCTCGGGATGCCCGGGATCGAACAGGTAGGCCAGCATGTGGATGCTCATCCCGTCCCGGCGGCACGACAACTCCATGCCGGGAACCAGAGTCAGGCCGTCGGGAAGGGCCTCGATCGCCTCCGGGTGACCGGCGACGCCGTCGTGGTCGGTGAGGGCCAAAACGTCCAGCCCAGCGGCGCGAGCACGGCGGACCACCTCGGCGGGACTCTCCGTCCCGTCCGAGGCGGTGCTGTGGGCGTGCAGATCGATCCGCACGGTCAGTCGTCCCCGGGCTCCGGGTGAGCCGCGAGGAACTTGTCGATCACCTCATCCGGCGGCGTGCCCCGGGCGGGCACGTCGATGCCCTGCTCCCGGGCCCACGCCCGGACATCGCTGTTGGTGTGCCCGCGCAGCCGCTGCGGCTCGGCCGCCTTCCGCGCCCTGGTCGCCTGCTTGACCTCGCGGCCCCGCTCCAGCGCCAGTTCGATCAAGCTGACCGCCTCGGCCAGCCGCGCGCTGTTCGCCTCCGACAGATCGATCGCGAACGTGCGCTGCAGGAGCTGGAACTCCCGCCGGACCACATCCTCGCCTTCGGACTGATCGAGATCATCAATCAGGATGACCTTCTCCGCCACGCGCTCTCCCCCTACCAGACGTCATGTGCCCGGCAATCGTACTGGGGTTCTACGAGATCGATTGCCACCAGCCGTCCACCAGCGGCGGCTGATCCACCGCGACGCGCTCTCCGGGTTTGGGTACGGCCAGCCGTACCCCCCTGGCCTTGGCCTCGCGCCAGAGCCGGTCGACCGGCTCGCCCCAGGGGTGAAAGGCCAGGACGAACGTGCACCAGTGCACCGGGATCAGCAGTTTCGCCCGCAGGTCGAGATGGGCGGCGATGGCCTCTTCCGGAGTCATGTGAATGTCGGGCCAGCTCGGGCTGTACGCGCCGATCTGGATGAGCGCGAGATCGAACGGGCCGTGCTTCTCGCCGAGGTCGGCGTAGCCGGGGAAATAGCCGGAGTCACCGGTGTAGAAGACGCGGCGGGTCGCGCCGGAGATCACCCAGGAGCCCCAGAGGGTGCCGTTGCGGCGGAGCCCGCGGCCGGAGAAGTGCCGGGCCTCGGTGACGGTGAGGTGCAGGCCCGCGATGGTGACCGACTCGTTCCAGTCGAGTTCGACGATCCGGAACGACGGCACGCCCCAGCGCTCCAGGTGGGCGCCGACGCCGAGCGGGACCAGAAAGGGGGCGGACTGCAGGCCGACCAGGGCGCGGATCGTCTGCATGTCGAGGTGGTCGTAGTGGTCGTGGGAGATCACGATCGCGTCGACCTGGGGCAGGGTGTCGAGGCGGGCCGGGGGCTCGTGCAGGCGGCGGGGCCCGAGATGCGCGGCCGGGGAGCAGCGATCGCTCCACATCGGGTCGAACAGGACCCGGCGGCCCTCGATTTCGATCAGGGTGGACGCGTGGCCGTACCAGATGACGTCAAGGCTGCTCAGGGGCTTGACGGAGGGGGTCACCAGCGGGATGGGGCCGTGCGGTTTGCGTTGTTCGCGGCCTTCCATGAGGTCGCGCATGATCGGTTTGGTCTCGCCCGCGGGCGGCACCGTCGTCGGGTCCGAGTTCCGGAACGCCGTACCGTCGAACTGGGGTGAACGACGCACCCGTTCGGCCCGTTCCCCGGCGGGTTTCGCGCCCAGCGCGGCGGGAATGTCCCGCATCGCCCAGGCGGCCCCCGCCGCCACCAATCCCGCTGCCAACCACCCCGATTTGCGCATACCAAAGATGGTGTCACAAGGAGAGCGTCACGGTGATGGGGGCATGGTCGGAATCCGGCGTGTCGCGGCGCGCCGACGGCAGGTCGCCGACAGAGGGCAGGCCGTGGTCGATGATCGAGCGCACCGCCTGGACCTTGCCGAGCAGGGCGCGGCTGATCAGGATGTGGTCGATCAGTTCGCGGCGGCCGTGGTAGACCCGGGAGAAGCGTTCCGCCTCGGGGATGCGCGGCGCGAGATTCCACAGCCGCCAGGCGTCGCCCCGATCCGGCACCCGCTCGCCCGGCGTGCCGATCTCCGAACCCGGCGGGCCCAGCAGGATCTGCGTGGTGGCGGCCTCGGGCTCGTCGTTCAGGTCGCCCAGAACGACCAGTGAGCGGCTCGTGCCCTGGCCGTCCAGGATCTGGTCGGCCAGGCCGCGTAACGTGACGGCTTCCGCGGTGCGGCGCATCAGGGCGTACGCGCCGACGCGGGCGCGTTCGCCCTCGTCCCGGGGGCTGAACCGGCCGCCGGGGAAGGAGAGCAGCTTGGACTTGAGGTGGGCGGCGACCACGACCAGGTCGGCGCCCGCCTGGACGGCGAGGACGCCGCGGCTGGTGTTGTTCACGGTGCCGCCGCCGTCGGTGCTCTGCACGGCTTGGAGCGGGCGCGGGAAGGTGGTGACGTCGTGCAGGACGGTCAGCGGGAGCCTGCTGATGAAGCCGACCCGGATGCCGCGGGCGTCGGGGTGCTGGGAGAGCTCGACGTGCCACTCCCCTTCGAGCAGCCCGACCAGGTCCAGCAGCGCCTCCGGCTCGCCGACCTCCTGCACGCCCAGCACGTCCGGCCCGATCTGCGTGATCGTCCCGGCGAGCGCTTTGAGTTTCGCCTCGTACGCGGCCTCGTCCCGGGGCCCGAACTCCCCGCCCGCCCGGTAGAGGTTCTCCAGATTCCACGTGCCGACCACGACCATGACCGCTCCCGCCCCAGAGCAAATCCGGAAATTTCCAGCTTTCGTGGTCCCACTATGACGGCCTTCGCGCGGCCTGGCGACAGCTAAAGTGCGATGCGATGACGAATCACCAAATATCAGCCCAGTGGCTCCCTCATCCAGCCGCCCCCAACCCCACCAGCGCCCCCAGCATCCCGGACACACCCGACATCCCGGACACCCCCAACGCCGCGGACCTTCCCTACGCGCCCGTGGCGGACGCCTCTGATGCCCCTGGCTCCTCCGGCTTTCCCGCCCGCGCATTCACCTGCGCCTGCGGCCTCTCGCTCCCCGACGAGACCTCCGCCGAACTCCACGCCATGGAGCTCAACCTCTGCACCACCTGCTTCGGCACCACCCGCCAGGAACCCGTCCCCGGCTACACCCGCCCCTGCCCGGCCTGCGCCGCCACCGGCCGCCGTGGCCCCCAGCTCGTCTGGGAACTCGCCCACGCCGAAGCGGAACGCGTCATCACCCTCCCCCTGATCCGCACCCTCCTCCCCTACCACCCCTTCCGCCTGTCCGAACTATCCGACAAGGTCCGCGCCCACCTGGGCCTCCCCCCAGGCCGCCTCCCCGTCGGCCCTCGAGTCCGCGACCTCCTCCTCCACCTCCAGTCCCAAGGCGAACTGGCCCTCCTCTCCGCCCCCGCCCGCCTCCTCCAAGGCACCGACGTAGTCCTCTACGACGACCCGCACTGGGTACGAACCACCTGATCCCGCATCCCGCTTTCGCTCAGAGCTGCGGCGCGACTTCCAGATCCGCCCAGAGCACCTCAATGGGGAAGGGAGCGGTGATGTTCACGGCGATTGGACCCATGTCGCGGTGGGTCGTGCCGATATGTATGTACGGACTATTGCGGCCCGCCAGCACATACCTATCGATCGAGACGGCCCCGATCTTGTTGAAGTCCACAATCCAGTAGTGCGGAATGCCAGCATCGGCGTAGTCGCCCATCTTGTGCACACGATCACGGCGTGCTGACCAAGTTGAAAGCACCTCGACCACAATGACCACGTGTGCGGCTGCGAGCTGCTCGAACTCGGGCAGGCAGCGATGAAGGACCGCATCAGGCTTGCGTGCGGTGGGGGGCACATCCCAGAGCAGAACATCTACTTCGGTGTTGGTCTCGTAGCTTTCGTCCCGGCCTGAACGCCGCACCTCGGCAATCGTTGCCTTCTCCAAGGCCGAAGACAGCCGCGTTGCCACCTTCTGGTGCTCTCGACTCCGTTGCTCACGCGGAACGACGAAGCCGTCCACGATCTCAAGATCACGCTGAATGTCCGGATCGATATCAAGGAACATGTCCCATGTGATCGGCTCGTGCTGTGGTTCGTGCCACACCGTCACGCCGTCCTACCTCCGTGGTCGACGTCCACCGCCGCGCGCGATCCTACGGCTACCGCGACGAGACCAAGCGAGGTGAGCTGGGCGCGGAATTGTCGGTGGTGGTGGTTACGATCCCGGGCATGGTGACTGTTGAGCTGATCAGGGCGGTTGCGTTGGGGCTGCCTCGGACTACGGAGCATCTGATCCGGGATCGGGTGAAGTTCCGGGTGGGGTCGATCGTTTATGTGGCGGTTTCGCCGGATGAGACGTCGATGGGGTTTGGGTTTCCCAAGGAGGAGCGGGCGGCGCTGATCAAGGCTGAGCCGGAGAAGTTCTTCATGCCTCGGCCGTCTGATGAGCGTTATCGGTGGGTTCAGGCCTGGTTGGGGGCGTTGGACGAGGAGGAGGCTCGCGAGCTGGTGATCGAGGCATGGCGGATGTGTGTGCCCAAGAAGATCTCGGCGTTGGTGCCGTGACCGGCGGCTTGACCGGATGATCGTTGGCACCATGCGTCGTTTCTCCTGGACGTGGGAGCGGACTCGCCCACGATGCCGACACCAAAGAACGGGCGCCGTCGGTTCTGCCGGACGCGGAGCCGAGGGTGGCGGGCCGAGTTGTTCGCGAGTGACCTAGCACACGGCCTGGGGTGGGGCGCAGTCCGCGGGGGGCGGGTGGGCCGATGTGAGTTCTGGGTTTGTTGTGGTGGTTGGTGGGATTCGGATGGGTAAGGTTTGGTTGTGCGTGATCTAGGTGAGGATCCCCGGCCGGCTCGGGGGGCGGTTCGTGAGGTTCATCGGGTGGATCGGATGGCCTCGTTGGAGTATTCGCCGGATTTGGATGGGATGGCGGATCCGGGGGAGATCGTTTGGGCGTGGGTGCCCTACGAGGAGGATCCGGGGCGGGGGAAGGATCGGCCGCTGCTGGTCGTAGGGCGGCATGGGCGGCGGTTGCTGGGGATGATGTTGTCCAGCAAGGGCGGCGGCGGGGACGAGTGGCTGGCGCTGGGGGCGGGGACGTGGGATCGCGAAGTGCGGCCGTCGTTCTTGCGGCTGGATCGGATATTCGAGCTGGATGAGTCCGACATCCGGCGTGAGGGCGCGATTCTCGATCGGGAGCGGTTCGTGAGGGTGGCCGCTGTTCTCATGCGTACACATGGGTGGGCGGCGGACGGATAGAGCGTTCAGCACGTATCCGCATGTCGGCAGCCTTCCCGGTCGAAGGCACGGTCCGGCGCGCGGCGCTATCACCCGTGCGAAGTGCGGATCGGCGCCTTCAACGAAGGGTCGGCAGGGGTGAGTTGGCCGGTCAAAGTGACTGGCAGATGGCGAGCCAGTCCTCAAGTGACGCGCAGAAGGTGCGCCGCTCGGTCAAACAAGCGCAGAAGGTGAACCGGTCGTCAGGTGAGCTTGCTCCGCTTTGACGGACACTGGTCCTGCCCCGGTTTTACGGAATCAGCCCACAGGTGCCGCGCAGAAGGTAAGCCGTCCGTCGAGGGACACGTGCTGGCCGTCAAGTGACGCGCAGAAGGTGCGCCGGCGGCCAAGTGACGGGCAGAGGGTGAGTCGCCGGTCAGCTGTCGGTGGGGGTGGGGCGTTTGCGGCGGTGGCGGCCGGTTGAGGTGGCGAAGCGGCGGACGTGGAAGCCGGTGGCTATGACGGAGGCGGCGAGGGCCAGGGCTAGGACGGCGGTGGCGATCGTGGCGGTGGGGTCGAGGCCGCGGGTGGGGTTGGCGACGGCGGTGACCGCTTCGGGGCGGAGGTCGACGGTGGTGGGGGATGTGGTGAGGGTTTCGCGGACTTTGCGGGGGAGGCCGTAGCCGACGACCTTGGATTCGTCGCGGACCTTGCGCTTCAGCCAGACACGGTCAACATTTGCCTCGATTGTGTGGATTTTTCCGTTTTCGACCTTTTCGACTATTCCGACGTGGTCTATGCCTTTGATGTTGTCGCCGCCTGACCAGTCGAAGAAGACCAGGGCGCCGGGTTCTGGCTGGTCGGTCCAGGCCTGGTGCTGTTCGAACCAGCGGGCGTGGGAGGGGGTCCACGCGAACTCGCCGACGTAGTCGCTGACACCGGCCTGGTCGGCCGCCCAGGCGATGAACATGTCGCACCAGGGAGCGTTCCGGTATTGCGGGTCTTTGGTGAGGTCCGCGTACCAGGCACCGAACTTGGTGTGCTGGCCGGGCTTCTCCCGGTAACCGAGTTCCCTGGTGACGACGGTTAACAAGTCCTGCGTGATGGTGTCGTCGTGGGAACGTTCCAGCAACACTGCCTCCATAACCGCCCGATAACAATGGACTGTAGTTCGGAAATGTCGGACTCGCGGTGGTTTTTCGAGAAAGGTAGGTAGTCAGACTGGTGAGAAAGTACGAAACGCCAGCGTGATGGCCTAATCGTGTGATCGTTTTCCCGTATGATCAGGGTCCCCGGTGTCGGTTCGTGTGGTGGGAGAGAGCTCGTGGATCATCGTTTCCTGCTGGCGGCGGCGGGGATCGTTGTCATCGGGGTGGTCGGCGGCGCCGTACTGGCCCAAGTGGGGCCGCCGACGAAGCCGGCGGTGCTGGCGAAGGCCTCCGTCCCTACCATGCTCGCCCCGGCGATCACACCAACGACGAAGCCGACGGCGAAACCGGCACCGAAACCGACGGCGAAAGCGGCGAAGCCCGAGAGGCTGGTCGTGAACGGGCGGGTGCAGCCGGCACGGGTGAAGGTGCCGCAACGGGGCAAAGGCCACTACTCGGTCGCGGCAGGGAGCGGGAAGGCGCGCGAGGGGCGCGGGAAAGAGATCCGCTACCTGGTCGAAGTGGAGAAGGGCCTGCCGTTCGAGGCCGGGGAGTTCGCCGACGAGGTGCATCGCATCCTGAACGACCATCGCGGGTGGGGGCGGTTCAAGCGGGTGGCGTCGGGTCCCGTCCAGGTCAGGGTGGCGCTGTCCAGCCCGCGTACCACCGACGCGCTGTGCCGGCCGTTGCGCACCTTCGGCGAGCTGTCCTGCTGGAACGGCAGCCGCGCGGTGATCAACGCGAGTCGCTGGGCGGAGGGGACGCCGAACTACGGGCGCGATCTCGCCTCCTACCGGGAATACCTGATCAGCCACGAGGTCGGCCATGGCCTCGGACACGGGCACGTCGGCTGTCCCGGGCCGGGAAAGCCCGCGCCCGTCATGATGCAGCAGACGAAGTCACTCGCCTCATGCAAGCCCAACCCCTGGCCCTACCCCGGACGGCTAAGGTCTGAGATATGAACGTGGATCGACTACAGGTCCTCGCCTACCGCGTCGCGGCCCAGCAGCTCGACCGCCCTGATCTTCCGCCCGCCCGCCTGGCCGTACTCGACCTGGGGGTGCAGGACACGCCGTATGGTTCGGCGCGCCTGGCCGTGTCGGCGCGGACCACGGCGGATCCGGATGACGACGCGCTCACCCTGGTCTGGTCGACCCGCGGCGCGCCGCACCTGCACCGGACGGCCGACCTGCCCGCGCTGGCGGCCGCGCTCTGGCCGGTCAGCGACGCCGACGCGACGGCGCGGATCGCCACCACGCAGATCCGCGAGGGGGCGAAGCTGGGGCTGACCGCGTTCCGCGCGGCGGCCAAGGCGATGCACGAGGTGGTCACCCGGCCGATGACGAAGGGCGAGGTCAGCACGGCGGTGAGCGCCCTGGTCCCGGAGGGCGTGACCTACTGGTGCCGCGGCTGCAACGCCCAGCACATCTCGGGCGCCCTGTTCCAGCAAGTGGGCCTGGCCGGTGGCGTACGGCTCGCGCCCAAAGGTTCGGCCACCACGCTGGCCCCGATTCCCGGGCGGCGTGACGTGCCCGCGCACTCGGTGGCGGCCGATTCGGTCATCACGGCCTATCTGAAGCTCCTCGGCCCGGCCACCCCCGCCGAGGCCGCCAAGTTCATGGGCACCACGCCGACCGAGGTCAAACGGATGTGGCCGAAGGACTTAGCGGAGATCCGGGTGGACGGCCGCCGCGCGTGGCTTCCCGCCGACCAGGTCGACCTGCTGCTGGACGCGACCCGCCGGCCCCCGCTCCTACGCCTCCTGCCCCCGTCCGACCCTTACCTCCAGGCCCGGGACCGCACCCTCCTCGTACCGGATAAGTCCCGTCACGCGGAGATCTGGCGCATGCTCGGCAATCCCGGCGCCGTCCTGCTGGACGGCGAGATCGCCGGGGTCTGGCGGGCCAAGACGGCCGGCAAGAACACCCTCGACGTGACCGTCACCGCGTTCGAACCCCTCCCCCAGGAACCTCTCGAAGCCGAAGCGTCGAGAATCGCCACCCTCCGCGGCGCGCACAACGTCCGCATCCTGGACGCCAAAACCTAACGAAGCGTCCCCAGGTTTCTCGCCGTTATCCGGCGCCGATCACGCCCGCTTCACTCCTCACCGTCCCGGCGCCAAGAAGGGCCAGCCGAGTGGGACGACGGCAAGTTAGGCATGTGGTCCAGCCTGCCCAGAATGAGCCAGGCGACGTGGAAGCAGACGCGATAGGCGCATGGTCCATCGCCGCTCGGAATGAGTCGGGCGATTGCGGCGTGGGCGTCGGAAGGAGTGCAAGCGACGGCACGGTAAACGCGGGGAGGGCCGCGCTCGGAAAGAGCCAGCCGACATGGGTGCAAGCGACGGCGCGGTAGGCGCGGGGAGGGTCGTGAGTTGGTCGAATTGAGGGGTGGGGTGGTTAGGCGGATTGGCGGATGACCAGGTCGGGTTCGAAGATCACTGAGGTTACGCGGCGGTCGGGGTCTTCGATGTGGGCGAGGAGGAGGCGGGACATTTCTGCGGACATGTCTTCGACGGGGTGGCGGACCGTGGTGAGGGGTGGGCGGCAGGCGAGGGCGGCGCTGCTGTCGTCGAAGCCGACGACGGCGAGGTCATGGGGGACGCGGAGGCCGTGGGACTGGGCGACGAGGAGGGCGCCCTGGGCCATCAGGTCGTTGCCGGCGAAGAGGCCGTCGATGCCGGGGTGGTCGGCGAGGAGGCGTTCCATGGCCTGCTCGCCGGATTCCTGGGTGAAATTGCCTTCGACGCTGGGGATGTAGGCGTGGCCGTGGCGGGCCATGGCCTCGCGGAAGCCGGAGAGGCGTTCCAGGCTGGCGGGGACGTCGAGAGGGCCGGAGATGGTGGCGACGCGTTCGCAGCCGCGGGCGATCAGGTGGTCGGCGGCGAGGCGGGCGCCCGCGCTGTGGGCGACGTCGACGTAGCTGATCCTGAGGGGCTGGGCGGGGCGGGCGAACAGGACGACGGGCGGGCCCGACTCGACGAGCTGGGCGGGGAGCGGGTCTTCTGCGTGAGTGGAGACGAGGATGGCGCCGTCGACGTGGCCTTGGCGGAGGTAGTCGATGACCTGGGCGCGGGCGTCGGCGGCTTCGGCGAGCATGAGGACCAGGTGCACGCCTAGCGGGCGGAGGTGGCCGGAGATGCCGCTGACGACGCGGCCGAAGAAGGGGTCGGTGAAGACGCGGGCGAAGAAGTGGCCCGCGCCGGAGACGACCAGGGCGATCGAGCCGGTCTTGCCGGTGACCAGGGAGCGGGCGGCGCGGTTGGGTACGTAGCCGACGGCGGCGACGGCCTGGCGGACGGTTTCCTGGATTTCGGGGTCCACGTTCCGGATACCGTTGATCACGCGGGACACGGTTGCCCGCGAGACGCCCGCGGCCCTGGCGACGTCCTCAAGAGTGGGCGAAACCAGGCGATCTTCCCTCATGTGATGAACTCTAGCGTACGGAGGGAGAGCGCTCTCCAATCCCGATCGCAGTAGTCGACGAGGCGCCGGAAGCCGGGCATGCGGAGCGTGAAATCGACCCTGGGCTCACCTCACGCATAAGTTGTTGCGGAGTTCTCCCACCCACCCTCCC
>NZ_BLAE01000069.1 GCF_009687865.1 Acrocarpospora macrocephala
GGCCATGGGCGGGATGACTCGACGACCTGGAGGGCTAGGTCGGTGAGCGGGATGTCGGGGTTCGGGGTCTCGTAGTTGAGGCTGGGTGGGAGTTCGCGGTTCTTGAGGCTGAGGACGGTCTTGAGCAGGCCCGCGATGCCCGCCGCGCCTTCGAGATGGCCGATGTTCGTCTTGACGGAGCCGACCAGCAGCGGGTCGCTCGCCGGGCGGGATCCGGCGTGGGCGGCGCCGAGGGCGGCGGCTTCGATCGGGTCGCCCACCTTCGTGCCGGGGCCGTGCAGCTCGACGTACTGGACGTCGGCGGGAGCGACCCCGGCGGAGCGGCGGGCCAGCGTGATGACCTCCTGCTGGGCGCGGACGCTGGGCACGGTCAGGCCGTCGCCGCCGCCGTCGTTGTTGACGGCTCCGCCGAGGATCACGCAGTGCACAGCGTCCCCGTCGGCGAGGGCTGCCGCGAGCGGCTTGAGCACGACGAGCGCGCCGCCCTCGCCGCGCACGTACCCGTTCGCGCGGCTGTCGAAGGTGAAGCAGCGCCCGTCGGGCGAGAGCGCGCCGAAGCTGCCGATGGCGGCGGTCGTCTGGGCGAGCAGGTTCAGGTTGACGCCGCCGGCCAGCGCCAGGCCGGTCTCGCCCCGGCGCAGGCTCTGGCACGCCAGCTCCACGGCGACCAGCGACGACGACTGCCCGGCGTCCAGGGTGAGGCTCGGACCGCGCAGGCCCAGGAAGTACGAGACGCGGTTGGCGATCATGGCGCGGTTGGCGCCGGTGTAGGTGTGCCGCCCGGGTTCGCCGAGCAGGGCGGCGTGGTCGTTGGAGATCGCGCCGAGGAACACGCCGGCCGCCGCGCCACGCAGCGCGGTGGGGGCGAGCCTGGCACTTTCCAGCGCCTCCCAGGCGAGTTCCAGCACGAGCCGCTGGTGCGGGTCCATGGCGGCGGCCTCGTTCGGGGAGATCCCGAAGAAGGCGGCGTCGAAACGATCCACACCGTCGACGAACCCGCCCCGGCCGTAGTCGAGCGCGCCGGCGTCCGTCCACCGGCCGGCGGGGACCGCGGTTACCGCGTCCACGCCGCCGGTGAGCAGGCGCCAGAAGCGCTCGGGGGTGTCGGCCTGGGGGAGCCGGCAGGACAGGCCCACCACAGCGACCGGTTCGACCGGCGAATCCCGCCGGGCGTCCGATTGAATCGACTCACCAACCATGAATGCGCCACCTCAAGCCTCGGGTGTCTCCGGCATACCTCGCCGGTTTCTCTAAACCCATCAGAAGAAAATGAGGGTTATTCAAATAGTCACCGCTGGAAGTTACTGCGACCCTAAGGGCGGCTCCCGGCCCCGGGCCACGATCGCGTGCTGGCACCTTGTTGCCAGTAGCTAGCTGTCATCGCCACCCCGTGGTAGCGCCTTGACATCGCGGGGGGCGAGCTCAGATGCTGGTACGACACGCTATTATTGGCCGAAATCGAATACGCGCTATTCGCGAAATTCATCTCTTTGGAGCAGAGGCCGGGATGAGCGACCAGCAGAACGCACCGGACTCCAGAATGGCAACCCCTATTTTCGATCCGGCCGATGTCGCCGATCGGTTGGAAGAGCACGTGCTGCCAGCGTGGCGGCCCCCACGCGTCGGCGAAAATCCTGTTCTCGAACCGGCCGATGCCACTGATCGGGCGGAAGAGCACGTGCTGCCAACGTGGCAGCCCCCACATGTCAGCGAAAATCCGCATCGCCCCGGCCGAGGTTCGCTTCGCCCAGGTCACCGCCTTGGGCTCGCCGGTGCCACGACCGCGGGCCTCGTGCCCACCAGGTCCGCGCTGATATGGGCCGGTTTGGCCGGAGTGGGGCTGGTCGGGGAGAGCGTGCTGGTCCTGGTTCGCGGGATCGATCCGGTCGGGGTGGCCGCCTGGGTGGTCGAGCTGGTGGTCGTCGGGCTGCTGGTCTGGACGCGGCGGGCCGAGCCGGAGCCGGTGTCGGCGATCCGCTGGGGTTCCTTGGTCAGCCTGGCCGGGGGTACGGGCGCACTCGCTATCGGCGGAAATTTCACGTTGTTTCTGGCGATGCAGGCGCTGCCGGTGGTCGTGCTGAGCGCCGCGGTGCTCCGGCCGCTGGCCCGCCGTACCGGCTGGGTGTGGTCTGGCCAGGTCAGGGTGCGGCTCACGTGGACCGTCACCGGGACGTACGCCGGCCTGATCGCGTTCAGCCTGATGCAAGATCGGCGGGGATTGCCGCTGATCCATCCCGATGTGGCGAGCCTGGTCACGCTCGGGACCATGTTCGAGACGGCGGTCACCGTCGCCATCGCCGTGATGTGGCTGGGGCGGCGGCAGCCGCGCCAGGACCCGGCGGAAACTACTCGCTAGGAGAATCGATGCCCGCCGACGCCCCCCTCAGCCACGGACAGCTTTTCAGCTGGCGCGAGATCGCACGGTATCCGGACGACTGGATGCAGGACGCGAACCTTCCCACCGTCTGGGACCTGCGGGGGCTCCCGCTGGCCCGGGTCGAGAACGCGCTGCGCGCGCTGATGGACCGGCACGAGGCGCTGCGTACCACCTACCACGTGGTGGACGGGCAGCCGGTGCAGCGCGTGCACGAATCGGCGGAGCCGCCGATCGAGCGGGTGGACCGGGTGGTCCCCGACCGGCAGGACCCGGAGGACACCAAGGACGCGCTCTGCGCGGTGCCGTTCCCGATGGAGGGCGGC
Source organism: Acrocarpospora macrocephala (assembly GCF_009687865.1). Classification (GTDB taxonomy): domain Bacteria; phylum Actinomycetota; class Actinomycetes; order Streptosporangiales; family Streptosporangiaceae; genus Acrocarpospora; species Acrocarpospora macrocephala. Next base: position 2,701 of record NZ_BLAE01000069.1, read on the forward strand.
CTGTGCTGGCGCGGGCAGCTGGTCACCACCGACGGGTCGCCGGTGTTCCTGGCGCTGTCCTTCTCGCACCTGATCCTGGACGTGTGGTCGATCAACCACCTGACCGACCAGTTCCGCGCCCTGGTCGCCGACCCGGAAGCGGTCGCAGAACTCGGGCCGACGCCGAGCGAGCTGGCCCGCGAGCAGCGGACCGAGCTGTGGCGGGAACGCAAGGAGGCGTCCGAGCGGTACTGGCGGCGCACCCTCGGCGACGTCCTGGCCGACCCGCTGCCGACCCTGCCGGCCCGGGTGAAGCGCAACCGCGTCGAGGCGACCCTGCACTCGCACCGCCTCGGCGGGCTGGCCGCGCTGGCCGCCAGAAGGCTCGGCGTCACGCCGCCCGCAGTGGTGATGGCGCTGGTCGCGGCCGGTCTGGCCCGGCACACCAACACCGACACGGTGACGATGAGCCTGATGGCTTCCAACCGGTTCGCGCCGGAGCACCACCACGTGATCGGCACGATGAACCAGCTCATCCCGGTCGTCGCGGCGGTCGACCCGGGGTCGTCGCTGGGCGAGCATGTCAAGCGCCTGCACTGGGCTGGGACCAGGGCGTACCGCTACTCGTCCTATGACTTCGACCGCATCGCCGCGCTGGCGGCGGAGGCCGCCGCGCAGCGCGGCGACGAGCCGGCCCACGACTGCTGGGTGAACCAGCTGTTCCGCTGCTGGTTCAACTACGTGCAGCTCGACCGCCAGCTGTCCGACCCCGTCGCCAAGAGCCCGGCCGAGCTGCTGTGGACGCCCCTGGCCCAGCAGTACGGCCAGCCGTTCCGGGTCAGGGTGTCGGTGTTCAACGGCCGGACCAGCATCCTGATGCTCGCCGACCCGACGATCATCCCGGCCGAGGGCATGGCGGACATGCTGCGCGTGATCGCGCTCGGCGTCCAGGTCGCCGCGACCGACCCGGAGACCAGCCTCAAGGACCTGTGGAACAACGACCACGACACCCTGGCGCCGTCCCTGTTCCCTGCGGTGGTCCCCCTGCCGGAGTAATCACACGAGCACTTCGACCGGCGCCGGATGGCCGAGAAAGGCTGTCGGGCTCGCCGTCAGGCCGTACGCGCCGGCCTGGAACAGGACGATCAGATCGCCGATCTCGATTCGCGGGAGTTCCACCCGGTCACCGAGCAGGTCGAGCGGTGTGCACAGGCAGCCGACCACGTTCACCGGCGCGTCCAGGGGCTCGCCCAGACGGTTGGCCACGGCCATCGGATAATTGCGCCGGATCACCTGCCCGAAATTCCCGGACGCCGCCAACTGGTGATGCAGCCCGCCGTCCACGACCACGAAAGTCGTCCCCCGGGATTCCTTCCGGTCCACGACCCGCGTGATGTACACGCCGGCCTCGCCGACGAGATAGCGCCCGAGCTCGATGACGACGCGGGCCTGCGGCAGGTGGGGCTTGATGCGCTCGCGCATGAGCCGCGCCAGATTGTCGCCGATCGGGTCCAGGTCGAGGGGATGGTCGCGACGCGAGTACGGGATGCCGAACCCGCCGCCGAGATTGAGATACCGAACCGGCGGCGACGCGGCGGCGAGTTCGAGAATCAGATCCACGGTGCGGTCCTGCGCCTCGCAGATACTGTCGGCGCGCAGGTTCTGCGAACCGCCGAACACGTGAAACCCCTGGAAATCAACGTCATCGCCCAACCCGGCGAGCACCTCGGGCACACGTTCCGCGTCGATCCCGAACTGCTGCGGCCCACCGCCCAGGCGCATCCCCGAGCCTCGTACGGTGAAATCGGGATTCACCCGCAGCGCGACTCGCGCCTGAACCCCGGTGGCGGCGCTGATCGCACGCACCCTGGCCAGTTCGGTCTCCGATTCCAGCTCCACGGTCACACCGGCCGCGATCGCCTGAGACAGCTCGTCGACGGTCTTGCCCGGCCCGGCGAAACTGATCCGCTCGGCAGGTGTCGACGTGTCGAGCGCATGCCGCATCTCCTGCGCCGAGGCCACGTCGAAGCCGTCGACCAGCCCGCTCACATGCTGCAACAGCGCGGGCATCGGGTTCGCCTTGACGGCGTAACTCAGCTGGATTCCGTCCGGCAGGGCGGCGCGAACGGAGGCGACCCTGCGGGTGACGAGGTCGCGGTCATAGGCGAAGAACGGCGTGCTCCCGACCCGGGCGGCGAGCCGCTCGACCGGGACTCCCCCCACGGTCAGGTGCCCGTCGCGGCGGCCTTCCCAGGTCATCAGGTCGCCCTCCGGCGGATCTCGGCGCGGTCGAACTTGCCGTTTCCGGACCGGGGCAGCGCGGTGGCGACCACGATCCGGCGCGGCACCATATACCGGGGCAGATCGCGTTCCAGCGCTGCGCGCAGCTCATCCGGAGCCGCGGCGGTGAGCACCACGTGGAGCACCACGTGCTCCCCCAGGTCCTCGTCCGGCACGCCGACGGCGACAGCCTCGGTGACCAGGCCGGTCGCGTACGCGGCCTCCTCCACCTCGGTCGGGCTCAGCCGATACCCGGACGTCTTGATCATGTCATCGGTACGCCCGACGAAGTAGATAAACCCCTCTTCGTCCCGGTACGCCACGTCGCCCGACCACACGGCGATCTCCTCGGCGCCAGGAGGAAACGGCCGAAACCTCTCCGCTGTACGAACCGGGTCATTCCAGTAGCCGAGTGACACCAGCGCCCCCCGATGCACGATCTCCCCTTCCTCGCCCGGGTCGCACGCCGAACCATCCGCCCGCACGACGAGGACCTCCGCGTTCGGAATCGCCTTGCCGATCGACCCCGGCCGGCGGTCGATCTCCGCGGGCTCCAGGTACGTGGATCGGAACGCCTCGGTCAGGCCGTACATCAGAAAGGGCGTGGCCTGCGGGAACGTCTCGCGTAGCCAGGCCAGAGTGGTCTTGGGCAGCCGCCCGCCGGTGTTCGCGAAATACCGCAGGCTCCGCGTCGCCTCGGCCGGCCACCGCTGCGTCGCGAGCTGCGCCCACAGCGGCGGCACGCAGGTCAGCGCCGTCACCCCATGCTTGGCGCAGAGCCGGACGACGTCGCGGGGCAGCAGGTAGTTGACCAGCACCACCTGCGCTCCGACCAGGAAGGACGTGGTGAGCTGGCTCAAGCCCGCGTCGAAACTCAACGGCAGCGCCGCGAGCACCACATCGTCGGACGTGTGACCGAGGTAGCCAGCCACGCTCTCCGCGCCCGCGAGCAGATTGCCGTGACTCAGCACGACACCCTTCGGCGGGCCGGTGCTACCAGACGTGTAGAGAATGGCTGCAATACCCGATATATCCGGATCGGTGGGGGTGGACGCGGCCGGATCAGTGAGGGTGGGCGCGGCCGGATCAGTGAGGGTGGTGGACGCGGCCGGATCAGCCGCAGCGGTCGCCCCGGCCTGGCCAGGGCGGTTCGTGCCCGAGTCCCCGACCGGCCCTGCGTCTCTGACCAGCCCTGCGTCTCCGACCAGCCCCGTGTCTCCGACCAGCCCTGCGTCTCCGACCAGCCCTGCGTCTCCGATCAGCAGCGTGGGCACCGAACCGCTCAGCGTGCGACCCCGCTCAGGAGTAGTGATCAGCAGCGCGGCGCCACAGTCCTCGACCACATACTCAACCTGCCGAGCCTTAAAAAGCGGATTTATCGGGACAAAAACCCCACCAGCCGCCGCCACCGCGAACATCGCCACGACCGTTTCGAGCCGCTTCTCCGCATAAATCGCGACCCGAGCGCCCGACTCCAGCCCACGCAACCCCTCAGCCGCCCGAGCGACCCGATCACGCAGCTCACCATAGGTAAGAGTCGCGTTCTTGTACGTGACAGCCGCATGCTCAGCGACCCCGAACCGCAGCAGATCCTCGAAGCGCGTCACCATGACTCAGAGCCCGACCCGCGCCGACTCCAGCAGCACCGCCAGCGCCGCCCACAGCGACCCCACCGTCGCGAACGTCTCCTCATCGAGGATGTCGTCAGGCAGTTCGAGGTCGTACCCGTCCTCCAGATCGACCAGCAACTGCACGACCCCCATCGAATCCAGCCCGAGCGCGGTGAGCTCGTCACCGGGAGCCAGCTCACCCGGCTCGGCATACGGCAGATGCCGGCGAAGAATGGCCTGGAACTCGTGAGGTATTTCCATCAGGGGTCTCCTCACAATACCTGCGCTGAATTACCTCGTTTCAGAGTCGTTGAATTCCGCGACAGGTGTCAAGCAAGCACTCTGGCAGCTTTTACCCGAAGACAATATGCCAGCGCCAACCCGGTACGGCGACCATATTCTCATTTAGCCTGAGTGGGCTGGACTGTTCAACCGTGGGAGGCCGGGATGTCCGGTGCGAAGAACGCGAATCTCGGCTGGGGCCAGCGTTATATCTGGCTCCGCTATCACGAACTGCCACCACACGCTCGCCACGATACACATATCATTCTGAATCTAGAGATTCCACCCGGCCTGACGATCCAGAACTGCCGGGCGATCCTCAACCAGCTGGTCCGCCGCCACGAGACGCTACGCACCACCTACCACGTCGACCCCGACGGCGACCCGTACCGGGTGGTGCTCCCACCGACCCCGTGTCCCCTCACCGTCATGTCCACCGAGAAGGACGGCACGCCCATGCCGGCCGAGGTCGTGGACCAACTCGGCCGCGCCGAGTTCGACATCGCCGCGGACCTGCCGATCCGGACCGCCATCAGCACCACCGCGGGCGAGCCCCGGCGGATCGTGCTGGTGCTGAACCACCTCGCGGTGGACATGTGGACGGTCCGCGAGCTCAAGCGCGAACTGCGGCTGAACTGCGCCGCCCTGGTGGCCCGCCGACCCGCCGCGATCGCACCGGTCCGGCACCGCCCGTCCGACCTCATCAGGTACGAGGCGACCCTGGACCCAGGCCCAGCGCTGGCCTATTGGGAGAAGGAAATCGAGTCCATGCGGACGGACGCGTTCGCCGACCGCCGCAGACCCGACGAGCCCCCGGAGACCCGGCGGGCGACACTGGTCTCCCCGGCCCTGCTGGCCGCCTCGCGCAGGATCGCGGCCCGCCACCGGGTGTGGCCGTCGCAGGTGCACCTGGCGGCCTACACGGCGCTGATGGCCACCTACACCGGCGGCCCGTCCTTCGACCACCTGACGTTCACGGGCAACCGCGAGACCGGCCCGTACGCGACGGTCCTGACCTGCATGTTCTCCCCGCTGCTCATGCGCGTCGACGTAACGGACGACCCGAGTTTCGCCGAGCTACTGGCCCGGGTCGCCGACCGATTCGAGCAGGCGCGAGCGCACTCCTACGTCCCGTACGACAAGGTCGTCGAGCTGCTCGCCAAGAAGGGCACGCGCCTGGCGTCGGAGTTCAACTTCATCAAGCAGACCAGCCGCGAGTCCCGCGCGCGGCGCAGCCGGGTCACCTGGCAGGCGCCATCGGAAGATCACGGCGCCGACACCTACGTCCGGATCGACGAGTGGAAGGACGCCGTCGTGATCGCGCTGAGCGCCGCGTCCTCGGTCATGGCCGCGGACACCATCGAGCGCTTCCTGCGCGCCATGGAGACCGCGATCCTCACCTACGACGCGACCCCGGACGGCCTGCGGACCAGCGACATCGCCGCGCTGGCCGGTTTCCCCCCAGCACCTCCGCCCAGCCAGCAGACCGAACCGACGACCGGAGTCCGATCATGAGTGAAGTGTTCGCAGAGACCATAACCAAGTCCCAGCAGCTCGTCGGTTCGGAGCAGGAGCTCCGCGCCGCCATCGACCGCGAACTCGCGTCGGCCGCCCTGGACGAGCTCGTCGTCATGGGCGGCCATTTCATGCTGTTCGAGGAGGAAGGCACCGGCAAACTCGTCCCCGGCGTCATGGAGGAGCAGTCCTCCGCCACGATGCGCCACCGGATCGCGGGCCGGGTCGGGATCTTCCCGAAATACACCTGGCAGCTGTCGGTCGACCTGATCACGTCGTACGCGCAGCTCGTCAACGACGCCAAGCTGCTGCTGCTGATCAACGACTGGCAGTACGTCCCCACCGGCGGCCGCCCCGCCAGCCAGCTCCGCGCCGAGTTCTTCGAGGGCTTCACCGCGCTGCCGGACGGCTACCAGCAGGTCCTGCGCGACGCGGGTCTGAACGCGGACAGCGTGCTGCCCAGCCGCAAGCACGCGCTGGCGTTCCCGGAGACGTGGCTCAAGTACCGCTTCCAGAAGGCCGCCGACAAGTTCGTCAAGCAGGGCAAGCTGGAAAAGCGCGTGCTGGAGTCCGGCGCCAAGGACACCGAGGTCGCGTTCCTCGACGAAGCAGGCAACTACCGCACGCTGATCAGCTGCGGCATCACCGGCTGCGCCGGCGAGATCACCGAGATGATCTCGGAGGTGTACCTGGCCGGCTACCGGACCATCGTGATCTTCGCCCCGGGCGAGTGCCTGTCCCCGGTGCGCACCGGAGTGGAGATCGCGCTCAGCCTCTACCGGCTCACCGGCATGGTCGTCGTCATCGCCGACCCGGGCGGCAGCGGCGAGATGTCCACCGACGAGATCTACTCAAAACTGGTGACCGTCAGCACCTTCCGGAGCTGAGATGGACGTCATTTACCTGGACAACTGCGCCACCACCCGGGTGGACGAGGCCGTGCTCGACGCGATGCTGCCGTACCTGCGGGAGGAGTTCGGCAACCCGTCCTCCCCGCACCTGCTGGGCAAGCGGGCCCGCCGGGCGGTGGACGCCGCCACCGAGTCGGTCGCCGGACTCCTCGGCGCGGAGCCGGCCAGCATCGTGTTCACCTCGGGCGCGACCGAGAGCAACAACATCGCGCTGCTCGGCGCGTTCGCGCACGGCGACCGCGCCCCGGTCAACGCGGTGTTCTGCCCCACCGACCACAAGTCGTCGCTGTCGATCGCCCGGGCGCTGCGCGAGCGCGGCGTCGACATCCGGACCATGGCGGTCCGGGCCGACGGCGTGGTCGACCTCCCCCAGTTCGCCAACCGGCTCGACTTCGACACCCGGACAGCCACGGTGGCCTGGGTGAACAGCGAGATCGGCACGATCCAGCCGGTCCGCGAGATGGCCGCGCTCTGCCACGAGAGCGGCGCGCTGCTGCACGTCGACGCCGCCCCCGCGGCGGGCCGGATCCCGATCGACGTGGCCGGCACGGCCGTCGACACGCTGGCCATGTCCGCCCACAAGATCGGCGGCCCGAAAGGCATCGGCGTCCTGTACGTGCGCCCGGAGATCCGCCGCCGGATCCGCCCGATCACCCACGGCGGCGGCCAGTACGACCTGCGCAGCGGCACCATCCCCACCCACCTGGTGGTCGGCCTCGGCAAGGCCTGCCAGCTGGCCGCGGCCCGGATGGAGGAGGACAGGAAGAAGGTCGCGCTGCTGCGCTCGATCGCGATGGAGCTGCTCACCCGCCGCATCCCCGGCCTGCGGATCAACGGGCACCCGCGGGCCGGCGTCCCGCACGTGCTGAACCTGGTGCTGCCGGGGGTGCGCGGCGAGAGCCTGGTCGCGAGCCTGCCGTCGGTGGCGCTGTCCACTGGCTCGGCGTGCAACTCCGACTCCCAGGAGCCCTCGCCGGTGCTCACCGCGATCGGAGTGAGCGCCGAGGACGCCAACAGCTCCATCAGGATGTGCCTGAGCCCCAGCATGTCGGCCGAGGAACTGGTCAGGGGTCTGGACCTGGTCTGCGACCGGGCCCGTGGCCTCGCCGACGTCGTGGTGGCGATGCACGGCGCTGTCCTCTGACGACGCGGGGCCCGCCGGAACTACGGCGGACCCCTCCTCACGCGCCGCTGGCCAGGAACTTTCTGGCCGCCTGCACCCCGGCCTGAAACCTGCTGGTGGCGTCCAGATCCCGCATCAGGGTGGCGATGTGCCGGCGGCAGCTCCGTACCGACATGCCGAGCTTTCGGGCCACCACCTCATCGGTGTAACCCTTCGCCATCAGCCCGGCGATGGCCTGCCGCAGGTCGTCGGCCACATTCGCGTAGCCGGACTCGGCGCCCTCCAGCGGCATCGCGGTGTCCCACAGATGATCGAACAGGTCGAGCAGGAACCGGACGATGCCGTCGTGGTGCACCCGCGCCACGTTGGTCTCCCCATCGGCCAGGCCGAACAGCACGACCAGCGACCGGTCGAAGACGACCGCCGAGCGCGGGATGTGGCTGACCGTCCCGATCGCGGCGCCCGCGTCGGTAAGCTGCTTCAACTTCATCCGGGTGGACAGATCGGCCCGGTTCCGGTGCTGGCAGATGATCCGCACGGTGACCCCGCGCGCGAGCAGCGGCAGGTACGCCTGCGCCAGCTCCTCGGCGTCATCCTCACTGGACTGCAGGACCAGCACCTCGGTACGGCACGCGTCACCGGCCATCTTGAGAAAGCCCCGCACCTCCAGCGACCCGACCAGATACTCGATCTGCGACGGCGCCGCGACAGGTCCGCCGTAGTCTTCTCGGAACACGTCGATCCGCTCCCGGATCTGGTCGATCAGCTCCCGCCGCTGGTAGATCTCCCGCTCCACCGAGGAGACCAGCGCGTTCGCCGCGACCTGCGGGTCCACCGGGATGAACCGGCGGGCCGCGCCGTCCACGGCGCGTAACAGGCGGCTCTCGACGAGCTGGTCCACCGCCTCGTTCAGCTCGCGCATGCCGATGCCGAGCTCGACGGCGGCCACGTCGAGAGCGTCGATGGCGCCGTTCCTGGTCGCGTAGCGGTAGACACCGGTGACGTGGGCGCCCCCGGCGCGGACGGAATCGGCAAGCCACGTGGTGGTCGAATTCTTCATGGACTGTCTCCTCAGAGGGTTCTCGTGCGTCGGCTGAACAGGACGAGGGACAGGCTCAGCAGGGCGGCGGCCATCAGGGCCAGTACGGCGACGTCGAGCAGCACGTCGCCGAGCCCGGTGCCGGGCCGGGACAGGGTCAGCAGGGCGTCCATTCCCCAGGCGTGCGGGAAGAGGCGGCCGATGGCGTTGAGCACGTCGCCGGCGGCCTCGCTGGGCCACAGGCAGCCGCCGAGCATGCCGAGCACGATGCCGAGCGGCGGCCCGATCGCGGACGGCTGCGCGGACGAGCGCACCAGGCTGCCCATCAGGATCGCGGCGCCGGTGGAGACCAGCGCGAACACGCCGACGACGGTGGCGACGCCGAGCGGCTCGCCCCAGGAGACGCCGAACAGCAGCGAGCTCACCACCATGATCAGCACGGCTTGGGCGGCGGCCACGAGGAACCGGCTGAGCGCCTCGCCGAACAGGACGGCGCCGCGCCGCACCGGGGCGGTGAAGGCCCGCTGCAGCATGCCGATGCGGCGGCTCTCGGCGAGCGCGGCGGCGACGGCCATGGAGTTGATGAACGTGAACAGCAGCAGGTTGGCCGGGGCGGTGTAGGCGAACCCGCGCGGGGTGCCGGACGCGGTGTCGGAGTTGACCACTTCGACGTCGGCGGAGGCGTCCTGCGCCTTCCGTACCAGCGCGGCGGCCTCGGCCGGGGTCGCGCCGGCCGACGTGGCGGCGCGGGTGGCCTCGAGGACGGCCGCGACCTTGCCGACGGCGACGTCGACGGCGCTGCGGGCGGCCATGCCGCTGCCGTTGGACTGGGTCATGACCAGCTCGAACCTGGTCGAGCCCGGCGGGATGACGAGCCCGGCGGCCAGCGAGCCCTCCCGGACACCGGCCCGCAGCTCTTCCTTGTCGCCGACCGTGGTGATCTCCAGGTCGGGGTGCGCGCGCAGTTCCGTCAGGACGGCGGCGGCCACCGGGTCGGAGCCCTGGGCGACCACGCCGACCGGCAGCCGGGACGCGGCGGTGCCGCCGCCCAGCGCCATGCCGACGAAGATGATGCTGACGAACGGCATCACCACGATGAAGAACAGGCCGACCCGGTCGCGGGAGTGGCGGCGCAGGTTGGCGGCGACGAGCGCCAGGACGGGGTGCGGTCTCATCCGAGTAGTCCCTTCCTGAAGCCCATCGCGGCGAGGCAGAAGGCGGCCAACGCGATCGCGCACAGGACGCCGATCGGCGCGGCCACCGAGGCCAGACCCGCGCCGGAGCCGGCCAGGCCGGTCAGCCCGGTGGTGGTCCAGGCGTTCGGGGTGAACAGGGCGATCTTCTGGAGCAGGTCGGGCAGGTTGTAGAGCGGGACCAGGCTGCCGCCGAAGAACGCGGCCACGAACGAGATCACCATGATCACCCCGTCCGCCTGGGCGTCGGTCCTGGCCCGGCTGGCGACCAGCATGGTGATCGCGGTGGCGGCCAGCACGTGCGCGAGCAGGAGGGTGAAGACGGCCACCGGATCACCCCAGGTGGAGCCGAAGATCAGCACCGAGGACGCCCAGGTGACGCAGACGCTGACCATGGCGAGCGCGAACCCGACGACGGCCTTGCCGGCGATCGGGACCCAGGCGTGGATCGGCCCGGCCCGCATCCGGTCCAGGGTGCCCTGCTTGCGTTCGATCAGCAGGCTGCGGAAGGACGCGCCGACCACGAAAAAGGCGAACAGCGCGGCCATGCCGGCGCCGTAGTAGACCGACAGGTCCACCTTGCCGCCGGCCATCGGGTCGTTCTCCAGGGTCAGGGCGGGTCCGGTCGCGCCGTTGCGCTCCACGAACTCCTTGACCTCGGCGGCGGGGATGCCCGCGTCCAGGGAGGCGCGGACCGCGAGTGTGCGGGCCCGCACCAGGGAGGAGATCCGGTCCACGACCGCGTTCGCGACCACTCCGGCCAGCGGCGAATCGGCCGAGGTGAGCACGCCGACCTGGCCGCCCTCGCCCGCGCCGACGCTGGCGCTGAACCCCTTCGGGAACACGATCGCGGCCCCGATGTCGCCGGCGTCCAGGGCGGTCTGGGCCTGCTCGCGGCCGGGCAGGTCGCGCAGCGTCAGCACGCCGTCGAGCTCGGTGGACGCCATGACTTCGCGGCGGACGCCGGCCGGGAACTCGCCGCCGTCCAGGTCGACGAAGCCCACGGTGGCCCGCAGCGGCGGGTCGTCGCCGCCGAGCGCCACCCCGAACAGGGTGGCCATGGCCACCGGCACGATGATCGCGATGACCAGGGCGGTGCGATCCCGCACCCGGGTGCGGAACTCCAGGGCGCTCACGGTGAGCAGCGGTCGCAACATGTCAGTCCCTGAGCGTGCTGCCGGTGAGGTGCAGGAAGGTGGCCTCGAGGTCGGGTTCGACGACCTCGACGGCGGTGACGGTGGCGATGCCGTCGACGGTGGCGATGATCGCAGGCAGCAGGTACCGGCCGCCTTCGGCGATCAGCCGGACCGACCCGGCCGCGGTGCGGGCCGCTTCGGTGACGCCGCCCACGCCGCGGAGCTTGGCGATCGCGGTCTCGACGTCGCCGTCCAGGGTGAGCTCGATCCGGTCCGCGCCGCCGACCAGCTCGACCAGCTCGTGGCGGGTGCCCTCGGCGACGATGGCGCCGTGGTCGATGATGGCGACCCGGTGGCAGATCCGCTCGACTTCCTCCATGTAGTGCGAGGTGTAGAGCAGGGCCATGCCGTCGGCGACCAGGCGTTCGACGCCGTCCAGGATGGCCTTGCGGCTCTGCGGGTCGACGCCGACCGTGGGCTCGTCCAGGATGAGCAGTTCGGGGCGGTGCAGCAGGGCGGCGCCGATGTTGATGCGCCGCTTCATGCCCCCGGAGTAGGTGTCGAGCTTGGCGTCGGCGCGGTCGGCGAGGCCGACCAGGTCGAGCACCTCGTCGATGCGCCCGCGCAGCTCCTTGCGCGGGAGGCCGAACAGGCGGCCGAAGAAGCGCAGGTTCTCCCGGCCGGTCAGGTCCGGGTAGAGGGCGATCTCCTGCGGGACGTAGCCGATCTTCGCCTTGGCCGCCATCGGGTCGGTCGCCAGGTCGGTGCCGCCGACCACGACCGTCCCGGTGTCGGGCTTGAGCAGGCCGACCAGCATGGAGATCGTGGTGGTCTTGCCGGCGCCGTTCGGGCCCAGCAGCCCGTACGCCTCCCCCGGCGCGATGGTGAATCCGACATCGGCCACCGCCACTACGTCGCCGTACTTCTTGCTGAGATTTTCGCAGTTCAGCGTGTTGGTCATGGCCGCCACCCCGCCACTTCGTCCGGTTCTCCCTTGGCGGCGACGTTGCCGGCGAAGGTCTGGAGTTCGAGGTCGACGCCGAGCTGGTAGTCCAGCGGCGTGTTGCCGGTGACCCGGTTCCAGAGGATGTGGTTAGCCACCGCGTCGTCGCCGCCCCAGCCCTTGGACGAGCCCATCACGAAGGCGGCGCCCATCACGGACTCGCCGCTGGGGTGGTTGTCGTGGATGTGGTTGTCGACCACGCTGATCCGCTCGGTGCCGATCAGCGCGATCCCGACCCCCGAGATCGGCGGGCCCGCCGCGCCCAGCGAGCCGGGGTCCTCGCCGCCGGCGGCCAGGTCGTTGCCGTAGACGTCGTTGCCGGCGATCAGGCAGTCCCGGACCCCGCCGTCCGGTTCCCCCTTGTAGGTCTGGTTGAGCAGCATCAGCCCGATCGCGTTGCCGTGGCTGGTGTTGCGCAGCACCCGTACGCCGCTGGAGTTGTCGACGAACACGCCGAACGCGTTGGCGAACGTCTCGTTGCCCTCGATGAGCGCCCCGCCGCGGGCGCAGAAGCTGACCGCGACACCGGCGTACTGGCTGCCGGAGGCCCGGCACCTGAGCACCTCGCAGCCGGTGGTCTCGCGCACGTAGACACCCCAGACCGCGTTGTCCACGACGGTCGCGTCCCGGACGGCGAGGCCGGTGACGGAGTGGGCGTAGAGGCCGGCGCCGGAGAAGCCGCGCACCGTGAGCCCGGTGACGGTGAGGTCGCGGACGCCGTGCGCGACGACGCCGGAGACCACGTCCTCGCTCGCGTCGTGCAGCTTGGGGATGTCGGCTCGGACCCCTGGTCCGGGGACCAGCACGGCCCCTTCACCGTGCAGGGTCACCCCGTCGTGCCTGATCCAGGCGCTCCCCGGGTACGTCCCGGCGGCGAGCAGGATCGTCGCGCCGGGGCCTGCCTCGTCCAGGGCGGTCTGGAGGGACTCGCCGGGCTGGACCGTTCTGGTTATGGACATCGGGCGTCCTTCCTGTCGACGTAGACGACGGCGAGGGAGACGAGCAGCCCGTCGCCGCTCCCCCAGCGGGCCGCGCCCGCCACGGGGCCGGCCAGCCGCAGGCGGGCGGCGTCCCGGCAGGCGCCGCGCAGGGTGTAGGCCGCGCCGCCGGTCAGGGCCAGGCCGGTGGCGGCGGTGAGCTCGGCCGCCGCCTCGTCGAGCAGCTCGCCGGTCCAGGCCGGCGGCGGTTCCGGCGTGGCCTCGAAGTCGTGCCAGGTGAAGCCTGGTGGACGACCGCCGACCGCCTTGATGAAGCTCTCCTTGACCGAGAACGTGGCCGTGCCCGGGCCGAGGTCGCGCTCGGCGACGGTGGTGAGGTGGCGGGTGAAGGTCGCGCCGCCGCGCGCGGCGGCCCTGGCCAGCCGGTCGGCTGCGACGATGTCCACCCCGATCAGGACGGCCGGCGTGGTCATGCGGGGACCCGTCCGCAGCGGTCCAGGAACGGCTCCAGGATCGCGGTGTACTCGGCGGCCCGCTCGATCATCGGGATGTGGCCGCTGTCCGCCACGACGACGACCTCGGTCTCGGGGTATTCGGCGAGCAGCTCCAGCCAGGGGTCGACGGGGGTCATCCGGTCGTGCCTCCCCCACACGTACGCGGACGGGCAGCGCACCTTGTCCAGCGCGGGCCGTACCTGGTAGCGGCGGGTGGCCTTGATGCTGCGGGCCATGCTGACCATCGCCTCGGGCCGCAGCAGCATGGTGCCGACGCCGTCCATCTGCTCCTGGGTGAAGAACCGCTCCTCGCCGTGGAACAGCGCGGCCATCATCCGGTCGCCGAACTCCGCGCCGACCGGCCGCACGCTGGCTCGCCGGTCGAAGCTGAGGCCGACGTCGGGGTCGGGGGTGAGGCCGGGGGCGCCGCTGACCGCGATGCCGCGCACCCGGTCGGGGTGCCGCCCGGCGAGGTCGATCGCGACAAGACCGCCGAGCGAGTTGGCGCACACGATCACATCGCCCACGCCGGCCTCGTCGCAGGCGTCGAGGAGCGCGTCGCCGAGCCGTTCGATCGACCCGGCCACCCGCCGGTCCAGGGCGCAGATGGCCTCGTGGGTGCGGAGCACCGGCCGACCGGCCGCCGCCAGATGCCGGTAGGGGTGCTCCCAGATCCAGCCGCCGGCGAACAGCGCGGACATGAACACCACGGTCGGCCGGTCGCCGTCCCCCGGCGCGTGCTCGAAGGTGAAGACGGTCATCGCTGCTCCAGTCACAGTAGGGGGACGTCGTCAGGGGTCCACCCGCAGCCGCAGGCGGCGCCGTGCTTGACGACGGTGCCGCAGTCGGCGCAGCGGGCGTACTCGCGGATGGCCTCGGGGATCAGGACGCTGGTGAGGGCCCGGGTGCAGAGTCCGGCCTTGAAGAATCGGCGCATCGCCCGCTGGTGCGGCCGCGCGTGCACGGCGCGCACCGACTCCGGCCGGTCGAACGCGGTGAGCGTGTACTTGCGGTCGCCGATGTCGAACGTGGCGACCCCGAGAAAGCCCTTGGAGGTCCGCAGCCCTTTGACGATCTCCACGCTGAGCAGGTCCACGTCGGCCGCCTCCGCCTCGTCGCGGACCTCCAGCCAGGTCAGGGTGAACGCGCCGGGCCGGTCGGTACGGCTGCTCGCGGCCCGCGCGCTGACCCCGAACTCGCGCACCTCGTCGGCGGCGGGCACGAACCTGGCCGTGTACCCGAGCGCCTCGGCGACGGCCAGCCGGTCGAAGCAACGCCGGACCCGCCCGTCGGCGGTGACGAGGTCGGTCCCGGCGAATCGGACGGCGCGGCCGACGGCGGGCATGCCCAGGTAGGTGGCGCGGTGGTCGGCTTCGATGGTCCACCAGACGGTCGCCGCGTCCGCGTCGCCGGTCACCTGCTCCACCTGGAGGCGCAGGTTCCTGAAGCGGTCCAGCACCGCCGCCGCGTGCGCGGCCAGCGCGTCACCGGCCAGCGATCCTGCGGTGTCAGGGTCCTGGAACCCGGTGACCGCGGCGGCCACGGCGGCGGGGTCGGCGTTCCGCCAGGCCTCCAGATGCGCTTCGGCGATCTTCCTGGCGTCCATCACGCGTCCTCCGGGAGCCCGGCCGACGCCACGGCTACCGCCAGGGCCCGGCCGGAGGTGTGGCTGAGCGAGAGCCGGATCCGCTGGTCGGTCCGGGCGGCGAGGGCCGGGCTGAGCCGTACGAAAGGAGGGTGGCCGTCGTTGCAGGCGGCGGTACGGGCGCAGGCGGCGGTGGGCTGGGGCAGGACCTCGACCTGGGCCAGGTGCTCGGCCGTCGGCGGCACCCCGAGCAGGCGCAGGACGGCGCGTTTGGCGGCCAGCCGACCGGCCCAGTGCTGGAGCGACCGACCGGCGCCGGAGCGCAGCCGCTCCGCGGGGGTGTAGACGTCTTCGATCCGCATGCCGTCCAGCAGGTCATGCGGCAGGGTGAGCCCGGCGAAGCCGACCACGGCGCTACCCCACCGGTTCATGCCGCCGGCTCCCTGGCCAGGCGGCGCAGCGTGCCGGGGTCGGCCATGCTCAGGCAGCGCGCGCCGACCCGGCGGGACAGCCCGGCCAGCACCTTGCTGTCGCCCACCTCGACGGCGGGCCCGAACGCGTCCACCACCGCGACGGTGTCCGTCCAGCGGACCCGGCCGGTCAGCTGGGCGATCAGCGAGTCCTTGATCAGTTCGAGATCGGTGGTGGGCCTGCCAGTGACGTTCGGGACGACCGGCACCTGGGGCGGACTCATCGGCGCGGCCCGGACCGCGTCCGCCCACCCCGGCACGGCCGCGGCCATCAGCGGCGAGTGGAACGCGTTGCCCACCGCCAGCTGCACGATCTTGCTGGCGTCGGTGGCCAGCTCGGCCAGCCGGTCCAGCGCCGCCAGCGAGCCGGAGACGACCACGTGTCCTGGCGCGTTCTCCAGCCCGACCACGAGCGGCTCTTCCGCGGTCCCGGCCAGCGCGGCCAGCTCCTCGACCCGCTCAACCGGCAGGCCCATCACCGCACGCATCCCGCCGGTGACGCCTACCTGCGACATCAGCCGCGACCTGGTCTCCACCAGCCGGACCGTGTCGGCTCGCCCGAGCACCCCGGCCGCGTGCAGCGCGGCCAGCTCGCCAACGCTGTGACCGGCCACAATGCCCGGCTCGAAACCCTCTTCTTCCAGTACCGCCAGCGCCGCCAGGTTGCACGCGGTCACCGCGATCTGCGCATGCTCGGTGGCCACCAGCCGATCCAGCGGCCCGCGCACGCACAGCCCCGAGATCGGCCGCGCCAGCAGCTCGTCCACCTCGTCGAGCACGGCCCGGGCCACCGGCCGGCGGC
Organism: Acrocarpospora macrocephala; assembly: GCF_009687865.1. Taxonomy (GTDB): domain Bacteria; phylum Actinomycetota; class Actinomycetes; order Streptosporangiales; family Streptosporangiaceae; genus Acrocarpospora; species Acrocarpospora macrocephala. The sequence continues at coordinate 19,061 of NZ_BLAE01000069.1, forward strand.
GCAGCCAGGCGCCCATGCCGACCCGGACGGTGCCCTGACCGGGGAACAGGTAGCCGAGCATCAGAGCCGCCGACGCGGGCGTCGCTCGGCCTGCGCGGAATCCTCTGTGCCGAGGAAGCCCAGCAGCAGCTTGTTGACCACCTCGGGGGCGTCGAGCGGGATCCAGTGGCCGGCGTCCTCGACCCGCTCGTACCGCCACGGGCCCTTCACGAACTTGGCCGACCCGAGCATGCCCTCCTCGCGGAGCGCCCGGTCGCCGGCCCCCCAGATGCCGAGGGTCGGGGCCAGGATGGGCGGGAACGGCCGGGCGGGCCGCAGCTCCGACTCCGGCGAGCGGTTCGCGCGGTACCAGTTCAGCCCCGCGGTCAGCGCGCCGGGGCGGGCCATGTCGCGCAGGTAGCGGTCGTAGTCGCCGTCCCTGCCCATGATCTCCTTGAACAGCCGCCAGCCGTTGCGGCGCAGCAGCTCCTCGCTGATCCCGGGGAACTGGTAGAGCAGCATGTACCAGGAGGCGGCGCGCTGCTCGATGGACGGGTTCGCGAACACCCCCGGGTGGCCGACCGACAGCACGGCCAGGTGGTCGATCCGGCGCGGCATCAGGAACGCGTACATCCAGGCGATGGCCGCGCCCCAGTCGTGGCCGACCACGTGCGGGCGGCGGATGCCGAGCTTGGTGGTGAGCGCGACGATGTCGTTGACGATCGTCTGCATGCCGTACGCCTCGATCTCCTGCGGCTTGGAGGAGTCGCCGAAGCCGCGCAGGTCCGGCGCGATCACCCGGAAGCCGCCCTCGGCGAGCGCCGGGATCTGGTGCCGCCACAGGTAGGAGGAGTCGGGGTAGCCGTGCAGCAGGATGACGGGGTCGCCCTCGCCCTCCTCCACGTAGGCGATGTCGACGTCGTTGACGCGCACCGTCTTCTTCTCAGTCATGCCGTCTCCCTGAACAACCGCTCCGCGAAGAACTCGCTGAATCCGAACTCGGGCACATCCTCGGGGGCCACCATGTTCAGCAGGCCCGTGACCTGGGCGGCGAAGTTCTTCGCCATCAACCGGCGGGCCCGCCGCCGGCGCTCGACCGCCACCTCGCCGAACTCCACGTGCAGCCGGCTGACGATGTCGGCGCCGAACGCGAGCCGGTCCAGCCGGAACTGGCGTTCTGCCACGTACGGATCGAACGCCGCCGGCGACCAGTCGTCGGAGCCGAGCAGGATGTCGCACACGGTCCTGGAGTCGCGCATCGCGCAGGACAGGCCGGTGCCGAGCACGGTGTCGGCGTTGCCGGCCTCGTCGCCGATCAGCACCACGCCCTCGGCCAGCGGCGGCCCTTCCGGCACGCTCGACACCGACGGCCACACCGACAGCGGCCCGGCCGGGATCGCCTCGGTGACGGCCTTGCCGCGATCGGGCAGGCAGTCGAGCTCGAACGCGGCCAGGAATCGTTCGACGCCGCCCTCGCCCCGGTAGCGCAGCTTGTTCTCGGCGGGGAAGTTCAGGTAGAGGCGGGCGCGGCCGTACCCCTGCGGGAAGACCATGAACATCACGTCGCCCTCGGTGCCCATGGCCTGCACGTCGGCCGGCCAGGAGTCCAGGCCCTCGACCATCATGCCGCCGCCCCAGTGGTGCATGGAGTTGCGCATGGTGACGCCGATCTGCCGCCCGACCGTGCAGCCGCGTCCGGTCGCGCCGAGCACCATCCGGGGGCGGATCTCGTGCTCGCCCTCGGGGGTCTTGTAGGTGACGACGGGTTCCCGGCCGGCGGTGACGTTGATCCGGGACGCGTCCATCACCAGGCGGGCGCCGGAACCGGCGGCCTGGGCGGCCATCAGCTCGCACACCGCGTGGTGCGGGAACGACATCGGGCCGCCGATGCCGGGGATGAACCGGGTCATGTCCACGGCTTCGACCTCGTCGTCGGCGACCGCCTCGTCCCAGGTCATCCACTCCCGGATCTCCCAGCCGCCGCCCGCGCCGAAGCAGTCGTACACGCCGAGCCGCTGCGCCTCGCGGATGCCCCAGGGGGCCAGCCACTCGCCGCGGACCAGGTCGTGGTAGGCGGCCTGCTTCTCCAGCAGCACAACGTCCAGCCCACCGGCGGACAGCTTGCAGGCCGCCGACGCGCCCGCGATGCCACCTCCGACGATCACGACATCGGTCATGCCTCCCACCTCTCCCAGTACGTGCGTTCCTTCGCGCTGGCCCGATCGGCCGGGCGGAACCCGGTGCCCACCGTGTAGGCGACCGGGATCATGCAGACCTGCGTGACCCCGGACGGGATGCCCAGCAGCTCGCCGACCTGCCGCTCGTGCGGGACGTGCATGCAGGTGATCGTGCTGCCGAGGCCACGGCTGCGCAGCGCCAGCTGGAAGGACCAGATGGCGGGGAAGATCGAGCCGTAGAAGATGCTGGCCCGCATCGGGCCGAGCCGGACGTGGTGGCCCGGGTCCTGCGGCGGCTTGGTCGACATGCGCTCCCGCCAGGCGGCGTCGATCGCCTCGGTGTCCGGCGGGCGGCCGAGCACGCACGGGATGACCAGGATCGGCACCCGCGCGATCGTCTCGGCCAGCACGACCACCGACTCGTTGTTGCGGCGCGCCTGCGCCGTGTTCCGCCGCCGCCCGGCGTTGGTCCACACGTCGTTGCGGTGGAACAGCCAGGACGACAGCGTCATCTCGGCGATCTTCTCTTTGACCGCCGGTTCGCTGATCACCATCCAGCGCCAGTTCTGGTGGTTGTTGGCGGTGGGCGCCTGGACGGCGACCTCCAGCGTCTCCTCGACGATCTCTCTGGGCACCGGGCGGTCCAGATCCAGGCGGCGGCGTACGGACCGGGTCGTGGTCAGCAGCCGGTCCGTCTCGCCCACGTCGAAGGGGGTCATACCGCCCCCAGCAGGACCGCGCCGCGCACCGATCCCGGCGCGGAGCTGAGCACGAGCGCCCGCTCGGGCGGTTCCGGCAGGTTCGGTTTGCTGAGGTAGTCCGCTAGCCCGCCCGCCGCCGGAGTGGTCAGCCCGGTCAGCGCGGGGGCGACCCCGTCCCTGATCGCGAGCGCGGCCAGCGCGATGTTCAGCGCCCCGGTCGCGGCCTGGCAGTCGCCGGTGAGCCCGGCCGACGCGGTCAGCGGCACGCCGGGCAGCGCGGCGAGTACCGACGCGGCCTCCTCGGCGTCGCCGCCACCGATGACCAGCTCTGGCCGCTCATCCCAGGTGAGCCCGTCGGCGTGGCTCGTGCCCAGCACCCGCGCGTAGGGCGTGCCACCCCGCGCCGCGCAGTGCTCGGCCGCCTCCACCACGAACGCCACCGCCGCGGAGCCGGGCACGCTGGCCGAATCCCGGTCGTACGGCGACACGAACGAGCCCTCGGGAACCACCCCGACATGCTCGTCCGCGGCGACCACCAGGACGACCTCCGCCTTGCCCGCTCTGATCATCTCCAGCGCGCAGTCCAGCGCGATCGACGCCGACGCCCCGCCGTTGCAGATCGTCGTGGTCGGCCCGCGCAGCCCGAGGGTCTGGCAGACCGCGCCGCCGGTGGCGTTCAGCACCACGTTGGAGAAGCTCAGCACGGCCGGTTTGTTGGGGTTGGCCGCGATGCTGTCGTCGAACCCGCCGGTGCTCTCGGCCGACCCTGCACCGGTGGCGAACACCAGACCGACGTCGTCGAGCTCCTTGCGCGGCAGCTTCAGCCCCGCGTCCTCCCAGCTGAGCCGGGAGGCCGCGATCGCCATCCTGGACAGGTTGTTCATGTGCCGCCAGAGCGAGCGGGGCGCGAACGTCCTGCCCTCCAGGGAGGGCCGCGCGCCGAGCGCCTGCCGTCCGGCCAGGATCGCCTCGGTGGTCTCGGCGATCCCGACACCCAGCCCGCTGACCGGCCCGAGCCCGGTGATCACAGCCTCCCGCCGGGGCAGCTCCTCGTACGCCCGATCCGGTCCTGGCGTGGTCAGGATCAGCGAGACGTTGTTCCCGCCGAACGCGTAGTTGTTGGACACGACCGTGTCAATCGGGAGCTTCCGCGCCACGTTGGGCACGAAGTCCAGATCACCCGGTACGGCATCCGCCGCGAAGCCGATCGTGGGCGGCGCGATGCCGTCCCGCAGGGCGAGCACCGCGGCGACCGCCTCGACCGCGCCGGCCGCGCCCAGGGTGTGGCCGACGAACGACTTGATGCTGCTGGTCGGCACCTGCCCGGCGCGCGGCCCGAAGACCGTGCGCATGACCTTGGCCTCCATCGCGTCGTTGGCCGGGGTGCCGGTGCCGTGCCCGCTGACATAGCCGACGTCGCCGGTGGTCAGTCCGGCGTCGGCGAGCGCCCGCCGCATCGCGGACGTGCCGCCCCGGCCGGTGGGGTCGGGGGCGGTGGCGTGGTAGGCGTCGGCCGACAGGCCGTACCCGGCGACCTCGGCCAGCGGCACCGCGCCCCGGGCCAGGGCCAGATCCAGCGGCTCCAGCAGCAGGAACGCGGCTCCCTCGCCGAGGTTCAAGCCGTCGGAGTGGCTGTAGGGACGGCAGGGTCCGGTGCTCAGGGCCTTGAGCCCGGCGAAGCCGGCGTAGGTGCCGAACAGCAGCGGGTCGACGCCGCCGGCGAGGACGGCGTCGGCCGCACCGGTGAGGATCTTGTCCTTGGCCAGGCCGACCGCGTTGCCGCCGGCCGCGCAGGCCGTCGACACCAGGATGCGCGGGCCGCGCAGGCTCAGCCGGTCGGCGAGCACGTCCTGGGTGCGGTGCATGGGCTGGTAGTGGCCGGCCGCGTCCGGGGTGGCCTGGCATTTGCCGAGGATCATCCCGAACCGGGCGGCGTCGATGCTGGTCAGCCCCGCCTGGGCGACCGCCTGGCGGGCCGCGATCAGGGCCAGCCGGGCGGTGCGGTCCAGGGCGGCGTCGGACTCGGGCAGCTGTCCGGTAATCCACTCGTCCGGGACCTGGCCGGCGTACCTGGCCTCGAAGACCGCGAAGGCCGGGTCCTGGATGGGGGTGAGGCCCCCCTGGCCGGTGGTGAGCCGGTGCCAGAATTCGGCGGGGTCGCGGCCGATGGCACAGATGACTCCAAGGCCGGTGACGACGACGGGCCGCAGCGCCATGCTGGTCTCCTTACCTGGCGGAACCGATCAGATGATCGGGATGCTCCAGCTCTTGGGCACGATGTAGGGGCTGGTCAGCGTGGTCACACCGGCGCCTTCGACGGTGAACTCCAGACCGGCGGCGGCCAGCTCGGCGTCCACCCTGGCCAGGCCGAGGGTCGCGCCGAGGCCGACGCTGCGGACCGCGAGCACCACCTCGCCGACGTCCTCGCCGCCGGCCAGGACGCGCGCGCCCGGCTCGGGCACGGTGTCGCCGCCGGAGAAGCCGACGGTCCGGCGGCCCTGCCCGGACTCGAACGCGGCGAGCACGGCCTCCTTGCCGACGAACTCGTCCTTGGTGACGTCGACCAGCCAGTTGGCGCCGATCTCGATCACGTTCGCGCCGCCGGCGGTCTCCAGCCGGGGGATCGGCTGGCGCACCTCCAGCATGGCCAGCTCCAGCGCCTCCTGCCCGGCGGCGGTGACGTGCTCCAGGGAGGCCTGCCACAGGTCGGCGGCGGACTCGATCGGCACGATCATCTGGTAGCCGTACTCGCCGGTGAACCCGGTCCTGGCGAAGATGATCTCGACGTCGTTCCAGACGGTGTCCGCCACCGCCTCGAACGGCAGCGAGGCCAGCTCGCCGTCGATCAGCCGGCCGACCACGCCCCACGCGTACGGGCCTTCGAGCCCGAGCACGGTGAGGTCGCCGGACCGGTCGGTGATCTCCACACCCTCGTCGTTGTTGGCCCGCAGGTGCTCGATCAGCCGGTCACCGGCCCCGACCGAGCTCTCCAGCAGCAGTCCGTTCTCCCGGCCGAACGCCAGGACCTGGTCGACGACCTGCCCGCTGTCGTCCAGCACCAGGCTCATCATGCAGCGCTCGGAGGTGAGGTATTCGACGTCGCGGGCCAGCAGCCGCTGCGCGAAGTCCACGGCGGCCGGGCCGCTGATCTCGATCAGCCGGTGCCCGCTCAGGTCGAGCAGCGCGGCCCGATCCCTGAGCACCTGGTACTCATCCGGCAGGTCGCCGAAGCGGAGCGGGACGGAGGCGTCGCCGACCTGGCCGTAAACGGTGTCCCCCGGATGCACATGCGCGAGGACGGTAGTCATTGCTCACACCTTTCGTACGGCGGTGTTGCCCGCCGGATCAACGATCGTGAGGATTCCTTCGGCCGCGACCTGGCCGTCGACCCGGGCCGAGACCCGGAACTCGGCGAAGCCCGTGCCGCCCCCGGTCCGCTCGGCGGTCAGGGCGAGCTGGTCGCCGGGCACGACGGGGCGGCGGAACCGCATCGACCTGACCCCGGCCAGGTAGCTGATCCGGCTGGCCCCGGACAGGGCGAAGACCAGGCCGGCGAGCTGCGCCAGCGCCTCGATGATCACCACGCCGGGCAGCACCGCCTCGGTCGGGAAGTGCCCCTGGAACCACAGCTCGGTCCCGGTGACGTTCTTGGTGGCCGTGCCCTTCGTGCCCGGCTCGACCTTGCCGACCCGGTCCAGCAGCAGCATCGGCCAGCGATGCGGCAGCACGTCGCGGATCTGGTCGTTGCTCAGCCCGGTGATCGGGGCCGCCTCCGTGATCGTCATGCGGTCACCTTGAGCTGCGGATTGACCTCGTCGGCGAGGCGGGAGACGGACCCGAAGACGGCCATCTCGCTGTCGTACAGGGCCACCCCGAACTCGGCCTCGATCGCGACGTACAGCTCCAGCACGTCCAGGCTGTCGAGTTCGAGGCCGCGCCCGAAGAGCGGCTGGTCGTCGGTGATCCAGTCGGGCTCGATCTCCAGGTCGAGGCGGGACACGATCATCTTCTTGATCTGGGTGCACGTCTGCTGGCGCTCGGCGGCCTTGGCGCGCAGCTCGTCGATGGTCATCTGTCCTCCAGGTTGGGGGTACCGGGGTCTTCAGCCGAGGCCGCCGCCGTGGGCGACCACGACAGCGCCGGAGATGTAGGACGCCTTGTCCGAGGCGAGGAAGCTGACGATCGAGGCGATCTCCTCGGGCCGCCCCATCCGGCCCAGCCGGATGCGGGACTCGTACTGCTTCCTGATCTCGGCGGGCACCCTGCGGGTCATGTCGGTGGCGACGAAACCAGGCGCGACGACGTTGGCGCGCACCCCGTGCGGGGCGGCCTCGTTGGACAGCGCCCGGGTGAACGCGATGATCGCGCCCTTGGACGCCACGTAGTTGGTCTGGCCGGGGAAGCCGCCGTCCAGGCCGCTGGTCGAGGACAGCGTCACGATCGCGCCGCTGCGCTGGTGCTGCATGAGACGCAGGCCTTCCCGGCAGGTCAGGAACGTGCCGGTCATGTTGATGTCCATCGGCTTGCGGAACTGCTCCAGGTTCATCGCGACGAGGTAGCGGTCCAGGGTGATGCCGGCGCTGGTCACCAGGACGTCCAGCCGGCCGCGGGTGGTGCGGATGTCGCGGAACATCTGCCGCACCGCGTCCTCATCGGTCACATCCGCCTGTACGGCCGTCCCGGTGCCGCCGCGCTCCTCGATGAGGGCGACGACCTCCTTGGCGTCCGCCTCGGAGCGGGCGTAGTTGACGATGACGTGCGCGCCCTCGGCGGCGAGGTCGAGCGCGACGGCCCGGCCGATGCCGCGGGAACCGCCCGTAACCAGGGCCACGGAGCCTTCGGCAAAGAGCATCATCGTCTCCAGATTCGCGGGACAATCACACTGCAAATAGTCCGTATCTTCACGAATCAAGCTACTAAGGCGCGATATCACGCCTGTATCACCGAGTTATCCCAGGATTGACGTGCATTAGCGGATATATGACTCTGGCGCAATGGACGAGCTGCGCAGCGAAAAAGTTGAAGTTTTGATCGTCGGCGGCGGCCCGGTCGGGCTGGCCGCGTCCATCGAGCTGTCCCGGTACGGAATATCGTCGCTGCTCGTCGAAAGGCACCCGGGCACCTCCCTTTTCCCGAAGGCGCGGCTGGTCTCCACCCGGACCATGGAGATCCTGCGCGCCTGGGGCCTCCAGGAGGAGGTGGAGCGGGCCGGCATGCCGCGCGAGGACGTGCTGGCGGTCGGCGTCGGCACCTCGCTGAGCGCCGACGACTACCTCCGCAAGGCGGCGGCCATCGCCGAGGACGCCGCGCAGAGCCCGACCTACACCTATCTCTGCTCGCAGGACATCCTCGAAGTGATCATGCGCAGGCTCGCCGAGTCGGCGGGTGACGTGCGCTTCGGCACCACCATGACGGACCTGTGCGTCGACCGGGACGGGGTCGAGGCGGTGCTGGAATCCGGCGGTGCCGCCACCAGGGTCAGCGCCCGCTACCTGATCGCCGCCGACGGCAGCCGCAGCGGCATCCGCGAGCGGCTCGGCATCGCCGTCGAGGGCCCGCCCCCGCTCGGCCACATGGTCAGCATCATGTTCGACGCCGACTTCGACTTCCTGCCCCCCGGCCGCCGGGCCGCCCTCTCCTTCGTCCGCAGCACCCCGGGCGGCGCGATCGAGGCGGTCGACAACCGCCGCCGCTGGATCATGCAGACCGGGTACGACCCCGCCAAGGGCGGCAGCGCCGACGACTTCACCGAGGAGTACTGCCTGGCCGCGGTGCGTTCGGCGATCGGCATCCCCGATCATCCGGTCCACATCGTCGGCGTGATGCCCTGGCTCCAGCAGGCCGTGGTGGCCGCCGAGTTCGCCAGGGACCCGGTCTACCTGGTCGGGGACGCCGCGCACGTGGCCACCCCGCAGGGCGGGTTCGGTATGAACTGCGGCATCCAGGACGCGCACAACCTGGCCTGGAAGCTGGCCGCCGTCCTGCGCGGCACGGCCGGCCCGGAACTGCTGGCCACCTATGCGGTGGAACGCCGTCCTGTCGCGGTCCGTACCGTGGACGAGAGCCTGGTCAACGCCATGATCACGTTTCGGATGATGGCCGGGCGGCTGTCCATGCACGAGGCGATCGAGCAACAGGCGGGGCGGCGCGGGTCGGAAGGGCTGGTGCTGGGATTCCACTACGAGTCGGCCGGCGTCGTCCCGGATGGCACGCCGGAGCCCGCGCCGGCGGATCCGTACCGGACATATGTGGCGACCGCCCGGCCGGGGCACCGCGCGCCGCACGTCTGGGTGTCGCCGGGGGTGTCCACGCTCGACCTGCTCGGCCCATCGTTCACGCTGCTCACCGCGCCGGGGAGCGGGTGGGCGCGGGCCGCGGCGGGGGTGGCGGTCGTGGAGATCGATTCGACCGAGTGGGCCGAGGAGTACGGCGTCGGCGCCGACGGCGCGGTTCTGGTGCGCCCTGACGGTCATGTCGGCTGGCGCACCCAGAACGCGGATTTCGCCGAGCTGGAGAAGGCGCTGAGCGTCATCCTGGCCAGGTCGTGACGTGCCTGCCCCGGGAGCGCATCCGGGCCGCGCCCATCCGCAGCCGCAGCGGGTTGCCGAAGGAGTGCGCCAGCAGGTCGGTCACGGCCTGCGCCTCGACCTTGCCGACCAGCAGATCGGCCAGTTCCCTGGCGGCCTCGGTGCCGAGCGGGCGGACGAACTCGCGGTGCGCGCCCTGCCGGGCCACCAGCTCGTCCAGCGGATTGGTGCTGGTCACGAGCACCCGGCAGTTCGCGCCGCCGGGCAGCAGCGGCAGCACCTGGGCGCCGTCCCTGGCCCGGTCCAGCACCACGACCAGCCGGCGGCGGGCCGTCCAGCTGCGGAACAGCGCGACCTTCTCGGCGCGGTCGGCGGGCAGGTCGGCGCGGGGCACGCCGAGCGCGCGCAGGAACCGGTCCAGCACGACGGCGGGCTCGGCCTCGTCCAGGTCGGCGAAGAGGTGGCCGTCGGGGAACCAGTCGGCCCGGTCGTGCGCCCACTGCAACGCCAGCGCGGTCTTGCCGACGCCGACCGGGCCGCTCAGCACGGTGGTGCCGGGCAGCGCCACCTCGGGGTCGGGCCGCAGCACCGCGTCCAGCGCGGCCATCTCCTCACCCCGGCCGACGAAGGGCACGACCCGCGGCGGGAGCTGGGACGGCACGACCATCCCGGCCCGGGGCACGGGCTGCCGCATCAGGCTGGACTCGTCGCGCAGGATCTGGTCGTGCAGGTGGCGCAGCGCGGGGCCGGGCTCCAGGCCGATCTGGTCGCGCAGGTAGCGGCGGGTCTCCTGGTAGGTGCGCAGCGCGTCGGCGCGGCGGCCGGCCCGGTAGTGGGCCAGCATGAGCAGGGCCCGGACCCGCTCCCGGAACGGGTGCTCGGCGACCAGCGCCAGCAGTTCGGGAATCACCTGGTGGTGCTGGCCGAGCTCGATCTCCAGCTCCAGGCAGGCCTCGGCGGCCTCCAGCCGGGACTCCTCCATCCGGGCCACGTCGTAGCGCAGGCCCCGGATGTCCTCGAACGGGTTCCCGCGCCACAGCGCGAGCGCCTCCCGCAGCAGCCGGACCGCCTCTTCCCGGTTCTTGCCCGCGACCTCGCGACGGGAGCGGGCCACCAGGGCCCGGAACTGCAGCCAGTCGACGCTGTCGGGGGCCGGGCGGATCAGGTAGCCGGGGCTGGACGTCTCGATCGCGCCGGCGCCCAGGATGCGGCGGAGCCGGGACACGCAGATGGCGATCTGGCGGCGCGCGCTACGCGGGGCGGACCCGGCCCAGACCGTCTCGATCAGGCGGTCGACGCTGACCACGCGGCCCGCGTTGAGCACCAGGCTGGCCAGGATCGCCAGCTCGCGGCTGGCGCAGATCTGCAGCTCGGCGCCGTCCCTGAGCACCTGCATGGGGCCGAGCAGGCGGAATCTGAGGCCCTCGTCCATCATCGGGCCCGCACAGGTATCGGGAAATTTCCACATGGTAGGGAAATTGCTAGTAGGGAAGGTATTACACTGCCGTCATGCGGAGGTAACATGAAGCGATATTTTTGCGCCATTTAAGAATCTCTCCCGCAGATTGCTGGAGGGGGATCCGCTACTTCCGAACCTAATGAATAGGCCTGCCATCCCGGCACCCCTAGGCGCCCCCTGACACCCCCTGACGCCGGCGCCCGATAAGGGTTCCCCTATTTCTCCGGGAACCAGCGGCGTTCAGACCGCCGCTTGTACGCTTTTGACCGGGCTTTGACCGGCGCAGGCTATCAATGGAATCAACCGGCGCGCTAAGGGGGGCAATTGCGTTACACGAGGCTCGGGCGGGACGGCCCGATGATCTCCAGTATCGGGCTCGGCACGCTCGCGCTGTCCGGGGCGTACGGGCCGGTGGACCCCGGCGACGCGTTCGACCTGATCGGCCGCGCGCTGGACGCGGGCGTCAGCTTCGTCGACACCGCCGACCGGTACGACGACGGCCAGGTCGAGCGCCTGATCGGCCGGGCGGTCGCGAGCCGCCGCGAGGAGATCGTCATCGCCACCCGGGGCAGCGGCACCGCGCAGGCGTGCGAGGCGTCGCTGAAACGGCTCGGCGTCGACGCCATCGACCTCTACTACCTGAGCCCGCACCAGGACGCCCCGATCGAGGAGGGCATGTCCCAGCTGGCCGACCTGGTCAAAGCCGGAAAGATCCGCCATGTCGGCCTGTCCAACGGCTCGCTGCGGCAGCTCCGCCAGGCCCATGCCGTGCATCCGGTCGCCGCGCTCGCGGTGGAGTACTCGCTGTGGGGGCTGCGCGCCGAGCCCGATCTGCTGGCCGAGGTCCCGCAGCTGGGCATCAGCGTGGTGGCCGCGCGCCCGGTCGGCCGGGGTTTCCTCACCGGCCGCATCCGCTCCGCCGACCAGCTGACGCCCGGCGACTGGCGGCACCGCGACCCCCGCTTCCAGCCCGCCAGCCTGCACCGCGAGCTGGGCCCGCTGCGCGAGGTCGAGGACGTCGCCGCCCGGCTGGACCTCGGCGCGGGCCGGCTCGCGATCGGCTGGCTGCTGTCCCAGGGCGAGCACGTCGTCCCGGTGCCGAGCACCCGCGACCAGATCCATCTGGAGATGAACCTCGCCGCCTCCGAGGTCACCCTCGCCCCCGACATCCGGGACAAGCTCGGCCGGATCTTCCCGCCCGGGGCGGCGGATCAGTCCGACTCCCTCCTGCTCTGAGCCGGGATCAGCGACGCGGCCAGCGCCTTGTTGACCGCGTCGATCCGGGAGACCGCGTTGAGCTTCACGAAGATGTTCCGCATGTGCCGCTTCACGGTCGCCTCGGCGAGCCCGAGCCGGCGGGCGATCTGCAGGTTGCTCAGCGCCTGCGCCGCCAGCTGCAGGATCTCCTTCTCCTTGTCGGTCAGCACCCCCGCCTGCGGGCCTTCCACCTGGGCCAGGCTGGTCCGGGACACGGCGAGCACGACCCGGCCCGGGTCCTCGTACACGCTCCGGACGGCCGCGATCAGCTCGTGCCGGTGGATGCTCTTGAGCAGGTAGCCGCTGATCCCGGCCGCCAGCAGGCGGGTGAGCAGCTGCGGGCCGTCGTACATGCTCAGAATGATGATCTGCGTGCACGGCGACAGCGCCCGGATCCGGGTGACGGTCTCGGTCACCTCGTCACCGGGGATCTCGACGTCCAGCAGCACCACGTTCGGGCGGGTGTCCTCGACCAGCTGTACGGCGTCGGCCGAGTTGCCCGCCTCGCCGACGATGGCCAGGTCGGCGGTGGATTCGAGGATCTCCCGCAGGCCCTCCCGGAACAGGGCGTGGTCGTCCACGAGCGCGACCGAGATCTTGCCGTCAGAGCTGCTCGGACTCACGGGACTGCCTCTTGAGCGGGATGAACAGCTCGACCAGGCAGCCGTTGCCCGGTTCGCTGGTGATCGCCAACCGGCCGCCGAGCAGCTCGGCCCTTTCCCGCATCGAGGTCAGCCCGACCCCGCCGTTGCGGACCCTGGGCCGGGACGGCTCGAAGCCCCGGCCGTTGTCCTGCACGAACGCCTGGAGCACATGCGGGGCGATGTCCACCCGCATCAGGATCACCGTCGGCGTGCCGTGGGTCAGCGCGTTCCTGGTCGCCTCGCGGATGATCAGGAAGGACTCGTCCAGGACGCGCGGCTCGGCCCACGACTCGTCGCCGTTCACGTCCAGGCCGACCGAGACCGTGTCCTCCTCGACCGCTTCGAGGAAGCCGAGCAGCGCCTTCTCCAGGCTCTTGACCGGCACCTGCGGGTGCAGCTCCGAGGTGATCTGGCGGAGGTTCTCCATCGCCTCCCTGATGGCCTGCTGGGCGACCCCGATCTTGATGGCCGCCCGGGCCGGGTCGGTGCCGCGGTGCAGTTCCGACAGCGCGAGCTGCTGGTGCGCGACGCTGATGCCGTGGCCGATCCGGTCGTGCAGCTCGCGCGCGATCCGGCGCCGCTCCTCCTCCTGCACCTCCTGGACCTGGTTGAGCAGGAACCCCGTGTAGCTCTCGGAGGCCTCCCTGACCCGGCGCGACAGGCTCTCCTCCATGCCGGTGGCGACCAGCGCGAACGTGTCGGAAGGGCGATCGGAATCGGCCGCTATTCGCCGCGCCAGATGCGTCAGCGCGGACTTGAAGAAAAGTGAGCCCGCCTCAAGAGAGGCCCTCGGATGAACTCCGGAAGCGGCCCTACTGATGCCGACTTCCCAGGCGTGAAATTTATAAAGGTCGTTGACCTGCACTTTTCCGGTGCGTAGCGTCGCGGCCACGTCGTCGAGGACGTACTGGGCGGTCATAAGAGCCTGGCGGATGGCGCTCGGATCCGCGGAGAGCGCGTTACCGGTGGCTTGCAGCTCCGACTCGAATTCCGAAAGGATTTCGGCCCGGCACGCATCTACGAATCTCGCTGGATCGCTCCCGGCCCCGAATTCAGCACCCAAGGAAGCCCCTCCGCTTTGGGACGCGTGAGACCCTTACTATCTCTCACTTACGTCTGCAAAGCAACATATCCTGTCAGATATTGGAGAACAGGACGGTAATGTGAACGATATGTTGTGTGGCCATGAACGCTCGGTAAGGTCTACGTCGGCGACTCCGGTCGGCGCCGGCATCCGCCGCGCGGCCGGCCAGGGTGACCGCCACCGCGCCGACGAGCATGGCCAGCGCGGCCCAGGCGAGCGGCACCCCGAGGGCCAGGCTGACCACGCAGAATGACGCCGCCAGGATCAGCGCGGCGGCCGACATGACATTGCTGGTCACCCTCGCGCCGCAGGTCACGGCGATGGTGCGCCGGCCGGCGGCGGCGTCCCCCGCGATGTCGGACAGGTCCTTGGCCGGCACGCCGACGAGCGTCATCCAGCAGGTCGCGGCCACCGCGAACATGATGAGCGGGATCGGCGTGGACTCGCCCGCGCCGCCGATGACCACGGTGAACCCGCCCCAGTAGGCCAGCAGCCCCGACCCGCAGAGCACCACGATGGTGCCGCCGGACCGGCTCTTCAGGTGGAACGGCGCGCCCGAGTACAGGTACCCGAGGACCAGGTTGGCCGCGATCACCCAGGTCATCGCGCCGGGCAGCCCGGCGGTGACCACCAGCGACACGACCGCGGCGGCCGCGGCGACCCAGGCCGCCACGCGCGGGTCCAGGTCGCCCCGGGCGATCGGCCGGCGGGACCCGTTCACCTGGTCCTCGGTGACGTCCGAGACCCCGTTCCCGACGTAGATCGCGAAGATCGACAACACCCAGGCGGCAGCGCCCTGCAGCACCTCCGCCGGTGCCGGGGCGACGGCGACCGGCAGCGCCAGCATCGCCCCCGCCAGGAACCTCAGCATGGACACGGCCAGCACGGCCGGCCGGGCCTCGACCACGCAGAATCGCAGCACTCGCGCCGCGCTCATGAGGGCGGAGGTGCCGGACGCCCGGCCCGATGCCCATGTACTTGCCATGACCGGATTGTTACGCCGGGACGGTCATCCGTTAAGGGGATAATCCGAGAGTTGTAGGCCGCAATACAACTTTTGATACCCCCCCTTACCACTCCGGGCTACTTTCCCTGAACTGCTGATTCCCGGTCTTGTCGGGTGGGGGTGACCCTTATTAGCTTGGGGCCAGCGGAATAAGGGTCGTACAACTTTCAACAAGACCTTAGGGAATCAGATGCCGGATTTCAAGCTGCTGGGCCCGACCGAGGTGCTGGACGGCGACGGCCATTCTCACACCCCCGGTGGCCCCAAGCTCCGGCAGGTGCTGGCGCTGCTGGCGCTCAATGCGGGAAAAGTCGTCAGCGTCGACGTCTTCGTCACGGAATTGTGGGGCGAGGTCGCCAAGAAGGCCGAGATAAAGACGCTGCAGACGCATATCTACCATCTGCGCCAGGTGCTGGCCGGCGGCATCGTCGCCACCCAGGCGCCCGGCTACGCGCTGCGGGTCGATCCGCACCGGGTCGACGCCCTGGTCTTTCCCCGCCTGGTCGACCGGGCCGCCGAGCACCAGCAGGTGGGCGACCACCGGGCCGCCGAGCTGGTCCTCCGCGACGCGCTGGCCATGTGGACCGGGCCGGCGCTGGCCGATGTGCGGCTCGGGCCGGCGCTCGCGCCGTACGCGACGGCCCTGCACGAGCGGCGGCTGCGCGCGCAGGAGATGCACATGGACGCCAGGATCAGCCTGGGCCTGCACGGCGAGGTCATCGAGGAGCTGCGCATGCTGGTCGCCGCCCATCCACTCAACGAGAACTTCCACGCCCAGCTCATCACCGCGCTCAGCCACACCGGCCGGCGCACCGACGCGCGGCACGCCTACGAAGGGCTGCGCGCGCTCCTGCACGCCGAACTCGGCGTCGGGCCGTCATTCGCCATCCCCGATCCGCACGTCAGGAGCCATCCAGGAAAGGAAATCCGACGATGAAGGGTGTCGAGCGTTATTCCGGATTCACCCCCCTAGCTCTGACCGACCGCACCTGGCCGGGAAACCGCATCACCGCGGCGCCGCGCTGGCTCTCCACCGACCTCAGGGACGGCAACCAGTCGCTCGCCGATCCGATGACACCCGAGCGGAAACTCCTGATGTTCGACCTTCTGGTCGGGATCGGCTACAAGGAGATCGAGGTCGGTTTCCCGGTGGCCAGCCGGAGCGACCACGACTTCGTCCGGATGCTGATCGAAGGCGACCGCATCCCGGACGACGTCCGGATCACCGTGCTCACCCAGGCCCGCGAGGACCAGATCCGGCGCACCGTCGAGTCCGTGCGCGGCACGAGCCGGGCGCTCGTGCACATCTACAACGCGACCTCCCCCCTGTTCCGCCGCACCGTGTTCAACCTGGACCGGGCGGGCGTGCGGGACCTCGCCGTCCAGGGCACCCGGACGATGCTGGACCACGCCGAGCGGGTGCTGCGCGACTGCGACCTGGCCTTCCAGTACTCCCCCGAGCTGTTCAACGAGACCGAGGCGGACTTCGCCCTCGAGGTGTGCGAGGCCGTCATGGACGTCTGGCAGCCCGAGCGCGGGCGCGGCATCATCCTCAACTTCCCGACGACGGTCGAGCGGTCGCTCCCGAACGTCTTCGCCGACCAGATCGAGTGGCTGCACCGCAACCTGTCCAGGCGCGAGCACGTCTGCCTGTCGGTGCACCCGCACAACGACCGGGGCACCGGGGTCGCCGCCGCCGAACTGGCCCTGCTGGCCGGCGCCGAGCGGATCGAAGGCTGCCTGTTCGGCAACGGCGAGCGCGCCGGCAACGTCTGCCTGGTCACGCTCGCGATGAACCTGTACAGCCACGGCGTCGACCCCGGCATCGACTTCTCCGACATCAACGCGGTCCGGCGCACGGTCGAGCGGTGCACCGGACTGCCGGTCCATCCGCGCCACCCCTACGGCGGCGATCTCGTCTACACCGCGTTCTCCGGGTCGCACCAGGACGCCATCAAGAAGGGCTTCGACGCGCTCGAAAGGCAGGCCGCCGAGACCGGCGTGCGCCCGGACGCGCTGCCGTGGCAGGTGCCGTACCTGCCGGTGGATCCCAAGAACGTGGGCCGCACGTACGAGGCGGTGGTCCGGGTGAACGGGCAGTCCGGCAAGGGTGGCGTGGCGTACATCATGAGCGCCTGGCACGGCCTGAACCTGCCGCGCGGTCTGCAGGCCGACCTGTCCGCGCGGGTGCAGCGGCAGGCGGACGCGGGCGGCGGCGAGCTGAGCCCGAGCCGGATCGGCGCGCTGTTCGCCGAGGAGTACCTCTACCACGGCGACCCGTCCGACCCGCTCCAGGTGGGCCGCGAACCGCTCGCGACGGCCCTGCACGTGGACGGCGGGTTCGACGTCAGCGGCGATCAGGCCGACGCGTTCCGCACCCTCGGCTCGGTGCTGAGCCCGTGGGGCATCCAGGTCGGCGTCGTGCACCGGACCGGGCGGCCGCTGGACCACGCGGATCTCACCCCGAACCAGGCGGTCCGGTCGGGCGACGAGACCGTGATCTACGCCGAGTGCCGCAGCGGCGGAGCCGTCGCCTGGGGCGCGGGCATCGACAGGGACATCGCGGCGGCGGCCTTCTCCGCCGTCCGCGCGGCGGCCGACCGGCTCGCCCGCGACGGTCATCTGGACGGCGGCGAACCCGCCTCCCACCGGCTAGCCGCTGCCGGGCACTAAGGAGGAAAGACGGTGGACGACAGACGTGAGGGTATGGCGACCCTGCGGGCGCTGCTGGCCGAGGCGGTCGCGGGCAAGGGCAGGATCGCGATGGTCACCGGCGCGGTGGCGACCGGCAAGAGCGAGCTGCTGTACGCGATCGCCGAGCGCGCCTTCGACCTGGGCGCGCTGCACCTGACGGCCACCGGTTCACCGGCTGAGAGCGGGCTGCCGCTGGGCGTGCTGTCCCAGCTCCTGCACCACGCGCCGCTGCTGGACCAGCAGCGGGTCACCACGCTCAGCCTGCTGGACGAGGGCGTCCGCTCGCAGCTGTCCAGGGACCCGGCGGCCACCGAGTCGATCGAGCACGTGGACGTGCAGATCGTGGACGCCCTCTGCACGGTCCTGCTGGAACTGGCCGAACGCTGCCCGCTGGTGATCGCGGTCGACGACGTGCACCACGCCGACCGCGCCTCCCAGCTGTGCCTGGCCTACCTGGCCAGGCGGGTCAAGTTCGCCAACGTCATGCTCGTGCTCAGCGCCGCGGAACACAGCCCCCACCTGCGCACCCTCTTCCACACCGAGATACTCAGGCAGCCGCACTGCCGGCCGGTACGGCTCACGCACCTGTCCCGCGACGGCGTCGACGCCCGGCTCGGCGAGGACGCCGCCCGCCGGTTCGGCGCGGTCGTGCACGCGCTGAGCGGCGGCAACCGGCTGCTCGTCGACGCCCTGCTGGAGGACCTCCAGACCACCGGCGCCCCCGGCGACCGCTACGGCGAAGCGGTTCTCGCGTGCGTGCGCAGGCTCGGACCGTACGTCCAGGAGACGGCCCAGGGCCTGGCGGTGCTGGGCGAGCCCGGCTCGATCGGCCGCCTGCTCGGCCGCGGCGAGAGCGAAGCCGCCGTCGCCAAGTCGCTGCAGGCGCTGGCCGGGGCCGGGCTGCTGGCCGACGGCCGGTTCCGGCACGAGGCGGCGCGCTCGGCCGTGCTGGCGGAACTGGACGCCGCCGACCGCATCCACCTGCACCGCCGCGCCGCCGAACTGGCCCACCGCGACGGCGCGACGGCCGATGTCGTGGCCGGCCACCTCCTGCACGCCAGCCACGCGGGCGACCCGTGGGCGCTGTCGGCCCTGGAGGAGGCGGCCAGGCTCGAGTTGCGCGACAACGGCGTGGAATCCGCCATCGAGTACCTCAAGCTGGCCTGGCGCACCTGCGACGACGAGCGCCGCCGGGCCAGAATCGCCACCACGCTGGTCCGGGCCGAATGGCGGATCAACCCCAGCACCCCCGTCGGCCACCTGGCCGGACTGACCGACGCCCTGCACAAGGGCCACCTCGGCGGCGGCGACACCGTCATCCTGGCCAAGGCACTGCTCTGGCACGGCCACACCCAGGACGCCATGGACGTCCTGGGCCGCCTGCGCGAGCTCGGCGAACCCGACCGGGAGACCGCGGCCGAACTCGCCGCCGCCCGCCCGTGGTTCCGCGCCCTCTACCCGTCGTTCCTGCCGCACCTGCCGGAGGTCGGCGCCGTCGTGTCCTCCTTTGGCGTCGGCCGCCGGATCCAGTCGGCCGGAGCGCTCGCCGACGTGCTCACCCACGGTCCGCGCGAGGAGACCATGGCCACCGCCGAGCACATCCTGCGCGGCTGCCGCCTGGATGAGATGACCATGGACACGGTCGAGACGGCGCTGCTGGCCCTCACCTACACCGACCGCCCCGGCCGCGCCGCCCCCTGGTGCGACGCCTTCATCGCCGAGGCCGAAACCCGCCGCGCCCCCAGCCGCCAGGCCCGCCTGGCGGCCATCCGCGCCGAGATCGGCCTCCGGGGAGGCGACTTGGCCGCGGCGGCCGCGGACGCGCGGCACGCCTTGGAGATCATCCCGGCGGGGAGCTGGGGGGTGGCCGTGGGCGGACCGCTGGGCACCCTGCTGCTGGCCGGGGCCGCGATGGGCCGACTGGACGATTGCCTGGCCGAGTTCAACCTGCCCATTCCCGACGCCATGCTGGAGACTCGGTTCGGCTTGCAGTACCTGCGGGGCAAGGGCCGTTTCAACCTGATGGCCGGCCAGCCCGATCAGGCCCTGCGAGACTTCTTGCTGTGCGGCGAGCTGATGACCCGGTGGGAGCTGGACGTCCCCAGCTTCATCGCGTGGCGCTTGGACGCCGCCGAAGCGCTGATCGCGTTACGGAACAACGATGAGGCCCGGCGGCTGGTGAACGAGCAGCTCTCCCGGTGCGGGCGCCAGTCCCAGCGGGTGCGGGGTTCGGCGTTACGCTTGCTGGCCGCCGTCAGCGAGGTTCGCCACCGGCCGATGCTCCTGCGGCAGGCCGCCGATCTGCTCCAGGCGGGGGGCGATCGGTACGAGTACGCCCGGTTGCTGTTCGACCTCACCGAGGCCTATCACGCCACGGGCGAATATCGCCGGGCCGGGATGCTCGGGCAGCGCGCCCGCGCCCTGGCCAAGGAGTGCCACGCCGAGTCGCTGCGCCGGGCGCTGCCCCGGATGGATCGGGATGATCCTGCCGGCGTTCCGGTGCTGCTCAGCGACGCCGAACGCCGGGTGGCGGAGCTTGCCGCCGAGGGGTATACGAACCGGGAGATCTCCGCGCGGCTGTTCATCACGGTCAGCACGGTCGAGCAGCATATGACCCGCGTGTTCCGCAAGCTGAAGGTGTCCCGCCGGACGGAGTTGCCGGAGAGCCTCGGGCATGACGCGCGAACTTAGAGCGGAATGTTGTTGTGTCGTCCTCGTGCGTAGGGGGCTTGGTCGAGAGCCTCGGCCAGGCGGAATCGGGTGGAGTCGGGGGAAATGACCTCGTCGACGACGCCGAGCGCGAGTGCGCGTTGGACGCCGCCGGAGACGCGGAGGTGCTCCTCGGTGAGGTGTGCCTTCAGGGCGGCGCGCTCGTCGTCAGGGGCGGCGGCCAGGGCCTTGCGGTGCAGAATGCCGACGGCGGATTCGGCGCCCATGACCGCGACTTCGGCGTCCGGCCAGGCGAAGACCGCGGTGGCGCCGAGGGAGCGGGAGTTCATCGCGATGTACGCGCCGCCATACGACTTGCGGGTGATCAGGGTGACCCGGGGGACGACCGATTCGGCGAAGGCGTGCAAGAGTTTCGCGCCGCGACGGACGACACCGTCCCATTCCTGGGCGATGCCGGGCAGATAGCCGGGTACGTCGACTAGCACCACCAAGGGCACGCCGAGCGAGTCGCACATCCGTACAAACCGGGAGGCCTTTTCGGCGGAGAGGGTGTCCAGGCAGCCGCCCTTGCGGATCGGGTTGTTGGCCAGCACGCCCACCGAGCGCCCGCCGAGGCGGCCGAGGCCGACCAGGATGTTGGCGGCCCAGCGGGGCTGGAGCTCCTGGAATCCTTCGTCGACGATCGCGTGCACGAGCGGGCGGACGTCGTACGCGCGGCGCGGCGAGTCGGGCAGGAACGCGGCCAGGTCGCGGCGTTCGGACAGCGCGCCGAGGTCGAAACCGCCGGGCCGGGTGAAGATGCCGGTGAGGCGGCGGGCCTGCTGGTACGCCTCATCCTCGCCGCCGACGACCATGTGGGCGACGCCGGATTTGGGGCCGTGCGCCTCGGGGCCGCCGAGGCCGGCCATGTCGATGCGCTCGCCGGTGACGCTGCGGACGATCTCGGGGCCGGTGATGAAGATCCGCGCGTCCTCGGCCATGATCACGATGTCGGTGAGGGCGGGCCCGTACGCGGCGGCTCCAGCGGCGGGGCCAAGGACGACCGAGATCTGCGGGATCACGCCGGAAACCCTGGTCATCGCGGCGAACATGCGGCCCACGCCGTGCATCGACTCGACGCCGTCCGCCAGGCGCGCGCCGCCCGAGTGCCACAGGCCGATCACCGGGCAGCCGAGACGTTCGGCCGCGCCGATGGCCTCCACGATGTGCTCCGCACCGGCCGCCCCAAGCGCGCCGCCCATCCGGGTCGCGTCGGTGCAGTACGCGACGACAGGCGAGCCGTCCACCCGCCCGCAGACGGCCTGGACGCCGCTGTCATCGTCCGCGTGCAAGGGCACCGGCGAGTCGGGGTCAAGCAACCGGCCCAGCCGGACCTCTGGGGCCCGGTGGTCCATCTCGATTTCGACGATCGGCATGGCAGTCATTCGCGAATCCCAACAGCTCGGCGATATCGCCGAATGTGCCAAGCCGCGCCCGCGGCGGCCAACCCCTATTTTCCCCTATCCCTATTTCCAGCCCGTACGGCCCGGCCCGGCAGGCCGGTGACCCGCGAAAACACGGCAATGGCAACTTGTGACCGGCACTTCTCCTGATTGACCGCCATCTCACATTCCCGTTTTCTCGTCGTGATCACGATGATCGCAACGATGGAGGAATCCCTTGTCCATATGGTCAGCACCGATGGTCGCCACCCTCCTGGCGGCCATGGCATTGCCAGCAGGCGCGGTGCACGATCCCGTGCCGACCCCGGTCACCGACGTGGCCGCATTGGTCAACCCCTTCCTCGGCACCAAAGCGGGCGCCGCGGACTTCGGGCACGGCGGCGGCGCGGGAATGAACTTCCCCGGCGCGGTCGTGCCGTTCGGAATGATGCAGTGGAGCCCCGACACGATGGAGAACGCCGGGGGCGGCTACGCGTGGGAGGACAACCGCCTGCGCGGTTTCTCGATGACACACATCTCCGGGCCGGGTTGCACCGGCGCGCAGGATTTCCCCGTGATCCCGATCTCCGGAAAGATCGGCCGGTCGCCCGCGACGCACGGCGCCGATTACATTCAGACGTTCAAGCATGAGAATGAGAAGGCCTCCCCCGGCTTCTACAGCTCGGTTCTCGACACCGGCATCAAGACCGAGCTGTCGGCGAGCACGCGCGGCGGCGTGGGCCGGTTCACCTTCCCGGCCGGCAAGCCGGGCACGCTCCTGCTGAACACCAGCGGCTCGGTCAACGGCGTGGACGACGGCGAGACCAGGATCAGCGGCAACACGGTGACCGGCTGGGTGCAGACGGGCGGCTTCTGCGGCCCGCCGATGCGGTACAAGGTGTACTTCCACGCCACGTTCGACCAGCCGATCCTCGGTTACGGCACCTGGAAGGACGGCACCGTCACGCCGGGGGCCGCGACCGTGCGGAACGCCTCCGAGGCGAAGGTCGCCAACGCCGAGGTGGTCACCGCGGGCGACATCACGGTGAACGGGCCCGGCTCGGGGGCGTACCTGGAGTTCGATCCCGCCCGGCCGGTCCAGATGCGGGTGGGTCTGTCCTACGTGAGCCTGGCCGGCGCGAAGAACAACCTGGCCGCCGAGATCGGCCAGGACGGGGTGGATCAGGTCGCCGCGAAAGCGCGGGCCACCTGGAACACCCGGCTGGGACAGGTGAAGATCGGCGGCGGCACCACCGAGCAACGGCGCACCTTCTACAGCAACCTCTACCACGCGCTGCTCCAGCCGTACGTGTTCGAGGACGTGGATGGCACCTACACCGGCATGAACGGCCAGCCGTACAAGGTGGCGCCCGGAAAGCACCACTACGCGACCTTCTCCGGCTGGGACATCTACCGCAGCGAGGTACAACTCCTCGCCCTGCTCGCGCCCGATGTGGCGAGTGACATCGCCCAGTCGATGTACGACAACGCGCAATCGGTGGGGAATGTCTGGGACCGCTGGTCACACCAGAACGCGATCACCGGCGTCATGGTGGGCGATCCGTTCCACTCGATCCTGTCCAGCATGTACGCCTTCGGCGCGCGCGGTTTCGACGCCCCCGCGGCGCTGGACGCGATGGCCAAGGCAGCCCGCAGGGTCGGCCCGCAGGACATCGGCCACCCGCTGCTCGGCTACGACGAGCGCCCCGGCAACGCCGACTTCATGGCCAAGGGCTACGTCCCGATGGACCCGTCGACCACCCTGGAGTACGGCGTCGCCGACTTCGGCATCGCCCAGCTGGCCGCCCGCCTGGGCAACACCGCGCTGGCGAGCGAGTTCATGAAACGGTCGCAGTCCTGGCAGAGCACCTACAACCCGGCGAACACCTGGATCCAGCCGAAGATGGCCGACGGCGCGTTCCGGTCGCCGTTCGACCCGGCCTCGATGAACTCCTACATCGAGGGCAACGGCGCGCAATACCACTGGCTGGTGCCGCACAACGTGCGCGGCCTGTTCGACTCGATGGGCGGCAACGCGGCGGCGATCTCCCGCCTGGACAACTTCTTCAAGGTCCTCAACGCGGGCCCGAACCAGCCGTACGCCTACCTCGGCAACGAGCCGTCGGCGGCCACGCCGTGGCTGTACGCGTGGGCCGGCCAGCCGTACAAAACCCAGGATCTGGTACGGCGAGTCCAGAAGGAACTCTTCACCTCAGCCCCGGACGGACTGGTCGGAAACGACGACCTCGGCGCGATGGGCTCCTGGTACGTCTGGTCCGCGATCGGCCTGTTCCCGGCGATCCCCGGCCGGGCCGAACTGCTGGTCAACACGCCCCTGTTCGACTCGATCACGATCAAGCGCCCCGCCGGCGACCTGATCATCAACGCACCGGGTTCGGCCAACCGGTACGTACGGACGCTGAAGGTCAACGGCGTGGCCACGACGAAGGCGTGGCTGCCGGAGACGATCGCCCAGCGCGGCGGCAAGCTGGACTTCACCACCGCGACCACCCCGAACACTGCGTTCGGTTCGGCCCCCGCGGACGCACCGCCCGCGTTCAACGAAGGCGCGAAGCCGCTGCTGCTCGGCCTGAACCCCGGCAGCGGCCCAGTCGAGCCAGGCAAGACGTTCGAGACCACGATCACGGCACGGTCGACCGGAAGCGTCGGAGGGTCGGTGCGCTGGGAGGCGAAGCCGCCGCCCGGCATCTCGGTCACCCCGATCAGCGGCACCCTCTACCCCACCTCCGGCGGCGGCGCGGCTTCGCAGAAGATCACGGTGACCGTACCCGCGAACACCCCACTCGGCATGGTCAGCATCCCGATCCTCGGATCCGGCCAGATCAACGCCGGCATCCGGCTGAACGTGGCCAAGCCCGGCACCCCCGCCTGGCACCACAACAACGCCAGCATCGGCGACGACACCAAGCCCGGCAGCGCCAACGTCGACGGCGCCAACTTCAGCTACTCCGCCCAGGCCCTCAGCGCGGTCGGCCTCACCCCCGGCGCGACAATCAACTGGAACGGCTTCACCTTCACCTGGCCAAACCGCAACCCCGGCGAATGGGACGACATCCAGCCCGGCACCAAACCCCTGGACGTCACGGCCCCCACCGGCGCCACCAAGATCGCCTTCCTCGGCTCCGGCACCGGCGGCTACCCCGAGGTAGACGCGACAATCACCTACACCGACGGCACCACAACCACCACGAAACTCGGCATGAGCGACTGGCTACTCGACTTCGGCGGCGGCCAACCCCAGTACGGCAACGAGATCATCGCCTCCAGCCCCTACCGCCTGTACGGCGGCTCCTGGGCCATGCAGCCCATCCCAGCACACGTGTTCGCAGCCCAACCGATCGCCCTGAACCCGGCAAAAACCCTGAAGACCATCAAGTTCTCCCCACCCGACGACGGCATCCTGCACATCTTCACCTGGGCCTTCCTCTAGGCACCCGGCGCTAAGCGGGTCACCCCAAACCGGGGTGACCCGCACGCGGGTCCGATTCCCCTCATTCACTCCGCGACAGGTCTGACTTCTCGCCTGTGCATGAAGGATGTCTCCCCCTCTCTGTAGTCTTAGGGACAGGGAAGGGAGCACGGTATGACCGCACAACCGCAGGACTTCATCTCCCTCGGTGCAGCTCCGCCTGAGAGGAACCTGCGAGCCATCCGTGCTGCGCTGGTCGTCCCAGAAGATCGCGAGGCTTTCGACGCCGGACTAAAGGCCGTGCTCGATGAGGTCAGGGTGAGCCTGGATCTTGAAGCCCTGCACACCTTCGTGCACCGCTGGTGGATCTCCGCCTGTGACACCACGAAGGACCCCGAGGGGCGCCGCCAGATGCATGTCCGAGCCCAGCAAGCTCTGGCTGGCGAACCAGTTCCCCAGGGGAGGCCGTGGCGGGAGATCCTTGCTGCTCGCGGGATCGATGTCTAGGTGTTCAAGCTCATCATTGACCCTGTAGCCGAGGAACAGATCGCTGCGCTACCTGCTCACGCATTGCGGCCCCTCGCTGAGCTGTTCGCGCTCCTGGAGACCGCTCCTTGGAGCGGCAGCCCATATAACTCCAAGAACCCTAGAGCGAACATGCTTACGCATCCGTTCGGAGAACGTGGTCTCGCCACCTATGTGGTCTTGGACCAGCAGCGTGAAACCTATCTTGTTCGCATTGAATGGCCGTAGGCACGCGCTCGTTGTGGGTTCATCCGAACTCGCGCCGGATAGGTGGAACGAACCATGGAGAACAAGAACGCTGCCATGGAACTGGCGGCACGATCGAGGCCGCCAGTTCGCACAGCCTGACCAGTGCGCCGTCAGTTGATGTTGAAGGACACGCACTTGTCTCCATCGGGGAGCGGGTTGATCCTGACGAAGCCCGCGTCATCGATGATCTTGTCGATGGCGAGACCGTAGTTGCGTTCGGCGCCCGCATGTGGGACGCCCAGGCCGGGGTCGCCTACAGGCTTGATGTGCATGGAGTTGGAGCGGCAGAGCCATCCGTGCGGATACTCGCCGATGTAGGAGCGGATCCGCCATCTCAGTACGGGGTCGCCGGTGACCGGGCGGCGGTACACGTTGTACAGGAAGTTGGTGTACTGATAGGTGGAGCTCTGGATCGAGGGGGCGCTGGGAGCCACGCCGTTGACGCCGATCAGGTCGGTCGCGGCATCTGTGCAGTTGGTGGCTCCGGTCGCGTACTTGCCGTACGACACCCACCAGATCGACCGGCCCCTGTCTCCGGCCGGCAGATCGTTGATCGGGGTGCAGTCGTTCTCTGGCAGCAACTGGCCGCCCGTTTCCAGGGCGCAGTAGTTGGCATTGCCGCCGAGATAGGTCTGGAAGGTGCCGAAAGAGGAGGTGAGGGGCTCAACGCCATGGACCAGGATTTGCTCACCCGGCGTGCCGCCGAAGTCGCCCCAGTCCTCGGCACACCCGTCCCCGGAGATATCAGTGAAGATCTCCTTGATCTGGGAGTGGCTCAGACTGGTGACGGGTTCGCTCGCTCCGCCGAGCCACTTGGGGATCGCGATAGCGTCCTTGGCCCAGCCGACGTAGGTGAGCTTGTCGCTCACGTTACAGATCGACGGCAGGCTGCTGGGCGACGTCGAAGAACGCGCGTAGCCGATATCCGTGGTGCCGGGGGTGCCGTCGTTGCCTTGGCAGAGCATGCGCAGCCCCGCACTGGTGCCCTGAGAGAACATCGAGGCCGCGACATCGTGGTAATAGTTCTCAGTCGTCACCACGCTGGTCGGCTGCGGTGACACGCATGTCCACTGCGGGGTCGTCGGCGGGACCACCAGATCACAGCCCGCCGATTCGTTGTAAATGATGTCCATCTCCTGCATCGCGTCGAACGTGTTGAGCGAGCCCGCGCCCAACATGACGGCGGGCTGATCCGCCTGCGCGACTCCGGCCATCGCCACCACGCTGACCAGCGCGCCGACGACCACCGCCACTCGTCGGGCGAACCCGCGGCGTCGCGCCTTTCCATCGTTCCGAATTTTGCTGGACATGAATTCCTCGATCCTGCTGCGACGAAACAAAGGCCGCGTCGTTTCGGCCGCAAGGCCGAAGATCGGGCGCGTGCCAGCAGCGATGATCCGCGCGCGAGGGTCCCCGCCAACCAACGGCACATGTCAACGGAAGGAACGGCCGCTGAGTGATTTCTTCGCAAAAGCGCCACTATTATTTCTCGACCGGTTCACCGTTCCTGCATTCTCACGATCGACTGCGGGCACAAGACCACGAAATGATGGCGGCAATTGCGTCACCACAAATTTCGGCCAATAACGGACGAGAACCGAAATATATCTGTCCAGTGCCGGGGAACCGCGGCCTTTCCCGCCGGGCCTCCGTGCTGGTCTTCGGTGGGAGTGGCGGCTCCACTCGGCGTCACCGGGGTCATGTCGAGGTGGATGGCCCGGACGTGCCCCGGTAGCAGCGGGCCACCCACGAATCGCGCGGGACGACAAGGACCGCGAGCGGCTCACCCTTAAGCAACTCGTGTTGACTAATCCTAGATTAGTCAACTAAGGTTGCTTACATGCCCGCGAGTGACACCCCGCCCCCCAGAACCCCACCAACGCGCTGGCAGCCGTAGTAGCGCGCTTTCCGTAGCCTTCGGCGATCTTTCGCGCTCTTTTTGGTATGCCCCTTTCCGTATGGCCATGTCTGACCCCTTCATGCCCAAGGAGGCAAAATATCAATGTTTCGCGCCCGTACGGGCCTGCTCGTCGTTGCCCTGACTGTGGCAGGGACCGCCTTAACGACCCCCGCCGCCTCCGCGGCCGACCGCGACCGAGGTCACGCCAAGCTCCAGCGCGCGCTCGACCAGGCCGTGGCCAACGGCGGCGGCCCTGGCATCGTCGCCGAGATCAGAGACGGTCGCACGACGCCGTGGTTCGGCACGGCGGGGGTGGCCGACATGACGACCGGTCGCAAGCGCAAATCGGGTGAGCACTTCCACATTGGAAGCTTCACCAAGGCGTTCACCGGGACGGTGGTCCTGCAACTGGTGGCCGAAGGCAAGCTGAGCCTGGACGACACGGTGGCTAAGTGGCTGCCCGGCGTGGTGGAGGAGTATCTCGGCGCGGACGGTATCAAGATCACCATTAGGCAGCTGCTCAACCACACCAGCGGACTCCCCGACGCCATCCTCGGCCAGGAGACCCCGCGTCCCGAAGAACCCGGGAAACGCTTCATCTACTCCAAGGTCAACTACAACCTCGCAGGAATGATCGTCGAGCGTGCGACGGGCTCGACCCTCGCGGGCGAGATCGAGCGCCGTATCGCCCGCCCGCTGCGCCTGGCGGGAACCTACCTCCCGGGCACCGACAGGACGATCCGCGACCCGCACGCCCGCCACTACTCCAAGCTGGGCGAGACCGGCCCCGACGCGGAAATCCACGACGTGACCGGGATGGACTTGAGCTGGGCCTGGGCCGCCGGCGGCATGATCTCCACGACCTCGGACCTGCACCGGTTCCTGAGCGCCCTGCTGCACGGCCGCCTCCTCCCGCCCGCCCAGCAGAAGGAGATGTTCACCGCCGTCTCGACAGAAGGCTCCGGCTGGGTCCCCGGCACCAGGTACGGCCTCGGCATCTACTCCCAGAAACTCCCCTGCGGAGTCACACTCTGGGGCGGTGGCGGCTACATCCAGGGCTCAACGTCGTACGCGATGGGCAACCGCCGGGGCACCCACATGCTGGTCAGCAACCTGAACGGCGACTGGAACGACTTCCAGAAGACCTTCACCACCCTCTTCACCCCTTCCTTCTGCCCAACGACCTCCCCAAACCCGGCCTCATAACCTTACGAACGCGATAGCCGCTGCCGGATGGCCACCCCCGCGCCTCTGGTAGGTACGGCATGCGCTGAAGCCAACACGGCCCTGGAGGCGAACCACAAACAGGCAGCCTGCTCGAGATCCAATGACATGGCGAGGCGGCTCACCTTGCAGGCGATGCCGTGACAGTCATGGAAACGCCCCGCAGGAGTTGGGGTTATCTCCATGACGAGGCTCATGCCTTTTCATGACGCCAATAGCGGGCAGATGGCGCAACCGGGCGTCACACACCGCCGGAGGGGTTCGCCCCGATGACCCGCCGAGCAGCAACATGAATATAACCACCGTGCAAGAAGGGGCACATGACTTATATCTGAAGGGGTGAGCTGGCTGACCGAATTCCCGCGCTGCCGGGTGGGAGGCGGCACTCACAAGCGATCTCCTGATCGTGGGAGACCGGGTCTTTCGGGTGGTACGGCGGGCGCGAGCGCCCTGGCCACGCGAGGTGGTGCCAGGACCAAACTGCCTGCTCGTTGTCCTGTCGATCACCAGTGGCGCTGCACAGGCGGTGGAGGCGGCTGGCTGGTCGTGGGCGAGTGACGCGACGGCCGGATCTACCTACGCGGCGTGACCTGCCTGCCGAAGCTCGCGGTGACGACCGAGCGGCCAAGCCGGGTAAGCATAGCCGCCAGGCCAGGCCCCATAGCGCGTGTGCGGGCCTTGGACTCACCCAACGCGGGCGATCTCAGGAAACTGGACGAGGATGCGGTGCGTCTCTTCGCACAGCTCCTCGCGACGGGTCTCGCTATGTAGTGGACATGCCAAACAGCCAAAGATAATGGGACCGACGCGGAACGGCATCAGTCTCGGAGTGCCGCGGCCGATTCCACCAGTCCGGCACGTTCGAGGGCGTCGAGGATGGCCGCGAAGGCCTTGGGCGGTCGACCTCATTGCCGTACAGCACATTCACGTCGTACACCACGGCGAACGCCATCAGTACAGGTCCAGTTCCTCGCTGAGGGAAATGAGGTCATCAGCGGCCTTGCGCCTGTCGGCATCGCTCTGCCGCTTGTAGGCCATGAGATCCTCGAACCGGACACGCCGGTGCCGCGCTCGGTGTTGTACCAGCGCGTCCAGTCGGTGTGGCGGGGTGTTCTCCCAGGACAGCGTCCACGCTATCGCAGATAATGCACCCCTATCTGCGATAACAATCCATGGTCATCTCTACCATCAACTTCTGCGCTCAGTCCCGAAGGCCGGGAGTCACGGTTGAATGTCCGGTCTGTTTGGGGCGATTCAGGATGGGAGTCTGGGTGGTCAAGGCTGCCAGACAGGGGAGCGGGTGGGCAGGTGAAGGGGAACCGGGTGGTGAGGGTCGGGTTCCTAGCTACGGCGGGAGTCTTGCTGGTGGCCGCGCCGTCGGTGCTGGCGGTGGCCGGGGTGAAGGACTGGCGATGGCTGACCCTGGCGGCGATCGTCGCTCCGGTCGCAGCCCTGTTGTCGGGGGTATGGCAGGAGCGGTTCACCAGGGCCGTGCAGGTCCGAGACGAGCGAGCCTGGGAGTTGGCCGAAGGCAGTTACACATTGGGCGGGAAACTGCCACGGGTCCGGGACGTGGATCCGATAGTGCTCGGGGTGCATCCCGCACCGACGAGGGAACCGGGTCCTGGCCGTGATCGGGTTCCGGTTTACATCGAGCGGGACACCGATCGCGGTTTGCGGGCGCGGCTGGGCGGGTCAGGGTTTGTGCTGCTAGTGGGTGACTCCACGGCTGGGAAGTCGCGGGCGGCGTTCGAGGCGATCCGGGCAGTGCTCCCCGACCACATGTTGATCGTCCCGCTGGGCCGGGAAGCGGTGGCAGCCGCGGTACGCGCAGCCGGGTCGGCGCGGCGGTGTGTCCTGTGGCTGAACGATCTGGAGTTCTACCTCGGAGCGGGCGGCCTGTCGTACAAGCAGGTCGCCGAGATGCTCGCCGGAGACGGGCACCACCGGGTGATCGTGGCGACGTTGCGGACCGCAGAAGAGGATCGACTCACCGCCGCAAGCGAAGAGAAAACGGCCCGGCAGCTTCAACGCGACACCCAAGCGGTACTCGATCTGGCTCACCGGATCTTTCTCGAACGACAGTTCACCGCAGCGGAGCGGACCAGGGCCGGAGAGGCGGCAGGAGCAGATCCCCGGATCGCTGACGCGCTCACCCATGCCGACACCTGCGGGATCGCCGAGTACCTGGCGTGTGGGCCGCGGCTGTTGCGGGAATGGGAGAACGCCTGGTCCCGGGGCGCGCATCCACGGGGAGCGGCGTTGATCGCCGCAGCCGTCGACCTGCGCCGCGCGGGCTACCTCTCGGGCGCGCCCAGGCCGCTGCTGGAGGAAGCGCACGCTGGCTACTTGGAGGCGCGTGGAGGGGCACGGTTACGCCCGGAATCCATGGACGAAGCCTGGCGGTGGGCCACCCAGGTTCGGCAGACAGGCAACCCCTTGCTCCAAAGCACCGGCGACGACGACCACGTCGAAGTGTTCGATTACCTCCTGGACGTCACCCAACGCCGCAGCCCGGCAGGGGATCACGTCCCCGCCGAAGTGATCACCGCCGCGCTCCGGTACGGCGACGCCGCCCAAGCCGCTGACCTCGCCACTACTGCCTATAACAAGGGCCGTTATCAACTCGCCGCCACTGCCTACCAGTACGCCCTCAACGCCAACCTCGACCAGCACGGCCCCGAGCACCCCGATACCCTGACCAGCCGCAGTGACCTCGCCCTCGTGTTGTGGGCGTTGGGTCGGCCGGCGGAGGCAGAAGCCGAGAACCGGGCGGTCCTTAAAGTCCGGTCACAGCTGCTGGGTGCCGATCACCCCGACACTCTGACCAGCCGCAGCAACCTGGCCCTGGTGCTTTGGGAGGTGGGCCGCTTGGCGGAGGCGGAGACTGAGAACCGGACAGTCCTGGAGGTTCAGAAGCGGCTGTTCGGGCCTGACCACCCCGACACCCTGACCAGCCGCCATAACCTCGCCAATGTACTGCGGGACCTTGGCCAGTGGATCGAGGCCGAGACTGAGAATCGGGTCGTCTTCGAAGCGCGGACACGGCTGTTCGGGCCTGACCACCCCGATACCCTGACCAGCCGCGATAACCTCGCCTATGTGCTGCGGGACCTTGGCCAGTGGATGGAGGCCGAAGCTGAGCACCGGGCAGTCCTGGAGACCCGGACGCGTCTGTTCGGGGCTGACCATCCCGACACCTTGAACAGCCGTAACAACCACGCCAAGGTGCTGCGGGACCTTGGCCAATGGATGGAGGCCGAAGCTGAGCACCGGGCAGTCCTGGAGACCCGGACGCGTCTGTTCGGGGCCGACCATCCCGACACCCTGACCAGCCGCAGCGATCATGCCGTTGTGCTGCGCGACCTGGGCCGACCAGCCGAGGCCGAAGCTGAGCACCGCGCAGTCCTGGAGACCCGGACACGCCTCTTCGGCGCTGAAGCCCCCGACACCCTGACCAGCCGCAGCAACCTTGCCGTTGTGCTGCGCGACCTGGGCCGATCAGCCGAGGCCGACGAACTAGGCGAACCGAACTGACAGCAGTCGCGGTGGCAACACCAAGAAGCGACGCATGACGGATCTCCTAGAGGGGGTGGTCGTCGCCGATGATCGGGGCCGTGTGGGTGCTCACGTCCAGGGCCGTACGGGCGATGACCGTGCCGCCGGAGACGAGGGCGAGGTGGAGCCGGCCCGCTGGCCAGCCCGCCGGCAGTTCGGCCTCAACCGGTACGGCGGAGCCGAGCACGAACGGTTTGGCGCTCGCGGCGGGCCCTTCGGTCCAGGAGCCGTCCACGGGAGTAGGGGCGAGCAGGCCGGTCCACGCCGTGTGGATGACGCCGTCGACCGGCTCGGGACCGTGGTGCGAGACATGCACAGGGATGGTGAAATTTCGGGACTCGGTGAGCAGGTCGCGGGCGGGCCCCACCGGAACCACGTCAACGACCAGGGTGGTCACCGCGTTCACCTCGGCGGGGCGGACCCCCGCCAGATCCTTGGCACGCCGCTCGAAGTCGAGCAGCCCGGCCGACTCGTGCTCGATGTCGTACAACTCCGTGTACACGTAGCCGGCCAGCCGGTCATACCTGCGCAGTTCCTGCGTCTGCCAGCGCAGGTGCCAGGCGCGTTCGACGCAGGTGAAGCCCCCGCCGTACTCGCTGTTGAGGTTCGGCACGCCCGCCAGCGGCTCGACGGCGAGCACCTTGCGCACCACGAAGTCCGGCCCCAGCTTCACCGGGAAGTCGTCGCGGACGCCGTTCATCAGGTCGGCGACATTCCGCGCCCAGGCCGACGGCGACTCGTCGTAGTAGTGCCAGTCGAGCAGGTCGGTCTTCACGTGGGCCCAGCCCGAGTTCTCCACCACGGGCCTGCTGGCGTCGAGCGCCTTGAGCAGGTCGTACGACCGGACAGCCGCCTCAGCCTTCAGCGGGTCGCCCGGGATGTCCCAGTCCAGCCCCCATTCCTCGTTGTACAACCCCCAGATGACGATCGACGGAGCATTGCCGTGCAGTTCCACCATCGGCGCGATCTGCGCCTCGAAGGCGGCGACGGACTCGGCGGAGAAGCGGCCGGTGGCGGCGGGCTCGGCCCAGACCAGCATGCCCATCGTGTCGCACAGATGGTAGAAGCGCGGATCCTCGAGCTTCAGGTGCTTGCGCACCAGGTTGTACCCAGCGGCCGCGGCGGCCTCGATGTCGGCCACCAGCGCCTCGTCCGAGGGCGGGGTGATCCCGGTCAGCGGCCAGTACCCCTGGTCGAGCACGCCGCGCACGAAGAACCGCCGGCCGTTCAGATACAGCTCCTCGCCGACCGCCTCGATCCTGCGCAACCCGGTGTACGCCGTGACCCGGTCACCCGAGGACAGTTCGGCGTCGACGTAGTACAGCCGCGGATTCTCCGGCGACCAGTGCAGCGGCTCCGCCACCGGCAGCGACGCCCGCGCGACCCCGTCGACCACGGGCACCTCAAGAACGCCGCCCCCGCGCAGGGACAGTCGCAACGTCCCGTCCGAGGCGAGCGCCTCCACCTCGATCCCGTCGAGCGTCTCGTTCGGCCGCAGCCGCAACGCCGAGATGTGGGCGGCGGGCCGCCCCTCCAGCCACACGCTCTGCCAGATCCCCGACGACGGCGTGAAGCAGACCCCGTCGAAGTCGTCACGCGGCACGCTGCGCTGCTTGCCGTGCGCGATGTCCCGCTTGTCGAGCGGCGCGTGCACGCGGACGACGATCTCCTGCTCCCCGGGGACGAGCGCGTCGGTGATGTCGGCCTCGAACGGCGTGTACCCGCCGGCGTGCCGTACCACCTCGACGCCGTTCACCCACACGGTCGCCTCGTGGTGCACGGCGCCGAAGTGCAGGATCACCCGCTCGGTGAAGGCGGCGGGAACGGTGACGGTCCGCCGATACCAGGCCAGGGACACCCAGTGCCGCGCCACCCCGGACGCGGGCGTCTCCCACGCGTAGGGCACCGTGATGCGGCCCCATTCCGCGTCAGTGTCGGCGCGGAAGTCCCACTCGCCGTTCAGGCTCGCCCAGGCGTGCGACCGGTCGAAGTGGGGGCGGGGGTAGGGGGTCATGGTTCTCCGTTCCATGAAAAATCAGCCTTTGACGCTGCCGGCGAGGATGCCGTTGATGAAGTGGCGCTGGAGCAGTACGAAGATCACCAACAGCGGCACCATGGCGACGCTGCCCGCGGCGAGCAGCTCGCCCCAGACGGTGGTGAAGTCGGAGCCGATCCTGTTGCCGGTGATGTTCTGCGCGAGTGTCGACAACACGACCTGCAGGGTCTGGTGCTCGGTGTCGTTGACGGCGACCACCGGCCAGACGAAGTCGTTGTAGACGTTCATGGTGGTCAGCACGGCGAGCGCGGCCAGCCCCGGCCGGATCACCGGCAGCACGACGCGGACGAAGATGCCCAGCTCCGAGGCCCCGTCCACGCGTCCGGCGTCGATGAGTTCGGTGGGGATCGCGGCGATCGTCTGGCGCATCCAGAAGATGCTGAAGGCGTCGATCGAGCCGGGCAGGATGAGCGCCTGGTAGGTGTTCACCCAGCCGAGCGCGCTCATCTCCAGCAGCAGCGGGATGATCAGCACCAGCGTCGGCAACATCAGCGTCAGCAACACCACGCCGAACAGCACGTTCTTGCCGGGGAAGGTGAACTTGGCGAACGCGTACCCGGCCAGCGGGCAGAACACCATGGTCATCGCGCCCTTGACGACCAGCACGAGCGCGGTGTTGGCGAAGCCGGTGCCGATGGGCACGTCGGCGAACATCGCCTGGTAGTTGTGCAGCGTCGGGCCCGAGAGCGTCAGCGGGTCGGTGACGATGTCGTTCGGCGGCTTGAACGAGGAGCTGATCGCCCACCAGATCGGGTAGAGGAAGCCGATCGCGAGCACGCCGAGGATCGTGTACTGGCCGATACCGGGTTTCATGACGTGCCGTCCTTGGGCCGCAGCAGCCTGACCGCGCCGAGCGAGAGCCCGAACACCAGCAACACCAGCAGGAACGAGTTCGCCGCTCCGGTGCCGAGGTCGGACGCGGAAATGTGGTCGAAGAGGTAGAGGCCCGCCGTCTCGGTGGAGCCGTAGGGCCCGCCCTGGGTGACGACGAACGGCTCGGCGAACATCTGGAACACCGCCAGCGTCTGCACCACGACCAGGAAGGCGATGCTGCGCCGTACCAGCGGAACGGTCAGCGACCAGAACTGGCGCCACCGCGAAGCGCCGTCGAGGCTGGCCGCCTCGTAGACCTGTCCGGGTACGGCCTGCAGCCCCGCCAGCAGGATGATGATCGCGAAGCCGGTCGTCTTCCACAGGACCAGCAGCGCCAGCGTCGGCTTCGACCACGTCGTCGAGGTCAGCCAGCCCACGTCAGGCAGCCCGACCAGGTTGAGCAGGTAGTTGACGAGACCGTAGTCGGTGTCGAACACGACGATCCACACCTGCGCCATCGCCACCAGCGGCGTCACGAACGGCGCGATGAACGCCACCCGGAAGAACCCGCGCAGCCGCAGCTTCGCGTTCGCCAGCAGGACGGCGGCGCCCAGCCCCGCCACCACCTGGATCGGGACGATCAGCACCCACATGACGGCCGAGTTGCCCAGCGAGGCCCAGAAGTCGGGGCTGCTCAGCAGGTAGGAGTAGTTGCCGAGCCCGACGAACGTGGCCTCGCCCGCCCCACGCCACCGGGTGAAGCTGAGCTGGAGCGCGAAGATCAGCGGGTAGACGCCGAACGCGGCGAACACCAGGAAGAACGGCGACACGAACACGTACGGCGTCAGCCACGTCCGAACCCGCATCAGCCGCGGTCGACCAGGTTGCGCTGGATCTTCTTGGCCGAGTCGGCGATCACGTCGTCGGGCGACATCTTGCCCTCGATGAGCCGCTGCACGTTGTTGCCCAGGTAGTCGACCGACTGGGCCCACCACCACGGGATCGGCGCGGCGGCGGGGATCGTGCTCGACGCCTCGGTGGCGACCTTCCACAGGTCCTGGCCGCCGAGCGCCTCGATGGGCTGGAAGAGCGGCTTGGCCGGGTCGAGGACCGGGAGGTAGCTGGGGACGGAGGTGGACAGGCCGCCCGGGTAGACGCTGTTGGGGCCGTACACGGCCTGGATGCCCTCGTCCTTGAAGCACAGGTACTCGTACAGCAACCAGGCCAGTTCGGGGTTCTTGGCCTTGGCGGGGATCACGAAGCTGCTGCCGCCCATGACGCCGCTGCGCGCCCCGCCCGGCGTCCACGCGGGCAGCGGGGCGGCGCGCCACTTGCCCTTGGTGGCCTTGAGCAGGTTCTGCGGCGCGAACGACCACCAGATGGCCCACGGCACGAACACCTGCTGGCCATTGTCGAGCGTGTTGACGTCGGCAGGCTCCAGGTAGGGCGCGTGGGTGACCAGGCCGTCGCCGGTCGCCTGCTCGATCCAGGTGAAGATCTTCTTGTACTCCGGGGAGTCGAGGCGCAGCTTGCCGCTCGCGTCGGTCAGGCTCGTGCCCTGCTGGTTGGCCAGCATCTCCAGCCACAGCTGCGACAGGAACGGGTTCTTGTCCAGGTGGATCGGCTTGCTGGCCGGGTTCTTGTCCTTGATGGTCCGCGCCGCGGTGAGCAGGTCGTCGTAGGTGGCGATGCTCGCGATGTCGACGCCGGCCGCTTCGAGGATGTCCTCGCGGTACCAGAGCAGGCCGGGGTCGAGGTCCCACGGAACGCCGTAGATCTTGCCGTCGACGGTGTTCACCGAGATCTTGTACGGCGCCGTTTTGTCCTGGTAGGGCGCGATCAGATCGGTCAGGTCGTACAGGTGCTCGGCCTGGCCGCCGATCTTGGCGTCGTCCCAGAAACTCCCGTCCGGCACGTCGGTGCCGCTGATCAGGGTGTTGGCCAGCTTGGCGTCGATGTCGACCTGCTGGTGGTTGACCGTCACGCCGGGGTAGGCCTGCTTGAACTTGGCGATCGCGGCGTCGAAGACCTTGAACAGGTCGCCCGAGCGGTTCCAGATCGTGATCTCGCCCTTGACGGTCGAGGCGGTGGCGCTCGGGGCTGCCAGCTTGCTCGGTACGGCCTGGCCGCTTCCGCCTGGCGCGCAGCCGGCTACGGCCAGCGCGCCGACGCCGAGCGCGCCTTTGATGAAGCCGCGCCGCCCGATAGGGGGTGTGGACATGTGGTGCTCCTTAACCGTGCCCCGATCCGACCTTGTGAGGGCTCTGCAACGATGTAGACATCATGCATACAGCAATGCAACGATGCAAGAGCGAGTTAAGATCTAGCAAAGCCGAGCAGGGGAAGGTATAGGAGACGCATGGCCGGTCCCACTCTGCGCGACGTCGCCCGGCGCGCCAACGTCTCGATCCGCACGGTCTCGAACGTCGTCAACGGCTATGCCCCGGTCTCCGACGAGTTGCGCACCCGGGTGCAGGCCGTGCTCGACGAGCTCGGGTACCGGCCGAACCTGATCGCCAGAAACCTGCGGCAGGGCCGTACCGGCATGATCGCGCTCGTCGTGCCGGAGCTGGACGTGCCCTACTTCGCCGAGCTGGCGCGTGAGGTGATCACGGCGGCGCGCGCGCACGACTACGTGGTGATGATCGACCAGACCGACGGCGACGCGGAGCACGAGCGCGCCCTGCTCGGCCGCGACTCGCGGGCCGCCATGTTCGACGGCCTGCTGCTCAGCCCGCTGACGATCACCGCCAAGGAGCTGCGCGAACGCGGCAATCGGGTGCCGATCGTGCTGCTGGGCGAGCACATCTTCAACGGCAGTTTCCACCACGTGGCGATCGACAACGTCGCCGCCGCCTTCGACGCGACCTCCCACCTGCTGGACCTCGGCCGTACGCGGGTGGCGGCCATCGGCGACCAGCCGTACGCGACGGGCGAGACCGCGCAGTTGCGCACGATCGGCTACCGGCAGGCGCACGCGCGCCGCGGCCTGCCCGTGGTGGATGAGCTGGTTGTCCCGACGGCCCGCTTCCACCGGCGGCTGGGCGCCGAGGCGATGGACCGCCTGCTGGCCCTGCCCGAGCCGCCCGACGCGGTGTTCTGCTACAACGACCTGCTCGCCCTTGGCGCGATCCGCGCGCTGACCAGGGCAGGAGTCCGGGTGCCCGACGACGTGGCCGTGGTCGGCGTGGACGACATCGAGGAGGGGCAGTACAGCACTCCGAGCCTCACGACCGTCGCCCCTGACAAGGCCGCCATCGCCCACACGGCCGTCGACACGCTGCTGTCAGCGATCAACGGAACGGCGACATCCAGCGCGGCCGAGGTCGTCGTACCCCACCGAATGATCGTCAGGGAGAGCACGACCGGCTGAAGAGGCTGCTGGAAAGGGGCTCATTGACGTGATGGTGATCAGCGGCTAACAATGTGGGAGCTCGGACCTGACGGCTGTGGCATGCCGGATGGTCTGAGGAAATGATTTGTTGTGACGTGGTCGGCGCACGCGTTCTTCCTGTGAAGGGATACGTGTGTGATGTTTCGTCATCCGCAAGTAGACGCACCTGACGAGGGTCACGAGCTGGGCCGCAAGCTGGGTCTCAGCCGACGGCAGCTCCTCGCGGCCACCACCGGGATGGCCGCGGCGGCCGTCGCCGCCTCGACGATTCTGAAGCCCGGACGCGCCGCAGCCGCCGAAGGCGTCCCCCTGATCCGGGACAGCAAGCGCGGCATCATCCTCTTCACCGTCCGGGACGCCATCTCCCGCAACCCGCTCACCTCCGACCTGCCTTCGGGCTTCCGCGAGGTCTTCAAGGCGCTCAGCGACATCGGTTACGAGCGCGTCGAGTTCGCCGGCTACACCCAGAACGCCAACGCCGAGGGCGGCGCCAACCTGGAGACCGTCGCCGGTGCGACGCTGCTGCGCCAGTGGCTGGACGACAACGGGCTGCGGGCCGAGGGCAACCACGGCTTCATCCCCGCCTCCTGGCCGCTGACCCAGGCCGATCTCGACCGGTTCAAGGCGTCCCTGGAGATCGCCAACATCCTGGGCATGGGCCACATGGGCACCGGCAACGACCCCACGTCGAGCAACTACAAGGCCGACTGGGACGTCGCCGCGGCCAAGTGGAACACTCTGGGCGAGATCGCCCGTTCCTCCGGCTACGTCAAGCTGTACACCCACAATCACGACGCGGCGTACAACTTCCTGCTGGACAGCGGGCCGCTCGATGCGCTGGGCCGTCCCACGCGCTCCTCGGGCGTACGCAAGCTGGAGTACTTCCTCGGCATCACCGACCCCAAGTTCGTCAACCTGGAGATGGACATCTACTGGGCGCACGTCGCCCAGTACAAGTTCAAGACCTACACCGCGCCGGACGGCTCCACCCAGACGAACGTCTTCAACCCGCTCGCCCTGGTCCAGGCCCAGGAGGGCCGCTACCCGCTGTTCCACGCCAAGGATGGCGCGATCAACACCTCGACCGCCAACGGCTACGACATGGTGCCGTTCGGCACCGGCGCCATCGACTACACCGGGTTCTTCCGCGGCCTGACCAGCGGGCACCACTACCCGATGTACGAGCAGGACAACGCGCCGGGCAACGCCACGACGGCGCCGAACCAGTCCCTGCAGTACGCCGAGATCAGCTACGACAACATGGCTGCTCTTCGCGCCTAGCCCTGCTGGGCCTGCGAGGTCGACCGGTCGCCGTGTCTACTTCGCCGTGACCGGACGCGTGACGGCCGGTTTCCCCTGTCGCTGATTCCCGCCCGGTCCCTGGCTGCGCCTGGGGCCGGCCGCGGGGCCTGCTCAAGCGGGCTCCGGAGACAACTGACCGCCAGAGGAGCTCCTCCAGCACGGCGGTCGAAATCATCCCCACTCCGTGGAGAGATCCATGCCTTTCGCGCGCCGCCTTATGGTGGCCTTCTTGTCCTCGTCCCTGTTGATGACATCCCTGATGCCCGCGACGAGCGTCGTGGCACATCCCGGAGAGCACAGCTCACCGCCCCCTCCGGACGAGCGCTTCCAGAAGGTCTTGCTGGAGAACACCGGTCTCACACAGCCGATGCGGATCAGTGTCGCCCCGGACGGGCGTGTGGTCTATATCGAGCGTGATGGCCGGGTAAAGGTCTGGGACCCGACGACCAAGGCCTCCGTGGTCGCCGGTACGGTACCGGTCCGGGTCGTCGGTGAACTCGGCATGGTGGGGCTCGCACTCGCCCCGGACTTCGCCACGACCGGCCACCTCTACCTGCATTTCTCCCGGCCGGACTGGGCGTCCAGCTTCATCTCCCGGGTGTCGCGCTTCACCCTCGGCGACGACAACATGCTGGACCTCTCCTCGGAGAAGGTGATCCTGGACATCCAGCACCCGCAGGGCGTCGGTGGCGGGCACAGCGCCGGTGACCTGCTGATGTCAGATGACGGTTACCTGTTCATCGCCACCGGCGACAACACCAACTGCTGTGCCTCGCGGGGCTTTCCTGGCACCGACGAGCGTCCCGGCCAGGCGGGCGGCGACGCGCAGCGGACTTCGGCCAACACCAACGACCTCAATGGCAAGATCCTTCGGATCGTGCCCAAGCCCGAGGGCGGCTACGACATCCCCGAGGGCAACCTGTTCCCGGTCGGCACCGCGAAGACCCGTCCGGAAATCTACGCGATGGGGTTCCGTAACCCCTTCACCATCGGCGACTACGACGAGGCCACGGGCAAGTTGTGGATGGCCGACTACGGGCCCGACGCGGTGCTCGCCGACCCCCAGCGTGGACCGGCCGGGCACGTGAGAGTGTTCCTCATGGACGGGCCCGGCAACTACGGCTGGCCGTACTGCACGATGAACAACGTCCCCTACAACGACTGGAACTACGTCACCGACCAGCCCGGCCCCTGGTTCGACTGCGCCGCACCGGTCAACGACTCGCCCAACAACACCGGCCTGGTGAACCTGCCGCCGATCAAGCCCGCCACCGTCTATTACACCTACGACAAGCAGTCCTACTTCCCCGAGCTGTACGGCGGCGGCGCCATGGCCGGACCGCAGTATCACTACGACGCCGCCAGCACCTCCAAGACCAAGTTCCCCGAGTGGTTCGACAATCGCCGGTTCTTCTTCGACTGGACCACCGACTGGGTCCAGACGACGGCGTTCGACGAGACCGGCGCCCCTGCCGAAATGCATGAACTCCTGCCCGACCTGGACTTCCGTAAGCCGATGGACATGCAGTTCGGCCCCGACGGTTCGTTGTACGTGCTGGAGTACGGCAACGGCTGGGGCGCCAGCAACGACGACTCGGGCATCTACCGGATCGACTACGTCGAAGGCAACCGGACGCCCGCGATCCAGACCGACCTGAGTGCCGACTCCGGCCAGCTCCCCCTCACCGTCGATTTCGACGCCTCGGCCACCACCGACCCCGACGGCGACCCGCTGACGTTCTCCTGGGACCTCGACGGTGACGGCACCGCCGATGCGACAGGGCCGACCGCCAGCTACACCTACACCACGTCCGGGCAGTTCCATCCCCGGCTGACCGTCACCGACTCCGGCGGCGCCGAAGCGATCGCGAACCTTTCGGTAGTGGCCGGCAACACCCGTCCCACCGTCGAGCTCACCCTGCCCGAGGACGGCAGGTTCGCGGAGTTCGGCCAGAACCTGCCGTTCAAGGTCAAGGTGACCGACCCCGAGGACGGCACCATCGACTGCACCAAGGTCAAAGTGACCTATCAGCTCGGCCACAACCAGCACGGTCACCCGATGGCCGAGGCCACACCCAACGCCGACTGCGCAGGTGTGCTGGTGCCGGGCCGCGACGCCTCCCACGGCACCAACGCCTACGTCTTCCACGTCGTCGAGGCCTCCTACACCGACCAGGGCGGCGCCGGCGACACCCCTGCGCTCGAAGGCTCCAGCGACGTCGTCCTGCACCCCCGCCAGTACGCCGCCTCCACCTATCAAAAGGGTCTCGGTGTCGGCCTCTACACCGGGCAGCTGTTCATCCCCGACACCGGCAACTGGTTCATGTTCCCCCGCATCAACCTCAAGGGCGTCGACCACCTCAACATGGAGTTCGCCACCCGCCTGCCCGGCGTCAACTTCACTGTGCACGCCGATTCTCCCACCGGACCCACCGTCGCGAGCTTCGCGAACGTGCCCGGCACCGGATCGACATCACTGTCCAGCAGGGTCTACAAGTGGTTCACCACCCCGATCACCGACCCGGGCGGCGCCCACGACCTGTACTTCGTCGCCACCTGGACCGGCGGCGTCCAGCCCGAACTGTTCGCCCGAAACTTCCAGTTCCAGACCATCCCCGACATCCGCGTCACCCTCGACCCGGCCGCTCCCACCGGGAACAACGGCTGGTACACCAGCGACGTCAAGCTCACCTACAGCGGGCTGACCGCCGGCCTGTGGACCGGCCAATACTCCATCAACGACGGCACCACCTGGGTCAACGTACCCGCGACCGGAATCCAGACCGTGAGCGCCGACGTCAACGGAACCCTCCTCTACCGGGCCACCGACAGCGCGGGCACCACCTCTCCGTCCGGCAGCCTCCCCCTCAAGGTCGACAAGACCGCCCCTGGGATCGCCGCGATCGGCGTCGAACCCAAGCCGTACGGCGACGCCGAGTCGATCACCCCGGTGTTCACCGCGAGCGACGCGACCTCCGGCGTCAGCAGCGTCAAGGCCACGATCGACGGCACCGGCGTCGATTCCAGCGCACCAGTCCCGCTGTGGTCGCTGCCGCTGGGCGAACACACCTTCACCGTCACCGCTACCGACAACGCCGGCAACACCGCCACACAGACCATCACCTTCACGACCCGGACCTCCTACGACGAGGTCCGCGCCCTCATCACCCAGTTCCAGCTAGCCGGCAAATTCAACGCCGATACGGCCGCCAAGCTCCGCGACCGTATCGACCGTTCTCAGGAACAGGCCCTCAAGGGCAGGATCCAGCACGCCATCAACCCACTGGAGAACTTCATCTCCGAAGCAGGGAAGCCCAACAAGATCGCTGACTCCGCGGTCCGGGCCGCACTCGCCAGAGACGGCCAGGCACTCATCGCCGACCTGGCGGAACAGCAGTAACCAAGCCGGGGAGAGCCTCAGTGCGCGAGGCTCTCCCCGCCACGCATCTCCGCCTCCGCCCGGGCAGGCGATGCTGAGCGTTGGTGGCAGTGT
This sequence comes from Acrocarpospora macrocephala, assembly GCF_009687865.1. Classification (GTDB taxonomy): domain Bacteria; phylum Actinomycetota; class Actinomycetes; order Streptosporangiales; family Streptosporangiaceae; genus Acrocarpospora; species Acrocarpospora macrocephala. The sequence continues at coordinate 62,624 of NZ_BLAE01000069.1, forward strand.
GGAAACTCACTTGGTGAGTCCTCATCACTTCGTGGATGGTGGGAATCGGTTCGCCCTTGGCGAAGATTCCGTCGGTGATCCGAGCAGTCAGTAGCCCAGCGATTTCCTCGTCGCTCGTGACTTTCCGGCGGTTGTTCGGCTCAGCGGTGGATTCGGGGATGAGAAGGGCGTTTTCTCGGGGCAATGTGTCTGTGAACATGTCAACGCCGTTCATCTTTGGCTTCCTTGACCGGCAATATCGGATCCTCCACCTCGAACCACACCGCCCGGCCCGCTCGTCGTCCTTGAACCCCGATGCAGTCGAGATCTGCTCGACCGGCCACAACCCATGGCCGCCGGTACTCTCCGAGCCTGCGTGAGCGCGCACCATCGGCCTGCTGGTCGCTGACCCTGGTCGACAACAACGTGGTGGCCCGGCTGCGGCGGCTCGGGGTGTCCATCGAGGAGGCGTCGGCGGACCTGGGGGCGGACACGTTCACCACGTTCCGGCTGGCGACGTTCCCGATGATGCGATCGGTGGCGGGCGGGCTGCTGGCGTTCGCGCTGTCCTTCTTCGAGATCATCGTGACAACGTTCACGGCCGGAGCGGGGTCAGGACGCTCCCGATCTGGATCTTCGAGAACCTGTTCAGGCCCAACCAGGCACCGGTGGTGCACGTGGTCGCGGCGGCGCTCATCCTGCTGTCGGTACTGCCGATCTGGCTGGCCCAGTAGATCACGGGCGAGGCCGCCAGGCCTGTTCTTCGCGGGTTGACGGTCCGCCGGTTGGTGTCCTACTCCTGATCGGGCGTGGCGGATGGATCTTCGGATGCCGGTGGGTAGGTAGATCTTTTCACGGGGCGCGTGACCTGCGGTTTTGTCGTGGATCTAGGCCAGGTTTTGTCGTAGGTGCTGGATAGCGTGAGGGTGGTTGTTCGGATCCGCCGGAGCGAAAGGGGGGCACCTTCCATGCTCGGTTCTCCAATCGACGTGCGGGATCCCGCCCGTGCGAAGGGTGCCCGCGGACGCGAGCTGCCCGCGTTCCTGAAGGGCACGATGCTGGACCCTGACTACGTCCCGCCCCAGCGTTCCGCCCACGACACCCACGACGACACATACGGCGACGCGCACAGGGACGCGTGCGGCGACGCAGGGCAGCAGAACGCACGGCAGCAGTTCCTCCACGGCCGCTCCACCGACCCTGGCCGCTCCACCGACGCCGGTCGCTTCACCGATCCTGGCCGCTCGGCCGATCCTGGCCGCTCGGCCGATCCTGGCCGCTCGGCCGATCCTGACCGCTCGGCCGATCCTGACCGCTCGGCCGATCCTGACCGCTCGGCCGATCCTGGCCGCTCGGCCGATCCTGGCCGCTCGGCCGATCCTGGCCGCTCGGCTGACGCTGGCCGCTCGGCAGGGCCGGAGGCCTGGGGCGAGCCGGTGGGTTCGGGGGTGCTGGTGGCCCAGTTCCGGCAGCTCGCCTCCCGGATTGCGGTAACCGACATGCCCGACAGCGCCGGGTTGTGCGTAGGCGAGACCGAAGACCTGCTGTTCGCCCAGGACCGGCTGAGCTCGGCGATCGCCGCCCGGGTGGGACGCGTCCACGCCACCGGTGAAGCCAAGAGCCCCGGCAGCGGCGGTCACGCCTCCACCAGCACCTGGCTGCGCGCCTCAGCGGGCATGACCAGCGGAGGCACCTCCCGCCTGATCCGGCTGGCCACCCAACTGGCCCGCCTGCCCACCGTCCGGGACCGGCTGGCCCGCGGCACGCTGGCCGAGGGGTCGGCCGATGCGATCAGCCAGGTCACCACCCACCTGACCGACGCGCAGGCGGGCCAGTTG
>NZ_BLAE01000070.1:0-36121 GCF_009687865.1 Acrocarpospora macrocephala
TGTGGCGGGTCAGGCATGGGCAGGTCCGCCATCTCCTCTCGGAGGCGAGCTCCGAGAGGGGCGTCTCGACAGAACTCACCGCTTATCTGCAGTACCGCGTACCACTCGTGAAGCACCGCACGAATCTTCAGCGCGGTATCAGATTGCTCGCTCATGGCGCAGCGCAACCTCCCGTTCCTGCCGATTGCCTTCAGTCTGCCCCCGGCGGGATGTAGGGCAATGGCGATTCGAACCATTCCAAACTGGCTACGCGAGTTTGATTCGCACGAAAGGCCAGGTCAACCGATACAGAAAGCCTGCCTTCGTGATCTAGCCGGGCTGATCAGGTTCATTCCATGTCCAAAGTGGGACGTCGCGCAGTGGGTGGAGCTCCTCGTCGGTGGTTGCGCGGGAGTTCTGCTGGGCCACTCGTGAGCCGAACTCCAGATGTTCGCGTACCGCCTCGCGGAACGGCTCGTCGTCGGGCAGTCCGGCCTCGTCGAGGGCCTCCAGGTACAGCTCCACGAAACGCTCGCGCTGCTCGTCGGAGATGTCGAGGTGGCGGTGCACCTGGATGAGGTAATCGAAGCCCAGTTCGCGGGTGAAGCGGTCGGGGCCGCCGAAGGACTCGGCCGTGAACCAGGTCAGATGATCGACATGAGTGGCTCGACGCTCCGGAAACAGCTTCTTCAGCAGGGGGTCGTCGAGGACCTTCACGTAGAAGATCTCTTCGAGCCTGTGCAACGCCTCGTCGCCGCCTGCGTGCGAGTACAGACTGGTCATGCACCCACCTTCATGGTCACTCACGAGGATGTACAGCCCACCGACCACCAAGGTTCGGGCGAACGGCATCTGTACGCAGGAGTGATCGGCTGCTGGTCAGCTCATCTTGCCGAGATAGCTCGTGTTCGTACGGCCCGCGACGGCGACATCGTGAATGTCCTCACGCAAACGCTGGACGAACTCGGGTCCCCGCCAATCGTCCCCGGCCCAGTGCACGCCAACCACCACAATGAACTGGGCGGCTTCCCGGGCTCCTTCGAGCCTGGTCACCACGTAGTAGACGTCGTCATGGCGTTGGTCGTAACTCTCGAATGTCGCCGTCCAGGACGCTTCCGCGTCGATCGCCGTCGGTTCGCGGAACTCGGGCCACGTGAAAGTCACCGCGACGATTCGGCGGGAGCAGTTGGGCGGTTGCTCCTGCCGTAGGGCATGAGCAGGAATACCTTGGGCGACAGGCGGTCCATGTCGCCACCCCGGCCGAACACCAGACCGGCCGCGAAATCCACGAACTGCCTGGCCTCGCTGTCCGCTAGCCGGCTGAGGTCCATCACCACGGGGACGCCGGTACGGAAGAAATGTCCGACATAGAGCGCTTCAGCGTAGTCCTTGGGGCACAGAGTCTTGACCATCGCACCAGTTTCCCCGTCGCATGGCCCCGGTGACCAGCGGGCGGTGGAGCGATTCTGTCGGACCCCGTGGCTAGGGTGGGCGACGTGCTGAGTGACGATGGGGCCGTGACGGTGCGCTCCGCGACCTGGGAGGACGCGGAGGCGGTGGCGAAGATCTGGATCGACGGGTGGCGAGACGCGCATTTAGGACATGTTCCCGATGAGCTTGTCGCCGTGCGCACCGAGGAGTCTTTCGGGGTGCGTGCGTCGCAACGTGTGGCCGACACCACGGTCGCGACGGTCAACGAGGTGGTGGCGGGGTTCGTCATGGTGGTCGGGGACGAGGTCGAACAGGTCTACGTGTCGAAAAAGCATCGGGGAACCAGCGTGGCCACCATTCTCCTGACCGAAGCCGAACGGCTTGTGGCGGCGAACGGTCACCGAAAAGCCTGGCTGGCCGTAGTCGCCGGGAACCCGCGAGCGCGAAGGTTCTATGAACGCAACGGCTGGACCGACGAAGGTTCCTTTGAATACGCAGCCTCCACCGCCAGCGGATCCGTCATCGTCCCCACCCACCGCTACATCAAGGAACTCCCCGGCCAAACAAGCCGCTGACCCGCAGTCCGTCATCGTTCCCACCCACCGGAACATCCCCACCGAACAAATCACTGACCAACGGCTCCGCTGTCATTCCTCATCACCAATACGCAAAGGGAACTCTTCATGAGCTAGCCACGGGCAAGCTGCTGACCGTCATCGTTCCCACCCACCGGAGCATCCTGACCGAGCAAATCACTGGCCAGCGGGTTCGTCGTCATTCCTCATCACCACTGCATAGGGGGACTCACTTTATGAGCAAGCCACTGGCGGGAAAGGTCGCGCTGGTCGCCGGAGCTACTCGCGGTGCCGGCCGGGGTATCGCCGTGGAGTTGGGTGCGGCGGGAGCACTGGTCTATGTGACCGGCCGCAGCACCAGGAGCCAGCGTTCCGAAATCGATCGTCCGGAAACCATCGAGGAAACGGCCGAGTTGGTCACCGCCGCCGGCGGGCAGGGCATCCCCGTTCAAGTGGACCATCTGGATTCCGATCAGGTCCGGGCCCTGGGCGAACGCATCGACGCGGAACAGGGCCGCCTCGACATCCTGGTCAACAACATCTGGGGCGGCGAACAGATGTTCAGCTGGGATCAGTCCCTCTGGGAGCACTCACTGGACAAAGGGCTCCGCGTCCTGCGCCTGGCCATCGACACCCACATCATCACCAGCCACCACGCGCTCCCCCTGCTCATCAAGAACCCAGGTGGCCTAGTCATCGAAGTAACCGACGGCACCGCCGAATACAACACCAAGAACTACCGAATCTCCTTCTTCTACGACCTGGCCAAGAGCTCGGTAATCCGCATGGCCTTCGCCCAGTCCAAGGAACTCGCCCCGCACGGATCAACCGCCGTAGCGTTGACTCCTGGCTGGCTGCGCTCAGAACTGATGCTCGACCTCTTCGGCGTCACTGAGGAGACCTGGCAAGACGCCCTCAAACTCCAACCCCACTTCGCCATCTCCGAAACCCCGTCCTACGTCGGCCGGGCGGTCACCGCCCTCGCCGCCGACCCCGCCGTCTCCCGCTGGAACGGCCAGTCCCTCTCCAGCGGCCAACTGGCCCAGGTGTACGGTTTCACCGACCTCGACGGCAGCCAGCCCGACGCCTGGCGCTACCTCGTCGAAGTCCAGGACCCAGGCCTCCCCGCCGACGTAACGGGCTACCGCTGACATAGGCACTCGCGAGCACAAGAACTCCGCCCCAGGTACAAGGACATACTAAGGATCTATCTTCAGGCTCCGGACGAAGGAGAGTCTTCGAAGTTGGCCGGGGAACCGCTACCGGAGGCGCCTCGTATCAGCCCAGCGGGCCTCTGGCCGCGAACTTCGGTGTCGTCCTCACGCTGCCGGGCTCCCCGATCAAGTTCATAGAGCCTCGAAGAATGCGCCGAACTCTGCACGACCCCAACGAGTCATTCTCTTCGCCTGGATACGGAGCTCCGACAACACAGAGCTCCGATCCTGAAGGCGCCCTTCCTAAACGGCTGATACACCGAGGGTCAAGCGGACCCGGCGCCGCCGACCAATCCACATCGCCATGCTGCCGCCTCAAACCCATCGGCGGTTCGGACGGCGTGCTCGATGAGGCTCGCGTCATTGGCCAGGGAGTCCCCAAACGGGCCGCACGTGCAGATCCGGCGTGTCGACCTCCACGCGAACTCGGTTCCAGCCTCGGCGCGTTCGCCACGCTTCCCACCACGAACACGCTCGTGGCTCTGCCCCGGATACAGTGCTCGACCCCGAAGAGGTCCTTCAGTACTTGCTAGCGGAGGAAGGAGCGGGCCACGCGGGACGCGGTCTCGTGGTCGACGATCTTGGTGGTGCCGAGGAAGACGCGGACCAGGCTGCTGATCATGTTGGTGAGGGCGCTGATGTCGCCGCGGTCGACCCTGTCGTCGAACTGGGCGGCGATTCTGGGGTCGGTGACGCGGGCTGAGGCGATGGTCGCGCGGATGTCGCTTTCCGTTACGTGCATGCCGGGCCTCCTATCGCGGGCGGGAGCGGGTGCGCCAGGCCAGCAGCAGGGGCAGCGGCTGGTCCGCGCCCACGGCGAACCGTGCCTGGATCCAGGGTGGTCGTCTTTATTAGAAGGGGTGCCGCCTGATCTGCGATGACGGCTTTTCAGCTGACATTCGCCTGTTGCGATTGCGGCAAAACAGCCGGATACGGTCTCATGTTTAGCTGGGGGAGGCTTTACACTCGGACGGCGCTGACTGTCGTGGCGCCGATGAGTGGGTCTCTGATGGCACAGGGTGTTGGGTTGCTTGGCTCCGCGGGCCGAGCCCCGGCGTGGGTCGCACTGAATCGGGTGACCGCGCGGTGCGCTTCCGGCATGCGCGGCATCACCGGCTTCGTGGCGGGGATCGCGGGCCTGCTGAGCATCGCCCCTCCGGTGGCGACGGAGTGGCTGCTTCCCGCGGTCGCGATCACCTTTGTCTGGACGGGGTTGTTCGCGTGGATCGCGTGGCGGTGGGGGCTCGCCGTCTGGCTGGTGACCGGCGAGATCCTGCTCACCACCGTCTTATGCCTGCTGCAAGACCGTCTGGTGGCGGCGGAACTCCTGGCGGGCGGCGCCAGCTGGATCGCCGGGGTGGTCACCATGACCATTGTCGTCGTGAGCCTGGCGTGGCCTCCGCTCGCGGCCGTCCTGGGCGGGCTGGTGGTCGCGGTGGCTCATCTGGTGGGAGCCCAGGCGGCGGGGGTGGCGGACGGCGGGTACACGGCCGCCGGGATCAACATCGTGCAGATCGGCGCCACGGCGGTGCTGGCCACGCTGCTCAGGAGCGCGGCCCGCGCCGCGGACAAGCAGCTCTCCCAGCTTCGCGACTTCGAGCAGCGAGCCACCATCGAGCAGGAGCGCCGGACCGACGAACGCCTGCAGAACAGCCGCATGCACGGCAGCTTCCTGGCCACCCTGATGGTCATCGGCGCGGGCGGCATCCGCGCCACCTCTCCAATGCTTCGCGAGACGGCGGCGGCCCAGCTGTTGGAACTCGAGCGAATCGCCCAGACCACCGAGCCGCGCACCGCGTTCGTCGCCCTGGATCAGCGTGTTCACGAGGTGGCCGCCCGCGCCGGACTCAAGGTCAAGGAGCACCTCTCCCCGTGCGCGGTCCCCTGGTTCGTCGCCGACGCGTTCACGGAGGCTGTCGCCGAGGCGCTGGCCAACGTGCTCCGGCATGCCCGTACCGAATCGGCGGAGGTGAGCCTGACCACCGACGACGGGCAGGTACGGATCGAGATCGTCGACCACGGAACCGGCTTCGACCGCGCCTCGGTCCCCGACCACCGTTACGGCATCCGCATCTCGATCATCGAGCGCCTGGAGGCGGTAGGCGGCACAGCGGACGTCACCTCCGACTCGCAGGGCACCCGCGTAGACCTTCGCTGGTCGCCATGACCGTCACCGATCCGGAGCTTCTTGTCGCGCAGCGGTACTCGCTGGCCAGCACGCGCGCCGCCGTGACCATCGTCGCCGCCTGGCATCTGGGCTCCGACCTTCCCTCCACCATCATCGGCTGGTCCACCTACCGCTGGCCGCTCCTGGCCCTGGCCGCCTGGATCCTCTACTCCGTCATCGGTGTGGCCGCTTCGGTGGTTCTGCTCAATCCCGGGCGGAAGCTTCCGTTCGGGCCGTGGCCGGCGGCGGTGCTGGCGCTCGTGGCGGACGCGGCGGTGATCATCGCCTGCCGTCCGGAGGCGGTGATGACGGCGGCGAACTGGGGCTGGGGCTCGGTGGGGTGGCTGGCGCTCATCCTGTTCTGGCCCAGGCGGACCTGGCCGCGGGATCTTGGTGTGTTCTTCCTGGCCAACGCCCTGGTGATGCTGGCCGGAATGGCGGTGGCGGACTCGCTGCACCAGGTCTGGATAGGCAAGTTCCTGGTGGTCCTGTTCGGCAGCATGGTGCTCCAGGCGGGGGCCAGCGCCGGGGCGCACGGCTTCGACCTGGCCGCTCGCTGGGCCGCCGACAATTCCCGCACCCTGGCGCGAGCCGAAGCCGCCCAGCGCGCCGCCGAGCAGGTGCACGCCGACCGGCTGCGGCGGTACGCCCAAGCCCGGCAGGCGGCCGCGCCCGTGCTGACCCGCCTGGCCGAGGGCGCGAACCCCAGCGATCCCGACGTACGGCACGCCTGCGCGGTCGCCGCCGCCCGGCTGCGCCGCCTGATCGCCGAAACCGACGACGCGCCCAACCCGCTGCTGCACACGCTGCGCGCGTGCGTCTTCGATATCGAGAAGCGCGGCGTCGTCGTCCACCTGCTCACCGCCGGAACCGTGCCGCCCATCCCCTTGGAGGTACGGCAAGCGCTGATCGAAGCCCCCTTGGAAGCCCTGGCCCGAGCCCGCACCCAAGCCCGCGTAACATTGGTCGCCACGGCGAACCAGGTGATCATCAGTGTGCTGTCGGACGCCGAGGAGTTCGTGTTGCCCGCACCCGATGGCGTACAGGTCGCGACGCAGGTCGAAGGAGGACTGCTGTGGATCGAGAGCGGCTGGACCGCCCCGTGAAGCTCGCCGTGGTCGAGGACCTGCCGGTGGTGCTCGCGGGCGTGCGTTCCTGGGTCGCCGCGGATCCGCAGAAACGCGTCGAGATCATCGCGAGTGGGGACACGCTGGAGGCCGTACTCGATGGGCCTGGCGCGGACGCGGATGTGATCCTGCTCGATCTGGAGCTCAACGGGGTTCTCATGATCGGGCGGATTCCGGAGCTGTGCGCGCAGGGGCGGCGGGTGGTGGTCTACTCGGTGCACGAGGACGAGGAGACCGTGCTCAATGTCCTCAAAGCGGGTGCCGCCACCTTCATCACGAAAGGTGAGAGCGCCGAGCACTGCCTGGAGACCATCGTCGCCGTCGCGTGGGATCGGCCTTACGTCACGCCCACGATGGCGGGAGCTCTGGTGGTCGCCGATGCCAGCACGGCGCGCCCGATGTTGTCCGCCCGGGAGAGGGAAGCGCTGCTGCTCTGGTTCCAGGGCATGAACAAGCAGTCGGTCGCCACCCGGATGGGCATTTCGGAGGCGACGGTCAAGCAGTACATCGAGCGGGCCCGCATCAAGTACGCGAGCACCGGCCGGGCCGCGCCCACCAAGACCACGCTGCTGGCCCGCGCCATCCAGGACGGCCTCATCACCCCGGCTGACATCATCGAATACCAATCCCGGGCCGCGGAGGGCGGGCAGAGCTAGGGGAGCAGACCGAGCCCGGAACAATACGTGCGATGAAGGGGTTCTCGCGGTCATGGCAGATTATGGGCGAGACGTGCGGTTCGGCTACTTTCTTGTCCCCAACGCGGACGACCCCCTGCTGGAGACCGCGCAGACCGCCGAACGTCTCGGCCTGGACCTGATCGGCGTCCAGGATCATCCCTACCAGCGGCGATATGTCGACACCTGGACGCTCCTCAGCATGATCGCCGCCACCACCCAACGAATCACCGTATTTCCGGACGTGGCATGCCTGCCCCTGCGCCCGCCCGCCGTCCTGGCCAAGTCCGCCGCCAGCCTCGACCTGCTCAGCGGCGGCCGCCTCGAACTCGGCCTGGGCGCGGGCGCCTTCTGGGAAGCCATCACCGCGTACGGCGGCGCCGCCCGAACCCCCAAACACGCCATCGACGCGCTCACCGAGGCGATCCAGGTCATCAGAAAGATCTGGAGCGGCGAACCCAACCTGCGCTTCACCGGCGAGCACTACCACCTGACCGGCGCCAAATCCGGCCCGATCCCCGCCCACCCCATCGGAATCTGGCTGGGCGCGGCAGGCCCCCGGGCGCTGGCCCTCACCGGCAGAACCGCCAACGGCTGGCTCCCCTCCTCCGGCTGGGCGCCCCCGTCCCGCCTCCCCGAACTCCACGACCGCATCGACACCGCCGCCGCCAAAGCGGGCCGCGACCCCGCCGACATCCGCCGCCTCTACAACGTCAACGGCACCATCACCGACGGCCCCTCCGAAGGTTTCCTCCGCGGCCCCGCCTCCCAGTGGGCCGACGAACTCACCGACCTGGCGCTCGCGTACGGCATGGACTCCTTCATCTTCTGGGGCGAAGGTGACCAGCTCACGCAACTCCATCGCTTCGCCGAGGATGTAGTCCCTTTGGTCCGCGAACGGGTGAAGGAAGAACGCCAAGGCTAGATTGCAAATGGATGAGGGAGGCGGAGACTGGGAGGGGTCGGACCACTCCCCGTCGTTGTGGAGGGCGTTAATGGCCGAGCCCACCAGGGTTCTTCTCGACGAGTCGCGAATCCCCCGTAACTGGTACAACATCGTCGCCGATCTTCCGGTGGCACCGCCACCGCCGTTACATCCCGGAACGCTGCAACCCCTAGGGCCGGACGATCTGGCCCCTCTTTTCCCCATGGACCTGATTTCCCAGGAAGTCAGCCACCATCGGTTCATTCAGATTCCCGAGGACGTGCTGGAGGTTTACCGGCTCTGGCGGCCGACGCCGCTGATCCGGGCCCGGCGGCTGGAGAAGAGCCTGGGAACTCCGGCGCGGATCTACTACAAGTACGAAGGCGGGTCCCCCGCCGGATCGCACAAACCGAACACCGCCGTGCCGCAGGCGTACTACAACGCCAAGCAGGGCGTGCGCCGCCTGACCACCGAGACGGGCGCGGGCCAGTGGGGCTCGGCCCTCGCCTTCGCCTGCGCCCAGTACGGCGTGGAATGCGAAATCTGGATGGTCCGCGCGTCCTACGACCAGAAGCCGTACCGGCGTTCACTGATGGGCGTCTACGGCGCGAAGGTGCACGCCAGCCCGTCCCCCGTCACGAGCGCGGGCAACAAGATCCTCGCCGAGTTCCCCGACTCCCCCGGCAGCCTCGGAATCGCCATCAGCGAGGCCGTGGAGATCGCGGGACAGCACGACGACACCCGCTACGCCCTGGGTTCGGTCCTCAATCATGTCCTCACCCACCAGACGGTGATCGGCGAGGAGGCCATCGAGCAGCTTGCCGCCTTCGGCGAAACCCCGGACGTCATCGTCGGCTGCACCGGCGGAGGCTCCAACTTCGCGGGCCTGACCTTCCCCTTCTTCCGCGAAAAGCTCGCCGGCCGGATGAACCCCACCATCCGCGCCGTCGAACCCGCGGCCTGCCCGACGTTCACCCGGGGCACCTACGCGTACGACTTCGGCGACACCGCCGGCTTCACCCCGCTCCTCAAGATGCACACGCTCGGCCACGACTTCGTGCCCGACCCGATCCACGCGGGCGGCCTGCGCTACCACGGCATGGCGCCCCTGCTGTCCCACATGTACGAGCTCGGCATGTTCGAAGCCACCGCCATGGGCCAGCGGGAATGCTTCGAGGCGGGGGTGCGATTCGCCCGTACCGAGGGGATCGTCCCGGCCCCGGAACCGACGCACGCGCTGGCCGAGACGATCGCGGAGGCGGTGCGGTGCCGCGAGAGCGGCGAGGAGAAGGTGATTCTGACCGCGCTGTGCGGCCATGGGCACTTTGATCTGGCGGCCTATGACCGTTATCTGGCCGGGGAGATGGACGACTTCGCTCTCACACAGGAACGAATCGACCAGGCACTGGCCACTTTGCCGAGGGTCTGACAAGATACGGCTCCCGCCGTGTGCGGGAGCCGTACAGTCTGGCAAAAAGCCTGAAATGCGTCGGAGCTCCTAATTACCATTCTGGAGAGATGAACCGGAACAGCGTGATCAAGGACCCCGTGCCCGGGGACCGGGCCGAATGGCGGCGCCGGAGTGCCAGTTCCGCGCATGAGCGGCTGGCATTCCTCAATGAGGCCAGCCGCCGGATCGGCAGCACGCTCGATCTCGCCGAAACCGGCCGCGAACTGATGGACGTGACCGTGCCGCGCTTCGCGGACACCGCCGCGATCATGGTGCAGGACCGGCTGGTCATCGACGGCGAGTTCCCCTCCCGCGCGGCCGACGGGTCCGCGCTGGTACGGCGGGTCGCCATCGGCGTGGCCGAGGAGAGCGCCGACGACTGGACGGAGGCCTTCCCCGTCGGGGAGGTGATGGTTTACCCCGCCACGCTGCCACACGCGCAGTGCATGGCCACCAGCAAGACGATCATGTATCCGGAGCTGGACGAGGAGACCGCGCGCCTGATCGGCGCCAGCCTGGACCGCGAAGTGGTCACCAAGCTGCTCTCCGGCGGCTCGTTCCTGGCGGTGCCGCTGCGCGCCCGGGGCCGGGTGCTCGGCTGCGCGGTGTTCACCCGCAGGCCGGGCGGCCAGGCGTTCGAGGAGCAGGACGTCGCGGTCGCCGAGGAACTGGCCGCCAGGACCGCCGTCTGCGTCGACAACGCCCGCCTCTACACCCGCGAACGCCGGACCGCGCTGACCCTGCAGAGCAGCCTGCTCCCGGCCGACCTGCACCAGCCGCTGGGCATGGACATCGCCACCCGTTACCTGCCGGCCAGCGACCTGATGGGCGTCGGCGGCGACTGGTTCGACGTGATCCCGCTGCCGGGCTGCCGGGCCGCGCTGGTGGTCGGCGACGTGATGGGCCACGGCACCAGGGCGGCGGCCACCATGGGCCAGCTGCGCACCGCCGCCCGCACGCTGGCCAGCCTCGACCTGCCCCCGGACGAGTTACTGTTCCGGCTGAGCCGGATGAGCCAGGACCTGGACCCGACCCAGATCGCGACCTGCGTGTACGCGGTGTACGACCCGGTCACCCGCGCCTGCGCGATCGCCCGGGCCGGGCACATGCCGCCGGTGCTGATCCACGACGACGGCGCCACCGAGATCATCGATCTGCCCGCCTGCCTGCCGCTCGGCATCGGCAACGAGCCGATGGAGATGCGGGAGATGATCCTCCCGGCCGGGAGCGTGCTGGCCCTCTACACCGACGGCCTGGTGGAGAGCCGGGCCAGGGACATCGACGAGGGCATCACCGCGTTGCGCCGGCTGCTGTCGATCCAGCGTGGCGACCTCGAGGAGATGTGCGACGTCACGATCAGCAGTCAGCGGCCCGGGGACGAGCGGGACGACATCGCGCTGCTGCTGGCCCGGGTGCACGAGCTGGCCCCGGATGAGACGGCGTTCTGCGCGCTGCCCGCCGATCCCCGCTTCGTCGGGCATTCCCGCAGGTTCGTCCGGGCCACGCTGAACGCGTGGGGTCTTGGCGGTGTGGTGGACACCACCGAGCTGATCGTGAGCGAGCTGGTCACCAACGCGCTCAAGCACGGCTGGCCGCCGATCGAGCTGCGGCTGCTGCGCGGCCGCGGGCGGACCCTGGTCTGCGAGGTCTCCGACGGTTCCCCGACCCCGCCCGCGGTGCGCGCCCCGACCTCGGAGGACGACACCGGGCGAGGTCTCCAGCTGATCAAGCGGCTGACCTACCGCTGGGGGACTCGCCCGACCCCGGTCGGCAAGATCGTCTGGGTGGAGCTGCGGCTGCCATAGGTTTCAGGCTACGGAGCCTCTGGGTGGGACGACCAGCGCGTAGATGACGAACAGGCTCAGCGCGATGGAGATGATCGACCAGAGCGGGAACGCCGCGGCGAACGCGAACTGGCCGAGCATGGCGAGCCCGGCCATGATGATTCCCAGGGTGCGTGCCCACATCTTCCCGGCGAGGATCCCGAATCCGGCGGCGAGCTGGAGGATGCCGATGATCAGCCAGATCACGCCCCAGGCGGTGAAGTTCCAGAGCAGGATGTGGCTGTAGTAGCTGCTGCGGAAGAGCGAGACGAGCCCGCCGATGATGTTGAAGAGTCCTACCGTGATGCCGATGATCCCGGCGAAGCCGAGCCAGTTGGAGTGCGTCGACGGCATCCGTCCGGGCGATGCGGTGGTCACGAGTTACCTCCCAGTCGAATCGAGGGACTCTTCACCATAGGCACATAAATGGGCTTATCTCATTATTTCTGGCACAAAAATGGCGGGGTATTTATTTCCTTTACGGCGAAATGACTGTTCATCGAGTGCCATTAGGTATTTCGCGGTGTACGAATCGTTCGGGGGAAATGGGGAGTTCAGGGCGTTGCTGCTCATGTAACGACAGCCCTGGTGGATCGATCCAGCCTCTCTGGAACGTTGCGTCTCGTGATCATGTTGCCCTTGGCCGGCGCGATCTCCGGTCCGGTGGTCTGGAAGTTTCCTAGGTGCCGGACCCTCGTGATCATGTTGCCTTTGGCCAACGCAATCGCCGGTCCGCTGGTCTTTCCTGGGTGCCGGACCCGGCTGCCAAGCCGGGCGCGGTTCCCCAGTTTCCGCTGGGTGGCTTGATTCTCGGCCTGCGGGCGCGATCGGCGGGTCGCCCTGGCTGGTCAAGGCTCCAGCCGAATGCGGCGATATCCTCCGATCTGGCCAAGTCGCGGACGATCGGGGCGGTCCCCGAGCCAGAGCAGGGCGATCAGTGTGGTGGCCTGATCACGCCCAGCTCAGCTCGGCATTGGCTGACATCCCCGCTGATCTCGGGCTTGCCGTCCATGGTGGTCCAGGAGGGAAATGACGGGAACGCTTCGACGAGTTAACGTCAGAAGGGTGAGCATCGATATCAGAGACGCCTACCGGCGGGCCCTCGATGCCTTCGGTCAGCGCGTCCACCTTATTAAGGCCGACCAGTGGGAGGTCATCACGCCGTGCGTGGACTGGAATGTCCGCGCGCTGGTCAACCATCTCGTGAACGAGAGCCTGTGGGCGCCTGAGCTGCTCGCGGGCCGTACTGTCGGGGAGGTCGGCGACGTCTTCGACGGCGACCTGCTGGGCGATGATCCGATCAAGGCGTTCGACACGGCCGCGCACGAGGCCGTGCAGGCGTCCGCCTCGGCGGGCGCGCTGACCCGGGTCGTGCACCTGTCGTTCGGGGACGTGCCGGGCGAGGAGTACATCACCGAGCTGTTCGCGGACGCGCTCATCCACACCTGGGACCTGTCCCAGGCGATCGGCGTCGTCGACCGGCTCGATCCGGAACTGGTCGACGCCTGCGCGACATGGTTCGCGGGTGCGGAGGAGGCCTACCGGCAGTCAGGCGTTATAGGAGAACACGCCGAGGTACCCGCCGAGGCCGACCCCCAGACCCGTTTACTGGCCGCATGGGGCCGCCGCGCTTAGGAGCGCCTAACAGTCCGAGCCGCGTTCGTGCGCTTGTGGCCGCTTGGGCGTCAGCGGCCGGTGGGGCGCTTGCCGTGGTTGGCCTTCTTCTTCTTGCGTGCCTTCGACTTGCGCTGGCGCTTACCCATGGGTGAGTCCTTTCGCTCGTCGTGACATATGACGACACTCTCCTCCGGAGGACGTACCCCGACAAGACCCCATGCCTGTCATCATGATTCAACATTGGATGTGCCATAATTTGTTGAAATCTGTTGATAGGAGGGGTGATGCTGGCGCAGCAACGGCAGCAGGCGATCCTCGAACGGGTTCGCCGGACCGGTGGCGTGCGGGTCGCCGACCTGGTCCGCGACCTCGGGGTCTCCGACATGACGATCCGGCGTGACCTGGAGGTCCTGGCCGAACGTGGCCTGCTGGAGAAGGTGCACGGCGGCGCCACCGTCGCCGGTCCCGGCTCCACCGAAGAGCCCGGCTTCGCCGCCAAGTCGGTACGGCAACAGCAGGAGAAGGAGGCCATCGCCCGGCACGCGGCCCACCTGATCCGCCCCGGCAGCTCGGTCGCCCTCTCCGCCGGGACCACCACCTGGACGTTCGCCCACCACCTGGTCGACGTGCCCGAACTGACCGTGATCACCAACTCCCTCCAGGTCGCCGACGTCTTCCACCGCGCCGGCCGCCCCGACCAGACGATCATTCTGGTCGGCGGGGTACGGACTCCGTCCGACGCCCTCGTCGGCCCGGTCGCCGTGGCCGCCATCCGCTCCCTCAACGTGGACGTGCTGGTCCTGGGCGTACACGGGATGAGCCTGCGGGCCGGATTCACCACCCCGAACCTGCTGGAGGCCGAGACCGACCGCGAACTCGTGGCCGCCGCCCAGCAACTGGTCGTCCTCGCCGACCACACCAAATGGGGCACGATCGGCATCAGCAGCATCGCCCGCCTGGACCAGGCCCACGTCGTGGTCACCGACACCGGCCTCCCCGAACCGGCCAGAGCCGAACTGGCCGACCAGGTCGGCGAACTCATCGTCGCGGGAAGCGCCCAGAACGAGGTCACCCAGAAGGAGGCGCTGTGAAGAAGACCGCACTCCATGTCACCTCAGGGCGAAACCTCCTGGGAGAGGGTGCCGTGAAGAAGATCATCACCCCTCTCGGCACAGCACAAAACCTCCCAAAGAGCGCCGCGAACAAGACCATCAACCACCTCGCCTCAGGACGAGTCCTCCTGAGAGAGGTGCCATGAAGAAGCCCATCGTCCCTCTCGCCGCAGCACAGAACCTCCCAAAGGCCGCCGCGAAGAAGACCGTCAACCACCTCGCCTCAGGACGAGTCCTTCTAAGAGAGGCGTCGTGAAGAAGACCCTCATCCATCTCGCCGACGGTCGGGAGTTGTTCTATTTTGACCGTTCCGATGCTGCTGATCGGAGCGCTCCAGATGAACGTGATCTTCCCCCGCGTCCGCTCCCGTCGGAGATGCGTTATGACCCGTTGATGGATGAATGGGTGACCATCGCCCGCCACCGGCAGACCCGCACGCACCTCCCCGCCGCCGAGGAATGCCCGCTCTGTCCCGCCCACCCTGGTTCGGAGGTTCCGTCTTGGTATGACGTGGCCGTCTTTGAGAACCGTTTTCCCTCGTTCAGCTTCGGTGCCCACGACTACGAGCCGGTTGGCGGTCTCAGTGAGGTCCGGCCGGGCCTGGGCCGCTGTGAGGTCGTCTGCTTCACCCCCGACCACCAGGCGTCCTTCGCGTCGCTCTCCCCCGACCAGGTCGAGTTGGTGATGGAGGCCTGGGTGGACCGTACCGCGGAGTTGTCGGCGTTGCCGGGCGTCGAGCAGGTGTTCTGCTTCGAGAACCGGGGTGCGGAGATCGGGATCACGCTGCCGCATCCGCATGGGCAGATCTACGGGTATCCGTACGTGACGCCGCGGACGCGGCAGATGCTGGACAGCGCGGAGCGATATCGGGGCAATCTGTTCGCCGACGTGCTGGCCGCCGAACGCGCGGGGCCCCGGGTGATCGCCGCCAACGCGTACTGGACCGCGTTCGTGCCGGCCGCCGCGCGGTACCCATTCGAGGTGCATCTCTATCCGCATCGTCAGGTGCCCGATCTGCCCGCGCTGGACCCGGCGGAGCGCGCGGCGTTCGGTCCGGTGTACACCGATGTGCTGCGGCGCCTGGACGGGCTGTTCGGCGTCACGATGCCGTACGTGGCGGCTTGGCATCAGGCGCCGGTGTCGGAGCGGCGCGAGCTGGCCTACCTGCACCTGCAGCTGTTCAGCATCCGGCGGGCCCCCGGCAAGCTGAAGTATCTGGCAGGATCGGAGTCCGCGATGGGGGCCTTCGTCAACGACATCCGCCCCGAGGAGGCCGCCGACATGCTCCGAGATCAGGAAAGCCAGCCAGACTGATTACGGATTGATCTCTAATAGGTCGCGACTTTAGGTGGCATGACCATCCCATTGCCATTACTATCCACTGCAACCGGCCGATTCACCCGGGTCTCACGTGAGATCACATGTCTCGTCCGGTACGCCTAATCCCGAGTGCCTCACTCGGGAACCGGGGACCCAAGGTACCTGGGGTGAACGCGCGCGAGCGCCAGGGCTATCTCCTGCCCGAACCCGTCAGCTAACCCGGTCGGCAGATGGAGAGGAGTGGGCGCTGCCCCCCACGTTCCGCCACCATGCCCTCGTGTCGGTCGGCGTACTCGCGGCCGCCCTGGTCTTGGGACCTGTCGCCACCGCGGCCCCCAAGCCCACCGAGGGTGAGCTGAAGAAGCAGCTCACCAGCCTGGAGAAGAAGGTCGACGGGCTGATCGCCAAGTACCACGTCGCGCGTGAGGATCTCGCGAAGGCGCGGACCGCGGAGAAAGCGGCCCGCGCGCGGCTGGTCAAGGCCGAGGCGGACTACGTGGCGGCCCAGCACGAGGTGGGCAAACTCGCCGGGCTGAACTACCAGGCCACCGTCGACCCTCGCATGCTGATGCCCGGCATGCAGCTCTCCCCGCTGGCCGCGCAACTCCAGGCCGAGAAGGCCGCCAAGATGACGGAGTTCGCGAAGAAGGAGAAGGAGCGCCGCGACGCCGCGGCCGCCGCCAAGAAGCTCATCGTGGACATCAAGCAGCAGAGCGAGGACATCGAACGCCAGCGCAAGGACGCCGAACAGCTCATCGACGAGATCCAGGAGAAACTCAACGATCTCATCCCGATGGGCCCCGGCAAGCTGGCCAACGGCGGCTGGGCGCCGGAACTGCCCACCGGCAGCGACAACATCACCCCGCGCACCCGGCTGATGCGCGAGGAGATCAAGGACGCGTTCAAGCTGCACTACACCGTCGGCTGCTTCCGCGTCGACAACATGGGCGAGCACCCGCTCGGCCGGGCCTGCGACTTCATGATGAGCTCAGGCGGCGCGATGCCCACCGCCGCCAACGCCGCCCTCGGCGACAAGATCGCTGATTGGGCCCTGAAGAACCGCACCAAACTAGGCGTCAAGTATGTGATCTGGAAACAGCGCATCAACCATGGCTCCGGCTGGCGCCTGATGGGCAACCGCGGCGGCATCACCGCCAACCACTACGACCACGTACACATCTCGATGTTCTAGCACCACCACAAGCCAACTGCCCCACCCACCGATCACGCGGGTGTGCGCGTCCAGCCCCCGCGGCCGCACACCCGCGTGATTGTTTTGTGCGCCTATGGCCGAGCTGTGCTTATGGCCGATCCTCCGGCCCGGCGAGCTGTGCTTATGGCTGCGCCTTCGGCCCGGCGAGCTGCGCTTATGGCTGCGCCTCCGGCACCCCGGGACCACGGCGATGGCGGGGTCGGGCGGAGCCCGAGAACAACCAAAGGGAGGGTGGGTGGGAGAACCACGGTGATGCGACTGTCGTTTCCTTGGGCAGTCATGGGGATGGCGGGGTCGGGCGGAGCCCGAGGGAAACAAATGGGCTGGGTGGGAGAACCCCGGCAAACACGACAAGCTCGTTGGCCAGGTCTTCCCTGGTGTCGTCAGCGTGATTCGGCCCGGTGGCTAGTCATTCGCCGGTGACGCCGTCTATGCGTTGGCGGATGATGTCGGCGTGGCCGTTGTGGCGGGCGTACTCCTCGATCATGTGGACCAGGATCCAGCGTAGCGAGTAGTACTCGCCGTGGCGCTGTCGCTTCCCGACCGCACCCAGGTCGGGCCACCTGGCGACGTTCGCCTTGGCCACCTCGATCTCGGCTCGCCATGTCGCGAACGCGTCCCGCGCCGACGCGTCATCCACGTTGTCGAAATCGCCGTCCGGATCGGCGTCCGTGAAGTGCAGCGGGGGTGCGTCCTCGTCCTCGAGGACTCGCCGGAACCAGCTACGCTCCACGTCGGCCATGTGCCGGACCAGGCCCAGCAGGGAAAGCGTGGACGGCTCCGCGGCTCGATCACGGAGCTGTTCCTCGGTCAAACCATCACATTTCACGGCCAGGGTTTCGCGGTGGTAATCCAGCCAGGCGAGCAACATCTCACGCTCGTCGGCGACCAGGGGCGGATCGATTCTCATACGGGCTATCGTGCCAGCATGGAGCAGTTGGAGCGCCTTCGCGCCTTGTGCCTGGAGCTGCCGGAGACGACCGAACGGCTCAGCCACGGTGAGCCGACTTGGTTCGTCCGGGGCAAGAAGACCTTCGTCACCTTCGCCGACCACCATCACGACGACCGCCTCGGCTTCTGGTGCGCCGCCGCCCCAGGAGTGCAACAGGAACTCGTGGACACCGAACCCGACCGCTTCTACCGCCCCCCATACGTCGGCCACCGCGGCTGGCTCGGCGTCTACCTAGACGTCCCAGTCGACTGGCAAGAAATCCGCTACATCATCACCGACGCCTACCGCCAAATTGCCCCCAAAACCCTCTCCTCCCAACTCCCCGTTCAATCCCCCGAGCGACCCTCTGGTACGGCCTGACCTCGCTTGCCGGGGTTTCTCCCACCCACCCAGCCCGTTCGTTTCCCTCGGGCTCCGCCCGACCCCGCCATCCCCATGACTGCCCAAGGAAACGACAGTCACATCACCGTGGTTCTCCCACCCACCCTCCCTTTGTTTTGTCCTCGGGCTCCGCCCGACCCCGCCATTGCTGTGGTCACCCACGCGAATAGACCAGCCACCAAGCCGGACCACATTGACGACGTCGGCGGAGATCAGCCGCTGAGGCCGATGAGGTCGACAACCTGGCCGAAGACCAGCCGCTGACGGACCACATTGACGACGTCGGCGGAGATCAGCCGCTGAGGCCGATGAGGTTGACGACGTCGCCGAAGACCAGCCGCTGGCGGACCGCATTGACGGCGTCGGGGAGATCAGCCGCTGAGGCGGATGGGGTTGACGATGTCGGCGAAGATTAGCAAGCCGCCCATGAAGAGGAGGACGAGGGCCATCGCGTAGGTGAGTGGGAGGAGTTTGGCCACGTCGACGTAGCCGGGGGTGGGGCGGCGGGTGATGCGGGCCCAGGCGCGTTTGAGTCCTTCCCACAGGCCGCCCGCGATGTGGCCGCCGTCGAGGGGAAGCAGCGGGATCAGGTTGAACATGCCGACGGCCAGGTTGAGGCCAGCCAGCAGGTTGATAAAGATGATGATCTTGCTTTCCAGCGGCGCGGAGGAAGCCGCGATCTCACCGCCGATGCGGCCCGCGCCGACGACGCCGATCGGGCCGTTGGGGTCGCGCTTCTCGCCGGAGAAGGCGGCATTCCAGACACCGACCATCTTGTGGGGGATGTTTACCATCGCGGCGGCGGTCCTGCTGGTCATCTCCCACATCTCGGAGATCACGTAGCCGGGACCCTGCCGTTCCATCACCTGCGTCGGCTCGACCCCGAGGAAACCGACCTTCACAAGTTTGTCGGGGTCGTTGAGGTCCGGCCGGTCCTGGGCGATCAGTTGGACATTGACCGGCATTTCGCGCCCGCCCCGTTCGACCACCAGGGTCGCCGGGCCTGCGCCGTGGCCACGGATCAGCTTCTGGGCGGCCTCCCAGGTGGTGACCCTGGTCCCGTCCACGGCCACGATCCGGTCTTTCGGCAGCAGGCCGGCCTTCGCGGCCGGGGCTATCGGGTCGGACGGCAGGCAGTCGCGCGTGCCCTGCTCGGCCGCCGGAATCACGCACTTGCTGACCCCAGAGAGCACCGGCTTCAGCACCACTACCCCGAAGCCCATCATGACCACCGCGAACAGCACGAACGCCAGCAGGAAGTTCATGAACGGGCCGCCGGCCATGATGATGACCTTCTGCCACCAGGGCTTGCGGTAGAAGACCCGGTTCTGGTCGCCCGGGCGGATCTCCTCCGACGCCACCGCGCGGGCGTTCTCGATCAGGCTCTGCCAGGGCCCGGTGGAGACGCTGCGCAGCTTGTTCGGGTCGTCGCTGGCCCGGGGCGGCAACATGCCGATCATCCGGATATATCCACCCAGCGGGATGTACTTCACGCCATATTCGGTCTCGCCGCGCCTGCGTGACCAGAATGTGCCACCGAAGCCGACCATGTACTGCGTCACGCGTACGCCGAAGATCTTGGCTGGGACCAGGTGGCCGATCTCGTGCAGCGCGATGGACACCATGAGTCCGACGAAGAGGAGCAAGAACCCGGCCAGATAGACCCAGCTCATCGGCGCGTACCCCCGTAGCGGAGAAAGGTGTCGTCTCCGATCGAGGGTAGCCCACCATCGCGAGCCTCGCGTCTGCCACTGATGGCCCGCCCTTCGCGGCTAGTTGACCGTGAGTTTGCCGAATAGGGAGATTTCGTTGACACTATGCATCTGGCCGATCACCCTGAGGTAAGGAAGGGGGCTCGTTGATCAGGATCCTGGTGGCCGAACACCTGCCGCTGGTCCGGCATGGTCTCGTCGTGTCACTCGCCGCCGAGAGCGACTTCGAGGTCGTCGCCGAGATCGCGGCCGGAGAGGACATCGTGCCCAGCGCCCTGGAGCTGAAGCCCGACGCCGCCATCATCGACGCGGACCTGCCGGGCGTGGACGGGCTCACCGCCGCGGCCCGGCTGCACGAGAAGGTTCCCCGCTGCCGTGTAATGATCTTGTCAAGCCACCCCAACCCCGGCCAGGTGCGCCGTGCCTTCGCCGCCCAGGCGCTCGGCTACATGAGCATCCAGGTGGGGACGGAGCAACTGGCCGAGGGCATCCGGCGGATCGCGGCGGGCCGCCGAGCGGTCGACTCCGACTTGGCGGTCGCGGCCCTGCAAACCGCCGACAATCCACTCACACCACGCGAACTCGACGTCCTCCGAATAGCAGCCCAGGGCGCGCCATCCAAGGAGATCGCCGACCAACTGTTCCTGTCCGTGGGAACGGTACGAAACCATCTGTCCCGGATCATGTGCAAAACGGGCGCCCGCAACCGAGTGGACGCGGTACGAATCGCAGCGGACTCAGGCTGGCTATAAGTGACACGGCTGACGGCTTCAGCGACGCGGCCGGTGGTGGCGCGGTACCGGCATCTTGTTAGGCGTGCGTATGCAGACGCCGGCGTCAGGAGACCGGGTCCCGGGTGAGCCGCGCCGCTCGCCCGGGACCGCGAATTGGTGCCGGTTCGCCTCGGGGTCCATCCCCGCGTGCGCGGGGAGCACTCGGCCGGCGGCACCCCCGCGCCGCCGGAGACCAGAGCGTCCACGAACTTCAGGGTCTCAATTCCATGCGGCCGCTAGCCAGTGACCACGAACACGCCCAGACCCATGAGATTCGTCAGGGACGCCAGATCAGCACCAGCGCGCAGTCGTCGTTGTGCGCCGACGACATCGACGTCACCAGCTGCCGCGCGCCACCCGCGAAACCGGACGGAAGCAGCCGTTCCGCCTCACCAAGGAGCCGATCCAAGCCCGCGTCGATGTCCCGCCCGGGCTGCTCGATCAGGCCGTCGGTGTAGAGCATGAGCGCGTCGCCCTTGCGCAGCACCCCGCTGTCGGGCTCGCAGTGCAGATCGGGCACGACGCCGAGCACGACACCCTTCGCGGCGGAAACCCGCCAGGTGCCCGTCCCCGCGTCGAACTTGACCACGGGCGGATGACCGGCCGACGTGATCACGTACCCCCCGGTGGAGAGGTCGAGGCTGAGGTGCACGGCGGTGACGAAACCCTCACCCTCTCGCTGCCGGTGCAGGTAGGCGTTGCAGGCGGGCAGGAAGTCCCGCACCGAGCCGAGCAGCCCGCCGAAGGTGCCGGAGAGCATCAGCGCCCGGGTGCCCGCGTCCACACCCTTGCCGGAGACGTCCACGACCGCGATCTCGACCCGGTTGCCCTCCCGCATGGACACCACGAAGTCGCCGCCGAAGGAGGACCCGCCGGCCTGCTTGAGCACCACCTTGGCGCCCCAGTCCTTGGGCAGCGCGGGCAGCTCGCTCTGCCGTTTGAGCCGATCCCGCAGCTCCAGCAGCATGGCGTCCCCGCGCAGGCCCTGCACCCCGAGGGAACCCCGGGTGCGCGCCATCAGCCAGGCCAGCACGGCGGTGAAGCCCACCGCGATCAGCAGGCCAGGGCCGACATTCCGGTCGTCGGTGGAGACGGCCAGGTAGGTGAGCGCGACGGCCACGGCGCACAGCAGCATCGCGAGGCTGCGCAGCTTGAGCTGAAGCCCGCCGAGCAGGGTGATGAGGATCAGCAGCGACGGCGAGAACCAGAGCACGGAGACCTTGACGCCGAGCACCCCGATGAGCAGGGTCGCGACGACGAAGGCGACCAGCAGATGACGATCTTTCGACGAACTCTTCCTCACAAACCGGACCAGCGGCACCAAAAACGGCACCCGCACCAATATCGCGCGGAGCCGGGGAGGAATAAGCGGCACCGGACGGGAACTCATGATGCACTCGACTGTATCGGTCGACACCTCCGCAAGGCAGCCTCTTGACCAAGA
Organism: Acrocarpospora macrocephala; assembly: GCF_009687865.1. Taxonomy (GTDB): domain Bacteria; phylum Actinomycetota; class Actinomycetes; order Streptosporangiales; family Streptosporangiaceae; genus Acrocarpospora; species Acrocarpospora macrocephala. The sequence goes on from NZ_BLAE01000070.1 coordinate 21,890, forward strand.
CCTTGATCATTTAGCACGGATATTGGGTGGCCGTCCCTCTTTGCCCGGGCCTACCGTGGAGCGGTGAATCACCCCATACGTCCCATCTCCGAGGCCGAATGGCCCGCGTTCATCGCCGTCCTCGAAGAAGCGTTCGCCGTCACATTCCACCCGGTGGAGATCGAGCGATTCAAGGCGCTCACCCCCATGGAGCGCACCCTCGCCGCCTTCGACGCGGACCTCCCGGTCGGCGTCACCGCCATCTTCGACTTCGACATGACGATCCCCGGCGGCACCCGCCTCCCGGTCGCCGGAGTCACCGCCGTAAGCGTGCTCCCCTCCCACCGCCGCCGCGGCATCCTCAACAGCCTGATGCGCCGCCAGCTCCAGGACATCAAGGAGAGCGGCCAGTCCATCGCCGTCCTGTACGCCTCAGAAGCGGGCATCTACGGCAGATTCGGGTACGGCCGAGCCGCCGACACCGTCTTCTTCCGCATCCCCAAGCACGGCTCCGCGTTCGTCAAGAACGCCCCCACCGACCCCGCGCTGCGCCTGCGCACCGCCATCCCCGCCCAGGCCCGCGCCGAGTTCGAGCAGGTCTTCGACGCCGTGTCCGGCACCCGCCCCGGCCTCTACACCCGCTCCCCCGATCGCTGGGGCTCCGTCCTGGCCGACGAGGAGTTCGACCGCCGCGACGACGGCCGGCTGCGCAGCATCCTGGCCGAGGACGACGGCGGCGTGCGCGGCTACGCGCTCTTCAAGATCAAACGCGGCTTCACCGACCACGACGTGCCCGAGGGCGAGGTCCGCCTGATCGAGCTGTTCGCCGTCGACCCCGCCGCCTACGCGCTGCTCTGGCGGCACGTGCTGGACCGCGACCTCTGCTCCCGCGTGTACGCCTGGAACCGCCCGATCGACGACCCGATCCAGCATCTGATCGCCGAGCCGAGGAACCTGAACGCGGGCACCCTCGACGAGCTGTGGGCACGCGTGGTGGACCTGCCCGCCGCGCTGACCGCGCGCGCGTACGCGGCTCCGGCCGAGTTGGTGATCGAGGTCGCCGACGAGCCCTGCCCGTGGAACGCGGGCCGCTGGCGGCTCGTCACGGCCAAGGGCACCTGCGAGCGCACCGACGACGCGCCCGACCTGAGCCTGCCCGTCCAGGTCCTCGGCGCGAGTTACTTCGGCGGCCGCTCGCTCATGTCGTACGGCGCCGCCGGCCTGGTCACCGAACACCGGCCAGGCGCGCTGCGGGAGCTGTCCACCGCGATGTCCTGGGATCCCAAGCCGTGGGCGGGGCTGGTCTTCTAGCGGAATCGTCGGAGCAGCGCCGTACAGTACGAGCATGGCCTTGCAGAGCTTGCAGATCACGGCGATCACCGCGATGCGCGCCCGCGATGTCTCGCGCCCGACGGCCGAGCAGCAGGAGGCCGCCGACCGGCGGCCCCTGCGCGACGAGATGCCCAGGCGGGAGACCCGCAAGCCCCCGCTGTCCCCGCGGGAGTTAGGGCAGGGGGGGTAGCTCGCCGGTCCGCTCGTAGTCGGAGAGCATGGTGATGCGGCGGGCGTGCCGCTCGGCCCCGGAGAACGGCGTGGCCAGGAACAGCTCCACGAACCGGGTGGCCTGCTCGACCGGGTGCATGCGGGCGCCGATGCTGATCACATTGGCGTCGTTGTGCTCGCGGGAGAGCTTCGCCGTGTCCTCGTTCCAGGCCAGGGCGGCGCGGATGCCGGGCACCTTGTTGGCGGCGATCTGCTCGCCGTTGCCGGAGCCCCCGATCACCACGCCGAGGCTGCCCGGATCCTCGGCCACGCCCGCGGCGGCGCGGAGCACAAAGGGCGGGTAGTCGTCCTCGGGGTCGAAGCCCGCCGGGCCGCAGTCGACCACCTCGTGGTGGTGCTCCTTCAGCCAGGAGACCAGGTGATTCTTCAGCTCGTAGCCGGCATGGTCGGAACCTATGTAGACGCGCACCCCGCCAGTTTCTCAGGTCCACTAGAGTAATGGCCAATCACCCGGCCGACCCCTTACTCGTTCCTGGAGAGCGCGATGCGCGAGATCCGTTATCTTGGCGACCCGGTCCTGCGCACCGCGGCGGAGCCGATCACGGAATTCGACCGTGAGCTGCGCCGGCTGATCGACGAGATGTTCGCCACCATGTATCTGGCCAACGGGGTGGGCCTGGCCGGGCCGCAGATCGGCGTGCCGAAACGGCTGTTCGTCTACGAGATCACCAACCGCAAGGGTCACGTGGTGAACCCGGAGCTGACCATCGACGACCCGGACGAGGTGGTCGAGGAGGAAGGCTGCCTGTCGGTGCCCGGGCGGGAGACCGGCAAGCCGCTCTACGCGCCCACGCCACGCGCGGCGGGCGTCACCGTGCGCGGCTTCGACCAGCTCGGCCGGCCGCTCGCGATCACCGCGCGGGGCATGCTGGCCCGCTGCTTCCAGCACGAGTTCGACCACCTGGAAGGGCGGCTCTACGTGGATCGGCTGCCCAGGGACACGGCCCGCAAGATCATGCTGCAGACCCCCTGACTCACAGCTGCAGCGCCTTGATCTCCAGGAACTCCGCCAGGCCCGGCTCCCCCAGCTCGCGCCCGATGCCGGACTGCTTGTAGCCGCCGAAGGGCGCGAGCGCGTTGAACCGCCCGCCGTTGATCGACACCTGCCCGGTGCGCAGCCGCCGCGCCACGCTCACCGCGCGTTCCTCGCTGCCCGCCCAGACCGCCCCCGCCAGCCCGTACGGCGTGCCGTTGGCGATGGCCACGGCCTCATCCTCCGAGCCGAACGGCACGATCGACAACACCGGCCCGAAGATCTCCTCCTGCTCGATCGTCATCCCGGGCGCGACTCCGGCGAAGACGGTCGGCTCGACGTAGTACCCGCGCTCCAGCGGATAGTCGGTGCCCCCGGTGACGAGCCGGGCACCCTCTTCCTGCCCGGTGTTGATGTAGCGGATCACCCGGTCCCGCTGGGCGGCCGAGACGAGCGGGCCGAGCCGGGTGCCCTCCGCGAACGGGTCGCCCACCGTGAACGTGCGGGCGGCGGCGACGGCGAGGGCGACCGCGTCGTCGTACTGGTCCCAGTGCACGAGCATCCGGGTCAGCGCCGAGCAGGTCTGGCCGGAGTTCACGTAGGCGTGCGACACCCCGGAGGCGACCGCTTTCTCCAGGTCCGCGTCCGGCAGGATGATGTTGGCGGATTTGCCGCCCAGTTCGAGCGCCACCCGCTTGACGCTCTCGGCGGCCAGCGCGGCCACCCGCCGCCCCGCCCTGGTCGAGCCGGTGAAGGACACCACGTCCACCAGCGGATGGCTGGCCAGGGCTTCGCCGACCACCGGTCCTGGCCCGCTGATCAGGTTGAACACGCCCGCCGGCAGCCCGGCGTCGTGCAGCACGTCGGCCAGCGCGTACGCGGCGAGCGGGGCCACCTCGCTGGGCTTGAGCACGACCGTGCACCCGGCGGCGAGCGCCGCGGCGACCTTGCAGACGGCCTGGTGGAGCGGGTAGTTCCAGGGGGTGATCGCACCCACCACTCCGGCCGGTTCGCGCAGGATGAGCGAGTTGCCCACCCGGCTCTCGGCGACCAGCCCTTCGGCCATCTGCGCGTACGACTCCAGCACCCCCGCGGGCATCAGCGTCTGCACCTTCAGCGCCAGGGAGTAGGGCGCGCCCATGTCGGTGGCGATGGTGGTGGCGATCTGGTCGGCCCGCTCCCTGAGCAGCGCGGCGGCGTCGGCGAGGAGCTTGCCACGGTCGGCGGGCGAGGTCGCGGACCAGGGGATGAAGGCGGCGTGCGCGGCGTCGACCGCGGCTGCCACGTCACTCGGCGTGCCGGCCGGAACCTGGTCGATGACCTCCTCGGTAGCGGGGTTGATCACATCGACCACCTCGCCCGAGGTGGAAGGTGTCCACGATCCGTTCACGTAAAGGTGACGCATGTACCTCATCCTTGCGCGGGGATTGTCAGATGGCGAGCGCACGAACCAGGAAGTGATGGCGTGTTTCACATCCAATGGGGACATGCCCGATTGGATCTCCCGGCCGGTCGGGTGCGGTCCCGCGCAGAGGCCGACACACGATCTTCATGTATTCATTTGGGGTGTCTTCGCTCAGCGTACGGCGCAACCACGCGGAAAGCCGAAGTCTTCCAAGATCGGTGAACACCCGCAATATCCAGTGGAGAACGATTCAATTCCGGAGGAAGTCCAGTACCACTCAGAGGTAAACCTACTTCTCCGAACGTTCGTTCGGGTGCCGAACGCCCGAGCACGGGGCCCGGGGGTCCTCCGGACAGATGGGGTCTAACCAGAAATCCACCAACTGCGCGTCTGACATTTGTTAGGTCTCGCAACTGGATTAGGGTTTGCATCGATCGACAACCGAAGTCAGAGTTCTCCCTATTCCAGGTAGGGCAAAACTTGATTGCGGCTTTGTCAGAGCGTCGTGGCAGGATTCAGGAGTCCCGTGGCGACGGAGCGGCGGGGACGTGTGGATGAGGAGCGGATGTGGCAGGCAATCTGACCCGTGACGAGGCCCGGGAGCGCGCCCGGCTGCTGACCGTCCAGTCGTATGCGGTGGAGCTCGACCTGACTGAGGGCGAGGAGCGGTTCGAGAGCGTCACGACCGCTCACTTCACCTGTGCCCAGCCGGGGGCGGACACCTTCATCGATCTGCACGGCGCGCACCTGCGCTCGGTCGTGCTCAACGGAACCGAGCTGGACATCAGCGCGTATGACGCGGAGCGCGGCCGGTTCCCGCTGCCGGGTCTGGCCGAGCACAACGAGGTGCGGGTCGACGCCGACGCGTCCTACATGCGCACCGGCGAGGGTTTGCACCGGTTCGTCGACCCGGTGGACCAGAAGGTCTACCTGCACAGCCAGTTCGAGACCGCCGACGCGCACCGGATGTACGCGTGCTTCGACCAGCCCGACCTCAAGGCCACCTTCGAGCTGACCGTCATCGCGCCGGGCGACTGGGAGGTCGTCTCCAACGCCGCTCCCGACTCCGTCGCCGAACTCCCGGCCCACGAGGGCCGTCATGGCACGCTCCAAGCCGCCAAACGCTGGCACTTCCCCGCCACCCCGGTCCTGTCCACCTACATCACCGCTCTCGTCGCGGGGCCGTACGCGGTGGTGAGGGACGAGCACGACGGCATCCCGCTGGGCCTGTTCGTCCGGCAGTCGCTGGCCGAGCACCTGGACGCGGACAACCTCTTCGCGGTCACCAAGCAGGGCTTCGACTTCTTCCACCAGGTGTTCGGGCTGCGCTACCCGTTCGGGAAATACGACCAGCTGTTCGTGCCGGAGTTCAACGCGGGCGCGATGGAGAACGCGGGCTGCGTCACGTTCCTGGAGGACTACGTCTTCCGGTCCCGGGTGACCGACGCCATCATCGAGCGCCGCGCGGAGACGCTGCTGCACGAGATGGCGCACATGTGGTTCGGCGACCTGGTCACCATGCGCTGGTGGGATGACCTGTGGCTGAACGAGTCGTTCGCGACCTACATGTCGGTGCTGTGCCAGGCCGAGGCCACCCGGTGGGGGCAGGGCGCGTGGACCACGTTCGCCAACGTGGAGAAGGCCTGGGCGTACCGGCAGGATCAGCTGCCGTCCACCCACCCGATCTCGGCCGACATCCCGGACATGCAGGCCGTCGAGGTCAACTTCGACGGCATCACCTACGCCAAGGGCGCCAGCGTGCTCAAGCAGCTGGTCGCCTACGTGGGCCTGGACAACTTCCTGGCCGGGGTGCGCGACTACTTCAACGAGCACGCCTGGGGCAACACCGAGCTGAAGGACCTGCTCGGGGCGCTGGAGCGCACCTCGGGGCGAGAGCTGTCGTCGTGGTCCAAGGAGTGGCTGGAGACGGCCTGGGTCAACACGCTCCGCCCGTCCTTCGAGGTGGACGCGACCGGCAGGTTCACCAGCTTCGAGGTATTGCAGGAGGCTCCGCCGGCCTACCCGACGCTGCGCTCACACCGCATCGCCATCGGCCTCTACTCCATGGACGAAGGCAGGCTGGTCCGGGTCAAGCGAATCGAGCTGGACGTGGTCGGTGCCAGAACCCCGGTGCCCGAGCTGATCGGCGAGGCTCGCCCCGACCTCGTGCTGGTCAACGACGACGACCTGACCTATGCCAAGATCCGCCTCGACGAGGGCTCGCTGGCCACCCTGGTGGGCGGCGGCATCGTCGCGTTCACCGAGTCGCTGCCGCGCGCGCTGTGCTGGTCGGCGGCGTGGGACATGACCCGCGACGGCGAAATGGCCACCCGCGACTACGTGCGCCTGGTGACCTCGGGCATCGACGCGGTCGGCGACATCACCGTGCTGCAGACCGTCCTGCGCCAGGCCCGCCTCGCGGTCCAGCAGTACGCGGCGCCCGAGTGGCGGGCCACCGGCCTGGCCCAGCTGGCTGACACCCTGCGCGAGCTTTTCAACGGCGCCGAGGCCGGCTCGGACCGCCAGCTGGCCTACCTCAACGCGTTCTCAGCCGTGGCCACCTCGGCCGAAGACCTGGCGATCCTGCGGGATATCCTGTCCGGGACGGCCGTGCCCGACGGGCTGACCGTCGACGCCGACCTACGCTGGACGCTGACCCACGCGCTGGTCTCCGGCGGGGTGCTCGGCGCGGCCGACATCGACGCCGAGCTGGTCAGGGACGCGACCGCCACCGGCGAACGGTCGGCGGCGGCGGCCAGGGCGGCCATCCCGACGGCGGCGGCCAAGGCGGAGGCGTGGGCGGCCATCACCGGCGGCGCGCTGAGCGGCGCGCTGCTGCGCTCCACCGTGCAGGGCTTCATGGATCCGCACCACGTGGACCTGCTGGAGCCCTACGGCGCGGCCTACTTCGAGGAGGTCGGCCAGATCTGGAAGTCGTGGACGTCCGACATGGCGCAGACGTTCGCGATCGGCTGCTACCCGGCGCTGCTGATCTCGCAGGGCACGATCGACCGCACCCAGGAGCTGCTCTCGGCATCCCAGCCGCCGCACGCGCTGCGCCGGCTGCTGCTGGAGGGCGCGGACGGCATCGCCCGGGCCCTGCGCGCCCAGGCCAAGGACTCCTGAAGCACCAGGGGAGACCCGGGGCGACCCGGGTCTCCGGCCGGGTCCATGAGAAAGTGATCTGATGGAGTCAGCCCAGGACCTGCTGATCGCGCTCGCCCGGCGGTATTCGTTCGGGGATGTTGGGGCGCTGGCTCCCGCAGTCCTGGCCAATCCGGTCAAAGCCGCCCATGTCTCGGCGGTCTGCGAGTTCGGGCAACGGTTACTGACCCTGGACGCGGAGGATTTCGCCAGCGAGCTGGACGTGCCGACGATCCCGGCCGATCTCCGCCGCCGGGCCCGAGCCTGCCACATGCCGCAGACGCCCAAAGGGCAGCCGCGGGGGGCGCTGGATTCGCTGCGCCCGGCGTACGCGCTGCTGCTTGAGGTGATCAAGGTCCGCTGGGACCAGCGCGAGCTGAGCGCCATGATGGCCGCGCTGCACATCGCCGCGGAATACCTGCCGCTGCTGGCGTACGAGACGGCGCTGGGCCATTCCGGCGATCCGGCCCGCTGGCCGGAAGGGCTGCGCGCGCCCGGCAGCAGGTTCGGCGTGATCGGCGACCGTGACTGCGACCACACCCGCTCCGAGCAGTCGGCGACCGAGCGCACCCTCCGGGTGGCGGGCGAACCGGGCGAAGGCTGGCGCGCCTACTTCGACCGGCAGCACAGCCAGGTCGCCGGCGCGCTGGCGACCTGCGTCGCCAAATGCCGCAATCCCTGCCCCGCCATCGAGTGGGTACCCGACCGCGAGAACCTCGCCCTGCGCTGCCGGGCCGCCCTCGCCTTCGCCGAAACCCCGCTGGTACGGCTCCGCCACGCGGCCCCGGTCGGCCACGGCTTCGGCGTGCCCTCCCCGGAGGAGGTCCTGGACGCCTGGCAGCGCAGCCGGGGCGCGCTGGACAAGAACGGCATCGGGCACCAGGTCATGCGCCGGGACGGGTTCCCGCTGGCCGGACTGCCCAGCCTGTTCTCCGCCATCGCCGGCGCGGACCTGCGCCCGGCCCGCCTGCTCGCCGACGTGTCAGAGCACGTGATCTCGCTGCTGCGCGGTTATTAATGAGAAAGTCGTGATCTGGACAGCCGCAGCGGTGAATCGCCTGGTCGGCGGCAACGCGGCTGGCTATGGGACGGGTTTCTCATTAAAGGGCGCGGGCGGCGAGGGCGCCGATGCCGCCGGCCAGGCCGCCCATCAGGTCGCCGACGCTGAACCTCGTCGCCATGGACATGGCCACCAGGCGGCAGTCGCCGTCGGAGAGCCGTTGCCTGGCCAGCCCGCCGGTGACGATCTCCAGGCCGCGCCCGGCCGTGTCCACCATGATCAGCACCGAGTACGGCGCCTGCGCGCCCAGCGCCGCGTGCAGGCGTTCGGCGAAGTGCCGCCGCGGGCCCTGGGAAGGACCGGTGTACACGGCGAAATGCAGCCCGGTCCTGCTGTTCGCGTTTCGCACGACCGTACGGATGTCGACGGCCTGGAGTGTGGAGAGGGTCGCCATCTAGATCACCACCCCGCCGATGCGCCGCCGACGTGGCGGCCGGGTTCCGCGGTCTCGGCCAGTTCGGGCCAGTCCACGTGCGGTGGATCGCCGCGCGGGACGACGGTGGTCAGCTCCAGCGAGGAGCGGCCCACCCCGTGCTCGGTGTCGTACGGCCCGCCGATCCAGACGACCTCGTCCTTGTTCCGGCGCCGTTTCCGACCGGACAATACGAGCACCAGCAGCCCGACGACCACGAATATCGTGCCGGACGTGATGACAAGAAACGCAAGAATTTCCGGCGCACTGTCCATATATCGACGTTACGCCCGAGTTCGGATATTTCCTAGTCCCAGATCTGCGGTCTGCGGTCTCCCCAGAACCCCCCGACCGACGCCTCTACCTGCGACGACAGGGAAATCAGGAGGCCCTCCTCGCCGTACCGGCCGGAAAGCATGACGCCGATGGGCAAACCCTCGGGAGTCCAATAGAGCGGCAAATTCACGGCCGGTTGCCCGCTGACATTGCTGGTGGCGGCAAAGGGAGCGAAAGCTTTCATTCGCTGGAAAGTCTCCTTGGGGTCGTCGACGTCCTCGAACCAGCCGACCGGGGCCGGGGGCTGGGTGACGGTGGGGGTGAGGACGGCGTCGTACTCGTCGGTGATCAGCAGTGCGAACCGGGTGGCGAGCTGGAGCGCCGACTGGGCCTTGAGGAAGTCGGGGGCGGGCGTGAGGAAGCCGCGCTCGCGCAACCAGGCGGTCAGCGGGCGGAGCTGGGACTCCAGCTCCTCGGCGACCGGGTGCATGCAGGCGAAGCTGAACCACATGCGCTCGAACTCGGGCACCATGTCCGGGCCGAACGGCGAGGCGATGTCGACGATCTCGTGCCCCAGTCCTGCCAGCACGGCGGAGGCGCTCTCGTAGGCGGCGCGTACCTCCGGGTGCACCTCGGCGTCGGCGACCACCGGGTCGATGTAGCGGGCGATGCGGAGGCGGCCGGGGTCGCGCCCGGCGTACGCGGTGAAGGAGCCGAGGGCGGGCGGCGGCGCGTAGTAGAGGTCGCCCGGGTTGTTGTGGGCCATCACGTCCAGCAGGGCAGCGGCGTCGGCGACATCGCGGGTAATCGGGCCGTTGGTGGACAGGCCCGCCAGGTCCGGGACGATCGGGGCGAACGAGATGCGGCCACGGCTGGGCTTGATGCCGTACAGACCGCAGACGGAGGCCGGGATCCGGATCGACCCCGCTCCGTCACTGCCCTGCGCGGCGGGCGCGAGCCCGGCGGCCACAGCCGCCGCGGCGCCCCCGCTGGAACCACCCGCCGACCTGGTCACATCCCACGGAGTGCGGGCCGGCTCGCTGATCGCGGTCTCGGTGTAGCACGGCAAACCGAACTCTGGCGTACTGGTCTTACCCAGCATGATCGTTCCCGCGTCCCGCAATCGGTCCACCACGCTGTCGCTGACCGGGGCGACGAACCCCTCGTACGTGGCCGAACCAAAGTAGATCGGGACGTCCTTCACCAGATTGAGATCTTTAATCGGAATCGGCACGCCGAACAGCGGACGCTTCGCCGGATCCTGCGTCTCCAGCTGTCGTGCCTGGTCAAGTGCCATCTCGGCGGTCACGGTGACATAGGCGCCGACCGACGCGCCAAGCCTGTCGATACGGTCCAAGTAGTGCTCAGTGATCTCAACCGGGGACAGTTCACGGTTCCGTACGGCCGCCGCCAACTCCAGCGCGGTAAGGTCATGAATGCTGGTCACGCTACTGAACGGTAAGCGGCCGACGCGGAGATATCTAGAGATGGTGCCCACAAATGGTCCATGCGAATCTGCAGAAGCGGGCCACAAAAGTATGAACCAGGCAACACTAGGCAACCTCTTGGCGGCTCAACTACCGTGAGTGACGTGGATACCGGTCTAGCGCCCGATGAGGGTCACGATACGTCACCGATCAGGTTGACCGATCGTGAACGATCCTCGACGCGACCTGATGCGCCCGCGTCGACGTATGCGCCCGTAGAGCGCGCATCCCTGCAGAGCATGCTCAAGCAGCCCAAATACCAGCATCTGCGGCGACGTGCCCTGATCGCTGTAGCGGCCGGAGTCGTCTTCGGCGTGCTGCTGCTGAGCTGGCGCGTCGGCCTCACCGCCGCGATTCTCGCGGCCATCGCGGACACCGTCTATCGGGCCAGGACCGCCTCTTCGGTCCCCGCCTGGCGGCGTCCTTCGGTGGCCGAGCGGCGGACCGAGGGCCAGCTCAAGAAATTGGAACGTGGCGGCTACAAGACTCTGCACGCCCGCGCCATCCCCAACAGCGACGCCCAGATCGACCACCTGGTCGTCGGGCCCACGGGGGTGTATGCGGTCGACTCCGAGAAGTGGGACAGGCGGCTGCCCGTGCGCGTGCAGTCGCACCGCAAGCTGTTCCACGGCCCCTTCAACCAGAAACCCCGCCTCGACGAGGCCCGCTGGGAGGCGAACCAGGCCAGCGACCTGATCACCCAGGCGCTCGGCCGCGAGGTCACGGTCGTGCCGTCCCTGGCGATCTACGGCCCCGCCATCCCCTGGCGGATCCTCAACATCCGGGACGTGGACGTCTTCTCCGGCGGCCTGGTCCGCAAGTGGATCACCAAACGGGAGAAGTCCCTGACCACGGCCGAGATCGACTCGATCTACCAGGCCGCGGAACGCGTCCTCCCACCGCGCTACGGCGACGACTGAGTTTCGTCTGGTACGGCCTGCGGCAGGCTTGGCGTGGGCCGTACCGCTTTGTGGGATGGACGTCTCAACGACTGGGCAGTGGGTCGTAGCATAGGGAGACTCAAGCGTCATCTTCCGATGGGAGTCCCGGCCATGCCCGCCCTCAGGTCTCGTACGGTCACTCACGGCAGGAACATGGCCGGAGCCCGGGCCCTGCTCCGGGCGACCGGGGTAGCCGGCAGCGATCTCGGCAAGCCGATCATCGCTGTCGCCAACAGTTTCACCCAGTTCGTGCCCGGGCACGTGCACCTGCGCGAGGTCGGCGACGTGGTGGCCGGGGCGATCCGGGAGGCGGGGGCGATCCCGCGCGAGTTCAACACGATCGCCGTGGACGACGGCATCGCGATGGGCCACGGCGGCATGCTCTACTCGCTGCCGTCCCGGGAGCTGATCGCCGACGCGGTCGAGTACATGGTGAACGCGCACTGCGCGGACGCGCTGATCTGCGTCTCCAACTGCGACAAGATCACCCCAGGCATGCTGCTGGCCGCATTCCGGCTGAACATCCCCACGGTTTTCGTCTCCGGCGGGCCCATGGAAGCGGGCAAGACGCCCGGCCGCAAGCTGGACCTCATCGACCCGATGATCGCCGCCGCCAACGACAGCGTCTCCGACGCCGAGCTGCTGGAGATGGAGGAGAACGCCTGCCCGACCTGCGGCTCGTGCAGCGGCATGTTCACCGCCAACTCGATGAACTGCCTGGCCGAGGCGATCGGCCTGGCGCTGCCTGGCAACGGCACCATCCTGGCCACCCACCTGGCCCGCAAGAAGCTGTTCCAGGACGCCGGGCGGCGGCTGGTGGAGATCACCCGGCGCTACTACGAGGACGACGACGAGAGCGTGCTGCCGCGCAGCATCGCCACCAAGGACGCGTTCGAGAACGCGATGGCGCTGGACGTGGCCATGGGCGGCTCGACCAACACGATCCTGCACATCCTGGCCGCGGCCCGGGAGGCCGAGGTGGACTTCGGCCTCAAGGAGATCAACGAGATCTCGCTGCGGGTGCCGTGCCTGTGCAAGGTGGCCCCGGCGACCGCGAAATACCACGTCGAGGACGTGCACCGGGCCGGAGGGATCCCCGCGATCCTGGGCGAGCTCGACCGGGCCGGGCTGATCCACCGCGACGCGCTGACCGTCAACGGCGGCACGATGGCTGACCTGCTGGCCCAGTGGGACGTGAAGTCGCCGACCGCGATCCCCGAGTCGGCCGAGTTGTGGCACGCCGCGCCGGGGAACGTGCGGACCGTCAAGCCGTACTCGCAGGAGGCGCGCTGGGACACGCTGGACCTGGACCGGGCCGAGGGCTGCATCCGCGACGCCGAGCACGCCTACACCCGCGACGGCGGCCTCGCCGTGCTGTACGGCAACATCGCCGTCGAGGGCTGCATCGTGAAGACGGCCGGGGTGGACGAGTCGATCTGGCGCTTCTCCGGGCCCGCCGTGGTGTTCGAGTCCCAGGAGGACGCGGTGGAGGGCATCCTCGCCAACCGCGTGCGCGAGGGCGACGTCGTGGTGATCCGCTACGAGGGCCCGAAGGGCGGCCCCGGCATGCAGGAGATGCTCTACCCGACCTCGTTCCTCAAGGGCAAGGGCCTCGGCAAGGCCTGCGCCCTGGTCACCGACGGCCGCTTCTCCGGCGGCACGTCCGGGCTCTCCATCGGCCACGCCTCCCCCGAGGCGGCGGAGGGCGGCGCGATCGCCCTGGTCGAGGACGGCGACATCATCGAGATCGACATCCCCGGCCGCTCGATCGAACTCAAGGTCAGCGAGGCCGACCTGGCCGTCCGCCGCGAAGCCCTCCTCGCCGACCTCGGCCGCTACCGCCCCCGCAACCGCAACCGCCCGGTCACCGCGGCCCTCCAGGCGTACGCGGCCCTGACCACGTCAGCATCCACGGGCGCGTCCCGCGACCTTTCCCAGCTATCCCGCTGACGCCTTCAGACAGTTCCCGCTAGAGGTTCACGGACACGCCCGCGAGCTCGGCAACCTGTCCTCCCAACCCGGCCCACGCCGGAGCCTAGGACAGCTTCGCTGAGCACTCCCGGGCGCGTCCGCAACCCCCTGCAACCTGCCCCACCAGCCACCCCGCCAGCCCAGAGCCCAGGGCAACTTCGCTGAGCACTTATGGCCGCCCCTGCCCACGGGTTGCCACGACCACGCCGCCGGTTCCGGTGAGCGGCCGTGTCGAGAGGTCCAGTTCTGCCGGATTCCTCAAGCGTGCGTTCGAAAAATGTCAGTGCTGCTCGGTAAAATCTGGGGTATGGCCAACGTCATTAGGCACACGGGGTCGTTGACGACCGCCGAAATCGCCGCGCTCGCGCTCTCGCTCGCCCACCTCGGCACGGGCCCGCAGTCCGTGACGGCCCGCCGCGGGCTCCGGCACGCATTCGAACACCTCGACCTCGACGACGACGTGATCGCGACCACCCTCTCCACCCTGACCACGCCGATGCCCCCCGACGTCGCCCGCCGCGCCCGCGCGGTCGCCGGCGCCATCACCACCCGCCAGGTGGTCCGCCTCCAGTACCTGGACGCCGGCTCCACCCTCACCGTCCGCGACGTAGAGCCGGTGACCTGCCTGGTCCACCGCGACTACTGGTACCTCGTCGGCTGGTGCCGCCTCCGCCGAGGCATCCGCGCCTTCCGCTTCGACCGCATCATCTCGGTCGAGCCCACCGACATCCCGGCCCGCCCCCACCTACCCGAGCGCTACTTACCTTTCCAGCGCCGCAAGGTCGCCTGACACCCTCCGGGCGATCACCAGACACCTTGGGTCCTGCCAGGCACGCGTCTAGCAACGTGGGCCTGGCCGGACTCGTCTGCCACTCGGGCCTTCGCCCGGCACTCGCGTGGTACCTGCGGCCCTTGCCGGGGTCACGCAGCTCACGCCGGGCGCGCGTGGAGTGCCTTGCCGGGGTCACGCAGCTCACACCGGGCGCGCGTGGAGTGCCTTGCCGGGGTCACGCAGCTCACA
>NZ_BLAE01000070.1:36548-63937 GCF_009687865.1 Acrocarpospora macrocephala
TTAGCTTGCCAGGCGCTCTGGACGGGCGGGCTTAGCCGCACCCGGTAGCTAGGCGATCAGCCGCAGCAACCGCCGCCACAACATCCCCCGCCGCCGCCACCGGAAGCGCGTGGCGCGGCTCCAGCCGACGCGGCCCCCGTCACCGCCACGGTGGACAGCAGCTTCACCGTGTCGTCGTGCCCATCCGGACAGGTCGCAGGCGCGTTCGCCTCGGCCATCGGACGGTTCAACTCAAACGTGGAACCACAGGACCGACACCGAAAGTCATAGCGAGGCATAAGCGCATCATAATCCGTGCCGTGACCACCTTGGCGGCGCGTGCGCCCAGAAGCCACCGACCGCGAACGGCCACGACCCTGGTGAATATCAGTCGCCTTCTGACCGCCTATTGATCGCCGCGGACCCCACCTTCAAGCCGGAGCTCCGGTCCACTCGCAGGAACCCAACCCAGGGCGCAGGACATCCCAAGGCCGGAGGCCGGTGGGGCCGGAGGCCGGTGGGGCCGGAGGCCGGTGGGCCGGAGGCCGTGGGGCCGAAGGCCGGTGGGCCGGAGGCCGGTGGGCCGGAGGCCGGTGGGCCGGAGGCCGATGGGGCCGGAGGCCGATGGAGCCGAAGGCCGATGGAGCCGAAGGCCGATGGAGCCGAGTGCGAACGACCCAAAGGGCGGGTGGGTGGGGGAAAAACCGCAACACTTCAGGAGAAGGTGATGGTTGCGTAGTCGGATACCGGGACGTACCCGATGGATTGGTAGATCGAATTGGAGACGGGGTTGGAGAGGTCGGTGAACAGGAGGACCTCGGTGGCGCCGTCGTCGATGGCTTTGCGGGTGGCGGCGTAGGTGACGGCTGAGCCGTACCCGTGGCGCCGGAATTCCGGAGGCGTGAAGACGGGGCCGATGCGGGACATGCCGGAGATCGGCGTCGATACACCCGCCAGTGAGACCGGGCGACCCGCGAGTTCCCACCAGACGAGCTCGTTGCGATTCAGGCGCGCCGAGACGACCGGCCCGGGGTCGGCGGAGACGTCGACGTGGGCCTCGGTCTGGAAGGCGCGGAACCAGTGGACGGCGGTCGGGAGGTCGTCGAGGGTGGCCACCCGCGCCCGGCCTGGGCCGTACAGGGCGGAACGACCGTCAGGGCCGCCGGGCGCGACCAGCATGGCGAGCCGGTAGAGGCGCTCCGAGCGGCGTTCCTTCTCCGGCTGCCACCAGGCGGAGGCGAAAGTGGACACGGTCTCCACCGGCCCGGTCACCCCGGGCAGCTCACGACCACGATTGACCAGCTGCCCCACCAGAGCGGGCAACTCGGCGAACGGGGACGACCCCAGCAGCAGCGGATACGGCGGCGTATGACATAACGCCCCCCGCACCTCCCCATGCTCGACAAACCAGCCCATCAAGGGATCCGAGTACTGACCGCTCCGGATCCAGCGCAACACGGTCAGCAGGACCGTGTTGCGCACGGGGTCCCGGAGCAGCCAGGGCTCGGCTGCTTCGGCGTAGGCCGACACGTCTGAGGTGAGCGTCCACGTCATGATTCGATTGTGCCCGTCCGATCAGCGAGTTCAGGCCGCCGACTCCGTGAGATAAGGAGCCCACTGCGGATCACCGTCGAATTGTGCACCAATCAGCCGCCAGTGCGCACCGCGTGGCACGGCTGGACTGACGCGGAGCGACCACCCGATCTCTTCCAGCAGCTTGTCCGCCTTGCGGTGATTGCAAGGCATACATGAGGCGACGCAGTTCTCCCACGTGTGCGGGCCACCCTTGGATCGGGGGATCACGTGGTCGATGGTCTCGGCCCGCTGCCCGCAGTACGCGCAGCGGAAGTCGTCCCGGCGCATCAGCGCCGCCCGCGTGAGCGGGATCCTGGACCGGTACGGAATACGGATGTAGCGGCGCAGCCGGATCACGGACGGCACGTCCAGGGTCCGGGTGGCCGATCGGAGAACCGTGCCCCGGCCGTCCCGGTGGACGACGTCGGCCTTCTCCCTCAGCACCAGGATGATGGCCCGGTGCAGGGAGAGCGTGGTGAGCGGTTCGTAGGTGGCGTTGAGGAGCAGGACTTGGCGCATCAGCCGGCCTCCACGGCAGTCTCGGCAGACCTGGCGGCCGACCGGAGAGCGGCGAGTCGCAGAGCGACAACTGTGCGCCTACGTTGCGGCCCCACCTGTTGGGACTCGGGTGTTTCCTTCACGAAGACCTCCGCCGGACGGTCCAGCGGATGGTCACCACGGCACCGTCCTCAACCAAAGTGTGGCCTTTGCGATGACCTGTCCGCCACCCCATAACCTGGGCAACTGATACGCCTGGTGCTCTTTATGCCCCGGCGATCATCTTTTTACTCCCCGGTATTGGGGGTACGAGTCTGTCGGTGGCCTGCCCTAAAGTGCGTGACATGACGCGACCGCCTTACCCACCGGCTCGCCGGGCCGAGATCGTCGACGACCTGCACGGCACCTCCGTGCCCGATCCGTACCGATGGCTGGAGGATCCGGACGCGCCCGAGGTGAAGGAGTGGCTGGAGGCCCAGAGCGAGCTGCTCGGGCAGGCCGGGCTGGCCGGCCGGGAGCGCTTCCGCGGGCGGGTCGAGGAACTGCTGAAATCGGGGTCCATCGGGGCCCCGACCTGGCGCGGCGACAAACACTTTTTCATGCGCCGCACCCCCGAGCAGGAGCACGCGGTGCTCTACGTGGTGGACGAGCGGGGCGAGCGCGCCCTGATCGACCCGATGGCGCTGGATCCGTCCGGGCTGACCACGCTCGACTCCTGGCAGCCCGACAAGGAAGGGCGGCTGCTGGCGTACCAGATCTCGGTCGGCGGCGACGAGGAGTCCCAGCTGCACGTGCTGGACATCGAGAGCGGCGCGGTGGTCGAGGGCCCGATCGACCGGTGCCGGTATTCTCCGGTGGCCTGGCTGCCCGGTGGGGAGTCCTACTACTACGTGCGCCGGCTGGCCCCCGATCAGGTGCCGGAGGGCGAGGATCAGTATCACCGGCGCGTCTACCTGCATGTTCTCGGCACGCCCGCCGACGACGATGTGATGATCTTCGGCGAAGGGCTGGAGAAGACCAACTACTACGGGGTCTCGGTCTCCCGCGACGGCCGCTGGCTGACGATCTCCGCCTCCCGGGGCACCGCGCCGCGCAACGATCTCTGGATCGCCGACCTGGAGTCCTCCCCGCGCGAGTCCCCCACGCTGATCACCGTCCAGGAGGACGTGGACGCGCAGACCGGCCTGCACCTCGGCCGGGACGGCAGGCTCTACGTGTTCACCGACCGGGACGCGCCACGCGGCCGGGTGTGCGTGGCCTCGCCGGAGGCTCCCGGCCACGAGAACTGGCGGGACCTGATCCCGCAGGACGCCGAGGCCGTGCTGAGCGACTTCGCGATCCTCGACGAGCTGGACGATCCGATCATGCTGGTGGGCTGGACCCGCCACGCGATCGCGGAGATCTCGGTGCACCGCCTGTCTGACGGCGTCAGGACCGGCGCGGTGCCCACCCCCGGCCTCGGCACCATCGGCGGCATCTCGGAGCGCCCTGAGGGCGGCCACGAGGCCTGGTTCGGCTACACCGACAACACCACCCCGCCCACGATCCAGCGCTACGACGCCAGAACCGGCGAGACGACCCTCTGGGCCTCCTCCCCCGGCACGGTGGAGGTCCCCCCGGTCAAAACCGAGCACGTCGTCTACTCCTCGGCCGACGGCACCGAGGTGCACATGCTGGTCATCTCCCCCGTCGACGGCTCAGGCCCCCGCCCCACCGTGCTGTACGGCTATGGCGGCTTCGGCATCTCGATGGCGCCCGGCTATTCGGCCTCCATCCTGACCTGGGTCGAGGCCGGCGGGGTCTACGCGATCGCGCAGCTGCGCGGCGGCGGCGAGCAGGGCGAGGAGTGGCACCGGGCCGGGATGCTCGGCGCCAAGCAGAACGTCTTCGACGACCTGCACGCGGCGGCCGAGCACCTGATCGCCACCGGCGTGACCACCTCGGCGCAACTGGCCATCTCCGGCGGCTCCAACGGCGGCCTGCTGGTCGGCGCGGCCCTCACCCAGCGCCCGGAGCTCTACGCGGCGGTCGTCTGCTCCGCCCCGCTGCTGGACATGATCCGCTACGAGCAGTTCGGCCTCGGCGCCACCTGGAACGTGGAGTACGGCTCGGCAGAGGTGGCCGAGGAGTTCGCCTGGCTGTGGTCCTACTCGCCGTATCACCACGTCCGGGAGGGGGTGGCCTATCCGGCGACGCTGTTCACCGTGTTCGCCTCCGACACCCGGGTGCATCCGCTGCACGCCTGGAAGATGGCGGCCGCCCTGCAGTTCGCGACGTCCTCCGACCGCCCGATCCTGCTCCGCAACGAGACCGAGGCCGGGCACGGGGCTCGCTCGGTCAGCAAGACGGTCGCGCTGGCCGCCGACCAGCTGGCCTTCCTCGCCACCCA
Organism: Acrocarpospora macrocephala; assembly: GCF_009687865.1. Taxonomy (GTDB): domain Bacteria; phylum Actinomycetota; class Actinomycetes; order Streptosporangiales; family Streptosporangiaceae; genus Acrocarpospora; species Acrocarpospora macrocephala. The sequence goes on from NZ_BLAE01000070.1 coordinate 40,990, forward strand.
CACCGGGCTGGCGCACGAGTCGTAACCCCTGCTCGGGCCCGGATCCGTTCGAGGCGGGAAATTTCCGCCTCGAACTTCTGTGCCCGGCGGGTCAGGGGCGTACGGGCGCTCTAACGCGGGAAGATGACGGTCTTGTGGCCGTCCAGGAGGATTCGGTGTTCGGCGTGCCAGCGGACGGCGCGAGCCAGGGCCTGGCATTCGAGGTCCTTGCCGATGGCGACCAGGTCGGTGGCGGAGTGGGTGTGGTTCACCCGGGCCACCTCCTGTTCGATGATCGGGCCCTCGTCCAGGTCGGCGGTCACGTAGTGGGCGGTGGCGCCGATGAGCTTGACGCCACGGGCGTGCGCCTGGTGGTAGGGCTTAGCGCCCTTGAACGACGGCAGGAACGAGTGGTGAATATTGATCACCCGGCCGGAGAGCTTGGCGCACAGGTCTTCGGACAGGACCTGCATGTAACGCGCCAGCACCACCAGATCGGCCCGGTAGTGGTCGACCAGGGTGAGCACCTCGGCCTCCTGCCTGCTCTTCGTCTCCGGCGTGACGGGCAGGTGGTGGTAGTCGATCCCGTACGACTGGGTGAGCGGTCGCAGGTCGGGGTGGTTGGACGCGACCGCGACGATCTCGATGTCGAGCAGCCGGGAGCGCACCCGGTAGAGCAGGTCGTTCAGGCAGTGATCGAACTTGCTGACCAGCACCAGGACCCGCGGCTTCACCGCCCGGTCGAAAAGTTGAAGATCCATCCGGAACTCGGTGGCGAGAGCGGCGAAGGCGACCCGCAGCTCGTCCACCGGCACATCACCGGTGAACTGCACACGCATGAAGAACCGATCGGCCTCGGGATCGCCGAACTGCTGGCTCTCGGTGATGTTGCACCCGCGCCCGGCAAGTAACCCGGAGACGGCCGCGACCACCCCTGGCCGGTCCGGGCAGGACAGGGTCAGCACATATTCGGCGTTCATCGGGATCCCTTGGCGCGCGTGTCCTTCGGCTGAGCATGATATCGCTCTCCCCGGACATCACTGTCCCGGATGTTCCGGAGATAGGTCGTCCGCTCCGATGGCAGGATGGGCGATCGTGGCTGACTCACGACCCGCGGCCCGGGTTCTCTGCGTGGACGGTCAGGGCCGTGTGCTCCTGCTCCGCTGGCACGATCACGTGAGCGATGTCGTCTTCTGGGAGCCCCCCGGCGGCGGGATCGAACCCGGCGAGACGCCCCTGGAAGCGGCTCGCCGCGAGCTCGCCGAGGAGACCGGGCTGCCTGGGGACAAGGTCCTTGACCAGTGGATACCGGTCGAACGCGACTACCACTGGTTAGGCGTGCACTACGTCAAGACCGAGCCGTTCTTCCTGGCGCGCTTCGACACCACTCCCGACGTGGCCTCCACCGAACTCACCCCGGAGGAGGACGGCACCTACCGCGGCCACGCCTGGCTCTCCCGGGCCGACCTGGCCGCGCTCCCCGAGCCGATCGAGCCCCCGAACCTGCTCACCATTCTCGATCACCTGTTTTGACTGCTCCCCTCCCTGAAGGGAAGGGATTCCTGGCTCAGGCCGCCTCCCGGACCGGCGGTCCGGGAGGTCTTACGCCCTCGACACCAGCCGGGTCCAGACCAGCCCGGACCAGCATCACACGAGCGGAGTTCTTGTCCCTGGGAGATACGACTCCGCACGCGGTGCAGGTGTAAACACGTTCCGAAAGAGGAAGTGCGTGCTTGGTTCTCGCTCCGCACGATGCGCAGTCCATGGTGGTGTGCGCGGGGTGCACGAGACGGACGTCCCGCCCGTGCTTGCGGCCCATCTCCACCAGGGCCTTCTTGGTGGCGCCGATGGCCGCGTCTGCCGCCTTGCGGGCCATGGTGGTCTTGGCGAGGAACTTCGGGCGGAAGTCCTCCACGGCGATCGTGTCGTGGTCGGTCACTACGCGCTTGGCCCACTTGCGGCCGGTGTCCTGCCGCTGCCGGGCGATCTTCTTGTACGCCTTCGCGCGCAGGTGCTTGGCCTCGCGGTAGCCCTTCGAGGCGGCCTGCCCCTTGGCGGGTTTGCGGCGGGCCATCATCCGGTCGTACCGCAACAGCTTCACCTTGGCCTTCCGGCCGTGCCGTGCGTGGGGGAGGTCGTGGGCTTCTGAGGTGGTGGTCGCGGTCTCCTTGACACCCCAGTCGATTCCGATCACCGCGCCCGTCGCCGGGAGCGGCTGGACTTCGGCGGGCACAACGAACGAGGCGTACCAGTGGCCGACGCTGTCCCGGTACACGCGCACGCTGGACGGCTCTGCGGGCAACTCGCGCGACCACACCACGGTCAAGACAATGCCGCCCGCCAGGTGCAGGCAGCCGTCCTTCAGCCGGAACCCGCGCTTGGTGTAATTCAGCGTCGGGTCGCTCTCGCGCTTCTTCTTCCACTTCGGCATCCCGGCCCGCTGTCGCTGCGGCAGGCGTTCCTTGATGTCCTTCTGCGCCTTCGCGCGGGACTTGCCGAAGTCCCGGATGATCTGCTGCTGCGGGACACTGGCGCCCTCCCGCAGCCACGGCGTCTTCGCGCGGGCCTCAGTCAGCATCATGTCGAGTTGGGCCGGGCCGCAGGTTTGCTTGTCCTCGGGGTGCGTCTTGTTGTGCGCGTGCACGGCCTTGGACTTGGCCACGCACTCGTTCCACACCCACCGACACCAGTCCCACTCCGGAAGCAACCGCGTGCGGGCGGTCGAGGACACACGGGGCCGATAAGTATACCGGGCATGTTCGGTACCCTCAATCGCCCCTGGTGTCTTCATGACACCACTCTACCACTATGATCCGAGGTATGGATCATGAAGTGCGCATCACGCTCAGACTGCCCGCTGGCCTTCATGCGTGGCTGGTCGCTCAGGCCAAGTCCGCCCGCAGGTCCCTCAACTCCGAGATCGTGTACCGCCTGGAGGGCGAGCGCGCCACCGTCGAGGCAGACGGCGAATCGCCCTGACGGCGATCCGCCTTTTCCTACCCTGCTCCCCAGGAGTCCGGCTCCTCCCCGGCCTAAGGGCCGGAGCGTCCTCGGAGGAACCCGGCGAACCGGCCGGAAACTTTCACTCGCCAGCCGTACTTACCTGATGAATTGACCAGAATTCACAGGAATTAGTGATTTTTCGCCATAAAGAACGACGGCGTCGCCGCGGACTTCGCGGCTGAGTTCGCGCCAGCCGTACTTGCGGTAAAGCTCGATCGCCGCCCCCTGCTGCAGGGTGGTGTCCCCGCGCAGGAGGCTGTAGCCCAGCTCACACGCCCGCTGTTCGAGCAATTCCAGGATCTGCGCGCCATAACCACGCCGCTGATACTCCGGATGCACCCGCAAACGGCACATTTCCGCCGTGTCCTCATCCAAACGGCGCAATCCGCCCATAGCGACGATCCGGCCGCCGGGCACCTCACCGACGAGGAATTCGCCCCGATCGGCCAGATACACCTCGCTGATCCGGGGGAAATCGTCCTCGTAGTAGACGCCGTCGCCGGGCGCGAGCCCGACTTGGGCAAGGCTGATCTGGTGCAGTGCCCAAACCTGGTCCAGATCGGACCACCGGTAGCGCCGCACCCGTAACGGGAAGCTCATAGACCCCCCACCAGATCGCCGAGATCCAGCTGGGCCCGGTCCAGGGCGACTTCCCTGAGCCGGTCCAGGCCCTTGATCTCGCCATACTTACCGGTGACGCCGCCGATCAGCTCGTTCACCCTGGCTATCACCAGTTCGGTGCGGTGGATCTTCTCGATCATCTCCAGCGCCCTGGTGGCCAGCTGCACGGCCTCCTCGGGCTCACCCTCGATGAGGCGGCACTGGGCCAGGTCGAGCCGGATGAGCGTCTGGTCCAGCGGCTCGCCCTCGTACTGCCCGAGGGCCTGCTCCAGCACGACGTCGGCCTCGAGCGTCTCGCCGAGCCGCACCAGCACGTCGCCCTGGTAGAAGTAGAGCTGGCGTTCGGTGTAGCCGAACGCGGTGTCCTCCTGCTCGGACGGGACCATCTGGGAGAACGCGGTGCGGGCCCGGGACAGCGCCCGCTTGGCCTGGTCGACCACGTCCTTCTTCTGGCCGTTGCTGCCGGCCAGCATGGCCAGCGCCCTGGCCTCCACGACCGGGGCCATGGTCTTGGCCGCACAGGGCGTCTGGCCGGCCATGTCCCGGCTCTTCTTGGCCAGCGTGAGGGCCTCGCGCGGGTCGCCGTAGTAGAGCGGGACGAGCGCCTCGCGAGCCACCACCCAGGCGCGCAGCGCGCGGTCGCCCGTCTCGTCGGCGGCGGTCCGCCCGGTGCGGAAGAAGGACCGCGCCAGCCGGTGGTCGCCGAGATCGATCATGATCATGCCGCACAGCCCGGAGAGCTGCGCCGCCATCCGGCAGAGCCGCTCCTGAAGATCGACCGGCTGGCGCCGTTCCATCGCCTTGCGCACCGCCGCGAATTCCAGCAGCACGTCACAGAGCAGCCGGAGCGGCGGGGTGTTCATATATTGGCGACCGAAGCCGACCGTGGATTCCTCCCACTGATCGAGCATCGCCGGAGAGACGGTCGCCGACACCATGGTGTCGTCCATCCGCCGCCTGATGTTCTCAACCGCACCCAGGACCTGACCGTCCAGGCTCACCGAGGTGCCGGCGAGGAGCTTCAACAGCGTCCTCCGTAGCACGTTCTCGTCCTCCTCGCCCCCGCCCGTTGAGGGGTCACCACCGTCCGAGAGGACCAGCAGCTCGCGCGAGACGGGGGATGTGTCGGATCTTCCGTCTTGCAGGTCGCCACCGCGGACTACGCCCGGCATACGGTGACCATGACCGCAGATGCAGGGACCGTCGTAGCCCAAGGCGACCGGTTCGACCCGGTAGACACAGCAGAGGTAGTGGAGGTACTCGGGCCCGGGGCGTTTGAGTCCGGATTCATACGCGGACAGCAACGTCTCCCCGATTCCCGGGATTGCCTTCCCGTCCCGCTCGAAGAGGGCGCGCACCTGCTCGATCACGTCGGCGAGCGCGATGCCGTTCGAAAGCCGGTGGGATTTGATCCGGGTGGTGCCGAACAGCGGCGAGCATGCCTCGAAGATCTCTTCGGCGACGCTCGCCAGACTCCGCCCAGCGGCCAGGCCTCGGGCCCGGACCCGCCTCGCGGTCTCCGTCTCCTTGTGTTGCCTGCCGGACATACCGGCCCCTCTCTCGTGGCCAGCCGTACGCGCCGCCCACATGTCCCGACCGGTCCTCATCTACTGACTCAGCGTAACGCTAAGGTTGCACTGCGCCCAACCAAATGATGGACCAGTTTTGTCCGGCCCGGTCCCACTGTCGAACGTGCTGATTAAGGATCGTCCACCCCCGGGCTGGTTCTTTCAACCCACTTGGTGTTAACCGCATCCAGAGCTGCCTTTGCGCTTCGTTGACCAGTGCGGCCTGGTAAGTCATGTTGGGCCAACCAGCACCGAAACGCAGAGCCGCAAATCACCGAAAGAAGCCCGAGAAGGAGGACGAACGGTGGGGGAGGACGATTTCGGGCATCTGGAGCGTCTTGCTTCAGAGCTCGGCACTCGGGGATTTCACGCGCGGGTGGTGCACAGCCAGACCGGCCGTGCCTTCGTCCGCGTGATCAACCCGAATGCGACCAGTCTCACCGAGAACGTCGTCTGCAAGGCGGCGGACTATTGGTGGTCCTGGGGGGAGCGAATGCACCGGGCGGACGATCCGGCCGGTGCCGCGACCAAGGTCGCGCGCGTGCTCGCCGCGGTAGGCGAATAACCGAATGATCGCACCGCCGCGACGAACCAGGTGAAGCGCAGTCACCTTGGCTCGTCGCGGCCACCGCGGCTCCACAGGGCCGGCGGGATGCCCGGTGCGGAACGCGCCCCTCGCGGGGAACGTTGTGGCATCCCGCCGGTCCCGAAACCGGCGGATCTGATTGGTACTGGTACGGAATTTTCTGGGCCCTCGGGCCCACGCAGTCTCGGGTACGGCTCCGGCGCGGAGCCGTACCCGGCTGGCTGCCATCCGGCACGGGCGACCGGGCTGGATGGCTGTTCGGGGGGTCCCCCTCTCGGAGAACGGCTTGGGATGTGCTTCCGGGTGCACGTTCCGGTCCTGCCAGCCGTCACAGGAATGTCTGCCCCTGCCCTCCGCGGCCCGGGGTCAGGCACTCACGTCTCCCCGGCGTAATGTGACGTTGGCCGGTTCGCTCGGCAATATGGTTTAGGTTGACCTGCGTCGACCTCACCTAGCGCCGAATGAACCGATCCGAGGGGGATCCACCTCGTGTTCCTGCTCTCCCCGAGCCCGAGCCCGACACCGAGCATCATGCCCAGCGTGACGCCAAGTTTGTCCCCCAGCCCCACGCCAACCCCCAGCCCGACCTCGCTCATCAACTTCCACGAGGCGGGCCAGACTCTCGTAGAGGCGTGCAACAAAGGCGAAGGCCTGCTCTGCACGATTCTGAATGCCATGCTCCCGCCGCGGGCCGCCTACCCTGAGTGGATCCCGCTGGTCGCCGGGGTCGCCGACGTGATCCTGATCATCCTGCTGATCCTGGTCGCGGCCATGGTGATCAGAAAGATCGCGCATCGGCTGATCACCCGGATCACCCTGCGGGCCGGCGAGGGCGTGCTGCCGGACCGGCTCCGCCGCGCCGCCACCCCGGAGGACGCCACCTCCGCCATCCTGAGCGAACGGCGCAGACAGCGCGGCGACACCCTCGGTTCCGTGCTGCGCAGCATCGCCTCGGTGGTCATCCTCGGCACCGCCTTCCTCACCATCGCCACCAAGATCGGCATCCCGATCGCGCCCCTGCTCACCAGCGTCGGCGTGCTCGGCGTGGCGGTCGGCTTCGGCGCGCAGGAGCTGGTCAAAGACTTCATCGCCGGCATGTTCATGCTGGTGGAGGACCAGTACGGGGTCGGCGACGTGATCGACACCGGAGTCGCCATCGGCACCGTCGAAGCGGTCACCCTGCGCATCACGCGGCTCCGGGACGCCGACGGCAAGGTCTGGTACGTCAGGAACGGCACCATCACCCGGGTCGGCAACGAGTCCCAGGGCTGGTCGCGGGCGGTGGTGGACATTCCGGTGGCGTACGACGCGGATGTGATCCGGGTGCAGGACCTGCTGAAGGAGATCGCCACCCAGCTGTGGGAGGACGAGAACTTCCACGACACGGTGATCGTCGAGGAGCCTCAGGTCTTCGGCATGGAGCAGATCTCCGACTCCGCCGTGATCTTCCGGGTCAGCGTGAAGACCGTGCCCGGCGAGCGCGCCAACGCCGCCCGCGAGCTCCGGCGCCGGATCAAGCGCGCCTTCGACGAGCAGGGCCTCGCCTTCGCCGCCTGATCCGGCGCACCCTGTTCCGGTGCGCCTGATTCAGTACGGCAGAAGAATCATCATCCGGCAGGAAGGTCCGCGGGATGAGAATCCTCCCCCGGGGGAAATCTTCACCCCCGGGCCCCGCGACTTTACTGGCGAGTAGCTGTCTTAGGCTGAAACCGTGACCAGCGAGGAGAGTTTCTACGACCTCATCGGCGGCGAGGAGGCCTTCAAGCGCCTCGTCCACCGGTTCTACCAGGGTGTGGCGGAGGATCCGCTGCTGCGTCCGCTCTATCCCGAAGCGGATCTCACCGGCGCCGAGGAGCGGCTGCGGCTGTTCCTGATCCAGTACTGGGGCGGCCCGGGTACGTACAGTCAGGAGCGGGGCCACCCCCGGCTGCGCATGCGGCACGCGCCGTTCGTGATCGGGGAGCCGGAGCGGGACGCATGGCTCAAGCACATGGGCGACGCGGTAGAAACCCTGGAACTCCCGGAAGAGCAGCACGAGAAGCTCTGGAAATACCTCGTCTACGCCGCACACAGCCTGGTGAACGCGTAGGGCGGCACCCGGCCCTGATGGCGGCACGCTGCCCCCGGACACGGCCACCTGGCTGCGCACCGGGTGAACTCCGGCCGACCTGGCTTCTCACTCGGTGAGTTCCGCACCCGGCTGATTACGCGGTGAACTTCTCGAGGTAGGCCCGCTCGTCCCCGGTGAGCCGGCGCGGCGTCCCCGCCGCCGCGTCATAGGCCACCATGACCGACATGGCCTCCACGAAGACCACGTCCTCGTCCCGAATCTCGTACGCCAGGGTGAACCGGACCGGGGTGATCGCGGTCACCCAGGTCTCCACCCGCACGGGTTCGGGACGGAACGTCAGCGCCCGCCGGTAGTCGATCTCGTGCCGCGCCACGACCAGGCCACGATGCGGCTGCCCGCCCGCCCGGATCGGATCCAGGTAGAGCATGGCCAGCCGCGCGTCCTCCAGGTAGTCGAAGAACCGGACGTTGTTGACGTGCCCCAGCTGATCGATGTCGGCGAACCGGATCTGCCGGGAGAACACATGCCGCACGCTACTCGCGCGTCAGCTTGCGGTAGGTGACCCGATGCGGGCGCGCCGCGTCCGCGCCGAGCCGGTCGATCTTGTTCTTCTCGTAGTCCGCGTAGTTACCCTCAAACCAGAACCAGTTCGAGCCCTCTTCCCAGGCCAGGATGTGGGTGGCGATGCGGTCCAGAAACCACCGGTCGTGCGAGGTGATGACCGCGCAGCCGGGGAAGTCCAGCAGCGCGTTCTCCAGCGAGGAGAGCGTCTCGGTGTCGAGGTCGTTGGTCGGCTCGTCCAGCAGCAGCACGTTGCCGCCCTGCTTGAGGGTGAGCGCCAGGTTGAGCCGGTTCCGCTCGCCGCCGGACAGCACACCCGCCTTCTTCTGCTGGTCGGGTCCCTTGAAACCGAACGCCGCGATATACGCCCGGGACGGCATCTCGACGTTGCCAACCTTGATGTAGTCGAGCCCGTCGGAGACCACCTCCCAGACGTTCTTGCTCGCCTCGATCGCGGCGCGGGTCTGGTCCGCGTAGGAGATCTTGACGGTCTCGCCGATGGTGATCGAGCCCTTGTCCGGCGTCTCGCTGCCCGTGATCATGCGGAACAGCGTGGTCTTGCCGACACCGTTCGGGCCGATCACGCCGACGATGCCGTTACGCGGCAGGTCGAAGCTGAGGTTGTCCATCAGCAGCCGGTCCTCGAAGCCCTTGGTGAGGTTCTCGGACCGGATGACCGTGGTGCCCAGGCGGGGACCCGGCGGGATCTGGATCTCGTCGAAGTCCAGCTTGCGGAACTTGTCGGCCTCGGCGGCCATCTCCTCATACCGCTGGAGGCGGGCCTTGCTCTTGGTCTGCCGCGCCTTGGCGTTGGAGCGCACCCACTGGAGCTCGTCCTCCAGGCGCTTCTTCCGCTTGGCGTCCTTCTGCCCCTCCACCTTCAACCGGGCCGCCTTGGCCTCCAGGTAGGTGGAGTAGTTCCCCTCATACGGGTAGCAGCGGCCGCGGTCGAGTTCCAGGATCCAGCCGGCCACGTTGTCGAGGAAATAACGGTCGTGGGTGACGGCGAGCACGGTCCCCGGATACTTCTCCAGGTGGGACTCCAGCCACTGGACACTTTCGGCGTCGAGGTGGTTGGTGGGCTCGTCGAGCAGGAGCAGGTCGGGCTGCTCCAGCAGCAGCTTGCACAGCGCGACCCGGCGGCGCTCGCCCCCGGACAGGGTGGTGACCGGGGAGTCGGCGGGCGGGCAGCGGAGCGCGTCCATCGCCTGCTCCAGCTGGCTTTCGAGCTCCCAGGCGTTGCGATGGTCGATCTCGTCCTGGAGCTTGCCCATCTCGTTGAGCAGCTCGTCGGTGTAGTCGGTGGCCATCTGCTCGACGATCTGGTTGTAGCGGTCGAGCAGCGCCTTGGTCTCGGCGACGCCCTCCTCCACATTGCCGAGCACGGTCTTGTTCTCGTTCAGCGGCGGCTCCTGCTGGAGCATGCCGACGGTGAAGCCGGGCATCAGCTGGGCTTCGCCGTTGGAGGTGTTCTCGATGCCCGCCATCATCTTGAGCAGGGTGGACTTGCCGGTGCCGTTGGGACCGAGCACGCCGATCTTCGCTCCGGGCAGAAAGGAGAGCGTGACGTCGTCAAGGATCACCTTGTCGCCGACCGCTTTGCGCACACGTCGCATCGTGTAGATGTACTCGGCCATGGGGTCAAGCTTAGTGGGCCGTGGCGGGCTTGCCGTCCGTCGGCGGATTCTGGGTGGCGGGCAGGCAGATGCGATCCCGGCCCAGTTCCTTGGCCCGGTAGAGGGCCAGGTCGGCGGCGGCGAGCAGTTCGATCAGGTCGTCCCCGTGCATGTTCATGATCGCGACTCCGGCCGAGATGGTCACGGTGATCATGGCGTCGTCGACGGGCACGGCCATCCGCCCGACCCGGGTCCTGAGCCGTTCGGCCACCCGGCGGGCCTCGGCCACGTCGGCGCGGGGCAGCAGGACCACGAACTCCTCGCCGCCGAACCGGCCGACCACGTCGTAGTCGCGCAGCTGGCTGCGCAGGGTGGCCGCGACCCCGATCAGGACCTGGTCGCCGACCAGGTGGCCGTAGGTGTCGTTGACCCGTTTGAAGTGGTCGATGTCGACGATGAGCAGGGCCAGCATCTCGCCGGTGCGGCGGGCCCTGACGATCTCGGTGTCCGCCTCGCGCTGCCAGGCGGCGGCGTTGAGCAGGCCGGTCTTCGGGTCGGTCCTGGCCGCGGCCTGCAGCTGGGCGTGGAGCAGGCTGCGCTGCAGCAGCATGACCGGAGGCAGCGCCAGCAGCAGCAGCGCCAGGTTGAGCCCGCACAGGATGGCCACCGAGACGCCCAGGCAGAGCTCGACCGCGTCCAGCAGCAGGCTCTCCCGATCCCACAGCACGTCCCGCCAGCGGCTGTCGGGGTCGGCGGTGTGCGCGGCGATGGCGATCAACGCCGTGTTGAGCACGGTGAACATGGCCGCGCAGGCGACCGCCGTGACGATCGGCCAGCCGGTGCCCAGGCCCAGCTCCCCCGGGTCGGCCACCCGGGCGTGGAAGGCCACCGAGGCGGTCCCGGCGGCCAGGCCGATCGCGGCCGCGCTGAACACCCGCCGGTAGGCGACCGTGGCCCGGACCCGCAGTTGCAGCAGGATCTGCAGCGGGATCGGCGCGACCAGCGCGTAGACCGGCGGGAGCAGCAGCGCGGCCGGCAGCCACCAGGCGGAGAGCAGGTCGCGGTGGACCCCGGCGGGCATGCCGAGCCGCCGGGTCGCCTCGATGCAGACCGCGCCGCAGGCCGTCAGGGCCAGGAACGTGGCCAGGTCGGCGACCGCGAGCCTGGTGGTCGCCGCGAAGTAGCCGATCGCCGCCAGATCCAGCGCCACGATCGCCACCAGATAGAGCACCAGCGGACGCCGTTGCGCCAGCAGGGGCCACCTGCCCCCGCGTGCCGGCGTGCCGCCCATCGGTTTGGCCGAGGTCTGACTGGGCGCTGCCATCCCATCCCCCAACGCGTCCATACGCTGACTCCAGCGTCTCACGATGTGTAACACAATAGTTGCGGAGTGTGCGACGCGCGACGGGAACCGCTACCTTGGGCAGCGTGGCCATTCGTTCTGATGGCCTGGGGGCGGTTCTGTGGTGATTCGCCGCAGCCGCCCGTTGGTGGGGAACCGCTCCTTCGCGGGCGGGCCGTGTGGGAAAGGAGCAGCCATGGTGCGGGGCGTTACCTGGACCTGATCTGGTGCTCTTGCAGCGACGCGGATCGTCGCCATCGGCCGATCTCCGGACCCTGATCGAGGGCACCGGCCGCGCACGGCCGATGCCCCCCTCCCCCGTCAAGCCGCCAGCGGCATCGCGTCACCGGGCCACGGAACCTCGTGCCCGTCGTCCACCGAACCCTCGACCAGACCAGCCAGACCCCCGGCCTGACCATCGGCCAGACCGCCACCCAGATCCCCAGCCTGACCATCGGCCAGACCACCACCCAGACCGCCGACCTGACCACCAGCCAAACCGCCGACCTGACCGTCGGCCAGACCACCAGCCGCATCACCGGCCAGACCACCGCCGAACCCACCGCCGAAACCGCCAGCCGCGCCGCCGGCCAGACCGCCGACCACACCGTCGGCCGCGCTCTCGTAGACGTCATCGGCCAGGTACGGCTCGGCGTCCGGCCTGCCCGCGCCGCCCTCCAGCAGGCGCAGCGGGTTCGAGGGAACCGTGGTGAGCTCCCACTCGCGGGTGGCGTCCTCCATGGCCCGGAGATCACGCGCGGCGGCGACTGGACCCGTGGAACCGCGCACCGGGCGCTCGAAGCTGGTGATCCCCCATTTGAGGTCGTGGCCGACCGAGACCGCCTCCACCTCGACCCAGAAACGCTGCTCCCCACCGCGCTCGAACTGCTTCACCCGCAGCTTGCCCGACACCACCACCGGATGCCCCCGCCGCACCGACTGGGCCACGTGGTCGGCCAGCGCACGGTAGCAGCGCACGGTGTAGAAGGTGGTCTCCCCGTCCTGCCAGGTCTGCGTCTGGCGATCCAGGAACCGGCGGTTGACCGCGACCCGCATCGAGGTCGCCCGGGACCCGTCACCAAAGTGGAACTGCTTCGGATCGTCGGTGACATTCCCCGACAGGGTGACGTAGATCTCGCTCATGAGTGCCTCCACGGTCCGGACCCTCGCCGGACTCGCGCTCACCCTCCCGCGGACCGCCCCCACCCGAAGCGACCGAACGACGCTCTGTGGATAACGGGCGTTATCCACAGGGCTCGAAGCGGGCTGTCAGAACTTCGCGGTATTCAATGCCTCGTGATAATCGTTGTAGCGCTGCAGCTCGCGCTCCACTGGCTCCACGACCAGTTCCTGCGCCACGCCGGAAACCCGCCGCCGCATGTCCCGCTCCAGCCGGTCCCGCTCGGACCCGGCCGCGAGCACGATGAAGTTCCGGCTGGCCACCGCGGAGAGCAGGCCGACGCCGAGCACGCTGGCCATCATGAGCAGCACCCACGGCAGCACCCCGACGTCGCCCAGCAGGTCGGTCGGCGGCGGCCCGGCCTCGAAGACGCCGTAGAACACGATCGCGCCGGTCACGCCCAGGCCCGCCAGGAACAGCAGGACCAGGAGGTACTGCCAGATCTTGGCCAGCCACCACCAGGCGGGCACCCGGTCCAGCGGCGGCGCGATCTCGCCCAGCTCGTCGGTCAGCACTTTGGGCAGCTGGCCGGATCGGGAGCGGGCCGCGTCCCTGACGCCGTCCTGCCAGATCTCGGGCATGCCCTGGCTGAGCCCGTCCGACAGCGCTTGGACGGCGTTGTCCACCTCGGCGGGCTGGGCCCGGACCGAGCCGCCGACGAGGGTGCGGATGTCGTCCTTGACGTCGCCGAGGCGCAGGCTCTTCAGCGGGTCGGGCCGGAACATGGCGGCCCAGCGGGCGTAGGGCCAGCCGACCCAGTCGATCGAGCGCACGCCGTAGACGTTCTCGATGGCCTCGCCGACCGCGGCCGCGCCGACGGCGTCGCACAGCGCGTCGGCGAGCCCGGCCCGGCGGGCGCCGTCCACGGTGGGCTCGACGTGCAGCAGGTCGGGCATGTCCTTGGCCACCCGCAGCATGAGCTTGTCCAGGTCGGCCTCCAGGCGGAGGTATCCGGCCCGGCGCGCGCTCACCGAATCGGCCAGCACGGCCTTCAGGCCGTCGATGCCCTTGCCGGTCGTCGCCGACGTGGCGACCACCTTCGGGTTGGCCACGCCCTCCCGCTCCAGCAGCTCCTCCAGGTCGGCCACGCAGATGGCCTGCTCCTCCGGGGTCAGCCGGTCGGCCTGGTTGAGCACGAAGACGGTCACGGCGTCGTGCCCGGCCAGCTCGGTCACGTAGCGCCGATGGGTGGCCGCGTCGGCGTATTTCTGCGGGTCGAGCACCCAGACGATCAGGTCGGCGGCGGTGATCAGCCGGTCCGCCTCAGTGTCGGTGAGCGCCCTGATGGAGTCATGGTCGGGCAGGTCGAGCAGGATCAGGCCGTGCAACTGGCTCTCGCCCTTGTCCAGCGCGCTGGCCCGGGCGAACCGGTGCCGCCACTGGATCTGCAGCCAGTCCAGCAACGGCGCGGCCCCCTCCAGCCCCCACACGCAGGCGTGCGTGCGTGCCGTGGTCGGGCGGCGTACGCCGGTCGGCGACAGCTCGAGCCCGGAGACCGAGTTGAACAGGGATGACTTGCCGCTGCCGGTGCCCCCGGCGAGCGCCACCACGGTGTGGTCAGGTGAAAGTTTGAGCCGGTTTCCGGCCCGCAGCAGGAGCTGGGTGGCCTCATCGAGCAGCTCCGGATCGACCCGTCCCTGGCCCAGCTCGACCACCCTGGCGAGGGCGGCGAGCCTGGTGCCAAGTCCGTGCCGGGGTTCGGCGCTGATTGTCATCGGGCTACCTCGAGGTTGTAGGTGGCCTGGTAGAGCCGGGTTGCCGCGGCTTCGTCCGGGATCCCGGCGCTGTCCAGCGCGTCGACATAGCGCAGCGTCTCATCGTCGAAGAGCAGGCCGATCCTGGCCCGCAGGTCGCTGCGCGCTTTGGCGCTGATGCTGCGCAGCGACTCGGCGCCGAGCAGCCCGCGCAGCAGCCGCTGCGGCAGGGCGCTGTTGCCGGAGCCGACCGACACGTCGGTGGTGCCGTATCCGAGCAGCCCCACCGTGAAGATCAACGCCAATGACTGCACATCGAAGGAGACGAGCTTGGCCACCGAACGTTTGGTCACACCCTCGGTTCTGATCAGCTCGGTCACGTGGTCCTGCCACGAGGTGACCATGCGGGAGGTCCGGCGCACGGCCTCCTCGGTCGGGCGGCCGAGACCGGGGAGGGCGGCCAGTTTGTCCCCCGCTCCGGCACGCTGCCGCCAGCGGGTGACGACCTCCTCGGCAGCGCGCTGGGCAGCCGAGGTGATCACGGATTCCAGGCCGGTGTGCAGGGCGCCCTTGAGCGCGCGCAGTCGTTCCGGGCCCTGCTGGCCCGCTTTGGACGCGCGGCGGAGCTGTAACGTGCGCATGAGATCACCAGAGCCGGCGAAGTCCTGCCAGCGAGCCAGCACCTCGCCGCGCAGCAGCGAGCCGTTCCTGGTGGCCTCGTCGATCTCGGCCAGCGCGCTCATGTATGCGGAGTCCACGTCCGAGCGCAGGTCCGCGCGAAGCGCCACCTGGGTCTCCAGGTGCCGGGCGAGTGCGGGGACGCGGTTGCGGAAGCTGTTGAGCACGCCGTTCAGGGTCATCTGCACGGCGTGGGTGCGCCGCTGGTCGTCCACGGAGAGCTCGGCCAGCCACATCCGCAGCTCGGTGACCTGGTCGTCGGGCAGCCTGCCATTGGTGACGGTGGTCTCGTTGACGATGAAACGTTCGACCTCGCCCAGGCCGTATTCGTCGAGCATGCGGACGAAGTGCTTCACGATCACGTCGCGGGACTTGGGCGGGACCCGGGTCAGGATGATCACCAGCCGGGCGTTGCGCTCCTTGGCCAGCCGGAGCAGGCCCCAGGAGGGCGCGTCGGCGTATCGGGCGGCCGTGGTGACGAACACCCACAGGTCGGCGGCGTCGAGCATGCGGTGCGCGATCTGGTGGTGTTCCTCGACGACCGAATCGATGTCGGGGGTGTCGAGCAGGGCGACGCCCTGGGGCAGTCGTTCGGTCGGGGCGATCACGATGCTGTCGAGCCCCGCGCCCTCGCCCGGTTTGTCCAGCCTTCTCAGGCCGGGGAGCAGGTCGCCCTTGACGAACCAGTCGCGGTCGTCCGGATGACAGGCCAGGACGGGTGTGCCGGTGGTCGGGCGGCGGACCCCGGTGGCGCTGACCTGCTGCGCGGCGAGCGTGTTGACCAGGGTGGACTTGCCCGCGCCGGTGCTGCCCGCGACCACGACCAGCGCCGGAGCCGTGCTCATGTGCACGCGCGGGATCACGTAGTCGTCCAGCTGCGTCAGCACCGCGGCCTGCGACTTGCGCGCCTCATCGGCTCCCGGCACGTCAAGCCCGAAGTGCAACCCGGTGACGGCCTCCCTGAGCTGGGCCAGAGCCGCCGTCAACGCCGCCGACACCGTCTCAGGCAACTTCTCTTCCTGCACGGCCCGCGCGAACGTTCCACTCTTCACCCGGGCCACATCACCGGCGTCACTCCCGTAACCACCGTCGGCACCCTCACCCGAGGAGGCCACCGGGTCCCCGAAGGAGTCCGCATCGCCATCCGAGACAGCATCCGGGGAATCCTGGACACCACTCGGGGAGCCTCCGTCATCGCCAGAGTCCTTGAGATCGCCCGAGGTCCTGGCGGTACCCGAGCCTTGGGCATCGGCCGAACGCTTGACGCCGCCAGAACTCCAGATATCGCCCGGATCCTTGGCGACCAAGCTCTTGGCACCCACGGAACGCTTGGCATCGGCCGAATCCTGGGCGTCGCCAGAACTTCCGGCATCGCCCGAATCTGTCACATCGGCCAAACCCATGGCACCATGCGAGCCCTTGAGATCGGCCGGACCCTGGGCGTCGCCAGAACTTCCGGCATCGCCCGAATCTCTCACATCGGCCAAACCCTTGACGCCACGCGGGCCCTTGAGATCGGCCGGACCCTGGGTGTCGCCCAAGCCTCTGACGTTGCCCGAACCCTTGGGATCAATCGAATCCTGGGCGTCGTCCGAGTTCTTGCCGTCTCCCGAGGCGCCGTCGGCCGGCGAATCGGCTCGGTCTTCGTCGGATCCTGGGGTGTCATCCGAGGAGTCCACGGCGTCAGCTGGGGGAGTCGCCGCATCGGTGTGAGGACGGGGCGCAGAGCCAGTCTTGGCGGGGTTCCGGAAGAAGCTCCAGGGTTGTTCTGTATTGTCGGGCTCTGTGGTGGCCTGAGTGGTTTGTTCCGCGTTTTCCGGGTCGGAAGCGGCGGGTTCGGGGGTGGGCTCCTCGGCTGGAGTGGCGCTGACCGACAGATGAGCCCAAGCGCTCTCGGTCTTCTTGCCGGAGGTGCCCTCCTGGGCGGCCAGCACCTTCGCTCTGACCGCTTGGTTGATCACCGGTTCCGGGGTGGAACCAGGGGGTGGGTCGTCGGGCCGGATGGCGCGGAACGACGCCGTCTGCTCACCGGGGCCCTCGTCGACCTCGTCGTTCACGGTATCTCCCGTGGTGCCGATCATTGGGTAACCCGGTGCGTCACCGGAGGCATGCTCGTGTCCGGGCACGTTGGGGGCCGACTTCACGGGACCCTCTCCGCTCGCACCATCTCAATCTCCTGGCCGACTCCGACGACGTCCCCGACGATCACGATCGCCGGGGGCCGAAGCCCGGCGGCGGTCACTCGCTCCGCCACGGTGGACAAGGTGGCGATTACTGTGCGCTGGGTGGGAAGAGTACCGTCCTGTACCACCATTACGGGAGTTTCCGGCGAACGTCCGTCACCTTGCAGAGTTTCCGCGATCTCCGCGAGACGTTCAACCGCCATCAGAAGTATCAGGGTTCCCTGGGATCGCGCCAATCCCTTCCAGTCCACGCTCGACTCAGGATGCCCCGGCGGCACGTGCACGGACACGACATGGAAGTCCTGGCTCACTCCCCGATGGGTGACCGGAACCCCCGCCGCGGCGGGGACCGCGACCGCGCTGGTGATGCCCGGCACCACGATGACCGGCACTCCCGCCTTCGCGCACGCGATCATCTCCTCGCCGCCGCGCCCGAAGACGAACGGGTCGCCGCCCTTGAGCCGGACCACGAAACGCCCGGCTTTGGCATGCTCGACAAGGAGTTCGTTGATCCGCTCCTGGGACAGGAACCTCCCGTACGGAACTTTTGCCGCGTCGATGAGCTCGACGTCGGGCGGCAGTTCGTCCAGCAGGCTGCGCGGGGCCAGGCGGTCGGCCACGACCACGTCGGCCTGGGACAGCAGCTGGCGCCCGCGTACTGAGATCAGCCCGGGGTCGCCGGGGCCGCCGCCGACCAGGGCGACGCCGACCGGTTTGGTGCGGTGGCGGCGAGCGTCGACCGTACCGTCCCGGAGTGCGCTGACGACGGCGTCGCGGATGCCGGCGGCGCGGCGTGGGTCGCCGCCCGCGGTGATCGCGACGCTGACCTCGTCGACCCTGCCGCTGGCCGGGGTCCAGGCGGCGGAGGCGTCCTTGTCGTCGGCGCGGACGCACCAGATGCGTTTCGCTTCGGCCTCGGCGGCGATAGCGATGTTGGCGTCGCGGTTGCTGGTGCAGGCGTGCACCAGCCAGGCTCCGTCACAGTCCCCCGGCTGGTACGGCCTGCGTTCCCAGACCACACGGCCGTCGGCGATCAGGTCGTCCAGGGCAGGGGTGACGCTCGGCGAGACCAGGGTGATCGACGCCCCCGCGTCCAGGAGCGCGGGCACCCGCCGCTGGGCGACACGTCCGCCTCCGACGACCAGCACCCGCCGGCCGTCGAGCCGCAGTCCGAGCAGATAGGGCGCCATCTCTCCCCATTGGGTCAACACAGGTCCGTTAGGAGGTAAACCTACCGCCTGACCTGTGACGGCACTTACGAGATGCTTCTTATCGGCCTTCGAGCAGGGGCTTCCTGGGATCCCAGGGCTCCCCTCCTGCGGCGACCTCTCTCCGGCGGGCGATCGCGGACAGTGCTTCGAGGACGACACGGTTTCCGAGGAAGGCGGTGATGTCCGCGTGATCGTACGGCGGAGCGACCTCGACGATCTCGACGCCGAGGACTGGCAACTCATAGCAAATGCGGCGAACGGCGTCGAGAAGTTCGCGGGCGGTCAGGCCTCCGGGTTCGGGGGTGCCCGTGCCGGGGGCGTGGCCCGGGTCGCAGACGTCGATGTCGACCGAGAGGAAGATCCCGTCGCAGTCGTCCAGGGCGATCGTGAACGCCTCGGTGAGGCAGTCGGGGAGGCCTCGGGCGACGATTTCCGTCATTTCGTACGATCGCATGTTCTGCTGGGCCATCCAGCTGAGGATTTCCGGGCCGGGCCAGTAGCCGCGCAGGCCGAGCTGGAGGAAGCGGTCGCCGCGGATCGCGCCGGATTCGATCAGGCGGCGCATGGGCTGGCCGTGTCCGTAGAGGTGGCCGAACTCGATCTCACCGGTGTCGGCGTGGGCGTCAAAGTGGATCATGGATATGCGGCCGAAGCCGTGGTGACGTGCTACGCCACGAGCGTCGGGGAGCGCGATGGTGTGATCGCCGCCGAGGATCACCGGAATCGCGCCGGACTGGGCGATCGTGTAGACGGCGGCCTCGATGTCCTTGATCGAGTTCTCGAGGTCGCCCGAGTAGCACTCCACGTCACCGGCGTCGAGGACCTTGAGGTCTTTCAGGCCGTCCACGCGCAGGGCCATGCTCGGCCGGGATCCGTCATGGCTCAGGTAGCACGCCTGCCGCAGGGCCTGCGGCCCGAACCGTGCGCCCGGCCGATTGCTGGTGCCGCCGTCGAAAGGCGCCCCGACGATAACGACGTCGGCCCCCGCGAAGGTACTCGGATCGGTCAGGTCGCAGCGATCAACACCAAGGAACGTGATATCCGGCCCGAACATGGGCCCATACCTAGCCATACCGCCATCATCCACCTAGGACCTGATCCACCGATCAAATACCCGACTCGCCAAACAGCCACATGAGCCCCGGTGTCACCCTCGTCCACGAGGCTGTCCGCAGGCGTCATGGGTCCGGGCGTTTGCCTCCTGTCGGTGAACTCGCCGCTCAGGTTTTGTCGGACACGCCGGCGGAGTCGAAGGTGGCGACGTCGTGCATGACGCGTGCTGCGGCGACGACCAGCGGGTGGGCGAGCAGTCCTCCTGTGCCCTCGCCGAGCCGGAGTTCGAGATCGACGAGTGGGCGTAGGCCGAGGAACTCCAGCGCCGCCGTGTGTCCGGGTTCAGCGGAGCGATGTCCGGCGATGCAGTATCCGACCGCCTCCGGCGCCAAAGCCACCGCCACCAGTGCCGCCGCTCCAGCGATCACCCCGTCCAGCACGACGGGAATGCGCTGCGCGGCGGCGCCAAGCACAAACCCGGCAATCGCCGCGTGCTCAAAACCCCCGACAGCCGCCAAAATGCGCAGGGCCCGGGCCTGATCTCCAGTCATTACGGCGATCTCGCCCCGCGCGTCGGGAGCCCCAGCAGTGTCAGAGTGTGACAGCGCACTGGTCTCCGCGTGAACGTGTGAAAGCACCGCGACACCCGTGTCATCGCCTAGAACGGCCGCAGCATCCACATCGGGGTGTGGGTCCACCGCAGCAGCCACATCAGCGCGCGGAACTGCCGCAGCAGCCACGTCGGCGGGGGGAAATGCTGTGGTTTCGGGGTGACGGGTAGGAGTTGGCGTTTTGGGTTCTGCGGGTGGTGATTGAGGGCTGTCACTTGATGTCGGTGGAGGGGTTCCGAGGATTGTGTTCTTTGTTAGGGCCTGACGGATGATGGCGATTTTGTGGTGGAGGGTGGCGTCGTCGATGCCGGTTCCCCTGCCGGTTACCTCGGCGGGGTCGCGGCCGGTGAAGGCGCAGATCAGGGCGGCCGATGCGGTGGTGTTGGCGATGCCCATGTCGCCGGTGACGAGGCAGCGGGCGCCGTCGGCGATCAAGGTGGTGGCTGTTTCGATGCCGGAGTGGAGGGCGGTCAGGGCCTGATCTTCGGTCATGGCGGGGCCCTGGGAGAGGTCGGCGGTGCCGTACCCGGTCTTGTGGATGAGGAGGTTCGGGGCGGGGGGCAGGTCGGTGGCGACGCCGACGTCGACAACGGTGACCGAGATGCCCGCCTGGGCGGCGAAGGCGTTCGCGACGGCGCCGCCGGCGAGGAAGTTGGCCACCATTTGGGTGGTGACCTCCTGGGGCCATGGGCTGACGCCCTGCGCGTGGACGCCGTGGTCGGCGGCGAAAATGGCCAGTGCGGCGGGTTCCGGGAGTGGGGGCGGCGAGAGCGCGGCGATTCCGGCGAGCCGGACGGCCACGTCCTCCAGGGCGCCGAGTGATCCGCGTGGTTTGGTGAGCCGGTCCTGATGGGCTCTGGCCTCGGCCATCGCCGCCGCGTCCGGTGGGCTGATCGCCGCGATGGTCTCGGTCAGTCGGGTACGGCTCGGCACGGGGCACTCCTCAGCGCGTGGGGGACGTGTTCATTGTGACTTCCAATGCTTTGAGCAACGCGTCCGAGGTGTCCGGATCGCGTACGGCGATGCGGATCCAGTCCTCGCCTAGTCCGGGGAACGTGTCGCCGCGGCGGACGGCGAATCCCTTCTCGCGTAAGGGCAGCCGCACTGCGGGGAGTCGTACGCAGACGAATGACGCTTGGGGGTTGGGGACGATGTGCGCTCCCAGCGACCGTAGGCCGGAGACCAGGTAGTCACGGTCTGTGGCTAGTTGTCTGGCCCATGTTTCGGCTTCCGCGATCGCTTGAGGGGTCATGCAGGCTTCCGCTGCGGCCAGAGCCGGTGTGGAGACGGCCCAGAGCGGTTGGGCCTCCGTCAGTTGGGTGATCGTGGGGGCGTCCGCGAGCACGTACCCGATTCGCAGCCCCGCCAGTCCCCAGGTCTTCGTCAGGCTGCGGATCACGATCAATCCGGGGAGTTGTACGGATGCCAGTGACTCCGGTTCTCCGGGGACACAATCCGCGAACGCCTCATCTACCACCAACGTCCTGCCTGGGCGGATAAGGCTCCGGAGAATCCTCGCCGGGTGCGATACCGAAGTGGGATTTGTCGGGTTGCCGACCATCACCAGATCCGCGTCCTCCGGCACGAGCTCGGGATCCAGCATGAACGCGCCCGACAGGATGACCCGCTCCACCCGATGTCCCGCAGCCGCCAGCGCAGCCTCCGGCTCGGTGAACTGCGGATGCACCACCACCGCCCGCCGAGGCCGAAGCACCCGCGCCAACAGGACGAACGCCTCTGCCGCGCCAGCCGTCAGCAGCACCTCATCGACATCACGCCCATGCCGTTCCGCCACCGCGGCCCTGGCCCGATCCCCAGACGGATAAGCCGCGAGATCGCCGACAGCATCACGCACCACGTCCGCAAGCCATCCTGGCGGCATCCCCTGCCGGACATTCACCGCGAGATCCACTAACCCTGGCGCAACCTCACGATCCCCGTGATGCCGCAAATCCACCCATTCAGACACGACCAGCGACCATATCCCACCCGATTCCGGACCTCGCCAGAGTGGTGATTGCCGGGTTCTCCCACCCACCCAGCCCGTTTGTTTCCCTCGGGCTCCGCCCGACCCCGCCATCCCCGTGACTGCCCAAGGAAACGACAGTCGCATCACCGTGGTTCTCCCACCCACCCACCCTCCCTTCTGCCCTGCCCTGCCGGGCCGGCCGCTCGCGCGGGCGACTTTGCCCTGCCGGGCCAGCGCTCGCGCGGGGACTTTGCCCCTACCGGGCTGGCGCTCGCGCGAGGACTTTGCCCCTGCCGGGTCGGCCGCTCGCGCGGGCGACTTTGCCCTGCCGGGCCGGCCGCTCGCGCGGGGACTTTGCCCCTGCCGGGCTGGCGCTCGCGCGGGCGACGTGGTTGTCGTTTCGTCTGGCAGCCACGGTGTTGGCGGGGGTGGGTGGAGCCCGAGGATAAGCAGTGGGTTGGGCAGGTGGGGGAACCCCGGGTGCTGTGGTTGTCGAGTCGTGTGGGAACCCACGGCGATGACGGGTTCGGGCGGAGCCCGAGGGGGAATCGAAGGGCTGATGCTCCTATGTCCTGTCAAGCGGCTGGAGCAAGATCTTTTCGTGTGCTGGGCTGGGTTTTCGGGTGGGTCAGTATCCGGTAGAGCTGGCGTGCGATGTATCGCTTGAGGCAGCGGATGATCTCTCGTTTGGAGAGGCCTTCCTTGGTGCGTCGTTTGACGTAGGCGCGGGTGTTCGGGTCGTGGCTCATACGGACGAGTGTGATGGTGTACAGGGCGCGGTTGGCTTGCCGGTCGCCGCCGCGGTTGAGGCGGTGACGAGTGGTGCGGCCGCTGGAGGCCGGGACGGGCGAGACGCCGCACAGGGACGCGAAGGCCGCTTCGCTGGTCAGCCGGTCGGGGTTGTCGCCGCAGACGGCCAGGAGCTGCGCGGCGGTCTCCACGCCGACGCCGTGAACGGCGAGCAGGTCGGGCCGGACTCGCTCGACCATGGGCTGGAGCTGGCCGTCGAGGGTGTCGATCTC
>NZ_BLAE01000071.1 GCF_009687865.1 Acrocarpospora macrocephala
GGTGGGAAGACCCACGCCTCACCCGGCGGAGCCGAGATCGTCGTCCGGCGCCTCTTCGGGGGCGGGCGGAGGCCCGGGTGGAACAAAGGGTTGGGCGGGTGGGGCCATCCACTCGACACCACTATTCATGACGACCCGGCATCCGAGCGCTAGGGCGTTCGGCGGCATCCACTGGGATGTGTACCGGGCTGGGTGATTGGCGCTGACAAGGTCAGGATCAGCGCTCTTGAGGAGAATCGGACGATCTAGGTGTCCGAAATGATGGCATCTGAATTTCCACAGGTCACAGGGTTATCCACAGGCGCGGATTTTCTCGCACGACGAGGGCGGTGAATGAGCGAAGGTCGGGGCCGGAGGTGGTCTCGTGGCCGCGAAGGATGAACTGGGTAAGACCGGCGAGCGGCTCGCCGTGGAGTTCCTGCGGGCGGCGGGAATGAGCATTCTGTCCCGCAACTGGCGCTGCGACGCGGGAGAGATCGACATCGTGGCTCGCGAAGGCCGCGTGCTCGTCGTGGTCGAGGTCAAGACCCGATCCAGCCGCAGCCACGGCACAGCACTGGAGTCAGTGACGCAGGAGAAGGTGCTGCGACTACGATCCCTCGCCGGCCGGTGGCTGGCGGCCCAACACGAGTGGTTCGATTCGATCCGCGTTGACGTGATCGCCTTGGAGCGTTTCGCAGGCGACTTCTCGATCCGGCACGAGCGGGGGCTCGTCTGACATGCCCGTCGCGCGCACGAGGTGCGTCGCCCTGGTCGGCGTCGCCGGGCACACCGTCGAAATCGAAGCCGATGTCGGCAGAGGCGTAGTCGGCACGCACTTCATCGGCCTCCTCGACACCGCCATCAGCGAATCCCGGGACCGTGTCCGTTCCGCCCTGCTCAACAGCCGCTTCGACTGGCCCGACGCCCGGGTCACCGTCAGCCTGTTCCCAGCCAGCCTGCCCAAACGAGGATCCATCTTCGACGTGGCGATAGCGGTCGCCATCCTCGGCGCGGCCGGATCCATCCCTCCCGCCAGGATCGCGGACCCCTTCTTCCTAGGCGAACTCGGCCTCGACGGACAGATAAGACCAATCCGGGGCGTCCTCCCCGCCGCACTGGCAGCCGCCGAAGCCGGCGCCCGCCTCATCGTCGTCCCCTCGCTCAACGCCAGCGAAGCCGCCCTGGTCCCCGGCCTGACCGTCGTCCCCGCATCCAGCCTCCGCGAACTCGTGGACTGGCTCCGCGACGGAGACCTCCACCGGCTGCCCTGCGTCGACGACGTCGCATCCTTCGACGCCCGCCCACCCGCACCGCCGACCGACCTCGACCTGATGGAGGTCGTCGGCCAGCCCCTCGGCCGCTGGGCTCTGGAGATCTGCGCGGCCGGCGGCCACAACCTCTGGCTCCTCGGCGCACCGGGAACAGGCAAGACCATGCTCGCCGAGCGTCTGCCCACGATCCTCCCCGTCCTGGATCGCGACCAGGCCCTGGAAGTCACAGCCATCCACTCGATCGCAGGCGCCCTCCCCGGCGGCCACCCCCTGCTCTTCCGCCCTCCGTTCATGGCCCCCCACCACACCGCCACGGTCGCCTCAGTCATCGGCGGCGGCACCGGCCTGATCCGCCCCGGCGCGGTAAGCCTCGCCCACCAGGGAGTGCTCTTCATGGACGAAGCCCCAGAATTCGCCAGCGGCGTCCTCGACTCCCTCCGCCAACCCCTGGAGTCCGGCAAGGTCACCGTTTCCCGCGCCGCCGGAACGGTCACCTTCCCCGCCCGCTTCACCCTCGTCCTCGCGGCCAACCCCTGCCCCTGCGGCCTGGGCGGCGAAGCAGGCCGATTCTGCGGCTGCAGCCCCAGCACCCGCCGCCGCTACCTCGCCCGCCTCTCCGGCCCTCTCCTCGACCGCGTGGACGTGAAAATCAGGCTTTCCCGTCCCAGCCGAGCCGAACTCCTAGCCGACCGCGCCCACACGGAACCAAGCAAGACAGTCTCCCAACGAGTCTCCCAAGCCCGGGAACGCGCCGCCAAACGCCTGGCAGGCACCCCTTGGCGCAACAACGCCGAGGTCTCCTCCGCAGTCCTCCACCGCGAATTCCGCCTCCCCCACGCTGTCCTCACCCCCCTCACCCGAGCCCTAGACGTCGGCACCCTGAGCGCCCGAGGCCTCGACCGAGTCCTCCGCGTCGCCTGGACCATCTCCGACCTCGCGGCCCGAGACCGCCCCGGCCTCGACGACATCACCGCCGCCCTAACCATGTGGATGGGACAAGACCAGTAACGGGATCCCCCTCGAAAGGTGGGGATTTCCACAAAGGAGATCTGATGAAGAACCCCAACAACCGCATTCCAAACTCCCCGACCCGCGCCTACCCACCCAACAACTCCTCTCCATCTCCCAACCACTCTCCAGTTCCTGGTCTGGCTTCCAGTCGCTCCCTAGCTCCCGACCAGGCCACCGACCGCGCTTCAGTTCGCCCAGCCCTCAGCCCCTATTCGGCTCCCATCCCAGCCACCAGCCAATTCCCTTCCCATCACCCAGCGAACAACTGGTCCCCAGCTCTCCGCCCAATCACCTATCCACCCCTCAACTCCAACACGGAAGGCCTGTCGCATCAGGAAGGTGCCGAACGCCGAGAACAGGCCGGGGATCGCGAGAGCCGCCCAAGAGGTCCCGGGGGCGGCCACACACAGCCTGGGTTCCGGCGAGGCTACGCACTGTCGGCAGATCAGGACTTCCGCCCTCCTCCGAAAGGGAAGATCGCTCCTGTTCCCGCCGGTGTGAGTGTGGACCAGATCGATCTGCCTCAGTCTCATGCTGACGGCGCAGGGCGGTCGGAGGATGGTGAGGGAGCGAGGTGGCCAGGCGTTGGAGGGCTGGGTTCTGGATCAGGATCTGGGCGGTCGGGATCTGCGTGTTCGGGAGTGATTGATCCGGCGGGGGATGCGGATCGGTTGGCACGGGCGGAGATCACGCGAATCGCGGAGCCGGGGGATCCGGTCATGGGGAGGCTGATCGAGGAATACGGGGCAGTGGGGGCGCTCGCTCAAGTTCGTCGTGGCGTTCTGGAGCCGGAGTTCATTCAGGCGGAGCTGGGGACGGCCAATACGGAGCGGCGGCGGCTCAACCTGGGGCAGTTGGTTACAGGATGGGCCGGGCGAGCGGTGGGTTGCGCGGGCCGGGCGGCAGATGATCTCGCTGCTGGGAGGCTGCTCGTGCCGGGCGATCCCGGATGGCCGTCGCAGCTCAACGACCTCGGGCGGTTGCGGCCGTATGGATTGTGGCTGGACGGCGAAGAGGATCTGCGTTTCGCCTGCCTTCGTTCGGTGTCCGTCGTCGGGGCTCGCGCGGCCACCGCCTACGGCACACACGCGGCCGCGGAACTGTCGGCCGGACTGAGCGACCGCTCCTGGTCGGTGATCAGCGGCGGAGCCTACGGTATCGACGGAGCGGCTCACCGGGGCGCCCTCGCCGGTGTCGCGCCAACAGTCGTCGTGCTGGCCTGCGGCACCGACGTCTGCTATCCATCCGCCCATGCCGACCTGTTCCGCGCCGTCCGCGAACGAGGCCTGGTGATCAGTGAATCGCCTCCGGGCGTCCAGCCCACGCGGCTGCGTTTCCTGGTCAGGAACCGCGTCATCGCCGCCCTCTCCCGCGGAACCGTGATCGTCCAAGCCGCCCTCCGGAGCGGCGCGCTCAACACCGCATCCCACGCTTCCGCCCTCAACAGGCAGCTGATGGCCGTCCCCGGCCCTATCACCAGCGACGTCTCCGCCGGCTGCCACGCCCTCATCCGCGAGGCCCGCGCCACCTGCGTCACCTCAGTACCCGAGATCATCGAATTGGTCGGCTCCATAGGCGACGACATTGCCCCCACCCTGAGAGGCCCCAGCTACCCCCGCGACTCTCTCAACGAAGAAACCAAACGAGTTCTCGACGCCGTCCCCGCCCGCACCCCCGCGGGCCCCGCCACCATCGCCAGCGCCGCCGCCCTCCCCCTGACCACGACACTGAGCTGCCTCGGCGGCCTCGAATCCGCCGGTTACATCCTCCGAACCCCCGACGGCTGGCGCCTCAAACCTCTTCCACCCACTACAGCCATCCAAGCGAACTGAACGAACACCCCAGTGGCCGCTGGCGGGCCCCCGGCCCTTTCCGACGGCGCCACACAAGCGTGGAATTGCGGTGGTTTGGTCAACGACGCCGGAGTTACTGCTGCGCGCCAACCCAAGGTCGTCATCTCCGGGTCAGGGGGTCAGTTTTGCAGCGTCGTCGACAGTTCGAGGCGGGTGGTTGGATTCAAGCGTATGGGGGCAGCAGCGAATTGTCGGTGGTGCCTGGAAGACTCAGCCGTTCCTGATTGTGAGCATGGGCAAGAACCGGAGGTGGAGCATGACTGGCACGTCTGTTCCCAAGCACTTCTCGCCAAGGTGGAACGGCGATACTCGTGAGGATCCGCCTGCTGTGGGTGGCGAGCGGGAGATCTTGGGTGCTGTTCTGGACTGGCAGCGGGCGACTTTCGGGCTCAAGTGTGCGGGCTTGCCGCCAGAGCGGCTGTCTGAGCGTGCGGTGCCTCCGTCCGGGCTTTCGCTACACGGTATGGTGCGGCATTTGGCTGGTGTGGAGCGGTGGTGGTTCCGGATCCAGTTCGCCGGTGAGGACGTTCCGATGCTCTACTACTCCGACGATGACCCCAACCAGGACTTCGATTCCCTGGACGGCGACGTCAACGAAGCCTTCGCTGTGTGGCGGGGAGAGTGCGAGCACTCCCGGCAGATCGTGGCGGCTGCGGCGTCATTGGATGAGACGGGGATCCGTAAGAAGACCGGCGAGCCGATATCGCTGCGAAAGATCATGGTCGACATGATCGCCGAATATGCCCGCCACAACGGCCACGCTGACCTGCTGCGCGAACGCATCGACGGGGCAACGGGGATGTGACCTCCCCAGCGCCTTGCCGTCTTCTCGCCGCCACCCACAGCAGGTCCGGGCTCGCCTCGGCCAGGGTCTCATCAAAGCTGCCCCCGATAGCGGGCACGAGGTCGTTTATGGCCATCTCTCGGAGCGTCCTTCCTCGATTCGCATCTCGAAGGATCACGAGGTGGCCGTCTTAGTTCACGAGAACGCCTAGCGGTTTTGACCGCACTTGGCGGCGGTAAGCATGATCGATGTTTGCGAGAAGTGACCGCACTTTGGCGGCTGGGGCCCTGCAGGCCCGGGGGTGTTGGGTGCCCTCTGGGTCAGCTCATCTGCTTCCGGGGCCGTCCCTCCTGGCTGACCGGCTGATGATTCTACTTATCCGGCTCGGCAGGGTTGCCCGGGCGGTCAGAGTCCTCACGCGCGGCGTCATCGCCCGGAGACGGTTCCGGGTAGGTCAGGAACCCGAAGACCACAGTCCGGGTTCCGGCTGGGGCATCCCCGGTTTCCCGCTGGTAGCGGCCAATCAGCTCCTGCTGGTCGGTGATGAGCCGACCGGCTTCCTCGCGGGTGAGCGTGAGCCGGGTGTGTTGCAGGGCCCAGGTCCCACGGCCCCACTCGCCCATGTCCTGGCGGGCGGCGCGGAACCGTCCGAAGCCCTCCAGCGCTTCAGCCCAGCCCGCCGGCTGCAGTCCGGATAGCTCCGCCTGCGCCTCCACGCTGAGCCCCTGGCGGGGGATCCACACCGGCTCCGGCGAGACCTCCCACCACCGTTCCCTGCCCTGCCCGCGCCCGGCGACTTCGCGCACGAAGCCGTGCCCGGCCAGCAGTCGCAGGTGGTAGCTCATGATCCCGCTGTTCTCGCCTAGGTCACGGGCCAGCGTTGTGGACGTGGCCGGTCCTGCCTGGCGCAGGTGGTGCAGGATCCGCTGCCGCATCGGGTGCGCCAGGGTTCTGAGTTCCTCGACATCCCGCACTTCGCGGGGCTGCAGCGGCTCGGTCATGATGCAAGGGTAAGTGTGCATGGATTTCCATGCAAATATTTTTGGGCATGCCTGTTGGTCGTCGCGGTAACTGAGACCCTGGCCGTGGTGATGGGCCGGAACCAGTGAGACATGGCCGACTAATCGAAGACAGGACAGCCTGAAATCCCCATGCGGGCATCCCGGTGGATCGCGGCGTAGAGCTCGGCATTCGAAGGGGGCATGAGGACACCCTCGACTACGAAGCGCATCCAGCATCTCGCCATGAGCCACACCGTACGGTCGGAACTCGTGAACAACGACTTCACCCGACCGAGACCGCGGTCACACCCGACTAGCGACCGCGGTCAACTCACGAACAAAACCAGATAGGTGATCTTGTGCTGCCAGCTGTGGATTGGGTACCTCCTGGGTAGCTTGAACGTCGGGTGTTGCCAGTCGGGTGCTGCCCTACGTGTCGAGTCGGGCTCGGTGTTCGGCGGTTGGCTTCAGGTGTTGCTGGGATTGTTACGGGGTTAGGGATGGAGGTTTCGGTGGTTGGGGAGGTGGTTGCGGAGTTTGAGCGGTATTTGCGGGTGGAGCGGGATTTGTCGCCTCATACGGTGCGGGCGTATCTGGGTGATGTTGGTTCGCTGATCGGTCATCTTGAGGGTGCTGGGGTTGAGGGGCTCTCGGGGTTGGATATCGGAATGCTTCGGGAGTGGCTGGGCGATCAGCATGGGGCCGGGAAGGCGCGGGCCACGTTGGCCAGGCGGGCGGCTTGTGCGCGGGCGTTCACGGCCTTCTGCCATCGGCGGGGATGGCTGGACGATGATCCTGGGTTGCTTCTTGGTTCGGCGAAAGCCGGGAGGAGTTTGCCTTCGGTGCTCGATCAGGACGAGGCGAGGGCGGCTCTGGACTCCGCTGGGACCGATGATCCAAAAGAGTTGCGGGATCAAGCTGTCCTGGAGTTGCTCTATGCCACCGGCATCCGGGTGAGCGAGTTGTGCGGGCTTGATGTCGACGATGTCGATCGGGAGCGGCGTACGTTGCGAGTCCTCGGCAAGGGAAGGAAGGAACGGGTGGTTCCCTTCGGGTTGCCCGCGCTGCGCGCGTTGGACGCCTGGTGTGTCCGCGGACGACCTCTCTGGATTCGAGAAGGCACCGGTCCTGCCTTGTTTCTTGGAATCAGAGGCGGCCGGCTCGATCAAGGCACCGTCCGCCGCGTCGTCCACGCCCGCCTGACCGACACCGGCGTAACTGACCTGAGCCCTCACGGCCTCCGACACACCGCCGCGACTCACCTTCTAGAAGGCGGAGCCGACCTCCGAAGCGTCCAGGAGATCCTCGGTCACGCCTCCCTCGGCACCACCCAGATCTACACCCACGTCTCCATCGAACGTCTCCACACCGCCTACCGCCAAGCCCACCCACGCGCCTAACCGCAAGAAATCAATGTCGACAACGACAACAAGCTCGGCTTCTCGTCGGAGTCCCACGCCGGGCCAGTCCGCTCGTTCGGGCGCAGTCAGGTGGCGTCACCCAACTGTTCGGCCAGCCGCTCCAGGCCACCCTTGATGAGCTGCCCATACTCGTCGTCGCCAAGCGCGCCGATCTCGGCCCGCGCCTGCTGGAGGTGCTTACGGGCGCGGTCGAAATCGCCCAGCTTGCGATAGCACTCGCTCACGTTGAGGTGCAACGACGGATACAAGCCGGCCACTGAAAGCGTCACCCCAGCTTGGGCCACCCGCTCATCGGTGACCAGGTCGGCGGCGGCAAGCGCTCGCAGATCCCACATCAGCTCCTGGTTCACGTCCTCCTGCACGTCGGCCATCGCGTGGGCCAGGACACAAACATGCAGGGGGTCGCCTTGCTCGCCGCCGATGTCGTCCCAGATCTGCGCGAACAACTCGCGAGCGGCTTCACGCTGACCTCGGTGGTGATGCAACTCCACCCCTTGGCCGATCCGGGTGAGCGTCGGGTCGGTGATCATTAGCGACTCCTTCACCAGCGCTGCAGCCGCGGCCAGCCTACTTGCCTGACGTGGCTTAACGACCATCAAACAGCTGACCAGCTAGTTCGCTTGACAACCCCAGATATCCATCGAGTTGGCCACCACACGTCCCTATCGGCAATCACATGAACACGCTAGGTGAGTAGTCGGGCCTCCGGGTGCTGCTACTTCTCACCGACATTCCGGGCCCGATCACCCCCCGAGTGCTGTCCAAACTGACTGACAAACGCTGCTGCTACTACTCACCAGCAAAAACAGCAGGCGGTCGATTGGTGGGAATCTTGGGGCATGGGCAATGAGTTGTGGCCGACTTCTTGTTGCGTCTGGAGGCGGTCGGGTTGATGGATGTTGGGCGTGCTGGGCGGCAGCTGGAGATCATCGCCGAAATCGTGGACGTCGCCGGGGGGCTTGGGATCGATGTGTGGCTTCGTGGGGGATGGGCGGTGGATTTCTTTCTGGGGGAAGTCACTCGTGATCATGTGGATGTTGATTGGTTCGTGTGGAGAGGTGATGTGGGTCAGCTGACTGCGGAGTTGCTGGGGCGTGGGTATGAGCGGCTGGTGGGAGCGCCGCAGGAGCAGCAGGTGGAGTTCGGCAAGGGGGGACTGGAGAGCAGCTTTGCTCTCGTGGAGCGGGACGACGCTGGGCGGGTTGTGGTCGCGGGCGGGCCTTGGCGTGGCGAGGCCTGGCCGGACGGGATGCTTGACGCCTCAATTGGAGGGATCGGTTCGGTGCGGTGCGCCGTTATCAATCCCCGGGCCCAGATTGAGATCAAGCGGATGATGCCAATCTGGGTTCCCGGTCGGCCGCGTCGGCCGAAGGACAGTGAAGACATCGCCCGACTGGAGGCAGCTCTCCTTGAGTCGCCCAGCGGGGCGTAGAGCTCACAGAGTTTCCAGCTGAGTGCAGGGGCTCAACCTGCAGGACATACCCGAAGACGGGACACGTTCGAAGGTGGGTTGGTCGGTGGGTGGTTGTTCAGGGCTGGCGGGCTCGATTGACGTACTCGACGAGGGCGATCATGCGGTCGGGGGGCCAGGGGAGGCGGGCGGCGAGTTCGGTGCTGTTGTCCTGCCACATTTGGCGGGCGGCTGCTGCGGTTTGTTCGCCCTGCTCGGCTGGAGGGTGGAAGCGGGCGCCGAGGGTTTGGTAGCGGGCGATCAGGTCGGCCACCTGGGGGTCGTCGGTGGGGGTGTTGGCGGCGACGTGGGGGAGTAGCTCTTCGACCAGGGCTGCCCATTCGTGTTTGGCGGCTTCGATGGCTTCGGTGCCGAGGGCGGTGCGGCGTTGGGCCAGTTGGTCGCGCTGTTCCTGGGTGAAGTAGGTCTCGTACACAGTGATCAACTCCAGGGTTGACATGAATTGGTCTGGGCTGGGCATCTGGCGGGCGGTGATGCGTTGGAGCAGGCCGTCGATTCGGGTGCGTAGTTCGTTGATTCGGGTGGCTTGGGCGGTCAAGTCGTGTAGTTGGGCGGTCAGGAGGGTGTGCAGCGCGGTCAGTTCGTCGTCCTGGTCGGCCAGGACTGAGGCGATCTCGTCCAGGGACAGGCCGAGTGCGCTGAGGGCGCGGATTCGGTAGAGGCGTCGTAGGTCGTGTTCGGTGTAGCGGCGGTGTCCGGATGCTGTTCGTTCGTGTGGGGTGAGGAGGCCGATCTGGTCGTAGTGGTGCAGGGTACGGACGGTCAGTCCGGTCGCTCGTGCCAGTTCGCCTACGCTCCATCGACGTTTGTTGTCGGCCTCGATCATGTTTTTCACGGTAGGACCTGACGTCGCGTGAGGTGCAAGGGGAAGAGGCGGACTTCGCCGTGACCCAGGAGGAGGAGAGGGTCAAGGTAACGGCCGGCGCGGATGAGGCCCCAGTGGAGGCAGGTCGCGGGGCAATGAGGGATCGGGTGACCGGTGATCGTGCCTATCGAGGTTCCCGTTGAGACGCGCTGGCCTGCGTGGACGGTCGGATCGACTGGGAGATAGGTCGTTCGCAGGCCGTCGGGGTGGGTGATTGCGATTGCGGTCAGGCCGCCGACCTCGCCGGCGAAAGTCACCACACCAGCGCCTGCGGCCATGACGGCTTGCCCATGATTGGCCTTGAGGTCCACACCCCGATGGCCGGGCAGCCAGCGATAGGAAGGTGGGTCGAATCTTCGCACCAGGCGTGGACTCGCCAACGGCCAGGTCCATCGAGGGACGCGGCGGCTACGGGTGTTGGCGCGTAGATAGAGATTTGGGACGGCCGGGTTGAGGCGGGCATTCGGGACGGCCAGGTCTAGGTGGCGATTCGGCACGGCCGGGCTGAGGGGGAGGTTCGGAGCAGCCGGGCCTAGGAAGGGGATTGGGACGGTTGGGTT
The DNA here is from genome assembly GCF_009687865.1 of Acrocarpospora macrocephala. GTDB lineage: Bacteria > Actinomycetota > Actinomycetes > Streptosporangiales > Streptosporangiaceae > Acrocarpospora > Acrocarpospora macrocephala. The sequence goes on from NZ_BLAE01000071.1 coordinate 10,220, forward strand.
CAGGTAGAGGTTCAGAGCGGCCAGCTCTAGGTGGGGGTTGGGAGCTGCTGGGTCTTGGTGGGGGTTCGGGAAGGCCGGGATTGGGCGCGGATTCGGGGTCGCCGGGTCCTGGTGGTGGGGAGTTTGGAGGGTGAGGAGGGCTGGTGCGAGGAGGGCTGCCAGGATCCGTGCGGGCATGGGGTAAAGGGTGCACGGACGGGTGGGAGGAGGAGCTTTCGAGCGTGGTTCTGTGGATAACCCTGTGGGCTGTGGATAAAAGCTGTGGATAACTGGGGTGGTTCGTGGCTGATGACGGACTGATTGCAGGTGGGGTGGGTCCCGGTGAAGTCGGGGCGCTCGTGGGGGAGTTGGGGCGGGCTGCTGGTGTTGTGCTGCCTGAAGTGCGTGTTCTGGGGGCGGAGCCGGTGTTTCCCTCGGCGTTCAGGATTGGGATGTTGGCGGGGGCCAGCGTCGGGGCCTTCACGGCGGCGGTGGCGGCGTTGTGGGGGCGGAGGACGGGGTTGCGAGCGCAGGTCTCGGTGGATGTACGGCATGCGGCCGTGGCTTTTCGAAGTGAGAGATATTTCCGGATCAATGGTGAAGCGCTGAGCCTGTGGGCGTCGTTGTCCGGGGACTATTCGACGGCTGACGGGTGGGTGCGTCTGCATTGCAACTTTGATCACCACAGGGATGCGGCGTTGCGGGCGTTGGGGGTTGGCCGGGTTTCGCGGGAGGGATTGGCCAGGGTTTGCGCGGGTCGTACCGCTCGACGAGTTGGGGCGGGGCGAGTTCGGCACGGAACCTATGCGGATGACCTGCTCGGCACCATGGGCAGCGTGTTCGGGGAGCTCACTTTTGTTCGGCCTCCTGGGTCGATCGAGGGTGCGGAGCCGTACTGGGCGAGTCCGCCGCCTCGGCGTGGGGAACATGCGCCCGCTTGGTGAGCGGTGACCACCAAAGGCACGGAATCGTCAGTACGGCACCCGCCGCGCACACCCACATCGCCGGACGAAGCCCAAGAAGCTCCCCAAGCACCCCACCGAGCAATCCGCCCAACGCCATCACTCCCTGCGTGGCGAAGTTGATCGAGGCGTTGACCCTGCCGATATACGCCTCCGGGGCCTCGCGCAGTGTGGCCGCCCCCGAGCAGACGCTGAAGCACACCACGGCCACACCCACCACGACCTCCGACACCGCGATCAAGCTGGAGACCAGCCAAACGGGCCCGGATGACGCCGCCATCGTGACAAACCCCACCGGAAAGAACAGCACCGACCCGAGCAGCACCCGATTCCCACCGAACCGGCGCTCCAACTGGGGCGCGACGACCGCGCCGAGCAGCCCACCCGCCCCGAACCCCACCACGGAGATCCCGACCAGCCACCCCGGCAACCCGAGCACATTGACCGCGAAGAGGACATAGACCGCTAATTGCGCGGCCCCGAAAAGATTGACCGTCATCCCGGCCAGCGTGAGCGCCCGCAGGACCGGATGTCCGACAAGGGTACGGATTCCTTCGCCTATCTCCCGAACAAGCGTCCGACGAATCTCCCGAACAAGCGTCCTTCGACCGCGAGTCGCGTGGGTGGACCGCTGGTCCGGCTGAATCTGCCCGTGACCGGAATGACCAGGACCGGACTGACCGTGAAGGTTCTGAGGAGTCGGCTCCGGCGCGCGAATCGACCGCAGGCACACGGCCGAGACCAGGAACGAGATCGCGTCCACGATCAACGCCAGCGGTGCGGTCAGAACAGTCACCAGCAGACCCGCGAGTCCAGGACCGCCAAGTTGCGCGACTGCGAACACGGACTGGAACCCGGCCAGCGCGGCGGTGCGCTGATGTTCGGGAACCACGCTGGTCAGGTGGGGTGTGTTGAAGTTGCGGAACACCACGGTGCAGGTGCCCACGATCAACGCCACCGCGATCAGCCAGGGCACGGTGAGCCACCCCGCCACCCAAGCGACGGGAACCGTCAGCACCGCGCTCCCCGCCACGACCTCGCACCCGACCATCACCGGCCGCCGCCGCGCGATCCGGTCGGCGATGGCTCCCACGGGTAACCCCACCAGCAGAAACGGCAGCGAAGCCGCCGCCGTGAGCATGCCCATCTGCAGGGGAGAGGCACCGAGCAAGGTCACCGCCGTCAGCGGCACGGCAAGCCGCGACACCTCACTCCCCGCCTCGGTGACCGCCCGCGCGCCCCACAGAAGCCGATAGTCCCGCTGTCTCCGAAGAGGAATCGTCTGAAGCATATTATGAAGCTAATCCTTCACAACTATGAAAGCAATCCTTCAGATATGACAGGAAGGTACGGTTGGGGGCCATGACAACCGAGAAGCCTGGGGCCCGACACCACTCCACAGGGGACCCCGCTCTCGGCTCGGACGCGCCCCACGAGGGTTCGCGATCCGAGCGGAAACCCGCGACGCCCCAAATGTCGGGCTCTGGGGAAGTCGGTTCGCGCTCTAAGCGGCCGCCCGTGACATCGGGAGCGTCGGGTTCGGATTCGCTGGGAGCCGGTTCGCGGTTCGAACAGGAGCCCGCGACGCACCAAAGCCCGGGCTCGCCAGGAGCCGGTTCGTCGTCCGAGCAGGAGCCCGCGATGTCGCGAATGTCAGGGTCGGACTTGCCCGACGTAGCTTCGCGGTCCGAGCAGGAATCACCGGCAGTGCGGTCGGCGGAGCAGGCGGCCGATCGGTATCGCCTGCTTACCGATGATGTGGGGATGTTGCGGGCCATGGCCCACCCCGCTCGGCTGGCGATCTTGACCCGGCTGCAGACCGAAGGTCCCGCCACGGCCACCGAATGCGCCGAGGTCGCCGGGCTCTCGCCGAGCGCGTGCAGCTATCACCTCCGGATGCTGGCCAAACACGGCTTCGTCGAGGACGCTCCCGCACGCGGCGACGGGCGGGAGCGTGTCTGGCGGGCGCTGCAACGAGGCTGGATGCTCCGCGACCCGGACGACGGCGAGCTCACGCCCGACCTCCTCGCCGCGCAGGGCGCGGTCATCGAAACCGTGCTGGACGACGCGCAGAAGCGACTCGCCGAATATCTCGGTCAGGCGGCGCGCGAGTCGTCCGAGTGGCGATCCGCCGCCGGGTTCACCCACTCCGTCCTGCTGGCGGACGCCGACGAGCTCCGCGAGATCGGCGCGCGAATCGCCGAGATCCTCGACCCCTACAAAGTCGTGTTCCGCGACCCCGCGGAAGCCCCCACGGGGGCGCGCCTCGTGGAGGTCCATCTGCGGCTGTTCCCGCGCCCGCCACGAGGCAGAAAAGCCGGGTAGCGCGGTCAAGGCCCCGGACAACTGAGGGTACGGATCCGGGTAGACTGTTCGGTGGCCTGCGGCATGTGGGCCGAATTCGCACGCCCACCACACGAACCGTTCCCTCGGTCCATCTGGCTGGAACGGTTCGGGGCGTCAGGGCGGGAGCCGCACGGCTCTCGCGGAACAACCGAGAACCATGGAGGACCATTTCAATGGCCACCCCCGTCGTCACCATGCGACAGCTGCTGGAGAGCGGCGTTCACTTCGGACACCAGACACGCCGGTGGAACCCGAAGATGAAGCGCTTCATCTTCACCGAGCGCAACGGTATCTACATCATCGACCTGCAGAAGTCGCTCGCCTTCATCGACCGGGCGTATGACTTCGTCAAGGAGACCGTGGCGCACGGCGGCACGATCATGTTCATCGGCACCAAGAAGCAGGCGCAGGAGTCGATCGCCGAGCAGGCGGCCCGCGTCGGCATGCCGTATGTCAACCAGCGCTGGCTGGGCGGCATGCTCACCAACTTCTCCACCGTGCACAAGCGGCTGCAGCGCCTGAAGGAGCTGGAGGAGCTCGACTTCGAGAACGTGGCCGCGTCGGGGCTCACCAAGAAGGAGCTCCTCATGCGCCGCCGCGAGAAGGAGAAGCTGGAGCGCACGCTCGGCGGAATCCGGGACATGGCCCGGGTGCCGAGCGCGGTCTGGGTGGTGGACACCAAGAAGGAGCACATCGGGATCAGCGAGGCCAAGAAGCTGGGCATCCCGGTGGTCGCGATCCTGGACACCAACTGCGACCCGGACGAGGTCGACTACCCGATTCCGGGCAACGACGACGCGATCCGCGCCGTCAGCCTGCTCACCCGGGTGATCGCGGACGCGGTGGCCGACGGTCTGATGACCCGCGCCGGCGCCGCTCGCGGTGACGACAAGCCGACCGGCGTGGCCGCCGCCGAGCCGCTGGCCGAGTGGGAGCGCGAGCTCCTGGAAGGCAGCGCCGCCCCCGCCGCCGAGGCTCCGGCCGAGGAGGCCGAGGAGCCCGCCGCCGAAGCCGAACCGGCCCCTGAGGTCGCCGAGGTCGCCGAGGTCGCGGAAGCCGCTCCGGAAGAGCCGAAAGAGCAGGAAGACGGCGACGAGAAGGCCTGACCGGGTCAGGCACAGCAAGCTCCACCGGGTGGGCGCGTCCGAAGCGGAAACGCCCACCCGCTCCACGACGAAAACCCATGAGGAATGACAATGGCTTCCGTGAACATGGCCGATGTCAAGCGGCTTCGTGAGCTGACCGCCGCCGGCATGATGGACTGTAAGAAGGCGCTGGAGGAGTCCGAGGGCGACTTCGACCGCGCGGTCGAGCTCCTGCGTCTCAAGGGCGCCAAGGATGTCGGCAAGCGCGAGGCCCGCACCGCCTCCAACGGCCTGGTCGCGCTCCAGCAGGAGGGCGACGCCGCCGCGGCGCTGCTCGAGCTCAACTGCGAGACCGACTTCGTCGCCAAGGGCGAGCGTTTCCAGCAGCTCGCGGCCGAGATCGTCGCGCACATCCTGGCCACCCGTCCGGCCGACGTGCCCAGCCTGCTGGAGTCCGAGCTGGCCGGAAAGTCGGTCAAGGAGCACCTGGACGAGGCCAACGCGGCCCTCGGTGAGAAGATCGAGATCCGCCGGTTCTCGGTGCTCGACGGCGGCTACATCGGTGCGTACATGCACAAGACCGACCCGCAGCTGCCGCCGGCCGTCGGTGTGCTCGTCCAGCTGGACTCGGCCAACGCCGAGGTCGCCAAGGACATCGCGCAGCACGCCGCGGCGATGGCGCCGAAGTATCTGGACCCGACCGCCGTGCCCGGCGAGGTCATCGAGAAGGAGCGCGCGCTCTTCGAGGAGATGACCCGCGAGGAGGGCAAGCCCGAGCCCGCGATCAGCAAGATCGTCGAGGGCCGGATCAACGGGTGGTACAAGGACTTCACGCTGCTGGAGCAGGCGTTCGTGAAGGACAACAAGAAGACCATCAGGAAGTACGCGGACGAGGCGGGCGTCAAGGTGCTGGCCTTCACCCGCTTCAAGGTCGGCCAGGCATAGTCTGGGGGCAGTCCCCGTGAAACGCCTCAGGAGCTGACTCACGGATACTCGCTCAGCTTGAACCGCCACACCGAGGAGGCCGCCGACGTGCAGGAAAACACCGAACCCGCCACGCCGGCGGCCCCGTCGTACGACGGGCCGCTGCGCTGGAAGCGTGTGATGCTGAAGCTGTCCGGGGAGGCCTTCGCGGGCGGCGACTCGCTTGGCATCGACCCGGTCACCGTCGGCAAGCTCGCCGACTCCATCGCCGAGGCCGTCCGGGAGGGCCTGCAGGTCTCCGTGGTCGTCGGCGGCGGGAACATGTTCCGCGGCGCCGCGCTGTCGGAGCGCGGGATCGACCGCGCCCGCGCCGACTACATGGGCATGCTCGGCACCGTCATCAACTGCCTCGCGCTCCAGGATTTCCTGGAGAAGCGGGGCATCGAGACCCGGGTCCAGACCGCGATCACGATGCAGCAGGTGGCCGAGCCGTTCCTGCCCAGGCGTGCGATCCGGCATCTGGAGAAGGGCCGGGTCGTCATTTTCGGAGCGGGGCTCGGCTCGCCGTTCTTCTCCACCGACACCTGTGCCGCGCAGCGCGCCCTGGAGATCGGTGCGGAGGCCCTGCTGAAGGGCACCAAAGTGGACGGTGTATACGATGCCGACCCCCGTAAGAACCCCGACGCGGTGCGCTTCGACCGGCTGGAGTACAGCGAGGTCCTGGCGCGCGACCTCGCGGTCATGGACGCCACCGCGATCAGCCTGTGCAAGGACAACGGCCTGCCCATCGTCGTGTTCGAACTGATGGGCGAGGGCAACATCCTGCGGGCGGTCCGCGGTGAGAAGATCGGCACGCTGGTGAGTCCGGCAGGGAAATAGGGAGCCGCAGTGATCGAGGAAACCCTCTTCGAGGCCGAAGAGAAGATGGACAAGGCGGTGACGGTCGCCAAGGAGGACTTCGCGGCCATCCGGACCGGCAGGGTCACGCCCGCGATGTTCAACAAGATCAACGTGGACTATTACGGGTCGCTCACGCCGATCCAGCAGCTGGCGTCGTTCCACGTCCCCGAGGCGCGGATGGTCCTCATCCAGCCGTATGACAAGGGGTCGATGAGCGCGATCGAGAAGGCCATCCGGGACAGTGACCTCGGCGTCAACCCCGGCAACGACGGCGTGATCATCCGTGTGGTCTTCCCCGAGCTGTCGGGCGAGCGGCGCAAGGAGTACATCAAGGTCGCGCGTACCAAGGCGGAGAACAGCCGGGTGGCCATCCGCAACATTCGCCGGCACGCCAAGGAGACCCTCGACAAGATGGTCAAGGACGGCGAGACGGGCGAGGACGAGGTGCATCGCGCGGTGAAGGAGCTCGACGACCTGACCCAGAAGCATGTCGCGAAGATCGACGACCTGCTGAAGCACAAGGAAGCCGAGCTGCTGGAATTCTAGGCGGCGAACCGGCCGGCGGGCCGGTGGCGTCATCGTGATCCTTGTCCGCGCGCAGCCGCGAACGCCGCGGCGCCGTCCGGGCAGGGATCACGCGCATTTAGGGAGTAAACGGCTTGGATGACAACGATCCGGTGGGTACCGGCGACGCGCCCCCAGCGGCGGGCGGGAGCCGTACCGGGCGGAATCTGCCTGCGGCGATCGGGGTGGGGGCCGCGCTCGGAGCGCTGGTCATCGGGTCGCTCTACACGGTCAAGTCGTTGTTCCTGGTCGTGGTCATGGCGACCGTCGGCGTCGGCGTGCACGAACTGGTGAAGGCGTTCGCGTCGCGGCAGATCCGGGTGCCGCTGGTGGTGCTGCTGGCCGGGCTCGCGGCGATGCTGGGCGGTGCCTACTACGGCGGGCCGGTTTCGCTGGTCGGCGCGTTCGCGGTGACCGTGATGGTGCTGCTGGGCGTGCGGACATTTCAGGGCGCGGATGGGTTTGTACGGGATGCCACGGCCAGCGTCTTCGTCGCGGTCTATCCGGCGCTCCTCGCCGGTTTCGTGGCGTTGCTGCTGCGCCCGGAGGATGGCGCCGGCCGGGTGGTCACCTTCGTCGCGATCACCGTCGCCAGCGACATCGGGGGCTACGTCGCGGGAGTCCTGTTCGGGCGGCACAAGATGTCACCGATCATCAGCCCGAAGAAGACCTGGGAGGGTTTCGCCGGGTCCGCGCTGGCCTGTGTCGTGGTCGGGGCCTGGCTGGTCGCGTGGCTGCTCGGCGGCGCGCTGTGGCAGGGCGCGATCCTGGGCGCGGTCATGGTCGTCTGCGCCACCATCGGCGACCTGATCGAATCGATCATCAAACGCGATCTGGGCATCAAGGACCTGGGCACCCTGCTCCCCGGTCACGGCGGCGCGATGGACCGTCTGGACTCGCTCCTGTTCGCCCTGGTCCCGTGCTGGCTGCTGCTAAGCCTTTTCATCCACTAAACGCCGATAAATCGGCTTAAATGCGGGTGTGCGGGGCTAGCCGGCTGGACAGCACCTCGTGTCCGCGCTCCGCCGCGAGCCGCAACTCGGTGTCCGTGATCGGCACAAGCCACAGCCACTGTACGGCGTCGCCCCCAAACGCAAATCCCGAAATATCCGGCAAGCCCGCCGGCTCCGCCAGCAAGATCACGCCCTCGTGGCCGTTGCCCAGCGGGAACGTGCCAGGCTGGTGATACCAGCGGGCCGTATGCCCGTGCCCCAGCCAGGTCACCGACCGCCACGGATACTGCCCCAGCCACAGGAACAACCGCGCCGCCATCCGGGGATCCTGCCGGGTCGCCACCGCGAGCTCCACCCGGGTCGGCGTGTCATACAGCTCAGCCGTCGGCATGCGCTGACAACTCATCCCCACCGTGGACAGGATCGTGTAATCCTGCCCAGGCCGCTCCGTCACCCCGATCCGCGGCAACCCGCCCGCACTGGCGTCCCAATACCGCCCGGGCGGCCCCAACCGGCTGTCCAGATGCCCCATCACGAACTGCTGGAACGACGTCCAGCTCCCCTCCTTCTCCCGCCACTCCCAGTACGCCCTGGCCTTGCGCACCCGCGGCGTCAACCCGTCCAGCGCCTCCGCCAGCGCCCAGGCGAACGGCGATTCCCCCAGCGCGTCGCGCGCGTACCCCGGCATGCCCCGATCGAGATCGGCCCAGCCCGGGATGACGGCCAGCAGCTCCTCGCCCTCGTACAGCGCGACCCCGTCCCCCTCCTCGAACCACAGCACCCGCAGCCGCGTGCCGTCGAAGGGCTCGGTCCCCTGCGGGTAGCGGGTGTGCGAGCGCGGCATGATCGGCGGCAGCCCCGCGTTCAACCGGCCAAGATCGACAGAGGTCGGCGCGGGCACATGATTGGCCAGCCAGACCGCCCCATGGACGATGCCGCCCGGGTCGCGCAGGTAAGCTACGGACGACACCTGATCGCACTCGACGGACAGCGTGCGGCTCCCGTAGGGATTGGCGCTGGTGAGCATGCTGTCCAAACCTCACCTCCCGATCAGGACTCTATGGCCGCTTCCCGCCGTCGTTAAGTGCAGACGCGGCGATGAGTATCGAGATCCGAAGGATGGGCAATGACCGAGGCGCTTCAGGCGGGCCAGCTGACCTTCATCGCGCCGCGCCGGGCCAAGCCGCAGCGGCACCTGGCCGACCTGACCATGGCAGAACGCCGGGCGGCGGTGGTGGAGCTCGGCGAGAAGGCGTTCCGCGCCGACCAGCTCTCCCGCCACTATTTCGGCAAGCTCACCGAGTCCGCCGACCAGATGACCGACCTGCCCGCCGCGTCCCGCTCGGTGCTCGCCCAGCTGATGCCCGACCTGCTCAATCCGGTACGGGAGATCACCTGCGACAACGGCACCACCCGCAAGACGCTGTGGAAGCTGTTCGACGGCTCCCTGGTCGAATCGGTGCTGATGCGCTACCCCGACCGGGCCACGATCTGCGTCTCGTCCCAGGCCGGATGCGGGATGAACTGCCCGTTCTGCGCCACCGGCCAGGCCGGCCTGACCCGCAACATGTCCACCGCCGAGATCGTCGGCCAGGTCGTCGCCGCCGCTCGCACGCTGGCCAGGGGTGAGGTTCCCGGCGGCCCCGGCCGGATCAACAACATCGTGTTCATGGGCATGGGCGAGCCGATGGCCAACTACAAAGCCGTCATCGGTGCCGTGCACCGCATGGTCGACCCCTCACCCGAGGGCCTGGGAATCTCCGCCCGCGGCGTCACGGTCTCCACTGTCGGCCTGGTCCCCGCGATCGAGAAACTCGCGAACGAGGGCCTTCCGGTCACCCTCGCCGTCTCCCTGCACGCCCCCGACGACGAGCTCCGCGACACCCTCGTCCCGATCAACACCCGCTGGAAGGTCGCCGAGGTCCTCGACGCCGCCTGGGCCTACGCCGTGAAGACCAAACGCCGCGTCTCCATCGAGTACGCGCTGATCAAGGACATCAACGACCAGGAATGGCGCGCCGACCTCCTCGGCCGCCTGCTCAAGAACAAACTCGTGCACGTCAACCTGATCCCCCTCAACCCCACCCCCGGCTCCAAGTGGACCGCCTCCCGCCCCGAAGACGAACGCGCCTTCGTCCACCGCCTGGAACACCACGGCGTCCCCGTCACCGTGCGCGACACCCGGGGCCGCGAAATCGACGGCGCCTGCGGCCAGCTCGCCGCCGCCAACCCGACCGCCTGACGGGTTTCGCACGAGCGCGCATGTATTCGCGGGGTGGATCCTCGTAGGTTGGGAGTATGACTCTTCCGAAGATTGTGTCTGCCGAGGAGTGGCAGGCCGCGCGTGATGAGCTGCTGATCGAGGAGAAGGCGGCCACCAGGGCGCTGGACGCGCTGGCCGCCAAGCGGCGGCGGCTGCCGATGGTGGAGTTCCGCACCGACTACGTGTTCGACGGGGCCGCGGGTAAGGCGGATCTGCTCGATCTGTTCGACGGGCGGCGGCAGCTGATCGCCTATCACTTCATGCTGGAGCCTGGGGGAGAGGCGTGCAGGGGGTGTTCGAGTTTTACCGACAACATCGGGAATCTGGCGCACCTGCACGCGCGGGACACGACGTTCGTGCTGACGTCGCGGGCTCCGCTGGCCGAGATCGAGAGCGTCCGGCGGCGGATGGGGTGGACGGTGCCGTGGTATTCGACGGCCGGAGGGGCCGATTTCAACGGGGACTGCGGGGCGCGGATCGATCAGGGGTTCGGGCTGAGCGTCTTCCTGCGGGATGGCGATCGGGCGTTCCGGACATACTTCACGACGTCGCGTGGGGTGGATCGCATCAGGCCCGACTTCGAGCTGCTGGATCTCACGCCGTACGGGCGGCAGGAGACCTGGGAGGACTCGCCGGAGGAATGGCCGCAGACGCCGCCGTACGGGTGGTGGCGGTATCACGACGAGTATCTCTAAGGGCGGGTGCGGCGAAGTCCGGCATATCCCAGTAGGCCTAGGCCGATCCATACGGTCGCTGAGACGACGATGGCGGGGAGCCGGGTGGCCAGGTCGCCGTGGTTGGCCGCGTGCATCCAGGTCATGGCGGGAAATGTCGCCCAGACCGATGAGGACCCTGCCATCAATATGGCGAAATATCCGCCTATGAGGGCCACGATGGAGATCGCGGGGGAGGGGAGGATGGCGCGGCTGGTGAGGGCGCCGATGACGGTTCCGGCCAGGACGGCCAGGGCGTGCAGGCCGATCCCGGTGGCCAGCGTGCCTACCGGCGGGATCGCCGCGAAACCCCCGGCCAGCGGCCAGACCAGGGCGATCAGGGCCAGGATCGTGTTGCACGCGAGCGCCGCCAGCAGCCCGCTCGCGAGCTCCGCCCGGCCGACCGCGGTGAGCGCGATCATGCGCTGCTCGTCCGGTTCGGTGTCCAGCAATCCCCGGGCCGCCCACGCGAACGCGGGGATCAGGATCGCCGCCGAGTCCGCGTACGAGCTCAGCTCGTTCCCCACCGGAACCCCCGTCGCGTACAGCAGGCTGATCACGACGAGCAGCAGGAGCAGCGGCTGGAACGCCCGGTGGGAGCGGGCATAACCGGCGATCCGGAACCGGGTCAGGGCGATCATTCGGCGGCCTCCACGGTCTCGTCCTGGCTCAGGAGCGGTTCGTGGCCTTCCGCCCGTAGGTGCGCGGCCAGCAGGCTCGCCCGTGACAGCGGCAACCGGACCGAGACGTTCAGGATGGGTTCGGACGCCTGCGTGGTCATCGGCCGGACCCGCGAGTCGCGGACTTCGTAGCGGGTGACGTTCGGGAGGGTGCGCAGGTCGCCCTGATGATCGCTGGCGACCACGATGCCGCCCCGGGTGGCGATCGCGTCCACGGTCAGCGCGATCTCGGCGCGGGCGGCGGTGTCCAGACCGGCGAAGGGTTCGTCCAGGATGAGCAGGTCGGGGCCGCAGAGCAGGGCCTGGGCGAGACCCACCTTGTGCGCGCTGCCCTTGGACAGGTCGGGTAACCGCTGGCCGAGCAGGTGGTCCATGCGCAGGCGGGACGTCCACTCGTCGATGGCCGATTCGTCCACCTTCCGGATCGCCGCCAGGTGGCGCAGGTAGCCGGCGACGGTGAAAGGCTGGGCGGCGGGGAAACGTTCGGGGGCGTACCCGACGATGGCCGGGCGTCCGGTGACCGTGCCGCGGGTCGGACGGAGCAGGCCGGCGATCACTCTGAGCAGGGTGGACTTGCCGGAGCCGTTGGGTCCGACGACCTCGATCACGCTGCCGGGGGCGAGCTCCAGGTCGACTTCGGCGAGCACCCAGGGGTCCTTACGCCGGTAGCGGAGGTAGAGGCCGGATATGCGCATGATGCCGGAAGGATATGCGGAAATGCCCCTTTGACTGGAGTCTCACGCGTGTAGATCTCAATAATGGGGCGCATGCTTCGCAGACGAACCCCCCTCGCGGCGCTCGCCGTCGCCGGTTTGACGTTACTCACCCCCGCCGCCGCGCACGCGGAGGCGTACACGCCGGGCTCGGCCGGGCTGGGGGATCCCTACTTCCCGCACGCGGGCAACGGCGGGTACGACGTCGACCACTACGACCTCAAGCTGCGCTTCAACCCGAAGACGGACGTGCTCAAGGCGACCGCGACGATCGCGGCCACCGCCACGAAGAACCTGTCCCGCTTCAACCTCGACTTCTCCGGCCTGAACGTCCGGAAGGTGGAGGTGGACGGGAAGAAGGCCAAATTCCGCCGTAAGGGCCAGGAACTCACCATCACCGCCGCCTACGGCCTGGCCGAGGGCAGCAAGTTCACCGTCCAGATCGAGTACGACGGCAAGCCGAAACCGGTCAACGACCCGGAACTCGGCGTCACCGGCTGGATCCACACCAAGGACGGCGCGACCGCGCTCGGCGAACCCGACGGCGCGCGGACGTGGTTCCCCGTCAACGACAACCCGAAGGACAAGGCCACCTTCGCGTACACGGTCTCGGTTCCGGTGGGCCTGACCGTGCTGGCCAACGGCGAGCCGCGCAATGTCGGGATTGTTCGGGTGCGTAATGGCTGGTCGTCGGTGAAGTGGGAGATGCGCGAGCCGATGGCCCCCTACCTGGCCATGGTCGCGATAGGCAAGTTCAAGGTCACCCAGGGCGTGGCCGCCGGGGTTACCAACATCACCGCGTACGACCCGGTGCTGGCCAAGACGTCCAAGCACCTGCACAAGACCACCGCCAAAGCCACCGAATGGGGCGTCAAGCACTTCGGTCCCTACCCGTTCTCCTCGACCGGCGGCATCGCCGACAAGGTGGACGTCGGGTACGCGCTGGAGACCCAGGGCCGCCCGGTCTACGACGGCGACGTCACCGACGACCTGCTGATCGTGCACGAGATCGCCCACCAGTGGTTCGGCAACAGCGTCGGCCCGCAGACCTGGAAGGACATCTGGCTCAACGAGGGCTTCGCGACCTACGCGGAATGGCTGTACGAGGAGACCCACAACGGTCCCACCGCCCAGCAGACGTTCGCGAAGCTGTACAAGAACAAGGGCGCGTTCTGGAACCTCAAGACGGGCAACCCCGGCCGTAACGGCATGTTCGACTGGGAAGCGGTGTACCAGCGCGGCGCGATGACGCTGCACGCGCTCCGCCAGAAGATCGGCGACGACACGTTCTTCGAACTCCTGCCCGCGTGGACGGAGAAGCACCGCCACGCCACGGCGACCACCAGAAACTTCATCGACCTCGCCGAGGAACTGTCCGGCCAGGACCTCGACCCCCTCTTCAACGCCTGGCTCTACAAGGCAGCCAAACCAAAACCGAACCTCTAGCCCGCGAAACGGCGCCGGGTCACTCGCCGTTATCCGGCGCCGTTAACGTCTCTCGTGGTTCTCGCCGCACCGGCGCCAAGAGCGGCCGGGGCATCCCGTTGGGGTTGCTAAGAGCCTGCAGACAATTAGCTTGCGTGCTCACGAAGGGTTCGCCGAGGTCCGTGGGCTGAGGGTCTATGGGCTATCTGACCGGCGGGCCGAGCGGCCTGGCCGGCGTGCCCCGGCCGTTCGGCGACGCGGGCCCTAACCGTGCGTGCGCGGAGAGGGGCTTGGGCGGGGTTGCCCGCTGGCCCGGAGCTACTGCCGCGCTTGAGGGAGGTGACCTTCAGCCCGTCGAGCAGGCCGGAGAGGGCCTGAGATCGTCATTGTCCGGTCGGAATGCCGCTGCAGCCCTTGGCGCCGGTGCGGCGAGAACTGTCACCTGCGTGAACGGCGCCGGATAACGGCGAGTGGCTTGGCGACCTGCTCATGTCGTTTGATGTTCTAAGGTGCCTGGTGTCGGTTGAGGGTTGAGGGGGGCGGGTGCTGTGTCGGGGGAGCGGCAGCAGGGTTTGCGTGCGGACTGTGGGCAGTGTTTTGGGCTGTGTTGTGTTGCGCCGGCGTTTGCCAAATCGGCTGACTTCGCGGTGGACAAGCCTGCTGGGCGGCCGTGTGTCAATTTGAAGGGTGATTTCCGGTGTGGTATTCACTCGGAGCTTCGGGAGCGTGGGTTTTCGGGGTGCACGGTCTTTGACTGTTTTGGTGCTGGGCAGAAGGTTGCGCAGGTCACTTATGGTGGTCGGGACTGGCGGCGGGTGGCGGGGATCGCGGGTGAGATGTTCGATGTGTTCGCGGTCATGCGGCAGCTTCATGAGTTGCTCTGGTATCTGGCCGAGGCGTTGACGTTGGACGCGGCGCGGCCGGTCTACGGTGAGCTCGAACGGGCTTTCGATGCGACGGAACGGCTGACGTTGGAGAGTCCTGAGGTCTTGGTTCGGTTGGACTTTGGGGCGGTTCGGCAGGGGGTCAATGATCTGTTGCTGCGGGTGAGTGAGCTCGCACGGGAGAAACAGCCCGGCAAGAAGGATCTCCGTGGTGCGGACCTCATGGGAGCCGATCTGAAGGGCGCGGATCTTCGTGGGGCGAGCCTTCGCGGGGCGTACCTGATCGGAGCCGATCTTCGTGGTGCGGATCTGCGTGGAGCTGACGTCATCGGGGCTGATCTTCGTGGCGCGAAGATCGCCGGAGCCGATCTGACCGGAGCTGTCTTCCTCATCCAGTCGCAGCTTGACGCGGCCAATGGTGACGCGACGACCAAGTTCTCGCCGTCGTTCCACCGGCCCGCTCACTGGCCGGACGTGTCGCAACCGAAATGACGGGAAAAGTCACCAGGTGACCGACCCTCAAGGCCCTGTCGACTCCCTGCGTGTCCCGCGCTACGCGGGGCCCGCCACGTTCGCCCGTCTGCCCCGGCTGGATCAGGTTTCGCAGGCCGATATCGCCATCGTCGGTGTGCCGTTCGACAGCGGTGTCTCTTATCGTCCCGGTGCGCGGTTCGGTCCTAATGCCGTTCGTGAGGCCAGTCGGCTGCTGCGTCCCTATCATCCGGGCCTGGATGTCGCCCCGTTCGCGGTCGCGCAGGTGGCCGACGCCGGGGACATCGCCTGTAACCCCTTCAATATCGACGAAGCCGTTGAGACCATCCAGGATGCCGCCGCGGACCTCATGGTCGGCGGCACGCGACTGGTCACGATCGGTGGCGATCATACGATCGCGCTTCCCCTGCTCCGGGCGGCCGCCAGTGAACACGGGCCGGTCGCGTTGCTTCACTTTGACGCCCATCTGGACACCTGGGACACCTACTTCGGTGCCGCCTACACCCACGGCACGCCGTTTCGGCGCGCTGTCGAGGAGGGGCTGCTCGACACGGAGGCGCTCACGCACATCGGGACTCGCGGGTCTCTCTACTCCAGAAACGATCTCCCCGAGGATCGCCGCCTCGGGTTCGGCGTGATCACCAGCGCGGACGTCATGCGGCGTGGCGTGGATGAGATCGTTGACGTGCTCCGCCAGCGCGTCGGCACGCGTCCGCTCTACATCAGCGTCGACATCGACGTCCTGGACCCGGCGCACGCTCCCGGCACCGGCACCCCCGAAGCGGGCGGCCTGACCAGCCGGGAACTCCTCGAAATCCTGCGCGGCCTGACCGCCACCCATCTGATCGGCGCCGATGTCGTCGAGGTCGCGCCCGCCTACGACCATGCCGAGATCACCGGCATCGCCGCCGCCCACCTCACCTACGACCTGATCACCCTGATGGCCGCCGAAGGTCAGCGAGTCCGCCAGGAGTAGGTCAGCCGCGAGGACTCGATTTCACCTGGGGGGTTCGCTTCAGCCGTTTGCGATCCGGGGATTTGTCACCGCGTTTGGCCGGGGGGTCATCCGGATCTTCTGAGCTTCCGCTGTCGTCGGGGACGGAGGTTGGGGTCGGCACGCCCTTGACCTTCTTCAGCTTTGGCTTTGTCGGGAGCTTGGGTTCGGCTTGTGTGGTCAGGCGCAGGCGCCTCAGGTCGCCCGCCGGTCGTTCGTCCGTCCGGAGGACCTCGTCATCGAGATAGGTCTCGAATGCTTCGGTGTTCTCTGCGGTGGTCGGCCACGGCTCATTTCCTGGGTCCTCCTCGCTCGACGCGTACTCGGTCGTCTTCTCGCCGGGCCCGCTCTTCGCTCCGGAGTAGACGTTGACCAGGACTCCCGTCGCCTTGGAGTCGCGGAGCGCTTTCTGCACCACGAGCGGGGCTGATGGCTCGTTGTACGCGAGCCGCAGCAGATCGGGCTCGGTGAGGAAATCCGGTGGGGGCCACGCATAGGCCACCCGATGGGTGGGCACCTTGCGCTTGAAGACATTCGGCAGGACGTCGGTCAGAATCAGCCAGCACTTGAGGCAGCAGAGCTTTCCGACACCCAGGTCGTAGACGCCGGGGCGTGCCCTGGCGACGGACACGGCCCGCATTTCCGCATGGATTTCCCCCTTCCCTTTGGCGGCATAGGGGACGGCGCGGATACGGCCGTGCTGTTCTTCCAGTGCCCTCAGGAACTCGATGGACTTGCGCAAGCGGACCTCGAAGCGTTGCTTCGCCCGCGTGGTGATTAGCTCCTCCCTGCCCGGGCGGCGTTTCCTCATGAGGGCCAGAATGTCCTGCACCTGCTTCTCGGCGTCCTGGTCGTTCAACGCCCGTGACGCGCGGAGCAGCATTTCCAGGTCCTGACCCATGTAGCCGTCCGGGAAGTTGGCGAAGACGCCGATCTCGCGATCCTTGTGCAGCAGCGCGACGCACACCCGATTCCCCTCCAACGTCTGCAGCACGTCGGACAGCCGATCGAGCGCGCGGGTGTGGCGGAGATTCGGATCCTCGCCCATTTCCTTCAGCCAGACATCGTGCACGGGATGCGCGGCCTGCACGTCCTTCTGCCGGTTCGTCATGTGGGTTTTCAGCCACTCGTCGGCCGCCGGACGCGTTACCGACTGGTCGTAGCCGACGCCGCTCATGTCGGCCCTTTGCATGCCGGTCTCGTTGGGCAACAGTGCCGCGTTCTGGAGAGCTATGAGCTTCGTGTCGAAGGCTGCTCGCCGGTCGGGTGTCCCGAGCGCCTTGCGTATCGGCGCGGAATCCACCGGCGGGATGGGTGGCTTCGTCCAGTAGAGTTCGGCCAGCATTCCGGCGGCGTCGGGTTCCTTCAGATTCAGCGCTATGCCGATGACGCGCCACAGTTCCCCCTGGCGGTTGGCGTACGGCGCCAGCGCGAAGGGCTGATCCGGGACGACTTCGCGTACCGCGGCGAGCCAGTCTCGCGCCAGCTGCGGGGAGCCGTGGATGGGGGGCCGGAGCGCGGTCAGCAGCCGCTTGGTCATTTCCGGTTCCTTGGCGGTGAAGTCCGCGAGGTCGAAGAGATTCCGGAATGGCATGCGCTGCCGGAGCGCTTCGTCGAGGTCCGCGAGCGGATCGCCGGGTTCGAAGGTGAATTCGGCGTCAGGCGGGATGGTGATCTCGACGTTAGGCTCGGTGGGCATGTCGGCGTCATGCTGGATGACGATCTCGACCTCAGTCTCGACGGGCATTTCGGTGTCGAGCCGGATGGAAGGCATCGGCTCCTGGGGGAGGTCGAAGAGGTCGTAGTTGGAGTCCTCGGACGATTCAACGAGTTGCGGCGACGGTGTGATCGTTATGGGACTGGGGCGCTTCTTGGTCTTGGTCAGCGAGAGGGTCGGGGATCGTGGTGGCGAGTCTCTGGTCAGGTCGATGAGATCGGCGGGCTGCGGCCTGGGTCTCTTGGCACGCGGGGGGCTCTTTTCACGCGGAGGCGGGAAGGTCGGCCCGCTCTGCCCCAGCCGCCTGCTCTTCGGATTCTGCTCCGGCGTCGACATGACGCGCCCCCAGTCTCGTGGTCACCCCATGATCGTCACCCGGCGCACATCGCGTACCTACTGCAACGGTGATATTTCGCCCACCAACAAAGATCAGCGAGTCCCCCACGAGTAGGTCTGCTTGTGGAGTTTGAGGTAGACGAACGTCTCTGTGGCCCGAACCGCGGGGATCGCGCGAATTTTGCCAAGAATCTCCAGAAGGTGGCGATCGCCCTCGCAGACCACCTCGACCATGATGTCCACCGAGCCCGCGGTGAGCACCACGTAGTCGACCTCCTCGATGGAGGACAGCTCGTCGGCGACGGCTTCCAGGTCGCCCTCGCACTTGATGCCGATCATCGCCTGGCGCGGAAAGCCCAGCGTCAGCGGGTCGGTCACGGCGACGATCTGCATGACGCCCGAGTCGAGCAGCCGCTGCACCCGCTGCCGCACGGCCGCCTCGGACAGCCCGACCGCCTTGCCGATCGCCGCGTACGGCTTGCGCCCGTCGGTCTGCAGCTGTTCGACGATCTGTTTGGAGATATCGTCCAGGATGACCGGTCCATTCCTGGTCGTACGTACCTTTGGAGGTGTGGTCATCCCCGTGACGTCCCCTTCGCGAAAGCCGTACCCGACTCGTGTTTCTGACATGTTGCGGTCTTGGAGCGACATGTTGTCAGTTCCGCCGCTCATGTCAAGCGATTCCGTAGCAGTTTGATATCTTCGCCACGAAATCCCTTGTCGCTGTCTGATATGTCTGTCAGAGTCGCGACAACCCAGCCACCTCATAGGAGGTCAACGGTGACCACCCGACTGCAGAACTTCATTGACGGGAAGTTCGTCGACGCCCGGAGCGGACGGTTCTCCGATGTGATCGATCCCAGCACCGGTGAGGTCTACGCTCAGGCGCCCGTCTCGGGCCAGGAGGATGTGGACGCCGCCTTCGCCGCCGCGGCCTCGGCCTTCGACACGTGGGGTCAGACCACGCCGGGAGAGCGTGCCAACCTGCTTCTGAAGATAGCCGACGCGATCGACGCCCGGGCCGACGAGATCAACGAGGCGGAGTGCCGGAACACCGGCAAGCCGGCCGCCCGGATGGCCGAGGACGAGACGCCGGTGGCGGCGGATCATTTCCGGTTCTTCGCGGGCGCGGCGCGCACGCTGGAGGGGCCGACGGCGGGCGAGTTCCTGGCCGAGCACACCAGCGTGATCCGGCACGAGCCGATCGGCGTGATCGGGCAGGTCACGCCATGGAACTACCCGATGATGATGGCGGTGTGGAAGATCGCCCCGGCGCTGGCGGCCGGGAACACGGTCGTGCTCAAGCCGTCCGACACCACGCCGGTCTCCACCGTCAAGCTGGCCGAGATCATCGGTGACATCCTGCCCGCGGGCGTCTTCAACGTGGTCACCGGCGACCGGGAGACGGGCGCGCTGGTGGTCGGGCATCCGCTGGCGTCGATGGTGGCCATCACCGGTTCCGTCGGGGCCGGCATGTCGGTGGCCAAGACCGCGGCCGACGACCTCAAGCGCGTACACCTGGAGCTGGGCGGCAAGGCCCCCGTCGTGGTGTTCGAGGACATCAAGGACATCAAGGCCGCCGCCGAGGCGATCGCGGGCGCGGGCCTCTACAACGCCGGGCAGGACTGCACGGCGGCCTGCCGGGTGCTGGTGCACGAGAGCATCCACGACGAGTTCGCCGCCGCGCTCACCGAGGCGGCCGCCGGCACCGTCACCGGGACCGGTGAGGACGCGTTCTACGGCCCGCTCAACAACCCCACCCAGCTGGAGCGGGTGGCCGGGTTCCTGAGCCGGGTGCCGGACCACGCCAGCGTGCTGACCGGCGGCCGGCGGGTCGGCGACAAGGGCTACTTCTTCGCCCCCACCGTGGTGGACGGGCTCCAGCAGGACGACGAGATGGTGCAGAACGAGGTCTTCGGCCCGGTCATCACCATCCAGACCTTCACCGACGAGGCCGACGCCCTGGCCAAGGCCAACGGCGTGCGCTACGGCCTGTCCGGCTCGGTCTGGACCTCCGACCACGGCCGGGCGATGCGCATGTCCAAGCGGCTGGACTTCGGCGTGGTGTGGGTCAACACCCACATCCCGTTCGTCTCCGAGATGCCGCACGGCGGCTTCAAGCACTCGGGCTACGGCAAGGACCTGTCGGTCTTCGGCTTGCACGACTACACCCGGGTGAAGCATGTGATGCACTACATCGGCGAATAGCGAGAGGTGATATGACCGAGGCAATACCCGCCATCGAGCTTGACGGTGTCGTCAAGGAATACCTCTCGCATGGCGAGACCGTACAGGCCGTGAAGGGTGTCAGCCTGGCCATCGGGGAGGGAGAGTTCTTCTCCCTCCTCGGGCCGTCCGGGTGTGGCAAGACCACCACGATGCGCATGATCGCGGGCTTCGAGGAGCCCACGAAGGGTGTCGTCAAACTCCTCGGGCAGGACGTCACCGACGTTCCCCCGAACAAGCGGGACATCAACATGGTGTTCCAGTCGTACGCGCTGTTCCCGCACATGAACGTCTGGGAGAACGTCGCGTTCGGCCTGCGGCGGCGCAAGGTCGCCGAGGCGGAGATCAAGCAGCGGGTGGGCGAGATCCTGGAGATCGTCGACCTGACCGGGCGGGAGAAGCGCCGCCCCCGGGAGATGTCCGGTGGCCAGCAGCAGCGGGTCGCGCTGGCCCGGGCGCTGGTCAACCGGCCGCGCGCGCTGCTGCTGGACGAGCCGCTCGGCGCGCTGGACCTGAAACTCCGCCAGCTCATGCAGATCGAGCTCAAGCGCATCCAGCGCGAGGTCGGCATCACGTTCGTCTACGTGACCCACGACCAGAACGAGGCGCTCACCATGAGCGACCGGATCGCCGTCATGAACGACGGGTTAGTGGAGCAGCTGGCCGGTCCGCGGGAGATCTACGAACGCCCGGCGACCAAGTTCGTGGCCGGATTCATCGGCACCTCGAACCTGCTCAGCGGCACCGTGGATTCGATCAACGGTTCCGCCGCCGTGGTACGGCTCGGCGCGGAGGACCGCATCCTGGTCGCGGGGCCGTCGGCCGCAGGGGAAACGGTCGATCTGACCGTTCGGCCGGAGAAGATCACGATCTCTACTGAGCAGCCGGAAGGTGAGCTCAGCGTGGTACGGGGCACCGTGAACGAGGTCGTATACCTGGGCACTTACAACAGTTACGCGGTCGGCCTGGCCGACGGTGCGGAGATCATGGTTTTCCAGCAGAACGCCAACGACAGCAGTGTCACCGCCGAACGCGGCGACACGGTCTGGCTGTCCTGGCAGCCGCAGCACTCCTATGCGCTCTAGCACGACGCTCTCACCCCTCCCGGAGCCCGAGATGAACAACCCCCTCCTGCGTGGTCTGACGCAGTCGCGATACTCCCGCCGGGACGCCATGCGCGTGGCCGGATTCTCCGCCGCCGGGCTGGCGCTGGCCGCCTGTGGCGTACAAGGCCAGAAGGCCGCGCCGCCCAAGGCGAGCGAAGTGGCCGACTTCTGGTCCACGCAGAAGAAGAACGGCCAGGTCGTCTTCGCCAACTGGCCCGAGTACATGCCCGAGGACCAGGGCCCGCTGAAGAAGTTCCAGCAGGCCACGGGGATCTCCTACGAATACAAGGAAGTCATCCAGGAGAACGCCGACTTCTTCGGCAAGTCCGAGCCGCAGCTGCGGGCCGGGCAGCCGCTCGGCTACGACATCATCGTGATGACCAACGGCCTGCAGCTGGCCAAGATGATCACTCTGGGCTACCTGGTCGCGCTGGACCACAAGCAGTTGCCCAACTTCGCCGCCAACGCGGGCGCCAAGTACAAGAACCCCTCGTTCGACCCGAACAACCAGTTCACCATCCCCTGGCAGGCGGGTGTCACCGGCATCGCGTACAACACCAAGTACGTCAAGGAAGACATCACCAGCATCCAGTCGCTGTTCGACAAGAAGTACGAGGGCAAGGTCGGCATGATGGCCGACGCCCAGGAGATCGCCAACTTCGCGATGTTCGCGGTCGGCGTGGACCCCGACAAGTCCACCCAGGCCGACTGGGAGAAGGCCGGCGCCAAGCTCGCCGAGCAGCGCGACAGCGGCGTGGTCCGCAAGTACTACGACCAGTCCTACATCGACGCGGTGGCCAAGGGTGACATCTGGCTGTCCCAGGCCTGGTCCGGCGACGTGTTCCAGCGCCAGCTGGCCGGGGAGCCGGTCAAGTTCGTGGTGCCCGCCGAGGGCGGCACGATCTGGGTGGACAACATGGCGATCCCGAAGGGCGCCGCCAACCCGGTGGACGCGCTGATGCTGATGGACTTCATGTACCAGCCGGAGATCGCGGCCGAGCTCACCGAATACATCCAGTACGTCACCCCGGTCCCCGGTGTGCAGGCCATCCTCGCGGCCAAGGACGACAAGGACGCCAAGGCGCTGGCCGAGAGCCCGCTGATCTTCCCGACCGACGACGACTACGCCAAGCTGCGCAGCTACAAGACGCTGACCGCCGCCGAGGAGACGGTCTTCAACGGCATCTTCCAGTCGATCACGCAGGGCTGAGCATGGGACGCAGGGCGCCGTACTGGCTGGCGCTGCCGGGCTGGCTCTGGCTGGGCATCTTCCTGGTGGTGCCGATCGCGGCGATGGCCTCGGTCTCGCTCACCACCGGGAACCTGATCGAGGGTTTCGCCCAGACGCTGAGCGTGTCCAACTACTCCGACGCGATCGCGAAATACAGCACCCAGCTGGTGCGCTCGCTGGTGTACGGCGGCGTGGCCACGCTGCTGATGCTGCTGCTGGGCTATCCGGTGGCCTACTGGATCGCCTTCAAGGGCGGCAGCCGCAAGTCGATGTACCTGTTCCTGCTGCTGTTGCCGTTCTTCGTGTCGTTCGTGCTGCGGACCATCTCGTGGGGCTTCCTGCTGGCCGACGACGGCATCCTGTTCGGCACGCTGAAGGGCTGGGGGGTGCTGCCGACCGACTTCCATGTGCTGGCGACGACGGTGGCGGTGATCGGCGGCCTGGTCTACAACTTCCTGCCGTTCATGATCCTGCCGATCTACGTGGCGCTGGAGCGGGTGGACCCGAGGGTGATCGAGGCCGCCTACGACCTGTACGCCTCCCGGTTCGACGCGTTCCGCCGGGTGGTGCTGCCGCTGTCGCTGCCGGGCGTGTTCGCGGGCGTGCTGATGACGTTCGTTCCCGCCACCGCCGACCCGGTCAACGCGGCCGTGCTGGGCGGCACCGGCAACACGATGATCGGCAACATCATCCAGACCGAGTACCTGGTGAACAGCAACTATCCGACGGCCTCGGCGCTGTCGTTCACGCTGATGGCGGTGCTGCTGATCGGCATCTTCATCTACGCGCGGACGCTCGGCACCGACAACGTCCTGGAGGCGGCGGCCCGATGAGAACGAGATTCGGCGACCGCGTCCTGCACTGGTACACCTGGCTGATCATCCTCTGGCTGTCGTCACCCATCGCGGTGATGATCGTGTTCGGCTTCAACGACAAGAAGTCCAAGTCGAACACGTCCTGGCAGGGGTTCACGCTCAAGTGGTACCAGGAGCTGTTCGCGATCGACGGGCTGACCGAGGCGCTGATCAACTCGATCGTCATCGCCGTGGTCAGCACGATCCTGGCGACGACGCTGGGCACGCTGCTGGGCCTGGCCGTGGGCCGCTACCGGTTTCGCGGCAAGGGCCTGACCAACTTCCTGATCTTCGCGGCCATCTCCACGCCAGAACTGGTGATGGGCGCCTCGTTGTTGTCGCTGTTCGTGTCGGCGAACGCGCCGCGCGGGCACGTCACGATCATCATCGCGCACACGCTGTTCTCGCTGGCGTTCGTGGTGGTGACTGTGCGGGCCCGGGTGGTCGTGCTCGATCCCTCCCTCGAGGAGGCGGCGCGCGATCTCGGGGCCGGGACGTGGGAGACGTTCCGGCTGGTCACGCTGCCGTCGATCATGCCCGGCGTGGCGGCGGGGGCGATGCTGGCGTTCGCGCTGTCGATCGACGACTACGTGGTGACCAGCTTCGTCAACGGTTCCGAGCTGACCTTCCCCTTGTGGATCATCGGGTCGGTGAAGGTCGGCATTCCGGCCCAGGTGAACGTGATGGGCACGCTCATCTTCGCGCTGGGCGCGCTGGTCGCCATCGCCAACTCGGTGTCCTCCAGACGCCGGGCCGCCAGATAAATCATCAGAAGCCCCCTTCCCCGCCCGGGAGGGGGCTTTCGGCTACCGCACGAGAGAGGTGAGACCGGAACAAACCCGGGGGGAACCCGTATAAATCACGATTTGTGTAAGGGAAGTGGAATTTGTGGATCCGTTGAAGGCGCTCGCGGACGCGGAGCGCAAGCCGTACTGGCTGGACGAGGATCCTTTCGAGCCGGAGCCGCTGCCGCGGATCTTCGGCCATACCCAGGCCGATCTCGCCATCGTGGGCGGCGGTTTCTCCGGACTGTGGACGGCCCTGCTGGCCAAGGAGCGTGATCCCGGGCGGGACGTGGTGCTGCTGGAAGGGCAGCGGGTGGGCTGGGCGGCCACCGGGCGCAACGGCGGGTTCTGCCACGCCAGCCTGACGCACGGGCTCGCCAACGGGCTCGAACGCTGGCCGTACGAGATCGCGGACCTGCACCGGCTCGGGGTGGAGAACTTCAACGCCATCGAGGAGACCATCGCCCGCTACGGCATCGACTGCTCCTTCGAGCGCACCGGCGAGCTGAACGTGGCCACCGAGGAGTGGCAGCTGGACGAGATGAGCGAGGTGCACACGATCGGGCGCGAGCTCGGCGCCGACATCGAGTATCTGGACCGCGACCAGGTCAGGGCCGAGGTGAACTCGCCGACCTACATCGCGGGGGTGTGGGAGCGCGGCGACTGCGCCATGATCGACCCGGCCCGGCTGGCCTGGGGGCTGCGCCTGGCCTGCCTCCGGCTCGGGGTGCGGATCTACGAGCACTCCCCGATCAAGCACATCGTCAAGGACGGCACCGCCCTCCGGCTGACCGCCCCTTACGGGACGGTCCGGGCCAACCGGGTCGCGCTCGGCACCGGCGCGTTCTCGCCGCTGCTGCGCCGCCTGCGGCACTACCTGGCCCCCGTGTACGACTACGCCCTGATGACCGAACCCCTCACCACGGAGCAACTCGCCTCGATCGGCTGGAAGAACCGGCAGGGCATGGGCGACTCGGCCAACCAGTTCCACTACTACCGGCTCACCGACGACAACAGCATCCTGTGGGGCGGCTACGACGCGATCTACTACAACGGCGGCCGCGTCAAGATCGGCTACGACCAGCGGGACGCCACCTTCCTGACCCTGGCCGAGCACTTCTACGAGACGTTCCCGCAACTGGAGGACGTGCGTTTCTCCCACAAATGGGGTGGATTGATCGACACCTGCAGCCGCTTCAGCGCCTTCTACGGCACCGGGTACGGCTCCCGCCTGGCCTACGCGGTCGGCTACACCGGCCTCGGCGTGGCCGCCACCCGATTCGGCGCCAACGTCATGCTGGACCTGCTGGACGGCCTCGACACCGAACGCACCCGCCTGCGCATGGTCCGGGAGAAGCCCGTCCCGTTCCCGCCGGAACCCATTCGCTCCGGCGTCATCCAGCTCACCCGCTGGTCGCTGGCCCGCGCCGACGCCAACGGCGGCCGCCGCAACCTGTGGCTGCGCACCCTCGACCGCTTCGGCCTCGGATTCGACTCTTAGCCACCAGACTGCAGGGCATGAGAGTTGAGTTCACCAGCATCCCCCTGGTCGGCGAGCTGCGGGTCCCCGACGGCCGGGGCCCGCACCCCGCCCTCGTCTTCACCGGCCCGTTCACCGGCGTGAAAGAGCAGGTCACCGGCCTGTACGCGGAACGCCTGACCGAACGCGGCTACGTCACCCTGGCCTTCGACCACCGCAACTTCGGCGAGTCCGGCGGGCAGCCGCGCCGCCACGAGGACCCGCAGGGCAAGCTGGCGGACCTGCGGGCGGCCGTCGGCTACCTGCGCACCCGCCCCGAGGTGGACGCCGACCGGATCGGTGCGGTGGGCATCTGCCTGGGCGGTGGTTACGCGTTGCGGTTCGCGGCGTTCGATCCCCGGGTGAAGGTGTTCGTGGGGATCGCGGGGGCGTACAACTCGCCCTACATGATGCGCGAGGGCATGGGCCCGGACGGGTACCAGGGCGCGCTGGCGAGCTTCGGCGAGGTGCTGGAACGTCAGGATCAGGGTGGGCCGGTGGCGTACCTGCCTGCCGTGGGCGAGGGCGGCGCGATGCCGGGGGAGGAGCCCTTCGCCTACTACGGCACCGAGCGGGGCGCGGCCGAACACTGGCGCGACGAGGTGACCCGGGCGTCGGTCCTTGAACTGATCACCATGGACAACCTGATGGGCGCCGACTTCCTGTCGCCCAAGCCGGGGCTGCTCGTGCACGGCGTCGTGGACGCCTACTGCTCGCCGGAGGGCGCGCACGCCGTGCACGCCCGGCTGGACGAGCCCAAGAAGCTGGTCTGGCTGGACGCGCGGCTGCACATCGACCTCTACGACACCGAGCCCTACGTGACCCAGGCGGTGGAGGCGACGGCGGAGTTCCTCAGCGCGTACCTGGCAGCGCCAGCCAGCGCAGCGGGTTCTCCTGGGTGATCAGCCGGATCGTGGCCGCGTCCACGCCCGACCTGACCAGGGCGGGCAGCACCCGGTCGAAGAGCCGCGCGTAGCCGTCGCCGCCGTAGCCCGCCACGTCGCCCTGGCGGGCCACGCCGCTGCTCAGCAGGACCCGGGTGGCGTGCCCGGCTTCGAGCAGGGCCAGCACGTCCTCGGCGCCGGTGACGCTCACGTACGAGCCGGATTCGGCGATCTTGCGCTGCACCAGGTGGTCGGCCGCCCGCACGCTCACCCGGCCCGCGGGCACGCCGCTGGTCAGCAGGACCTCCAGCAGGCCGAGGCAGTCGGCGGCTACCGGCAGGTCGGTCCGGAGCGAGGCGCGGGCCACCGCGACGGCGGCGCGCTCCTCGGCCGGGGACGGGGTCTCCTGCCAGGCCGAGGTGACGATCAGGCCAGGCCGGGCGCTGGTGCCGTCCAGGCCGACGCCGATCTCGCGGAGCAGGTCGCCGGTGAGGTCGTCGACCCCGTTGCGGCGGATCAGGTCACCGGCGAACGGCTCGGCCGCGAACCCGGTGGACGCGACCACGGCCACCCGGCTGCCGGCCGACAGGCGGGCCAGCGCCGCGGTGTCCCTGGCCGAGCCCAGGGCGGTGTGCTCGACCACCAGGTTGAGCGCGTGGTCACGGCCGAGACGCTTGAGCTCGCCGGTGACGTACGCCTCCTCGTCGAGCCAGCGCCGGGGGTCGGAGTCCACGCCGATGCCCCAGCGGGTGTCCGTACGCAGATGTTCGTGCGGCAGGATCGGCCCGTCGAAGACGGAGGCCGGGAGGGTGCCGGTCACCGTCTGAATACGCACGTCGTTGAAGGACATGTGTGGACATTAACGAATGTTTTCCGCATAGGGGGCGTGCGCTGGAATTTCTTTACTAGTTGTCTGCGGTTTATGTCCGACACCGGCGATCATGATGAGCAGGACGATCTCCAGCACCACCAGCAGCCGTTCCAGCAGGCCGTAGAACTCGGGTCCGCCGACCAGCTCGGCCAGGGGTGAACCAGGGTGGCTGAGCAGGAAGAACGCCAGCACGGCCACGCTGGACAGGGCCAGCGCGCGGACCACCGGCAGCGGCGTCCTGGACTGGCGGGCCAGGATCCAGCCCGCGCCGGGGATGGCGGTGAACACCAGCGCGGTGGACCAGCGGTGGATCTCGCCGGACAGCGACTCCACCACCGGCGCCGGGTCGGTGGGGAAGATCGCCGACAGCACCAGGCCCGCGGAGGCCATGACCAGCAGCACCCGCGCCGCCGCGCTCCGGACCGGATCCACCTCGGCCAGCTGGTAGGCCGCCGCGCACGCGCCCGCCGCCAGCGCCAGCATGCCGAGCAGGAACAGCGCGCCGGTGGCGTCGCCCAGCGCGTAATCGCTGAGCAGGCCCTGCAGCGGGTCGACCACGCCGGGGTAGAACAGGTGCAGCGCGCCCATCACGACCAGCGCGAC
Organism: Acrocarpospora macrocephala; assembly: GCF_009687865.1. Taxonomy (GTDB): domain Bacteria; phylum Actinomycetota; class Actinomycetes; order Streptosporangiales; family Streptosporangiaceae; genus Acrocarpospora; species Acrocarpospora macrocephala. The sequence continues at coordinate 38,229 of NZ_BLAE01000071.1, forward strand.
GCTCGGCCCGGCCACCGCGAGCTTTCTCATCGAGACGACACCTCCAGATATATCTGCTCGAACCGCGCCAGGGACCGCTCATGATCGTGTCGCGCGGCCAGCGCCAGGCTGGCCCGGCTCATCGTGGCGCGGAGCTCGGCGTCGGACAGGATGGTCACCAGGTGCCTGGCCAGCTCCCGCACCTCGCCCGGCGGGTAGAGGAAGCCGTTGCCGTCGATCAGGTGGGGGAGCGCCATGGCGTCGGCGGCCACCACCGGCAGCCCGGTGGCCATCGCCTCCAGCGTGGCGATGCTCTGCAGCTCGGCCACGCCCGGCATGGCGAACACGTCGGCCACCGAGTAGACCTCCTGCAGGTCGGCGTCGGGCACGAAGCCCAGGAACCGGACCCGTTCCCCCACCCCGATCCGGGCGGCCAGCCGTTCCAGGCTCTCCCGCCGGTTCCCGCTGCCGACCAGCACGATCTGCGCGTCCACGTGGTTCATGACCTGGGGGAGGGCCCGGACCAGCTCCTCCAGGCGCTTCTCCTCGTCCAGCCGCCCGACGAACAGGATCGTCGGCCGGTCGGGCACGCCGAACCGCTGCCGGGCCCACGCGCGCGGCTGCGGCCGGAACCGGCGCAGGTCGATGCCGCACGAGACCGGCTCCACCTCGCGGCCGAAACCCTTGCCGGTCAGCAGCCCGGCCGCGATCGGGGTCGGGGTGGTGACATGGTCGGCCTTGGCGAACACCCGGCTGAAGTCCCGCCAGGCCAGCGCGCCCACCCGAGCCCGGAGCCCGGACGGGATGTGCGCGAACTGGAAGAGGTTGTCCGGCATGAAGTGGTTGGTCGCCACCACCGGGACGCCGCCCCGCCTGGCCGCCCCGACCGCCGCCCGGCCGACCACGAAGTGCCCCTGGGTGTGCACGACGTCCGGGCCGATCCGCTCGATCAGCCGGTCCACCGTCCGGCCGAGCCCGGCGGGCACGGTCACCCGCATGGTCGGGTGCACCAGCAGCCGGGCCGAGCGCAGCCGGTGCAGCACCACGCCGTCCTCGCGGTCCAGCCTCGGCTTGCCGTCGTCGGAGGCGCAGACCACGTGCACGTCCACGCCCCGGGCGGCCAGGCCGGTGGCCAGGCGGTGGGTGAAATACGCGGCGCCGTTCACGTCCGGCGGGTAGGTGTCGGTGGCGATCAGCACGCGCTGGGGCCGTACGGCGACGGGGGCGGCTTCGGGGGCGGTGGCGGTCATGTGGGGGGCTCCGATCAGCGGGTGAGGGGGGTCGTGCGGGCCAGCGCGACGGTTCCCGCCGCCGCCACCAGGGCCGCCGCGGTCGCGGCCAGGCCGTTGGCGGGCAGGGGTTCGCCGAGGAGAAGGGCGCCGAAGGTGACGGCGGTGAGCGGGTCGGTGACCTGGAGCGCGGCGAAGGCGACCGCGAAATGCCCGATCGCGTACGCGCGCTGCAGCAGCATCAGGGCGGCGAGCGCGGGTAACGGGATGGCCGCGATCAGCCAGACATCCCAGCTCGTGCCTTCGACCAGGACACGCATGAGGGTGGCGGTCGCGCCGTACATGACCCCGGCCGCGATGGCCAGCAGGGCCGTTCTGGGCGCCGGGCTCACCCGGGGCGCCACCCCCCAGCAGAGCAGCGCCGCGAGCGCGGCGCCGGTCAGCATCGCCAGCCCGTCCGCGCCGGTCAGATGGGGCGGTTCGGTGGCCGCCGGGACCATCAGCACCAGGGCGATCAGGCCGATGCTCACCGCGCACGCGGCGGCCAGCTCGGCCCGCGCGGGCCGCCTGCCGTGCAGCCCCGCCGCGATCGGCAGCGCGAACAGCAGGCTGGCCACCCCCATCGGCTGCACCACGGTCAGCGGGCCGAGGCTCAGCGCGAAGATGTGCAGCCCCGCGCCGACCGTGATGGACGCCCCGCCGAGCAGCCAGCGGGGCCGCCGCAGCAGCACCCGCAGGCTGAACTCCCCGCGCGAGGCCGCCTCGAACTGCTGTAACGCCGCCCCGAGCGCGAAGAACAGCGAGCCGATCAGCGCCACCGCCGCCGCGAGCACAGTCATGCGTTTCCCCTCTCATCCGCATGAAGACATGGCCCGATGGCGGGAACGTCTCACTCGGGCATCCAGGTAGGAAACGTGAGATTTCCGGTGTCTCGCACCTGGCAATTGCAGCCTGGCCGACCGGACGGTACGGAACCATCCGGGATCACCCCTGACTTCGGTGGGGGATCCCTGACGAGCCCCTAGGGGATGAAACGTGCACGGATCGCCGCACCTCGGGGGTGCGGGTGGGGTTGCTTTCTTGACCGGTTCCTGGCTCGGAGTCAACGATGCGACCGGCTGTCACGACTTCAAGGGGACTTGTCATGATCCGTCGTGGATGGACGCTGTTCATCGTTCTGCTGGCCGCGGTGCTGGTGTGGCCGCAGGCCGGGTACGCCCTGCCGGATCCGACCAGTCCGGTCACCGGGAACGGGACCTGGTTCGACGCGCTCGGCTCGCCGTACGGGGGGTGCGGGCTGCCGCAGGGGCAGCTGGACTCGCAGCATTTCGTGGCGCTGAACGTGTACAACACGCCAGGGGACTACTCGTTCTATCCGCGGCCGCTGACCGGGGCCAACCTGGCGAAGGCCGGGATGTGGAACAACGGGCTCAACTGCGGGCGGTGGGTGCAGGTGTCGGTGGCCGACTACTGCACGGGCATCAATGACGGCGCGCCCAATCAGGCGTTCTGCCGGAACGGGTCGTGGGTGGCGGACGCGTACAACGGGGCCACGCTGACCATGCTGGTGGCCGATAGTTGCGGGGATTCCAATGGGTGGTGCCGGGATGATCCGTACCATCTGGATCTGGCGAAGGCGTCGCTCAATGCGTTCGTGAAGAATGGCGCGCCGGTGGGGGACATGTATCCCAATCATTGGAACAACCGGCGGTTGACGTGGCAGTTCGTACCCGCGCCCAATTACACCGGGGATATCAAGATCGGGTTTATGCAGGGGGCGCAGGTGTGGTGGCCCGCGATCGCGGTGTCGCATCTGGCCAATGGCATTCACGGGGTGGAGTACTTCGCGAACGGGGCTTGGCAGACCGCGCAGATGAACAGCGACATGGGGCAGTCGTATGTGATCGGCGGGACCACGAGCGGCGGGTCGCAGTTCCAGATCCGGGTGCGGGACGCGGCCAACAATCTGATCAACAATGGGCGGATCTACAGCTTCGGCCTGCCGGCGTCCTGCTCGCCCTGCGGCCAGCCTTATACAGCAGCCACATACACGACAAACGGCCCCTCACCCTCTCCTTCTCCCTCGCCTTCGCCGAGCCCGTCCCCCTCGCCTTCGCCGTCTCCCAGTCCGTCCCCCTCCCCTTCGCCCTCGCCGTCGGGCCGGTGCACGGTGACCTATCAGGTGACCGACTCCTGGAACGGCGCCTTCAACGCGAGTGTCAGTGTGCGGAACACCGGCGCGGCCTGGAACAACTGGTCGATCACCTGGACGGCCCCGCCCGGGGTGACGCTCGGCAGCGCCTGGAACGCTGTCATCACCCCCAGCGGCAGCACCTGGACGATCAGAGGCCCGGCCTGGGCGCCCAACCTGGCCGCGGGCGCGACCGCCACCTTCGGGTTCCAGGGCAACGGACCGTCGACGCCGGGACCGTCCGCCATCAGATGCGGCTGACCGGTCAGGTCATCGTCTTGCCGCCGTTGACGGCGAGACGCTGGCCGGTCACGTACCGGGAGTCCGAGGACGCCAGGAAGGCGACCACGTCGGCCACGTCCGCGGGCTCCCCCATGTGCGTGAGCGCGGTTCCCTTGAGGTAGTCGGCGAACTCCGCGTCGGTGGCCCCCGCGTGCCGCTCCACCGGAATCCAGCCGGGCTCGACCGTGTTGACCGTGATCCCGTACGGGCCGAGCTCCCTGGCCCACGTACGAGTCAGCCCATGCATGGCGGCCTTCGCAGACACATATGCCGACATTTCGCGATTACCGAGGTCGACGACCTCGCTGCCCACGTTGATGATCCGCCCGGTCCCCGCCGCCCGCATGTCCGGCAACACGGCCTGCAGGATCAGCAGCGGCGCCTTGACGAAGAACCGCAGCTGGTTCAGATGGTCGTCCCACGTCACCTGATCGACCGGGATCAGCGGCTGCGGCCCGGTCGCGTTGTTGACCACCACCGCGATCGGCCCCAGCTCCGCCAGCGCCGCCCGCACCTGCTCCTCGTCGGTCACGTCGAACCGTGCCGGCGCGACCGAATGCCCGCGCGCCTTGATGCGCTCGGCCACCCCGGTGGCCCCGGCGGTGTCGTGCGCGTAGTTGAGCGCCACATGCCAGCCGTCCGCCGCCAGCCGGTCGGCGATGAAGGCGCCCAGGCCACGCGAAGCACCGGTGACGAGCGCGGTGCCGAGGGAGTTTCCGGTCATGACGGTCCTTTCCAGAGCCGCCAATGATCGTACGACATGTCGGTACAACGCCCCAGAACAGCAGAAAAGGCCCGGCTGGGCGATCGAGGAGATCGCCCTGCCGGGCCAGGGACGATCAGCTGCCCTGACGGCGTGGTGGCATCGTGTCCCGCGAACCGGGCTCGCGGCCGTGGTCACGGTTGCCGATGCCGGGCTTACTGTTCGGCTGGCCGGGCATCTCGTCCGGCCGGCGCTGGTGCGGCTGAGGGTTGTTCTCCCCAGGGCGAATGTCCCGGTCGCTGCCGGGCTGACGTGGGTTCTTCTTCTTAGCATTCATGCTAAAAGGATTTCCGCCTGACAAAGCGGACAAACGTGTTCAGACTGACATGAAGCACCCCGAGTGCGACTTTGACCCTAAGCCGGATTTTCAGCGTGCAAACGGCTCAAAACCCTACGAAACGCCCAAACTGAACCCACGAAAGCCAGTCCGGTGATCAGCGCCACCACCAGCGCGCGCGTCAGCGGGTATTCGGCGATCGACTGGTGCACCAGTAGCCAGATGCTCACGGTCGAGTTGGCCAGCAGCACGAACGCCCAGAGCAGGGTGATCCGGGCGAAGAACCGGCGCATGCGCTCGTGCCTGAGCACGAACAAGGGCAGATGGATGTAGTCGAGCGTGAGCTTCTGCACCAGCGGGCGGCGCAGCCGGACCGAGGCGATGAAGATCATGCTGATGCAGATCGTGCCGATCTCCGGCTGGATGAAGTAGACGACGTGATCATTGGTCCACAGGCCGAGCAGCGTGCGGAAGGTGATCGCGATACTGGCCACGATCATCGTGCCCGGAATCGGCAGCCGCCGGATCAGCCGCCACCCCACGCTCCCGTACACCCAGGTCGCCGCCGCGATCAGCGCTCCGGCGAAGCCGAGCAGATAAAGCGCCGAGTAGAAGACCGCGAGCGGCGCGATAACGCCCTCCAGAATCCTTGGCACCGCTTGTTTGATCATCGCGGTGGCGCGGGGCAAGGCGAATGGAGGGTGAGACATGGGGCTCCTCAGCAAGCGACGGCGAACCGACGCTAAAGGTTTCTTCACCTGCCCGGAGCAGGTATTGAAAAACCCTTGGGCAGACCATGGCTGGTGAGTAAAGGTACCTGACCCTTAGGGGAGCACACGCCTATCCCTTAGGGGACAAGCCTGAGGTAACAGGGTTCTTACCTCCGGGTTCACCCCAGGCTGGCGGTGGCCAGCTTCGCGCTGAAGCCCACGAAAAGCGCGCCCACCACGGACGTGAGGCCCGCTGACAAGGCACGACGGCGCTGGAACTGGGTGGCCAGGAAAGTGCCACTAAAGATCAGCGCGGACAGGTAGAGAACGCTGAAGATTTGAATGATCACGCCGAGAATCAGGAACGAGAGCGCGGGCGCGCCATAACTGCGATCGACGAACTGGACGAAGAACGAGACGAAAAACAAGATCGCCTTGGGATTCAGCACGCTGATCACCAAAGCTTTCCTGAATGGATGCCCCGCGGTCATCGCAGGGGCCTCCTGTGCTTCCGCGGTGCCGCGCCTGGACCGCCAGGCCGACCGGAGCATGGTGAACCCGATCCAGGCCAGGTAGCCCGCGCCCGCGTACTTGACGATCGCGAACAGCACCGCGTTCCGCAGCAGCGAGGCCACCCCCGCCGCCGTCGCCACCATCAGCACGGTGTCGCCGACGAACACCCCGGCTGCCGCCCGGTAGCCCACCCGCACGCCGCGCTGCGCGGCCGTGGAGAGCACGTAGAGCGAGTTCGGTCCCGGCAGCAGGATGATCAGAAACGCGCCGATGACGTAGGTCCAGATGTCGGTGATCCCGAAGAACATGTCACTCCCTGAGCTGCCGGAGATAACACGGTATCGCCTGGTCTGGTAGATCGCCCGGGGGATATTTACCTCTAATCCCTATGGGATTACCATGAAATCTCCCCAGCCTGCAGAGAGGCCCTCCCATGAGTGAGCCCGAACCTCCCACCAGCACAGAGTCCCGCACCGCGTTCAACGAGGACTGGGCGGCCACCATCCTCGGCCTGGTCCTTCTCGTCCTGGTCCTCACCGGCGTCATCCCGACAGGGCTGGTGCCCTGATGACCACCGAGAACCGCAAAGCGGACATCACTCCCGAGCACACGACGGAGAATTCGTCCTTCGCCTGGGCCGCCGGTGGCGTCTTAGCCGTGCTCGTGCTCGGCGCGGCCACCCGCTACCTGGAGCAGAACGTCCCCGAATGGTTTGAAGGGGACTTCGCCTCGGCCATCGAATACCCCGTCTACGCGATCCTGCTCGGCCTGCTCGGCAACGCGGTGCTCACCGCGACCGGGGTCAGGGACCGGCTCGCGGGCGGGTTCCGCACCGAGTTCTTCATCAAGACCGGCCTCGTGCTGCTCGGCGCGTCGATCAACCTGAGCGTGATCGTCACCGCCGCCGGGCCCGCGATCATCCAGGGCATCGTGCTGATCACCTCGGTGTTCCTGTTCACCTGGTGGCTCGGCGGGAAGCTCGGCCTGGAGGACAAGCTCCGGGCGCTGCTGTCGGCCGCCGTGTCGATCTGCGGGGTGAGCGCGGCGATCGCGGCGGCGGGAGCCGTACAGGCGAAGAAGGAGCAGCTCGCCTACGCGGCCAGCCTGGTGATCGTGTTCGCGTTGCCGTCGATCTTCATTCTGCCCTGGCTGGCCGGCCTGCTCGGGCTGTCGCCGGAGGTGGCGGGGGCCTGGATCGGCGGGAACATCGACACCACGGCGGCGGTGACGGCGGCGGGGGCGATCGTCGGGGAGGAGGCGCTGGCGGTCGCCACCATCGTCAAGGTCACCCAGAACGCCCTGATCGGCATCGTCGTGGTGGCGCTGACCGCGTGGTTCGCGTTCCGGATCGAGCGCCGCCCGGACGCGGCGGCCCCAGCCCTGAGTGAGCTGTGGCGGCGGTTCCCCAAGTTCGTGCTCGGCTTCATCGCGGCCTCGGTCGTGGCCACCTGGTATCTCAGCACGGTGCCGGCCGCCGAGGGCAAGGCCACCATCGCGGTCGCCAACGACCTGCGGGTCTGGTTCCTCATCCTGGCCTTCGTCAGCATCGGCCTGGAGTTCCGCCCGGCGTCGCTGCGCGCAGCGGGCTGGCGCCCGGTCGCGGTGTTCGGCGCCGCCGCCGTGGTCAACCTGCTGCTCGCCCTCGCTCTGGCCGCCCTGCTGTTCAGCGGCTTCACCGTCGAATAAGGCCAATGAGACCGGCCACCTCCTGGTCGGTGGCCGGTCTCACGTTCACGGGCGGGCAAGGCGGTAGAAGCGCCAGAACGGGGAGTCGATCGGGAGCTCCTGGTAGCTGAGCCCGGCGGCCTTCGCCCAGCGGGCCACGGTCGGGGCGCGCAGCGCGGTCCCCGAGGCCTCCGCCGGGGACTCGGCCATCGTGGCCGGGAGGCAGTGCAGCACGCTGCAGGCGTAGTGGAAACGCTCCACCGGGTCGGCCGGGGCCGCGTACTCGTGCGCCACCTTCTCGTCGGCGATCAGGATCGAACCGCCGTTGGTGAGCTGGTTCCGCGCGGCCCGCAGCACCTCGCCCGGGTCGGCCATGTCGTGCAGGGCCTCGAAGATGGTGATCAGGTCGAACGCGCCGACGGCCACCCGCGCGTCCCCCTGCTCGAACGTCACCCGGTCGGCCACCCCCGCCGCGGCGGCGGCCAGCTGGGCCTCCTCGACCGAGGTCTTGTCCAGGTCCACGCCGTGCACCTGGACCCGGGGGTAGGCCCGGGCCAGCGTGATCGAGCTCGCGCCAAGCCCGCAGCCCAGGTCCAGCACCCGCGCGCCCGGTTCGGCCTGGAGCCGCCGGTGCAGGTCGGGCACGGACGGGATCCAGGTCTGGGTGTACTCGTTGAGGTACATCGGGCGGTTGACGGAGGCGATCCCATGCCGGACGTCCCGGCCATACGCCTCGTACGGGATGCCCTCCCCGGTCCGGAACACCCGCAGCAGCTCGGGCAGCACGCTCGCCATCCCGGCGAACAGCATCGCGGCTGGCGCCACGTGGTAGGGGCTCTCCGCGTCCAGCAACACCTCGGCGTGCGCGGGCGACAGGCTGAACCTGCCGTCCTCGTAGTCCAGGTAGCCGGCGGCGGCCTGCTGCTCCAGCCACTCCTTGGCGTACCGGGGGGCGAGGCCGGGCAGGCCCTCGGCGGCGGTGACAGGGCCGGTGGCGGCGAGTGCGCGGTACAGGCCGAGTTCGAGGCCGAGATGCACGGTCAGCACCTCGGCGGCGGTGGTCACGTCGCCGATCATTCGCTCGGCGAGAAGGTCACGAGAATCAGTCATGAGGGTGACTGTGCCCGCCGCCACTTGCACGACGCGTACGGCTCGCGTACACGCAAAAGTACGTAGACCCCCGCCGGGTGATGGCGGATCGTGACAGCGTGGAATTCCGCGTTCTGGGGCCGGTGGAGGCCTGGTTGCACGGGCGTCAGGTGTGCGCGCCCGCGGGGAGACAGCGAGCGCTGCTGGCGGCGCTCGTGCTGCGCCGTGGCCTGGTGGTCCCGGTGGACATGCTGGTCGACGAGGTGTTCGGCGAGGACCCGCCGCGCAGCGCGCGCAACGCCCTGCAGACCTACATCACCCGGCTGCGGCAGGCGCTCGGCCCGCTCGGCGCGGCGATCGTCACCCGCGCGCCCGGCTACGTGCTGGAGGCGCCCGCCGAGGCGGTGGACGCGGAACATTTCACCCAGCTCCTCGACCAGGCCCGCCAGTCTCCGCAGGCGCTCACCCTGCTGGACCAGGCGCTCGCGCTCTGGCGCGGCCCGATGGCCGCCGAACTCGGCCCGGACGCCATCCGCCTCACCGAACTGCGCTTGGCCGCCCGCGAGGACCGGGCCGCCGCGCTGCTGGCGCTGGGCCGGGCCACCGAGGCGGCGGCCGAGCTGGAGGGACTGGCCGCCGCCGAGCCGTGGCGGGAGCGCACGGTCGCCCTGCTGATGAACGCGCTGGCCGAGTCCGGCCGGGTGCCCGCCGCGCTGGCCGCCTTCGCCCGGCACCGCGACAACCTGCGCGAGGAGCTGGGCCTGGACCCGTCGGCGACGCTCAGGAACCTGCACCAGCGGCTGCTGCGCGGCGAGGCTCGGCCCGTGCCGGTGGCGCCCAAGCCGTCGCCCGGCCTGATCGGGCGGGAGCGGGAGATCGCCGTGGTCGCGAACGCGCTCGCGCAGCGCCCGCTGGTGACCCTGGTCGGTCCCGGCGGGGTCGGCAAGACCCGGCTGGCCCAGCAGGCGGGGGAGCGCCCGACCTGGGTGGATCTGGCGCCGCTGCGCGAGCCGGAGACCGTCGTCCCGGCCATCGCCGAGGCGGCGGGCGTGCGCGCCGAGCCGGGCGTGGAGCCGCTGGGCGCGCTGCGGGAGTGGGCCGGCCGCGCGGACGGGCTGCTCGTGCTGGACAACTGCGAGCACCTGCTGCCCGCCGTCGCCGCCGCCGTGACCGCGCTGCTGGCGGCCGGCACCCGGCTGCGCGTGCTGGCCACCAGCCGGGAGCCGCTCGGCGTGCCCGGCGAGCTGGTCGTGGACGTGCAACCCCTCACCGTGCCCAGCGCGATCGAGCTGTTCATCGCCCGGGTGCCCGTCTCCGGCTTCACCCCCGACGCGGCGCTGCTGGGCTCGATCGCCCGGATCTGCGCCGCCCTGGACGGGCTGCCGCTGGCCATCGAACTGGCCGCCGCCCGGATCGGCTCGCTCACCGTGGACGACCTGGCCGAACGCCTCGACGCGCGGTTCCCGCTGCTGCGCAGGACCGGCGCGGGCCGCCACCACGCGCTGGAGGACGTCGTCGACTGGTCCTTCGACATGCTCACCGAGGACGAGCAGCGGCTGTTCCTGCGGCTGTCGGTGTTCGCCGCCTCCTTCGACATCAGCACCGCAGAGGCGGTCGTCGCCGACGACGACCTGCCCGCCGAGCGGGTCGCCGACCTGATGGCCCGGCTGGCCGACCGGTCGATGATCACCCGCCCCGGTTCGGCCGGGATCGGGTGTTACCGGCTGCTGGAGACGCTCCGGGTGTACGCGGCCTCCCGGCTGCCCGACGCGGACCGGTTCCGCCGCCGCCACGCCGAGGTGCTCGCCGGCTTCACCGAGCAAGCCGACCGCGGGCTGTTCGGCCCCGACGAGGTGGCCTGGACGCACCGGCTCGACAGCCGCCTCGACGACATCCGCGCCGCCTGGGCCTGGTCCAGGGAGGCCGACCCCCGGCTCATGATCCGGCTGATCGCGCCGCTGTTCCGGTTCGCCTACTGGCGGCTGCGCGGCGATCTGCTCCGGCTGGCCGCGCCGGGGGCGGCGGCCGGTTCCGGCGAGTGCCTGGCCGCCACCGCGTGGGAGGCCTCCATGGCGGGCCGCCTCGACGAGGCCCTGAAGCTGGCCGCGCGGGCGGTGGAGCTGGACCCGGACTCCCCGGTGGTGACCGAGATCTTCGGGGACGTCGCCATGTTCAACGGCACGCTGGACGACGCGGTCGCCGCCTTCCAGCGGGCCCAGGAGAGCAATGAGGAGCCCGCGGCGCAGGCGATCAGCCTCGGCAACCAGGCGCTGGCCTACTCCTACGGCGGCGACGACGCCGAGGCCGCCGCCCACGCCGACAAGGCGCTGGCGCTCGCGCTCGACTCCGGCAACCCGACCGCGATCTGCTTCACCCGCTACGCCCGCGCCGAGGCCCTCGCCGACCTCGACCCGGAGACCGCGCTGGAGCTCTTCGAGGCCGCCCGGGTGACCGCCGACGAGATCGGCAACCGCCTGGTCTCCGGCGTCGTCCGCACCGCGAGCGTGGCCCTGCGCGGCAGGTACGGCCCTGCCGAGCCGGCCCTGCGCCTCTTCCACGAGGTGATCACCCACTGGGTCGCCACCGAGAGCAGGTCACTGCTGGTCACCGCGCTGCGCAACCTGGTGCTGCTGCTCGCCAGAACCGCGCGCGACCAGGCCGCCGTGGAGCTGGCCGCCACGCTGGCGGCCACCACCCCGGTCGCCTCGTACGGCGTCGAGGCCCGCCGGTTGCACACCGCGCTCACGGCGGCGCGGCACCGGCTGGGCCCCGAGGCGTACGCGGACGCGTGGGCGCAGGGCGCTCGGCGTTCGTTCGAGGAGACCGCGTTGCGTGCGTTGGAATTGATCCCGGCTTAACCGACGTCGCGGCGGCGGAAGCCGTACAGACCGGCCAGGATCAGGAGCAGCGCGAGGGCGCTGAGGGTGAGCACGGGGGTCGCGCTCAGCGTGCCGCCGGGCAGGTGCGGCGTGTGGGTGAACGGGGAGACGTCCAGCACGATCTGGTCGAGCTGGAGGACCGCGCCGATCTGGCCGAGCAGCAGGAAGGCGCCGAGCGCTCCCCAGGCCAGGGCGGACAGCCGGGGCAGCAGTCCGAACAGGGCCACCGTCAGGCCGGTCAGCACGGCCACGGCCGGCAGCTGCACCAGGGCGGCGCCGATCACGCGCGGCAGCTGGCCGCCGACGTCGTTCATGCTGGCGCCGTAGCTGATTCCCAGCGTGACGCCGAGCGCCAGCAGCGCGACCGCGGGCCCGAGGACCGCGAACACCACGTGGCTGAGCGCCCACGGCACCCGCCCGGTCGAGGTGGCCAGCACCGGTTCCGCCCGCAGCGCGGTCTCCTCGGCGCGCATCCGCAGCGCCGCCTGGATGCCGTACGCGGAGACGGCGATGGCCAGGATGCCGAGCAGCCCGGAGACGAACGCGTCGGCCAGCGAGGCGGTGCCGCCGAGCCTGGTCATGATGTCGGCCATATCGGGGTTGTCGGCGAAGGCGTCCATGACCGCCGACGCGGTGCCGCCGAGCGCGAGCCCGGCCACCCCCATGCCGACGCTCCAGCCGATCAGCAGCCCGCGCTGCAATCGCCAGGCCAGCGCGAACGGGCTGGCCAGCGTGGTCGACGTGGCCGGTCCGAGCCGGGCGGGGAGCACCCCCGCGCCGACGTCCCGCCCGACCGAGATCCGGTACGCGGCTCCGGCGAGGACCACGAACAACGCCAGCGGGAGCAGCAGCACCCACCACTTGTCGGCGGCGAACGGCTCGCTCTGCTGCCCCCACGCCAGCGGCGACAGCCACGACACCCACGAATCCGCCGGGTCCCCGGCCGCCCTGATCAGGAAGGCCACGCCGAGCACGATGATCGCCAGGCCGCGCGCCGGGCCCGCGTTCTCGGTGAGCTGCGCGGTCAGCGCGCCCACCCCGGCGAACACGATGCCCACGACGGCCATCGAAAGACCGAGCAGCAACGACCCGCCGGCCTCCAGACCCGAGGAGATCAGCGTGACCGCGATCAGCAGCGCCAGCAGCAGGTTGGCGGCGGCGGTCACGATCAGCGCGGCCGACAGCGCGGCGTGGCGGCCGATCACGGTGGCGGCGATGAGCTCGCGGCGGCCCGCGTCCTCCTCGGTCCTGGTGTGCCGGATCACGGTGAGCAGGCTGATGAGGGCGAGAATCGCGTACACGGTGCCGACTCGCTGCGCGGTGAGCGCGCCGACGGAGTTGCCGAAGAGGGGGCCGAGCAGGGATTCGAAGGAGGGGGTGGCGGCGGTGGTGAGCGCGTACTGCTCGCGGGCCGCGTCGTTGGGGAAGAGCTCGGCGTAGCTGGCCGCGTAACTGGCCGGGAGGGCGCACAGGATGATCACCCAGAGGGGGAGGAGCACCCGGTCCCGGCGCAGGATCAGCCGGATCAGGTGCCAGGTGCCGGTCATGACCGCGCCGCCACTTCGTAGTGCCGCTTGAACAGCTCCTCCAGGGTCGGCGGCTGGCTGACCAGGCCGCGCACCCCGGCGTGGGAGAGGTGCTTGAGCACGGCGTCGAGGTGGTCGGCGTCGACCTGGAAGCGCACCCGGGTGCCGTCCACGTGCAGGTCGTGCACGTCCGGCAGGTCGGTGATCGGGGTGGCCAGCTCGGCCGTGATCGAGGTGCGGCTGAGGTGGCGCAGCTCGGCGAGCGTGCCCGTCTCGACGGTCTGGCCGCTCCTGATGATGCTGACCCGGTCGCACAGCAGCTCGACCTCGGCCAGGATGTGGCTGGACAGCAGCACGGTGCGGCCGCGCCGCTTCTCCTCCTGGATGCACTCCCGGAAGACCTCCTCCATCAGCGGGTCCAGGCCCGAGGTGGGTTCGTCCAGGATGAGCAGCTCCACGTCGGAGGCGAGGGCGGCGACCAGGCCGACCTTCTGCCGGTTGCCCTTGGAGTAGGCCCGGCCCTTCTTGCGCGGATCCAGGTCGAAGCGCTCCAGCAGCTCCGCGCGGCGCGTCTTGTTGAGGCCGCCACGCAGGCGGCCGAGCAGGTCGATGACCTCGCCGCCGGACAGGTTCGGCCAGAGCGTGACATCGCCCGGTACGTAGGCCAGCCGCCGGTGCAGCGTGGTGGCGTCGTTCCAGGGGTCTCCCCCGAGCAGCCGCGCGGAGCCGGCGTCGGCTTTGAGGAGTCCGAGAAGCACGCGGATCGTGGTGGATTTACCTGATCCGTTCGGGCCCAGAAAGCCGTGCACCTCCCCGGTCCCGACCGTCAGGTCCAGTCCGTTCAGCGCGTGTGTCCTGCCGAAACTCTTGTGGAGGCCGGACACCATGATGGCGTTTTCCATGGTTCAGAAGCTACACTGTATTCACAAATTTGTGAAAGATGTAGAGCTTTTGAATCCCGTATGGTTTGCGTAGGGAGGCGTATGAGAGACGAAGAAGCGGCCCGCCAGTCGGCGGAGCGCATGGCGATGATGTTGGTGGACTGGGGGTTCCCCCGGATGCCCGCCCGGGTCCTGATGGCCGCCATGACGGCCGATGAGGAGCTGCTGACGGCGGCCGACATCGGCGAGCGCCTCGGCGTCAGTCCCGCGGCCGTCTCCGGCGCGGTCCGTTACCTGATCCAGCTGCGCATGCTCATCCGGGAACCGCTGCCGGGGTCGCGGCGGGATGTCTACCGGCTGCCGCCGGACGCCTGGTATGAGATCACGGCCCTCAAGGGCGCGCTCTTCAAGGTCCTGGCCGGCATGTCGGACGAGACGGTCCAGGCCCTCGGCGAACAGACCGCGGGCGGGCGGCGGATGGCCACCATGCGCGACTACTTCCTCTTCGTCGAGGGAGAGATGCCGAAGCTGCTGGAGCGCTGGCGGAAGCACAAGGCCGACAACGGCCTTGACTGACATGTCGTGTTAACCAGATGAATTGGGCCTTGCCTGGTGGCAGGGCCCGGGGCTACGATCACGACAACTTTTAGGAAACTTTCCTAAAAGAAACATCAACTACCGACCTCCCTCTGCGTCCCGTCACCAGACGCGCCCACACGGGCGGCCGCCCGTCCACCGGCCGCTCGGATCCGCATGCCTTCCCATCGACCCCCGCAGAGGTTGTGACATGCAGAGCAGGTTTGTCTGGCGTGTGCCGTCCGCGATCGTCGCCGTCGTGGTCGCCTTCGCCGCCGTCCTCTTCGCCGCCGGCCCCGCGCAGGCCGCGCCCAACACCGCCGTCTTCACCAAGGTCTCCGACTGGGGCACCGGGTGGGAGGGCAAGTTCGTCATCACCAACGGGGGCACCACCCCGATCAACGGCTGGTCGGTCGCCTTCAACCTGCCCGCCGGGTCCAACATCGGCTCCTTCTGGGACGCGGCGATGACCCGCAGCGGCCAGCGGTTCACCTTCACCAATGTCGGCTGGAACGGCACCATCCAGCCAGGTGGAACCGCCAGTTTCGGCTTCAACGGCAGTCCTGGCGGCGCGGGTGCGGTGATCAGTAACTGCACCCTGAACGGCGCGGCCTGCGGTGGCGGCACCAACCCGTCGCCGTCGCCGTCACCCTCGCCGTCCCCGCCCGGGCCGAACGCCCCCGGCAAGCCCGGCACGCCGTCGGTCACCGGCGTCACCAACACCTCGATCTCGCTGTCCTGGGGCGCCTCCAGCGGCACCGTGACCGGCTACCGCGTCTACGAGGGCACGACCGTCCGCGCCACCGTCACCGGCACCTCGGCCACCCTCAGCGGGCTCGGCGTCTGCACCTCGCACACCTACACCGTGCGGGCCTACAACTCGGTCGGCGAGTCGACCGCCAGCGACCCGGCCAGCGGCTCCACCACCGGCTGCCCGATCGGCCCGCTGCCCAAGCACTTCCTCACCGGCTACTGGCACAACTTCGTCAACCCGGCCACCGAACTGCGCCTGTCCGCGGTCCCCAACGAGTACGACCTGATCGCCATCGCCTTCGGCGAGGCCACCACCACCCCCGGCCAGGTCGTCTTCGGCCTCGACCCCGGCCTGTCCAGCGCGCTCGGCGGCTACACCGACGCCCAGTTCCGGGCCGACGTGCAGACCCTGCACTCGCGCGGCAAGAAGGTCATCCTCTCGGTCGGCGGCGAGCTCGGCCGGGTCCAGGTGGCCAGCGCCACCGCGGCGGCCACGTTCGCCAACTCGGTCTTCGCCATCATGCAGAGCTACGGCTTCGACGGCGTCGACATCGACCTGGAGAACGGCCTCAACGCCCAGTGGATGGGGGAAGCCCTCCGGCAGCTGCGTACCAAGGCGGGTTCCAGCCTGATCATCACGATGGCCCCGCAGACGATCGACATGCAGTCCACCGGGATGGAGTACTTCAAGCTCGCCCTGGCCATCAAGGACATCCTCACCGTCGTGCACATGCAGTACTACAACTCCGGTTCCATGCTCGGCTGCGACCAGTCCTTCGCGTACTCGCAGGGCACGGTCAACTTCATGACCGCGCTGGCCTGCATCCAGCTGGAGAACGGCCTGCGGCCCGACCAGGTGGCGCTCGGCCTGCCCGCCGGGCCCGGCGCGGCCGGGGGCGGCGTGATCTCGCCGTCGCTGGTCAACCAGGCGCTCACCTGCCTGGCGACCAGGACCAACTGCGGGAGCTTCGTGCCGCCGCGGGCGTATCCGGCCATCCGCGGCGCGATGACCTGGTCGATCAACTGGGACGCCAGCAACAACTGGAACTTCTCCCGGACCGTCAAGCCGCACCTCGCGACGCTTCCCTAAGGAATCCTCGATGAACCGCATCCGGATGGCGGTGGCGGCGGCCGTGCTGACCATCGCCGGGGCGGTGCTGGTGGCCCAGCCCGCCCGAGCAGCCAACATCGCGACGAATCCCGGGTTCGAGTCGGGCCTGGCCGGGTGGACGTGCGCCGCCGGGGCCCAGGCCGTGACGACGCCCGTGCACGGCGGCACCAGGGCACTGGCCGCCACCCCGGCGGGCACCGACATCGCCCGCTGCCAGCAGACGATCACCGTGCAGCCGAACACCGCCTACTCGCTGTCGGCCTGGGTCCGGGGGAACTTCGTGTTCCTCGGCGCGGTCGGGTTCAGCGAGACCTGGGCCGCGCCCGGCGCGGCGTGGACGCAGCTGACCCGCAGCTTCACCACGGCGCCCGGGCAGACCAGCGTGACGATCTACGTCAACGGCTGGCACGGGCAGGGCACCTACTACGCCGACGACGTCGTCTTCGACGGTCCCGGTACAGTGCCGCCCTCTCCGTCACCTTCCCCGTCCCCCTCACCGTCGCCGTCGCCGTCCCCCAGCCCGCCGCCTCCGGTGGGCAACCGGTGGATGGTCGGCTACCTGCACGCCTCATTCGCCAACGGATCCGGATATATCCGGATGGCGGATGTGCCGAATGAGTGGGACTTCATCAACCTCGCCTTCGGCGAGCCCACCTCGGTCACCTCCGGCGACATCCGATTCAGCCAGTGCCCGGTCGCCGAATGCCCGAACGTCGAGACCGAAGCCCAGTTCATCGCGGGCATCCGGGCCAAGCAGGCCGCCGGCAAGAAGGTCCTGATCTCCATCGGCGGCCAGAACGGCCAGGTCCAGCTCACCACCACCGCCGCCCGCGACAAGTTCGTGCAGTCGGTCGGCGCGATCATCGACAGGTACGGCCTGGACGGCCTGGACATCGACTTCGAGGGCCACTCCCTCTACCTCAACCAGGGCGACACGAACTTCCGCAACCCGACCACCCCGGTCGTGGTCAACCTGATCTCGGCGCTCCGCTCCCTCAAGACCAGGTACGGCTCCCGCTTCGTGCTCACCATGGCCCCCGAGACGTTCTTCGTCCAGCTCGGCTACCAGTTCTACGGACCCGGCACGGGCGGCGCCGACCCGCGCTCCGCCTCCTACCTGCCGGTCATCCACGCCATGCGCAACGACCTCACCCTGCTGCACGTGCAGGACTACAACTCCGGCCCGATCATGGGCCTGGACAACCAGTACCACACCATGGGCGGTCACGACTTCCACGTCGCGATGACCGACATGCTGCTCGCCGGCTTCCCGGTCCGGGGCAACACCGCCGACGTCTTCCCCGCGCTGCGCCAGGACCAGGTCGCCATCGGCCTGCCCGCGGCGCCGTTCGCCGGCAACGGCTTCACCACCGTGGCCGAGGTGCAGAAGGCGTTCACGTGCCTGGCCAAGGGGACCGGGTGTGGGACCTACCGCCCGCGCGGGGTCTATCCGAACCTGCGGGGCCTGATGACCTGGTCGATCAACTGGGACAAGTACAACGGGTTCGAGTTCTCCCGCAGCCATCGTCCGTACCTCAACGCGCTCTGATGGGACAGATCATGAAATTTCGGTTCTTAGCTGGACGGCGAGTGGGGGCGACTCTCGCGGCGCTCGCGATCGCCTTCACCGGCGCGGTGGCCGTGGCCACGCCCGCGCACGCGGCCCCCAACACGGCCGTCTTCACCAAGGTCTCCGATTGGGGCACCGGGTGGGAGGGCAAGTTCGTCATCACCAACGGGGGCACCACCCCGATCAACGGCTGGTCGGTCGCCTTCAACCTGCCCGCCGGGTCCAACATCGGGTCCTTCTGGGACGCGGCGATGACGCGCAGCGGGCAGCGGTTCACCTTCACCAACGTGGGCTGGAACGGCACCATCAACCCGGGCGGGACCGCGAGCTTCGGCTTCAACGGCAGCCCCGGCGGCGCGGGCGCGGTCATCTCCAACTGCACGCTCAACGGCGCCTCCTGCGCCGGCGGCACCCCGCCGAATCCCGGAACCCCCGGCACGCCGGGCAACCCGTCGGTGACCGGAACCACCAACACCTCGATCTCGCTCTCTTGGGGCGCCTCCAGCGGCACCGTGACCGGCTACCGCGTGTACGAGGGCACGACAGTGCGCGCCACCGTCACCGGGACCAGCGCCACCCACTCCGGGCTCACTGCGTGCACGTCGCACACCTACACCATCAAGGCGTACAACGGGAACGGTGAGTCGGCGGCCAGCAACCCGGTCACCGGATCCACCACCGGCTGCCCCCCGGCCACCGGCAAGATGCCCGGCGCGCCGTACCTGTTCATGGGCTGGGGCGACCCGCCCGCGCCCGCGACCATCATGAGCACCACCGGCGTGCGCTCCTTCACCATGGCGTTCATCCTGTCCAGCGGCGGCTGCAACCCGGCCTGGGACGGCAACCGGCCGCTCACCGGCGGCACCGACGCGGCGGCCATCTCGGCGATCAAGGCCGCGGGCGGCAGCGTGCAGATCTCGTTCGGCGGCTGGCAGGGCAACAAGCTCGGCCCCAACTGCGCCACCCCGGCCGCCTTCGCGGGCGCGGTGCAAACCGTCATCAACGCGGTCGGCCCGGCCGTCGTCGACTTCGACATCGAGAACTTCGACGAGTTCGAGAACTACACCGTGCAGGACCGCATCCTGAACGGCCTCAAGATCGTCAAGCAGAACAACCCGAACGTCAAGGTCGTCGTCACCTTCGGCACCACGACCACCGGGCCGAACTCGCACGGCATCCGCCTGATCAACCAGGCCAGGGCGCTGAACGTGCCGATCGACAACTACACGATCATGCCGTTCGACTTCGGCAGCTCCAACATCCAGAACGACACCATCAACGCCTCAGAAGGCCTGAAGAACGCGCTCAAGTCGGCGTGGGGCTGGACCGACGCGCAGGCGTACGCGCACATGGGCATCTCCGGCATGAACGGCCTGTCCGACCAGCAGGAACTCACCACCACCGCGGCCTGGACCGCGATCAGGGACTGGGCCAAGTCCAAGGGCCTGACCCGCTTCGCGTTCTGGGCGGTCAACCGCGACCGTCCCTGCCCAGGTGGCGGCGTGGTCTCCAACTGCAGCGGCATCGCCCAGACCGCCTGGGACTTCACCCGCATCACCGCCGGTTTCTGACCGGCCCCGAGCTGTACGGCTCACGCCCGCGCCGGGACGCCGGGCGTGAGCCGTACATTCACTGGAAGATTTCGGCGCCCGGGTGGCTGAGCCCCCCGGGCGTCGGGCAGTCTTAAGGCCGTCATGGACTACGCAATCCCCACGGGCCTCGTTCTCGTCACCGGTGTCGTGCTCGCCATCCTCGCGCAGCGGAGGGGGTGGAATCCCTCCCTCGCTGTCGCGCTGAGCGTCGGCCTCGCGGTCCGCGTGCTGATCATGCTGCTCTCGGCCGCGGACCACTGGCAGCCGATCGACTACGTCAACAGCTTCCGCCCGGCCGGCGAGGCCATCCTCAACGGCGGTAACCCGGTCAACAGCGGCTGGCACTTCCTGCCCACCATTCCGTATGTGTACGGACTGCTGCTGTGGCTCGGCATCCCCTGGGAGATCGCCGGACGACTGGTCACCGTGGTCGCCGACCTGATCCTCATCCCGCTGGTCGGACGGCTGGCGGGCGGGGCCAAGGCCAACCTGCGGGCCTTCCAGTACGCGTGCAATCCGCTGGCCATCCTGGTCGCGTCCGTGCACGGGCAGGTCGAGCCGGTGTCGCTGGTGTTCGCGGTCGCGGCCTATGTCGTGGCGCGCGGGCCGGGGGAGTGGACCAGGGGCGAACCCCTGCTCGACCGGCCGTCCCGCATGTGGCGGAGCTTCGTCACCGATCGGCTGGCCACCCGGCGGGCGTTCTATGCGGGCCTGCTGATGGGCCTGGGACTGTGCGCCAAGAGTTGGCCCGCCATCCTGATTCCCGGCCTGCTCATGTTCCTGCCCGGGGTGCGCTCGCGGATCGTGGCCATGGTCGGTGTCGCCGTGCCGCCGGTGCTCTTCCTGCTCACCATGCCGCTCGGCGGCTGGGTGCGCTGGGATCAGCTGGCCGAGGTGCTCAAGACGATCAGCCTGCGGCCCAGTGACGTGCGCCCGATCACCGGCGACTGGGGGTGGACCGCGGTCTCCAGCGGCGGAGAATGGGACCTGAGTTCCTGGAAGCTGAAGGTCGGGCAGTATCTGATCTACGCCGTCGCGGCGTTCTGCCTGTACTGGTGGCGCAAGGCCGATCCGATCGACGTCACCATCGCCATCCTGCTCGGGTTCATGATCGTCACGCCGCGGCTTGGCGCGCAGTACCTGCTGTGGTTCATGCCGTTCCTGGTCGCCCGGCCGACCCGGTTCGCGTGGCCGGCCATCATCGGGTGCTCGCTCTGGGCGGCCACCGGCTACCTGGTGCTGACCCAGTTCTGCTGTGAGCAGTGGGGCGCCCTGCACGCGCCGTGGGCGGTGAGCTCGGTGCTGGTCTTCCCGCTGATCATCGCCGCGATGCCGTGGAACCGCCGCGACGCGGCTCCGGTCGAACCAGTGGTCTCGCCTCAGTTGAGTATGAGCCGGACCAAGTGACCGTGGCTTCGGAAGCCGGGCGGGTCGCCGTCCAGCACGCCGGTGACGCAGTCGAAGACGCCTGGTTCGCTTTGCCGTACGAAGAAGACGGGCTCCGCGATCGCGGACAGGAGGCGGATTGCGGTCCGGTGCACCTCGATGGGCTTGATGTCCTTATTCTCGTTGGTCGGGGTGAGCGTTACCTCGTAGACGCCGTCGTCGAGCAGCTGCTCGGTGGTGAGCGTCCAGTCCTCGCCACACGCGCGGCGCAGGTGCGGAAGCAGGTGGGCCTCGGGCTCCTCGGTGACCCAGCCGTCCCGTTTCATCGTGTCCAGCAGGCTCTGGACCTGCGGATCCATAGCGGAGCCGTCCGCGATCCCGGTCTGCCGCTCGTCGATGTCCCAACGCCGCGTGGTCATGAGGCCGACCTTACGTCGCGGTCGGTTCCGTGGCGGGCAGCTCTCCCGAAATCAGGGCGGCCGCCATCGAACCGTTAGGATCGCTGTCGATCAGGATGGCCCGGGCGAGCAGGCTGAGCGGAATCGCCAGCAACGCGCCGAGCGGCCCCAGCACGAACGCCCACACGATCAGTGACAGGAATGTCGCCGTCGTGGACAGCCCCACCGCGTCGCCGAGGAACTTCGGCTGGATGAACGACTGGATCACCACATTGATCACGATGTACGCGATGATCACGAAGAGCATGGTCTGGAAGCCGCCTTCGAGCAGGCCGAGCAGCGCGGGCGGAACAAGACCCAGGATGAACCCGATGTTCGGGATGTAGTTCGTGATCAGCGCGAGGATTCCCCACAGCACGGGAAGCGGCACGCTCAGGATGTACAGCGCGATCACATCCAGGACCGCGCAGATCAGACCGAAGATCGTCGACACGATCAGGTAGCGGCGGGTCCGGTCGGTGAACGTGGTGAGCGCCTTGTACATCGCGGGGCGCCGGCTCTCGGAGGCCTTCATTATCTTGCTGTAGATCGGCGCGTCCAGGCTCATGGCCAGCAGCAGCACCACGATGAGGAACACGCTCGACAACACGCCGAGCAGCCCGGACAGCACGCTCTGCGCGACCCCGATGAGGTTGGCCGGATTGAAGGAGGAGATCGCCTTGTTGATCTGCTCGCTCCCCATGCCGAGACCCGCCGCCCAGCGCTGCGCCTCGGTCACGAGCTCGCTGAACTTATCGGCGTACTCCGGCGCGAGCAGGGCCAGCTGCGCCGCCGCGAGGGTGAGGATCGCCACCATGCCGAGCAGCACGAGCAGCACGACCGCCAGCGGAATCGCCACCAGCACCCAGGTCGGCGCCTTCCGGCGGCCCAGCCAGTCGCGCAGCGGCGACACCGCGATCACGAGCACCAGAGCCAGCACCACCGGCCCGAGAATCGACCCGACCGCTTGGATCCCCGCGAGTGTGATCACCGCTCCAGCGGCACAGAGCAGGACAATCAGCGCACGCGGCACTCGTAATTCGTTCACGATGCGTTTCTACCCGCTCGGGCCTGCAAAGATCCGGTGTTCTGGGCGGTACGGCCGTGGTTTGGGGCACGGGGGGCCGGAGATGATGTTAACCTTGAGGAGTCGGTGCGGCCCTGGTGTGGCCGTCGACTCTCTCTCACAAACCTCGTCTGGGTGTCGATTCGCTTGATGTCCGGAGAGCTGGTAAGTTAGAGGGGTTGCCCCGGATTCGGGGTGGTCCGAAGTCCCGCAAGATGATCAGGTCGGTGTCAAGTCGGTTGATTTGACAGAGATCGGGAAGCTTGCGAAGATCGTGACACAGCGTGAACGACACCTCCGGTTGAGAATCCTTCGATTCGAAGGCTGGATGTTCGTGTGCGTTTCTTGAGAACTCAACAGTGTGCTAAAAGCCAGTGCATGATGCACAACCCCGTCTATTTGACGGATTCCTTTGGTTGAACATTATGTTTCAGCCGGAGATCTTCTTTTCAAGCATTTTTTGGAGAGTTTGATCCTGGCTCAGGACGAACGCTGGCGGCGTGCTTAACACATGCAAGTCGAGCGGAAAGGCCCTTCGGGGTACTCGAGCGGCGAACGGGTGAGTAACACGTGAGTAACCTGCCCCTGACTCTGGGATAAGCCTGGGAAACCG
>NZ_BLAE01000072.1 GCF_009687865.1 Acrocarpospora macrocephala
GGTTTGGTCGTGCGAGTTCGCGTGGATGGCGGGCTCACGCGTGAGGGCCTGGTGGCGAGGGCTCCTGTGTACCCCGGTTTCGCGTTCCTTGGGCTTGCGCGGGGCGGTTTGGCGGTGCGGGCTCGTCTGCGCCACGGCCTCGCGCTTCTCGGGCTTGCGCCTGAGGGCTTGGTGGCGGGGGTTCGCGTGTGCTCTGGGCCTGTGCTCCTTCGGTTCGGGGGCGTGGGCCTGGTGGTGGCTTGCGCGCACTCTGGCCGCGTCGTCTACGTGGGTTCTGAGCGAGTGGGTTTTGCGCGCGTTGGTGGGCGACTGGGCTTCGCGTATGCGGGTTCTGCGCGGGAAGGTTCGGGGGGTTGGTCGTGGTGGTCAGGAGGGGACGGGGAGGCTGTAGACCAGGCGGAACTGGTCGCAGGGGATGACGATGTCGCTGGTTTCGACTGGGCGGTCGCCGGACCAGTGGGTGCGTTCGATGTGGAGGACGTGTACGCCGGCGGGGAGGTCGAGGACGTCGCTCTCGGCGGGCTGGGGGACGCGGCTGGAGACGTGTTCGATCACTTCGGTGATTTTCATGCCGAGTGCGGACAGGCGGCCGGTCACGTTGCTCACGTCCTCGCCGCTGTCGCCGAGGCCGGCCGGTTCGTACGACGTGGCCAGTTGTACGGGTTTGCCGTCGCCGCGGTAGACGAAGCGGGTTTTGGTGATCGGGGCCGCGATGTCGAGGCGGAGGCGGGCCGCGATGTCGGGGGTGGCCTCCGCGGGTTCGGTTTGCCAGTCCCAGGTGGCGCGGCGGCCTTGAGCATGCATGTCGACGGAGAAGGGGGCCTGGCCCCGGTGCAAGGGAAGCAGGGTCGGCCGTTCTCTGACCCGGTGGCCGGAGCCGACACGACCAATGATCAGCCCTTCCTGGGCCAGCACCCGGAGCGCGTGGCGGGCCGCGGTCTCGCCGACGCCGTATTTGCGGGTGATCTGGTGCCGGGACGGGATCGGGGCTCCCGGCGGCAGGGCGCCGTCGGCGATCTGTCGGCGGAGGTCCTCAACGACGCGCAGGTAAACCGGATCGGAGTTGGCCATCCATCCATCCCTCGGATTGTGAAGCGTTTTCCAATCTTGGCGTATCCGATGGACAACCCAGAGTAATGGACATGATCTGTGATTCCAACTTTACAGAGCATCAACAACCGACCTTAGGGGGTCAAAGCATGGCTCAATGGACGGATCGCTGGACCATCGAACTGCCTGGCATCCCGCCCATGGCGGCGGTCGCCCGGATCTTCGTACGGCAGTTCTTCGCAGGTCACGGCCGGATCGATGACGCCGAACTCGTCGTTTCCGAGCTTTTCACGAATGCGGTGCGTTACAGCCGATCGAAAGACGAGGGAAATGTCATTGTTGGCGCGATACGCCAGGAACGTTCTATTCGCGTCGAAGTCACAGACCAGGGATCCGAGTTGCTTCCCCAGGTCAGACACGCAACCCCGAACGAGGACACCGGCCGCGGCCTCTTCATCGTCCGCACCCTAGCCAACACCTGGGGCCACCAGACCCTAACCAACTCCACCACCGCCTGGGCCGTCCTCAACCCCTCCGAACCGAATACCTGCCCCTCCGCACTCCACCCACCCCCGTCGGTTCCGCTGGAGGACGCGTTCGAAGGTGTGGTGGATCTCCCACCCACCCTCCCTTTTGTTCTGTCCGGGCTCCGCCCGTCCCCGTCGGTTCCGCTGGAGGACGCGTTCGAAGGTCTGGTGGATCTCCCACTCACTCGCCCCTTTGCTCTATCCGGACTTCGCCCTGGGTTCCGCCGACCCCCGCACGATCCGTTGGAGCGCCCGCTTGAAGAGGCACTGGAAGGCCAGGCCAGATCCAAATTCGGCCGAAACGGCGACCGTGCTCGCCCCTACGTCCCTCCCGATCGTGCGGATTGGCCCGCCTTTTGTCCGCCCTCGCGGCAGGAACACCGCAGAGGATCCCTGACCCCCGGTCAACGACCCCCTTTGAATTAGGGGGCTTGAGGTACCACCAGGTGCTGGCAAGCCCGTATTGACCAGCTCCAGCCATCACGAACAGGAGGTGCATCTTTGATGGCTACGTTTCACGTAAGACAGCAGACCCACCAGCCCGTGCTTCCTCAGCGGGCTGCTCTGGAATCCGTGGGAGCAGACACCCCGGGTCGGGACGAAACGGCCCACGGACACGGCTACGCCGTACCTGGCGTGGAACATGAGCGAGGGGAGACCGGTCAGGCCGCACCACCTGACCGGCGTCACCCCTCAGGCGCTCCAGCGTCTGAGGGAGCGGCCCGTAAGGGCCAACATCCGATCGTGCATCCGGTCGTGTTCGTCCTGGACGCCCAGGGCCGTCCGCTCGACCCGTGCCACCCCGCTCGCGCCCGCAAGCTCCTGGCCTCCGGGCGGGCGGTTGTGGCACGACACACCCCCTTCATCATCCGGTTGAAGGACCGGACCGTCGATCAGTCCACCGTGGGCGGAGCTCACGTCGGCATCGACCCCGGCAGCAGACACACCGGGATCGCGGTCTTCACCAGCCACGATGGGCGCCGTAGCGGCCTGTACGCCATCCAGCTCGACCACCGGGGCGCCGCGATCCGCGACAAGCTGGCCCGCAGGGCCGCCTACCGGAGAGGACGCCGCTCACGGAACCTGCGTTACCGCGCGCGCCGCTTCAACAACCGGACTCGGCCGCAGGGGTGGCTTGCCCCATCCCTGCGGCACCGCCTCGACACCACCCTGTCGTGGATCGACCGGCTGACCCGGTGGGTTCCCCTGCGAGCGGTACACGTCGAACGGGTCGCGTTCGACACCCACCAGCTCAGTGCGGGCAAGCCACTGTCGGGTGTGGAATACCAGCAGGGCACCCTGGCGGGCTACGAGATTCGCCAATACCTGCTCGCCAAGGGGGGCCGCAGGTGCGCCTACTGCGGCGCGGGCGGCGTCCCGCTCAACATCGACCACATCCGGCCGCGTTCGCGGGGCGGCAGCGACCGGGTGTCGAACCTGACGCTCGCCTGCGTGCCCTGCAATCAGGCCAAGGACAACCTGCCGGTCCAGGAGTTCCTGGCCGGGAAACCGGACGCTCTGGCCAGGGTGGAGGCGCAGGCCAAGGCTCCGTTGCGGGATGCGGCCGCGGTCAACGCGACACGGTGGGCGCTGTGGCATGCCCTGACCGCGACCGCTCTGCCCGTCCACACCGGCAGCGGGGGCCGTACCAAGTGGAATCGGTCCCGGACCGGGGCACCGAAGTCCCACTCCCTGGACGCGCTGCACGTCGGCCACCTGGACCAGGTGACCGGCTGGCCCGGCACGGTCCTGATCGTCACCGCGACCGGGCGCGGCTCCTACGCCCGGACCCGCACCGACAAGTACGGCTTCCCTCGGCTGCGTCTGCCTCGCCTCAAGCAGGTCCACGGATTCCGCACCGGGGATTTGGTCCGCGCACGCGTGCCGTCGGGAACAAACGCCGGCGTCCATACCGGCCGCGTCGCCGTCCGCACCAGCGGCCGCTTCAACCTCACCACCGCCCACGGCACCCGTCAGGGCATCGGTTACCGGCATGTCCATCTGCTCCAACGAGCCGACGGCTACGCCTACACCGTCCGAGGAGAAGAGAGTTGATGTCCCCGCATGCTCAGGCCCTTGGCGGCCCTCCCACTCCCGTTTCCTCTCCGGCGTGAACGCCGAAGTATCCGCGGGAGGATGCGATGACGCCGACAACCCCCACGACAACCCAGCAGGCGACTCCCAAAACAGCCGGGCAGGCGACGTCCGCGACAGTGCGGCAGACAACGTCCGAGACAACCCGGCGGGTAATCCCCACGGCACCCCCGCAGACGATCCTCCCAACGAACCTTCAGACGACCTCTCCGGCAAGCTTCACCACCAGTTCCGCTCGCAGCCTTCCCACAATCTCGTCGATAGGTTTGAGGTGCATGGGCTGCACGTAGCTCCCGCGCAGGCGGGTTGTGAGGTGTTGCTCTGGTTGGTGCCGGTGGCGCGGGCGGATCGGACCAGGGTCAGGCAGCACACGTGTGAGTGCCGGGCGACCATCTACGAGCTCTGCCAGGCGGGTGGGCTGCGGTTCATCCGGCGTACCGTCCGGGGGCCTGATGGGCAGCGGGTGCATGAGACCGAGCGGCTTGTCGCGGCGCGGGCTGAGCGGGTGTGGCTGAGGCTGCTGTTGGGGCAGGCCCGCTGACCTGCGGCTTACTCCAGCCTCAGAAGACCGAAAAATTCTCTCCAGGAGTCTGTAACGCGCGTGTAAGAAACGGCGATTCAACGGATAGAGGCCGCTGATGTGTGTACCCCCGAGCACATATCGGCGGCCTCTTTCTCGTTGGGCGCGCCCGGGCGGGCGAGGCTAGCGGGGTGGCGAGGTCCACCGTTTCGGCGGATCCGGGTACCGTTCGGTTTATGGCCCCGCCAACTCGAACCTCTGACGCCCCCTTCGGCCGCATGCTCACCGCCATGGTGACCCCGTTCAGCGCCGACGGCGCGGTTGACTATCCGGGTGTGCAACGCCTGGCCACCTTCCTCGTGGACGAGCAGCGCAATGACGGCCTGGTCGTGAGCGGCACGACGGGGGAGTCTCCGACCACCACGGACGGGGAGAAAGAGCGTATCCTTCGGGCGGTGCTGGAGGCGGTGGGCGACCGGGCGACGGTCGTCGCCGGGGTCGGCACCAACGACACGGCGCACAGCGTGGAGCTGGCGCGGGCGGCTCAGCGGGCGGGGGCGCATGGCCTGCTGGTGGTCACGCCGTATTACAGTAAGCCGCCGCAGGAGGGGCTCTACCAGCATTTCACCACGGTCGCCGACGCGACCGCGCTGCCGGTGATGCTCTATGACATCCCCGGGCGTTCCGGTGTGCCGATCCAGACGGAGACGCTGTTCCGGCTGGCGCACCACCCGGCCATCCGCGCGGTCAAGGACGCCAAGGCCGACCTGTTCGCCGGCTCCATGGTCAGCGCGCACACCGACCTGGCCTTCTATTCTGGCGATGACACCCTCAACCTGCCCTGGTTGTCAGTCGGGGCGGCGGGGTTCGTCAGCGTGATCGGCCATGTCGCCGGCGCGGACCTGGCGATGATGATCGAGCATTACCGGGCCGGGGAGGTCGCGGCCGCGCTGGAGATTCACCGGCGCCTGCTCCCCGTGGTTTCCGGGATCATGAACCGCGCCGGTGGCGCGATCATGGCGAAGGCCGCGCTGAGACTTATCGGCCAGGACGCCGGCGTGGCCCGGCTCCCGCTGGTCGACGCAACAACCGAGCAAATCGCGCTGCTCCGCGCGGATCTAGTCGCGGGCGGCCTCAAAATCACAGGAGACTGAGTGCGTTCAGGAGAACATAGTAAAGAGGGTCGCGGATGAGCCATCCACACCCCGAACTCGGCCCCCCGCCGCCACTGCCCGAGCACGGCCTGCGCATCGTCGCGCTCGGCGGCCTCGGGGAGATCGGCCGCAACATGGCGGTCTTCGAGTTCGACGGGCGGCTGCTGATCGTCGACTGCGGGGTGCTGTTCCCGGAGCCTGACCAGCCAGGCGTCGACCTGATCCTGCCGGATTTCGACTACATTCGGGACCGTCTGGACGACATCGAAGCGGTCGTGCTGACCCACGCCCATGAGGATCACATCGGCGCGGTGCCGTACCTGCTCCGGGAGAAGCGGGACCTTCCGCTGGTCGGCGCGAAGCTGACGCTGGCGCTGATCGAGGCCAAGCTCACCGAGCATCGCATCCAGCCGGTCAAGCAGGAGGTGGTGGAGGGGGAGCGGCGCCGGTTCGGGCCGTTCGAGTGCGAGTTCTTCGCGGTCAACCACTCCATCCCGGACGCGCTGGCCGTGGCCGTGCGCACCCCGGCGGGGATCGTGCTGCACACCGGCGACTTCAAGATGGATCAGCTGCCGATGGACGGCCGGCTGACCGACCTGGGGGGTTTCGCCAGGCTCGGCGCCGAGGGTGTGGATCTGCTGATGTCGGATTCCACCAACTCGGAGGTGCCCGGCTTCGTCACCAGCGAGCGGGACATCGCGCCGATCATCGACGACGTGATCAGGACCGCCGAGAAGCGCATCATCGTGGCCTGCTTCGCCTCGCACATCCATCGTGTCCAGCAGGCGATCGACTCGGCCGAGAAGTACGGTCGAAAGGTCGCCCTGATCGGCCGCTCGATGGTCCGCAACATGGGGGTGGCCCGCGACCTGAACTATCTGAAGGTGCCGCCGGGCCTGCTGGTGGACTCCCGGGAGATCGAGGAGTGGCCGCCGGAGGACGTGGTGCTGATCTGCACCGGCTCCCAGGGCGAGCCGATGGCCGCGCTGTCCCGGATGGCCAACCGGGACCACCCGATCCGGGTGGCCGAGGGCGACACCGTGCTGCTGGCGTCCTCGCTGGTGCCGGGGAACGAGACGGCGGTCAACAAGGTCATCAACGGGCTGACCCGCTGGGGGGCCCGCGTCGTGCACAAGGGCAACGCGCTGGTGCACGTGTCCGGGCACGCGGCGGCCGGTGAGCTGCTGTACGTGCTGAACGCGACCAAGCCGTCGAACTTCATGCCGGTGCACGGCGAGTGGCGGCACCTGCGGGCGCACGCCAAGCTGGCCCGGCTGACCGGCGTCCCGGACGAGAACATCGTGATCGCCGAGGACGGCGTGGTGGTGGACCTGCTGGACGGCCAGGCCAAGGTCGTCGGCGCGGTCCCGGCCGGTTACGTGTTCGTGGACGGCACCTCCGTGGGCGACATCACGGAGGTGGCGCTCAAGGATCGCCGGATCCTGGGCGACGAGGGCTTCATCTCGGTGGTGGTCGTGGTCGACTCGACCACCGGCAAGCTGTCCGGCGGGCCGGAGATCACCGCGCGTGGCTCCGGCATCGACCCGGATTCGCTGGACCTGGTCATCCCGCAGATCGAGCGCGCCCTGCAGGACGCGGCGGCCGACGGGGTGGCGGACGTGCAGCAGATCCGCCGGGTGCTGCGCCGCACGCTCGGCCGCTGGGTGAGCGACTCCTACCGCCGCCGCCCGATGATCATTCCGGTGGTCGTGGAGATCTAGACACCCGAACGGCGCGTGACCCAGGGTCACGCGCCGTTTGTGTGCTTACGGGACCTGGACCGGTTCCTCGACGACCCGGCCCTCGTCGTCCAGGATGACCTCGGGGATCTCCTTGGGCACGCCGCGCAGCGCGTACAGGATGGCGAAGGACAGGATGGCGAGCAGGGCGGCGCCGGTGACGGCGCTCGCGTGCATGGCGTCGATGTAGGTTCGCTGGGCCGCGCCGATCAGCGCGTCGGCGAGTTGTGCGGGCAGGGTGGTGGCCGCCTGGACGGCGCCGCCCAGCGACTCCCTGGCCGCGTCCGCGACCTCGGCGGGCAGGCCGGCGGGCGGGACGAGGCGCTGGGTGTACAGGCCGCCGATCACGCTGCCCAACACGGCGATGCCGAGCGAGCCGCCGACCTCGGTCGCGGTCTCGGAGATGGCCGAGGCCGCGCCCGCCCGTTCCCGGGGCACCGAGGCGAGGATGGTGTCGTTGGTGACCGCGAAGGTGAAGCCCATGCCCACGCCACTGATCAGCATCGCGGGCAACATGAGCAGGTAGGGGGTGTCGAGCCCGATCAGGCTGTAGAGAAACAGTCCGAGCGCGGTGAGCAGCAGGCCGAACGTGACCACCTTGGCCCGGCCGATGGCGCTCACCAGGACGCCGGCGAGTCCGCCGCCGATGGCGGCCGAGACACCGCCGGGTATCCCGGCCAGCCCTGACATCAGCGGCGACCAGCCCCGGATGAGCTGGAAATACTGGGCGAAGGCGACCGACATGGCCAGCATGGAGAACAGGATGATCACGTTGGCGGCGATCGACCCGGTGAAGGCGCGGTGCTGGAACAGTTTGACGTCGATGAGCGGCTCGGTCAGCCGGGTCTGTCGCCGGACGAACACCACCAGGGCGACCACGCCGATCGCGGCCGAGATCCAGACCGCCTGATCGCCGATGCCGTCGTGGGCGGCGACCTTCATCGCGTACACCAGGCCGATCACGCCGACGAACGAGAGCGGCACGCTGATCAGGTCGAGCGGCCGGGAGCGCGGGTTGCGCGACTCGGGCAGCAGCAGCCAGCCGCCGATGAGCAGCGCGATCGTGATCGGCACGTTGATCAGGAACACCGAGCCCCACCAGAAGTGGTCCAGCAGCAGCCCGCCGACCACCGGGCCGACGGCGAAGCCGAGGGCGGAGATGCTGCTCCAAATGCCGACGGCGGCGGTGCGCTCCTTCGGCTCGGTGAACACATTCCTGATGATCGACAAGGTGGACGGCATGATGGTCGCCCCGGCCACGCCCAGCAGGGCGCGCGCCGCGATCAGCAGCTCCGGCGTCGGTGCGTACGCGGTGAGCGCGGAGGCCGCCCCGAACGCGACGGTGCCGATCAGCAGCAGCCGCTTGCGGCCGATGCGATCGCCCAGATTGCCCATCGTGATCAGCAGACCGGCCAGCGCGAAGCCGTAGATGTCCAGGATCCACAGCAGCTGGGTGGCCGATGGGCCCATGTCCTCCACCAGCTTGGGCATCGCCTGGTGCAGCACGGTGAGGTCGAGCGCGAGCAGCAGCATGGCCAGGCAGGAGATGACCAGCGTGCCCCACTTGCGGGCATTTGTTACTGAAGAAGTCATGGAAGCAGCGTGAGGGAGGCCGCTGACCAGCTGCCCACCGCGCGCTGACGGCCGCTGACGAGGCCGCTCTGGTATGCCCGCTCGAACGCCACCGAGCCCAGGGCGGTACGGCACTGCTCGGCCACCCAGGTGCGATCCGGGTCGTCGGGGTCGTGGCCGCTGCGCAGGGCCGTACTGATGCCGAGCAGGGAGGCGGCGCGGACCTGGTCGCCGCGGACGACCTCGACCCCGGCCAGGCCCTCGGCGACCCGGGCGGCGATGAGCAGGTTGCGGTGCGAGAAACCGGAGACGAGGGCGGCGCGGTGCCAGTTCTCGGCCTGGTCGGCGTCGCCTTCCGCGACGGAGATCCAGCCGAGCGCGATGTGCGCGAAGAGGCGGATCTCGTCGGCGCTGAACCACTCGCTGGAGCTGGTCACGGCGGATTCGCAGAGCCGCCGGGCGGCGGGCAGGTCGCCCTGGCGGCGGGCCAGCTCGCCGAGGCCGACGTGGGCGCGGGCCAGCATTTCCGGGGCGCCGGCCCGCCGGGAGAGCTCGGCGGCTCGCTCGTAGTCCGCGCGGGCCGCCTCCCACTGGTCGGCGACGACGGAGCGATGGGCCGCCCTGCGGCACAGCAGCTCGGCCAGGTCCACCGTGGCGTCGAGGCGTTCGACCAGCTCCATGGCCTGCTCGATGAAGGTGAGCGCGCGGGCCCGCTCCCCCCGCCATTCGGCCACATCGGACAGGCCGATCAGCGTCATCGCCATGCCCCAGCGTTCGCCGAGGGCCTGGAAGGCGCGGAAGGAGGGCCGCAGCAGGCGCTCGGCGTCCTCGACCCGCCCTTCGAAGAGGGCGAGCAGTCCCCAGCCGAACTCGGCGAGCGCATGGGTCCAGGGGTCCATCGGCACGTGCCGCTGCTGTTCCTGGAGGGAGTCGGACTTCTCCTTGGAGGGCGGCCCGAGGACCGTGGCCCAGAGCACGTTCACGTACGGCTGGTTGGGGAGCCAGTTGATGGACTGCATGATGCGGTCGGCGCGCTCCAGGTGGGGGCGCAGGTCCAGCCCGTGGCGGCCGCCGGTGGCGAGGGTGAGCACACACAGGGCGTACTCCTCGCGGTCGGGTGGCTCCGGGCCGAGTTTGGTCAGCAGGTCGGCCGCGATCGCGGCGCTCTCGCTGCGCAGGCCGCGCAGCCACCAGTAGGAGGTCAGCGCGGAGAACATGCGGAAGGCGCTGTTCTCGTCGGCGCGGTGCAGGGCGGAGATCAGGTTGTCGTGCTCGGCGTCGAGCAGGCGCAGCCAGTCCAGCTGGTCGGCGGTGCGCAGCAGCGGGTCCGCCGTCTCCGCCAGTTCCAGGAAATATCCGACATATGCGGCTTTGAGGGCTTCGGCTTCGTCGGCTTCGGCCAGTTCCTCGGCGCAGAAGGCGCGGATCGTGTCGAGCATGCGGTAACGGTCGCCCGCCACTTCGACGAAGGACTTGTCGGCCAGGCCGGTCAGCAAGTCGATGACCTCGTCGGCGGGCAGCCCGCTCACCCGCTCGGCCGCCTCTAGCGTCGCCCCGCCCGCGAACACCGTCAGCCGCCGGGCCAGCGTGCGCTCGGCCTCGTCGAGCAGGTCCCAGCTCCACTCGATCACCGCGCGCAGCGTGCGATGGCGGGGTTCGGCGACCCTGCTTCCCCGGGAGAGCAGCTGGAATTTGTCGGTGCGCTCCAGCCGGGCCGCCACCTCGGCCGCGGTCAGCGAGCGCAGCCGGGCGGCGGCCAGCTCGATCGCCAGCGGCAGCCCGTCCAGCGCCCGGCAGATCCGCGACACCGGGCCCAGGTCGTCGGCCGTCAGCGTGAAATCAGGGCGTACAGCGCTGGCTCGGTCGGCGAACAGCCGGATCGCCGGGTAGGCGAGCGCCTCCGGCAGCGTCGCGTCCACCGGGGGCAGGGCGAGCGGCGGGACCGGGCAGAGCCGCTCCCCGGTGATCCCCAGCGCCTCCCGGCTGGTGGCCAGCACCCGCAGCTTCGGGCAGGCGCCGAGCAGCCGTCCCGCCAGCGCGGCAGCCGCCTCGACCACGTGCTCGCAGTTGTCCAGCACCACCAGCAGCGCCCGATCCGCCAGCGCGGTCACCAGCCGGTCGACCGGGTCGGTGCCCTGCCGCGTGGTGGCCGGCAACAGCCCGGTCTCCCGCAGCCCCACCGCCGCCAGCACGGCCTGCGTCACCTCAGAACCATCCACCAAGGGCGACAGCTCAACGAAGCAGACCTCAATCCCCGGCCGTCCGGCTTGGGTGGCTGCTTCGATGGCCAGGCGGGTCTTGCCGGTGCCACCGGGGCCGGTCAGGGTGACCAGGCGCGATTCGGACAGCAGGCCGCCGATCACGGCCAGTTCGTCGGCGCGGCCGATCAGTGGGGTGAGCTGGGCGGGGAGGTCCTTTCTCGGGGGTGGGGCCTCCGCGCGCAGGATGGCCAGGTGGATCTCGGCCAGTTCGGGCGAGGGGTCCGCGCCCAGTTCCTCGGCCAGCAAGCGCCGGCCGTCCTCGTACGTCGCGAGTGCCTCCGCCTGCCGTCCGGTGGCGACCAGCGCGCGCATGAACAGGCCGCGCAGGCGCTCCCGCAGGGGATGCGCGGCGACCAGGTCGCCCAGTTCGGTGGCGAGATCGTGCCCGCCGAACTCGTTGCCGAGTACGGCTTCCGCGTGATCTTCGAGCGCGTTGAGACGGAGTTCTTCAAGGCGTACGGCAGAGGGCGCGAGGGTCTCGCCGAGGTCGGCCAGCGCGGGGCCGCGCCAGAGGTCCAGCCCTTCGCGAAGCAGGTCCGCGGCCCGGCGGGTGTTCCCGGTGGCCAGCGCGGCACGACCCGCCGCCGCCAGCCGTTCGAAGCGGCGCGCGTCCACGGACTCGGGGTCGACGTCCAGCTGGTATCCCGCCGGATGGCGCACGATCACCGGGGCGTCCAGCAGCTGGCGAAGTCGGGAGACCTGGGCCTGCAGGGCGTTCGCGGCCCCGGCCGGGGGCTCCTCGCCGTACAGGCCGTCGATCAGGTGGTCGGTGGTGACCACCCGGCCCGCGTCAAGGACGAGCATCCCGAGCAGGATGCGCAGGCGCGGACCGACGACGGCGACGATCTCCCCGCTGTCTCGCCGGACCTCCGTCGGGCCCAGGACGCCAAAACGCATACGTCAATTCTGGCCCACGATCAGTTATTGTCGGCTGATGTCTGGCATCGAGGTGGTCTACCGCAAGTACGGCGGCACCCTGCACTGGAACCATCCGGCCCGGCGGCTGGGCGAGGACGAGCACGGGGTCTGGGCCGGCTGCCCCGCCGGAACGGTCGGCAGACTGGGCGAAGGACCACCCGTGGTGTGGAAACTGCCGTTCGTCCTGCTCTTCCCCCGGGAGACCTGGTGGACGGCAACCTTCAACCCCATCGGCCACAAAATGGCGATTTATTGCGACATCACCACCGTGCCGGAATGGCAGGACGGCGAGGTCACCATGATCGACCTCGACCTAGACGTGATCAAACGCGCCGACGGCACGGTCTTCCTCGACGACGTGGACGAGTTCGCGGAACACCAGGTCTGGTTCGAGTACCCACTCGACGTCATCGAGAACGCAGAACGCTCAGCCACCTGGCTGATGACGGCGGTCGCCCAAGGCACCGGCCCATTCGGCGGCGCACACACGCGCTGGCTCGACCAGGTCAGCTGAGAGTTGCTGTGCGTATGGCCGATACTCCGGATGTGGGCCGGTTAGAGGAAGAGTTGTGATCACCGTGAAGGTATGGCCGCTGGCATGCCCGCCTCTTTGGAATCCGCCGTTCAGCACGACCGGGTTGACCGGATACCAGGGTTACTGGCCCGGCCAGTTGTCCTCATGTTCGACGAAGCTTCCCTTCCCCTGCACGCTGTATATCCAGCCCAGATCTCGTAACAGGGCCAGGGTTCGCCGGATGGTGGTCCGACTCGCCCCGTACGTGCGAGTGAGATGCTTTATGCCGGGAAGTGCCTCAAGAGGCAGATATGTCCCGTCCCTAATTTTCGAGATCACCTCATCGGCGATCGTCCGATACGGGCAATTCGCTTGAGAGGGGAGCAGAGGAGGGAAGCTCAACCATCGCCCTACAACGGTTCCGTATCCCGGCGAGAAGGTAACCAGCGCTTCCTTCCGAAGGATCTTCACCGCCTTGTTGACGGTCCTTCGTGATACTTCGAAGCGTTTCATCAGCTCATCTTCGCTCGGGAGCATGTCTCCCTCTTTGAACTCCCGGCTCTGAATCTGATCCCGAAGGATGTGTGCGATCTGCCGATAGAGCGGGTCCGGTCCTTCCCTGTCCAGTTCGATCCGGCGAGACGATATGAACAACGGCCGCCAGCGCGCATCGGTCATGCCAGCACCTCCTCCGCGTACCCCACACAGCAGGTCCCCGTGCTCATCCCGAACCACAGCGCCTCATCCACCGCCAACCCCCGCGCTCGCATCGCCGCGAGGGTACGAACCACGCCCCCGGCCCTCTGACCGGCCTCAGCACTGGTGCCGTCCTCATCGCGGGGCGTGTGATGCAGGAAACGACCCGCCAGCCCCGCACAGAACGCCGCGTACTCGCGGGTGTGGAGAACGAAGACGTGCCAGCCGACGCCGACGCGGGGAGAAAGCGCATAGCCCGCGCGAGGCTCCTGTGCCAGCAGCCGCAGAAACCCCAGCGCCTCATTCATGACCCGTTCGGCCGCAGGCAGGTACAGCCCCGGATACTCGAGCACGATCCGCCGCGTCAGCCTGCCCCACAGCATGTCGTCAAGCAGCGCCCGGACGTGCTCCCGATGCGGCAACTCGACCCTGACCAGGGATTCGGAAAACAGTTCAGTCATCTTGCGCCAGCCTTGCGATCCGCGATGCCGCCCGTGCATCCCACACCTCGATGCGCTTGTCCCGGCTGTGCCCCCAGGTGAAGACCCAGGCCCCCTCATCGGTAACCCATGCCATCACCCGCACCGGGCCAGATGCCCGCGCGATCCGTACCGCAGGCACCCGCTCAGGACCGACCTCAACAGCCGAACCCACCCCCAGCAGGTGGAGATCCCACGCCAGCCGCACCAGATGCAGGTACTGCTGCTGTCCCCGTTCCAATGCCGCCCTGCCGGGTTCGACGTGGATGGGGTGCGCATCGTTGGCCGGTTGCATCGACGGCTGTCGTGCAGGTTTCTTGCTCGGGTTGGCGATCAAGCCGACCTCCAATCGGACGAACGATGTAGGGTACTTCCCTAGGGCGAACTCCCTAGGGAGGTAGTCAAACCTTGCAGCTCCCCTAGGGAGGTTGTCAATGGGTGAGGGGAAGTTCATCCCAGGCGTGTCGTCTCCCCTAGGGAGACCGCCCTAGGCTGGTGATGAGGGGAGAGCGACCCCTCGTACAGGAGGAAACGCATCGTGGCTGGTCCCAGTGCGCGCCAAATCGCCGATGACCTACGACGGCGAATCGACTCGGGCGAGATCCCACCAGGTGGCCTCATGCCATCCGAAAGCGAGATCATCACCCGCTACGGCACGACCAAGGCCACCGTGCGGGAGACGGTGAACATTCTTCGCACCGAGGGGCGCATCGTCAGCAGGCCAGGCAAGGGAATCTTCGTCCGCAAGTTCAAGCGGTACGACCGGCACGGGTCCAAGCGCCATCTACGGTCCCACCGCCCGGCGGGAACCTCGCCGACCCAGGCCGAGACTGCACAGCAGGACATTCGTCGCGAACTCCAACTCCTCGGCGTCGCCACCGTTCCCGCACCCGCCGAGATCGCCGAACTCCTTGATGTCCCCACCGGCACCCTGCTGGTCCGCCGCCGTCACCTCATCACCCTCGATGGCGACCCCGCCCAAACAGCGAACTCCTACTTCATCGCCGAGCAGGTGCAGGGGACGCGGATCGCGCGCCATGAGGCCATTCCCGGCGGCGTCCACGCCGAACTGGCCAGCGTGCTGGGCAGGCCACTGACGGAAGCCAGGGAGGTCTTCGTAGCGCGTATGCCCACCCCGCAGGAAACCGAGACCCTCAACTTGCTCCCCGGCACTCCAGTCGTGGAGTTGTCGCGCACGATCTACGCGGGAGAACACGCGGTCGAAGCGACCAGCTTCCTGTTCGATGCGGGATGGCACAGGTTCACATACGACGTCCCGATGGACTAGTCGGGACAGCATGGGATCCGGGCCGCGCGTCTCACGCCATGCGTACTAGCCCACCGTGATATGGGGCGCCTATTCCCAATAGGGTGGCACATATTACTGAAGGGTGGTTGTAGTGATCATTGCATTGGATCCGCGGACCGGCCGAGCGGTTGGTGAGCCGATTCCCGAGAGCACGGAAGAGCAGGTCGTGGCGATCGTTGAGGCGGCGGCCACGGCGGGGCGGGCCTGGCGAGTCACGCCCGCCGCGGAACGGGCGATCGTGCTGGAAGCGGTCGCGGACGCGCTGATGGCGAGCGCCGACGACCTGTGGCGCGCCGCCGACACGGAAACCGCCCTCGGCGAGGTACGGCTACGCGGGGAGATCGCCCGTTCGGCCGGGCAATTCCGCCTGTTCGCCGAAGTTCTGCGCGACGGCGGATACCTCGACGCGATCATCGACCACGCCGATCCTCAGCTGACGCCCCCGCGCCCGGACATCCGGCGGATGAACCAACCGCTGCCCGGCGTGGTCGGCGTGTTCGCCGCCAGCAACTTCCCGTTCGCGTTCTCCGTCGCCGGAGGCGACGTGGCGTCGGCGCTGGCCGCGGGCTGCCCGGTCGTGGTGAAGGCACATCCCGGACATCCCGTACTTTCCGGGCTGGTCGCCACCGTCATCCAGGCCGCCCTGCCCGAGCCCGAACTGCTCGGACTGGTTCAGGGCGCGGACGCCGGGCGATACCTCGTCCAGCATCCGGCCGTGGCCGCGGTCGGCTTCACCGGCTCGATTCACGGCGGCAAAGCCATCCAGGGACTGATCAACGAGCGCCCGGACCCGATCCCGTTCTACGGCGAGCTGGGAAGCGTCAATCCGGTCATCGTGCTGCCGTCCGCGCTGAACGGCGACGTGACGAGCCTGGCGACCGGCTTCGCGGGCTCGCTGACACTCGGCGTCGGCCAGTTCTGCACGAATCCGGGCCTGCTCTTCGTCCCCGACGACGACACGCTCCTCAAGGCCATCGCGCACGCGGTCTCCGAAACGACCGGCGGCCCGATGCTCACACCGAAGATCCGCGACGGGTACGAGGAGGGGGTTGCGCGCCTCGCACTCGGGGCGACGGAACTCGCGATCGGCCAGGAAACCGCTCCGACGGGCGACATTGCCAGAATCGGTCAGGAGGGCGCTTCGGGCGACATCTCCGGAATTGCTGGAAGTGTCGTGCCGCGTGTGTTCGTCACCGATCTGGGAAGCTTCGCTGACCGTCTCCCGGATCTCGCGGAAGAATGCTTCGGCCCTGCGGCACTAGTCGTGAAATATCGGGATATTTCGCGTGTTGGTGAGGTCCTGGAGCGGCTTCCCGGCTCGTTGACAGCGACCGTACACGCGACAGACCCGGCCGAAGCCGAGCAGATCGCCGACGTCCTGACCCGCCTTGCCGGACGCGTGATCTGGAACGGCTGGCCGACCGGCGTCGCCGTCTGCTGGGCCATGCATCACGGCGGTCCCTGGCCCGCATCCACCTCGGCCGCGCACACCTCGGTAGGAGCGACCGCGATAAGCCGTTGGCTGGCCCCCGTCGCGTACCAGAACTGGCCGGACACCCTGCTCCCACCGGAGCTGCGTGACGACAACCCGCTCAACGTCCCCCGCCGGGTGGACGGCAGCCGTTGAGGCTTTCGTGAAGGCTCCGCACTCCGCGACTCCCGGCGCAAGGCCGTCATCAACCGGGCCAAGGACCCCGACGACGGGCTGGAGTCGCTGATCGTCAACAGCATGCCGTCATCGCGCGCGAGCTGGTTGTTCAGGTGAAGGCGAATCGCAAAGAAGGATTGGATCTCCTGTGAGCCGGTCCGGGCTTTCCTGCGGGCGACCGTCAAGCTGGCTCGCTACAACTATCCGCTGGACCATGAGGGCAAGGTCATTGAACTGGTTCTGCGGCAGATGGAGCATTTCGCAGGTGTGTGGTCGAAGGACGGCACTCGGTGAGGAGAGCGTTGGCGATTCTGCGACCGGCATCCGGCAGACTGTCGTCTGGAAGAGGCTCTACCGGGTCCCAGCGGGACGGCGTGGTCGCGGCGATCGATTTGGAGCCGTCGCCTCAGGCGACAATCCGACGCAATTCGGCACCGTCACTCGGGTCAACGAGCTCTTGGTGTAGAACTCGTGCAGGGGCGAGGGGTTGATATGACATGAGCGAGAAGATCTCAAGGCCGGCTTCGCCATTTGTGACCAGGGTTCGCGTGCGGGACTTTCGGTCGATCGCTGAGTGTGACGTCCGGTTGGAGCCGCTCACGATCCTGGCTGGTTTCAACGCGGCGGGGAAGTCCAACTTCCTGGACGCGATCCGCTTCGTGCGCGACGCGCTCGTCTTGTCCCCTTCGCGTGCCGTGGCTAAACGAGGCAGTCTTGGGTCGCTCCTGCGAAAGGCCGAGTCCACGGGCGGCGAGGCGTCCTCCTTCCTGATCGGCCTTGATCTCTCGTTTGGACCTGGCCAGGGTGAGGCGACTTATGAGATCCAGATCGGCCGAAATCCGGAGAGCAAACGTTCGGTCCTGGTGGTTGCCGAGAGTCTTCAGCTGACGGTCCAGGAGGTGCACGCGCAGTATTCCGTTGGCCAGGTTGGCGGAGCGCGGGAACGGGAAGTTCGAGGCGACGGTCTTCCAGGGGCCCGGCTGGATCCGGATGAACTGCTCCTACCGATCGTGGGTCGCCTTTCACCGTACGACACCCTGCTGCGCGCGCTTGCTTCAATGAGGTTCTATGACCTCGATACTGATGTGCTCCGCGAGTTGGATGACACCAGGGTCAGCCAGACACAGCTCGGGGAGCGGGGTGAGCACCTGGGCCAGATCCTCGGCCTACTGTCAGACCGTCATTCCGAGGTCAAGGAGTC
This sequence comes from Acrocarpospora macrocephala, assembly GCF_009687865.1. Lineage (GTDB taxonomy): Bacteria > Actinomycetota > Actinomycetes > Streptosporangiales > Streptosporangiaceae > Acrocarpospora > Acrocarpospora macrocephala. Next base: position 17,683 of record NZ_BLAE01000072.1, read on the forward strand.
GGTGGACGGGTGGCTGCGCTGGCTGATCCCGTCATTGCTCGGTGTCGACCGTCGGATGCAGGGCGACTACGCCACCATTCAGGCCCGTTTCTGGAGTGGCGATCCCGTCGTGCCCTTCTGGGAGGCGGTGAACTCCGGGGACGTTCATGCCGGCGATCCGTCCGTTCAGGTCTTCCAGCGCGAGCAACTCTCGGAGGGAACCGTTCGCGGAGCGGGTGTACTCGCTGCTCTGAACCAGCCGGATGCCCTAACCGGCGGTATCTCGCTGGTGGCCATCGAGGAACCTGAGCTCGCTATCCATCCGGCCAAGGTGTCGGGGCTTTTGGCGGCGATGGAGGAGGCCTCACAGTGGACACAGGTGATCGCTACTACGCAGAGCTCCGACTTGCTGTCGGCGGAGGAAATCGAGCCGTCGAGCCTGCGGATCGTTGAGATGGTCGACGGGGTCAGCAGGATCGGTGAGCTGAGCGACAAGATGCTGCTTGCCTTGCGGAAGAACCCGTCGTACCTGGCGGACTATCACCGTCACGGGCAGCTTCGTCCCGCTGACGACGCCCATGGGGAGAACAGAGAGTGACCGACACGTCTCTCCGGATCGTCACGATCGTTGAGGGCGAAGGCGAGGTACAGGCACTGCCAGTCCTCCTCCGCAGGCTCGCCACTGAGATTGCCCCTGATCTCTGGGTGGACGTGCCCCGGCCCTGGCGAGTAAGCCGAGACTCTCTGGTCGCTGAGAGCGGCATCGAGTCCGAGCTCGATCGGGCAGTCGCCGGTCTCGACGACGTGACTGGTGTGCTGGTGCTCCTTGACGCTGATGACGACTGTCCCGCTCAACTTGGTCCCCGGCTCCTCGCCCGCGCCCGGGGAGCCCGGCCCGACCTGCGAATTGTCGTCGTGCTCGCCAACCGCGAGTTCGAAGCTTGGTTCCTCGCCTCCGCCAGTTCGCTGCGCGGCTGTGCGGGCCTGGCGGCCGACCTCCAGGAACCAGCCGACCCGGAGCAACCCCGAGGTTGCAAGGAGTGGCTGTCCAAGCGCCGGATGGACGGCCGCCCGTACAGCCCGAAGAAGCACCAGACCAGCCTCGCCGCCCAGTTCGACCTTCACCTAGCCCGCATGAACGCCCCGTCCTTCGACAAATTCTGGCGAGACATTGAGCTTCTCATCCAGGATTACGCGGGAAAGGGCGGTGGAGGCCGTGGGCGACCTGCGTGAGTTGATCACGCAAAATGACCCGGCCTCCAAGTTTGTCGCGCATGTTCAGCAGGTGATACTGGTCGCGATCTTTTGCGCTGAGCGGATGGTTGAGCCAGACGCTGTCCGGAATCTCTAGGGCACCTCATAGGTACATGTGATTGCCACCCCGATGGGGGCAGGCTTCGTCGATATCGGGCAAGTGGAACAACTCACCGGCGATCTCGTACGGAGTGCGTACCGGGCACCAGATCAGCCGAAAGGGCTGCCTTCTTGCGGTGATTGTGGCCCCAGCCACCTTCAACAGCATCAACAAGTGGGCAACCGGGATCGCGGACACGTTCGCGGTCGGGGTGCCATCTGTGACTGATGGGGCTTGGTATTCCGATACTCGCCGTGCCGCTGTTCAAGGACGCCTTGCCCCTCTATCGCGGAGTCGGACCTTCGCTCAAGTTCGAGTGCGTGTCATTCCGTGTCAAGCGGCCGATGCTCATGTTCTTGCCATTACTTTGACGACGTCTTGAGCGAGCGTCAGGTCGGTGGCGGCAACAAATTTCTGCCGCTGGTTCATGGCCTCCACGACATCGGCCAACGTCCCGAACCGGAAGTCGAGAGGTAGGGGACGACCTTGAAGGTCGAGGACAACGCCGCCAGCGGCTTTGAGGATGTAATGGCCTGGGGCAAGGTCCCAGATCGCGAATCCCTTAGCGAACTCGATCATCGCGTCAGAAAAGCCTGCGGCAACATGGCATAGGCCAATCGACCCGAAGTCGACACCGATGCGCCCCCGGTTCACCCCGTTCCGAGACCTCTGACTCAACGCCTGCATGAGTTGGGTTTGCTCGGCCAGCGGGAGAAAGCGTTCCATTGGCTTCATGAGATAATTGGTGACCAATGAATCCGACAGTGCAGCGGACTTTCTCAGACGAAGTGGGTGGCGACTCCCGTCTGCTGCGATAAGGAAGGCTTGGTCTTCTCCAGTATGGAAACGGGCCGCGACATAGATCTGTAGGTGGTGGAAGATGTCTCCAACCACAGCTGCGATTGGGCGCGCAAGGGCACGCGAGTAGACCAGGACGTGCGTGTATCCGTATAGGGCTCGAACGGCAAGTTCGCTGGTGTCGAGCGGATCAACCAAGACACAGAGATCGGGATCGGGATCATCGCCGATTACCTGCGGGTCTGCCTCTTCGGAGGCGTAGATGTACGACGGAAGCCACTCCGAGATTAGCTGTTTGTATCGTTCGTGCATCCATAGGTCATAGGCCGACAGGAAGTTGTCGGCGTGTCGTGGATTCTCACTCTCCGCGCTCTCGCCTGAAAGAGCGGCCTCGATCAGTCGAGGGCGGATCTCGCTGATAATCGTCGCAACCAGGTTGGCGAGATGTTGCGCGATGTCTGGCAACAGCGATTCAGACGTCACGATGGGTTGCCTTTCTTCTGGTCAGCGTAGCTCTAGGGGCGGTTCGATCCCGGGGGGACTCATCGTCGCGGCTATGAATACTGCGGCAAAATCGGCAGCTCTCATGATTCCGGCGCCGGTCAGGTCGTCGAAACTTGCCACCTCCAGTCCAGGGTCTTTCGTCATCGCACCGAAGACAACAAAGTAGATTTCAGCCTCGGGGTAGCGCTGGCGGATCTCTTGCGTGATGAAGCCGACGACGTTTGCGTGTTTGACCTCGAAGTCACACAGAACGATCGTCGGAGCCTCGCGCAGATTCGGATAGACCGACGCGCCATCGAGGGCGATTTCATCACGGTTCTTGATGCACTTGAGGTAACCGATAGGGCAGCGCCCGAATTGCGCAGACGCAAGGAAGGTGGCCATAACTAGGCCAGCTTCGTTAATCCCGAAGCAGGCATCCGCTTCCAGTCGCCGCCCCAGGTTCTTGATTTGGTGAATGAGCCGTTCGAGCCCCAATCCGAAGCATGCCCATGTCAAGTTCAGCAACTGACCGGGCTGAGGGTTTGGTAACGAGAACAGACGGATCGCAGGATTTCCGTACTCAACGGTGGGCACCGCGAGACTGAAATCGCTGCCGATGATGTTGCCCTCTGCGATGAGCAGTCCCGAGGGCGATAGTTCCGATCGCGGCACCCTGGCTGGGAAAGCCATCTCCTGCGTCTCCGGGCGCGTGGACGGCAAGGTTGCAGCAGTAAATCTCTTGAGCGAAAGCTGATCTTCGGGGGCAAGTCGTTCGTACGCCTCTGCCACTAGGTCGCTGGGGGAGATAGGTTCATCGGCCACGCCCAATGGACCGTGGCCGTACGCGGTGGCGAGAATCAACAAACTTGAGAACGTCGGCGGTGACCCTGCTCTGCCATGGCTTCGTGCCCATGTCTCCCAGGCATTGACGGAAGTACCGCCGAGGCTGGTCTGATGACCGGTCACCTCGTTGTAACGAAGAGCGGCCTGATCTTGCGAGAGGCCACAGGCGTAGCGGTGCGCCTGAAGGCTACAGATATCAGGATTCCGATTCATCAACTCGACGGCAGCTTCTTTGACCGATCCTGATTCCTGCCACAGCTGCTTACCCATACGTGCCAATTCCCGCCCGCGCGCTTGCGGACTAACATCGACTCGCTTCTGAGCTGGCATAGCGTGCTCCTCCACCACTCTGCGCCTTCAGCGCGGTTCGCGGGCGACTACCGCACGGCTGTAGGTGAGTCCGCGTACCAAGGTTGCCCATCCTAATGGGCGAGTATGGCTTATTGACGAAAAGGCGCAGGTCAACACCACCCGTAGATCCGAGCGTCTACACACTCTGTCGTAGGTGTGATGAGCGCTCCTCGGCTGCGAAGGTCAAATGACCTGCTACGCGCGAGACGAGGTGTGGTCTATGGAGCATGTCGGCACAGGTGGTTTTCCGGGGCTTCCGATGGGTCCCGAGCTTCTCAAGGGTCGGCGGGCGATGCTCACACACGCTATTCCGCTCGACACCGTTGGGGGCCGTAAGGGCGGCGTATCGGTGTCCGGCATTGATCCGTATGTGGCGAACATCGCACGGGTCTATGACTGGCTGCTTGGCGGGAAAGATCATTTCCCGGTTGGCCGGGATGCGGCCGAGCGGATTTTCAAGCGGACTCCCGATCTTCGGACACAGGTGAGGGATTTACTCCTCTCTCGGGTGTTTCTTCCCGATCAATCCCTATTGGTGTGGAGGAGGAGGATTCCCGGCGCGGTGGCACGAGCGGGTGTTCCGCTCCTTTCCCGCCTGCCGTCGCGGCCTCTGCTTTTATGCGGGTTCCTGGCAGTTTCCTCCAGATCAGCCAAACCGAGAGGTAGGGAGATCAATGGACGTCCAGACGCGCTCTGAACGAGAAGAAGGATTGTTAGCGCTGCCCGATGATGCCGCGCGGCTGTTCGGGCTGCTCGGGTTGCATCCCGGGGCTGATTTCTCGCTGGAGTCGGCTGCCGCGCTGGACGGCGGACGGGTCGGGCCGGTCCTGAGCCTGCTGGAGGCGTTCGACGGGGTGGGTCTGATCAGGCGGGTAGTGCCCGGCCGGTACCGGATCGATGAGCCGTTGCGTGCCCACGCATCCGTGCGGGCCCGGCGATCGGCCGCGCAGGCGGATCACGCGCTGGTGCGGCTGGTGTCCTGGTATCTGCATACCTGTGATTGGGTTCAGGCCGTTCTGGCCCCGTGCGATGCCTACGACCTGGAGGAGGAGGTCCCGGCCGGGGTCACGCCCAAGACCTTCGACCAGCCGCAGGCCGCGCTGGCGTGGTGGGAGGCCGAGCGGGCCACGATCGTCTCCGTCGTCCGCATGGCTGCTCAGGCTGGGCTGCACGGGCTGGCCTGGCGGATGTCGGTCGTGCTGCGCGCCGTCTACACCCACCGCAACGCCGTCACCGACTGGCGGGAAGTCGCCGCCATCGGCGCCGCCTCCGCCGTTGCCGACGGCGACCTCGCCGGTCAGGCGCTGGCCGCCGAGAGCCTAGGCGACCTTTACGCCCGGACCTGCCGCCTGCGGGAGGCCGAATCCCACTATCGGCACGCGCTGGAGCTCTACCGTTGTCTGGGCGACCGTTTCGGCCAGGCGCGTTCGGTGAACGCGCTTGGTCTGCTCTGCACGCGCCGGCGCCACCTGCGGGACGCCTGCGCGCACTTTGAGGACAGCTCGCTCATTTTCGCCGAACTCGACGATACCGCCCACTGGCTTGCCGTCACCGGCACCAACGAGGCCGAAGCGCTGATCGAACTGGACCGGGCGGCGGAGGCGGCACACATCCTCAGCGGAACCGTGGAGGTTTTCGATTACTTCCACGACCGGCACTCCCAAGGCCACGCGCTGTTCCTCCTGGCCCGCGCTCAGCGGGGCTCGAGGGGACCTGATCAGCGCTCGCGCCTCCATTGATGCCGCGCTGGCCATCGCCACGACCGCCGCCACCGTCGGCAATCCGATCTGGCGGGGCTCTTGGCTCGTGGAGCTCGGCCATGTGCAGCGCGCGGCCGGGCAGAGCGCCGAGGCGCTGGAGGCCTACCAGCGTGCCGCCGACCTCCACCGCGAGTTCGGCGACCGCGGCGGCGAAGCCTTGGCTCTGGACGCGGCCGCCGAGGTCCATCGGGAGCAGGGCCGCGCGGAGGAGGCGGTCACCCTGCACCGCGCGGCCGAAGCTGTCCACCGCGACCTGGGCGACCGCTGGCATCAGGGGCTCAGTCTGATTGGGATGGGCAAGGCCATGGCCTCGCTGCAATGCCTCCCGCAGGCGCGCATACAGTGGGGGCATGCGCTGGCGGCGCTGGCCGCCTTCACCGATCCCCCGGCGGCGAAACTACGGCGGGAGATCCAGATCACGCTCACCTACCTGCAAGGCCGTTGAACGACCCGCCCAGACGAATCCGACCATGAAGATTCTTCCCGTGCACCGCCGTCCAGTGAACGGTGCCGTCGCTCTGGCTGCGGATTGCGGTCAATGCAGGCCCTCTCGCCCGGTTCCCGTCGCTGACGCATGGGTCGATGTGTCGATGGTGTCGCGCCTCACCTGTGGCCCGAGCCGCCCAAGACGTGGAAGGGCCTCCTACCCGGCCCGAGTTTGGAGCCCGGCCGGTGGGAGGCTCGACCACCCCCAGGGCCCCTAAGGCGTGGGAGGGCCTCCTGTATGCCCGAGTTCTCCGTTTTGCCTGGCTGACAGGAGGCCCGACCACCCCCGGCGGGAGATCGAAGTCACCCTCACCTACCTTCGCGGCCGTTGAACGGCCCGCCCAGCGGAAGTCAGTGGAAGTCAATGGTGTCGCCCCTCAACCAAACAGGTCCCGCTGGGGGCGGGAATAGATGATGACCGGTAGAAACGAAGCCGTCCCGGGCGGCCAGGACTGGGTGAAGGAAACCGGCAGAGGTCCGGGACGCCCACCACGCGGCGCGGCCGAGGGGGATGAAGACCCGCTGTACGTGCGAATCGCCAACGACATCGAGAAGCTGATCCATCAAGGGAAACTGGTTCCCGGAGACCGGATCGGCAGCCAAACCGAACTGGCCCAGCAATACAACGTCTCGATCACGACCTCGCGGAAGGCCCATGAGGCGTTGCGGACGCGGAAGCTGGCGCACACCGTGGCGGGGGCGGGCACGTTCGTCGGACCGGAGGACACCACACCCGCTCCCGCGGTGATGCCGGCGTATCTGGTGATCGCCGATGAACTGGCCACGCGAATCCGGGCCGGTGACATACCGGCGGGCGGCCAGATCCCGAGCCGGAGAATGCTCGCTAAGCGATTCCAGACCAGCCTGGTCACAGCAGGGGAAGCGACGGCCGTCCTGCGGGAGAAGGGCTGGGTGTACACCGTCGCGGACATGGGGAGCTTCGTCACCTCGGCGGAAAGGTGGCCTTCCGAGCAGGAATGGCAGAAGACGATTGCTCGTCATCGAGGCCGTCGGGAGGAGAGGTAACCGGGTGCGCCTGGGGGCGGGCCGGGCTGGGCCCTTTGGCTTTCAACGCAGAAAGGACCCCCGCACGAAGCCGGGGTCTCGAGGGAGTCTGGGGTGTCTTTGATGATGCTGAGATCGTGGGGCGTGGCGAGAGGCGGGGCGCAAAGGGTAGGGATTGCACCAAAGGGCATACAGCCCCTCTGCCTGGCCAAACACCACTGGGCAAGATTCTGAGACAGTGGACGGCAGCCTCTGAGGACGCGTTATGGTCCGCGCGCGGCCGTGGGAGCCAGCCGCGCGCGGAAGAACACAGAGCCGAGTTGGCGACGATCACGCCAACCCTGCGTTCTGATTTTCTGCGGGTGGTTTACGAGATTTCGCCTGCGCCGGCGTGGCGGGAGACTGAGCGGCGGATGTCTTCGGCGGGGTCGATGGTGGTGTGGAGGGTTGGGGTCCAGCCTGCGTCTGGGAGGAAGTCGGGGTCGTTTTTGGCGTTGTATACGCCCACCAGGTTGATGGGGGTTACCTTGCCGCCGACTCGGAGGACGTCGCCTCGGGTGGTTAGGGCGGTGCCGCCCCAGTTGAAGAGGAGGGTGGCGGGGTCGATGGCGCGGCCGAGGCGGAAGAAGTTGTTTTCGGCGAAGATTTGGGACTGGACGCCGACGCCGAGGGCGTAGACGAAGTCTGCTGGGTCGGGGATCTCGTAGTAGTTGTTGTAGACGTGGACCTGGCCGAACCGTACGCGTGGCAGGCGCTGCAGGGTGGTGTCGAAGGCGTTGTGGTGGACGGTGACCTTGAGTTTGCCGAGGTCCTGGGTCGGGGTGTTGGTGGAGCCGATCAGCATGGTTTTGTCGTGGCCGCGGAAGACGTTCCAGGACACGGTGACGAAGTTGGAGCCGTTGGTGATGTCGAGTTGGCCGTCATGGACCTGGTAGGGGCGCCCGAAATACACCGGCTGTGAGGAGTCGGGGTTGGTTCCGTCGGTGAAGGTGTTGTGGTCGGCCCATACGTGTGTCGAGCCGGTCACGGAGATGTTGTCGTAGAGCGAGTTCCAGTTGCCGGTCGCTCCATCGGTCGGGTCCCACTGCGGGAAGCAGTCGTACGCGTCCTCGAAGGTGATGTTCCGGATGATGACGTTGTCGGCTTTGTCCACGTGCAGGTTGAAGCCGCGCAGGGTGGCGCCGCGGAGTCCGACGATGGTCGTGTTGGAGCCGACCTTGCGTTTGATGTGCGCGGTCTGCGCGGCGGCGGAGGCGGCGCGGGCGTCTTCCATCGGCCCGGACGGGTCCGCGGTGCCCCAGGTCGCGGGGTCGTAGGCGGCCAGGTATCCAGCCAGGGTGTAGCCACCCGTCGCGTACGACGCGCAGGTCAGCTGGGCGCCGGTGTCGGAGGTGTTGCCGTCGATGACGCCCTTGATGTAGATGATCTTCGGGCTGGGGGCGGCGAGCGCGGCCACGAACTGGGCGCGGGTGGAGACCGTGTAGGTGGTCGTGGCGGCCGACCCGCCGGTCGTACCGGCGCCTTCGGAACCCCAGCCGTCACCGGCGGGGAGCGTCTGGCGGCCGAGTTCCACGGCGGAGGCGGGCGCGGTCAGGAGGGCGGAAACGGCCAGTAAGGCCGTCGCCAGAGCGGTTTTGCGCATGGTTGGAAGAACTCCCTAAGTAAAAAGAGGGGTCCGCGCGGCTCCCGCCAGGTCAGGGGGCGGGAGACGCGCGGTGGTCGGAGTGGGTCACCCGCCGTTGCGCTGCTTCCACCCGGCCTGGGCCTCGGTCAGCGCGTTCGCGATCTGGTCGAGCAGCTGGCTCGCGGGCGCCTCGCCCAGCAGCACCTTCTGGAACACCGGCTCCGCGTCGGTCTTGGTGATCGCGTTGAACTCCGGCAGGTAGTACGGCATCTGCACGATCTTGGTCGCCGGGTCGTTGAGCACTTCCACGGCGGCCGCGATGTGCTGCCGCTCGGCAATCCACGCCTCCCCGTTCACCTCGGTGTTGGCCGGCAGCACGCCGGTCTTGTCGGCCCAGTAGCTGTCCATCTCCTTGGACGCCGCGAACTCGGCGAACTTGAACGCGAGGTCCTTGTTCTTGCCGCTGGAGAAGACGCCGATCCCGGCGACCGGGTTGGACAGCACGACCCGGCCCGCGCCTTCGGCGGGGCGGGGCACCGGCAGCGCCGCCACCTTGTCCGCGCCGAGCGTTTTCACGTGGTCGTTGTAGGAGCCCAGGTTGTGCTGCATGATCCCGATGCTGCCGCCGTCGAACTGGGCGACCATCTTGGGGTAGTCGTTGGTCACGTCGGCGGTGGGGGTATGCGCCTTGTAGAGCTTGACCAGGCGTTCCAGCGCCGCCACGTTCTTCGGGTCGTTCACGGTGGACTTGCCGGTGGCGTCGAAGATCTCGGTGATGCCGGACTGGCCGTACACGACTTCGAGCATCTGGGCGATGGATCCTGCGGCGCCGCGGATGGTGAAGCCGTTGCGGTTGTTGTCCTTGTCGGTGAGCTTCTCCACGGTGGTGAAGAAGGCGTCCCAGGTCTGCGGGGGTTCGAGCCCGGCTTCCTTGAGCCAGTCGGTGCGGTACCAGAAGACGCCCATGTTGGTCGACAGCGGCACCATGTAGGTCTTGCCGTCCGGCACGGTCGCCTTCACCGTGGTGACGACCTGCTCGTTGAGCTTGCCGTTCAGGGCGCCGGCCGCGATCTTGTCGTCGACCGGGTCGAGCGCCTTGCGGGCCACCATGTTGCCGAGCATCGCGGTGGAGACGCCGCCCACGTCGGGCAGGCCGCCGCCGGCGATGGCGGTGTCGTATTTCTGCTGCGCCTGGGCGATGGGGATGCCGACATACTGCACGTCGACGGTGGGGTTGGCCTTCTCGAACTCGGCGATGATGTGCTCCCACACCGGGGTGCGGGCCGGGCCGCCGTTGTCGTCCCAGAAGGTGATCTTCGTTTTGGCGTCGCCAGAAGGGGTTGTCTCGCCGCCGCACCCGGACAGTGCGGTCATAACGACGATCGCGGAGATGAACAGGCGTTTAGCCATGATCCTCTGCCTTTCTTTTCGGTTGTCCCCCCGACGTTTGGGTGGCGAGCGTCTCGGCCTGGGTACGGCTCAGCCGTCCGTCCGCTACGACCGTGACGATTCGCCGGGTGAGCGTGCGCTCCACCACCAAGGGCTGATCCCAGGCCAGGGCGGGCCCGGCGCCCGGGTACTCCTCGACCCGGACGAACCAGGGATCCGCGTCCTGGACGAAGACCAGCGTCCAGTCGCCCTCGGCCGCGCTGCCGGACATGGCCAGCCAGGGCGCGCGGCTGCCGTGCGGCTCGCCGCCGTCCGGGGTAAAAGCCGCCCGTTCAGTCGAGGAGCCGGGTGCCCGCCAGAAGAAGCCGCCGTATCCCGCGCCCGCCCGGCCTTTGGTGGCCGAACTCTGCACCAGCAGCCGGGAGCCGGTCAGGTTGCTCAGTGTGAACCGGAAGTCCAGCGCCCAGCACCCGCCCAGCGGCACCGCCGTCACGGTGCGCTCCTCGTCGAGGATCTCGACCCCGTCGGGCCCGGCCCAGCGCAGCGTCTCGGTGAATCCGTGCTCGTCCCGGCGGACGAAGGTGAGGTGCCGCTGCACGCCATGATCGTCCAGCCAGGTCGGCCCGACATCCCGGACATAGGTCCGGCCGCCCCAGAAGTTACGCCCGCCCACATCCGCGATCGCGACCGACACCCCCAGGTGGTGCACGTGATCGGCCGGGTTCAGCTCGGTCACCGTGACCCCGCCGAGCGTGCGCACCGGATGCAGGTACGGCCGGGGCGACAACGTGGTCGCCAGCTCGGGCCGCCAGCTGTATTCGGCCACCGCCCGCTCGCGCACCCGCAACACCGCGCGCGGCGTGGCCCACGGCACGTCCAGCTCGGAGTAGAGCGCCAGATGCTCGGCGCTGCGCGCGGTCAGGTTGGCGATCCCCGGCAGCACCCGCCGTACGACCGCGCCACGCTCGTCCCGGTCGATCTCCTGGTGCTCGTCCGGGATCGGCAGCGGATCGGGCGCCAGCCGGATCGTCTCCAGCACCCGCATGAACGCGCCCGTCCTGGCCAGCGGCACCAGCAGCGGATCACCGTCCCGCACGTGCGCGACCAGGTTCTCCAGCAGGTCGCCGCGCGGGTGCACCACTGTGGTCACCTCCCGGCAGACCCGCTCCACCCGCACCCGATCCAGCGTGTACGTGAGCGTGATCCGCCCCTCGGTGCCGTGCACGACCACGTACGGCTCGTGCCGCCGCGACGCCGTGAGGCTCACCGCCACTGTGATCGGCGGCCCGTCCGCCAGCCGGATGCGCAGGCACGAGGTGTCATCCGCCTCGATGGCATTGGCGTGATAAAGCTCCACATCCACCCCGGTCACCTCGTCGGCGTCCCCGCCCCCGGCGACGGCCAGCGCGGTCGCCACGGCATGCGCGAACGGGTTGGTCAGCGCCCCGTCCACCACCTCGACCCCACCCACCCGCCGCCGCCCGGCCCAGGCGGAGCGGGTGAAGTACGCGGTGTCGCGCTCCCACGCTCCTGCCACCCCGATCCCCTTCACCCGCCCCACGACCCCATCGGCGATCAGCTGCCGGATGGCCGGAATCGCCGCGGACCCCAGACTCTGGAACCCCACCTGGCAGCCGAGACCGGTCCGCGCGGCCACCGCGGAGATCCGCTGGAACCCGGCGAACGTGGCCGCGGGCGGCTTCTCCAGCAGCAGATGCGACCCCGCCTCCAGCGCCCGGACCGCCAGCTCCGCGTGGGTCTGGATGGGCGTCACCAGAATCGTGATCTTCGCCCCGGTCCGCTCGATCAGCTGTCCGAGATCCTCGGACTGCTCCGGCCGCCCGAGCCCGCGCAGCCGCTCCGGCTCCACCGGCCGCACATCGCAGACCCCCGCCAGCCGGACGATCCCGGCCTGGGTGAGCCTGCGCAGGTTCTCCAGATGCCACCACCCGTGCCCGTACGCGCCGACCAGCACGACCGGCACCGGCGCGCGGGTCAGGCGGGGCGCCGGGGTCTCACGTCGAGCCGTGCCGTTCATCTGCGGCCTCCCATCGGTTGGAAGCGGATCCCATGGCCCAGGTGGTCCCGTACTTTCAGCCCGCCGGGCCCGAGCTCGACGGGAGAGGCAGCCATCAGCCCGAGCGCGGCGAAGGAGGCGTCCTCGACGTCCTCGACCATGCAGGGCAGCGGCAGCGCGAGCGCGAGCTGCCCCGACAGCTCGGGCAGCAAATGCGGATATGTCGGGATCGAGTAGGTCCTGGCGAGTTCGGCGATGCGGAGGAGCGGGGTGATGCCGCCGACCCGGACCACGTTGGGCTGCACGATGTCGCACGCGCCCGCCGCGAGCAGGTCCCGGAACTCGTAGATCGTGTAGTTGCTCTCGCCCACCGCGATCGGGACGTCGACCAGGGCGCGGAGCCGGGCCAGACCGTCGATGTCGTCGGCGGGAAGGGGTTCCTCCACCCAGTGCAGCCCGAACGGTTCCAGCAGTGCGATGGCTCGCCGGGCCTGGGGGAGATTCCACCGCTGGTTGGCGTCGATCATCAGGAGCACGTCCGGGCCGATCGCCGCACGGACGGCGGCCACCCGTTCGATGTCATCGGGCCGCCCGACCTTGATCTTCACGGCCGGGTAGCCGGTCCAGCGCCGGGCCTGCTGGACGAGTTCGGGGAGCGAATAATGACGGTTCACGCCGCTGCCATAGACCGGGACGCTGTCGCGCCGCCGCCCGAGCAGGTCGGCCAGGCCGAGCCCGGCCCGCAGCGCCCGCAGATCCCACAGCGCGATGTCCACCGCCGCCAGCGCGATCGTGATCAGCCCGCCGCCCCCGGCTTCCCGCAGCGATGACCACAGGTGATCCCAGACGAGCTCCGGGTGACCGGGCAGACCGGTCATCAACTCGGCGATCTCGCCGTCCAGCAGGGCCTGAGCCGCCTTGGCGCCGATCTTCGGCGTCCACGAGAAGCCGGTGCCCACGCTCCCGTCGGCCAGGGTGAGCTCGCAGGCGATCACGTGGTTGGCGGGCACATCGGGGCCCCACGGGCGGGGTAACTCGGCCCGATGTAACACGGTGCGCAGCCCGGTGATGGTCATAGCAGGCTGAGCCCCGTCTTGATGAGCCCGTCGAGCTCGTCCAGATGGTCGGGGGACAGGTCGGTCAACGGCGGGCGGACCGGGCCGACGTCCAGGCCCCGGAGGCGTACCCCTGCTTTGACCAGGGAGACGGCGTAGCCGGGGACGCGGCTGCGGAGCCGTACCAGCGGGGCGTAGAACTCGGTGAGCAGGCGGTCGTGTCCATTGAGGAAGGCCAGGGCGATCTCTGGGGCGAAGGCGAAGGCGGCGGAGGAATAGAGGGTGACGCCGATCGCGCGGTAGGCGGGCATGGTGAGTTCGGCGGTCGGCAGGCCGTTGAAGAAGGTGAAGCCCGGCCTGGCGGCGAGGACGATGCGCTGGATGCGGTCGATGTCCCCGATGCCGTCCTTGAGGCCGACGACGCCGGGGATCTCGGCGAGGTCCTGGACGTCCTCGGGTTCCAGGACGACCGCGTCCCGGGCGTACACGATGATCGGCAGGCCCACGGCCGCGACCGCGCGGACATACTCCAGGTAGCCGCCGCGCGGGCCTTTGGCCAGGTAGGGCGGCATCAGCAGCAGGCCGTCGGCGCCCGCCTCGCGGGCCGCGCGGGCCTGGGCGAGCGCGGCCCCGAGGGGACCGCCCGCCCCGGCCACCACCGGCACGCGCCCGGCCACGGTCGCGGTCGCGATCTGTACGGCGCGGGCGTGCTCGGCCTCCGACAGCGCGGAGAACTCGCCGGTGCCGCAGGCCACGAACACCCCGCCGGGGCCGTGGCGCAGGCCCGCCGCGATGTGCTCGGCCAGCACGTCACCGGCCAGCCGCCCGTCCGGGCCGAACGGGGTCACGGGAAAGAACAGGACGCCGGTGAGGTTCACGAGAGATCTCCCAGTTCGGTGCGCCAGCTGCGTTTGGCCTGCCAGCCGAGCAGGCGTTCCGCCTTGGCCGAGGAGAACGCCGGCAGGGTGCCGGTCAGCCCGGAGGCGTGCCCGGCGGTGGACGGGATGACCTGGGGCAGCAGCTCCGCCAGCGGGGCCCGGGCCAGCGCGTCGGCGGCCCCGGCGAAGAACACCTCGCCGCTGGGCAGCTCGTAGAGCCGCTCGATCAGGGCCAGCAGCAGGTCGGAGGCGTCCCGGGCGTCCACGTAGTTGAACAGCGACACCCCGGCGATGTCCGGCCGGTCCAGCCGCTCTCTGATGGTGTGCCCGGACTGGGTGGGCATGCCCTCCCACTCCTCCGGCGCGACCACGAAACACGGCCGGATCGCGGCCAGCCGCAGCTCCGGATGGGAGCGCGCGAACGTCGCCATCACCTGCTCCGCGACCAGCTTGGACACGCTGTAGGCGTTCCACGGCGCGGCCGGATGGGCTTCGTCGATGGGCAGGTAGGCGGGCGTCCACCCGCCGGGCGCGCCGTACCCGATCACGGTCGGGCTGCTCGCCACCACGATCCGCGAGACGCCGACGGCGGTCGCCGCCTCGCAGACGTTGAAGGCCAGCGCGCTGTTGACCCGGAACGTCAGCCCGTCGGTACGGCTGAACGGCGTCGCCACCGCCGCCAGATGCACGACCGCCTCCGGCCGGAACCGGTTCATGACGCTGAACGCCTCCCCCAGATCGGTCAGGTCGGCGGGCAGCGTGACCGCCGCCTCCGGCGGGGAGCCCGGCGCGGTGTCGATGCCGATCACCTCGTGCCCGGCCTGGGCCAGCGCGACGACCACGCTGCGGCCGAACCGTCCGGCGCTGCCGGTGACCAGGACGCGCATCAGCCCTTCACCGCCCCGGCCGACATGCCCTGCACGAGATACCGCTGGATGACCGCGAACACCAGCACCACCGGCACGGCGGCGACCACGCCCCCGGCGGCCAGTGCGCCGAAGTCCACGCTGAACTCGCCGATGGTGAACGCCAGCCCGACCGGCAGCGTGAACTTCTCCTGCTCGCTGACGAACATGAGCGCGAACAGGAAGTTATTCCAGCTGTGGATGAACGCGAACGAACCCACCGCGATCAGCGCGGGGCGCAGCATCGGCAGCACGACCGCGAAGAAGCCGCGCAACCGGCTGCAGCCGTCCACCCAGGCCGCCTGCTCCAGCTCGACCGGGATGTTGCGGATGAAACCGCTGATCAGGATCAGCGACAGCGGCAGCTGGAACACCGTCTCGGCGATCACCAGCGCCCACAGCGAGTTGACCAGGCCGAGCGTGCGGAAGATCTCAAACAGCGGGATCAGCATCATCGCGCCCGGGATGAACTGGGTGCAGAGCATCGCGACCAGGAACAGCTGGCGCCCCCGGAAGGCGTAGCGGGCCAGCGCGTAACCCCCGGACAGGGCGATCACCGTGGTCGAGATGAGCGAGGCGACGCCGACCAGCAGGCTGTTCTGGAAGAACACGCCGAAGCCCATGCCGGTCCACACGGTGGCGAAGTTGTCGAACGTGATCGGCCACGGCAGCAGCGAGTCGGAGCCGCGCGGGCGGAACGCGAACACCAGCATCCAGTAGAACGGGACCAGGGTGAACAGCAGGTAGAGCCCGAGCGGCAGGTAGATCTGCCAGCGGCTGACCCGCTGGGATCGGCTCCTGGGCGGGGGCGTGCGCACCGGCGCGGGCAGCTGGGCGCGGGGGAGGGTGGTGGTCACGTGCGCGCTCCGAACTTGCTCAGCCTGAGATAGGCGATCGAGAAGAAGGTCAGGATCAGGAACGCGACCGTGGTCAGCGCCGAGCCGTAACCGAAGTCGTGGGACTGCACGGCCTTGGCCGCCACGTACAGCGGGAGCGTGGTGGTCTGGTGGGCAGGGCCGCCGCCGGTCAGCGTGTAGAGCAGGTCCACGTTGTTGAACTCCCACACCGCGCGGAGCAGGGTGGACAGGATGATCGCGTCCTTGAGGTGCGGCAGCGTGATGTGGACGAAGCGGCGGATCCGGCTCGCGCCGTCGACGGCGGCGGCCTCGTACAGGTCGTTGTTGATCGTCTGCAGGTCGGCCAGGAGCAGGATGGCGAAGAACGGCACCCCGCGCCACAGTTCGGCCACCACGGCCGCGGTGAACACCGTGTTCGGGTCGGCCAGCGGCGCGGTGTCGTACGAGCCGATGCCCAGGTCCGCCAGGTAGCGGAAGACGCCCGTGGTCGGGTTGTAGAGCAGGATCCAGATGCCCGTGGTGAGCACCCCGGAGACCGCCCACGGCGAGAACACCAGCGCGCGGGAGAGCCCGCGGCCGACGAACGTCTCGTTGACGATCAGCGCGAGCGCCAGGCCGAACAGCAGCTGCAGCGTGACCTCGACCAGCACCCACTTGGCGCTGAAGCCCAGGCTCTGCCAGAACAGGGGATCGTCCAGCAGGGCCTGGAAGTTGGCGAGGCCGGCGAAGCCGTCCTCCCAGGGTTTGCTCACGTTGTAGTGCTGCAGGCTGTAGTAGAGCACGCTGGCCATCGGGTACACGAGGAACCCGAGCATGGCCACGACAGCCGGCGCGATCAGAACGTATGGGGTTCGTGATTTTCCTGGCCGCCGAGGTCGGCGGCGTCTTCCTTCCACGGCGACCGCCATGGCCGGTAACTCCTTCAGTTCGGAGGGGAAGTTCTGCAACCGGTTGCATGAAACATGGCATTCACCCCCAGGAAACGTCAAGAGGTAGATTTGCTCCGCTTGACATTGATGCAACCGCTTGCAGTAATCTGCGCTCAATGCGGTGGAAAGGGGTTCTGTGGCAGCGACGATCCGTGACGTGGCTCGGGCGTCCGGGGTGCACGTCTCGACCGTCTCCCGGACGTTCTCGGCGCCGCACCTGGTCAATCCGGAGACCCGGAACCGGGTGCTGGCGATCGCGGAGGATCTCGGCTACCGCCCCAACCGGGCGGCCCGGGCGCTGACCACGGGGCGGACCCACAACCTGGGGCTGATCGTGGCCGACATCTCCAACCCCTTCTTCCCGCCGCTGATCAAGGCCGCCCAGGCGCACGCCCGGCTCCGCGACTACCACGTCTTCGTCGCCGACACCGACGAGGATCCGCAGGTCGAGGAGGAGCTCATCCAGACCCTGACCAAGCAGGTGGACGGGGTGCTGCTGTGCAGCCCGCGCCTGTCCAACCGGGCCATCGAGAAGCTCGGCGAGGACGTGCCGTTCGTCGTGGTCAACCGGCGGCTGAAGGGCATGTCCACGGTGCTGATGGACGTCGGGAACGGCGCGCGGCTGGCGATCGAGCACCTGATGACGCTCGGGCACCGCAGGATCGCGCTGCTGGCCGGTCCGGCCGGATCCTGGACGAGCAGGGAGATGTCGGACGCGGCCCGCGCCATGGACGGCATCGAGCTGTCCATCCTCGGGCCCAACTCGCCGACCGAGCACGGCGGCCTCGCCGCGGCCGACGCGGTGCTGGCCGCGGATGTGACCGCGGTGCTCGCCTACAACGACCTGATGGCGATCGGCCTGGTCGAGGGACTGGACGAGCGCGGCGTCGAGGTGCCGGGGCGGATCAGCGTGGTCGGCGTGGACGACATCGTGCCGGGCCGCCTGACCCGGCCCAAACTGACCACTGTGGCCATGCCGACCGAGGCCGCCGGCCGGACCGCCGTGGACCTGCTGCTCCAGCTCGTCGGCGCGGGCGAGACGGCCACCCCCGCGCTCGCCACCCTGGCCACCCATCTGATCATCCGCGATTCGACGGGACCGGTGCCTCCATGAGATCCGAACATTTCGGCGTCACGCCCGAGGGGGAGAGCGTCGAGCGGTACACGCTCACGTCGGGCGAGCTCACCGCGCGCGTGCTCACCTACGGTTGCGTGATCCAGTCGCTGGAGGTGGCCGGGCGCAATGTCGTGCTCGGCTGCGAAACCCTGGCCGACTATCGCGTTCGGAGCCGGTATTTCGGTGCGGTCGTCGGCCGGTACGGCAACCGCCTCGCGAACGGCCGGTTCGAGCTGGACGGGAAACCGTATGAACTCGCCCAGAACAACGGGACCGCGCACTTACACGGCGGTCTGAAGGGGTTCGACAAGCGGGTCTGGATCGCCGATCCGGACGGGGACTCCCTGCTACGGCTCAGCTATGTCAGCGCGGACGGCGAGGAGGGCTACCCGGGCACGCTTCGCGTCTCGGTCACCTACACGCTGGGCGAAGGCGGCCTGCGCATCTCCTACTCGGCGTTCACCGACGCCCCGACCGTGCTCAACCTGACCAATCACTCGTATTTCAACCTGGCGGGCTCGGGTGACGTGCTCGATCACGTGGTCATGATCGACGCTGACCGGTACACGCCGGTGGACGAGCACAAGATCCCCACCGGCATCGCCCCGGTCGAGGGGACGCCGTTCGACTTCCGGGTTCCTCGGCGGGTGGGGGAGCGGATCCAGGGGGCGTACGACCACAACTACGTCCTCAACCCGGGGGACGGGGTGAAGATCCGGGTCGAGCACGAGGATCTCGCGCTTGAGGTGGCCACCACGCAGCCGGGGGTCCAGTTCTACGCCGGGGGCATGCTCAGCCCCCAGATCACCCCGTACGGCCCGCATGCCGGGCTGTGCCTGGAGACCCAGCACTTCCCCGACTCGCCGAACCAGCCCGGCTTCCCGTCCACCGTGCTCCGGCCCGGCGAGGAGTTCACCGCGCGAACGGACTGCCGCTTCCGCTCCGGGTAAGCCGGACGCCGGGAGCGAAGTGACCCTTCGAGAATTGTCGGTGGCGTCGGGCATGCTGGTGTGGTGACCGTGACCAGGGAGAACACAGGGGCAGCCGATGAGGGGGTTGTCCTGGTTCCTCCCGCCGATACGACAAGTGTGGCGGAGGGTGCCGCGGGCGGGCGGCGCTTCCGCGGGAGGAACAAGCGGCCGGCTTGGCGGAGGCTTAAGGACGCGCCGGTCGTGGTGATCCGGCTGCCGATGGATATGTCGGACCCGGCCGCGCGAGTGCGGATGGAGAAACTCTTCTCCGCGGCGTGGTCGCTGAAGCGGGCGCTGCAGCGGGACGCCTCCGATCGGGTGGCCGCCTACTGGGCCGGGGTCCATCGCCGCAGGGACGACGCGAAAGCCTGGCGAGTCGGGCTGGGCCTGTCGCGGGACGGGCTGGAGCACGCTGCCTACGCCCATCTGGAGAACTCCGGCCATCTGCGGCACCATCTGTCGAAGGCCCTGGCGATGCATCTGGCCGATGAGGTGTGGACGGGGGTGGACCGGCACCTGTTCCCCGATGCCACCGGGAGACGGGCCGGGAGGCCGAAGATCGGGTCGTGGTGGGCGTTCACCCGGATCCCGGGCCGTGCGCGCTCGCATACCCAGGAGCGCAAGTGGGAGACCTTCCGCCTGGCCGGGACGCTGCAGGGGCATCTGGACGCCTATGCCGCTCCCGGCATCCCGGGCGCCCGCGGTGCGTCCTGGCGGGGCAGGCAGCGGACGGCGGCGTCGGTCACGGTCGCCGATGCGCTCGCGATGCCCGCAGGCACCTCGGTCCTGGCCCAGCCCCGCCACCTGTCGGCACCCGCGATGCTGTCCGGGACGGTAGAGACCGGGAAGCACGCGGCCTCGGGCAGGCGAGTGATGCGGGCCGCCTCGTGGTGGGACCACGCCGGGCCGCTGACAGTGGTGTACACCAGCGCGCACGCCGATGATCTGGCCATCCCGGTCCGGCTGCCGCCGGGGGCGGGCCGCTGGGGCCGGGTCGTCTACTTCCTGGACCGGCCGCACCTGTGGCACAAGATCGATATGGTGCGGCGGCGGAAGGCGTCCGCGCCGGGCGGCTGGACGTATGAGGCGCATTTGATGATCCTGGACCGCGGGTACGCCTCGGCGGCCTCCCGGCATCGCCGCGAGCGGGCCGCCGCGTTGGAGCGGCGCGCGGGAATCGACGGCAACGTGTCCAACCTGTCGGTGTTCTCCGCCCCCGCTGCCCTCGGCGGGTCGCGGACCGCCTGCCCTTCTCCCTCGGGCACGGACGGCAGCACCGCCGGTGGGGTTGGTGTAGTCGGTGTCGGTGGGGTCGCGGCCACCCTGGTCACCTTGACTATGGCCGAGCAGGCCCGGCTGGAACGCGAACGCCGTAAAGCGAAAGGCCGGGCACGGGCACTGGAACGGTCCCGCCGCGCCGCCAACCGTGACCGGTATCGCCCCTCCACACGGCAGGAGACCCGGGCCCAACGCCGCGCCAGCAAGGGGCTGCTCGAACGACAGGTCGCCCTGCCGAAAGGCCCGCGCGTGGCCAACAAGCGCGGAGCGCCGAGCAACGCCTACCGCACCGACACCCTCACCACCACTTATCGCAGGATCCGGACCAGACACGCGCAGGCGTCGCGGAGTTTCGCCGAGGCCCGGCAGAACCGGGCCCGCCAGGTCGCCGCACGGATCGTCGCTGTGCACGGCGCGAACCTGGTAATCGAGGACTGCGACATCCGGACCTGGACGCGGCTATGGGGACGGGGCGTGGCCCGGTTCACTCCCGGCATGCTCATCGCCGCCCTGAAACACGAGGCCGCCGCCTGCGGTGGACGGCTGCTGCGCGCCTCCACCACCCAAACCGCGCTGTCGCAGCACTGCCTGTGCGGCGCTCGGGTCGCCAAATCCCTCGCTCAGCGCGAGCATCGCTGCCCCGCGTGCGGGCTGACCGCACCACGGGACCTGGTCTCGGCCGCGCTGGCCTCCTGCATCACCCTGACCGACCCCGACGACCCGGGCACGGCCCGCGTCGACTACACCCGGGCCGCCCATCTCTTCGACACCTACAGCATTCAAGGGCTGCAAGAAGTCCTGTCTGAGTCAACCGCAGCGAGTCCCTCTCCCGCCTGCCGGGTGGGCCGGGATCACGCGGCAGCCACCCCGGTGGCCTCTGCTCAGCGAAGTGCCGGAACGTGCGGTGCACCGACCCCGGATGAGACCCCCACACGGGGGACCACGCCGGACAGGTGCAGTCGCAACCCGGACTATCCCGACTTCAGGGATAGCTCTTAGTAGGCTCGGGGCGTGGTGAGGGAAGGCAGTTCTATCGACAAGGCGCTCGCGGTTCTTGAGGCGATCGCCGAACATCACCGGATCACCGATATCGCGGCGGCCACCGGGGTGTCCAAGTCGACCGTGCACCGCATTCTGCAATCGCTCGTGGAGTGGGGTTTCGCCCGTACTGACGGGAACGGGGGATACGAGCCAGGCCCGCGCATCCTCACGCTCGCCGGGCGCGTGATGAGCCGGTTCGACCCGGCTCGGCAGGCGGCTGGGGCACTCCGGGCATTACATGAGAGAACTGGATTCACCACCCATTTCGCCATCCGTAGCGGGGACGAAGCGGTCTATGTGGAGAAGCTGGAAGGGCGGCGGCCATACCAGATGCCGTCCCGCGTCGGGATGAGCCTGCGGCTCTACTGCACCGCGATCGGCAAGGCCGTGCTGGCCCAGCTCGACGACGACGAGGTCCGCGCCATCTGCGCCCGCACCGAGCTGGTACGGCTCACGCCCAACACCATCACCGGCGAAGAAGAACTACTCGCGCATCTCAGCCGGGTACGGGCGCTCGGTTACGCGGTCGACGACGAGGAGAACGTCCCCGGCATCCGCTGCGTCGGCGCGGCCGTCTTCGACCACACCGGCCAGGTTCTCGGCGGCATTTCGATCTCCACTCTCGCCATGGACCTGGAACGCGAAGCTCTCCGCGACCTGGCCCCGGAAATCGTCTCGGCGGCCCGCGAGGTCTCCCTCGCCCTCGGCGCGCCCACGACGCTCACTCTTCGCTGAGCTTCCGCGTTGCTCACCGTTATCCGGCGCCGTTTACACAGGTGACGCTTCTCGCCGCATCCGGTGCCAAGAGGGGACCGTCACGTTCCTGCCAAGAGGGATGGTCTCGCCACTAAGCTCCGCTGACCGTTTCTGCAAGCAGGCTTTCGATTTCTAGGGTGTCCGCGACTCTTCCGGTGCCGCCTTGGCCTGCGAGGGAGATTGAGGCGGCAGCTGTTCCGGCTCGGACTGCGTCGAGTAAGGGAGCGCCGCGGGATAGCCAGGCGGCGAGGGCGCCGGTGAAGTTGTCGCCTGCGCCGGTCTGGTCGACGATCATGGGGGCGGGGACGGCGGGGACCACGTCTGTGAAGTGGGCGGTGTCGAGGAGGACGCCGCGCGCGCCCAGGGTGACCGCGACGGCGGGGGCGCCGAGTTGGCGGACGCGGTGGGCGGTTTCCGCAGGGTCGGTGGTGCCCAGGAGGGGGAGGCTGTCGCCGGGGGCGGAGATCTTCAGGAGTGCGGTGTGGGGGGCGACGGCTGCCAGGGTGGCTGTCGCGGCCTCCGGTCCGGTCAGGCGGTGGCGGTAGTTGGGGTCGTACACGACCATGCCGGTGGCTGCGCGGGCCGCGGTTCGCACTGCGGCGTCGCAGCTGTCGGAAAGAGCGGCGGTGATGCCGCTGAGAACCAGGACGCGGGCGTAGGCGACGGGGGAGCCGGTGAGGTCGGCGGTGGAGAGGCGGGAGGCGGCGCTGCCGTGGCGCATGTAGGCGAAGGCGCGGGTTCCGCTCGGGTCCGCGCCGACCGCGTACGCGCCGGTGGAGCCGGGTCCGGAGACCATCCAGCGGGTGTCGATGCCGCGTGACCCGGCGAACCTGATCAGCCGCTCCCCGAACTCGTCCTCGCCGAGCAGGGTGACCAGCGCGGTCCGCGCCCCAGCGGAGGCCGCCGCCACCGCTACGTTGAGCGCGTCGCCGGAGAACGACAGCCGGAAGGTCTCGGCCTCGGTCAGTGCCCGGTCCGCCGAGAACTCGACCAGCGGTTCGCCCATCACGACGACGTCCATGTCCACCTGTTTCATGTAGCGGAATGTAATGTTATGTCACGCAACGCCTAGGGCGATTCTATGTCGAATATCCCTGTCGAGCTTCTGTCCCGCCCGGCGCTAGATTCCCCCTGCTCTAACACGAAAGACCACCAAGCCGCGAAAATCCCGCCGAAGCGGAAGTCCTTCTCACTTTGAGTATATTTTATTGAACGGAACAGCATGTCGCTACATAGAACAAGCCAAGTTGAAACTTTCAGGGAGGGCGTGCTGTTCGCGCATTTCGGCGAGATCTCTGGGCCCGCACTGTTCCGCTACATGGAACGTCCTGCTTATGTTGTGCGTACCGACTAAAGGAAGGGAGGTCATCGCACTTCCACAACGCCCTTCTCGTATGTCCCGGCCACCTGACCTGTCCGGGGCGTTGCTTTTGAAGATCAACTCTCCGAAGGGAAACTGATCGTGTTACGACGAAGTCTCACCCTCGCGCTCGGCCTGGTGCTGGCGGCGGCCGTCGCCGTCGTGGCCCAGGGCACGGCCTCGGCCGCGCCGGCGCCGGGCACGTACACGCTGGTCAACGGCAACAGCGGCCAGTGCCTTGACGTCCTCAACTTCAGCACGGCCGACAACGCGTCGGTGATCCAGTTCACCTGCACCGGCGGCACCAACCAGCGGTTCACCCTGGCGGCGCAGGGGAGCGGCTTCCGCCTCGCCGCGGCGCACAGCGGCAAGTGCCTCGGCGTCGTCGACGCCAGCACGTCGGCGGGCAAGGCCGTGCAGCAGCAGACCTGTAACGGCGCGACGTCGCAGACGTGGACGCTCACCCAGGTCGGCTCGCTCTACCGGGTGATCAACGTCAACAGCGCCAAGTGCCTGAACATCAAGGACAGCTCGACCGCAACCGGCGCGATCGCGCAGCAGAACTCGTGCGACTCGGTGACGAGCAAGCACTGGAACTTCGCTCCCGCGGGCTCCACCCCGACCGTCACCCCCACCCCGACACCCACGCCCTCGGTCACCCCGACCACGAACCCGCCTCTGCCGGGCTGGCCCAGCGCGAACGGGCAGCAGGCGGTGCCGACGACGATCAGCGTCAGCGGCACCCTGGACGGCGGGATGAGGCGTTACTACGGCACCGGTGACCTGGGCAGCGGCAGCCAGGACGAGGACCAGGGCCCGATCTTCCAGCTGGCCAACGGCGCCACGCTGCGCAACGTCATCCTGGGCGCCCCGGCCGCCGACGGCATCCACTGCATGGGCACCTGCACGCTGCAGAACGTCTGGTGGGAGGACGTCGGCGAGGACGCCGCCACCTTCCGGGGCAGCTCCGCGTCCCAGACCATGACCATCGACGGCGGCGGCGCGCGGCTGGCGTCCGACAAGGTCTTCCAGCACAACGGCCCCGGCACGATGTACATCAGGAACTTCCAGTTCCAGAACATCGGCAAGGTCTACCGCTCGTGCGGCAACTGCTCCACCCAGCACCAGCGGAATGTCGTGATCTCGAACATCACCGTCACCAGGCCCGCGGCGGCGATCGCCGGGATCAACACCAACTATGGCGACACCGCCCGCATCTCCGGCGTCACCATCGTCAACGACCCGAGCAGGGCGGTCGTGGTCTGCGAGAAGTACCGGGGCACCACCTCCGGTGAGCCCACCAAGATCGGCAGCGGTGCCGATGGCGTGAACTGCATCTACAACGCCTCCGACATCACCTACCGGTGATGCCGGCTCCGGTCGCCCCGGCCCGCCGGGGCGACCGGAGCTCTTTCTCGTCCGGCGGACGGCGTGCCGCCATGACTCCCGGAGGTTCCGCGTCGTACGTTGGTCATCATGGCCACCCGTGCGTCTGGAAGCGGATCCGGAAAGCGCCCTGCCCAGCGCTCCGGCTCTCGTCCGGCTGCCGCGAAGCGGACGCCATCATCCTCGGGGCGGCGTGCGCCCGCGCGTCCGGCAGCCCGCAAGGCCGCGCCGAAACGGCCGGTCGGCACCGGGCAGGATCCGGTCAGCTGGGTCTTCATGATGATCGGCAAGCTGGTCATCGGGCTCTGGCTGCTGGTCGCCAACGCCATGGGCGGCGCCGTACGGTCGCTGGGACAGGGGGCGAAGGAGTTGGACCCCGTACACCGGCGCGACGGCGCCGGATTCGCCGTGCTGGCCGGATCGATCACGCTCGCGGCCTTGACCTGGCGGGACAAGAAGGGCGAGTTCGCCACCGTCGTCGACGCGATCGTGCACGGCGCGGTCGGGTCGCTGGCCTGGTCGGTGCCGGTGCTGATGGCGCTGCTGTCCTGGCGGTTCCTCCGGCATCCGGACCAGAACGCCGAGACCGGGCGCATGGTCATCGGGTGGGCCGCGCTGCTGGCCGGGATCCTCGGGGTCGTGCACGTGGCGCATGACACGCCGTACCCGTCCGGGGGGCCGGGGGACGGGATGGAGAAGGTGTCGCAGGCGGGCGGCATGCTCGGGTTCGTGGTGTCGGCGCCGCCCGCCAGCATCCTGCCCGCGTTCGTGACGATCCCGCTGCTGCTGATGTTGTCCGGGTTCGGGGTGCTGGTGATCACGGCCACGCCGGTGCACCGGGTGCCGGAGCGGCTGTCGGAGATCCGGCATCTGCTGTTCCAGCGGCCCGCCGAGGGCAGCGCGCCGCCGTCCACGGCGCCGCCGCGCAAGCGCAAGCGGGCCAAGCCGGAGCCGGAGGTGGGCGACCGGGTCAAGCCGTACGACACCCCGGTGATCAAGGAGAACTCGCCGGAGATCATGCCGGGGTTCGAGCCGGAGCCCGAGCCCGTGGTCGCGGCCCCGGAACCGCCGCTGTCGCCGCCGGAGCCGACGCCGGCGCCGCGCAAGGTCGAGCAGCTGGTGTTGTCGCCGCAGGCCGGTCCGTACACGCTGCCGGACGCGATGGCGCTGCGTCCGGGCAGCGCGCCGAAGGCGGAGACCAAGGCGAACAAGATCGTGGTGAACGCGCTGTCCAGCGTGCTGGAGCAGTTCGCCATCGACGCCCAGGTGATCGGTTTCACCCGGGGCCCGACGGTCACCCGCTACGAGATCGAGCTGGGCCCGTCGGTGAAGGTGGAGAAGGTCACCGCCCTCGCCAAGAACATCGCCTATGCCGTTAAATCCGCCGACGTCCGGATTCTGTCGCCCATTCCCGGAAAATCCGCTATTGGGGTGGAGATTCCGAATACCGATAAGGATCTGGTGTCGCTGGGGGACGTGCTGCGCTCGCAGGTCGCCCAGGCCGACCACCATCCGATGATCGTCGGGCTCGGCAAGGACGTCGAGGGCCGCACAATAGTGGCCAACCTCGCCAAGATGCCGCACATCCTGATCGCCGGCGCGACCGGCGCGGGCAAGTCCACGTGCATCAACGGCCTGATCACCTCGATCCTGATGCGCTCCACCCCGGACGAGGTACGGATGGTCCTCGTCGACCCCAAACGGGTCGAACTCAATATGTACGAGGGCATCCCCCACCTGATCACCCCCATCATCACCAACCCCAAGAAGGCCGCCGAGGCCCTCGAATGGGTGGTGGGCGAGATGGACCGCCGCTACGACGACCTGGCCGCCAGCGGCTTCCGGCACGTGGACGACTTCAACAAGGCGGTCCGCGCGGGCAAGCTCGTGCCGCCGCCGGGGAGCGAGCGCGTCTACCAGCCGTACCCGTACCTGCTGGTGATCGTGGACGAGCTGGCCGACCTGATGATGGTCGCCCCGCGCGACGTGGAGGACTCCATCGTCCGGATCACCCAGCTGGCCCGCGCCGCCGGGATCCACCTGGTCATCGCCACCCAGCGCCCCTCGGTGGACGTGGTGACCGGCCTGATCAAGGCCAACGTGCCGTCCCGGCTGGCCTTCGCCACCTCCTCGCTGGCCGACTCCCGGGTCATCCTGGACCAGCCGGGCGCCGAGAAGCTGGTCGGCCAGGGTGACGCGCTGTTCCTGCCGATGGGCGCGAGCAAGCCGATGCGGCTGCAGAACGCGTTCGTCTCGGAGAAGGAGATCTCCGAGATCGTCGCCCACTGCAAGGCGCAGATGCAGGTCGAGTACCGCGACGACGTGGCCGCCTCGGCGGTGGCCAAGCGGGAGATCGACGAGGAGATCGGCGACGACCTGGACCTGCTGGTGCAGGCCGCCGAGCTGATCGTCACCACCCAGTTCGGCTCCACCTCGATGCTCCAGCGCAAGCTCCGGGTGGGCTTCGCCAAGGCGGGCCGCCTGATGGACCTGCTGGAGAGCCGGAACGTGGTGGGCCCGAGCGAGGGTTCCAAGGCCCGCGAGGTCAAGGTGAAACCCGACGAGCTGCCGGGCCTGCTGGCCGACCTGCGCGGCGGCGAACCCCCGGCAAATACCGACGCCTAGCCCCTTTGTTGGACAAAGGGGACCCCGCTGCTCAACGCCGTGAAGGTGACTGATTGAATATGGATAACTACGCAACGTCGGGCGGCGGGAGGCGTTGACCTATGTCAATCGGGGCAATTCTGGCGGAGGCACGGCAGCGAGCGGGACTGTCCGTAGCCGAACTGAGTGAACGGACGCGGATCAGGGAATCCGTGATCAACGCCGTGGAACGGGATGACTACTCCGTCTGCGGCGGCGACTTCTACGCGCGCGGCCATCTGCGATCGATGGCCAAAGAACTCAACCTGGATCCGGACGCGCTGGTCCGGCAGTACAACGACTCGTACGGCGGGCTCCAGGTCCAGGTCCGCGCATCCGAGATGTTCAAGGGCGACACCCCCATCAAGCTGTACGAGCGGCGCACGCCGAACTGGACCATGGCGATGGCGATCGCGCTGGGCATCGCGATGGTGTTCGGGCTGGTCCGGATCATGGGCTCGCAGTCCTCGCAGACGCAGACCGCGGCCAAGGCGGGCGCGGCGATACCCAAGGCTCCGGCCAAACCGGCGCCCGCGGTGCCGCTGACCCGGCCGGTCACGGCGGTGGCCGACCTGGTCACCGTGAAGATCTCGGCCACCAGCGCGGCCTGGGTGAACGTGCGGGACGTCAAGGGCAAGATCCTGTATCAGGGCATGATGGCCTCGGGCGACTCGGAGACCTTCAAGGCCCGCAAGAAGATCAAGATGACCTTCGGGGACGCCGGGGCGATGCGCGTCGTGGTCAACGGCAAGGACCTTGGAGCTCCAGGAAGATCGGGACAGATGGTGCGCCGGACGTACGGGCCGGGGGTCCCGCGTCCCCGGTAGGTTCCGACTCCCGATACCGTAGTTTCATCATGTCTTCTCGCCGAACCGTATCGATGGTCACCCTGGGTTGCGCCCGTAACGAGGTCGACTCGGAAGAGCTGGCCGCGCGCCTGGAATCCGCGGGCTGGCAACTGGGGGACGATGACCCGGACGTCATCGTGGTGAACACCTGCGGCTTCATCGAGTCGGCGAAGAAGGACTCGATCGACACGCTGCTGGCGGCCGCCGACTCCGGCGCCAAAGTGGTCGCGGCCGGCTGCATGGCGGAGCGCTACGGGGCCGAGCTGGCCGACGCGCTCCCCGAGGCGGCGGCCGTCATCTCCTTCGACGACTACACCGACATCGGCGGGCGACTCGACGACGTGCTCGCCGGTCGCCCGCTCAAGCCGCACACCCCGCGCGACCGGCGCACGCTGCTGCCGATCAGCCCCGTCGAACGGGTCAACGGCAGCGCGCACATCCCCGGCCACGGGGCGCTGCCGGCGGGCCTGGCCCCGGCCAGCGGCCCGCGGACGCTGCGCAAGCGGCTCAGCGGCGGCCCGGTGGCCTCGCTCAAACTGGCCTCCGGCTGCGACCGGCGCTGCACGTTCTGCGCCATCCCGGCCTTCCGCGGGGCCTACGTGTCGCGCCAGCCCGACGATCTGGTCGCCGAGGCGGCCTGGCTGGCCGAGCAGGGCGTCCGGGAGCTCGTCCTGGTCAGCGAGAACTCCACGTCGTACGGGAAGGATCTGGGCGATCTGAGGGCCCTGGAGAAGCTGCTGCCCCGGCTGGCCGGGGTGGACGGCATCGACCGGGTCCGGGTCAGCTACCTGCAGCCCGCCGAGCTCCGGCCCGGCCTGCTCGACGTGATCGCCGCGACCGAGGGCGTCGCCCCCTACTTCGACCTGTCGTTCCAGCACGCCAGCGGCCCGGTGCTGCGCCGGATGCGCCGGTTCGGCGATCCGCAGCGGTTCCTGGACCTGCTGGCCCAGGTGCGCGAGCGCGCCCCCGAGGCGGGCGTGCGCTCCAACTTCATCGTCGGCTTCCCCGGCGAGACCGAGGCGCAGTTCGCCGAGCTCGCCGACTTCCTCACCGAGGCCAGGCTGGACGTCATCGGCGTCTTCGGCTACTCCGACGAGGACGGCACCGAGGCCGCCTCCTTCGACGGCAAGCTGGACCCGGACGAGGTCGAGCAGCGGGTGGCCGCCCTCACCGAGCTGGCCGAGGAGCTGACCGCCCAGCGCGCCGAGGAGCGCATCGGCACCGAGCTGGAGGTGCTGATCGAGGAGGATCTGGGCGACGGCGGCTACGAGGGCCGCGCCGCCCACCAGGGCCCCGAGGTCGACGGGGCGGTCACCGTCCAGGGCATCGGCCTGCTGCCCGGCCAGATCGTCCGCGCCGTCGCGGTGGATTCGGAAGGGGTTGACCTGATCGCCCGTATCAAGGCTGGTTCGTGAGCGAGAGCAGCGAGCAGACCGCACAGAAGTCCGGCGCCGAGGCCCCCATGGTCTCGGCGGCGGTTCCTGACGCGGCCGGCGGCCTGGAGGCGAGACCGATGGTCAGCACCTGGAACATCGCCAACGCGCTCACCGTGGCGCGGCTGGCGATCGTCCCGGTCTTCATCGTCTTCCTGTTCGTGGACGGCCAGGGCTGGCGGATCGCCGCGCTGGCGGTCTTCCTGGTGGCCTCCCTCACCGACCAGCTGGACGGCTGGCTGGCCCGGCGCTACGGCCTGGTCACCGACTTCGGCAAGATCGCCGACCCGATCGCCGACAAGGCCCTGATCGGCTCGGCGCTGGTCTGCCTGTCATTGCTCGGCGAGATCGCCTGGTGGGTGACCGCGGTGATCATCGCCAGAGAATTGGGCGTGACTTTGCTTAGGTTCGCGGTTATCCGGCATGGGGTGATCCCGGCCAGCTACGGCGGCAAGGTCAAGACCGTGCTGCAGATCCTGGCCATCGCGCTCTACATCTGGCCGGGCGTGCCCGATCTGGCCCGCTGGTCGGCGATGGCGCTGGCGTTGCTGGTGACCGTGGCCACCGGCCTGGACTACGTGTTCCGCGCGATCCGGTTGCGGCAGGTGGCGAGGAGGTCGCGGGCCGCATGACGGCTTCGGAGATCCTCGCGGCGCTGGTCGGCAGGCAGGCGACCGTGGCCGTGGCCGAGTCGCTGACCGGCGGCCTGATCGGCGCGGCCCTGACGACGCCCAGCGGCGCCTCCGCGGCCTTCGCGGGGGGCGTCATCGCGTACGCGACGGAGCTCAAGGCCAGGCTGCTGGGCGTGCCCGAGGACCTGCTGGCCAGGGAGGGCGCCGTGCATCCGGCCGTGGCCGCCGCGATGGCGGCGGGGGTGCGCGCGCTGGCCCGGGCCGACTACGGACTGGCCGTCACCGGCGTGGCCGGGCCCGACCCCCAGGACGGCCGGCCGGTCGGCACCGTGCACGTGGCCGTCGCCGGCCCGGAAAACCAGGTCTGGCACCGGGACCTGCTGCTCAACGGCTCGCGTGAGAACATCCGCGCGCACACCTGTCAGGAGGCGCTGGATCTACTTCTAGGTGTGCTGCAGGTCAATTCGGGGGAACATTCAGGATGATTACCGCGTTACGTCCCCAGCGAACATGCTCACCTCGGTCTGCCGCGGTGTCGCTCGATACAGGTACGGTGGAGCTGTGAGTGAGGTCCGAGAGCCATTGGCGAGGAGTAAGGCAAGGACGCGCCCGGCGAAGGGGCCGAGCGATCCCCTGATGACAGCGAGGAATATGTACGAAGGGCGAGGAAAGCGATACGAACCGACAACGCGGAACGTCGTGCCGACGCCCGCGCCGGGGAGGGAGCGACAGATGGTCCTGCTGCGTCAGCTGCTCGGTGACGTCCTGCGGCGGCTGAGAGTGCGTCAGAGCCGCACGCTGCGCGAGGTTTCCACGCTGGCCCGTGTCTCTCTCGGCTACCTGTCCGAGGTGGAACGCGGCCAGAAGGAGGCATCCTCCGAGCTGCTTGCCTCGATCTGCGGCGCGCTGGGCGTTCCGCTGTCGCAGGTGCTTCGTGAAGTGTCCGACCAGTTCGCGCTCGCCGAGCTGCAGCATGCCCCGGTTCTGGCCGATGTGCCGGAGCACGAGCGGCTGCCGATCTCGGAGACCGTGCCTACCGGTCCTGAGTTCGGGGACTTCCCCGAGGTCAAGGACATGGTGGCGGCCTAGCCCTGTTGGCAGGTCCGGCACCAGTAGACCAGCCGTTCGGTTGGTTGTGAGCCGATCTCTTTACTGCCGATCTTTTTACTACTGACTGGATTTCCGCAGACACGGCAGGGGCGGCGTGCCCTGCCATAGACCCACATCGCACGCCCCGGCCTCGGATCACCGGTCGTCACCGGTCCAGGCCCTTCCTTGCTCGATTCCATCAGGCGGTGTGCGAGCTCGACCAGCTCCGCCAGGTCCGCCATCGATCCCACCGCACCGACTTCGCGCCACGGCGACAGACGCGCCAGGAACAGCGTCTCGGCCCGCCAGATCGTGCCGATCCCCGCCAGGTTGCGCTGGTCCAGTAGCGCCTCCGCGATGGTGCGCCCGGGTTCCCCCGCCAGGTTGGCGGCGGCCCGTTCGGCGTCCCAGTCCGCGCCCAGCAGGTCGGGGCCCAGATGGCCGACGACCTGGTCCTCGCGCGCGGTCGGGAGCAGGTCGACCATGCCGAGCCGTACCCCGACGGCCTGCCATTCCGCGTTGGCCAGGATCAGGCGGATCACGTCGCCGCCGCGCACCGGCCGCCCGGTGGGGTGGATCTGCCAGCTGCCGTCCATCCTCAGGTGGGTGTGCACGGTGAGGCCGCCCTCGACCCGGGTGAGCAGGTGTTTGCCGCGCGACTCGGTGCTCAGCACCCGGCGGCCGCGCAGGTCGGCGGTGGCGTGCCGGGGCACCCGGAAGTCGGATCTGGTCAGCGCCCGGCCGTCCAGCGCCGCGCGAAGCGTCTTCGCGGTGCGGTAGACCGCGTCCCCCTCGGGCATCAGACGGGGGTGTGGGAGTCCCAGGCCGAGGGGTCGTTGGACAGGTCGGTGACCCGCTTGGGCAGGTCGCCGCTGGCGATCTGGTCCAGCGTCACCTCTTCCAGGATGGCCCGCTCGCTGGCCCGCAGCGCGATCCACACCTGCTGCAGCGCCTGCGCCGCGCCCGTGTAGCCGACGTGTTCCGGCCGCTCGCCGCGCACGTTGGCCAGCGGGCCGTCCACCGCCCTGATCACGTCGGCCAAGGAGATCTGGGAGGCCGGGCGGGCCAGCACGTAGCCGCCCTCGGGGCCGCGCTGGCCGCGCACCAGACCGGCCCTGCGCATCTGCAGCAGGATGTTCTCCAGGTACTTGGGCGGCATCTCCTGGCCCTTGGCGAGTTCGCCCACGGTGGTGGGGCCTTCCCCGGACGCGGCGAGTTCGGCGGCGGCCCGGAGGGCATAGTCGACACGGGCAGAAAGTCGCATGTAGTCGATTATCCCGCCTGGTTGGCCGTGGTTAGACGGAGGGCCCGCAAATCATGCGCCCGGACCGGAACCGATGCCGGGGGCCAATGGGGATATATCACCCAAAAAATGACATGCGTGATGGGTTTTGGGCTTGATCTACTGGTCAAAGCGGACGAGGGGGATGGATGTCAGTCATCGCGGTGCGGGAGCTTTCGCGCCACTACCGGGTGCGGATCTCCGGCGAGCGGAGTGGCCCGCGGCGGCTGTTACGGCCGCGGCTGAGCACCGTGCCCGCAGTTCAGGACGTCTCCTTCGCCGTCGACGCCGGGGAGATCGTGGGCTTCGTCGGCCCGAACGGCGCCGGCAAGACGACCGTGCTGAAATGCCTGTCCGGCGTGCTGCATCCGACCTCCGGCGCCATCGACGTGCTCGGGTTCACCCCGCACCAGCGGCAGCGTGACTTCCTGAAGCGCATCACCCTGGTGATGGGCCAGCGCAACCAGCTGCTCTGGGACCTGCCGGCCTGGGACAGCTTCCTGGCCAACCAGGCGATCTACAGCATCGGCGCGGCGGAGTTCCGCGCGACGACCGACGAGCTGACCGAATTACTCTCCCTCGGCTCGGTGCTGCACAAGCCCGTCCGGCAGCTCAGCCTGGGCGAGCGCGCCCGGTGCGAGCTCGCCGCCGCCATGCTGCACCGCCCGGCCGTGCTCTTCCTGGACGAGCCGACCCTGGGGCTGGACTTCGACGCCCAGGACGCGGTGCGCTCCTTCGTCCGCGACTACGTCCGGCGGCATGCGGCGACGGTGCTGCTGACCAGCCACTACCTCGACGACATCACCTCGCTCGCGTCGCGGGTGCTGATCATCGGCAGCGGCCGGATCGCCTACGACGGGGCGCTGGGCGACCTGGTCGGGTTCGAGCACGAGGAGCGGGTGCTGACCGTCCAGATGGAGACCGCCGAGCCGGTGACGGTGCCGGGCGTGGACTCGCTGCGCCAGGACGGGACCACGGTGGTGATCCGGGCCTCGCGCGCCGAGGCTAGCGCGGTGGCCGCGCACATCCTCAACCACTACCCGGTCAGGGACATCTCCATCGCCGGTCCGCCCCTCGACGACGTGCTCCGGAAGAAGATCACGAAGGCGGCCCGGGCCTGATGTGGCGGACCTATCGCGGCCTGATGACGGTCTCCTGGCGGGAGGCGATGGCCTTCCGGGCGGGCCTGGTCGTCTACCTGCTCAGTACCGTGTTCCCGTTCCTCATGATGGGCGTGTGGCTCACCATCACGCGGCAGACCGATCCGGCCGGGCTGGACGCCGGATATTTCATCTCGTATTACACGGCCGCCGCGGTCGTCAACCAGCTCACCTCGGTGTGGGTGATAGCCACCTGGGACGACGAGATCCGCACCGGGCAGCTCAGCACCCGGCTGCTGCGCCCGCGTGACCCGGTGCACCAATTCCTCTGCCAGGAGGCGTGCCGCCGCGCGCTGGCCGGCGCGATCGGGATCACCGCGCTGATCGTGATCCAGGTGACCGTGCCGGATTTCGGGCAGCCGCGCTCGATCGGCGCGGCGGCGCTCGCGGTGCTGTCCGTGCTGGCCGCCTTCGCGCTGAACTTCCTGATGCAATGCGTCTTCGGCATGCTGGCGTTCTGGCTCACCATGGTCCGCCGCGTGTACGGGGTGTGGATCGGGATCGGCTTCTTCCTCAGCGGCTGGGTCGCCCCCCTGGACACGCTGCCCGACGGGGTCCGTGCGATCGCGGAGCTGTCCCCGTTCGCGGCCACGCTCGCCACCCCCGTCTACACGCTCACCGGCACGATCTCCGGCGCCGAGTCCCTGCGGCTGCTCGGCGTCGCGGCGATCTGGATCGTGATCCTGCTCGTGCTGTATCGCGCCCTGTGGTTCGCCGGGCTGCGCCGCTTCGACGCTGTGGGGTCCTGACATGCACCGTGCCCGTGAGTACGCGCGCATGCTCCGCGTCTTCCACCGCGACTCGGTCCGGGCGGAGATCGCCTATCGGGCCGACTTCGCGGCCGGTGTCGTGCTCAGCCTGTTCTGGCACACCTGGGCGGTGCTCGGGCTGGCGGTGTTCTACCAGTTCGCGGAGGACATCCTCGGCTGGACGTTCCCCGAGGCAATCGTCGTGCTGGGCATGTTCCTGCTGATGAACGGGTTCCGGCAGCTCATCGTGACGCCCAACCTGCAGCAGATGTCCGATCACATCAGGCTGGGCACGCTCGACTACCTCCTGCTCAAGCCGGTGAGCGCGCAGTTCATGGTCACCCTGCGGCGGTTCAATCCGATCCTGTGGGTGGACTGCGTGATCGGCCTGGCCCTGGCCCTCGCGGGGGCGATCCTGCACGACGGTGTGCCAGGACCCGCCGACCTGCTGCTCTTCGCCGTGACGCTGGCCGCCGCGCTGATCATCGTGTACGCCCTCGGCGTGCTCCTCGTGGCCGTGGTCATCAGGACCGTGCAGGCCGAGGGCCTGGACATCCTGGTACGGGGCGCGTTCGAGGTGGGCCGTTTCCCGGTCGACTTCTACGGCGGCGTCACCGCGTGGATCTTCACGTTCTTCGTGCCGATCGCCCTGATCACCGTCTTCCCCGCCCGGGCGCTGCTGGGCGACCTGCCGATCGCGGCCGCGGGTGCCTCCGCCGCCGGCGCGGCGCTCGCCCTGGCCCTCGCCACGCTGGTGTGGCGCGCCGCCCTGCGCTCCTACGAGGGCGCCAGCTCCTGAGGCTCAGCTCAGCCGGAGCCGGACGACCACCGGCAGATGGTCGGAGAACGGCACCCGGGGCACGGACGCCTCGACCACCTGCAGGCCGGGCGTGATCAGCACGTGGTCGATCCGCTTCACCGGGTTCTCGGCCGGAGAGGTCGGCGGATCGCCCTGGGCGATCAGCGGATCGGTGAGCCCGGCGGCCTCCAGCACCCGCATCTCCGGGTCGTCCTTGGTGGTGTTGAGGTCGCCCGCGAGGATCACCGGCCGCGGTGTCCCGCCGCTGGTCGCCGCCACCGCCGCCACGGCGGTGTTCCCGGCCGCGAGACCCTGGGCCAGCGCGGCCACCTCGGGGGCCTGGCCTGGCGGGGCCTGCAGATGGGTGTTGACGATGCCGATCTCGCGCCCGCCCACGGTCAGCACGATCGCCTGGGCCTGCGCGCCGGTCGGATGGTCGTGCTTGCCGAGCCGGTTCGAGACGGCCTCCCTGACCGGCAGGTTGGTGAGCAGGGCGTCGCCCCAGAGCCGATCGGCGGCGGGCGCGAAGTAGTAGCGCATGCCTAGCCCCTGCGCGATCCGGTCCAGGTCGTCGTGGCCGCCGTTGAGCAGCCAGCCCCGGTCGACCTCGCTGAGCAGCACCACGTCGGGCCGTACCGTCCTGGCCCAGGCGGCGATCCGGTCCAGGTCGAGGGTGCCGGTCAGGCCGTACCCCATCCTGATGTTGTACGCGACGAGCGTGAACTCCTCGCCTTCCACGGTCTGCGTGGCGGGGATGGTCCGCCAGGTCAGACCGGCGACCAGGAGCGGCGGCAGCAGCAGCCCGGCGAGCGTGCCGGAGACCAGGACCGGCAGCTTGATCCGGGGCGTCGCCACGAGGCCGCGGTCGAGCCTCCGTCCGACGCCGATCAGGGCGGCGGCCACGCCGATCACCATCGGCACGATCGTGTTGGGGAAGCCCAGGTCGGCGTCGTACGAGGCGTAGAACGCGAACGTGGCGACCAGGAACACCAGCGTGCCCGCGAGCAGCGCGGCCCCAGGGCGTCTCCATCCGGGACTCAGGGTGGCCAGGCCCAGGCACCCGCCCAGACCGGCCGCCAGCAGGATGGCCTGCGCGCTGCCGACCACCGGCGAGAAGACGCCGATCAGCAGCCCGGCCGGGAACAGCACCCGGTAGACATGGACCGGCGCGTTCGCCAGGAGCGGCGCGATCGCGAACGGGACCAGGCTGAGGCAGGCGACGCCCAGCGCCGCCACCGAGGCCGCCGCCGCGAACTCGTTGCTCCCGCCGGACCAGCTGCCGGTAATCGCCGCCCCCGGCCCCAGATACTGACCGGTCAGGAACAGGGCCGGGCCGACCAGGAACCAGACGGCCGCCGGAGCGATGTCCTCTCCCGGCTTGGCGAGGAGCGCGGACCACAGGAAGGCGGCTGGGACTGCGATGGCGGGGAACCAGGGGAACAGGCCGTCCTGCCAGATCAGGTCCATGTGGTCGATCGCGATGTGCAGCAGGCCGCTGAGGCCGAGTCCCAGGGCTATCCCGACCGGTACGGCCGCGCGGGGCAGCGTGCGGGCGCAGCCGAACAGGAAGAAGAGGCCGGCGCAGACGCTCGCGGCGGAGAGGTAGAGCTGCGGGGTGCCGCCGTCGGTGCCCTGGAGGGCGATCCTGGTGGCGGCGAGTACGGCGGCCCCGCTGAGCATGACCGTACGGGGGCCAACGAACCGGGCGATCGCGATCGCGATGAACGGGATCACGAACCAGATAGCCGCGAACAAACCGAGTTGTTCTGGTGGGGTGTCGCCCGCCCGGCCGTACAGGGTGATGAGGGACGGGAGGAAGACCCGCAGCGCGTCGAGAAGCAGCAGGAGGCCCAGGGTGAGGGCGGCGATCGGCCAGCGGGACATGAGCACTCCTCCGCGTTGGACATGAGTGATCCTTGTAGCCCGCAGGTGTGGTATCAAGAGCCAATTTCCGGACCGCCGCCGAGTCGCTAAGCTGGCAGGAAACTTTGTTGATATTTTCGCAAGCTGCGTTAACCCGGGGGCGATCATAGAAAGCAGGAGCATGGAGCGACGTCCTGGCGTGCCCAGGCTGCTCCGGGAGATCAACGACCGGGCCGCGCTGGAATTGCTGCTTGCCTCAGGACCGCTGACCCGGGGGCAGATCGGCGACCTGACAGGCCTGTCCAAGGTCACCGCGTCCCAGACGTTGTCCCGCCTGGAGGAGCGCGGCCTGGTCGAGGTGGTCGGCGAGCAGGCGGGTAACCGGGGGCCGAACGCGGCGCTTTATGGGGTGATCGCCTCGTGTGCGTACGTGGCGGGCCTGGATGTGGGGCCTGAGTTCGTCACCGCCGCCATCGCCGACATCAACGGCGACGTGGTCGCCGAGGTGACCGCCGCCCCGAACGGTCACGACGACCCGGTCTCGGTGGTGCACAACGCCGTGGTGAAGGCGTGCAGGTCGGCCAAGGTGGCGCTGTCCCGGCTGCGCGGCGTGGTCATCGGCACGCCTGGCGTGGTCGACCCGCGCACCGGCGACGTGCGCTTCTCCTTCGACCTGCCGGACTGGCACGAGGGCATCCACGAGGCGCTCGCCCGGGACCTGCGCCGGGACGTCACGATCGAGAACGACGTGAACCTGGTCGCCATCGCGGAACGCGCCAAAGGCGCGGCCCAGCGGGCGGACGACTTCGTGCTGCTCTGGGTCGGCCGCGGCATCGGCCTCGCCGTCGTGCTCGGCGGGCGGCTGCACCGCGGCCGGTCCGGCAGCGCGGGCGAGATCGGCTACCTTCCGGTGCCCGGCGTCCCGCTGGCCGAGGACATCAGGGCCACCCCCGGGCGGCTGCCGTCCCTCGCGGGCGGCCTGCAGTCCCTGGTCAGCTCGGAGGCGGTCATCGAACTCGCCGCCGAGTACGGCTTCGCCGCCGACACCGCCGCCGAAGCCGTCACCGCGGCGGTGGCGGCCGACGAGGGCGGCGACCGGCTGCTGGACGAGATCGCCTCCCGGCTGGCCCTGGGCGTCGCCTCCGTCTGCGTCGTCCTGGACCCCGGTCTGGTGGTGCTGGCCGGGGAGGTCGGCCAGGCGGGCGGGGTGTCGCTGACCGGCCGGGTGGAGCAGGCCGTGGCCCGGATCTGCCCGATCCGCCCCCAGGTGGTCACCAGCGAGGTGACCGGCAGCCCGGTCCTGCGCGGCGCGGTGATCGCCGCTCTGGAGCAGGCCCGCGAGGAGATCTTCGCCTCCTGACGGTGTGATGGATTCGTTACCCGTTGGGGGTATTTGACGCGGGGGGCCGCTCTCTCTTCTGTGCGGAGAAGAGATGGAGGTCCCTATGTGGACGATTGACTACCAGGGGGAGCCGGATTCGGAGCCGGAGGCTCCGGACGCCGGCGCGGCCCTGGTCTTCCCGCGCGAGATCCTCGACGCGCACGGCGCGCGCGTGCTGAACCCCGCCACCGCGCCGCTCGGGTCGGGCAGCGTGGTGCCGGATTCCACCGTGTATCACGCCGACATGGTGCTGGTGCCGACCCAGGTGCTCGCCGACCGGAGCGTGCGGGAGTGGTTCACGGCGGCGCTCGGCGAGCTGGGGCTGGAGCCGCACCTGCCGGAGGACACCGGGAACGATCCAGGCGCGGAGCCGCTCCAGTGGCGTGCGGTCGTGCTGCGGGTGACCCGCGGCGTGGCCGAGGTGGACGCCTGGGCGGTCGTGCAGCATCTCCGGACCCGGCTGCCCGTGGACTCCCCGGTCCGTGGTCTCGATGAGATCTCCCGCCGCATCCTCGAATTCGGCGGGCGGATCGGCCTCAACCATCTGCTGGTGGGGTCGGCCGTGATCGGCGGCGAGCCGGTCACCGACGGCCACGGCCTCCCCGGCGACACCCCGGGACGGGCCGGATTCGGCTACGCGACACGGTGCCCGGTCCAGGTCGTGTGGCCCAAACCGGTCCCCGACCCGGCCTTCACCGGGCGGGCGCCCGTCGTGGCCCTCATCGACAGCGGCAGCGCGAAGCACGACTGGTTCGACTGGCGGGACGAGCCGTGGCAGGGCCACCAGTTCCTGGTCAGCTCCAAGGCCCAGCAGAAGATCGTCAACGGCACTCCCGTCAACGCCGCCCGGCCCCAGCAGGTGCCGGCCATCGACGGCCATGAGGATCGGCCCGTCTCGGGGCGGCCGCTGCTCGGGCTGGTCAACGCCCAGGCGGGGCACGCCACCTTCGAGGCGGGGCTGATCCACCAGCTCGCGCCGGAGGCCCGGATCCTGAACCTGCGGGCGATGTTCGCCGACGGCCTGGTCTCCGAGCACGCCCTGCACCTGGCGCTGGAATACGTGCTGGAGCTGGTCGAGGCCAATCAGCGCGACCCGGACACCGGGCTCTTCGTGGACGTGGTGTCGCTGTCGTGCGGCTACTTCAACGAGAACCGCGACGACCGGGTCTACACGCAGTCCGTGGAGCGGCTGGTGGACGAGATCCGCTCGAAGGGCGTGATGGTGGTCGCCGCGGCCGGGAACTACGCCGCGACCAAGGCCTTCTACCCGTCGGGGCTGGCCGGGATCCCGGACCAGGAGAAACGGCCGTTCGAGCGGGCGCCCATCTTCGGGGTCGGCGCGAAGAACCCGAACGGCAGCATCGCGATCTTCAGCAACGGCGGGGCGGCGATCAAGTACTACGCCCCGGGAGCGATGCTGATCAGCACCTTCCCGCCGGGCATCCGCGGCTCGGCCGAGCCGGAGCTGGAGCTCAGAGGCACCAGGAACGGGCGGCCGTGGATTCGCGAATCCTACGACCCCGACGACTTCCGCAGCGGGTTCGCGCTCTGGAGCGGCACCTCGTTCGCGGCCCCCATCGTGGCGGGCCAGGTGCTCGCCCACCTGATTCGCGATCACGGCGCGCAGCTCGCGGACGTGAGCGCGGACGCCGCACTGACGAGAGGAACGGCGATCGTGAAGAAACTCCAGCAATGACCGCGCAGCCCGAACCCGTCGAAACGGCTGATCGCGGTCATGAGCGCCGCGATCGGCTGGCCGCGCTGCTGGCGCGTGCCCAGGCGGGGGAGAGGGCCGCCTGGGAGGAATTGGTCACAGAATGCACCCCGATGCTCTGGCACACCGCGCGCGGCCAGGGCCTCGGGTACGAAGCGGCCCAGGACGTGGTGCAGACCACCTGGCTCGTCCTGGTCCGTCGCCAGCACTCGATCAACTCTCCGGGGGCGTTGATCGAGTGGCTGGTGACGACTACGCGCCGGGAGGCGTGGCGGGCGCGGGCCAGGGAACGCTCCGCCGACCTGCTCGGCGAGGAGACCCTGGACGACGTCAAGGATCAGGTCGCCCTGCCGGAGGAACTGCTGCTCGAAGACGAGCGCCGCCAGGCGCTGTGGCGGGCGGTGGGTTCGCTGCCGCGGCGCTGTCAGGCCCTGCTGCGGGTCATCGCCTTCGCGCCGCGGCCGCACTACGACGCGGTGGCGAAGGCGCTGGAGATGCCGGTGGGCAGCATCGGCCCGACCCGGAGCCGGTGCCTGGCCAAACTGCGCGGGACCCTGGCCGCCGATCCGTCCTGGAACCCTGACTGGAGAGCGCCATGAGCGAGGAGGAGCCCATGGGATCCGATCTCCGGGATGAGTTCGTGGTGGAGGAGCTCGGACAGCTGTACTCGCGGGTCGATCCGGTGCCGCCCGGGCTGGTGGAAAGGATCACCTTCGCTTTGGAGCTGTGGTCGGAGGACTTCGCGGTCCTGCGTCCGAGGGAGGAGCTCGCCGCGGGGGTGCGCGGCGGCGAGACGCGGACGATCACCTTCGACAGCGCCAGCCTGACCGTCATGATCGATATCTCCGAGCGGCAGGACGGCACGGTCCGGGTGGACGGCTGGCTCGCGCCGCCGGATGCTCATCTGGTCGAACTGCGTAGCCCGCAAGGGGTGAGTACGACTCTGGCCGACGCGGCCGGCCGATTCGTCCTGGACGAGGTCCCGCGCGGCCTGGTCCAGATCGTGGTCCGGGCCACCGAGGGAAACGAACCGCTCGCGTTGACTCCCTCGATCGTGGTCTGAATCCCGTGGCCGCAGATCGGAAGAGCCGGACGGCCGGCTCCGTGGCCGAAGAGGAAGCCGAGCGGCTCTACGCGCAGGGCACGGCCGCGACTTCGGCCGGACGCCGGGAGGAAGCCGAGCGGCTCTTTGCGCAGGGCACGGCCGCGACTTCGGCCGGACGCCGGGAGGAAGCCGAGCGGCTCTTTGCGCAGGGCACGGCCGCGACTTCGGCCGGACGCCGGGAGGAAGCCGAGCGGCTCTTTGCGCAGGGCACGGCCGCGGCCTCGGCCGGACGCCGGGAGGAAGCCGAGCGGCTCTTTGCGCAGGGCACGGCCGCGGCCTCGGCCGGACGCCGGGAGGAAGCCGAGCGGCTCTACGCGCAAGGCACCGCCGCCACCTCGGCCGGTCGTCCCGCGCTTGCCGCGCGGCGGCTGCGGCGCGGCCTCAACCTGCTCGCGGACGGCGATCCGCTCGCGGGCCGGATGCTGATCAGCCTGGCCCACGCCGAAGCCGAGCAGGGCCACACCCAGCTCGGCCTGAACCTCCTGGCGACGGCCGAGAAGCGGGCCGCCCCCGCCGACCGCCCGGTGGCGCGGGCCCAGCGCGGCCTGATGCTGCTCCGCCTGGGCCGGACCGTGGAGGCCCTGCGCGAACTGGACGCCGCCGTGCCGGAACTGGCCAGGTACGACGCCGTGGAGCTGGCGCGGATCCTGCTCAACCGGGCCGTCATCCACATCGACCTGGGCAGGATCGCCCACGCCCGCGACGACCTGCGGCGCAGCGCCCAACTCGCGCGCGCCCAACGGCACGAGATCCTCACCGTCAAAGCCCTCCATAACGACGGCTACTGCGACCTGCTGGTCGGCGACATCCCCAGCTGCCTGGCCGTCTTCGCCGAAGTCGAACCCACCTACCGCCGCCTCCTCCCCGGCCTCCTCCCGCTACTCGCCCTGGACCAGGCCCGAGCCCTCCTCTCCGCCGGCCTAGCGACCGAAGCCGGCCGCCGCCTGGACGACACCCTCCCCCAGTTCCGCCGCCAGCGCCTCATCCAGGACTACGCCGAAGCCGAACTGGCCCGCGCCCGCGCCGCCCTGGACGCAGGCAACCCAACCGACTCCATCACCTGGTCCCGCCGCGCCGAATCCCACTTCCGCCGCCGCGGCAGCCTCCCCTGGGCCCTCCGCGCCACTCTCATGCGCCTACACGCCGAATTCACCCATGCAACAAGGACGGTGGTTCTCCCACCCACCGACCCTTTGCTTTCTCTCGGGCTCCGCCCGACCCCGTCGGCACCGTTGCCGCCGGAACGAAGCGGCAGCGGATCCGGGGTTCTCCCACCCACCC
>NZ_BLAE01000073.1 GCF_009687865.1 Acrocarpospora macrocephala
GTGGAGGCGGCGGGGGAGGCGTCGTCGGGACGGGCGAAAGAGGACCAGGATCGGGGTCCTCCGTGCATATCAACTCCCCGTTCGTTTGCACCGAGCAGCGGGCGTAGCTCGCGGGGGCGGCCACCACCTGCACCAACCCGACGAACGCCGAGGCCGCCGCGATGGCCGCCGCGGTCACCGCACGGGACCTGCGCGAGCGGCGGCGTTTGCGCCGCACCTCCCGTCTGGCCCGGCTATCTGATGCTGCCATGGGTTTTCTCCTTTCTTCCATTTCTGCCGAGCAGGACGTGGACGTTGGCGGCCGAGGTCACCGCCAGCTCCGCCACGTACCGGCACCAAAAAGCGCGGTCGCCCTCGCGGTAGCGGCGATGCGCCTCCAGGAACCGGGGCATGTTCGCGGCGAACAGCAGGCCCAGCGGCGGAACCAGCGAGCCGACCAGGCCGCGCCGACGGGGAATCACTTGCATCAGGCACCTGCCGAGGCGCCCGTTGCCGTCCATGAACGGATGGATGAACTCAAGCTGGGCATAACCGACGGCCGCCTGCTCCAGCGAAGTGACCAGTTGGTCCGCGCGGCGGTGCCCGGACAGGATCGCGTCACACTCGCGCGCCGCCTCCTCGGCCTCGCCGAAGCCGCCGCAGCTCTCCGCCGTGGCGATCGGTGCGGGAACCAGCGCCGCGTATTCACGGCCGTCGGACCACACGCCGTGCACCACACGCGTCACCGCGCCGGACGCCATAGCAGTCATCGCTCGCTCCCGTCACCGGCCGACTGCCTGGCGGGCACGGTAGTGACGGATCGCGAACACGTACCAGATCAGCGGGAGTTACCAAATTTCCGCAGGCATAACCATGCCACCGGCGGCTTAACCATCTGGCGTCGGCGGAACGTACCACGCCCAGCAGGAATGTGCTGGTCAGCGGCAGAGGGTACAGGCCGACCATCGGCGGATGCGTGCGCTACTGCAGCCGCACTTCTCCCCCCGCCAAATGCGCGCCCTGCGGCCCCGCATCGCCGAATTGACCCGCGGCCTGCTGGACGACCTGGCCGCGCACGGCAGCCCCGCCGACCTGCAGAAGTCCTGCGACATGATCCACTCGTAGCCGGTGGGCGGCACGGAGGATTTCTCGTCACCCTGCTGGGTGACCCAGTGCTCGAGTTTGTGCTCGCTGGCCTGCCCGCCGATGCTATCGACAGGCATCTCGCACAGTCGTGGCTCACCCTAGGATGAGCCGGGACGTGGCGAAACGGCTGGGCGGGGAGAATGCCGGGATTCAAGGTGCGGGCCGTGGTCGAGGATGACATGCCCGCCGTGCGGCACGTGGCCAAGCGCTTTGGGCTGTTGACCGGGTGGCCCGCGGCGTGCGACTTCCTCGACGCCGAGCGCGCTTTCGGCACGCTGCTCATCGCGTCGGCGGATCCCCGCGCCGCCCAGGGCTTCGGTGGCACCCTGCGACGGGAGGCCGTCACCCACCTGGGCGACCTGTTCGTCCTGCGCGAGCACCAGTCCTCCGGGGTAGGACGGGCACTGCTGTCGAATCTGCTCGCCGGCGACGGTCCGAAGGTGACGTTCGCCTCGTCCGACCCCCGTGCGGTGAGTCTCTATGTCCGGTACGGGCTGCGCCCCTGGTGCCCGCTGCTCTACCTGACCGGGCCGGCCGCCGGGCTACCCGCGCCACCGGTGCGGGAGGCGCGGGTGGAGGACGTAGCACCGTTGGACGCTCGCGCCGCGGGAGGGGCCCGGCCAGACACGC
The DNA here is from genome assembly GCF_009687865.1 of Acrocarpospora macrocephala. GTDB lineage: Bacteria > Actinomycetota > Actinomycetes > Streptosporangiales > Streptosporangiaceae > Acrocarpospora > Acrocarpospora macrocephala. The sequence continues at coordinate 1,756 of NZ_BLAE01000073.1, forward strand.
TCGCCTGGTACGCCGCCATCCCGGGCGTCACGCCGTACACGACCGACCAGGGATACGCCTTCGCGCGCGTAACCGACGGTCAGATCGTGATCGGCCCCGCCGGCGGCGAGACTCCGCAGGACTGCGCGCAAACCGTGCTCGGCGCCCTCGCCGCGACCGCCGAAGGAATCGGCGCCGGCCCGTTCCCCCAGGCGGCGCGAACGGCCCGGATCGCGGTGCCGGGCGTGCATCCGCTCGTGCCAGTGCTCATCGGGGCCGGCTGGCGAATCAGCGACATGGACACGTTCATGGCCAACGACGCCGCCCTCACCATGATCCACCCCAGCCGCTACATCCCACACCCCGACCTCGGCTGACAACGCGCCCACCGTAGGACGACAGCACGTAGGGGCCCTCCCAGAGCGGGGGCGTCCATGGCTTGGTCTCGCTGGCCGGGGGGGGTTCGTTCGTCGCGGAGATGATCAGGCAGGATGCGCTGGGCGGTGAGGCGGACCCGGCGCTCCGTTTTCGCTTTTGATCTTGACTAAGACCAGCAAGTTGTTCACCGCGTCGACGTCACCCGCCTGGCCAGCCTTACGTAGCCAGGTCTCGGCCTCGACCCACTCGCCCTTCTTCATGAGCACCATCCCCAGCACATTCATCGCCCGCACGTCGCCGAACGTGGTGCTGCGCCGAGACCAAGCCTCGGCCTCGTCCAGCTCATCCCGCCTGATCAGCAGCAGCGCCAGATCCGTCATGGCGCTGTGGCCGCCCGCCTCGGCAGCCCTGCGCCACCAGGGTTCGGCCTCCTCCAGGCGGCCCTGCCGCCGCAACACGATTCCCAACCGGGTCATCGCCATAGTGTCGCCGGCCTCGGCTGCCTTGGCATACCAGCGCGCAGCCTCGTCGAGCTCGTTCCGCTGGTCGTGGAGCACGGCGAGGTGGCGGATGGCGTTCATGTCGCCGGTCTCGGCCGCCTGGCGATACCAGTCGACCTCCTCTCCGAACGGATCGGCGTCCTGCTCGCGTAGCCATTCCGGTACCGGTTCGTTAGTGATCCGCTTCCATTCGGCGGCCACGTCCTTGGGTGCCATTCGATAGGCGGCGCGGAGCAGCCGGGACGCCTGGTAGGTGACCATTTCGCTGCTCTCGAGAGTGATCGCGCCGGGGTGGCCAAACCAGATCGTCGATATCAGCGGCACGGCGGCGTCCACCGGCCGACTCGCCTCCAAGCGCAGGAACCCGAGCAGCAGCAGCACTTGGAGATAGCCGGCGCCGAAGCGCGCCAAGGAGCCCACGGCCAGCTCTCCCCAGAGCGGGGCCATCCTTTCGGCCACATCCAGCGCTCGACCGTGCTCCCCGAGGTGGGCGAGCAGGGACGTGAGAAGGTTCAGCGATCGGGCCAATCCCTCTTGGTAGGCGTCGGGGTCGGCCTCGGCCAGCGGCTCATAGATGTCCACCGCGCGCTGGGCGTGGGCCAGCGCTCCATCGGGCAGCCTGGCGGTCGCGCAAATCATGACCAGGGCGCCCAGCGCCGCAGCGAGGGCAGGGCGCTTCCCGGCGTCCTCCTCGGCCGCCTGCTCATAGAGGGCGACCGAGCGCCGCATGGCAGTCAGAGCCTCGCTTGTTCTTGATGTGGGAAACATCTCCGCGAAGTCTCTCAGCGTGGACGCCAGGAGGAGCCGATGGGCACCTGGGTCCGCTGCGGCAAGGCGTTCGCTGATGTCGAGTGCGCGCTGGATCGCGACGGTGGCGTTGTGCCGTTCCCCCATCTTGGCGAGCTGCTTGGCGAGGTCGGCTAGCACGGAGGCGAACGCGGGCAGGAACAGGTCGGGCTCCTGCTCGGCCAACCACTCGTAATAGCCGACCGCGAGCCGGAAGCCCTGCAGCGCGTCGTGCGTTCGGCTCTGCGCGACCATCTGCCGCGCCAGGTTGGTGGCGGCGGCGGCGAAGGCGTTTAGATCGGCGGCGGTGCGCAGGGAGCCGGTCTCCAGGTGAATGGCGCCGATGGTCGTGTAGACCTGGACCTTGAGGTCGCCGAGGAGCCGACTGCGGGCAGGGAGCGCGCCAGCCAGCTCCCACAGCGGCTCCAGCGACTCGGTTCGGCGGGGCATGTTCTCGACAGCTTCAGTCAGAGCCGACAGCAGCGGATCAGGGTTCTCGGTCTGCAGCGCGATCGCCACGGCGTGCCGGGCGAGATCGGGCTGACCGCCGATCAAGCTAGTGAGCTGGCCGACGAGGTCAGGCTGGTGGAGCGCGGCGCGGGCGAGGACGTGCAGGACATGCCGCGCCCGGGTAGCGGAGGGTTCGGTGAGAGCGCGGGCCAGGAAGCCGGGGTTCTCACGGGTGACCGCCGCGACGAGGTACTCGGCGAGCAGGTCGGGATGCAGCGATCCCCAGTAAGCGTCGCCTGCTGCCGGATACAGTTCATGCAGCCAGACCGCGACGCGGATGTGCAGGTCCTCGTCTCCGGCGGCGATACCGGGTACGGCCGCTATCAGGCGCAATGCCTCGCCCTGGGTTGACGCCCCGCACAACGCGGCCATAGCCACCGCACGAGCCAGAACATGGTTGTGCAGATTGACGCGAGTGTTGGGCGGACGCCGGAGGGCGGTGCTCTTCCAGTAGCGCCGCTCATGGCGCAGGATCTCCTGCTCGGGCATACCGCCTGCGTCCGAGCCGCCCAGCACGACGACGAGGGCAGCCATCTGTATGTCCAGCGCGGTGCGGTAGCGCTCAGCACGCAGATCCGGTGTGCCATCGCCAGCCCCGGTGCCAACGTCGACACCATCGGCCTGGTTACGTCGTGGGCTCGGCTCCGGTACTGCGGGCAGACTCAGCCGACCGGGTCCGGAAAGCCGGTTCAAAGCGGTGCGCAGCTGGGTCACGGCGTGAGTGAATGCCTGTTGGCGGGCGGTGAGGCTGTCGTCCAGTACGGGCAGCGCGGTGACGTGGCCAGGGTCGGCCAGGTAGGCCAGTTCGCCCAGATCATCACCCAGTGTCTGCCACCAGTCGCCCGCCGAGCGGGCCAGCAGCAACACCCGGGTCGGCGCGCCCCGTTCGGCCAGCGCGCGCAGCAGGTCCAGCACTTGCCCGGCGCGGGTCTCGGCGTAGTCGACGATGACCAACAGCCGCTCGGCGCCGGAGGCCAGCCGGGCGAACGCCGCCCGCTCGACCTGGCCGCCGCCCCCCACGAGGGAATCGGCCAAGACCGCGATCACCCAGGAGCCGGCCAGGTCATGGGCGAAGGCGCGGGCCAACCGGGTCTTGCCCTGCCCACCCGGTCCGGTGTACAACCGCACCCTCACCCCACCGCTCCGGTCTTCGGCGTTGGCCCAGGCACGTAGTCCGGCCAGCTCTCGCTCACGGCCGTAGAAGCCCACCGCCTCGGCGTCGGCACGCAGCAGCATCGCCGGCGAGCGCGGCCGCACCCGGGCCGGACTGGTCAGCACCGCCGCCAACTCGGCTGGTTCGGCCACCGCTCGCTGCCCGGTCGCCTGCTCGATGAGGGTGCGGAAGGCGAGATCGAAGACGAACGCACGGACCGGCACCACGCTCAGACGACGGGCTCCGTACTTCGGGGTCTCCTCCACCACCACCCCGACGATCAGATCCCCGGCCAGCACCGCAGCACCGGACAGGCCCGCCCACCGCAGCCCGTCAGGGCGTTGTATCGGGACCGGGCCCTCGATGTCGGCCTGAGCACGCCCGCTGAGCCAACCGGCCCCCGAATTGACCGACATCTGCAAATGCTCGACATCCCGGCTGCCATCTCCGGCCTGCTGAGCCCAGGGAAACCCCATCGCTTCGACCGGGTTGGCGGCGCTTATCCCGGTGTAGACACCCCACCGGGCCGTCGGCACCGCCAGCACCTGGTCCTGCTCGACGGTGACAGCCAGCACCGCCACATCCTCGACCGGGCTTCGCCAGGCGACCCGGCAGAGCCGTTTCCGGTCGTCGCCGAGCAGCCGCACCCCTACCTCGACGGCGGCTTCCACCGCGTGGCGGGCGGTCAGCACCAGACCCGGCGCGATCAGATAGCCACTGGCCAGAGCCAAAGGCCTCGCATCGCGGCGGGCGAGGATGTCGACGACCGGACTCTGACGCATGCCACCTCTCCAGAGCCGCTGGCCAGGCTGATGCCCGCGTACCGGTTACCAGGACCGCGACGGGCGCGACTGCGCCTGGGCCACCTCGTCATTGATCACCGGGCGCTCACCGGTCGCAACCGAGAACGGCGCCAGAGAGAACATAATGCGGTGGGTGTCGGTGTGGCTCCGCTTGCCCGAGGCACCCGCCTCGACCACGCCGAGGGTCAGCTTGCCCTCCCCGCCCTTCTCCCTGCCGATCTGCACCAGGAACTCCACCTCCACCGCGTCCACGGTGAACCGCAACTCCTCCCCCAGCATCTCTGCGCGGTTGCGCGCCTTGACAACCTCACCGCGCACCAACTCCATCGCTTCGGCCAGCGACAGCAACTCATCACCCACGACCGGCTCCCGTCTTTAGGACGCTGCACACACAGGACCTGCCAGTCCTCTTCGAGCTTGACCCCGTACCGGCTCCCGTCTTTAGGACGCTGCACACCCTAAACGCCACACCCGCCGCCGGTCGGCATATGCACCGATTTCCCCAAGATGCCTCACCGACCCTTACCGATCAAGGCCGAGCCGACCGATAGCGCATTGACGGGCGGTCAAGCCGCGTGCTGGCGGACGGTTGATCGCGTAGGGCCGCTGACTCTTAATCACCAGCGGCTCGGACTCGGCGGAACACCATGCCGGCGGTGATGGCGGCCGCTGCGCCCAGCAGCGCGAGTACGGCGGGGATGAGGGTCTCCGTCCAGGGCCACGCGCGGCCGGTCAGCTTGACGTCCTGCAGCGGGTACTCCAGCGTCTTGGCGGCGAACCGGGCGGTCTGCACGTCGTACGTGCGGGCGATGTCGCGCAGCACCGGATCGAAGGCGAACTCCTCGGTGGTGTGGAGGTATTCGGGCCGCAGGCCCGCGGTGCCCGGCACCTGGAGCCTGAAGGCGTCCAGGCCGGGCACGAGCAGCCGATCGAGGTCAGCGGCAGCCGCCGCGACCGTCGAGCGGGGCACGAACGTCAGGCCATGCCGGGAGCGGACCGGGCCGTCGCCGACCGCGACGGTCCGCCCGACCATGGACTCCTCGGTGTAGGAGACGAACGTGGCGGCGAGCTCCAGTTCGCCGATGCCTTCGGTGAGCCGTACGCCGATGGTCGACGGCCTGCTCTGGTAGGAGGAGTTGAGGGCCACGACCACGTCTGATGCTGCCCAGTCTTACACGGGGATCCGCGCGGAGACGCCGGGCGAATAGTGGCGCCAGTGGACGGCCTGGGCCGCCTCGCGGGCGGTGTCCATGTCGACCAGCCGTTCCACGATCCGGAGGGCGCCGTCGGTGCCGGACAGCACGCCCGCCGTGGTGATCACATTGCCGTCGTCCACATATCGCTCGCCACTGATCCAGTTGACGTCGGGGAAGTCGTCGCGCAGGCCGGCCAGCCGGGTCCAGTGCGAGGTCGCGGGCCTGCCGTCCAGCAGCCCGGTCGCGGCGAGCGTGCGCGCCCCGGCGCAGACGCTGACGGTCAGCGTGCCGGCGGCCGACTGCTGCCGCAGCCAGGCGTTGATGGAGTCGAACTCGGCGGGCGCGGGTGGCTGCAGCGCCGGAATCACCACGGCGTCGAGCTTGTCCCGCCGCTCGCCCAGCAGCCGCCCCAGTTCGGCGAAGGTGAGGTCGGGCACGATGTCCAGGCCACCGGTCAGGGGCACCAGCCGGGAGCCGGCCGACACGACGTAGGTGTTGAACCTGCCGGTGCCTGCCAGCACCTCATACGGGCCGAGCAGGTCGGCCACGTTGGCGCCGCTGCCGCCGACCAGGAGCGCCACCGTGGGCTTGGCCGGATCGTGGACCTTCGCCGCGGGCTGAACCGAGACCGCGTCCGCGCGCGCCCGGTACAGGTCGCCGAACTTGCCGACGGTGTTGACCGCCGACACCCCGGCCGGGACCAGCAGCGCGGCCAGCACCACGGCCACCCTCCTGACCCACACGCGGATCTTGCCGGTGCCTGCCTCATGAACTGTCATCGCCAGGCTCCTATCGAAGAACGTGATGTCCCTGGCCGGCCGACGCCAGTTCAACGCTTCGGTCAGGCCCCGGCAAGCGGCCGCCGCACGGTTGTCCGAAAGGGTGGGTTTTATGTCCGATGTGGGCGCTAGCGACCATTGAGCATGGCGACCGGGCCGTACCGGGCATGGGGTGCTCCCACGGCGAACGCCCAGTACCGGTCGCCGTACGACCAGTGCCACCACTCCGTGGGATAGTTCACGAACCCCGTCGCCGTCATGGCGACGATCAGGATCTGCCGGTTGCTCCGCGCCTCCGCGGAGATCCCCGGCGCGTCCGTGTAGCACTCTTCGCCGTGTTCCGGAGGCGTGGCGTTGACCTCCGCGCCCATCGGCAGCTCGGTTCCGTCCACGGTGCACAGCGTGACGTCGACCGCTCCGCCGGCCACGTGCGGCGCCACCTCGGGCGGTGCGACAAACTTGCCCGCCTCGGCGCGCAGCCGCTCCCGCGTCCAGTCGGGGTGGATGCGCCGCATCCTGGCCTGCCAGTCGGCGAAATAGCGTTCCTGGAGCGCGTACGGGCGGTAACCCTCCACGAGCAGCAGCCGGAGCCCCCGGGGGAGCTGGGTCTGCGCGCCCGTCAGGCGGTCGGCGACGCCGAGCCGGACGTGCGCGTAGGCGCCCGCGGGGTCGGCCAGCCGCGGGTCCACGTGGATGACCTGCTCGCCGCGGAGGTCGATGAGGGGCTCGTCGCACTCCCGCACCGGCATGGCGGCGATGCGCGGGTCGGACAGAAGTACGTGCTGCGCCATGGGGCTCTCCAAGCGGACAGACGAAAGGGTCCGACGCAGCATGGACCGGGGCGCTTCGAATACGCTGTAATCCGCTTTACAGCGACAGGCCCGGCGATGACAGCTCGGCGTACTCCCTGGAGCCGTGCAGGCGGAAGATCTCCAACGCCGCCGCGGCGGTCCGCTCGGCGGTGGCGACGTCGCCGAGGGCCTCGTGCACCCGGGCCAGGTCGCGGAGGGTGCGGGCGCGGAACAGCGCGGCGCGCAGGCGTTCCCAGATCCGCAGCGACTCCTCCAGGCAGTCCTTGGCCTGGTAGAGCCGCCCCTCCGCCAGGTGCAGCTCGCCGAGCGTGCGCAGCGTGCAGGCCTCGCCGAAGGAGTCCTGCAGCGTACGCAGGACCGCCAGCGCCTCCTGCAGCGGCTTCCTGGCCTCGTCGAACCTGCCCTGCCGCAGCAGCGCCTTGGCCAGCGCGCGCTCGCAGTACGCCGTCATCATCCGGTCGTCGGCCGTCTGGAAGATGGCCAGCGCCCGCCTGGCGACCTCCTCGGCCCGGGCCGCCTCGCCCCTGGCGCGGTGGTAGAGCGACATGCTGCGCAGCGTCAGGCCCTGGCCGCGGCGCGAACCCGCGGCGGTGAACAGCGCCAGCGCCGCCTCCAGATCGGCCCACGCGCCGGGATAGTCCCCGGTCTCCAGCCGTACGGTGCCGGCCAAACGCCTGACGTGCCCCAGCGCCGAGGCGTCGTCGAAGTCGGCCAGCAGCTCCCGCGCCCGGTCGAGGAAGTGCAGCGCCTCGGGCAGGTACCCCTGCTCCCGGCAGGCGGCGCCGAGTGAGGCCAGCGCGGCGGCCTCGCCGCGGGTGTCCTTGGCCGCGCGGAACATCGACAGCGCCTGGCTGAGGTGGGCCCGCGACTCGGCGAACGAGTCCCGTTCGTAGTGCAGTTGCCCGAGCCCGGCCAGCAGCGTCGCCTCGCCGAGGGCGTTGTCCATGCGGCGGGCGGCCGACAGCGCCGCCTCATGCGTCCGGTGCCAGCTCGCGAAGGGGTCGTCGAAGACGTACTGGTGGCCGCCGAAGGCGGTGCACGACAGCGCGGCGGTCAGTTCGACAGCGAGTTCGTCCAGGTTCATCCCGGCGGCGAGCTCGACGCCGGCGATCAGCGCCTCCTGCTCGCAGCGGAACCAGGCATGCGGATCGGCCACCACCGACCGTGCCACCCTGTCGTCCACCGGGCGGGCCAGCCGGTAGGAGGCCGACACCGAGATCAGGTACGGCGGCGTCGACTCGTTGATCCGCTCGACCAGCCAGATCCACCCGCCCAGGACCCTGCTGACGGCGGCGGCGCGCGCCGTCGTGTCGTCCTCCGCCAGGGCACGTTCCCTGGCGAACAGCCGGATGAGGTCGTGGAGCCGGTAGCGGAGCTGCCCGATCGGGTCGTCTCCCTCGACGTCGACGAGGGAGACGTCCACGAGGTGCTCCAGGATGCGTTCGGCCTCGTCCAGGTCCGTTTCCAGGGCGGCGGCGGCCACCCAGGCGGGGAAGGACGGCAGGCCCATGAGGCCGAGGCGGCGCAGCGCCGTCCGCGCCTCGGGCGGCAGCAGCGCGTAGCTCAGGCTGATGCCGGCGCGCACCTGCTGGTCTCCGACGGTCAGCTCGTCCAGCCTGCGCCGCTCGTCGGCCAGCCGGTCGAGCAGCCGCGCGAGCGGCCACTGGCGCCGCGAGGCCAGCCGGGCGCCGGCGATGCGGATGGCCAGCGGGAGCCGGCCGCACAGCTTGACGATGGCGGACGCGGCGTCGTGTTCGGCCGCCACCCGGTGCTCACCCGCGATCCGCGCGAACAGGTCGATCGCCGTGCCGGAGGGCAGCACGCCCAGCTCGACGAATGTGGCCCCGGCCAGGCCCACGAGCCGGTTGCGTGAGGTGACGAGGACCGCGCAGCCGGGCGCGCCGGGCAGCAGCGGCCGTACCTGCGCCTCGGCCGATGCGTCCTCCAAGACCACCAGCTTGCGCCGGTTCGCCAGCAGCGTGCGGTAGCGGCCGACCCGCTCCTCCAGCGTGGCGGGCGGCCGCGACAGGTCGGGATCGAGCTCCCGCAGCAGCCGGCCCAGGACCTCTTCCGCACCGGCCGGGGCGTCGCTCGTGCCGCGCAGCTCGACGTGCAGCTGGCCGTCGGGGAAGTGCTCGGCGACCTCGTGGGCCACCCGGAGGGCGAGGGCCGACTTGCCCATGCCGCCGGCACCGGAGATCACGCAGATCGGCATCGCCTCCGGCAGGGTCAGCGTCGCGCGCAGCGTCGCGATCTCCTCCTCCCTGCCGATGAAGTCGGCCGGCGGCGGGGGCAGCTGCCGCAGTCTCCTGCGCCGGGCGGGGGGCAGCAAGGCGGGGTCCGAGCGCAGGATCGCCTCGTGCGCCTCCCGCAGCTCAGGCCCCGGCTCGATGCCGAGCTCGTCGATCAGCACCTGCCTGCCCTCGCGGTACACGGCCAGGGCGTCCGCCTGCCGGTCCGCCCGGTAGAGGGCCACCATGAGGTCGCGGCGCAGCCGTTCGCGGGCGGGATGGAGGGCCACCAGCTCGGCCAGCTCGTCGAGGAGGCGCTCACCCTGGCCCAGCGCCAGCTCGGCGGCGATCCGCTCCTCGATGACGGTGACCCTGAGCTCGTCCAGCCGCATGGCCTCGGCCCGCAGGAAGGAGTCGGTGATCCCGCCGAGCGCCGGTCCCCGCCAGAGCGCCAGGGCGGCGCGGAGGCTCTCCCGTGCCTCCTCGTGCCGGCGGTCCCGGACAGCCTGCCGGCCCTCACCCACGAGCCGCTCGAAAACCCGCAGGTCGAGCTCGTCTGCCGGCACCTCGGCGAGGTAGCCGACGGGGTGCGAGACGATCACGCCGGTCATGCCGGCGCTCTCCAGCGACCGGCGCAGCGACGCGATGTACGTCTGCAGAACGGCTCGCGCGGTGGTGGGCGGGCTCTCGCCCCAGATCGCCTCCATGAGCCGTTCGACCGGCACGATCCGGCGGTGATCGAGCAGCAGCGCGGCGAGCAGCGCACGCGGCTTGGCTCCGCCGAGCTTCGCCTGCTGTCCCCCGTTCCACGCCTCGACCGGGCCGAGAAGCCGGAACTTCATGCGTCCTCCCCAAGGACGAGGGCCTCATCGCACTGAGACTAAAGGTCATTTGTCAGGGCGTACCAGGCTCAAGACTGCCCTAAAGCGAAGTTGCAGCGGGGTCACCCACGCTCTCGGTGTCCGATCGAGAACGACCCCGAAATGAGGGATCACCATGGGTGACATTCGTTGCACTGGCCGGCGGCTCGCCGCGGCACTGGCCGCCACCACCGTCGTGGCCACCGGCCTCACGGCCGTCACGGCCGCTCCGGCCTTCGCGGTGAGCAGGCCCGCGATCGTCTCCGCCGCCCAGAGCGAGCTGAACAACGGCACACGCAACCACGAGAGCCCGATGGGCAGCGGTTGCAACTACTACACCGGTTTCTTCCGCCCGTGGAAGCCGGGGACCGGCTGCCCCAGCACCGGTGGCGTGCAGTGGCGCGACAGCGACTGGTGCGCCGACTTCGCCAAGTACGTCTGGCGCAAGGCAGGCGTGAAGTACGCCGACATCCCCGAGGGCAGCGGCGGCGTCCTCGACGGATGGGCCGCCTCGTTCAAGAACTACGGGACCACGTACGGAACCTGGCACACCAGGGGGAGCGGGTACACGCCGCAGCCGGGCGACGCGGTCGTCTTCGACTGGGACCAGAGCGGCGACATCGACCACGTCGGAATCGTCAAGAGCGCCGACGGCTCCACGGTCTACACGATCGAGGGCAACAGCGGCGACAAGATCCAGGCCAAGTCGTACTCCCGGTCGAACGTCGACATCGTCGGCTACAGCGCCCCGGTCAATGGCACGTCCACCCCGGAGGCGCCTCCGGAGGGCCGGGACTCGACGGGTTACTACAACCCGGCTGACGGCACCTTCCACCTGCGTAACGCACTCGGCGACGGCGCTTCCAGCACTGCCTGGGACACCGGGCTGGAGACCATTCCCGGCGCGGTCATCCTGACCGGCGACTGGAACGGCGACGGCAAGGACTCCACCGGCTACTACAACCCCGCCGACGGCACCTTCCACCTGCGCAACACGCATGACGACGGCGCTTCCAACGCCGCCTGGGACACCGGACTGGAGACGATCCCCGGCGCCGTGGTCCTGACCGGCGACTGGAACGGCGACGGCAAGGACTCCACCGGCTACTACGACCCTCGCGACGGCACCTTCCACCTGCGCAACACGCATGACGACGGCGCTTCCAACACCGCCTGGGGCACCGGGATGGAGACGATTCCCGGCGTGGTGGTCCTGATCGGTGACTGGAACGGCGACGGCAAGGACTCCACCGGTTACTACAACCCCGCCGACGGCACCTTCCACCTGCGCAACGCGCACAGCGACGGCGCTTCCGACTACGCGTGGGGCACCTCACTCGAGACCGTTCCCGGTGCGGTGGTCCTGACCGGCGACTGGAACGGCGACGGCAAGGACTCCGTCGGCTACTACGACCCTCGCGACGGCACCTTCCACCTGCGTAACGCCTTGGACGAGGGAGCCTCCGACTACGCGTGGGGCACCGAGCTGGAGACCCTTCCGGGCGCGGTCGTCCTGACCGGCGACTGGAACGGCGCCTGAGTCAAGACGTGCGACCGACACCGAACTCTTAACTCCCCATGGAGCATCTCATGAACCATCGATTCGCCCTGCGCGCCGCCCTCACCGCCCTGACGCTCACCGCGGTGGCCGGACTGTCCGCCGCTCCCGCCCACGCCGACCCCGCAGAGCCGTCCGTCTACGTGGCCGCGGCCTACTCCGTGTCCCCGTGCGATCCCAAGGGCGTCACGTCGTCGGACAATGCCCTGGCCGGCACGCTCAACGGGAAGCTGAACAAGAAGATGCGCGGGTACATGACCGGCTACCGCGTCTCGTGCGCCCGCATGGTCGTCAACACCGTTCGCAACCTGGGCCTGCACTCGCGGGCGGCCGTCATAGCCATCGCCACCGTCATCGTCGAGTCGAGCATCCAGAACATCAACGAGGAGGTCGACCACGACAGCCTCGGCCTGTTCCAGCAGCGCGCGTCCTGGGGAAGCAGGGCGCAGCGGCTCGACCCTGTGTGGGCCACCACCGCGTTCATCAACAAGATGAAACGGGTGTATCCGAACAACAGCTGGATGAACGCACCGGTCGGGCAAGTGTGCCAGGACGTCCAGGTATCGGCCTACCCCGACCGTTACCAGGTAGAGGCTGGCGACGCGCAGATCATCGTCGATCACTTATGGCAGCCGGTGCCAGCGCCGACGCACGGCCGGGACTCGACGGGTTACTACAACCCCGCCGACGGCACCTTCCACCTGCGCAACGCGCTCGGCGACGGTGCCTCCAGCACTGCCTGGGACACCGGGCTGGAGACCATTCCCGGCGCGGTGGTCCTGACCGGCGACTGGAACGGCGACGGCAAGGACTCCACCGGCTATTACAACCCCGCTGACGGCACCTTCCATCTGCGTAACGCCCATGACGACGGTGCTTCCAACGCCGCCTGGGGCACGGGGATGGAGACGATTCCCGGCGTGGTGGTCCTGATCGGTGACTGGAACGGCGACGGCAAGGACTCCACCGGTTACTACGACCCTCGCGACGGCACCTTCCACCTGCGCAACGCGCATAGCGACGGCGCCTCCGACTACGCGTGGGGCACCTCACTCGAAACCGTTCCCGGCGCGGTCATCCTGACCGGTGACTGGAACGGCGACGGCAAGGACTCCGTCGGCTATTACAACCCCGCCGACGGCACCTTCCACCTGCGCAACACGCTTGACGACGGCGCTTCCAACGCCGCCTGGGACACCTCGCTCGAAACCGTTCCCGGCGCGGTCATCCTGACCGGCGACTGGAACGGCGACGGCAAGGACTCCACCGGCTACTACAACCCCGCCGACGGCACCTACCACCTGCGCAACACGCACGACGACGGCGCCTCCGACTACGCGTGGGGCACCGCGCTCGAGACCGTTCCCGGCGCGGTCGTCCTCATCGGCGACTGGAACGGCGCCTGACGAAGGGATCGAGGAGAAGGCATGGCGACCGGGAGTCGCCATGCCTTCCTGCGTGAAAAGGGTCCTGGGTTGGGCTTGCAAGGTGGGCGAAGCGTTGTCAAATGTGGACATCATGGATTTCAACCTCCTCGGCCCGCTCGAGGTCGTGGACGGCGATCGGATCATCCCGATCCGGGTACCGCGCCATCGCGCGGTCCTCGCCGTACTCGCCCTTGAAGGGGGACGCCCCGTCTCCCTCGAGCTGTTGCAGGAGGCGCTGACGGGCGGCCGGGAGATCACTACCGGCGTGATCAAGGTCTACGTCAGCGACCTGCGGAAGATCCTGCCGAGGGACCTGATCGAGACCGTCCCGGCCGGATACCGGCTGCGGGTCGAGCCGGACCGGGTCGACGTGTGGCGGTTCCGCGACCTGGCCGACCGCCGGGACGAGGACCCGGTCACCCGCATCCGCACCCTGGAGCAGGCGCTGGAGCTGTGGCGCGGTCCGGCGCTGGCCGACGTGGACTCCGATCACCTGCGGCGGATGGAGGCCGCCGCGCTGGAGGAACAGCGCGCGGCCGTGGAAGAGGAGCTCTGCGACGTCCGGATCGGGCTCGGTCACCACCGCGAGTGCGTCGTCCGGCTCAGGAATCTGGCCCGCCGGTACCCGCTGCGGGAGCACGTCCACCTGCTCCTGATGGTCGCCCTGTACCGCTCCGGCAACCTCGGCGAGGCGCTCTCCCACTACCACCGGGTGCGCCAGGTCCTGGCCGAGGAACTCGGCGCCGAGCCGTCCGCCGAGCTGCGCCGCGTGCACGAACGCATGCTCCGCGAGGACCCGGCCCTGGACGCCGAGGAGGTCCGTACCCCTGCGGAGCTTCCCCCTGACGACCGCTCCTTCGTCGGCCGGCGCGACCTTCTCAGCGGCTTGTCGGCCGCGATCGCCCGCAGCCCCGCGCACGGGCCGCACCCCATCGTCCTGTACGGCCACGCGGGAGTGGGCAAGTCCACGCTCGCCGTACACGCGGCTTGGCGGCATCGGGCGCGGTTTCCCGGGGGCCAGCTGTTCGCGGATCTGCGCAGGCAGCCGGACGCGGCCGGGACGCTCGCCCGGTTCCTGCGCGCGTTCGGCTACCCAGGCGGTTCGATCCCCGCGACTGTGGAGGAGCGGACCGCGGTCTACCGGACGCTCACCGCGGATCGCCGACTCCTCGTCCTGCTCGACAACGCGACCGACGAGGAGCAGGTGCGCCCGCTGATGCCGACCGGCCCGGGCTCACTGGCGATCATCACGAGCCGCTCGGCGCTGGCCGGGCTGGCTGGAGCCGAGCCGTTCGAGGTGGACGTTTTCACGGCGGCCGAGTCCCGCGAGCTGCTGGAGCGGATGGCCGGGCGGGCGCGGGCCGAGGTCGACGGCGAGGCCACCGCGAGCGTGCTCGACGCCTGCGCCGGGCTGCCCATCGCGGTCCGCGCGGCGGCGGCGCGGCTGGCGGCCAGCCGGGACCGTTCTGCCCGGGGGCTCGCCCGGCGGCTGCGGGACGAGGCCGCCCGCCTGGACGAGTTCCGCGCGGGCGACACCGGGGTCCGGCCGCTGCTCAGCCTGGCCTACGAGGGCCTCGACCCCCGGCCGCAGGCGCTGCTCGCGCGGCTGACCGCGATCACCGCCCCGAGCTTCGCGGCCTGGGTCGCGGAACCCCTCGCCGGTGGTCCCGCCGCCCTCGACGGGATCGCCGACTGCGGCCTGCTGCAGCGGCTGGCCTGCGACGACGCGGGCCAGGACCGGTTCCGCGTGCACGAGCTCACCCAGCTAATGGCCCGCGAACGGCTCCCGCCCGAGGACGCCGCGCCGGCCCTGTCCCGCCTCGCGCGGGTGGCGCTGGCCCGGGTGCGGGCGGCCGTCCTCCCGCTGACCTCGGAGGGGTTCGGCGCGAGCCCTGGTCCGGAGGCGGTCAGCATGGGCACGACCAAGATCCGTGACTCGATCGAGTGGCTGGACGCCGAGCTCGGCTTCCTGACCGCGCTGGTGGCCGACCTGCACGGCCTGCCCGGACACGCGTGGCGGCTCGCGCATGCCCTGACGCCTTTCCTGGAGGTACGCCACCAGCAGGACGAATGGCGGACCGTCAACCGGCACGCGCTCGCCGCCGCACGTGCCGACGGGGACCCGCTCGGTGCGGCGCTGGTCCTGCGCGATCGCGGCGACCAGCAGCGGGCCGAGCGCGACCTCGCGGGCGCGATCGAGACCTACCAGTCGAGCCTCGGGCAACTGATCCGGTACGGCGATGCCGTGGAACGCGCGCGGGTCCTGTTCCGGCTCGGGGTAGCCCGGCTGGACCAGTCCCGGCTCGAGCAGGCGGAGCGCTCGCTCGCCCAGGGACGGGCCGAGTTCCGCGGTTGCGGCGACCGGCGCGGCGAGGCCGCCTGCGTGCGCGCGCTCGGCGTCGTCCGGCACCGGGCCGGCGACCAGGAAACCGCGCTCGCCTGCCTCCTCAGCGCGCTGCGTTCGGCCCGCGACCTCGGCGACCGCTACGGCCAGGCCGCCTGCCTGCATGGCCTGGTCTCCGTACGGCTGGCGCGGGGAGAGGTGAGCGCGGCGCGCCAGCATGCGGAGGAGGAACGGGACCTGGCGGAACGCCGCCTGCGTGACCCGAGATTGACCGCGAACGCGCTGCTCAGCATCGCCGTGGTCCTGGCGGCCCAGGGTGATCCAGAGGCCGGGGAGCACGCGGGCGAGGCGGCCCGACGCCTGCGCGCCCTGGGAGATCGATACGGGCACGCATGGGCGCTCACCACGATCGGCGACATCACCGGCCGAGCGGACGAACTGGACCTGGCCTACTCGATGTTCAACGAACTCGGCGACCAGTACGGCCTCGCCGAGACTTCACGCAAACTGAAACGATCCTGAACCCCTCTGATCGCACGCTGTCCCTGACGCGGGAACCGCCCGCGCAGAGGAAGGGCAGAGCGATGAAACGCATCCTCCAGCTGCTCGCGACCATCACCCTGACCGTCGGCCTCATGACCGGGGCCGCGGCCGGCGCGCAGGCCGCCACCGAGACGACCACGATCACCAGGGGCCTCACGTCCTTCGGGCTCGACTGCGGCCACTGGTACAACGCGACGTGCAACCTCTACTTCAGCCGCAGCCTCACCCGCAAGCTCGCGAAGCTGCCGTCCATCGGCCGGTCGAGCCTCGGAGAGTGCAACAAGTTGTCCGACTGGAAGGCGAAGGCGGCCTGCTTCGGGCTCGTCGTCGTGGCCAGGTCCGTACAGAAGACGGTGAAAACCGCCGCTCGGACCAACCAGTGCCTGAAGATCCGCTTCCAGAAGGCGGCCCCGGCCGTGATCGTCGGGTGGTGGCCCTCGGGCAGCGCAAAGTACTGCAAGAACTGAACGGTTCGAGGTGATGGCGTGGCGAAGGGGCCACGCCATCACCATTTCCCGATCAACGGATGGATGGGAGATCCTTGTGTCGACATGGACGCGACCTGTTGCGTCTGGGCGCCGACATCGAGGGTTGGAACCGACCGTGCCCGACCAGCCGTACCGAATTGGGGGCTACCGGATCGTGCGGCGGTTGGGACAGGGCGGGATGGGGGTCGTCTATCTCGCGGAGGCGGAGTCCGGCGCCCGGGTCGCGCTGAAGGTGATCCATGGCGAGTGGGCCCGCGATCCCAGGTATCGGCGCAGATTCCAGCGTGAGGTGAGGATCCTTCGGCGGGTGGCCGAATCCGCGCGGTTCTGCACCGTGCCCATCCTGGACTCGGGGACTGAGGGCGACCGCGCCTACCTCGTCACCGAGTTCGTCGACGGGCCGGATCTGGCCGAGCGGGTCGCCCGGGACGGCCCGCTCGCCGGGCCCGATCTCCTCGACCTCGCCACCAGGACGCTGCTCGCGCTGGAGGCGATCCACGCCGCGGACGTCGTACACCGCGATCTGAAGCCGGGAAACGTGCTGCTCGGCCCCGACGGGCCGAAGGTCATCGACTTCGGCATCGCCCAGATGGCGGATTCGCTCACGCTCACGACCACCCTCGTCGGCACCCCCGGCTACATGTCGCCGGAACAGGCGCTGGACCACCAGGTGACCTTCGCCGCCGACGTCTTCTCGTGGGGCGCGGTCACCGCGTTCGCGGCGACCGGCCGCTGTCCCTTCGGCGAGGGCAACTCGCCCGCCGTCACCTTCCGGGTGGCGTACGAGGAGCCCGACCTGGAGGGCGTCGACGGGCGCCTGCGCGACGTGATCGCGTGGGCGCTGAACAAGGCCCCGGAACGCCGCCCGACTCCCCGCGAACTGTACGCGGCGCTCACCGGCGAGCCGGGTGACGTGCTGATCCCCGTGGACAGCGGGTGGACCGTACCGGACCCGCACCTGCCGCCCGGGCCTTCCGGCCGCCCGCCGACGGGTGGCCGGAAGGCCCTGCGGCTGGTCGCGGTGGGACTGGCGGTGACCGGCCTGCTGCTGCCGCTGAATGTCCTCACCGGAGTGGTGCCCCTGGGCGCGCCCGGCTGCGCCGACCCCGATGAGACCCGGGCCCTGCCGCTCTCGCTGACGGACTTCGACACCACGAGGAAGGGCCAGGTGGCCGCCACGGAGGACGGCTGGACGGTCGCGTCCCCGGGCGGTTACACCTGGACGGGCGTCCACGGGCGGCTACCCGCCTGGTGTCGCCTCCAGGTCGATCTGGACGTCCAGGTGAAGGGCCCGACCGAGGAACCCTTCCTGAGCATGGGCTGGGGATACGGCATCGGCGTATGCTCCCGCTTCGACGGCAGCCAGCCACGGGGCCTGTCCCTCCAGTACGCCTTCTACCAAGGGGAAGAAGCGCAGGAGAACCACATCAAGGTGGTACGCCTGCCGGCCGCGAACGCCCATCCCGGCCCCCAACCCGCCGATCCACCCCAGGGCCTGGACCAGGGCACCCACCACTGGCGGATCATGTTCGACCAGGACAGGGTGGCCTACCAGCTGGACTACGGCGTGCTTCAGACCGCCTGGTATCCGGTCACCGGCGACCCCCCGCTGCTGGCCGACTGCCTGGACAGCTCGTTCGTGCTCCGCTCCTGGCTAGCCGAGGTCGAGGTGCGCAACGTGACCGTCAGCCCCGGGTGAACTCGATTCTGGGCCTCGACCGTCACCACTCGCGGGCCTACTGTCGGCGGCAGGAAGGGAGCGTCATGAAACTGATCACGATCGCCTCCGCGCTCCTCGTCGGCGGTGCCTGGCTCGTCGTCGTCCCAATCGCCGCGGAGGCCCAAACCGCCTGCTCATGGACGCTGGTCGCGCGGGGGCAGAAGAAAGCGGTGGGCACCCGGACCATTCGACTGCAGAAGTGCGGAGGAAGCATCCGCGCGACACTGACCGGCGGCAGGACCGGAGACGTGGTCAGGCTCGAAATCCGGTCTGGCACCGCCAAGTCGGCGAAGGTCCTCAGCGGGCGGACCACAGCGATAACAGCGTCGCTGACCCTGGGCTCTCGGCAAGCGAGATCCTGCGGCACGCCCGCAAAGGGAAGCAAGTCCTGCACGGCATGGTGGCCATCCACATCGGGCGGTCCTCCACCGACAATTCCATGACTGGGTGCGGCTGGCCCAAGCTACGAGACGGACGGCAGGGGGAGCGTCCGCAAGGCTGGCAGGACCTCGGTAGCCAGCGTTTCGACCACACGGGGGCGGGCTTTCGGTGGAGCCGCGACCTGGAGGAGCAGATGCCGTGCCCCGGCGTCGACGAAGCGGGAGAGAAGCTCCACCACCTGGTCGGCCGAGCCCACCGCGAGGTACTTGTCGGCCAATCGGGTGAAGTCCTGGGAGTAGACCTTGCTGACGACGTCGATTCCGGTGTCCCGGGCCCAGCGTGCGTCGGCATCGGCGCACACCCAGATCAGCAGGCCGCTCGTGACCGCGCCGCGCGGCCGGCCGTGCGTCTCGACGGCCCGCGCCAGGTGCTCGTTCCCCTCGGCCAGCCGCGTCGGCGTGAGCATGTAGGGCAACCAGATGTCGGCAAGGGCCGCGGCCCGTTCAATCGCGCTTGGCTTTCGTCCGCCCAGCCACACCGGCAGGCCGTGTTCACCGGCCACCGGCGGGTCCAGCGCGAGCCCGTCGGCGCGGTGCCCGTCATGCTCGACGGTGATGCGCTGCCCGGAGAGCAGGGACCGGATGACGGAGAGGCCACTTTCGAGGCGACGAAAACGGTCCGCAGGGTTCGTGCCGACCGCGATGAACTCGCCGGGGAACTCGCCACCGGCCCCCACTCCCAGCTCGAAGCGACCCCCCGACACCTCGTCGAGTACGGCGGCGAGCTTCGCCAGCAGAACGGGCGGATACAGGGGCGCGATGGCCACCGACGACACCAGGCCGATCCGGTGGGTGGCACCGGCCGCGGCGGCCAGGTAAATGAGACTGTTGGCCGTCGGGCCGTGGAAGAAGAGATGTTCCCCGACACCGACGAGATCGAACCCGGCGATCTCGGCATCGCGCGCGAACCCCGCTATGTCTGCGGTGGTGCCAGTCGACAATCCCACCCGAAGGGTGCTCCTGATCAACCCCGGAACCGCCCCTGCGGCACTCCCGTGACCCCGAGTCCGCGGACGGCGAAGATGCTGCCCGCGAGCGGCCCGTCCTTCGGGTAAGGCACCGGGAGGTCCGGGTTGGCCATCGTGGTCACGAACAGGACATCGAGGTCGGCGCCGCCGAAGGTCACGCTCGTCGGCTTCAGCACGGGCGTCTGGATCCGCCGGTCAAGCGTCCCGTCGGGTGCGTACCGCCGGATCTCGCCGCCGTAGACGGTGGCGCTCCACACATACCCCTCGGCATCGACGGTTCCGCCGTCGGGCTGCCCCTGCCCCGTGACGCCCTTGTCGTCCACGTAGGAGGCGAAGACCCGCTGCCTGCTCAGCTCACCGGTCGCGGTGTCGTAGTCGAATGCGTAGATCTCGTCCGCCCAGCTGTCGGAGCAGTACATCGTCGCTCCGTCGGGGCTGAAACACGGCCCGTTCGTGATGCCGATGTTCGAGTGGACCGTCTTCACCACCAGATCCGGGTCCAGCCGGTACAGCGAGCATCCGGTTTCGATCTTCCCCACGAGCCAGTTCGTGCTCGGATTGATCAAGGCATAGCTCATGGTTCCCGTGATGAAGCGACCCTGCCGGTCGACCTTGCCGTCGTTGAGCCTGGAGGCCGTGGACGGTTCCGGATCGACGAGTTTGGTGAGCTCGGAGCTCTCGAAGTCGAAGGTGTAGATGCCGTCGTCGAGAGTCACCAGGGCTCCGCCGGCCGTACGGAGGCTGATCGCGCCGACCATGCCCGGCATCTTCCACACCTGGATGTTTCCGCCGGCGCCGTCAGCGCGGTAGATGGCGCCTCCGGTGCTGTCCACCCAGTAGAGGCGCTGCTCGTCGACGTCCCAGATCGGGCTCTCGGCGAGCTCCGTGATGGGAGGGACGAACAAGTCAAAGGCCGTCATGATCACATCTCCTGTCGCTTGGTGGTACGAACCGCGGGCCGTGGCGGTTGACGATGGTCGAGAAACTCAGTCGTAGACGCGCTGCGAGCAGATTTTGGCGAATTCGTCCTTGTCGTGCCCAAAGACGATTCGCGCGTCGAAACGCTGCTCCAGGCTCTTGGTGAACCGCCAGCTGCGCCACCAGCCGGGGTGGTCCCGCATGATCCAGCCCTGCGGGATCGGTTCCTCGTAGTTCCGCCGGAGCGGGAACTGGTCGCTCGCGAAGATCCAGTGGCCGTGGTTCCGCAACTCCGCACGCAGCACGAGGAGCCCGTGGGCGTGGCCGGACATCTGGTAGAGGGTGATCCCGTGGAAGAGGTCCCACTTGTCACCGTGAATGGGGACCCAGTTGAAGGTCGGGTCGATGTAGTGGGGCAGGTAGGGACCGAAGTCCTCCCCCGTCGCCACGTTGTAGAAGGCGTTCTTGAGCTCGGTCTCGTGGACGAACACCGGCACGTTCGTGCCCCGGAAGAACTCCAGGCCACCCCCGTGATCCATGTGCAGGTGGCTGATCACGACCGCCTTGATGTCCGACAGCTCGAAGCCGGCCGCGTTCAGGGCGTTGTCGAGCCGGTGCTCCGGCTCGTAGAGCGACGGCGACGCCAGCTCGATCGACTCCTTCGGCCACAGTCCCTCGCGCTCGGGCGCGACGCCCGTGTCGAACAGGATCGGGCCTGCCTTCGGGTGCTCGATGACGTACGCGCTCATGCACTGGGTGCACATCGCGGCCGCGTGCTCGGGATCGCTCGGCATCGCGAGGCCACCCAAATAGAACGGGAGTCCAGCGTCATTGGTCAGCTCGCCGAGACTCAACGGGTAGACGCGAATACCACTGCTCATCAGATGCTCTTTCCTTGGTCGCCGAGAACGTTGACGACGGACTTCGTCCCGGACGTCCCCATGTTGAGTCCCGCGATCTTCAGGTCACCCGGGTTGTTTCCGAGGCGACGGGCGAGGTCGGTCCCGGCCGCCGAGATGCCGCCGTCCACGGCGACGCAGGTGCCGGTGATCATCGCGGGCTCGGGGGCGGCGAGGAAGGCCACGGCCTCGGCGACGTGTGCGCTCGTCGTCGGTTCCTTGAGAGGCTGCAACTGGAGAGCGCGGTCGACGTCACTCTGGTCTCGCCCCTTCATCCACATCGGGGTGATGACCGACCCCGGAGCGACCGCGTTCACGCGGATACGATGCTCTGCGAGCTCGGCGGCGGTGCTCCACGTCAGGTTCTGCACGGCCGCCTTGGCCGCCGAGTACGCCTGCGGACCGGTCCCGCCGTCCCAGGCGGCGATCGAGCACATGTTCACGATCGAGCCCCCGCCACCCTGGGCCAGGAACTGGCGGGTGGCGTGCTTCGTGCCGAGGAACACTCCCCGTGCCAGCACTCCGAACGTGAAGTCCCAGTGCGCCACGTCGAGCTCGTGGATGGGGCCGAACGCGCCGGAGATCCCGGCGTTGTTCACCATGCAGTCCAGCCGGCCGAATCGGTCGACCGCGGTCTCCACGAGGCGGGCCACCTGGCTCTCCACGCTGACGTCGCAGACGACCCCGACGACGTTCTCCTCGTCGGAGGCGCCGAACGCCTCATGCAGCGTGACGGCGTTGATGTCGCCCGCGACCACCTTCCATCCGTCCGCGACGAGTCGTGTCACGATCCCGAGGCCGATACCGCTCGCCCCTCCGGTGACGGCCGCGACCCTTGGTGTTACCTGACTCACTGTTCTGCCTTTCGCATGGCGGATCGGGATGTCGAGCCGGTGTCGACCGTGTCGGGCGAGATCCCCCACGAGCGCAACGTCTGGACCTGTACCTTCTGCGTCACCGTCCGCGGTAACCGCGGGAGCGCCCGGTAGTAGCGAGGCACGGAGAAGTAGGGCAGCCGGTCCGCGCAGAACGCGCGGAGCGTGGGAGCGTCGAGCACTCCCCGCTTGAGCACGACCGCCGCCATGACCTCGTCTTCGCCGAGGTGGCTGGGCACCGCGTAAACGGCGACCTCCGCGACGTCCGGGTGCTGGACCAGGATGTATTCGACGTCGGCTGGCGCGATGTTCTCGCCCGCTCGGCGGATGACGTCCTTGACGCGGCCGACGAAGGCGTAGAACCCGTCACTGTCCCGAACGAGCACGTCGCCGGTCTGGAACCAGCCGTCGACCAGCGCGGCGCCGAAAGACGGCTGGTCATCCAGATAGCCCAGCGGAAGCGTGCCCGCCCCCGCGGGCCGGACGAACAGCTGGCCGGCATCGCCGTCCTGGACCACCAGGCCCGAGGGGTCGCGCAACTCGGCCTCCCATTCGTCGAACAGGGACCCGCAGGAGCCCAGCCTGCGCACGCCGGCGGGCAGCCCGGTGATCAGACCGACGTCGGTGAGGCCGTACATCTCCGTGGTGCGCACCGCGAACCTGTCCTCGAACTCACGCGTGAGTTCAGCCGTGACGCCCGAGCGGCGAACCACGCGTAGCCGGTGCCGGCGCTCTTTGTCGCTGACCGGCGCCTGCACGAGAATCTGCGTGATGGTGCCCAGGGTGCTGGCCACCGTGGCCCGATGTGCCACGATCTCGTCCCAGTACCGCGAAGCGCTGAAGCGCTCGGCGACCACGATCGAGGCGCCTGACATGAGCGATCCGAAGAGGTCGCACATGAGCGCGGCCCCGTGCACGAGTGGCAGGCAGGTGTAGATGACATCCCCCGGCTCGTACGGCATGCACCGAACGGTCGCCGCGGCGAACTGCAGAGCGGACCGGTGGCTGTAGACGACCACCTTGGAACGTCCGGACGTGGTCCCGGAGGTGAGCATGAGGACGGCGGCGTCGTCCGGTCGCGGCAACGCGCGGCCGGCGGACGCGTCCCCCGGTAGCCGGCGCAGCTCGCTCATCGAAATCGCCGGACGTCCCACCAGCTCCGCCGGAATGTCGGCGTTCGAGCCGACGACGACCAGCTTCGGTTCCGCGACCTCCATGACCCGCGCGAGCATCGGCCCGCGATAGTCCACGGTGATCGGGAGCGGGATCGCGCCCGCGACCACGGCACCGAAGAAGACGTCGACGAACTCCGCGGAGTTCGGCAGCATGACGGCGACGTGATCGCCCGGGGCGACCCCGAGGTTCTCCAGCTGACCGGCGGTCTTCCTGGCCCTGGAGAGAACGTCCCGCCAGGGAGCCGTTTCGCCGCCGACGAACGTGATGCCGCCAGGACCCGCCGCGGCGGACTCGAGCAGGGTGACCAGCGTGTCAGGCATCGGCGGTTCCCGACAGGACGAAGTCGATCCGTGCGTCCGCCGCGTTCCGGTGGTCGGCCACGACCTTCGCGCCGATCGCCACCTGGCCCTCCTCGGCGTCCAGGATGTTGGCGATGAGCCGGATTCCCGGCGCGTCGTCGAGTTCGACGAGCGCGATGGCGTACGGCACCCGGTCGCGAAGATCCGGGGTGAACCCATGGCGAGCCCAGGTGAAGGAGTAGATGGTCCCGGCCCCGTCCAAACGCTGCCAGCGCACTGCGGAGTGCTGACATCCCGGACAGAATCCGGACGGAGGCTGGCGAAATCGGCCGCAGTTCGCGCACTGGCACGCGACGAGCGAACCGGCGAGCAATGCCTCCCAGAAGGGAAGCGTGTCCTTCGTCGGGTAGAGCCCGAGCTGAGCGAGTCGTTCCATCGTCTCCATGTCAGCGCACCGCCCGCAGGAGGGAACCGCTCACCGGCAGCGCGGCGGGGCCACCGGTCACCAACGCCACCTCCGCGCCGGCGACCTGGTTGGCGCCTTCGCCGCGAACCTGCCGCACGGCCTCGGTGACCAAGCTGAAGCCGATCAGGTAGCCGTTCGACAGCTGGCCACCGTTGGGGTTCACCGGGATCGCGCCGTCCATCCGGATGTTCCCGTCCAGGACGAAGTCGTTCGACTCGCCGATCGCGCAGAATCCGTAATCCTCCAACTGCAGGAGGACCATCGGTGCGAAGTGGTCGTAGATCATCGCCACATCGACGTCGGCCGGCTTGATGCCGGCTCGCTCATACATCCTCTTCGCGATCCCGCGATGGCCCGACGAGGAGAAGATCTCGTCCGGCATGTTCAGCCACATGATTCCTTGCCCCCAGTCGCCTTCCCCGCCGTGAACCGACGCGAGCACCTCGACGGGCGTCTTCCTGAGATCCCTCGCCCGCTCCAGCGACGTCACCAGGACGACACCCGCCCCCTCTGACTCGACACAGCAGTCGAAGAGGCAGATGGGGTCGCTGATCATCCGGGCGTTGAAGTAGTCCTCGCGGGTCATCGGCTTCGTCATCAGCGAGCCCGGCGTCTTGCGCGCGTTGTCGCGGAAGGTGATCGCCACCTCCGCGAACGCCTCTCTCGTCGTCCCGTACTTGTGCATGTGGCGCTGCGCGATCAGCCCGAACATCTGGGCCGGCGCCACGAGGTCGGCAGGTCTGAGGTAGTCGTCCTCGGGCGACGCGTGGTTGTACAGGGGGCCGCCCCCGACGCCGTCTCGCGCGTACGCGGCGCCGAACCGCGTGCCGATCTGCTGGAACGCCATCGGGCAGGCCACGACTGTGGCCATCCCCGACTGGATCGCCGCGGCGGCGAGTCCCAATGAGCCGGCCGACCCCCCACCGGCACCGGACAAGGACGCGCAGAATGTGATCTCGTCGATGCCGAGGGTCTGGGCCAGCAGACCGGCGTCAACCCCGCCGCGGTAGAACGCGAAGCCGTCCACATCGGTGACGGCGATTCCCGCGTCGTCGCAGGCCGACATCAGCGCTCGGCACGTGAGGTCGACCTCGGTCAAGGGCGCTGACTGGCCTCGGGGCCAAATGGTGGTCTGGCCCACCCCGACGATGGCAATGCGTTGATCTGGCACTGAGAATCTCTCGCTTTCGCCTTTCCCGACCCTCTGGTTGAGGAGCCTAGGTTCCGGCCTCTTGGCATGTCAATCGATTGCATTCGCGTGGCTAAAACAGTTCCCACCATTGGGTGCGGTCGAGTCCGCTGAGTTCGTGGGCCGCGCCGCTGCGCACCGTCCGCCCGGCGCGGAGCACGATCACCTCGTCGGCGACGCTGAGCGCCTTCGTCACGTTCTGCTCGACGAGGACCACTGCCAGGGACTCCAGGCTAGCGAGCCGGCGGACGGAGGCGAAGAGCTGGTCCTGGATGGCCGGCGCCAAGCCGAGTGACGGCTCATCGAGGAGCAGCACCGAGGGCGCGCGCATGAGGGCCATGCCGATGCTGAGCATCCGCTGCTGGCCACCGCTGAAGAGACCGGCCCTGGTGTGGCGCCGGTGCGCGAGCACCGGGTAGTAGTCGAATGCTCGCGCCATCCGGTCCGGCGCGTCTCTCCGCGACCGGGCCGGCGTGGCGAGCAGCAGGTTCTCCTCGACGGTCAAGTCGGGGTAGACGAACCGCTCGGCCGGCACGAACGTCGTGAAGCCCGACCGGAGCGCCGCGGTGGTGGACCCCGCCGCGCAGGTGACCTGGCCCGCCTGCGGCTTCATGAGACCGGCCATGGTCTTGAGGAGGGTCGTCTTGCCGGCGCCGTTGTGCCCCAGCACGGCGAGGACCCGGCCGCCCAGGGCTCTGATCGTCACCTCGTGCAGAACCCGCTTGCGTCCGTATCCGGCGCAGAGCCGGTCACAGGACAGGGGTGGGTCCGTCATGATGCCGCCCCGAAGTAACTGTCGACGAACTCCGGCCGCCCGAGCAGTTCCTCGACGGTGCCGGTGGCGGTCAGCGCTCCCGCCTCCATGAAGAAGACCTGCGTGGCCAGCCGGCTCACCACGTGGAGGCTGTGCTCGACGATGCAGATGGTGTGGCCGTCCGCACGAAGCCGCTCGAGCAGATCCATGATCGTGTCCACCCATCTCTCGTCGACTCCGCTGAGCGGTTCGTCCAGCAGCAGCACCTCCGCTCCAGACGCGAGCGTGCGAGCCAGGGCGACCAGCTTCTGCTCCGCGAACGACAGGTCCCCGGTGGGGCGGAGATCGTCGGCATCGACGCCGACGTACTCGAGCCAGTAACGCGCGGCCTCCCGGGACGACCTCTCCGCTCGCCGGGTGGCTCGCGGGCGCAGCAAGCCACTGGCCAGATCGGAGCCCCGGCGGGCGGGCACGGCCACCGTCACGCTGTCGAGTGGCGACATCGTCGCGAATGACCGCACATCCTGAAAGGAGCGGACGAGCCCCAGCCGCGCGCGGTACGCCGGCGACTTCAAGGTGACGTCCGTGGCACCGATGAACACCCGGCCGCCTTCCACCGGGAGGAAGCCGGTCAGCGCGTTGAACAGCGTCGTCTTCCCCGCGCCGTTGGGGCCGACGAGCGCTGAGATCTGTTGCCGGGGCAACTCGATCGTGACTCCGTCGAGTGCGGCCACCCCGCCGAAATGCTTGCTGAGACCCTCGGCTCGTACGGCCAGCGCACCGGCGCGGGGAGCCGAGGGACTCAGTCCCACCGCAGCGGCGAAAACGTTCGAAACGATGCGAGACCCAGGTCTGCGGCGGATCAGTCCGCCCGGACGCACCAGGATCATCCCGATGAGCAGGACAGCGAAGATGATCTGGCTGTAGAGGCCGGCCCGGTCCGGAGGCATGCCGGCGAACTGAAGCGCACGTGGCAGGACGGTGATCACGACGGCCCCCAGGCACGGGCCGGCCAGCGTTCCCGATCCGCCGACGATGACCATGATGATGATGAGGAGCGTCTGGTTGAAGCTCCACATCGCGGGCGAGGTCACCTGGTTGTAGTAGGCGCTGATCGCTCCGGCGAACCCGGCCAGGCCGGCCGCCAGCGCGAATACCTGCAGCCGGAGGAGCTGGACCGGCATACCCAGGGCACTCGCCGCCGTAGGCTCGTCCCCCACGGCGCGCAGCCGGCGTCCGTAGGGTGATCGGGTGAGATACCAGCAGATGGCGAGTACGCACCCGAACGCCAGGATCAGGTAGGGCAGCCAGTCGGACGGCCGCAGGAGGGTGCTGCCGGCTACGGTCACCTGCTCGATGCCGAGGAGACCGTACGCGCCGCCAAGGTCGGGGGCACTCGTCACGACCCCGGTGAACAGGGCGCCGGTACAGAGCGTGAGCAGGATGAGGAACTCGTCCGCGAGCCCGAGGGACGGGAGTCCGACCAGGACACCGGAGACGAGCGCCAGGCCGGTGCCGATCGCGACACACGTCAGGAAGGGCAGTCCTTGCTGGATGGAGACCCACGTGGCCGCGTACGAACCCACCCCGGCGAACGCGGCGTGCGCCACCGAGATGTGGCGGGTGTAGCCGAGCAGGAGGTTGATCGACAGGGCGAGCACGCCCGCCAGGAGGCAGGCGTTGACCACGTCTATCTGGATCTGGGAGTTCATCCGGTCCCTCCTACTCCGACGGCCGGCCGGGAGGCAGGGCGGCGCCTCGTCGCATGGGCGACGAACCAGCGGCTGGCCAGCGCCGCTCTGAGGACCAGGAGCAGGAACAGCACCCCGAAGATCGCGACCTGGGTCTGGGCCGGGCTCATGAGGTTG
This sequence comes from Acrocarpospora macrocephala, assembly GCF_009687865.1. GTDB lineage: Bacteria > Actinomycetota > Actinomycetes > Streptosporangiales > Streptosporangiaceae > Acrocarpospora > Acrocarpospora macrocephala. The sequence goes on from NZ_BLAE01000073.1 coordinate 29,675, forward strand.
AGCAGCATTCGCTCGGTGACTCCGACCGCGAGCCCCGGGACGAGCGCGTGGAAGAAGGGGCGCCCGAGCCCGGTGACGAAGGCGATCACGAAGCCGTAGAACGCCGGAGTGAGACCCATGTCCGGCGTCGCGGACGTGCGGAGCGCGGCGAAGACACCGAGGCCGCCGACGGCGGCGCACCCGAGCGTGAAGACGAGCACGTTCACGTGCCGCGGGTTCACCCCGTGGACCGCGGCCAGTTCCCGGTTCGAGCGAACACCGCGGACCCGGAGGCCGGCACTCGTGGTCACGAGCAGGAGCTGGATCGCCAGGAGCGCGAGCAGCACGTACGCGACCTGCCAGAGGTTGAGCTTCGTCATGGTCACGCCGAGGAGCGAGATCTGCTGGTCGCTGAACCCGCTCACCTTGCGGACACCGCCACCGCTGGAAAGCAGGAGGCGCAGCGCGCCCTCCGCGATGGACATGAGCGCGAACGCGACCACGAAGATGTTGAGCAGCGCACTCGCGGGAGCGGAACGTTCCACCCGGTCGTACAGGCCCGCTTCGATGAGCGCCCCGCTCACACCGCCGGCGACGACACCGGTGGCAACGGCCATCGGCCACGGCAGGACCAGTGAAGCCGCCACCGCCGCGTACGCGCCCAGGAGGTAATTGACGCCGATGGCGAAGTGGAATCGGCCGGTCGTGCCGACGATGAGGATCAACGAGGCACCCAGGAGCGCATAGCCGAGGCCAGCGGCGGACCCCTCGATCAAGGCGCCGACGGTGTCGCGCATGGTGTCAGCCGTCGAGCCGGAAGTCGGAACCCGACACGTCGAACGTGGCCACGGCGACCACCTTGCCGTCCTTCTGCGTGTAGATGCCGGACGGACGCTTGCTGACGGAGTGGGTGGACTTGTCGAAGGAGATCACGCCCGTTTCTGCGCCGCTGCCCCCGTAGACGCTGGGGAAGACGGGGTTCGCCTCGAACGCGGCCAGAAGTTCCGACCCCTTGCTCGGGTCGCCGCCCTTCTCGTTGACCCGGCGTACGCATTCCCACAGCACCAGGGTGTCCTCGTAGAAGTTCGCGGACAGGCTCGTCGGGTCCGTCTTGTACGCGTCCTGGTACGCCTGGGTGAAGTAGCTGCCGAAATCGCTGGTCGCCGTCGTCCCGTCGAAGTAGTCGTAGCAGAAGTGGTAGTTCGTCAGCGCGTCCGAGCCGGCCACCGTCTGGTAGGTCTTCGGCGTGAAGTTCGTCGTGCTGACGAAGACGACGTCCTTGCGGCCCGTCACCGCGTACTGCTTCAGGAACGCGGCGATGCTGACGTCGTCCAGGACCGAGATGATGACCGCGTTCGCCCCGGACGACTCGATCTCGCGTATCTGGGCGCTGTAGTCGCTGTTCGTCGGCGCCGACGACACGTGCGCCGCGGCGCTGAAGCCCGCGGACGTGATCGCCTCGCGCGAGGAGTCCAGCAGCTGCGTCGTGGACGGGCCGAGGTCCCACGTCAGGTGAGCGATGCTCTTGACCTGCGGCTGCGCCTGCTTGAACCACTGGAAAGTGCCCGGATAGATGTCGTCGGGGATGATGATGCGAGCGCCGTAGAAGTACGGCTTGGACTGCGCGAAGGTCCCCGTCCCCCCGGCCCCGTCGAGCGTCAGCATCTGATACTGCGCGATCCCCGGCACCTGTGCTCCCAGGTCGGCGATGTAGGAACAGAGCATCGCGGGCGTCCCCGTCAGCCCGAGATCCTTGGTCGCGTCGATGCCGGCCTGGGGATCGCCACTCTTGTTGTCCTTGTACTGGGGACGCCACTCCAGGGCGCCGGCGCCGGTCAGCTGTGCCACGGCGAGTTCGACGCCGTTCTTCATCTCCGACGCGTAGGCCGAACCAGAGCCGGAAGACGGCAGCACAACGCCGAGGTCGAGTTGCGTCCCCTTGCCCGCGTACTGGTCGATGCGGAGAAATTCTCCGAGCTTGGATGAAGTATCCGCGGTCACCGCGCTACCGGAGCCACCGTCGCCGCAGGCCGCGAGAACCGCGGACCCGCCGACGACCAAGCCGCTCAGCTGCAGAAAGTGTCGCCTGTCGAGACCCCGAGAGTGTCGATTGATGGCCATGTGAAGGGTCCTTCCGGAGTGCTGCGTGGGTCTGCTCCACCGAGTGTCGAGAACCGTACGGCGGCGAAACCGGAGATGTCAATCGATTGCATTGATTGATAGAGTGATACTTAGTGGCCGGAAGCGGCCCAGAGCCTCCGGGACGGTCCCTGAGCGAGTCGGGAGAAGCGCAGTAGATGGCCCAGTTCACAATGAAGCACTTGGCTGAGTCGCTTGGCCTGAACCCCGCGACCGTCTCGAGGGCTTTGGACCCCGACAAGTCGCACCTCGTGGCCGAGGCGACCCGCCTGCGTGTCATTCGCGCGGCTGAGGAGGTCGGCTACACGCCCGACCCGGCGGCCGCCAGCACGCGCCGCCGGCGTTCTTCGACCGTCGGAATCCTCGTTCCCGACCTGGCCAACGAGGCGATCGTCAATGTTCTCCGCGCCGTCGGCGACGTGCTGGAACGCAACGACCTGACGGCTCTCATCGCCGAGTCCGCGGACTCACCGGAGCGCAGCAGAAGGACCCTCGAAAGGTGCCGGGCACGACGCGTCGAGGCCATCATCTCCCTGGCGGCGACGGAAGCCGACGCGGAGCTCATGGCGAGTCTTGCTCGGACGATTCCGACAGTCCTCGCGATCCGGACGCTCGATTCCGTCAAGCTCCCCACGGTGTGCTGCGACGACGTCCGCGGGGCGGCCCTCGTCGCCGACCACCTCGCCGACCTCGGACACACCCGGCTGATCCAGTTGATGGGTCCTCCCGAGGCGGCCACCTTCCGCAACCGGGCGAGGGGCTTCGAGACCGCGGCCAGCCTGCGGGGGATCATGCCGGCTCCGACGCTCTTCGCCGCCCACGCCACGGCGGCCGAGGGTCGCCGGCTGGGTGAGCAGCTCTTCTCCGGACCGCGCGACCAGCTCCCCACCGCGGTTTTCGCCCACAACGACCCGATGGCCCTCGGCCTGATCGAGGCGGCCAGGGTCGCGGGCCTCCGCGTCCCGCACGATCTGTCGGTCGTCGGCTACAACGACACCACCATGGCCCGGGACTTCTCGCTACCGCTCACGACCGTGCGGTACCCGGCGCAGGACGTCGGCACCCAGGCAGGCATCCTCGCCGTATCGCTCATCCAGGGGGGTGCGGCGCCGAAGAAGCCCTTCATCTTCCCTCCGCAACTCGTGGTCCGCGAGTCCACCGCACGCCCCCGGTCCCGCTGACCGTTAGCACTCGATTGCCGAAACTGGACATTCGTCGATGGCCTGGCTCATCAGCGTCACGTCCGACGAGCCCGCGGGGTCGGCGTACCCCTGTCCGTCAACCAGGGAGAACACGCCGGGAGCAAGGCGGACGCAGTTGGCCGCCCCCACGCAGACGTCGCGGTCGACGACAGGGCGCACCACATCACCCATCCGAGAATCCCTTCGATTTCAGGCCGGAGATCGTGACGTCGAGCCGTTCGAGGCCTCGTGTCAGCAGGTTCGGCTGCCAGCTCAGGTCACCGGCGAGCGCCAGGCCCTCCGTACGTCTCAGCAGGATGGGCAGTGCCAGACGAGCCTCGAGACGCGCCAGCGGGGCGCCCAGGCAGTAGTGCGGACCGGACCCGAAGGACGTGTGGGCGCCCGCGTTCGCGCGGGTGAGGTCGAGCACGTCGGGGTCGGCGAAGACCTCGGGATCACGGTTGGCCGCGGACTGGATCAGGAGGATGCGGTCCCCCTCCGACACCCGCGTTCCGGCGACCTCCACATCCTCCAGCGCGACGCGAATGACGGTCTTCGCGGGACTGTCGTAACGCAGCAGTTCTTCGACGGCCAGGCCGGCGTCCACGTCGCCAGACCTCAGCGCGTCGGCGGCCGGAGGGTTGGCGAGCAGCGCCACGACCGAATTGCAGATGAGGTTGGTCGTCGTCTCGTGGCCGGCGAACAGGAGCAGGATGGCGTGGGCCACAATCTCGAGATGCGTGAGCTTGTCCTGCTTGCTTCCCGCTTCGATGAGATGCGAGATCAGGTCGTCGCGTGGGCTGGCCTCCCGCTCGGCGATCAGGTCGGCGATATACGCCGACAGCTCGTCGGTCGCCCGCGCGGCCGACTCATGCCGGTCGGCCACGTCGCTGGCCGCGAACACCAGGGCGGAAAGCCCTTGGGACCATTGTTTGAACCGATCACGGTCCTCGACGGGAACGCCGAGCATTCCCGCGATGACCGTGGCAGGCAGCGGGAAGGCGAAGCGCTCCAGCAGGTCGAAGGACTCGCCGACAGGGAAGGTGTCGACGAACTCGTCGGACAGCTCCACGACCAGGCTGGCCATGTCCTTGACCACACGCGGGCTGAACGCTCGCTGCACCAGCGACCGGAGGCGGCTGTGGTCGGCGCCCTCCTTGAGGCTCATCCACTCCTGGGCGACGCGATAGAAGGTCGCGGCCGCCTGGGCTTCGGGACTTTCCCCGTGCTTGCGCAGGTAGGTCCCCACCCGGTTCGCCGTGAGCCGGGGATCGCGGAGGAGCGCGGTCACGTCACCGTGGCGGGTCGCCACCCATGCCTTGTGCCGGGAGCTCCAGACCAGACCTGGTCCGCGTCGGGTCTCGGCGAGGAACGTGTACGGGTCCGCGATCGCCTCGGGTGCGAGGAGGTCGAGCGATTCCACTGCAGTATTCACATGCTCATCCCAATCGTGTGGTGATGCAAAGAATGCACCGTAATGTCACTTGTCGCGGCATATGTGAAGAATCTCATCGAACAGGTTGTCGGCTGACGGGAGCCAGGCCCGCTCCAGCGGTGGCGAGTAGGGAACGGGACTGAAACGCCCGGCCAGGCGGCGCGGCGGCGCGTCCAGGTTCCAGAAGCCGGACTCGGCGGCCTCGGCGAGGATCTCCGCGGAGATGCCGAACTCGCGGACCGCTTCGCTGTACACGATGATGCGGGAGGTCTTGGCGAGAGAGGCGAGCACGGTCTCCCGGTCCCACGGACTGATGGTCCGCAAATCGACGACCTCGACGGAGATGCCGTGGCCGGCGGCCCGCTCAGCTGCTTGCAGGGCCGTCCAGACGCCCTGCGACGCGCTCACCACCGTGACGTCGTCGCCCTGGCGGGCGATTCGCGCCTTCCCGAGCGGTACGCGGAAATCGAGTTGCGGCTCGAACGCCTCCTTCTCGTACAGCAAGCGGTTCTCGATGAACACCACCGGGTCGGGAGAAGCGATCGCGGACCGCAGCAAGCCGTAGTGGTCCTCGGGAGCGGAGGGCATCACGACGACGAGACCAGGGATGTGGGCGAGCAGCGCCTCAAGGCTCTGCGAGTGCTGGGCGGCCGAGGAGCGGCCCACGCCGTACTGCGTCCGCACCGTGAGTCCGACGCGAGCGGCGCCTCCCGTCATGAAGCGCAGCTTTGCCGCCTGGTTCAGCAATTGGTCCAGGCACACCCCCAGGAAGTCGAGATACATGAGCTCGACGACAGGCGACATTCCGTCCAGAGCAGCGCCGACGGCGGCGCCGATGATGGCCGACTCCGAGATGGGCGTGTCGATCACGCGATCCGGGAATTTCGCCGCGAGGTCACGGGTGAGGCCGAACACGTTGCCGCCCAGACCGACGTCGATGCCGGCGAGGAAGACGCCCGGGTCGTCATCGAGCGCGTCCGCCATCGCCTTCTTCAGGAGGCGGCTCACCCGGGTGCGCGGTCCGCGCTCCGCGAAGCCGGGCGATTCCCGCTCCGGGTAGGTGGCCGCCAGCGGCGACACCATCCGGTCCGGTTCCGGCCATGGGGCCGCCGAGGCGCGGGCGAGGGCGGCGTCGACGAACGCGCGCTCCTCCTGCTCCCACCGATCCACATCCGCAGCCGGCACGCCCCCTTCGACGAGGGCTTCTCGCGCCTGGTCGAGCGGATCCCTGAAGGAGGCGTCGAAGGCCTCGGATCGGTACCGCTGCGGGTCGCCCTCGTAGTGTCCGCGCCGGCGGAGCGTACGAGCGACCAGAAGGGCAGGACGGGAGGTGGACCGCACGACGCTCACCATCCGCATGGCGGCGTCGTGCACGGCGGCCACGTCGTTGCCGTCCACGACCTGCGCCGGCAGGTCGTAGGCCCGCGCCCGTTCCGCCACGGGCACCGGATGCTGGGTGTGGGTCGAGGAGAACTCGGAGTAGCCGTTGTCCTCGCAGACGAGCAGCAGGGGAAGCGACAGGCAGGCCGCGAGGTTGGTCGCCTCGTGAAAGGCGCCGGTGGCCACGGCTCCGTCGCCGAAGAAGGCCACCGCCACCCGCCGTTCCCGCTTCAGCTTCATGGCGAGCGCGGCGCCGCCGGCGATGGGGATGCCCGCACCGACGATCCCGTTGGCCCCGAAGATGCCGAGCCGAGGGTCGGCGATGTGCATGGAGCCACCCATTCCGCCGCAGGTGCCGGTGGCTCGTCCCATCAGTTCCGCGAACATCGCTTCGATGTCGGCGCCCTTGGCGATCGCGTGACCGTGACCACGGTGGGTGGACGTGATCACGTCCTGGCGCCGCAGCGCATGACAGACTCCGACCGCGACGGCTTCCTGGCCCGTGGACAGGTGCACGAAACCAGGGATCTGCCCATCGCGATAGAGACGGGCCGCATGGTCCTCGAACACCCGGATCCTGACCATCGTCCGGAACCGGGCGACCGCGTCCGTCGCGGTTGCGCTCATGTCACTTTCCGGCGGTGAGATGCGTCACGAACCACTCGGTCGCGTGACCGGCGGCCACCTCGAGCTTGCCGCGATCGCTGTAGAGCGTCATGTGCGTCGTGTGAGGCAAGATCTCCAGCCGCTTGGCGGGCGACGGGATCTCGTTGAACGCCTCGATCTCAAGGTCCCAGAGCGTCAGGTCGTCCCCCTCTGCCGCGATCATGAGGACGGGGGTCTGGAGCAGGCGGCCGAGGAACGGGCCGACGTGGTACTCCATGAGCAGCGCCACGGACTCGACCGTGCTGCGGTTCTCGTACCCGGGCGCCTCACTGGCCTTGAGCGCGGCGAAGGTCTCGTAGGTCTCGGGGAACGGCCAGGCGGATATCTCCTCGTGCGGCACCGCGGAGGCGTGCGCGAGGTAAAGCTGCTTGTCGGACGAGCCGGCGCGCAGCCGCCGATCCTCCTCCACCAGGCTGAGCAGCTTGCGGAAGCCGACCGTGCCGTGGACCCGCCGCATGTTGCGGTAGCCGTCGATCACCGGGATCTGGCTGACGATCACCTTGATCCGGGGATCGATGGCGCCCAGGATCAGCACGTGACCGCCCGAGTACGAGATGCCCCAGACACCGAGACGGTCACTGTCCACGTCGGCGCGGGTCTCCACGTAGCTCAAGGCGCTCTGATAGTCGCGGATCTGTGCCCAAGGGTCGAGATGCTGGCGGTTGCCGCCGTCGGAGACGCCGAGGTTCCGGTAGTCGAAGACGAGGGCGTTGACGCCTCCGGCCGCGAAACGCTCGGCGTAGTACGGCATCACGAGTTCCCGCACGTAGCACCAGCCACCAGCCAAGATGACCGTCGGCGCGGGGCCTTCGGCGCCCGACGCGGGATAGAACCACCCGCGGACCGTCTCACCGCAACTGTCGAACTCGATGTCTTCGCGTGTCATATCTCTCCTAGTGATGTGTCGCGATGCCCGCCGCCAAGGCCCGCAGCTCACGCCGCAGAACCTTGCCTGACGTGGTCTTGGGCAAGTCGTCCAGCAGGTGGATCACCCGCGGGTACTTGTACGCGGCCATTCGGGCGCGGCAGTGCTCGACAAGCTCGTCAGGTGCGGCGGACACGCCCGGCTTGAGGCTCACGAAGGCCGCCACCGTCTCACCGCGGTACGGGTCCGGAACGCCGATCACAGCGCACTCGTGCACCGCCGGGTGCTCATAGAGGACGTCCTCCACCTCGCGCGGCCACACCTTGAACCCCGACGCGATGATCATGTCCTTCAACCGGTCGACGACGAAGAGCCACCCGTTCTCGTCGACGAATCCCACGTCGCCGGTCCGCAGCCAGCCCGCACGGATCGCGGCGGCCGACTCGACCGGCTTCGCCCAGTAACCGTCCACGACGCCCGGTCCGGAGATCTCGATCTCTCCCGGCTCGCCCGGGCCGAGAGCCAGCCCGGCCTTGTCCACGACCTTGACGGAAACGCCGGTCACGGGAACGCCGACGCTGAGCGTCCCGGAGCCGGGGTCCACGGCCGGGTCGACCCCTGCCGGCACCAGATGACTCGAGGACGTGGTCTCGGTCAGCCCGTAGGTAGGCGTGATGGAGATCCCGAAACGCTCGCGGAAGGACTCGACCACCGCTCTGGGCACGGGCGCCCCGCCGGATACCACCTGGCGCAGCGAACGGAGACTCTCCGGACGCACGGCTGGCGTCCTGAGGAACGACGTGAAGACGGTGATGGCGCCGACCGTGAAGGTGCATGACCGGTCCTCGCAGAGTTCCGCCATCACCTCCGGGTGGAACCGGTAACCGAGCACCAGGGGCATGGGAGTAACGAGACAGACGCCCACGTGCGCGATGAGTCCCGTGATGTGACCGAGCGGCGAGACCGCCAGCACGGAATCCGACGCACCCAGGTCGAACCAGTCCCGGAAGAGGCACGCCTGGTGGAACGCGCCCGCGTGGGTGACCCGCGCGCCCTTCGGCGGACCGGTCGTTCCCGACGTGTACGGCAGAATGGCCAGGTCACCGGGACGAATGCGGAACTCGTGCACGCGCGCGTCCACGGTGGCCGTCAACTCATCGAGACCGACCAAGCGCGCGCGACCGGCGTACGGCTCGCTGACCGGACCCGGCAGGCTCAGCCGCGGCTCACGCCGCTGGGCCAGTCCCCAGCCTTCCGTCACGACGATGAGGTCCAGCGCGAGCCGGCTGAGCCCGGCATCGGCGGTGGACGGATGGCAGATCAGTACCCGAGCCCCGCAGTCGTCGATGACGGCGGTGAGCTCGCGTGCGGTGTACATGGGGTTCAACGGCACTACGACGGCGCCGAGCTTCCAGGTCGCGATCACCGAGGCGACGTACTCGGGGACGTTCTGCAGCATGATCGCTACGCGGTCACCCTTTCGCACCCCACCGTCCTGAAGGCCTGTCGCGATCGCGTCGGCCCACCGGTCCAGAGATCGCAGACTCACGTCCCGCCCGAAATAGTGGACCGCCGTACGGTCAGGAGCCGCTTTGAGAGCAGCCGCGAAGCTCGAAGGAATGGTGCCGGAGTCCGAGGCCATCCCGTCCGAATCATGCATTGATGTCCTCGATTCGAGCAGTTTCAGGTGTCTTGACGCCCGAGGCAATGCCATGCTGGCACACGATTCAATCGTTTGCAAAGCTCTGTCCGGCGAAGGTAGTGTGCGGACCGCCCGCCCATGACGGCCGGTTGGACCGCCACTGACATTGAGGAGTTGTCATCCCAAGGGTGATCTACGTCCAAGCAAACGGGCATCGCCAGGTGACCGACATCCAACCGGGCGAGTCCGTGATGTCGAACGCCATCGCCCATGGCATCGAAGGCATCGTCGGTGAGTGCGGGGGCTTCCTGTCCTGTGCGTCCTGCCACGTCTACGTGGTCGGCACCTTGGACGGACTGCCGCCATTGGGCGACCTCGAGGACGCCATGCTCGAGGGGACCGCCGCCCCGAGGCGTGATTCGTCCCGCCTCGGCTGCCAGCTGTTCATCGAACCCCCGCGAGACGGGGTCGAGATCGAAGTGCCACCCGCGCAATGAGCTCTCAACGGGCCCTGGTGATCGGGGCGGGTCAGGCTGGTCTCCAGCTCGCTGAGAGCCTTCGTGCGTTCGGCTTCGAGGGATCCGTCCTGCTGGCCGGTGCCGAGAAGGGGCTTCCTTATCAGCGGCCGCCGCTGTCCAAGGAATTCCTGCTCGCCGAGTCCGTGGCGCCCACGGTTTTTCGATCGGGAGAGTTCCTGGAGAGCCGCGGGATCACACTGCTGGACGGCCATCGCATCGTTTCGGTCCGAAGGGACGCGGGCGGCGGCGAGGCGCGGGACTCGACGGGAAGGACCTGGGCCTTCACCCATCTCGCGCTCACGACAGGCGCCTGCAGCCGGGTGCTCGACCTGCCCGGCGCCGACAGCCCGGCCGTCCACTATCTCCGAGATCTGGCGCACGCGCGTCGGCTCGGGAACGCCGCGAGATCCCCTCGGGTCCGGCGAGTCGCCGTCATCGGTGGCGGGTTCATCGGGCTCGAGCTGGCCGCGGCGATGACGGCGCTGGGGAAGAGCGTGACCGTTCTCGAGGTGGCGAAGACGGTCCTGGCCCGCGCCGTCGATCAGCGCATCTCCCGGTACGTCGAGGGGGCGTTGCTCAACCGCGGTATCGACCTGCGGTGCGGTGTGCAGCCGGTTGCCGTGCTCGACTCTCCCGGCAGGGCGACCGAGGTGCTGCTCGGCGATGGCACCACCGTGTCGGCTGATCTCGTCGTCGCCGGGGTCGGCGCGACTCCCCGGACCGAGATCGCGGAGTCGCTGGGCCTCGCCTGCGCTCCTGGCATCGTGGTCGACGGCCGGAATCTCGCCAGCGACAATCGCACGGTTGCCGCAGGCGACTGCACGCAGCCCGAACGTTCGCTCTTCAATCCCTTAGGGCTTCGCCTGGAGTCGGTCAACAACGCCGTCACGCAGGCTCGAGTCGGAGCGGCGACCCTTGCCGGGGTGGAGCCTCCGCCGCCGTCCGTGCCGTGGTTCTGGTCAGTTATCGGGGATATCCGGCTGCAGATGGCCGGTATGCCCTCTCCAGGGGCGACTGCGGATGTTCAGGGAGATCCGTTGTCCGGGAGTTTCTCAATCGTGTTCCACCAAGGGGCCACGCTGGTGGCTGTCCAATGCGTTAACGACCCGGCACGTTTCGCGGCTGGCCGGAAAGCTATCCAGCGCGGAAGCGTAATCCGCCCCGGACAGAAACCATGAGGTCGACGAGCCCGTCGGCTACAGGCTATTCAACGGACCACAGCCGAGTTGGCGGTGACCACGACTAGCCGCAGCCCCGCTAGCCGTGTCCGGTCTTGTCCTGAGCTTGTCCTGTTCTGTCCTGAGCTTGTCCTGTTCTGTCCTTAGCTACCCCGTGGGCCTCGACCTCCAGCTCACGGCCCTCTCAAGGTGGGACTCAAGTACGACGCCGGACCGTCCGCAGAAGTGATTTCCGCGAACCGGTCTGACGGGGCTGACGTGACCTCACCTGGGGAGTGGACCTGTGACGCATCCCTACCTGCGCAAGCACAAGCGGCCTGTGTTCTACGGGCCCATGGCGCGATTGCTCGACATGCTCAACGGACGCCGGGACGGAGAGCTCGAAACCCCGGTGCTGCCCGACCTGCGGTATATGCACGTTGGGTCGACCGTGCGGTTCGCTCCCGGTGTCGAGTTCGGCGCTCAGGAAACGGCCGAAGTTGATCCGCCCTACGGCAGGCAGCAACTCGGTACGGGCATGAGCGCGGGCGGCCAGGCGGGGCCGCGTGAGGACACCGGCAGCGCGGGACCTGACGACACGAACCCTGCGCAACCTCATGACGTGGTCCACGAAGCCACGGATCTCGATGGTGAGGGTGCCCGGGACGCCGAACCTGAAAGCGGCGCTCGGGATGACATCGAGCCTGAAAGCAGCGCTCAGGATGACGCCGAGCGTGAAAGCAATGCCCGGGATGACACCGAGCCTGAAAGCAATGCCCGGGATGACACCGAGCCTGAAAGCAATGCCCGGGATGACGCCGAGCCTGAAAGCGATGCTCGGGATGACGCTGAGCCTGAAGGCACGGCTTCGATTACCAGAATCGAAGGTCCGGCTGACCTGCACATCATCGTGGATGAGGCCCCCACCGCTGTGAATGGCTTCGGCTGTGGGTCTGCCGGAGATTTCGAGCTGCGCACATTCTGGGTCTGCTATCTGCGTTCCCGTGCTGACGAGCAGGCCGCCAGCGAGTGGATCGACTGCCAGATTCATTGCGACAAGCTCCGGGAAGATCTCGCCGAAATCCAGGGGGAAATCGAAGAGGCCGTGGCGAGAGAGGCCTTCCTCGAGTCTCAGCTCAACCTCATCAGGAAGCGGATCGAGAGCCTGAATGACGACATCGCGCTGGGCGTGTTTCCCCCACGCCGAATCGGCGAGGACGGGCTGCCCGATGAACTCATCGTCCGGCGCCGGCAGCGAGAGCTCGCGAATGAACTGAAGAAAGCTCAGGGACCTTTCCACGAGGTGCGCCGGAGTCTGAACAAATCGCGCGGCAAAATTCGGCGACTGGCGGAGAAGATCAGAATCTGCCAGGAGGCATATCAGCTGCGCGTCCTCCGTATTTACGCGCATGCGCGAACGCGCGAGAACGTCTACTGGCTCTATCTGACCAGGTCTCATCCGTACGGCGCCGCGCTGAATTACTACCGTCCCGCACAGCCCGAAGTGCCCAGCTGGGTGCTGGAACCGCAGCGAGCGGTCGAGAAGAGGGTGATTTGATGGAAGTCTCATTGAGCCAAGCAAAGCCGCGTTGGCGTGCGGCTTCCTGGCGGAGCAAGCCTGGATGGTTCAGCTGGGGCCGCCGGTCCAAGCGCGCTGCCGACTCGCCGGAAGTGCCGCTGTTCCAGGCTCCCCCCATTGATGCGGCCAGCCTGCACACGTACCTCGCGCAACTGATCGAGCGCTTGGCCCCGGATGGGGTGGACGAGGGCACTGGTCCGATCTTCGACACCTTCATCGACGCGTTGACCGACCAGCTGATCACCGAGCTCCAGGTCAGTTATCAGCTCTATCTCGGACAATCCGCAGCCCTCGGCAAAGCAGGTGCCGCGGTGGCCGATTTCGCGTGGTGGAGCGCAATTCACGAAGACAACGTGCGGAATCTTCAGCAGATAAACCAGGCGGCCGAAATCGTCGTGCGCCGCCTGCTCGGCGACGGCGCTTCAGATCACTGAAAGGAGATCGAGAATGACGACAGAGCATCGCCTCCCGCCCAACCCAGGCGAGCCGGAGCGGGGAATGATCCCCAGCAGACCGCAATTTCCCGAACGCCCGTCCCGGCGGGGCACGGGCTACGAGGATCCCGCCTTGCTCGCCGGCCACTCAAAGGCGACTCTCCGCTACTTGATCGCCCTCTTCCTTGCCGCGCTGGCCGATCTCGGGCAGTTCCTTCCTGTCGTGGAGCGCGCACAGCCGGAGCTGACGGACTGGCAGGCGGGCATCCTCGTCACCGGGTTCATCGCGATGGCGCTGTTCGTCACCCACATGTCCGGGGTCCTGTTCCGCGAGGTCAAGGCCAGGAATCCGATTGCCCGGCGGATGGCCGCGTACTTCTGCCTGATGGCCTGGGCGGGGCTTGGCCTCACCGCATTCCTCGTACGGCTCTGGGTGCCGCAGACGGCCGGGAGCTCCCCATTGTTGCTGGACACCACGCTGACGACCGACTCAGATCACGACACCGCCTTCGCGAGCGCCGTGTTCTTCCTGGCGCTCTACCTGGTCACCGGAGTCGTCGCGATCATCGGCGCCTACCTGACCCACAATCCGTTACGCGCGGGCGCGCGCGAGACGCTGCGGGCCCGGCGCAAACGTACGCGGGAGGCCGCGAGTTCGGCGGCCAGCCTCGCGCTGGCCAAGGAGCAAATGCTGGCCATCGGCACGCAACAGGCGGCCAGCCTGGCGATCTACGAGCAGGCCCTTGAGTCGCGCCGGGCCTACGGGCGGCAACTCAAAGAGCTGGCCAAGCTGCTCGTGGCGATCCGCGCGCAAGATCCGGTGGTCACCGGATCGCTGTTCCAGAACCGTCCCCCCACCGGCCCGTGACAAGGGAAAAGGGAAATGAAAACGCCTCATCCGCGCAAGGTCACCGGGCTGCTGGCAGTGGCCGCCGTATCGATGGCGGCCACCGGTTGCACGGAAAGTGTGGCTTCCCCCAACCCGGACGGCTATCAGTGCGCCTACAACTACAACGCGCCGGTCGCCCTCGTTATCGGAGCTCGGGCCAACAGCCCCGAACCACAGCTACCCGCGAAAGCGCATGAACTCGTCTCCGCCGCCGCGGACAACGGTCAGCTCGTCACGATCGTGCGGATCGATGGAAACCCGAGGATCGTCTTCCAGAAACAGCTCAAACACACCGCACAAAATAACCAGGGCCGCAGGGACGAGTCGAACCGTTTCCTCGGGGAAATCCGCTTGGTGCTGCGTGGCACGCCCCCTTCCCCTTGGCTGCCGGTGGGCGCGGTGCAGCCCGAGGCCGACGTTTTATCTGCGTTCCGGCTGGGTGTGCGTGCGGTGCCCGCGAAAGGCACGGTCATCGTGGTCGATTCGGGCGTGCAGACCGTGGCGCCGCTCAACTTCCAGGGCGACGGCATGCTGACCGTAGAGCCGGCTGATCTGGTGGACTACGTCAAGCAGATCAAGTTGTTGCCCGATGCCAAAGGACGCCAGGTGCTGTTCTCCGGCTTGGGCGACACGGCCCTCCCGCAAGCCAAACTCGAGGCGTACCGAGCCAACATCGTGGCCCTCTGGCGGGGGATCGCGAAAGCGGGCGGCGCTTGCGTAGACGTCGATTCCCAGGCCACCACGCAAGACGCGCGGACCGGAGTCCCATCGGTCAGCGTGGTCAATCCGCCGCCTCCGCCGCCTCCGCCGACCCAACCGCCCCCGTGTTCCACGGTCGATCTGGCGGACAACAACAATGTCGGCTTCCTGCCGAACCAGGATGTGTTCCGGAATCCGAGGGGTGCCAGGGCCACCTTGAAAGAGCTGGCCGCGGCTCTTCTCAGCGACCCTCGGCAACATCTTCGGCTCACTGGAACGTCGGCCAACTTCGGGACCGAGGCCGGCCGGATCCAGCTCTCAAATGATCGCGCGAAAGCGGTGGAGAACGCCCTCGTCAACGACATGGGCGTACCCAGGGAGAGGATCTCCTCCACGGGTGTGGGCACCCATTTCCCCGGCTTCAAGGAGGACCACGGGCCCAACGGCGAGATGCTGTCCGCGGCGGCCGAGCAGAACCGCAAGGTCATCGCCGAACTGGTCTGCGAGCCCTGATGATCCCGCGCCGGCTGCCGGCGATCGGCTATGGGCCGTTCGCCCGGATGTCTGACTGGTATCAGGGGTGGCGGGATGGCCGGGCGGGCATTCCCGCCCGGCCTCCGCAGGGCGCTCCCCCGCGCCCGGTCAGCACGGGACATGTGGACATGCTGGTCCATCGCGCGCAGGACGCGCTCCACCACGAGCACCTTCACCTGCTGGCGGAGTGGGATGACCAGGAGGTCGACGGCGGTCGACGTGAGAACCGAGGCCTCGGCGCCGCCCGGATCAGGGCCTTGCGGATCTACGAACACACGAGCATGCGCATCGCCGCCTATCGCCGTTCGCTGGTGCGCTGGCACCGGCACGGCGTGTGGGTCAACGACGCGATGACGAAGGACCGGCTGGACCGGCCTAGCTGGGCGTTTCCGCTCCCTCTCGCCCCCTATGACGATCCGTCCCGCACAGCTGCGGGCCCGACCGGACCTGGATCGGGAAAGGTCACGCTACGCGGGCGCGTGATCTCTCTCCGGCCGGTGACCGTGTTCGGGTCCGCAGCTCCCCCCGCCGACGAGGTCCTCCCCACTCCCGGTCTGGCGCCCCGTCACTTCCGGCTGGAGCGCGCGGCGGATGGGGTACGCGTGCGTGGCTTCGGTTATGGTCACGGGCCCTACATCGATGGGCGGATCGCGCGAAACGCGGTGTTACGGCCGGGCGGGCACTTCGATGTGGGCGCGTTCCGCTACTGGCTGCTGGACGGCGGGGACGCCTTGCGGGAGATCCCGCTGGGCGCGGTGCCCGCGCGCGACGCCGACGAGGTCACGCTGACCGCGCGCCGCTGCGACCTGATCGTGTCCGAGGTGGACGCCAAGTTCAAGGACAAGCCCCGGCTGACGAGAATGTCGTTCGTTCAGCACGCCGGGGACCTGCTGGCGATCGTGGGGCCGTCGGGAGCCGGGAAGACTTCACTGTTCTGGGCTCTGCTGGGAGAGCTCCCGATCGCCTCAGGGGAGGTCTACTTCCGAGGTCTGGATCTTCGTAAGCACAGCGGCCAGATCCGCGAGCAGCTCGGCTTCGTGCCGCAGCATGACGACCTGCACACGACGTTGAGCACCCGCAGCCTGCTGCGCTACGCCTACCGGCTCCGCGCCGCCGGACGCGCGGGCAGCGACGCGCGCATCGCCGAGGTCTGCCGGCAGCTTCGCATCGAGAAGGAACTCGACAAGCCGCCCAGCCAGCTGTCGGGCGGGCAGCGGAAGCGTGTGTCGATCGCTTTGGAGCTGCTGGCGGAGCCTTCGCTGCTCATGCTGGACGAGCCGACCTCGGGACTGGACGTCGGTCTGGATCGAGAGGTCATGGCGGCGCTGCGGGACTACGCGGCGGCCGACCACGCGGTGATCATCATCACGCACTGGCCTAACCATTTGTCGATCGCTCAGCAGGTGCTGGCGGTGGCCGAGGAGGGACGCCCCGTCTATTCCGGGCCCCCGGACGGGTTGTGCCCCGCGCTGGGCGGAGCCGATCACGCCGACGTCATGGACGGCATCCGGGCCGACCCGCGGCCCAAGGCGGAGGCGTACGCGGCGAGTTCGGCGGCTACAGTCCGGGACGCGGCCCGACAGGCCCGGGCGGGCTCCGCTGCCGCCGCCTTGGTCCGCAGGAAGCGGGGTGCGCCGGCGGTGCTCGCCCATCAGCTGCCGGTGCTGATCGCCAGGCAGGCCGCGCTCGTGGCGGCTCGCGGCACTGCCAGGAGCCGCGAGACGCCGACGATCTCCGACTGGGTCAGGAGGGTGTGGAGCCGCGTCTGGCTGTGGGCCGTGCCGTTCGGCGGCGCGGTGCTCACCGCGCTGGCGGGCGACGCGAAGGGCCTGGGCGCGGGGGCGACGTCCAGTGCCGGGTCGCTGAATCTGCTCGTCACCTTCAGCATGTTGACGGGGCAGGCGTTGACCTACAGCGACCTGGTCACCGAGTTTCCGATCCTCCGGCGCGAGCATCGGACCGGCGTGCGGACCGCATCGGTCACGCTGTCCAAGTGGCTGGTCTACGCGGTGATCGCCATGGCGCAGGCGCTGGTGATCGTGTGGGGATTTACCCGGATACGGCCAGGTCCGGTCCACTCCGTGATGTTCAGTCCCGTGGTCGAACTGTGGTGTGATCTCGGGGCGATGACGATCACCGCCATGTCGCTTGGGCTGCTGATCTCCGCGGCGGTGAAAACGCTGAAGCAGGCCGTCAATGTGGTCACGTTCCTCACCATCGCGCAGATCGTGTTCAACGGGGTCACGAAGAACCTCTCGGATGAGCCGGTGGCGAGCGTGTTCGCCGCGCTGCTCCCGGCTCGCTGGGGTTTGGCCGCGGCCGCCGCCTCAATCGACCTGCGCGGAATCGGGCCCGGCGCCGCCCCCGACGCGCTGTGGCGGCACACCGCCGGCCAGTGGCTCTTCGACCTGGCCATGTTGGGCGTCATGTCCGCGACCTTCCTCGCGATCGCGACAGTGCTGCTGCGGCACCGCCTCACCACGCCGGACCGATGAGTTTCCTGGTTTCCGCACCAGATAGGCAACAAGGCAACCATCCGGACCGTCTCCCCGGGCACCAAGATGACGCCAGAAAGCGATCTGGCGTGACAGGGCTGATTGCGGGTCCTGAAGGACGGGGCGGGTGCGCATGCGAGCGAACGAGGTTGATCTCGACACCCTGAACACGATCAAGAGCAGGCCGGAATTCGGTGCCGCGTTACGTCGGCTGTTTCCGGAGGGCATGACGCTGCGGGCGATCGCAGACGAGCTTATAAAGCGGGACTCCATCCACGGCCGGACGAAAACAGCGATCGACAGTTGGTTCAAGGGGATATCCGTCCCCAAATCCCAGGCGCTGGACGTGATCCTGGACACCTGCGACGTCACCGATCCGGAGCTTCGGACCGCGTGGAAGAACGCCCGGGAACGCGCCTCTCGATGGAATCCGGTGCCTTGCCCCTTTCCCGGGTTCACGAGCTTCGTAGCGGCGGACGCCGAGCTCTTCATGGGCCGGGCGAGACTCACGCAGGAGCTGGTCACGCGAGTCACCGGACTGCGGGCGGCGGGCGGCGGACTGATTCCGGTGGTGGGGCCGTCCGGGTCGGGGAAATCCTCCCTGCTGCACGCGGGTCTGATTCCCGCGCTCGGGCCTACCTGGACCGTGACATCCCACACACCGAGGGAGCGGTTGGTCGCGGAACTGGCCGAGTCGCCCCGGACAGGTGGCGGTAAGCCGTACGAAAACCTCCTGCTGATCATCGATCAGTTCGAGGACGTCTACGCCACCGGAATCGCGGACCCCAATCGGGCAGCCCTCATCAACCGGCTGAGCGATATGGCCAAGGACGGGGCCGTGATCGTGCTGGGGGTGCGGTCCGACTTCCTGCCCCACCTGTTCTGGCCGGACGCGATGCTGCCGCTGCTGAACGGCCCGCTGTTCGGCATGGTGCCGATGAACCGGGACGAACTCCGCGAGGCGATCGAGGAGCCCGCCCAGAAGGCGGGACGCAGGATCCAGCCCGAACTGATCACCATGCTTCTCGACGAACTCGCGCATCCCACCAACACCGAGGCAGGGCACGAGGACGGCACGCTGCCGCTGCTGTCGCACGCGCTCCGCATGGCTTGGAATCGCAACCCCTCGCCAGGGGAGGTGACCGTGACCGATTACCTCGCCGCCGGAGGTCTCGCCGGCGCGGTCAAGGACGCGGCCGACCAAGCCTACGATCAGCTGAACTCCGCCCAGCAGGCCGTGATCCGGGACCTTTTCCTCCGCATGATTCATGTCACGAGCGAAGGCCCGGTAGTCCGGCGCAGGCTCCTGCTCAACGAGATTCCCAGCTATCCGGGAGTGACCCCAGACGAACTCAATGACGCGCTGGAGGAGTTCGTCGACCAGCGTTTCGTCACGCGGGACGACAAGGGCATGCAGATCAGCCACGACGCGCTGATCAGGGAGTGGCCGCGGCTGCGCGCGTGGATCGACAGCGACCGGATCGGCCTGATCATCGCCCAGGACCTCACCGTGGCCACGCACAAATGGGCACAGCACGAGCACGCGTCAGACGCGCTGTATCAGGGCGTCGTCCTGCGCGGCGCCGTGGAGTGGGCCGAGGCGCGCGGCCATGCGCTCACTCCGCTGGAGCGGGAATTCCTGCGCGCGAGCTCCCGCAGGGAGCGGTCGCGGCGGCGCATCCTGCGCTCGGCGGTGAGCCTGCTCACCACCCTCTCCATCGTCGCGACGAGCGCGGGATGGGTCGCCTTCCGCGAGCGGAATGAGGCGATCAAGCAAGGTGCGCAGGCCAGCCATAAAGGCGCGCTGGCGGAGTCACAGCTGATGGCGACCCGCGCCGGGGCCCTGTATGGGACGGATCCCGCGCTGGCCGCGCAGTTCAGCCTCGTCTCCCGGCGGATCGCCGACACCGAGGCCGCCAGGTCTCGCGTGCTGGACGCGTCCGCCGCCCCGGCGGTGACGCGGATGGTGGGCCCTGGCGGGCTCACCCACGCGGTCGCGCTCGGGCGTGGCATCGTCGCCGCCGGCGGGGAAGACGGCAAGATCTGGCTGTGGGACCTGGCCCAGCCCGGGCGTCCGGTCCTGATCGGCACGCCCATCGACAACGGCACACCCAACGTGACCACGCTCGCCTTCGACCCCGCCAAGCGCTATTTGGCCAGCGGCAGCGGAGACGGCGTGGTCCGGCTATGGGACCTCCAGGATCCGGCGCATCCCGTCGCCGCGGGGACGGCTCAGACCGGATCACCGCTTGCGGTCAACTCGGTCGCGTTCGGCCAGGACGGGCGGATGCTCGCGGCAGCCGGCTCCGATGGCCAGGTACGGCTCTGGCGCCGGGATCGGCTCGACCGGCCCACGACGCTACAACGACCGGCGGACGCGACGCGCGCCGTCGCGCTGAACTCTGTCAGGTTCAGCCCGGACGGCCACACGATCGCAGCGGTCGGGGAAGACGGGCTGGTCTGGCGCTGGGATATCTCCGGCGACCAGGTCGGATCCTCCCTGGGCGGACCGGGCACAGCGTTATGGTCGGTCGCGTTCAGCAAGGACGGGCGGATGCTCGCCGCAGGAGGGACGGACGACAAGGTCTGGCTGTGGGATCTCACCGACTCCAAGCCGGCGCCCATGCGCGAGCCGTTGACCGGTCCGACGAGCTGGGTGTACTCCGTGTCCTTCACCCCGGACGGCCGCGGCCTGATCGCCGGATCCGCCGACACGCACGTCTACATGTGGGACCTCGCGACCCGGCAGATCGTCGCCGAACTGCCCCACCCCGACGTCGTCACCTCCGTCGCGCAAGAGGTGGACGGCCAGCTGGCGTCGGGCGGCGCGGACGGCGTGGTACGGCTCTGGACGCTGCCCGGTCCAGTGCTGAGCGGGTCGAGCCCGATCTTCACGCTGGCCTTCGACCCCAGCGGTGAGTCACTCGCGGCCGCGTCCGGCGACACGAAAGTGCGCCTGTGGCGGACGGCGAAGCCGGGAGAGCCGATCCGGCTCTGGGATCCCGCGATTGCCGGAAGCCCGGCTCAAGGGCCTCCAGCGCAAGGCCAGCTCTCTGATCCGCATCTGGTGGGAACGCTCGCTTACAGCTCGACCGGGTGGCTCGCGGCCGGCCGCAATGACGGGACCGTCGCGTTGTGGAACGCGAAGCACCCCGGCGATCCGGTGGTCCCGGCGAGCAATCTGAGCGGCGTCATCGACGCGGTGGCATTCAACCCGGAGGGCACGGTGCTGGCTGCGGGCAGCAGGATGGGCGGCGTGCAACTGTGGGACACCCGTGATCCGGCGAACATCCGGCTTCTCGGCAAGCTGGAGGCTCCGGGCGGGGTGATATCCCTCGCTTTCACCCCGGATGGCCGTACTCTGGCCGCGGCGTCCCACCAGAGCATTCTCCTGTGGAATGTGCGGGATCCCGCGAAACCCGAAGCCATCGCCGTCGCGCCAAGCAACTCGAAGTACACCTTCAACCACGTGGCATTCAGCGACGACGGGCGGGTGATGGCCGCGCCGCTCAACCACTGGGTGCGGCTGTGGGATGTCACGGATCCTAGCTCTCCGCGCCAGCTCGGCAAGGACCTCTCCATCGGGCCGAAGGGGCAGGTGCAGGCCGTGGCGTTCGGCCCGGATCGGCTGCTCGCCGGGGCCGCCTCCGACGGAACCGTGCCGGTCTGGCAGGTGCCCGCCGGCGGGGCGCCGAGCACGGTCGCGGTGCTGTCCGGACCTAGCGGCACCGTCTTCTCCGTGGCCTTCGCCCCGAAGGGCAGGGCGCTGGCCGCTGCGGGGATGGACGGCACCGTGCGGTTGTACAACCTCGATTTCGACGCCGTCGCCGCGTACATCTGCGCGATCAGCGGTGACCCGATCACCGTGCGCGAATGGCAGGATTACGTGTCGGACCCGTCGTCCCCCGACGCCCCCGGCCTGCCGTACAACCCGCCGTGCAGCCTGGGGGGCTGACGGTCACTCACCCAGCTTCCGCCACATCCAGGTGGGCAAGTGGACCAGAGCCGTGGAGATGCCCGCGCGCATATAGAGGTCGGTGAAACGGCCGACCGCGTCAGCCGCTGCCCGCCGGCTCGCGGCGAACATCTGCGCCGCGGCTCGGGTGTCGCCCGTCAGCTTGAGGGCCACGCCGTACTCCTGGCGGGTCTCGGCCGTGTGCGGATGCCCGGGACCGAGCACGGCGAGCTGTCCGTCCAGTGCCTGGGCGAAAAGGCCGCGCGCTGATTCCCAGTCGCCGGTCTGCTCGAACGTCTGCCCCAGCAGAAACATGGCGCGCAGGAGCAGGGGATGCCGGTTGCCCGCGTGCCGCCGGAGCAACGCGATCGTGCGGGTGAGTTCGGCGCGTCCCCGCTCCGGCTCGCCGCGCGAGACCAGCGCGTAGCCCAGGCCCACGGCCGCGCCCAAGGTCACCAGGTGATATTCGCCGTGGCTGCGGCGGTACTCGTCGCCGAGCCGGCGGAGCGACCGCTCCGCGCGTTCCCAGCCGCTGTGATCGGGACGCAGGTCGGTCAGGTGCGGGGTGAGCAGCGCCTCGGCCAGGACCTCCTGGGCCTCCGAGCACCGGCTGTGGTGCGGCAGATCCAGGTCCCGGTAGTGCCCGATCACGGACTCCGCCAGCGCGCGGGCGCCGGGCGAGTCGCCGAGCGCCAGCCGTACCCGGGCCAGTTCCAGCCGCGCCTGCTGGAGCCCGTCCGCCTCGACCGCATGCCGGGCCAGCAGGTTCCTGGCCTCGCGTTCGGCGTCGCGGAGCCGCCCGCGTAGCCGCAGACCGCGCAGATGGGCCAGTCCGGTCGCGAGCTCGGGCGGGGCGCTGAGCAGGTCAGCCCAGTACGGCTCGGCCTCGGCGAACCGGCCCAGGGCGTCCAGGGACGCGGCGTGGATGAGCAGGGCCTGCCGGCCCCGCACGCGCGTGGCGCGGGCGATCGCCATGTCGTAGGCGCCCGCCTCATAGTGCGCGCGAGCCGCGGCCAGGGCCAGGTCCGGATCATCCGGCCGGCCCTCGATCAGCCGGTCGCGGTACCGCGCGGAGGACACCGCCTCCCCACACGACTCGTAGTGGTCGGCGAGCAGCCGCAGGAGAGCTTCCGTCAGTTCAGCGGGTAGTTCGGCGCGCCCGGCCAGGACGTCCGCGTGCGGCAGCAACTCGCTCCGATCGGTCTCGGCCGCCAGCGTGGTCAGCGCGCGTGCCATCGCGAGCTCGGCTTGGGATTGGAGCGGTTGGAGGTAGCGCCGCGCCGCGTCCAGCACCAGCGGATGGATCTGCCAGGAGGAGCCCGTGCGGGTGGCGAGCAAGCGCCGCCGGAGACCTTCCAGCGCGGTGGCCACCGTCGCCTCGGGGCGCAGCGAACGGGCCGCCGAGTCGATCAAGCGGGCTGGCAGCGGGGCCGGCGCGACCGTCAGCGCGACCTCGATGATGAGCCGCTGCGTGTCGTCCAGGGCGAGCACCGCGTCATGGAACATGGCTGTGACCGGCTCCGGCACCGTATGGTCGGTCATCAGCCGGTCGGCGTAGTCCTGGTAGGAAATCAGCCCTTGCTGATCGCGGAGCTCCAGTCCGGCCAGCGCGGCGGCGTACGCGTTGCCGCCCAGGCGTCCCACGATCCGGTCCAGCGCCTCGACCTCGCCGGAATCCGTGGCGGGGCGGTAACCGCTCAGCAGCAGGCGCCCGTCGGCTGAGGTCAGCGGGCCGACTTCGATGCTGGTGACAGCTCTCCCGTACGGATTCTCGCGCGTGGTCAGCCCGTAGGCGAGGCTACGCGAGATGAGCACGGTCCGGATCCGCTGCTCGGCCGGGATGAGCAGCTGGTCGGCCACCTCTGGAGCCAGATCGGGCGGGACGTCGTCGATCACCCACAGGCTCGGCTCCGGCCTGGCGGCGAGATACTCGGCGAGGATGTGCGACAGCCGGCTCTGATCGGCTCCGGCGTAGTCAAGTCCCAGCATGTCGGCGATCGCCCGCAGCTCGACGGCGTATCTGGCGAGCGCGTCCCGCTCGGTGGCGCCCGTCAGGCGCAGCCAGTGGACACCGCCTCGGAAGGCGGCGCCGTACTGCCAGGCGTACGCGGCGACCAGCGAGGTCTTTCCCATGCCCGCGGCTCCGGCCACAGCCGCGACCGGACCGCAGGTGGGCTCGGTGATCGCGAGATCGCTGCCGTGCAGCGCGCTGTGCAGCAGCCACTGTTCCCGGTAGCGGCCGTGAAAGCCGGCCTGGCCTGGGGGCCTGCCGTACCAGCGCGGGCGGTCGTGGAAGGGGACGTCGCCGATGTGCCCGGAGATCGCGGCGACCCAGGACCGGATCCGATCCGCGAGCCGGCGCACTTCTTCCGCCGTGGTCGGCGCGAGCGCGAACCGGGCGTCCGCGACTTCCACCGGCAGAATGTGATCGGTCTCCTCCTCGGGATTGATCACGATGATCCGGCCGGCGGGGTTTCCCTCCCGTTGACCCGCGAGGAACGCCGAGGTGAGTTCCCACTGGCAGGCGGGTCTGACCGCGTAGGCCGCCGAGTAGTACGCCACCAGGGTCTTGGACGAACGCAGCGCCTGCTCGAGTCCGGCCGAGATGCTGGCGAAGTACCCCAAGCCGTCTTCGTCGATGAAGACACTGAGATCCTTTTCCAGCTCGCGGCAGAGCTTTCGAACAGGCTCCCGATCACAACCGGCCAGAGACATGAAGACGTCGTACGGCGGCTTACTGCCTTTTGGGGTCATAATCTATTTTAAGAGGATTTTGGGTTTTCGGTCCGTACGGTGGCGTTGGAAGGCCCACTATGGAAGGTCATCCGGCATTCGGTAATGAGTTGCGGCGAGTGCGGGAGGCCGCGGGCTTGTCACTGGCCGAACTGGGGAAATTGATCCACTACAGCAAGGGATATCTGAGCAAGATTGAATCCGGCGCCAGGCCGGCCAATCTCAAGCTGGCCTGGGCCTGCGACAACGCGCTGGGCACGGACGGCGCCCTGGCCGCGCTCGTCGATCTCCAACCGGCCAAGGAGAATCCTAAAGATCCAAAGCCCTTCTCCGGGCTACCTCCGGATTCCGTCCACTTCACCGGACGGGCCGAGGAGCTTCGGCGGGTCATTTCGATCCTCCGCTTTGAGCGGAATACCCCGGTTATCCCAAACATAGTGGTTGTGTCCGGTATGGCGGGCGTCGGCAAGACCGCTTTCGTGACTCGTGTGGCATATCGGATCGAGCGGAGCTTCCCCGGCGGATGCCTGTTCCTCGACCTGCACGGCTACAGCCCGACAGTTCCTCCGGTCACCCCCGCGGACGCGCTCGACCGGCTGCTTCGCCGCTTGGGCGTACCCGGAGAGCAGATCCCC
The DNA here is from genome assembly GCF_009687865.1 of Acrocarpospora macrocephala. Taxonomy (GTDB): domain Bacteria; phylum Actinomycetota; class Actinomycetes; order Streptosporangiales; family Streptosporangiaceae; genus Acrocarpospora; species Acrocarpospora macrocephala. The sequence goes on from NZ_BLAE01000073.1 coordinate 54,590, forward strand.
GATCATGTCGACGACCGCGCCGCGCTGTACCGCGATCGGCTCATCGGGAAAAATATGATCATCGTGCTGGACAATGCCGTGAGCGCGGACCAGGTACGCCCCCTGCTGCCGGCCACGCCGGACTGCCGCGTGCTGATCACCAGCCGGGACCGCCTCCCCTCGCTGGACGACGCGTGCCATCTCACCCTGGACACGCTCCCCACGGCCGAGGCCACGGCCCTGTTCCGTTCGGTGGCCGGTCAGGACGCGCCGGACCGGGAGGAGATGATCGGGAAGATCGTCGAAGCCTGCGGGCGCCTGCCCCTCGCGGTCCGCATCATCGCGGCTCGATGCCGCGGCGGCAGCACCCGGAAGCTGGCGGACCTGAGCGCTCGCGTCGCCGACCGGCACAGCCGGCTCGACGAACTCGATGACGGCGAGCGCAGCGTCACGTCCGCTTTCACGGTCTCCCACGAGGGCCTGCCCGCCCGGCCACGGCGCGTCTTCGCGCTGCTCGGCCTGCATCCTGCCGCGGACTGGGACGCGTACGCCGTAGCGGCCCTCGCCGACCTGAGCGTGCCCGAGGCGGAACGCGACCTGGACCGGCTGCTCCGGGCCAACCTGGTGATCGAGGACTCGGCCGGCCGCTACCACTTCCACGATCTCGTCGGCCTCCATGCCCGCAGGCTCGCCCGATCGGTGATCCCCGAGCAGGAACAACGGGCGGCGGTCCAACGGCTGCTCGTCTTCTCCCTGGCCACCTTGGTCCAGGCTGACCGGGTCATCACACCCCATCGCTACCTGCCGCCCTCGGCCATCGTCGACAAGCCACCGGCGACCCCGGCCCTGGCCGGCTATCAGCAGGCCCTGGCATGGGCCGAAACTGAACGGACGAACCTGGTCGCACTCTGCCGCGCGGCGGTCGAGCTGAACCTCGACGCCTTCTGCTGGGAGATCGCATACCTGCTGCGTGGCTATTTCTTCCTCACCAAGCAGTGGGACGACTGGATCCAGACCCATACCCTCGCGATCGCCGCGGCACGACACTCGGGAAACCGGCACGCCGAGGCCAGGACGCTCAACAATCTGGGTCTCGCCCTGCTGGAGCGGGGCTCATTCGACGCCGCGGAACAGCACTATCAGAGCGCGCTGGAAATCTTCCGCGAACTCGGCGACGAGTTCGGGGAGAGCAATGCGCTGGCCAACCATGCCGCCGTGCTCTACTACCGCGGCGACCACGGCGCGGCACTGCTGGAGAACAAGAACGCCCTGGCCTTCTACGAACGGATGGGAATGCTCCGGAACGTGGCCATCACTCTGCGCAGTATCGCCTTGGTCGAGGTGGAGCTGGCCCGTTTCACCGAGGCGATCGAGCATCTTCATCGAGCCCTGCGCGTGTTCACCGAACTCGGACTTCATCTGGACGCCGCCATGGCGGAGAACTGCCTGGGCGAGACCTACCACCGCCTGGGCGACCTGAAGAATGCCCGGCATTGGCACCTCCAAGGCCTCGAGCACAGCCAGTCCTGCGGCAGCTCGTACGAGGAGGCACGCGCGCACGGACAACTCGGCAACCTCGCCGCGGATCAGGGAGACCGCGCCACCGCGACGCACCACTGGGAGCGGGCACTGCGCCACTACGCGGCTCTCCAGGCCCCGGAGGCCGAGAAAATCCGCCGCCGCCTCTCCGCCGGCAACCGCGAGATTCCGGTCGCGAATTGAGGTGCCGGATGCCAGGAACCGCTTCCCCGGCATCCGGCCGGTCCTCACGTCAGAGGCGCTGGAGCAGCTTCTCCATCTGGTCGATCTCTGCCTGCTGGCTCGTCTGAATCGTCTTGGCGAGCTCGATCGCCCGCGGGTTCTTGCCGTAGCCCTGTTCTTCGACCGCCATCTGGATCGCGCCCTGGTGATGGGCGATCATCATTTCGGCGAACAGCTCGTCGAACTCCGTGCCCCGAGCGGTCTGAAGCTTGACCATGTCCTCCTCGGTCATCATCCCGGGCATGCTGTGTCCGCTGTGCCCTCCTTCGGGGACAGCGGGCTTGCCCCATGCCGACAGCCAGCCGGTCATGGTCTTGATCTCCGGATCCTGCGCGGCTTCGATCTTCGCCGCCAGGTCCTTGACCTCCGGGTCGGCGGCCTGGGTCGCGGCGAGCTTGGCCATTTCGACCGCCTGCTCGTGGTGCGGGATCATCATCTGCGCGAACTGCACATCGGCGTCGTTGACGGTGACCGTGGACTGGGGGGACGCGGTTGCCGGCGGAGCGCTGGTCGCTCCGGGTTCAGCCATCGATCCCTCATCAGCCCCGCAGGCGGTGAGCAGGACGAGGGCACTGGCGCCCGCCGTGGCGGACAGCGCGAGACCGCGCAGGTCGGAACGGTTGATGAACATGACTATGTGGTCTCTTTCCGGTTCGTGAATCCTGTTATTTCGGCCATGTACGGGCAGACGCCTGTAAGCGCCCGCCATCGAGTCGGCCTAAATACGCAGAACCGAAAGACGTGCCAAGCGGAGAGCGGTTCTCTCCGGCGGTGGCCGGGCGGCCAACGGACCCGATGTACCGCTGGCCGCCGCGATCCCAGTGGCCAGCCGTGACCAGGTCGACGGCAAGCCGAGCAGCAGCGCGAGCACGGTCAGCACGGCCACGCACACCGAGGTGGGATCCGGCCCCGGCACCTGGCCGCCAGCCACAGAAATGCCATCCGCTGGTGGCCCGGCGAGGACAGGTGCTTCCAGGAATCCGTGAGGATTGACGGCATGCTCGGATACTGGGGGTAGCTCCGCGTGAGCATGCTCGGCGTCGATGTGCCCGAGCGTGTGCATCCCCAAGACGCCCAGGACCAGCGCGAGGAGCAGCAGCCAGCGCGACGCTTCTAGACGCCGAGCGGCCTGGCCGTCCATCGCTCCCCTGACGATCGCCTACTATCTGACTTAGTAGGTTGCTTCTCCTGAGAGTACCGGACGATTCCCGGCGCGTGCCGCGAACTAGAAGATCGACAGATGATGGCAGTGATGGGCCAGCAACGCCGTCACACCAGGGAAGGCGGCCACGATCGCCGGGCCCAGGAGCAGGGCGCCGATGGCCGCCAAGCCCGCCAGGCGTTCGCGCCGGCCCAACGGGCTGGCGGGACTGAGCATGCGGCGCACTCGGGTCAGTGCCGTCTCGCCGCCCGCGCCCAGCATGAAAGCCGGTGCCCGTCCGGTGGCCAGCCGTACCAGCGCGCCCGCGATGTGGATGCGAGCGTGGCGGCGGGCCGCGACGTCATCGGCGAGCAACTCGACCAGGCGCACCACTTCGCTCCTGGCCCGAATGAACAGGGGAAGCCGCGGAAACGCCCGCACCAGCGCCTCGACGATCGCGATGACCAGATGGTGGCGGCCTCGCAGGTGGGCCTGCTCATGAGCGAGAACGGCGGCCACCTGCTCGGGAGGCAGAGATTGGATCGCGCCGGTCGTGATGACCGCGCGTCCTTGCCGGCCGGGAAGGCAGTAGGCGGCAGGCACCTCGTGGTCGAGGACGACCGCGTCCAACTCGCCGTCATGACGGCCGAGGAGATTCAGCATGTCGCTGTGCTCACGTCGTTCACGCCCGGCCATGACCAGCACCGCCGCCGTGCAGTACGTCAACCTGGCCGCGATCAGTCCGGCACCGGCCAGAGCGGCGAGCAATCCAGGGAATGCCGGGACGGCGCCGTGGGAGAACATGGCGGCACAGGCCTGAAAGAAACCCGCCAGCCCGTGGGCGACCACCGAAGGCGGCACCGCGGCCGCCAGCGCGGCCAGTATCGCCGAAGCCACCGCCGACGCGCAGGAGGCCAGCCATACCCCCAGTGCCAGGCGGGGGGCACGTTCGGCCCATTCCCCCCAGCTCAGCAGGCGAGGCAGCACGATCACCGCCGCGGCGGCGTACCCGGCGAGAACAAGGGGGACGATCATGAGCGGCCCTGCGGCGGGTACACCTGGAGGGCAGCCTCCAGAGCGGCCGCTTCCTCGGGGGTGAGCCGTTCCAGGAAGTGGACCAGCGTGGCCGCCTGGTTACCACCCGAGGCGAGGGCTTCTCGCATCAGCTGGGCGGTGTAGGCCTCCTTGCTGGCCACCGGCTCATAGACGTACGCCCGGCCGACCGGCTTGCGACGGAGCAGCCCCTTGGTGTGGAGGTTGTCCATCACCGTCATGACGGTGGTGTAGGCGATCTCCCGCTCCCTGCGCAGCTCTTCGAGCACGGTCCGCACCGACGCCGGCCGGCGGGAGGCCCACAGCCGGTCCATGATCACTGATTCCAGGTCTCCCAGACCACGCATCGCCTGCCACACCCCCTGCCTCCGCTCTCGGAATGCTATCGAGCATCGTAGCTGCGCCGACTGACGGTTACACCTGCGATCAGGCGAACAGCCGATTCAGCTCTGCGATCTTCTGTACTATTCGCCCAAGTCGGGAATACGAGGAGAAATAGTAGTGGCTGTGTCGGTGAGACTTGGGCCAACGCCGGTGAGTTAAGGATCTAGATAAGCAACAAGGTCCCCGCGGGAGACTGGCTTCGACCAAGAGAACCATCGCCCTGGAGACCTCGTTGCCTGGCCATGCTGCCACCGTGGGTGCCACCCCTGCCATACCGTTGCTGTCCTTATCTGGCGAGCACCCCTTGGACCGTCTCGGTTTGGGGGCGGTGCCGGATCTGTTGCCGGCGCAATTGATCGATGAAGTAATCGCCGAATGTGGGCGACAGCAGCAACGAGTGCGGGCGCTACCCGCGCGGATCGCCTTGTACTTCACCCTGGCCTTGTGGTTTTGCCCTGGACAGGGATACGCCGAGGTGCTGCGGGTACTGTTCCGGCAGCTTCGACACCATCTGCGCGTCGGTCTTTGGCGCATTCCGACAGTCTCGGCGGCGGTCAAGGCCCGTGGGCGCCTGGGTCGGGAACCGCTCAAGGCATTGTTCAGGCGCTTGCGCGGGCCGCACGCCGACCCTAGCGAGCCGGGCATGTCGATGTTCGGCCTCGAACTGGCCCTGCTGAAGGTCTCGGTGGATGGCACCAGCCTGAACGTGGCCGACACCGCGGCCAACCGAGCCGCCTTCGGGGCACCGCCACGAAACGGGAAAGGAGCGACCGGTCCCTTCCCGAAGATCCGGCTGCTCACCCTGATCGCCTGCGGGACCCGGACGATCGTGGACGCCGTGTGGGGTCCCTTCGCCACCGGTGAGTTGACGCTCCTTGGCAAGCTGGTTGGCCTGGGGGCGCTGCGGCCGGGGATGCTGGTCTTGGCTGACCGCTACTTCTCCGGGTACCCCCAGGTCGCACAGGTGATCGCGGCCGGCGCCGACTTAATCTTCCGCGCCCAGAACAATCGCCGCTTGCCGGTGCTCGCCGAGTTGCCCGACGGCTCGTATTTGTCGGTGTTACCCGCAGCGAACCTGCCAAGCAAGGGCGACCGGCACCGGGCTGGCGGTGGGCATTGCCCCCGCTTGGGCCTGAAGAAGCGTCAGGCCAGGGGACTGCGGATCCGAGTCGTCGAAGCCGTCATCACCGTCGTTCCCGAGCAGGGCGAGCCCCGCGTCGAGTCCTACTTGCTGATCACCACCTTGCTGGATCCGGCGGTGGCGCCGGCCGAGAAGATCGCGGAGCTTTACCACGAAAGGTGGGAAAGCGAGACCGGCTATGCGGACCTAAAGACCTACCTGCGCGGTCGCCAGCACATCCTGCGCTCGAAGAGCCCGAATGGGGTGGCGCAAGAACTCTATGCGCTGTTGATCGTCTATCAGCTCGTCCAGATTACGCGGTGCCGAGCCGCTCGAGCCCACCCCGACCAGACCAACCTCGATCCTGACCGGGTCTCCTTCACCGTCACCCTGCGGGCGCTGGCCCGCAGTATTGGGGAGATCGCCGCACCCGGCCGTCTCCTGCGCGACGTCTTCGAGGAAGTCTGGGGACAGCCCTTACTCCAACGACGCGCCCGAGCCAAACCTCATGAACTCAAGGGCACGCCCGCCTTCACACGGGCCCTCCAGCGGACCCCGCCTGGCCGGGTCGCCTACAAGATCACCACACGAAAACCGCCAGTATCTTCGGCTTAACTCACCGGCGTTG
>NZ_BLAE01000074.1 GCF_009687865.1 Acrocarpospora macrocephala
CCCACCCAGCCCTTTTGTTTCCCTCGGGCTCCGCCCGGCCCCACGATCGCCGTGGTTGCCGCATGGAAACGACAACCACGGCGGCGTGGGTATTTCGCTCTCTCGTCGTCTTTCTTGGACTCTGCCTGGCTCTCGGCATGGGATTCGCGTTGGTTAGCTCTCAGGAGCAGTCGAACATATGGTCGGTTTTGGCTCGGCGTGCCCTCGGGTCACCCGGAGTACTCTCCTCCCAGGAGTGAGGTACCTAGGTACTATGAGCTCAGGAGGAAGCTATGACCATGCCCCACCCGGCCAAGCGGCAATCACCCCTGAAAGTCGACCCGGCAACCGATGAGCTGATCTCCCAGGGAGCCCACTTCCTCGGGATGACCAAGAAAGACCTGGTCGCCGTCGCCGTCCGTGTCTACCTGGACCAGCAGCGCGAACAAATCCGCCGCGGGATGATCGAGTCGATGAAGGTCCTGGACGGCTCGCTGTCTTCCAGCGTGTCCCTGCTGACCGGCCTGTCGCCCGAACGCATCGAGGAGCTCGGCGGCACTGGCGACTGGGAGGAATGACATCCCCATGCTCCGCGTCCGTCCCACATTGCGCGTCCTCCGCGAGGACCTGAAACTGTCCTTCCCCTCCGCTCAGATCCCATTGGACACGATCAGCCACCCTCTGCTGGACAAGGCCTCCGATCAGTTCGCCGATCCCGGCACCGCGCACGAGCGCATCCGTGCCATCGACGATGTGGTGCTGTTCAAGGTGAAGGTGCAGCGCTGGCGCGGAGCCGTATGGATCGATGATCCCGACGCCGAGGTCCCCACATGGCTGGTCGCCGCAGGTGTCCGCGAGGACGGCTCCGGCGATGACTTCTATGCCGCTCTGGGAGCCGCCGGAGAAGCGGCCCATGCCCGCTACAACAGTGAGCACAACCAAGCCCTGACCACCAGCACCTACAGCGGGCACCTCCTGCCCAGCCGTGCCGACCATGACCGCTACCTACTCGAAGCGGCCACCAGATTCGCCCTGCGCCTCAACTCCACCATCCGCGATCTCGCACGCGGTTCCCTGCACGACGGCCACGAACACGCCGCCGACTTCCCCGGCTTCCGGCTCGGCATCCAGATCCGCGCCGATGACGGCAACGAAACCTACGCGGCGATCCGCATCACCGGCTCGGCTCCGGCCAACCTGACCGCGATGATCCTGGGCCGGGTTCCCGGCTGCGAGGCGGACGGCTGGTTCCCCGAGTACGCGCTGCCCGAACGCGATCTCCTGCCCGCCGAACAGGTTTGGTCCAACATCATGGATCCCAAGGCCGCCGCCGAACTCCTCGAAGAAGCCTGACCCTCCAGGCACGACGAGCCTTCTGACCGAGCCTTCTGGCGTAGCAGCGCTGCGCGGCTGGCGTCAGCCCGGCAAGGTCAGACAGCCAGGAGGGCACATTTGTTAATGGCTCAGTGCTGTGACCATGTGCGCCAGTGCGGGAAGGCTGGCGCACATGGTGGGCGTCGCTGGGGCTGGGGTTTAGTCGTTGGCGTGTAGGGCGGCGTTTAGTTCGATGCCGGTGCCCTTGTGGGGGACGGCTTCGACGGTGCCGGTGGTGGAGTTGCGGCGGAGGAGGATGCCGGGCTGGCCGGAGAGGGTGCGGGCCTTGGTGATGGTGCCGTCGGGGAGGGTGACCTTGGTGCCGGCGGTGACGTACAGGCCGGCTTCTACCACGCAGTCGTCGCCCAGGGAGATGCCGACGCCGGCGTTGGCGCCGACCAGGCAGCGTTCGCCGATGGTGATGGTTTCCTTGCCGCCGCCGGAGAGGGTGCCCATGATCGAGGCGCCGCCGCCGATGTCGGAGCCGTTGCCGACGACGACGCCGGCCGAGATGCGGCCTTCGACCATGGAGGCGCCGAGGGTGCCGGCGTTGAAGTTGACGAAGCCCTCGTGCATGACCGTGGTGCCGGAGGCGAGGTGGGCGCCGAGGCGGACGCGGTCGGCGTCGGCGATGCGGACGCCGGTGGGCAGGACGTAGTCGACCATGCGCGGGAATTTGTCCACGCCGTAGACGGTGACGAGGCCGCGGGGGCGCAGGCGGAGCCGTACCGACTCGAAGTTCTCGACCGCGCAGGGGCCGTGGTTGGTCCAGACGACGTTGGCGAGCAGGCCGAAGAGGCCGTCCAGGTTGAGGCCGTGGGGGCGGATCAGGCGGGTGGACAGCAGGTGCAGGCGGAGGTACGCGTCGTGGGCGTCGGCGGGGGGCTCAGCGAGCTTGCCGATCCCGGTTCGTACGGCTACGACGTCCACGCCACGATCGGTGTCGGGGCCGATGAGCGTGGCCAGCTCGCCTGCCTCGTCGGGGGAGAGGCGCTGGGTGCCGATGGAAGGCGGCTCGCCCAGGGTGGGCGCGGGGAACCAGGTGTCCAGAACCGTGCCGTTGGCGGCGATCGTCGCCAGGCCTATGCCGTGCGCACCGGTGGTGCCGGGATCAATAGCTGTCACGGCGTCCAAAATACCGGGCGTGCCTGTTACCCGGGTGAGGGGAGGAATCGGGCGCGCCTGCTATTTGAGCGAATAGGGCGTGCCCGATTCCCGAGTTCATGGCGAGGGCGAGATCGTTGGGGTGACCTTCGTCCAGGCGATGTGTGCTTCGGCGATGTTGCCGCCGGGGGTGCCGGCCACCCAGTGCGTCAGGCCGGGTTTCTCGCCGCTGTCCTGGATGATCCAGGTGACGCCGGTGTCCTCCTCGTCGCGGAAGAGGCGGGCCAGTCCGGCGCTGTCCGTAATCACCTTCCACGTCGCTTCGGCTAGGGGCGCGGAGTGCACGCGTTCCCAGGTCGTCGAGCCCTTGCGCATCGTCCAGACGCCGCCACGCTGGATGGTCAGCATCAGGCGTCTGGCTCCGTTGCAGACTTTCGTGCCCAGGCTGACGCCTTGGCCGGTACGGGGATCCAGGGCGCTGTCGTTCACGACGCGGCCGTGGAACTCCACGGTGAAGTCGCAGAGGGCGATCAGCGGCGTGGTGGCCTTGACCGGGGTGGCGGTGGTGCTGCGCAGGTGGAGGCCGGTTTCGTCCTGGAGGGCTCCATGGTCGAGGGTCCAGGGGCCGGGGGCCAGATCGACGGGGAGGTCGTGGTCGAGGTCGAGGATCGCGACCTTGATGTTGATCTGGTTGTGTTCCCAGACGATGGCGAACTTGCCGGGGGCGAATTCGTCGCCGCTGGGGTAGACGTCCCAGCCTCTGGCCGCGCCCTTGGTCAGGCGGGGGCCGTCGGCGAAGAGCCTGCCTGGCTGCCAGGGCTCGCCTGGTTCGCGGACCTTGTAGTGGAGGACTTCGCGGTGCCGGTCGGGCTTGCTCTGAGCCGAACCGGCGAAAGGTCCGGCGAGCGTGTTGTATATCGCCAGATGTCGCCCGTCGGCGGCTCTCGCGTAGAAGGTTTTCACGTAGTAGTTGGGCAGATCGGGGTCGAGGGTCATGGGCGCCCAGGTGAGGCCGCCGTCAGTGCTGGTGGTGATGGCGGAGTAGGCGGTGTGGGTGCGGTAGTACTCGTCGCGCTTCTCCGGCGACGCAGTCCGTACCAGCGCGCGGGTGACCATGAGCAGAGTGTCACCATCCGCGATGATCTGGGGTTCCTCCACGCCGATCCCCTGCGGGGTCTCCGCGAGCGCGCCGGATGTCCAGGTGCGCAGGTCCGACGACCGCAGCACGCCCGCTTGCGACACCCGGGTCCCCTGCCGCCAGTACGGAATGAGCCACACGCCCTGGTGTTTCAGCGGCTTACCCGCCACGACCACACCCCGGTTATTACCAGGAACATCCACAGTTATCGGGAAATCTGACCATGTCTCACCACGGTCGGTGCTTCGTTTCATGGCCAATCGAGTCGGGAAGCCGTCCACGTCGATGCCGTCCCGGTCCTCCGCGATCGTGATCCGGCCGAGCAGGGCGTAGAGCACGCCGTCATCGTTGAGGAACACGCAATAGTGGAAACGATGGGTGGCCGTCGCCGGAGCGAGCGTGCCCTTCGTCCAGGTGCGTCCCCCGTCGTTCGACCGGGCGTACCGAATCGAACCCTGATCGGTCGCGGCCGGATCACGATCGTCTCGCAGGCCCGCCCGCCACGCCACCACCCAGCGGTCCGCGTCCAGCGTGACGATGTCCGGCACCCGGTTGCCCTCGTGCCGGAGTTCACCGGAACCATCCCGCTCGGCCGTCGAGTCCACAATGACCGGTTCGCTCACGTTCATGGGAACTCACCGAACCGTCACTCTGGCGCTCCCCGCAAGGAACTCCAGGTGAACTTAAAGGCCGTATTCCTCCAGCAGGCGCAGCCAGATCTCGCTGACCGTGGGGAACGTCGGGACAGCGTGCCAAAGATCGTCCAAGGTCACCTCGGCGGTGACGGCGATCGTCGCGGCATGCAGCAACTCCGCCGCCCCGGGCCCCACGAACGTGACCCCCAGCAGCACCCGCCGATCCTCGTCCACCACGGCCTTGGCCCGGCCCTTGTACCCATCTCCCAGCAGGTACGCCCCTTCCACCGCACCCAGGTCGTACTCCACGCTCCGGACGTTGAAGCCCTCCCGGCGCGCCCGCTCCTCGGTACGCCCGACCGCGCACACATTCGGATCGGTGAAGATGACCTGCGGAGCGCCGATTATGTCAGAACGGTCCCGCATCGACGGCAGATCCTCTTTGCCGCCGGTGGCCCGAGCCACGATCACATCCCCGCACAGCCGCGCCTGATATTTCCCCATATGGGTAAGGATGTTCCGCCCGTTCACATCCCCGACCGCATACAGCCAGCCATCCTCGACCGCCGTCGCCCGCATGCTGTCATCGACTGCCACCGGCCCTTCCTGCGCCAGCCCGATCGACCCGAGCCCCACATCGAAACTGGCCAGATTCCGCCCGGCGGCCACCAGGATCTCATCGGCGACGATCCGCGACCCGTCCGACAGATCGACCGTCACCTCGCCCCCCGGAACCGGCCGCGACACCTTCTGGATCGTCGTGTTGAACCGCACGTCGATCCCGTACTCGCGCAGGGACTCGGTGACCATCTCGCTCGCGAACGGCTCGACCCGTCCCAGCAGCCGGTCACCCCGGACCACCAGCGTCGTCTCCTTCGCCCCCAGGGCGTGCAGCGCCTGCGACATCTCGCACGCCACCACGCCGCCGCCCAGCACGACCAACCGCTCCGGCACGTCCTTGACGCCGGTCGCCTCCCGGTTCGTCCACGGCTGGGCGTTCGCCAGCCCCGGCACCGGCGGGATCGCCGCCGTGCTCCCCGTCGCCAGCACGACCGCGTGCCGCGCGGTGAGCAGCCGCTTCCCGCCGTCCCCGTCGGTGACCTCGACCTGGCGCGGCCCCGCCAGCCGCCCCTTGCCCCGGAACGGCGTGCCGTTGACCGACTCGATCCAGCGGATCTGGCCGGAATCGTCATACCCCGACACGGTCTCGTCCCGCCGGGCGAGCACCGCCGCCACATCGATCGGCCCGAGCTTCAGGCCCGGCATCCGGCCCGTCTCCGCGACCAGCTCCATCGGGCGCAGCAGCGCCTTGCTCGGCACGCAGGCCCAGTAGGCGCACTCACCCCCCGCCAGCTCCTGCTCCACGATGGCGGCCGTGAGCCCGCCGCGCGTCACCCGGCCCACCACGTTCTCGCCGGCCGGCCCGGCGCCGATCACGATCACGTCGAAGACGTCAGACATAGCTCCTCCAGATGCTCGCTTCCGACCGTACACGTTGGGTGATCGACTCCCTGCTAGATCCGATCTAGCGGTGTCTCTCGCGCCAGCAGGGTGACAGAGAGGGTCACCCATGATTCAACGAGAAACCGCCCCGGCCATCGAGACCTCCGGCCTGGTGAAAGTATTCGGCACCACCCGCGCCGTCGACGGCCTCGACCTCACCGTCCCCGCCGGCTCGGTCTACGGCGTGCTCGGCCCCAACGGCGCGGGCAAGACCACCGCCGTCAGAATGCTCGCCACCCTGCTCCGCCCCGACGCCGGCGAAGCCCGCGTCTTCGGCCTCGATGTGGTACGGCAAGCCGACGCCGTCCGCGGCCTGGTCAGCCTGACCGGGCAGTACGCCTCCGTCGATGAGGACATGACGGGCACCGAGAACCTCATCCTGCTCGCCCGCCTCCTCGGCTACCGCAAACCCCCCGCCCGCGCCCGCGCCGCCCAGCTCCTGGACGCCTTCGGCCTCACCGACGCCGCCGACCGCCAGGTCAAGAACTACTCCGGCGGCATGCGCCGCAGACTCGACATCGCCGCCAGCATCCTCAACACCCCCCGCCTGCTCTTCCTCGACGAACCCACCACCGGCCTCGACCCCCGCAGCCGCAACCAGGTCTGGGACATCATCCGCGCCGTCGTCGTCCAGGGCACCACCGTCCTGCTCACCACCCAATACCTGGACGAAGCCGACCACCTGGCCGCCCGGATCGCCGTCATCGACCACGGCCACGTCATCGCGGAAGGCACCCCGGGCGAACTCAAATCCTCCATCGGCGCGGGAACCGTCCACCTCCGCCTCCGCGACCCTGGCCAGCGCCAGGACGCCGAACGTGTGCTGGCTCGGGTTCTTAATGTTCCCGTGCAGTTGGACGCCGATCCTGTCGCGCTCACGGCACGCGTGATCGGTGACGGGACTGATCGGGAGCTCGACATGGGAGCCGCGGAACAGGCGTCCCGGGCCCTGTCCGAGCTCGCCGCGGCAGGGATCGTGGTCGACGACTTCTCCCTGGGCCAGCCCAGTCTGGACGAGGTGTTCCTCGCTCTCACTGATCGCTCTACCCCTGCGGATGCGGCCGCGTGATGGCTGGACGACAGCGCGGGGATATGGCTGAACGCCAGCAAGTGAATGCCGTCGAGCGCCTGCGGATCGGCGGAGCAGAGCGGCGGAATGCCGTCGAGCGCCTGCGGATCGGCGGAGCGGAGCGGCGGAATGCTGGCAAGCGCTTGCGAATCGGCGGGGCCGAGCGGCGGCGGATGGATGTCGTCGAGCGGCAGCGAGCGGGTGGGGCTGAGCGCCAGCGACCCAAAGGGCGGGTGGGTGGGAGAACCCCCCGAACGAATTTCTATAAGGAGAGCGCGGTATGAGTGCCACTACGGAGAATCTCGCTCCTGCTGTTCCCTATGTGCCGGCCGCCGAGACCATTGGGGCGGTCATGGCGCCGGGGGAGCGGCCGCCCCGGCCGAGTGCGTTGTCGGCGTCGATCACGTTCGGCTGGCGGGCGATGCTGAAGATCAAGCATGTGCCTGAGCAGCTGTTCGACGTGACCGCGTTCCCGATCATGATGACGCTGATGTTCACGTATCTGTTCGGCGGCGCGCTGGCGGGGTCCACGGGGGCATACCTGCAGTATCTGCTGCCAGGCATCATGGTGATGAGCGTGGTGATGACCACCATGTACACCGGCGTCGCGGTCAACACCGACATCGCGAAGGGCGTCTTCGACCGGTTCAGGACGTTGCCCATCTGGCGTCCGGCGGCCCTGGTCGGAAACCTGCTCGGCGACCTCCTCCGCTACGTCCTGGCTTCCACGACGATCATCATCGTCGGCCTGATCATGGGCTTCCGCCCTTCCGGCGGCATCCTCGGCGTGCTCGCCGGAGTTGCCCTCCTGGTCGTGTTCTCGTTCGCCTTCTCCTGGATCTGGACGATGTTCGGCCTGTTCCTGCGCAGCGAGAAGTCCGTCATGGGCGTGAGCATGCTGTTCCAGTTCCCGCTCACCTTCCTCAGCAACGTCTTCGTCGAGCCCACCACGATGCCCGGCTGGCTCCAGGCATTCGTCGACGTCAACCCCATCACCCACCTGGTCACAGCCGTACGCGCCCTGATGGCGGGCACCTGGGACACTGGCGAGATCACCTGGGTCCTGATCTCCTGCGTGGTCATGACCGCCATCTTCGGCACCCTCACCATGCGCCTTTACAACCGCAAATAGTCCAAAGGTGTCCACGATCTCAAAGAGCCAAGGTGTCCGTGATCATGATGATCGCGGACACCAAGGCCCGTTCTCATGAAGCCGCCGTCACAGCCGCCAGTCGATCTCACGTTCCGGCTGGTAGCGGCAGGTGGAGCCGGTGGAGACCGCCGAGCGGAGATGTCTGGCCAGTTCAGGATGGCGGTCGTCTAGTTTGCGTAAGGTGTCGCGGATGCGGGCGGTCACCGTCTTGCGGGCTCGTTCGGCCTCGTCGCCCAGGCGGCGATCCCGGCCTGCCAGCCCCGCGGCGGCCCGCAGTTCGGCCAGGAGGGCTTGACGCTCCTGATCGAAGGCGACGGCACGCCGGTCGTCGCCCAGTTCGGCGGCCCGGTCGATCTCGTCGTCCAGCTGGGTGAGCCGTCGCCGGAACTGGGCTTTGGCCTCCTCGTCGAGGACGGCGTCGCCACCGAAACGCCGGGCGGCCACCACGACCTCCCCGCCCTCCGGATCCAGCAGGCGCACGGCCGGAATGTCACCGCCAGGACTGCCAAGCAGATAGTGCAGATCGCGCAACCCTTTGGCGTCCGGCATATGAATGGTCAGCCCGCCGAAGCCCAGCGACCAGACTCCGCTCTCCATCCGGAACACCCCGCTCGGCTTCGGCGCCGGAGCCGCCGTGGCGTCGGCGTCGGCTTCGCGGCGCATCCGCCGGACCCGCTCGACCACGTGCCGCATGCCGATGGCCACGGCCTCCCGCTCCACCTCATCGATGAGTTCCTTCGCCACGGCCACATCCTCGCCGTCACCCCGGTCCACCAGCGTCGCCGCCAGCTGCATGCGCGCCTCGATCGACCACGGCCGCGCTTTCAACCGATCGGCGGACCGATAAGCGGCGGTGAACTCCTCGACCGCGTCCGCGAACCGTCCCTGGGCGGCGTCGATCCTGGCCAGCCACAGATCGATGGGCCCACTGATGTCGCATCCGTACAGCGAAACCAGCCACTGCCCCCGGTAGGGCGCGAGCTCTGCCCGCGTCCACGCGCACAACCGCGCATCGCCCGAGGCCACCGCGGCGTGCGCCAGAAATCGCAACCCGAGCGCCATGACATTCCGCGGATACGGATCCACACCCGGGACGATCTCCGGCAACAAGCCCAGTGCCGCGGACACGTCCCCCTGATTCAGGGCCGTGATCCCCTCCAGCAGCTCGGGATACGGATGCCCGTGCTCCACGAGCTTCGCGTGCACCTCGCCCAGCTCGTCGAAACGACCCTGCATCAGCAGAAAGGCCCAGCGCAAATGATTGACCATGAACGGGAAGAAGGAATCGCCCTCCTCCCCGGCCGCGTCGATGGCCTGCTCAAGGAAGGTCTCCGCCTCCTCGAACCGGCCCATCAGCGTGGTGATGATGCTCTGGTCGACGAACGCCGCGAACGTCAACCGGGGCATGCCGTCCCGCTCGGCGAACGTGGTCGAGGTGTCGTACTGCTCCAGATAGCTGGGATCGCCCTGCTCCAGCAGCGACACCCACCGCAACGACGCGGCGAAATGTTCCCCGTCGTGATCGCCCCTGCGGCGTGCCGTCTCGATCAGCTCGCCGGTGATCGCCGTCCGCTCCGCCGCGGTCCCCAGCCGCCAGATGGCGTCAAACCGCGAGCTCAGACTGAACGCCAGCGCCTCATCGTCCTGGTCGCGGCGAGCCAGCTCCGCCATATGCGCGGTGAGTTCTTCCGCCAGCGAGTCCAGCGAAGCCTGACCCGGGGGCCCAGGGTCGGCCACTCCCAGCATCCGGGCATGCGCCTCCCGGATGAGATCGGTGGTCATCTGCGGGTTCCGGCCGGTTCGCAACCCGGGCGCTTCAGACCGATACATGCTGAGCGCGACCCGCGTCAGAAGATCCGGCGCGTCCACCTCCCTGGCCAGCTCCACGGCGATGCGGAAAACCCGTCTGGCCTCTTCGGGCTCCCCGGAATGATCGAGCGCCTCGCCGAGATCAAGAGCGATCATCGCCCGGCTGCGGGGATCCAGCGCCGCCGACACGTCGAACGCCCGGCGCAGATGCCCCATGCCCTCCTCGGAGGCCAGCCGCCTTCCGGCATCCCGCTCGGCCGCCCGCAACGACTGCACCACCCGCGCCGGATCCAGCTCATCCCCGGCCAGGTAGGCGTGATGCGCCTGATCCGCCGGAAATATCCACTCGGTCAACGCGGCCGACTCATCAAGGGCATGGATCACCGCGGCATGCCGCCGCCGCGCCTGCGGACCTTCGATCGTCGCGTACAACGTCTCCCTGACCAGGTCGTGCGCGAACGAGAACCGCCCGTCCTCCCCCGCCACGACCAGCCGGGCGTTCACCGCCTGGTTCAGCAGCGAGCCCACCCGTCCGGGCGGCGTGCCCGACGTGGCCGCCAGCACCTCCCGATGGAACTCGCGCCCCAGCACGGACGCCGCGGTCAGCAACTCGACCAGCGGCGGCGGCAGCAACGACAGCCGCCGCTGCAGCGCATCCCTGACCCCCGGCGCGATCGCGCTCACCGATCCGCTGCTCCGCCACAGCCGAGCCGTCTGCTCGACGAAGAACGGATTACCGCCGGTCCTGCGGTGAACCTCGTCCACCAGCTCCGGCTCCGGCTCCCGCCCGGCGGTCCGGGCCATCAGCGTGCCCACCTCGTCGCGGGCAAGCCCGGTCAACGTCACCGTCGTCGCCTTGGCCACCAGCGGCATGATCAGCGTCTCCAGCGGATGCCCGCCCGACTCGACCTCCACATCCCGGTACGTCCCGACCAGCAGTAGCCGCTCGAACCAGGTGTGCTGAGCCGCGAACTCCAGCATGCGCAGCGACGCCGTGTCAGCCCAGTGCAGATCGTCGAGTACGACCACCACCGGCCGCCGCTGTGACACCGAGGCCAGGGCAGCGGTGACCGCGTCGTACAACTGGAAAGCCTCGGCCGACCCCGGCGCGGGCTGCTCGCCCAGCAGCACGGTCAGATTGCCCCCGGCCGCCGCCGCGGCCGCCTCCCACTCCTGCGGCGTCGCGCTCCGCCGCAGCCCTCGCACGACCTGCACCCAGGGCCAGAACCCGGGCGCCCCCTCCGAATGCCAGCACGACCCGCTGAGCACCAGCGCCCCCAGCCGCCTGGCTTCCTCCACCGCCCCCGTGACCAGCGTCGTCTTCCCGATCCCCGCCTCACCCGTGACCAGCACCAGGCCGCCGTGGCTGTCCGCGGCCCGTTCGATCTCGGACCGCAGCACTCCCGCCGGGTGGTCTCGCCCGATGAGCACAGCCGTCATGCCGTCCAGCCACCTCAGGTCCGGAAACGCGTACTCCGCACACGGTAGCGAGCCCGTATGACAAAACCAGAGGGCTCGGAGGCTGGTCACGCTCATACAGCACCGCGAGATCGGCGTCGCGCCCGCAACAACGTACCCACCGGACCGGAAAGCCCGGTACGTCCGGGGCGATCAGCTCGCCAACCGGACGCGCCGGGCCATACCCCGTCAGACGGGGGTGATGTTGTAGGTCGAGCCCTCCTTGGTCGAGAACTCGATCGTGTTGCCGCTGTCGTACGAGACCTGCTTGGTGCCCACCCGGATGATGCGCACCTTCTGGCCCCAGGGGTTCACCAGCTTGACGTCGCCGCCGGCCTCGCTGGTGATGTCCACATATGTCACTCGGCCGGCGCTGATCTCGCTGGAGATGACCAGGCCGCCCTTCTCCCGGAGCTTGACGAACGAGCCGTTCTTGCCCACTGGCCAGACCGGGAAGACCTTTACGGTGCCGTCGAAGCTCTGCACCAGCATGTTGTTGACGGCCTCGATGGTGCCGGCCTTCTCCAGGCCGTGGTTGCCGTCCGTGATGCGCAGGTTGCCCGCCATCCGGTTGTTGATCTGCGTCTTGAGCCGGTCGATCAGGGTCTGCGCGGGGTAGCCCACGCGGGCGGCCTGGAGGAAGATCTTGGGGAAGCTGTTCTCCTGGCCCCACGAGTTCATCGCGTCGATCGTGTCGATGGCGATCTGCCGGTCCGCTTCGGGCGAGGTGATGCCCATCTGCTCACCCGGGTGGATGAACTCCAGGTTGATGGTGTTGTCGCCGGGGCGGATGTCCCGCCCGTCGCTCACCGTGCCGGGGTCGGCCAGCGCGAACACGGTCTTGCCGTTGTGCACGATCGTCGGCGCCGGCGGCAGGTGCTTGAGGATCTGCTTCCAGACCGGGCGCTTCTCCTTGTCGGCCTTGAGCAGCTCGCTGGCCTCGATCGTCTTGGTCAGCAGGAGCTTGAGCATGCCGATGTCCGGGCTGGAGTTCTTCGCCCAGATGCCCTCATGCGGCCCCGAGTAGAGGTTGTACTGCTTCGCGGCCTTGTCCCACTCCAGGTAGTGCTCGAAGAACTCGGCCACTTCCTTCATGACGGGGTAGGCCGTCATGGCCAGGAACTCGCGATCCCGCGTGTAGTCCCAGTACGCGATGTGCTGCGTCACCGTGAAAAGCCCGTTGACGACCTGCTGGTGGTAGTTGTTGTCGCTGGTGGCGCCGAAGGGCGAGATGCCGACCGGGAACAGCACGCCGCCGGGCACGCCGCCGCTCGGGAAACGCGGGGTGATGTAGTCCGGTTTGACCCTGACCAGGTCCTCCTTCGCCCGCCGCCTGGCCTCGGGCAGGAAGTCCGCCACCAGGTCGTAGTACGGCAACGCCAGGTCGGCCCGGTTGCTGGAGTACACGCCGTAGTAGTTGGCCTGCCAGTTGTAGTTGAGGTGCATGTCGCCACCCCACTGCGGGAAGTCCGAGGTGGCCCAGATGCCGTACAGGCCGGACGCCGTCTTCCCCTCACGCAGCGAGGAACCGAGCAGGTAGAGCTGGCCGTAGTAGAACTTCTCCAGCACGTCGTCGTCGAGATCGACATACGACTTCAGCCAGTACTGCTTCCACCAGTCGAGATGCGCGTCGTAGAGCGCGTCGACGGTGGCGCCGGTCTGCGCGCCGGCCAGCGCCAGCGCGGCCGGGGCCGGGTCGGCCGGATTCTGGCCGCCGCCCGCGACACCGGTGACGATGTTCACGGTCTCACCCGCGGGCAGGTCGAACACGATCTGACCGGCCGGGCCGTTCGCGGTCGGCGAGCCGATCACCTGGCCGCCGATGACGCGGGTGGCGAGCGAGGCGCGGGTGGTCCAGCGCGGTGCCGCCAGGGTGGTACGGGTGGCCCACACGCTGTCGCCGGAGACCCCGGAGGTGCTGGTCAGGCCGCCGCGCGCGTCGACGGAACCGGTCGAGGTCCGCGCCTGCAACCGCACGGTGTGGCTGCCGAGCGAGCGGATCTGGGTGACCACGATGTTGTCGTCGGCGCCGGTCCACGTCTTCATCGAGACCGGCTGGCCGCCGATGGTCATCGAGGTCTCGACGTCGCCCTTGAGGATGTTCTGCTCCTCGAGGAAAGGGTCGGTGGGCTGGGTCGGGCCCTCGGTGTCGTACAGCTCGAACTGGCCGATCCTGGCGCGCGGGTTGTTGATCGAGTCCGGGGTGGTGGCCTGGGTCGGCTCGGCGAGGTGTAGTCGCAGGTACCGCGCGGTGACCGGGGCGAACGTCCGGTCGGTGGTCGGGAGGTTGTTGCCGGTGACGGTGTCGACCGTGGTGTAGTTCTGGCCGTCGGTGCTGACCGAGAGCGTCCAGTCCTTGCTGGTGTTGGCGCTCTCGTTCGGGCGGGCGGCCGCGTCGTGCTTGAGGATGTAGCGCTTGAAGGTCTTGGCCGAGCCGAGGTCCAGGTTGAGGGTCTGCGGCTTGCCGACGTTCGACACCCAGCCCTCGTAGCCCGCGCCCCAGTTGCCGTTGACCGCGCGGCTGGGCGGGAAGGAGGGGTGCGACGAGGAGGCCGTGGCCGTCGCCCCGATCGCCAGGTTGGCGGAGTTCTCCGCGCCGGTCGCGGGCGTGATCGTCACCGATCCGAGGGCGATCAGGGACGGCGACTGGGTGCCGATCCAGAAGTCGCCCTTGGAGATGTAGAACGTCTTGTAGCCGACGCCGCCGCCGGAGGTGACGCCGATGTCGCCGTTTCCGAGCAGCGCGGTGTCCGGCATGGTGCGCGTGATCGAGTTCGCGTATGCCGGGGTCGTCCAGCGGCCCTTGATCGCGCCGACGAGCTGCTGGACCTGCGCCCACTGCTGGTCGGCGGTGGGGGTCGCCGCCCTGGCCGGGGTGGCGGTCAGCAGCGAGCCGGTGAGTGCCGTCGCGAGAGCGGCGGCTAACACAATGCGTCGCGGTCTTCTCATGGTGGTGCCTTTCAGTACCTTTCGGTGACCGGAGTTGAGCTCGGCGTGTTGGGAAACGGGGCCGGGCAGCAGGTATCCGCCCACGTCGGAAGCGGGCCGCTGAGCTCGAAGGTGGGTGGCGGTCGCCCTGGCTGGATGTTCCGGGTTGTCCGTAATGGCCTTGGGATAACGTTATCCCGAAGGCTAGAGTGTTACCGCGAGGTTTCAAAGAGCGAGCTTGGCAACAGATTGGTCACGACGGGATCGGCTCGTTGGGGCGGGCTCTCGTTGATCAGCGGGTGCCGGATGCGAGAACGCCCGCCCACGATCTCTTCGGGGCGGCGTCGCCCTGTTATGCCACGCGGCGACCTACGTTCTGCGGGAATTGGCCGGTGACGTTACCGGGCGGACTGTAACGTGCCACCACGAAATAGGATGCGAATGGAAATATGCTGCCCGCGGGGCATTGAGCAACAGCAATCGCGAGTTTGGTGGTGCTCTTCCATACCACTTGAGTGAAATTACCTGTTGCTCCAGAAAAGCCCGGATTGTTGTAGTTGTAGCTGGATGCCTCGGACATCCAGGATTTGAAGGCGTCCGTGAGTGCGGCGGTGGCGCTGGTGGCGCCGTACGTCGCAAACAGGCTCTCGCCATAGCGGCCTGCGGTTCGTGGATGCTGGAACCGGCATCCACGCGCCCACTGGTCGGCGGCCGGATACAGCGCATCGCTCCATGCCAGTGGCCTGGCACCATACTTGGCCCGATTACTGTTCGCGCTAGCGAGGGTTTGGTCCTTCAGCCCCGGAGGCGGCTCCACCGAAGCCTGAGCGACAGCCGGCATGAGACCGACGGCGAGAAGGGCTGAGGTTGCAACGAAGCGCATACGTGTCATAACTATATGTTGTAGTATGACTACACAAAGTAATCAAGGATCTCGTGATCAAGGTACCTGCCGCACACCTCAGCCCGCTCATTAGAACTGAACCCGCACCAGGTCCAAGATCTCCACGTGGCGCTGATTTTCAAGAATCAAGTACGTGATCATGCCCTGATTCTTCGCCCGGCGTCGTCGGTGTCGCGGTGGGGAAGATGCCATGGCCTTACTCGTGGTGCAAGAGAGATTCACTGCGGCCGGCTCCCGGCTCTTCGGGGGAGCCGGCCTCCCGGTCGCACGGATGACCGACTCCGTCAACTCCGGGACCCGTCGTCCATGACCCAGCGTGCGACTTCGACGATCAGCCTGCCCAGGCTGGTGATCGCCTGCACGACCTGCCATCCGGACGTCCGGCGGTGCATTTCCTGGTTACGCTCATCCTGTCGGTCCACGGCTTCCTCGATTCGTCGTGATCTGTTTCCTCGGGAGAATTTGATGGGAAAGAGGCGGCCACTCGACAGGCATTCCGGACACCGGCCGCTGACGTTTTCTCAACTGCGCAGATGACGGGCGTCGGATTTAGTGGGCAACCGTCCGGGGCATTCGGACACGACAGCCGGTGGACAGGGGAGGCACCATGCGGCGACCTGGTCCAGAGGACTTCTGCCTTCGGTTCTCCGCGCTGGTGGACTCTTCCGGACTGAGTGACCGTCAACTGGCGGATCAAAGCGGTGTCGGACACGCGACGATCTCCGACTGGAAGAAAGGGCTCAATCTCCCGCAGTCGGAGGACCGTCTTCTCCGTGTCGTACGCGCTTGCGTCCGAGCCGCTGAACGACGGCGGGCAGGACTGACCGAGGCACAGCGAAGCGAGCGGGAATGGACCGTGCTGCTGTCCTCCGCCAAGAGCGTTCGGGACAACCGCATATCGCCTGATCGCACCTCGCCGCCTTCGGCGCCGTACGCCCGCCACACGATCCGCGACCTGTCGCCACGGCTTCTTGGCATTCACCGTGCGGTCCTGCCCGCTGGCGATATCGAGCCGACTGACCTGCCGGAACTGACGAAGTATCTGACCCGCGTGCACGACCACCGGCTCCGCGCGGTCATCTCGTCCGTGAAAGACGGCGGATCCGCAGCTTTCGCCCTACTGACAGGGGAATCGACGACGGGCAAGACCCGCGCGATGTACGAGGCGGTTGCCGCGTTGGCCGGAGACTGGCCTCTGATCCGGCCCGAAGACGCGGAAGACTTACTCCGTCTCCTCACGAAGAGCACGATCCAGCCAAGAACCGTGCTGTGGCTCAACGAAACGCAGCGGTTCCTGTACGGCCCATCCGGTCAGCGAGTCGCCCGCCTGCTGATTAGCCTGTTGGACCGGGCATCCGAGGTCCTGGTGATCGGATCGATGTGGGAGCACCCCTATCTGAGCGAGTTCCTTGCCCGCGGCCGTTTCCCGGATGGTCACGCGAGCGTCCGGGACCTGTTGGAAGGGCCCGCCACGGCGCGGATTCCCGTACCGCCGAACTTCGAGCCCGAGCAGTTGGGCCGGCTGGCCTCCGACGATCCCAGACTCGAAGCCGCGGCCCAGGCAAGCGGCGAAGACGGGCGGTTGACCCAGCGTCTCACCGGCGCCAATGAACTCTTGGACGCCTACCTTCATGGAGGACTGTTCTCCCCTGTCGAACATGCCTTGATCACCGCGGCGCTCGACGCGCGCCGACTAGGACACCACCGGCCTCTGCCCGCAGTTCTGCTGGAAGCGGCTGCCGACGGGTACCTGACCGACCGCCAGCGCCCCGGCGATCCGGACTGGGCAGTGACAGCCCTGAACAACATCACGTCGGGCGTCCGTACCGACGGATCCAGGACCGACATAAGACGCACGCTGACGGCACTCACCGCGCTACGGCAAAGGTCGGGCGACCTCGGCGCGTACTACGAACCCGAGGACTTTCTCGTTCAGTTCGCCCTGACCGGACGCTGGCAGGTCGAACCGCCGCGCACGCTACTGGAGGTACTCGTCCGCCATGCCGACCCGCAGAGCGCACGGACTGTTGGTTTCTATCTGCAAGGCATCGACTACTACCGCGACGCGGCCCGCGCATTCCAGCGAGCTGTCATGACACTCGGCGACGCGTACTCCGGCAGCGGTCTGGTCGAGATCATCCATCAGGTGGACCCCGCCAGTACGGCCGACGTGAGCCGCTGGGTCGTGGAACAAGTGTCAGGGGGAGAGGGAATCGGCACCCTACTGGAAACTCTCAAGGACACCGGGGCCGACGACGCCCGATCGACACTTCTCGCACACGCGGCGGTTATAGCCGCCGATGTCGATACATGGTCGTCGGTCAGCGTACTTCGAGCGTTGGCGGACGAAGACCACGAAGCAGCCGAAGCCTTCGCCCTGCGGGCGCCGGCGGCCATGACGTTCGATCACCCTGACACCCTGTGGCCGTTCCTGACGGCCCTGACCGAGACACGCTGTGCGAGCGCGGCAGCCGCCCTCGCGGCACGCCCAGATTTGGTCACTTTCTGCGAGCAGGTCACGCTCGATGATCCCGAGCCATTGGGCTTCTTACTGGACGGTCTGTACGAAGCGCACGCGCATGAGGCGGTCGCGGCGCTAATCGTTCGCGACCCCGGAGCCCACTGCCGGCTCACTGACGCCAGCGGGGTCGCGCTCTTAATACAAAGTCTTTGGTATTGCGCTGGGCCCGATGTCGCGTTCGAGTGGTCAGGCCGGTTCGACCCGTCGGCAGAAGTTCCCGAAGAACTCGCTCACATCGGCGCCCTGCGCACGTTACACAACCTGCTGGCGCGCAACCCTGCCCTGGAAGTCGACCTCGAGGTCGGGGAAGGGGTGGGCTTCCTTCTCGAAGCCCTCCACGGAATCGGCGCAGATCGTGCGATCTCCCAGCTATTAGACCGTGACCTCCCCTACCGTGTCCCGTTCGTCGCGCGCGAACCCCTTGGGTGCTACGGCTTCGCTCACCTCCTCAGGGCTATCGAACCCCTCGCGGCTCCCCCCTACTGGGTGTTGTCATCGGCTCCGGAAGGCTTCAATTCGTTTCGCGACCTGGACCTGCTTCCCGAGACGCCCTTCCGCACGACCTTCATACGCATGGTCGACCGCCTCGCGCACGCCCCCACCGATGACGACTGGCAGGTGATATTGCTGCTCGATGTCTTGGAAGCGGGCGACGCACGCGACGCGATCGAGGACCTGTGCCGATGCACCGCTGCCGAGATACCGCTGACCGAGCCGCTCATCGATTCGCTGTTGGACAAACTCCGCCGCTTGGGACAAGACGCCGCGGCGGATGTCCTCGAACAACGCCTGACCGAGGCGAATCTTGTCCGTACCCCACTCGGAGGCTTCCGTCATCTGTCGAATATCGGCGACGCCAACATCGCCCGACTAACCTTCGGCCTGTCAGCCGACGGCCGCCCCGCCGACCATTGGGGCTGGGCCGACATATGCGGTCACAGGTCCGATACCACGCCCTGGCCACAGCCCTGAACAACCTCGACAACCGCCTGCACTGCGTCGAAACGCCGGTGTCGTGAGGCAGCTAGCGCCGCGTGCCGGACCGCGCGTTTGGCCCCCAGCGGAGCCAAACGGACCAGCCGCAGGCGCAAAGCTCCAGTAGAGCCGGCCGTGAAGGAGATTGGAGCGAAGCAGCAGACGAATGACAGCCAGTCCGCCGCCAAACGTGTGACAGTTCCGGACGCTTCCCCGCGCCAGGGCTCTCTGCTGGTCAGCGTACCGACGGTCTGCCGCGTACCCCAGCTTGGCCGGCGAACTCGCGGGTCCGGGCCGTCAGCCGATCCAGGTGATTTGCAGCACGGCCACCCGGCGCTGATCCTCCAGGATCAGGTACAAGGCCATGCCTTCACCGCGTTCGCCGAACGAGTGGATGCGCATGTTCGCGTCCGGCTTCTCCCTGCTGGCGGAGTCGCCGCTCCATGGATGGAGTTCGAGAAGGTCCCATAACGCCACGAACGCGTGCCTGGCTTCTGCGGGAGCTTCCAAGAGTTGGGCGGAGGCTTCCTCCAGCACCTCAACGACGTACACCTACAGACCCAGCCGGGCCATCGTCTCAGCCCGCGAGAGCGTGGGGACGTGCTCGCCGCGCTCAAGCCGGGCGGCCTTGTCCATGGCGCTTCGGTGACGCGCAGGATCACCACACAGGCGCGCCAACCGCCACCAGTGTTCGATGAAGTCGGTGATCAGGGACAGATCCAGGGTCTCTGTCGCGTCCGCCATGACCTGACGGAACTGGCGGTCGAAGTCCGGGTGGTATTCGGGCAGGAGAGCGACCCGGATCGCCCGCAGGTTCTTCTCCGGCGGGACCAGGAACGGCACCGGCCCTTCGTGCGCGGGCTGAGCGGTCATAAAGCCATGCTAGCCCCGACGCTAAGTACCCGTACATCAGCGGGCAGGAGAGCCTGCCTGGGGTGGAGAAAAACCACCCTCGAAGGGCTGCTCCGTCGCCCAGCATCGATGGCGAACTAGATCACGCTCGGTCTGAATCTACTCAAGTCCGGCATTGCCGTGCATATAGCTGAAGTGATCACACTGGTGAGCCCTACCAGGCTGGACGAACTGACGGAAGACGACTTTGTCCGCGTCGGCGAGATTGCCAGCGTTCCCGGCACTCGCCTTCATGATCACCTCCGGCCGCCTCGTCCACGCGAGCTACGGAGGTGACGTGGGCGGAACTCACCACGGCGCCAGGAACAATCACTCGCCGTCTGACGGGACGTTTCCTTCGGGCACTTGCTCGTGAAGAGCAGCACGAAGAGTTCCTCACTGATGCGGCGTAAAGGCATCGGGCCAGGCTGGATTGACATGACCTGCGCGAACGCCAACATATGTTCAGCTGAACGCGATTGAGCCCGCCGTGTGCGGGCCGTTCGCATGCCCGGAGTTTCCTATGACGGAGGGCGCTTACGAAGGGCTGTGGCTCCCTGTCCTCCCATGCGGGCCGTGGCGCTAGCTGGCTCCAAGCTGGGGGCCACCTCGCCGGCTGAGTGCGCTGATCGGTCGGTTCAGCGGACTCGGTCGTAGATGAGAGCCAGCGTGCCGTGCTCGCCCGCGGCCTGGCTGACGAGCGTCCACTGCCCCGTGGGCAGGCCGTCGTCGAAGAGGCGCGGTCCGCCGCCGAGGAAGATCGGAAAGATCGTGATCGCCAGCCGGTCGACCTTGTCGGCCGCCAGCAGCGCCTTGATGACGCTCGCGCTGGAGAGCACGAGAATGTCGCCGCCCTCGGTCGTCTTGAGGTCCGCGACCACCTCGGCGGTCGGCTTGTCGACGATCGTCGTCCGCTCCCACGGCGCCTCGCCGAGGGTGGAGGAGAGGACCACCTTGTCGGTGTCGACGAGCCATTTCGCGAAGCCCTCGTCGCGCGGGTCGGCGCCCTCCATGCCGATGACGGTGGGCCAGAAACCGAGGAACCCCTCGGCGTTGACCCGCCCGAGCAGGGCCGTCGTCGCCGGCTCCCAGAGGCTGGTCAGGTGGTCGCGGGCGACGTCGGTGACGGCGTACGGCATCACCCAGCCCATGTCCAGAGGGTCGTCCGGCTTGGCGTAGTGGCCATCCAGGGAGAGGCTCATGTTGGTGACGACTCTGCGGCCGGTCTGGTCTGTCACTTCGTGCTCCTTGTGTCGGTGTCGTGCTCGGTGTTGTCGGTGCTGTAGGAATCTGCGGCGAGGGTCGCCGCGAGCTTGTCGAGGCTCTGGCCGAAGCCGATCTCGATGCCTGCGATGAAGTCCGCGGAGTCGACTGTGCTGTCGGTGATCCGGTAGTGGACGTCGAGGTCCGTGCCGGTGTCGGTGGGCCGGAGGCCGAGGTCGACGTGGGCGGTGAAGGCGAGGCCGCCGCCGGGAAGCAGCGGGGAGAGCCGGTAGGCGAGGCGCTCACCGGGGCGTACGTCGTCGACGACTCCCTCCGCGCGCCCGGCGACCAGGTCGGAGCCGTCGGCGTCCTCGGCATCGCGGTACTCCTGGACGATCCGCCCACCCGGTCGCGCCTCGAATACGAGCTCGGAGACGCGGAGGTCGTCGGGCGTCCACCAGCGGGCGAGCAGAGAGGTCTCGGTCAGGTGGCGCCAGACCAGCTCGGGGCGCCCCGTCAGTGACCGGAGGAACCTGAACGAGCGGCCGTCGGCCCACCCCGACTCCTCCGCGGCGAGCCGCTCTGCGTGGAGGCTGAGCCCGTAACGGTCGTAGGTCTCGCGTAGGCCACCGACCTGGTCCGCGGTGTCGGCGAGCCGGTTGAGCGCAGCCGCCAGGTCCCGCAGCGGAGCGGGCCGTAGCGCGTAGATGCGGCGCTGGCCGGTGCGCTGGGAGGTGACGACGCCGGCGCGCTCAAGGGCCTGCAGGTGCTTGGTCGTCTGCGGCTGGCGCGCCTCGGCGAGCTGGGCGAGAACGCCGACCGAGCGGGGCCGCTCGGCCAACAGACTCACGAGCCGCCAGCGGGCCGAGTCGCCCAGTGCGGTAAGGAGTGCGTCCATGGACAGAAGTATTCTCTTCAGAGAATATTCGTGTCAAGGAATATCAGTCCGGTAGCGTCGGGATCGGCCAGACCGGATTCTCGAAGTCGTACGCCGCTCAGTATGGTTCCGGGTCCAGACAGGTCCCGGTCTCGTGCACCTGGTCCGGCGGTGGGGAGTCGATGAGCACATCGCTGCCCCAGTCGGTGAAGTCGACCTCGGCCACGGCGGTCTTGGGCTGGTTGTCCTCGGCCATGGGATGGGTGAAGGTGAGGCGCACCCGACGGGGAAGCCGGTCCGGTCCGACCCACAACTGCCAGGAGACCTGTATCGAGCCGAGCCGCTTGAGCAATTGGGCGGCGAGCACGGGGTCGTCGTGTGGAGCCGCGATGCCGAACTCTGCCTGCGAGCTGCTCCCGGCGTGCACGACGGTGGCAACTCCGTCGATGGCCTCCCCCGCAGAGGGAACCGGGGCCGCCAGCTTTCGCAGCACCTCCGGTGAGACGAGGTCGAGTACGCCGAGCGAGCCGATGGCGCGCAACCGCTGCTCGCACCCGGAGCTGCGGCTGTGAAGCCAGGACTTGCCCGCGGGAACATCCTGCCGATCAGCCCGGTACCTGTAGGTGCCGGAGCCTGCGATCGAGATCGCCCGGGTCGTCATGTAGGACAGGTCGGTTGGGAAAACGCTCTTCAGCTCATCGGGGACGTTGGTCTGGTAGTAGGTCGTGGTCAGGTCGGAGGCAGCCGCGCTTAGGACTCCAGCGGTACGGCTCTCGCTGTATTCGCCGATGTTGACCGGCACGATGAAGTCGTCCTCCGCTGGAGGGGTGAACACGTTCTCGCCGTAGTCCAGGCGGACGAGCCTGGCGACCTTCACGCCGGTCGAGCCCTTCATCCGCTGAGCCACCGCCTCGGCGGGCGTTCGCGCCGTGACCGCATCGCCTCCGCAGCCGACCGTCAGGGCGAGCATCAGGACGATCGCTGCGATCCTCGGCAAGGCCACCCGGTGATCATAAGGGGTTGCCTGGCGAGACTTCCGACGAGGCATCTCCCTGAACACTTGCGCGGCAGCGCTTCCCTCGCCGATGTCGAAGCTTGCCGGCCGTCGGATTAGAAGCAAGATCCTTTAGCTTGCGACGTGTCAGTTGGTGTCAGTCCGTCCCGTGTGGGGCTGGTTTAGGCGTCCGCCTGTTACGCGTCCTGACGCCCCGTTCCGGGACGGACGAGCATGGACCGAGCACGGCTGACCTTGTCGGGTGCGGAAACTCAGCCGCCGAGGTTGACCTGGGGGTTCGTGGCTCGAGCATCGAGGTGGCGGTGCTGCGTCGCCAGGTCACCCGTCCAAAGCCTGACTGGGCGGATCGGGCGGTGCTGTCTGCGCTGGCCCGACTGTTGCCTGCTCAGCTTCGGCTGCATCGCATCGTGACCCCCGGCACGCTGCTGGCCTGGCATCGCAGGCTGGTCAAGAAGAAATGGACCTACCCCGCCAGGGCAGGTCGGCCGGGCAAACCGCGCGGCGAACCCGAGCTGATCCACGGCGCGGTGCCCGCCGGGGCCCGGATCCTGGAGTTGGGCGCGGGAACCGGGTGGGTGACGCACGGGCTGCTGGCGCTCGGCCACGAGGTGGTCGCGGTGGACGAATCGCCGGAGATGCTGGGGCACGTCAAAGGGGCCAGGACGGTCGTGTCCTCGATCCAGGATCGAGCCAAGGAAGGCGTTGCCCGCCTCGGCCAACACGGTCCAACGTCGCAACGACAGCCTCGCGGCTGGGGGGAGAGGGTCGGGTCAGCTCTCGCCGACGCCGAGGGCGGTGAGCAGGACGAGGACGAGCGTGATCACGGCGAACAAGCCGTGGCCGATCACGACCGGGACCGGGAAGCTTCGTTCCGCGGGGGCGTCCGCGGCGGCGGCGTCGCCCTGGCGGGACTGGAGCCAGCGAGCCAGCATGGTGAAACCCAGCACGGCGACGGGGAGCAGGATGACGAACGCGACCCAGGCGAGGGCGTCGACGTCCGCGGCTACGTAGATGATCCAGACGATAAGTCCGGCGGCGGCCAGCAGGAAGTGCGCGAAGATCAACGGGACCGGCAGGTGGGTCGGTCGCTGGCGGAGACCGCCCCGGGATATCCAGATGCTCAGCATGAAGAAGCCGCCTACCGCGGTGATCAACCAGGTGATGAGTGCGGCAATGCCCATGATGCCCTCTTTCGTTATGAATTGAGATCGAAACCCCGCGCTTGGGTGACCTCATCGGCGACCCGCACGCCGTACCGGAAGGCGAGCTTGCCGCCCAGGAACCCCGAGACGGCCAGACCGGCCAGGCTGATCGCCGACAGCGCGATCTGGCCGGCGCCGACCGCGGCCAGGCCGTCCCCGGCCAGCCGCCAAGCCCAGGCCACCGCGTACGCGGTGATTACCGCCACGTTCACACCCATGTGCACGAGCCCGGTACGGAACGCGGGCGTGCCGCCCGGAATGGCGAGCAGGTCGAGGAACCCGAACATGGCCGCCACCAGGGCGCCGATCACCCCCACCGCGATCAGCCAGATTGAGCCCTCGGTCAGGAAGCCCGGCTCCCTGACCAGATGAGACCCCAGATCAAAGATCAGGCTGCTCACCCAGGCCCCGATCGGAACCGTCACGAGGATCGGATGCAACGGATGCCCGTACGGCCCGGCGAGCACCGTCACCGGCTCCTTGGCCCGTCGTGGTGGAGTGGACATTCCCAACCTCCTATATCACTAACAAGTTTTAGCGATATAAAGGCACGGGGTCAATCATCAGGGCACAATCAGCAACATGTCGTGTTTTGACTACGAGAGTAGGTGTTAACCTGGTTTGGTGACCCCCGATCGCGCCACGCTGGAAGCGGTTGCCGTACTCAGTGACGACCTGCGGCGCCGGATGTATGAGTTCATCCGGCGGTCCGGCCGCCCGGTAACGCGGGACGAGGCCGCGGAAAGCGTGGGCATCTCCCGGAAACTCGCGGCCTTTCACCTGGACAAACTCGTGGCCGTCGGCCTGCTCACCGCCGATTACGCGCGACCGGACGGGCTACGCCAGGTCGGCCGGGCG
Source organism: Acrocarpospora macrocephala (assembly GCF_009687865.1). Classification (GTDB taxonomy): domain Bacteria; phylum Actinomycetota; class Actinomycetes; order Streptosporangiales; family Streptosporangiaceae; genus Acrocarpospora; species Acrocarpospora macrocephala. Next base: position 24,597 of record NZ_BLAE01000074.1, read on the forward strand.
CCGAAGGTCTACCGGCCGGGCGCCGCGAGCGTCCAGGTGAGCATTCCGCAGCGAGAGCACGGCCTGCTCGCGGACATTCTCCTGGATGCCGTGCGCCTGCAGGAGCCGGGGGAGACCGGGCGGGCGGCCGCCCTCCGCGTGGCCACCGAGCGAGGGCGGATGGCGGGCGAAGCGGAACGTGCCGAGTTGAAGCTGGGCCGCCTTGGCACCGAACGGGCCCTGACCTGCGCGGGGCTGATGCTGGAACGCCACGGTTTCGAGCCTTCGCGGACCGCGCCGACCCTGGTCCGGCTGCGGAACTGCCCGTTCCACCCGATGGCGGCCAAGGACCCCGACCTGGTTTGCGGGATCAATCACGCTTTCCTCACCGGCTTTCTCACCGGCCTGGGCGCCGAGACCGTCAACGCCATCCTGGCGCCGCGGCCGGGCGCCTGCTGCGTCGAACTCAGCGGCAGACCGTGAGGCCGGTCAGTCGCCGTGCCCGATGGATCTAGGCCGCCGTCAACGGTATGGCCCGCCGTCTGACCCGCAGAGGACCCGCCACACGCCAACGGGCTCGAACCCTCGCATAGCCCGCAACTGACCCATCTCAAACACTCACGGAGCCGACACCTCGCCGCCCCCGCGCGTAACAGGCTGGAGTCATTTGATCGCGGTAAGGTTGACCACGATCTGCTTGCCTTTCAGCGGGTACGTGTAGAGGTTCTGCGTGCCGCCGTTCAGCATGGTTTGTTTCTGGATCCTGCTGGCCGCCGTCGTGCCGAGGGTGCCGGTGATGCCGAGGTCGCCGGTGTCGCCGGTCGTGATGTCGTGTAGGGCCAGGCGGTAGGTGCCGCCTTTGCTCTTGGTCAGGATGATGAAGCGATCGTTGGTGGGCGGGCCGGTCAGAAGGCTCGGGCCGAAGACTTCGCGGCGGGACGTGCCGTCGCGTTTGACGATGGCGACGGGGTCGAACTGGCCGCGCGTTTGCATGCACCAGGTGGGGGAGCAGATCCAGCGATCCCCCTGGAGTGCGGTGATGTCGCGTTTCTCGCCGGTCAGCATGTTGACGATGTGCTGGTTTCTGGCCGGCCATTCGGCGTGGGCGATTCCGGCCCAGGGCCATTCGAGCAGGTGCAGGCCGGGCAGGGAGGACGGGAGCGGGGCCGGGTCGCCGCCGGTCAGCGGGACCTGGTAGATGCCGCCCGGATTGCGGCGGGAGTAGATCACGCTGCCGTTCTGGATGGTGAGGGCGTCGAGGTCGCCGTACTTCATGTTCTGGCGGATGGTGGTGACCTTGGTGACTCGGCCGCCGGTGGCGGGGACGGTCCAGAGGTCGAGGGCGCCCTTGATGGCTCCCCAGGAGACGGTGTACCAGACCAGGCGGCCTTCGCCGAAGGTCACACCCGAGGTGTAGTCGGTCGCGGGGGGCGCGGTGAAGGTGAAGAGTTCCCTGGCGCGGAAGCCGTCCAGCTCGTAGGCCCAGTATCGGGGCTTCTGCGCGGGGCCGGTCCTGGCCAGCAGGGTGTCGGCGTCAAGGAACACCTCCGGCGTGAAGGTCAGGCCGTTGGGCAGTTTCCGCGGCACGGTGTGGACCGCGTCCGGCCAGACTTTGGCCAGCGGCACGGTTCGGGGCTCGCTCGCGGGTGACGGAACCACTGCGGGCCGCGGCGGCGCGTCCTGCGAGGTCAGTCCCCGGACCGCGTACGTGGACCCGGCCACCAGCACGACGATCGCGACCGCCGCGGCCAGCGCCAGCCACGGGGGGCGCCGGACCGGCCGGGTGACCAGAAACCTGGACGGATGGGGCGGGGTCTCGTCGTCGGCCATGTCGGCGAGGGTTTCCCGGAGCAGATCCTCGATGTTCACCTGAGCTCCCTTACCGCGCTGAGTTCCGGCGCGACCTTCCTGAGCCGCTCCAGCGAGCGGTAGATCTGACTGCGCACCGTGCCGATCCGCATCCCGAGCACCCGGGCGATCTCGGCCTCGGACAGGTCCTCGAAGTAGCGCAGCACGAGCATGGCCCGCTGCTTCGGCGTCAGCCGGGCGAGCGCCCCCCGCATGACCAGCCGCAGGTCGGCCGTGTCGGCGTGACCTTCGGCGATCTGGTCGGGGAGGTGGCCGAAGGCGACCTCGGTCATCTGCCTGCGCCGCCGCCACGAGCTGACCTGCTCGTTGTACATGACCCGCCGCACGTAGCCTTCCAGCGCGCTCGGGTCGTTCAGGCTGCGAAACTTCGCCGCCGTCTTGGTCAGCGCCGTCTGCACTAGGTCCTCTGCCGTGTGGCGGTCCCCGGTCAGCAGGTACGCGGAGCGGAACAGCGCCCCCGACCGTTCGGTGACGAACGCCCGGAAATCCGGTTCCAGATCCACCTGTCCTCCTTGCGGTATCACCCATCAAGGACGCGGGCGGCCCGCCAATCTATGCCGGACCCGGGAAAGCACGGACAATGGCGGTATATCTCGTCGTCTTCTGGGTTTCGCCGGTGGGGGCGTCGCGCTGACGGCCGTGGTGGCGCTGGTCGTGTACTTGGTGGTCGCAGGCCTGGAGAAGGCGGATGTGCTCGCGGTAGGTTTCGCCGGTTCCGTCCTGGGCCATGGCTTCGGCCCAGTTTGACGATCATCAGGAAGTATCCTCCGCCGGGCCAGCTACATGATCAACCCACGAAGGACTTCCGGAGCCGACCACTAAAGGGCGCCGACACCATCCCGTGCGCCACCCGCGGCTATGCCGCCGGCAATTATCTGGGGTGGTGGGTTATGCCGGGCCGAGTGCGGGTCGGCTGGTCGGCGGGGACGTGACTGGCAGGAACGCCGTCATAACTACAGGTTCTCAAGGAAGGCGAGTAGGCCGTCGGTGGGTTTGTATCGGCCGGGGCGGGGTTCGTGGAGGGTGGTGCGGGCGAGGGCTTGTTCCTTCATGGCCAGGTCGGCGTGGAGGTAGACGTCGGTGGACTTGGTGTTGGCGTGTCCGAGCCAGAGGGCGATGGTGGAGGTGTCGATGCCGGCTTGGAGGAGCGCCATAGCGGCGGAGTGACGCAGTGTGTGCGGGGTGACGTGCTTGGAGCCGAGGGTCGGGCATGTCGCTGTGGCGGCGGGCAGGTACTTGGTCAGCAGATCGGCGACAGCGTCTCTGCTCAGGTGCCCGCCGGTGCGGGTGGGAAACAGCGGATCGGCTGGGTCGGCGTGCCGGTGGGTGATCCACTGCTGCAGCAGCCGGGCGGTGGGCTTGGTCAGTGGGGTGCACCGCTGTTTTCGGCCTTTCCCCGTGCAGCGCAGGTGAGCACCCGTGCCGAGGGCGGTGTCGGCGCAGGTCAGGGAGGTCAGCTCGGAGACGCGCAGGCCGGTCTGGATGGCGACGAGCAGTAGCAGGTGATCGCGTCGGCCCAGGGTGGTCGTGCGGTCCGGGGCGGCCAGGAACGCGTCGCTCTCCTGCCGGTTCAGGAAGCACATCTGGGTGGAGTCGCGTCGTTTGTGCGGGATCGCCAGGACACGCTGGATGAGCAGGGCGTGTTCGGGGCAGCGTAGGGCGGCGTAGCGGAACAGGGAGTGGATCGCGGCGAGCCGGGCGTTGCGGGTGGTGATGGCGTTGCCGCGCTGGTGTTCAAGGTGGTCGAGGAAGGCGCCGATGAAGACGGCATCGAGATCGTTGAGATCCAGCGCCGAGGGTGGACGGCCGAGCCGCTGCTGGGCGTGGAGCAGCAGCAGGCGGAAGGTGTCGCGGTAGGCGCTGACGGTGTGCGGGCTGACCCTGCGCTGGGTCAGGCGTTCGGTGAAGAAACCCTGCAAGACGGGGGCTAGAGCGGTCACGCCGACTCCTTCCATACCTCCTCCAGGCGGGTCGCGGCGGCCGCGATCAGCTGCGGGCAGGCGTGCAGATACCAGTAGGTGGTCGCCGGGCTGATGTGCCCCATGTAGGTGGAGAGCGCCGGAAGGAGGTGGGTCACGTCCGCGTCCTGGGAGTACCAGGTCACCAGGGTGGCGACCGCGAAGGAATGGCGGAGATCGTAGAGGCGCGGCTTGGCCGCGCCCAGCAGTGTGCAGATGCCGGTGGCCCGCAGCAGACGGTTGAAGGTCTTGCTGGCGTTGGTGTGGGTGAGACGGGTTCCGGCTCCGGACAGGAAGAACGCCAGGGTCGATGGCCGCGAGCAGAGCTCGTCGCGTCGCCGCGCGTAGCTCCGCAGCTGGTCGGTGGTGCTGGGGTGCAGCGGCACCAACCGGGACTTGCCGAACTTGGTGCCCTGAACGAGCAGGACGCCCTCGGCGAGGTCCACCTCGTCGCGATCCAGCCCCATCGCCTCACCGGTCCGCAGCCCAGTCACCGCCATGAGGCCGATGAAGGCGGTGAAGGTCGCGGCCCGCAGCGGCGAGGTCAACGCGCCGGCCTCGCCCACCAGGGCGGTGATCTGCTCGGGCGAATACAGATACGGTGTCGTCGGCCGTTGGTGGCCGCGGGGAAGGAGATCCGCTGGCGGGACCTCGGTGCGGGTGTCCATGGTCGCCATGTGGCGGGCGAATACGCGCACCACCGTCAGCCGTTTCGCCCACCAGGATGGATCGGCTTCACTGGGCGAAGTGGCCCACTCCAGCGCGGCCTCGATGGTCAAGTGCTCCAAACCGTGCCCCTCGCCGAACGCGACGAACTGCCGGAGCATCCGGCCCTCCTGCCGCAACTTGTAACCCAGACCGCGCCGCATCGCCAGGTACTCCTCGGCTGCCTCCCGCATGGTGCTCATCACTCACCTGCCCCGGGCCATGGCCGGACGACCGCCGCGAGCGCGTCCCGGTCGACCTTGGCGTAAATCGCTGTGGTCTCCTCGCCGTGGTGGCGCAGCAGCTGCGCGACCTCTGCCAGGTTCCCGCCATTGGCCAGGACCTGAGATGCCGCACGATGCCGCAGCTGGTGCGCACCGACCGTGGGAATCCCGGCCCGAGCAGAGGCCCCGCGGGTGGCCATGACCACCGACTGGCGAGACATCGGCGTGTCCGGGCCGCACGAACGCAGGAACACTTCCCGGACCGCCGAGGGCCGACGGCCGTTACGCAGGTAGCCGACAAGCGCGGCACCCACATCGGCGGGCAGCGGCAGCCGATCGATACGGCCGCCCTTCCCATGAATAACGAGCTCACCGGCCCGCCATTCGACGTCGTCCAGGCGCAGCGCAGCCACCTCCCGCGCGCGCAGGCCCAGCCGCGCCATCAACATCAGCACGGCGAAGTCCCGGCACCCGACCTTGGTGGTCTGATCACAGGCGGCCAGCAGTGTGGTCACCGTTTCGGTGTCCACGCCCTTCGGCAGGGCGCTCATCCGCCAGCTGGCGACCGACGGCACCGCCTCCGCCAGATCCCGGTCTGCGACCTCGGTGACGAACAGGAAGCGCAGCAGCGACCGCAACGAGCAGGTCGTCACCTTCATCGACGGCGCCGCGACTCCTCGATGATGAAGCAGATGACGGCAGCCGCTTCCAGCCGCTCCAACCGCAGTGCCTCCCCGACGACCAAGGTCCTCAAGAACCTGCGGGCGACGTCCACACGCTGGCGTGCCGTCCGCTCGGCCAACCGACGCTCGCGACGCAGGTAGACGCCGTAGGTCTGCAGCACGTGCTCGACCGGGCAGTCGATCTCCTCGCAGTCCACCTCCGGGATCACGCCGATCTCCCGCAGATATCCCAGCTGCGGCTTCAACGCCCGAACGGTCACCCATCGCTGATAGCCAGCGGCACGCCGTGCCTCCACGAATCGCTCCACCTGCTGCCCGGTCAGCTCCGTGGAAGACATGCCTTCCGACTCCAGCCAGCGGCTCAGGTGCGCCATCACGTAGGCGTTGTCCTGCGCGACCCGCGGCGTGTATCCCAGCCGGACCAACTCCGCCCGAAACCCTGCCACGTACGACGCCAACGGACCTGACACCCGAGCCGGATATCGATCCATCATGTTTGCCTCCTTCGGTGCGCTCACGAAGAAGCCGACACACTCGCGCAGTTATGACGGCGTTCCTGCCAGTCACGTCCCCGCCGACCAGCCGACCCGCACTCGGCCCGGCATAACCCACCACCCCAGATAATTGCCGTTATCCCGGCACCGGGATAACGGCAAGAAGATCAACGGCAGGAAGCGGTTCATCGTCACCGACACCCTCGCGTTGCTGCTGGTGGTGTGTGTGATGGCTGCCTCGGTCCAGGACCGCGACGGCGCCAAGACCACCCTGCTGTCCCTGTATCTGCTGACCCCGGTCCGGTTCGTCTACGCCGACGCCGGCTTCGCCGGTGCCCTGGTGGAGTGGGCCCGGCGGGTCCTGGCCTCCACGCTGGACATCGTGCGCAAAGCGCCTGGCCAGGTCGGCTTCGCCGTGATCGCCCGCCGTTGGGTGGTGGAACGCTCGCTGGCCTGGCTGACCGGCCATCGCCGCCTGGCCCGCGACTACGAACGCCACCCCGCCACCGCTGAAGCCATGATCCGCTGGGCCGCCATCAACGGCATGGCCCGCCTCACCCGCGGAACACCCGCCACATGCCAACGGGCACGAACCCTCGCATAGCCCGCAACTGACCCATCTCAAACACTCACTAAGAGCCCAAGTGGATGAATTCGAAGAACCGCCTCCCGGAGTCCAACAGGGCGGGAACAGGAAGCTAAGGGAAAAGGGATCAACGGAATCTACTCCGGTGGCGGGCTTCCCAAAAATCCTGGAAACTCGCTCTACTACGTGGAATCGGATGTGTGGCCGGTGGAGCCGGGCAAGACACGGGAGGACTATAACGGTCGCCTGGTGTTCGGCGGGGGCAGAGAGGTGTACTTCTCCAAGCACTACGATGACGACGGTGGAGCGTTCGTCCAGATCAGGGGTGGATACCCCGGATGCTGATTAAAGGTTGCGAACATGAGCTACCTGGAGGTCCTAGCGGCGGCCCCTGAGGTGGGCGGAGGGCGTCCCTACCTGGTAAACCAGTCAAACCAGTCACGATTGGGCGAACTCTTGGACGGTCTGGGGTTCCAGGTCTCCGCCGTCCGGGTGACGGAGGACGCTTCCGTGGCCGAGTTGCTAGACGACATAGGCGATCGGCTCGGATGGCCGCATCCGACCGGTGGTAACTGGTGGGGATTCCAGGATTACTACGGGAATATCCCCGATGAAGGGCGGGGGCCTTATGCGATTCTGCTTGAAAATTCTGATAATCTTTTGCGAGTGGGCCCGAGACGCTTCGCGACGGTGATCCACAAACTGCTCTCGATTACCGAGGAAATCGGCCCATGGCCGAACATGGAAATTCCCTTGGAGTTCTTCTTCCTGGGCGCATGGGATGCAGATGATTAATGAGCCGTTTCATCCGTCCGGGCGTCGACTCGGCGGCAATGAGCGGAACGGGACGGCTTCCGGGTTCGAAAGGCGGATCGGCCACCTTGGAGACGTCTGAGCGTACGAGCAGCGCGAGTGCACAAGGGAGCCGGATGAAGATCAGATAGGTCAGTCGCAGAGTCAAGAACCCGAATCCGGCGGCTCCCAGCAGGGCCTGTCCGCTGAACGGGCAACCCAGGTCACACAGATGACCCACTTCTGTGGACCTATAGGGGCTGAAGTGCGTGCGCGCCCAGAGGGATTCGAACCCCCGACCGTCGGATTAGAAGTCCGATGCTCTATCCGGCTGAGCTATGGGCGCTTCCGCTGCTGCGTTGACCAGCTTATTTGGCGGTCTTGTGCGAAGCTAGCATAGCTGGGTTGTGCCGGAACAGCGTCGGATTTTTGGAGGAGCGATGGTCCGCCCCCGAAGACAGGTGCCCGTGTCCCCCACGCTGCTGGAACTGCTTCCGTCGTGGGAGCTGTCGTTGCAGGCAGGGCACAAGTCGCCGGGAACCATTCGCAGCTACCTGGACAGCGTACGCGGGCTGTCGGCGTTCCTGATCGACGGGGGGATGCGGGCGGATGTGGAGGGGGTCAGCCCCGAGGAGATTCGTGCGTTTCTGGCCCGTTCGCTGGAGGTTTCCTCGCCGGGTAACGCGCACAAGCACTTCCGCAACCTGCGGGTCTTCTTCGGGTGGCTGGTCGCCGAGGGGGAGCGGGCGGAGGGGTCGCCGCTGGCCGAGGTGGAACCGCCGAAGGTGGACCGGAAGCCGGTCCGGCCGCTGACCGAGCAGGAGCAGGCCCGGCTGCTGGCGGTTTGTGCCGGTGATTCGTGGATCGATCGGCGGGATACGGCGATCATGCGGATTTTGATGGACAACGGGATGCGCGTGTCGGCGCTGGCGGGGCTGCGGTACAGCGCGTCCGATCCCGAGGCGAACGATGTCTGGCTGGGACGGCATGTGCTGCGGATCATCCTCGGGGGAGGGGATGTCTATCTGGCTCCGCTTGGGCGGAAGTCGGCGGCGGCGGTCGATCGGTATTTGCGGGCTCGTACGCGATTGAGGCATGCGTCCTCACCGTGGCTCTGGCTGCCGGAGCGGGGGGTGACCGCGCATGGGGGAGATCGGCGGCTGACCGCCACCGGGATCCAGCAGATGTTGCACCGGCGTGGCGAGGAGGCGGGCATCCCCGGCGTGTTTCCGCATCGGTTCCGGCACACGATGGCGAGCGGGTATCTGCGGGAGGGCGGGGATCCGCTCAACCTCATGCGGGTCGGGGGCTGGAAGACGCCGGTGATGGCACGCCACTACGCCGAAACCGCGGGAACCGAAGCGCTGGCGGAGCACGCCAGGCTGTCGCCTGGCGATCGAATCTAACGCTTACTCGACCCAAGCCGAGCCACTCTGGCTGAGCTTGTTCCGCGCGGCCAGACCATTGTGCCGATCGAATCAGAGCCGCCTGCCCGGCGCGGCCGGGCCACGCGCCGTACGAATGAAGACGCCCTGATCAACTCCTGACGTTCGCGATCGAGACCTCTCAGCCGTTGATCACCCATTCGCCCTGGTCTTTGCCGTAACCGCTGTCCAGGACGAACTGGTACTTGGCGAGTTTCGTACCCTTAGGGACCTCGTACACCAGGACGCCCCTGCGGCTGTCGCCGACAGACACTGTGACCATGCCGTTGAGAGAAACGCCGTCGCGTACCTCGGCGAAGGCCGCGTTGTACTGCTGGCCGTCCACGTCGATGAGCTTGCCGCTGTTGGTGGGCGCGTCGTTGTAGAGCTTCTCGCCCACGTTCTTGAGGACGAGTTCGACGGCGATGTACTGCGAGCCCTCCTTGGGCACGATGTACTGATTCGCTGGCCGCGCCGGGGCGATGATGCGCCGCGCGGTCACCTGGACCACGGTTTCCTCGGCGATGCCGTGCAGTTCGATGGCCTGGCCCAGCCGCCGCGCCCCCTCCGCCGGAGCCGCCGTCTCCTGGGGTTCTTCGGTCTCGTCCCCGGTGCCGGCGGTTTTCACCGTCTTGCTGGTACGCGGCGTCGCCGACGTCGTCGGTTCCGCCGTCACCGTCGACCGGTTGATCGCCACCAGGACGCCGGCACTGACTGCCACCACCACGATGAAGATCCCGAGGACCAGCAGGATCAGCGGCGTGCTGCTCTTGCGGGGCGGCGGTGGTGGCGGCGGGTAGTAGTAGCCGGGCGGCCCATACCCCTGCGGGCCCTGCGGGTACTGCGACATGGTGGCTCCAGGCGATGGGAATGCCCGTCGGCGGCTATTGATCTGTCTGACAACTGACATCATGCCGTCTCTCGACGACAAAGACCGGCATGCCGGTGTATCTCCTCGATGACGGACATGTTCCCATTCGGGTGGCCATGGGGTGTCGAACTTCCGACGATGCCCTCTTGACACTCGCGATGTATCTCGAAAATACTCGGAATCGAGTAAAGGAGGTCGGCCATGGGGTCACGGCAACGCAGCAATCCGCTCGCGCTCGCGGTGCTCGCCCTGCTCTTCGAGCGGCCGATGCATCCGTACGAGATGGCCACAACCCTTCGCGAACGCCGCAAAGAGGACAGCATCAAGCTCAACTACGGGTCGCTCTACTCGGTCGTGCAGTCGCTGGAGCGCCGGGGCCTGATCGTGGCCCAGGAGATCCAGCGGGACGGATCCCGTCCGGAGCGCACTGTGTACGCGATCGCCGAGCCGGGCAGTGTCGAACTGCTCGACTGGCTGAGCGAGCTGGTCGCGGTGCCCACGAAGGAGTTCACCCAATTCGAGGCGGCGTTGTCGCTGCTGGGGTGTTTGCGGCCGGACGAGGCGGTACGGCTGCTTGAGGAGCGGGTGTCCAGGCTTGAGCAGGAACTGGCGGCGGCCGATGGGTTGCGGGGGCACGCGTCCATGAGAAAGCTGCCGAGGCTGTTCTACATCGAATGGGAGTACCGGATCTCGCTTCGCCGTACCGAGCTGGAGTTCGTCTCGTCGTTGGTGCGGGAGATCCGGGAGGAGACCATCGAAGGGCTGGCGTTCTGGCACGACTTCCATAAGCAGTGACATAAGGCCCCCGGCGGGTGTTGCAGCACGACGCCGGGGGCGAGGAGCCAACAGGCCACCCGCGGCGACCCGTCAACGCATCAGGAGACATCGTACGCGCGTGGCCGGAAAGGTCACGTAAATGATCAACGCAGCAGGCCTGGTCAAGGAGTACGGCAAGGTCCGTGCCCTGGACGGGCTGAGCCTGGACGTCGAACCGGGCACGGTCTTCGGACTGCTCGGCCCCAACGGCGCGGGCAAATCCACCACCGTCAAAATCCTGACCACCCTCTCAAGAGCCACCAGCGGCACCGCCCACGTCGCAGGCCTCGATGTCACGAAATTTCCGGACAAGGTGCGGCGGGTTATCGGGTGTGTCCCGCAGCAGACCAGCGTGGACCCCGCCGCCACCGGCCGCGAAAACCTCAACCTCCAAGGCGCCCTGTACGGCTTGCGCCGCGCCGCCCTCAAAACCCGAACCGACCAACTACTGACCCGCTTCGGCCTCACCGACGCCGCCAACCGCCCCAGCCGCACCTACTCCGGCGGAATGCAACGCAAACTCGACGTCGCCATGGGCTTGATCCACCATCCTCGCGTGCTCTTCCTGGACGAACCCACCACCGGCCTCGACCCCGAAGCCCGCGCCGAGATGTGGACCGAGCTCACCCACCTCGCCGCCGAGGAGCGCATGACCATCCTCCTCACTACCCACTACCTGGAGGAAGCCGACAAACTGGCCTCCCGCCTGGCCATCGTCGACCGCGGCAAGGTCGTCGCCACCGGCACCCCCGACGACCTCAAGAACGAACTCCACGGCGACGCCATCACCATCGACCTCGCCGACACCGCCACCATCCCCCAGGCACGCGCGCTGCTGGCCCGGATCGCCACCGAGGTCACCAGCTCCGGCCGCTCCCTCCGGGCCAGAGTCTCCGACGGCGCCACCGCAATCCCCGCCGTCCTGGCCGCCCTCGACTCCGCCGGTATCCCCGTCGCCTCCGTTTCGGTCGCCCGGCCGTCCCTGGACGACGTCTACCTCCGCTACGCGGGCCGCTCCTTCGCCGACGCGGAAGGGGTCGCGGCATGAGCATGATCAGGATCATCACCAACCCGGTCCACGACATCGCCGCCGCAGCGGTCGCGAAACCTGTCCGTCCTACGCGGAAGGCATCCAGGCGCCGCCATGCGGCCATCTCCGCCGCGGCTCACCGAGACACGAGCACACCTACGCGAACCGAAGGGCGACGTCGATGAGCGGGGCAATCTCCACCATGAGCCCGGAAACCGTCCCCGTCGCCGGGGGATCGGCTCGCTGGGCGCTGGCGACACATTCGCGGTATCTCACGATGCAATCGGTCCGGGCGTTGTTGCGGCAGCCGTTCTTCGTCGCGATCTCGCTGGTCCAGCCGATGATCTGGCTGCTGCTGTTCGGGGAGCTGTTCAAACGGGTCGCGGAGCTGCCGGGCTTCGGCGCGAGCAGCTACATCGACTTCCTGATTCCCGGGATCATCGTGATGAACGTGCTCTTCGGCGCGAGCTGGAGCGGGATGACGTTCATCGAGATGATCGGCCAGGGCACGATGGATCGAATGCTCACCACCCCGTTGAAGCGAGGGGCGTTGATCATCGCGTCGCTCGCGTACAACTCGATCACCATCGTGGTGCAGACGGCGATCATCTTCCTGGTGGGGTGGCCGCTGGGCGCGACCTACACCGCGCCGGGGATTCTCGTCTCGCTCGCCGCGACGATCCTGCTGACGGGGGCGTTCTGCTCGATCTCCAACGCGTACGCGCTGGTGCTGCGGAGCAGGGAGGCCCTCATCGGCTTGTCGATCATGCTCGCGCTGCCGCTGTCGTTCCTGTCGTCGGCGCTGATGTCCCAGGGCGCGGCGCCGGACTGGATCCGGAGCGTGTCCCGCTTCAACCCGGTCGACTGGGCGGTCGTAGCGTCTCGTGAGGCGCTGTCGGGCTCGCCGGACTGGGGTGCGGTCTGGGCGCATCTGGGGTATCTCGCGGTGATCGCTCTGCTGCTCGGTTACCTGGCCACGCGGGCCTTCGGCTCGTACCAGCGCTCGATCTGACACCGAGGGCGGCGGCGCCAGGTCATGGCGCCGCCGCTCGCCGATGTTTCCCGAATCCCGTTCAGAAGAAGAGGCCGGCCACTACGCTGAGGTGGCATGTTCGTCTCGACGAAGCGACGGGCCGAGTCTGAAACACCCCTCACCGGTGGCGATGTCACCGAAGGTGTCGTCCGTGTGGGCCTGACCGTGCGCCGTCCGCTCAAGCCGTCCACGCCATCGGTCCATGCCCTGCTCCGCCATCTGGAGTCCGCGGGGTTCGACGGCGCGCCGCGCGTGCTCGGCATCGACGCGTACGGCCGCGAGATCCTCACCTACATCGACGGCGCCGCCGCCGTCCGCCCCCTCCCCGAGTACGCGGTCACCGACGAAACCCTCATCACGCTCGCCCGCCTCCTGCGGCGCTACCACGACGCGGTCGTCACCTTTGTCCCACCCGCGAACGCCATCTGGGAACAGGGTTCCACCTCCGACGAAACCCCCGAGATCATCGGCCACTGCGACGTCACTCCCGAGAACGTCATCTTCCGCGACGGCCGCCCGCACGCGTTGATCGACTTCGACCTGGCCCGCCCCACCACCCGCCTGTTCGACGTCGTCACCACTCTCCGCCACTGGGCCCCCATCGCCGACCCCCTCGACCGCGACCCCCGCCAGCGCGGCCTCGACGTCGGCCGCCGCCTCCGCCTCTTCTCCGACGCGTACGGCTTGACGCCCCGCGACCGCCGGAACCTCCTGCCGACCGCCCGCCTGCGATTCGACCGCTCCTATCTGGCCATGCGCCGCAAGGCGGAATCCCATGGCGGCTCCTGGGCCCAGCTCTGGGCCAACGGCGCAGGTCAGCGCATCAGACGGGCCAGCGCCTGGCTGGACGCCCATGAGGACGACCTGCGCGATCACCTGGTCTAGCTCCTGCATTGAGCGGACGTGTGCGGAAGCGCGCACATACGAGGCAATGGGCGCCTATTTCGGGGGTGTGTGCGGAGGTGTTCCTATACCCCTGTCTGGGCTGATTGCGAGGGATGGGGGAGAATGCCCGGGTGATCAGGTCTGGGGCGGTCGCGGTGGGGATGGCGGTCGGGGTCGGGGTGGATGCCGTTGTCGGGGATCCTCGGAGAGGGCATCCGGTGGCGGTGTTCGGTGCCAGGGCAGCAGCCCTCGAAAAGCGGATATATCGGGATTCGCGGTTCCGGGGAGCCGTGTTCACAGGGGTGTGTGTCGGCGTCGTGGCCGGGATCGGCGTGGTCGCGGAGCGGGTGAGCCGCGGGCGGCCGGTCGTTAGTGCGGCGGTGACGGCTGCCGCCACCTGGGCGGTTCTCGGGGGAACCACGCTGGCCCGTGAGGGTGCGCACATGGCCAGCGCGCTCGAACGAGACGACATCACCGCCGCAAGGAGACGATTACCCCATCTGTGCGGACGTGACCCGTCCCAATTGATTTCGCCGGAACTGGCCAGGGCGACCGTCGAGTCCATCGCCGAGAACACCTCCGACGCCGTCGTCGCGCCGCTCTTCTGGGGGGCGATCGCCGGAGTTCCCGGGCTGGTGGCATACCGGGCCATCAACACCCTTGACGCCATGGTCGGCCACCGCTCGCCGCGATACGAGCGTTTCGGCTGGGCCTCGGCGCGGCTCGACGACATCGCCAACTACCTGCCCGCCCGCCTGACCGCCCTGCTCACGGCCGCCCTGGCCCCCGCCGTCGGCGGCTCGCCCCGTACCACGATCAGCGTGCTGGCCAGGGACGGCCACCGCCACCCGAGCCCCAACTCCGGCCGCTGCGAGGCGGCTTTCGCGGGCGCTCTGGGCGTACGCCTCGGTGGTGTCAACAACTACGCCGGCCGCCTGGAACACCGCCCCGAACTCGGCGAAGGATCTCCCCCCGAGGTCCCCGACATCCGCCGCTCAATACGCCTCGCCAGAGCCGTCTCCTGGACCGCCGCCGCCCTGGCCGTCTTCACCAGAGCGGCACTGGCCACCCGGAAAGCTAGCGGGATCGGTGCCCGGTGAAGGGCGCGCTGCTGGTCGCCGGGACCACCTCGGATGCCGGAAAAAGCGTCGTGACGGCGGGAATCTGCCGGTGGCTGGCCCGGCAGGGGGTGCGGGTGGCGCCGTTCAAGGCGCAGAACATGTCGCTCAACTCCTTCGTCACCGCCGACGGCGCGGAAATCGGCCGGGCGCAGGCGACCCAGGCCGCTGCCTGCGGGATCGAGCCGACGGCGGACATGAATCCCGTTCTCCTCAAGCCGGGGAGTGATCGCCGCAGCCAGGTCGTCGTGCTCGGGCGCGCGATCGCGGACGTGGACGCGATGGAGTACGGCGCGTTCAAAGCGCGGCTACGAGCCGTCGCCGTGGAGTCCCTGGAACGCCTCCGGGCCGAGTACGACGTGGTGATCTGCGAAGGCGCGGGAAGCCCGGCGGAGATCAACCTGCGTGCGGGGGACATCGCCAACATGGGGCTGGCCCAGGCCGCCCGCCTGCCGGTGATCGTGGTCGGCGACATCGATCGCGGCGGAGTGTTCGCCTCCCTCTACGGCACGGTCGCGTTGCTCGACGCCGCCGACCAGGCGCTGATCGCCGGTTTCCTGATCAACAAATTCCGCGGAGCGCCCGAACTCCTCGCCCCCGGCCTCGACATGCTGCACGGGCTGACCGGCCGGGAAACCTACGGCGTGCTGCCGTGGCTCGACGGGCTCTGGCTGGACGTCGAGGATTCATTGGCCCTCGACAACCGCCCCGCCCAGCCCTACCGCCCGCATTCGCTCCGCGTCGCCGTCGTCCGGCTGCCACGAATTTCGAACTTCACCGACATCGACGCCCTCGCGAGCGAGCCAGGGATCGTCGTGCGCTTCGTCCGGTCGGCGGCCGAACTGGAGGACGCCGACTTGGTGATCCTCCCCGGTTCCCGCGCGACGGTTTCCGACCTCGGCTGGGTACGGGAGACGGGTATCGCGCAAGCCGTACAGGAAAGGGCCGCCGCCGGACGGCCGGTGCTCGGCATTTGCGGCGGCTACCAGATGCTCGCCCGCACGATCCACGATTCCGTCGAATCCAGGAAAGGCCTGATCGACGGCCTCGGGCTGCTCCCCGCCACCGTCCGTTTCGCCGCCGAAAAAACACTCGCCAGACCCGTCGGCACGGCGTACGGTCACCGCGTGGCCGCCTACGAGATTCACCATGGCACCGTGACCGTGGACACGGCCACTCCGTCGCGGCCGTTTCTCGACGGCTGCCGGGCGGGCTCGGTCTGGGGCACGACCTGGCACGGCGCTCTGGAAAACGACGCCTTCCGCCAGGCGTTCCTCACCGATGTGGCCGCGACGGCGGGCCGCCCTTTCACCCCCGCCCCCGGCATCTCCTTCGCCGATTTCCGAGCCGCCCGGCTCGACGCGCTGGGCGACCTTATCGAGCAGCATGTGAATACCGGCGCGATTCTCGACCTCATCGAGAACGGCCCGCCCCGGGACCTCCCCCTCGTCCACCCAGGAGGCGCACGATGACATCAACCGCCCTTCTTCTCATCGCGGGCTTGTTGTTCCTTCTCGCCGTGGTCGCCGGCGTGGTCACGGTCGTCGTTCTCTCCCGCCGTCCCCGCCATTCCTTTGCCGCCCACCCCGACGACCCGCGAGAAATCCTCCGCCGCCGCTACGCCGCCGGCGAGATAGACGAGGCGGAATACCGCCACCGCCTCTCCATCCTCTCCAACGGCTGAAGCCATCAGGTTGTCGGTGTGGGGGTAACCGGTTCTGGTTTCGCGGAATCAGGGGCAGGTTCGGAGTCGGGTGGGAAACGCTTGAGCTTTTCCTGATCACCGTGGGAGAACCGCTTGCGGAGCTCCGGGCCGGGTCCCCACTCGAGCCCGCCGCCGCGCGGACCGACCCAGCCAGGCCACTCCGGACGCGTCATGTTGATCACCATCGTGGCCGTCGCCTTCCCGGCCTCCACCGTCGCGAGCACGGTCACCTGGTCATTGACCTCAACCGAGTCGATCCCCTCGCGACCGCCATTGACCCGCGTCGTGTCCGCGATCGTATAGGTCCGCGAGAACCCGTCCTCGCTCCGAACCGTGACCGACGCCTGATCAACCGCCGTCACCGTCCCGTTCTGGGTGGAAACGGTCTGGAAACCGCCCTCCTCCTTGGGCACCACGAACTCGCCATGAATCGCCCCGAACATCCCGCCCTTCATCGGCCCCCAGATCCTCCCCGGCTTCTCGGAAGGCTCCACCGGACTGGGCGTCCCCGAAGGCGTCGGCGTCCCACTCTCACTCGGCGCCGGCGACCCGCTTTCGCTCGGCGTGGGCGACGAGGCGGCCGCGGCCACCCCAACCCCCGTGACGACGGTTAACGCCGCCGCCACCCCAGCGATCACGACCCGATTCTTGGACCGCCGAACAGGCTCATAACCCAGAACCTCCGCCGGCCTGAACTCAGGATCATTCATTGCTCACCCCTTCCATTCAATGCCGATTGAAATAGGACAGGGGTAAGACGTACGTAAGCGTCCACGCCAGATTCTCAGGAACCGAAAGAAGCGGCCGCCGGGCTGTCCTCGGTGGTCGAGGACAGCCCGGCGGCGCGCATCATCTGATCATCGCCGCGCGTGAGCGCGAACCCACCCGTGACTGCGGGGCCCGGTCAGCGGACGGCGAACGTGGTCAGCACGGCGGCGTGGTCGGAGGTCCAGGCGTTGTCCTTGTGGTTCGGAATCGGTGCCGGGGTGCCCTCGACGACCGCATCGGATGACTTCACCCTGAGATCGCCCTTGTAGTGGATGAAGTCGATGCGATCCTGCGGCTCGGGCTCACCCGTGTGGCCGTCGTGACCGTACCCGCCGGTAAACGTGGGGTAGACCGGCGACCAGGTGATGCCGGGGGCCGCGACCGGATCGGGGTGGGCCACGCGATAGGAGTCCTTCATCCCGTCCTGCTCGGGAGCGACCGAGGTGGGCCAGGGCACGGAGTCGTACCCGCATTTCTTGGTCGCCGGAGTCCAGTCCAGGTGCGACGG
Source organism: Acrocarpospora macrocephala (assembly GCF_009687865.1). Classification (GTDB taxonomy): domain Bacteria; phylum Actinomycetota; class Actinomycetes; order Streptosporangiales; family Streptosporangiaceae; genus Acrocarpospora; species Acrocarpospora macrocephala. The sequence continues at coordinate 42,045 of NZ_BLAE01000074.1, forward strand.
GGCGTTGAAGTCGCCGGTCAGCAGGACGGGTGTGCGATCCGCGGCCGCGAGGTCGCCGGACATGGCCGACATGATCTCCTGGATCTGGCGCGTGCGCTTCGACTCGGCCTCCCTGGCCATCAGCCGCTCAACGCTCCACTGTCCGAAGCACGCGTCGTACGGGCCATACGGGGTGTAGCCGAGGTGCACGTTCCAGATGGCCACCTCGTGCCGGTCGTCCAGCCTGATCTTCGCGTTGATCCCCGCCAGGCCCGACTCGGAGGGGAGCGGCCCGCGCGAGACGATCGGGTATCGGCTGATGATGCCCAGGTCCGCGCCCGCCTGGTAGTAGTCCCAGCCGAGCGCCTCGGCCAGCTCCTTGGCGGACGTGGACGACGTCTCCTGCATGCCGACCACGTCGACGTCGCGGTCGAGCAGGAACTTCAGCTGCTTCTCCCGGCCGCCCTTGACCTGGCTACCGCCGTGCCACAGGTTCCAGGACATGGTCTTGAGCTCGGGCACCAGCGGCCCGCCCGGAGGCCGTACGGGGACGCTGACCGTGGCGGTGTCGCTCTCGCCCGCGTCGTTGCGCGCCTCCACCGTGAAGGTGGCCGTCTTCGCCGACGCCGACGCCGGCGGCGTGCCGGTCACCGAGCCGTCCCCGCCGACCCGTACCCAGGCCGGGCCGTTCACCTTCCGGAAGGTCGCCTCGCCACGGACCGTACCCTTGACGCTGGCCGTGTACGGGGACTTGGCGCGGGCGTTGCGCAGGGTGAATTCACGCGTCACGAAGTGGAGCGGCTCACTGCTCACGATCTTCAGCTTCGCGGGCTGCGCCAGCCACTCGTAGCCGTCCTTCGCCAGGGCGTAGGTGATGTAGTCGCCTGGTTCGAGCCCGTCGGTGGGCAGGGTGGCCGTACCCGAGCCGGAGGTGATGTACACCCACTTCAGCGAGGGACCGACGTACTTCTGGTCGACGGGCCCGTTGCCCGGGTCGGTGTAGAGGCCGATCCAGTTCTTGGCGTGGGGACGCGGCGTGGAGTAGGACAGCTCGATCGGGTCACCCGCCTTCACGCTCGCTGTCCGGAGCGAGAGCGTGCCGTCGGGTGCAGCGGCGTGGGCCGGGAGGGCGGGCAGGGCCACAGCGGCCAGCAGCCCGATGAAGGCCAGAAAACGGGTCATTTAATATCCTTCTTCGTCAAATGGTCGAAAGAAGGATCTAGTACGTGAGAGGCCGCAAGATTACCGTAAAGTGATCATATTGGGAACGCGTGATCATAGGGCTCCGCGACGACGCGGCCGGCATCGTTCGGCAAGACCGTGATCATGCATGGACGGGCTTGCCGTCAGAGTCCGGCGGTTGGTGAATCCCGGCGTGCTGGTTCGTTCGTACAACAGGCGACGCACCTCGTCGATCCACGGAGGATCCCATGGTGGAGATCATCGGCGCTGGTATGGGACGAACCGGCACATACTCCCTGCAAGCAGCCCTGGTGAAGCTCGGCTACGGCCCATGCCACCACATGTCCTCCCTGGGCGAGCACCCCGAACTGATCCCTCGGTGGGAGGCCGTAGTAAGAGGCGAGGAGGTGGACTGGAAAGATCTGCTGGCGGGATACCGGTCGGCCGTCGATTGGCCGGCGTGCTCGTTCTGGCGCGACCTGGCCGACACCTATACCGACGCCAAGGTGGTGCTCACCATCCGCGACCCCGAAAGCTGGTATGTCAGCGCCCGCGAAACCATCTACCGATACATGGCCAGAAAGCCCGGCATCGAGGGCGCGATCATGCGCCTGGAGGAACGACTCTATCCGTCCCTCCGCCGCCGGCGCGCCCTGTGCGAGCGCCTGATCTGGGAGGACACCTTCGAGGGCCGCTTCGACGAGCCCCAATTGGCCATGGAAATCTTCCAACGACACAACACCGCCGTACAGCGAGTAATCGCCCCCGACCGCCTCCTGGTGTTCGACGTACGGCAAGGCTGGCAGCCCTTATGCGACTTCCTCGGCGTCGAGATCCCCGATGAGCCGTTCCCGCACCTCAACATCACCGACTCCTTCGTCCGCACGGCCGCCCTACGCCGCCGCCGCGCCCTCACCCTCCGAAAGATGCACCCAGAAGAAGGCTCAGCGATCCGCTGACAGCCGCCCTTCCCCTTACCGAAGAGAATCCGGGCTCGGCGAATTGGTGAAGATTATTTAGGAGCCGGTTGGGCGGTCCGGTTTTCGGTGATCCAGTTGTCGATTTGGGTCCACTGGTCGAAGAGCCAGGTGATTTGGGATTCGCGGGTGCGGGGGACCTGGTCGGAGGGGTAGCGCCACCATTTGGCGCGGATGTGGGTGCGGGCGGGGAGTTTTCGCCACACGTCGCCGACCGTGATCAGGTCGTCGAGGCCGGTGTGGGCTACGAAGATGACGTCGGCCGTGGGGCAGGACTCGATGGCGGCGATCGCGCCGTTGGGGCGGGGTGGGAGGAGGTGGTCGAGGGATTCGGCGCGGGCGGCTTCCTCGCGGAGGCCCTTTTCGCGGAGGCGGCCGATGGCGCGGTGGCGGCGGTGGGGGGTGAAGTTGCCGCCCTCCGGGAAGATGACGAGGGCGTCGACGGGGTTCATTCCGGCGGAGAGGCGTTGGATTTCGGTGATTATGCCGCTTTCGGCGATTTTGCGGGGGACGAAGGCGTTGGGTAAGCGGTTGATGACCACGTCGAGGGATGGGTCGAGTTGCAGGGCCGCTTTCATGACGATGCGGGGGCGTCTGCCGTACCGGGCCAGGAGGTGGTAGACGAGGAGGAACGAGTCGCCGGGGCCCGCGTGGCGGGAGAGGACGATCACGGGGCGGGTGAGGCGGCGGGAGGCTTCCTCGGGGGTGAACTCGGGTTCGTCGATGTCGACCGAAAGGCGGAAGATGCGTACGGCGGCGCCGTAGATGCGGGACAGGAACCAGCGGATCAGCGCGTAGTGGCGTTCCTGGTTGGCTTCGACATGGATGCGGCCGCCGAAGCCGCTCGCGATCCACAGCCCGAGGCAGGCGATCAGGGCGGCGGATTCCAGGGCCAGCCAGATGACCGCGAAGGCGATGAGCCGCATTCCCCGCCGCTGCGGGGGCGGTAGCCGGAGGGAGGCCAGAAAGCCGACTAGCAGCCAGATCGGCAGGGTCACGATGACGGCCAGCGTCAGCGCGATCACCAACGGCGCGAAGATCAGGCGCCGGATAATCCGGGGCGGCACCATGACCGGCTCCTAACTCCCGGCGGCTCTGCCGGAGAACAAACGTGCTGGGGCGACGCGGTCATGGTGCGGATGGGCTGGTCAGTGCGGCCAGGTAGGCCGTCGAGGAGTGGTACGCGCGAGCGATGTTGTCCCCGATTCGGGAGGAATCGCGGTAGCGCAGGTCGGACAGGCCGGGTTTGCCGTTAAAGCCCGCTGGCATGACATGCACCTCGACGTCGTCGGGCAGGGAGGCCATTTCCTCGGTGAAGCGGTGGCGGCGGGCGATCTCGAAGGCGACAAGCCCGACTTCCCACGGTTTGCTGGGCGGGGTCAGCGGGCGCTCGATCCGGCCCACGTGCAGCACGAAGATCCGCCGCGCGCCGAGCTGCACGGCCCGCCCGACGGGGATGCTGTGCACGAGACCCCCGTCCAGGTAGTGCTCGTCCCCGATCCGTACCGGCGGCAGCAACCCCGGAACGGCGCAGGAGGCGAGGACGGCGTCGGCGAGCGGCCCGGTGGAGAACCAGCGCGCGCTGGCGCCCTCGATGGAGGCGGCCACGCACTGGAACGGGACCTGGAGCTCCTCGAACGTCTCGGGGATGGCGGCGCCGAGCAGCCGGCGCAGGGGTTCGATCGGGTGCAGGTGGGTGCCGGTCTTGGCGAGCGTGGACAGCCGGGTCACCCACGAGCCGGCGAAAGCCGTACGAACAATGGAAGATCCCCACAGTTCGGTGAGGCGGTCGACGGCGTCGGCCGGGGAGGCGGCGAGGAGCACGCCGTTGAGGGCGCCCACCGACGTTCCGACCACCAGGTCGGGGGTGATCCCGGCCTCCGCGAGGGCGCGGAGCATGCCCACCTCGTGGGCTCCGAGCACCCCGCCCCCACCCAGCACGAACGCAGTGATATCCACCAGATCCTCCGTCTCCCAACATAGGCATGTTGCCGGAACCGCGAAAGCAATCGGCGGGCAACTGTAGGACTGGGCACCTATCGGCGGCAGGCCGGGACGGCCACCATGAACGGCATGACAGCGGTAGTGGAAGCCGAAGGACTGACCAAGTTCTACGGCCAGCGTAGAGGTCTGGAGGACCTGGACCTCGCGATCCAGCCGGGCGAGGTGTTCGGTTATCTCGGCCCGAACGGATCGGGGAAGACGACGACGATCAGGCTGCTCCTGGACGTCATCCGGCCGACCAGGGGCCGGGCCACGGTGCTCGGCCTCGACCCTGGGGACGCGAAGGTGCGGGCCAGGATCGGCTACCTCCCCGGCGAGCTGGCTTTGGCGGGGCGCGAGCGCGCGGGGCAGTATCTGCGCTTTCTGGCGGACGCCCGCGGCGGCGTCGCCCAGGCCAGGATCGACGAGCTGGCCGAACGCCTGGAGGCTGACCTGTCGGTCCCGATGGGCAAGCTCTCCAAGGGCAACAAGCAGAAGGTCGGGCTGATCCAGGCTTTCATGCACCGCCCCGAGTTCCTGATTCTGGACGAGCCGACCAGCGGCCTGGACCCGCTCGTGCAGCAGGAGTTCCTGGCGATGGTGCGGGAAGTGCGCGCCGATGGGCGTACCGTGCTGATGTCCTCGCATGTGCTGGCCGAGGTGGAGCATGTCTCGGATCGGGTGGGGATCGTCAGGTCCGGGCGGCTGGTGGCGGTCGAGGAGGTGGCCGCGCTCCGCGAGAAGGCGGTTCGCCGGGTCGAGCTGCACTTCGACGCGCCGGTGCCGCCGGAGGCGTTCGAAGGGCTGCCGGGCGTACGCGATCTGAGGGCGGCCGGGGCGAGCGTGACCTGCACGATCGACGGCCGCCCCGATGCGCTGATCAAGGCCGCCGCCCGGTTCACGGTGGTGCACCTGGTCAGCGCGGAACCCGACCTGGAAGAGATCTTCCTGACCTACTACAGCGGAGAAGAGGATCAGCATGCCCGCGTTGGTAGCGCAAAGCCTGCGTGAGTACCGGCGGATGCTGATCGGCTGGACCATCGGCATCAGCGTCTTCATGTCCATCTATATCGGCATCTACGCGAACATCAAGGAAAGCCCCGAGGTGTACGGCCCGGCCGCCCTCGCCAAATACCCGGGCGCCCTCAAGGACCTGATGGGCGGCCTCGCCGACTTCACCAGCGGTCCCGGATTCCTGCAGTCGGTGGTCTACCAGCTGTTCGTCCCGATGTTGTTCATCGCCTGCGCCTGCGGGATCGGCAACCGGGCGATCGCCCAGCCGGAAGAGTCCGGCCTGCTGGAGCTGACCGTCACCCTCCCGATCGAACGTGTCCGCCTGCTCCTCCAGCGCTTCGGGGCGGGCCTGCTCGGGCTGCTGGCCGCGGTGGCGCTGACCTACCTGCTCGCCTGGGCGATCGCCACGAACGTGGGTGTCGGCGTGCCGGCGGATCGCATCCTGGCCGCGCACACCGGCGTGTTCCTGCTCGCGCTCTTCTTCGGCACGCTGACCCTGGCCGTCGGCGCGGCCACCGGGCGGAAGGGGCTGGCCTCGGCCGTGGCCGGAGTGTGGACGATCGGGGGGTACGCGGTCGTCACGATCGGCCAGAACGTGTCCGCCATATCGTGGCTGAAGTGGGTTTCGCCGTTCCACTACTACCTCGAAGGCAAGCCGATTTACCAGGGCTTTCCCGTTGGCGACTACCTTGTTCTGGCGGGGGCGACGGCGGTGCTGCTGCTGACGGCGGCACTGGCCTTCGACCGGCGCGATGTCGGAGTCTGATGCGGAGTGTCCGATGGGATTGCTCGGAGAGACAGCTGGCCGGCTGCCCGACCGGGCGATGCTGGACGAATACCGCTCAGCCGGGACGAAGGCCGCCCAGCAGGGCGTTCCACTGCGCACGATGGTGGACGCCGCGCTGCGCGAGGCCGAGCAGCTCGGCTCGGCCGCCGTGCTGCCCGCGCTGCGCCGCGCCGTCTCGGCCCTGATCGAGGGGTACGAGGACGCCCAGCGCCTGGCCCTGCGCTCGGAGGAGACGGCCCGCAGGGAGTTCGTCGACGACCTGCTCCAGGGCCGGGCTGAACGGCTGGCCGAACGAGCCGAACATTTCGGGCTCAGGCTGGCCGAGTCGTACGTGGTGGCCGTGGCCCGCCCGGTCACCGGCGTGCCCGACGCGCTGGCCGGGACGATCGAGCGGGAGCTGATCGCGCGGTTCGGCTCGCACAACATCCTGATCGCGGTGCGGGCCGGGCTGCTCGTCTGCGTGGTGCCGGGCACGCTGGCGGCCGCGACCGGCGAGTTCACCCATCATGTGCGGTCCCGGTTCGAGCCGGGCTGGCGGATCGGGATCGGCCGCGCCCATCGGGGCCCGGGCGGCGTGGTCACCTCCTACCGGGAGGCGAGCAACGCGCTCGACCTGGGCGACCGGCTGGGACTGCGCGCGCCCGTGCTGAAGGCCGCCGACCTGCTGGTCTTCCCGGTGCTGCTGCGGGACAGGGAGGCCATAGAAGATCTGGTCACCAGCGTGCTCAGCCCGTTGCTCGACGCGCGCGGCGGCCCGGAGCCGCTCATCGACACGCTGGAGCAGGTCTTCGCGGCTCAGGGCAACCAGACGGCGGCCGCCCGCAGGCTGGGGATCAGCACCCGGGCGGTCACCTACCGGCTGGAGCGGGTCCGCCGCCTGACCGGATTCTCCCCCGAGGACCCGACCCAGCGATTCACCCTGGAAACGGCCATTCTCGGCGCACGACTCCTGGACTGGCCGAACCAGCTGTGACATTGGCCGCGCCTCCGGCACGGCGGGCTCGGCCAAGCCGCTAAGGGATCAGCAGCAGTTTCCCCACGGTTTTGCGGCCTTCCAGGTCGTCGTGGGCGCGCGCTGCCTCGGCCAGTGGCAGCCGGGCGAACACATGCACGTGGAGCTGCCCGGACGCGAGCCAGCCCAGCACGTCGGAGGCCCGGCCCAGCAGCTCCTCCCGGTCCGCCGTGTACGGCCCCAGCGACGGCCGCGTCAGGAAGACGGAACCGGCCTGGTTGAGACGTTGCAGGTCGAAGGGGGGAACCGGGCCGCTGGCCGCGCCGTACACCGCGAGCAGGCCACGCGCGCGGACCGAGGCCAGCGAGCCGTCGAAGGTGGCCGCGCCGACGCCGTCGTAGACCGCGTCCACGCCTTCGGGAACCAGCCCGCGGACCCGCGTCGCGAAGTCGTCGTAGCCGATCACCTCGTCCGCCCCCGCCTCCCTGGCCATCTTCTCCTTCTCGGGCGTGGACACCGTGCCGATCACCCGGGCGCCGTGCAGCTTGGCCATCTGGGTGAGCAGCAGGCCCATCCCGCCAGCGGCCGCGTGCACGAGCACGGTGTCGCCGGGCCGTACCGGATGGGTAGAAGTGGTCAGATAGTGGGCGGTCAGGCCCTGCAGCAGGACGGCGGCGGCCTGCTCCGGGCTGACGCCGGGCGGCAACGGGATCGCCTTCGCGGCGGGAATGACGGCCTTCTCCGCATACGCACCCGGCACGCTCACCCAGCCCACCGCGTCGCCCACCACGACGTCGGCGACACCGGGGCCGACCTGGGCGACCGTGCCCGCGCCCTCGGAGCCGGGCACCAGCGGGAGCGGCATCGGGTAGCGGCCCTCGCGGTGATAGACGTCGATGTAGTTGACCCCGGCCGCCGCGACGTCGACCAGCACCTCGCCCGGCCCGGGCACCGGGTCGGGCGCCTCGGTGTAGTCGAGTACGGAAGATCCGCCAAAAGCGGAAACGACGATGGCGCGCATGCGACTCCCCTCTGACTGGTCTTGCCCACGCTCATTCTCCAGCAACCCGAACTTGCGTTCGATCTCCAGAGAACATATGTTCGATACAGCACCGCCCGTCTTCCCCCGGGTGGCAGTTGCCAGCCACAGGGAGAATGACCGTGAGCCGACTCTATGGCGATCCGATCGAGGTGTGGGTCAGAGACGGGCAGCCCGCTCGATTTGTCTGGCGTGACCGGCTTTATGTCGTCCGCCAGATCCTTGACCACTGGGTGGTCGCCCGCGAATGGTGGAAGACCTCCGAGACCGACCCCGGCGAGCGCCGGTTCTGGCGGGTTGAGGCCGCCGCCGGTCGGGAGGTCGGCACCTACGAGTTGCGGTTCGACACCGCGAGCGAGGCATGGCTCCTGCTCCGGGCGTGGGATTGATGGGAACGTTCCACCCTGGCTTCTGTCACCTGCACGTCGCTTCGGCCTATTCGCTGCGGTATGGCTCGGCGTTCCCGGACGCCCTGGTCAAACGTGCCGCCGAACACGGCATGGACATGCTCGCGGTGACCGACAGGGACGGCCTCTACGGCGCGATCAAACACGTCCAGGCCTGCTACCAGGCGGGCATCACCCCGATCGTCGGCGTGGACCTGGCCGTGGAGAACGAGGAGACCAGGATCGTGGTGCTGGCCCGCTCCGACGGCTGGGGCGACCTGTGCCGCCTGATCACCGCCGCCCACCACGCGGGCGAGCGCGGCGCGCCGTTCGTCACCCCCGCGATGCTGGCCGAGTCCGGCCGCCTGACGGTCCTGCTCGGCCCCGACTCCGACGTGGGCCGGGCGATGGCCGCCCGCCGCGACGGCCAGGCCAGAACCCTGCTCACCACCTGGCGCTCCCTCGTCCCGAACCTCGCCGTCGAACTCGTCGATCGGTACGGCTACCGCGACGCCACCACCGCCACCCGCCTGCTCGCCCTGGCCGACAACCTGGGCGTCCCCGCCGTGCTGACCAACGCGGTCCGCCACCTCGACCCTGCCGACTACCAGATCGGCAACGTCCTGGACGCGGCCCGCAAACTCGTGCCCCTGCACGGGCGGCATATCCAGCCGTCCTCGCACGCATACCTCAAAAGCGGCGCCGAGATGGCCCGGGTCGCGGCCCGGATCTGCGGCGGCGACCAGGGCCGGATGCTGCGGCTGCTCGCCGAGACCCGGCGCACGGCCGAAGCGTCCGCGCTCGACCCGTTCGAGATCGTCCCGCTGCTGAAAAAGCAGGATCCGATCCTGCACCTGCCGGAGGTGGGCATGGATCCGGTGCCGTTCCTCCGCCACCGCTGCCAGGACGGGCTGCACGAGCGCGGCCTGCATCGTTCACGCGAAGCCAGGCGGCGGCTCGACGACGAACTGCGGATCATCGAAAAGAAAAGCTTGTCCGGATATTTCGTGGCAGTGGCGGGGATCACCGACATGATCCGCTCGCATGGCATCCGCTGCGCGATCCGCGGCTCGGGCGCGGGCAGCCTGGTCAACTACCTGATCAGGATCGGCGAGGTGAACCCGCTGGAGCACGGCCTGCTGATGGAACGTTTCCTCGCCGAGGGCCGCATCGGCCTGCCCGACATCGACGTGGACGTGGAGTCGGCCCGCCGCCTGGACTGCTACCGCCTCATCCTCGAGCGGTACGGCACGGATCGGGTGGCCTGCGTCTCCATGATGGAGACCTACCGCGCGCGCAGCGCGATCCGGGACGTGGGCGCCGCGATGGGCCTGCCGCCGCACGAGATCGACGCCATCGCCAAGGCGTTCCCGCACGTCCGGGCCAGGCAGATCCGGGCCGCGCTGGACGATCTGCCGGAGTTGCGGGGAAGCGGGCTCAACGACCGGGCGCTGGAGACGGTGTTCCGGCTGGCCGAACGGCTGGACGGGCTGCCCCGGCACATCGCGCTGCATCCGTGCGGCGTGCTGATCGGCAACTCCGGCCTCGGCGGCCGCACCCCGATCGAGCGCAGCTTCCTGGACTTCCCGATGTCGCAGTTCGACAAGGACGACGTGGAGGAGGCGGGCCTGCTCAAGCTGGACGTGCTCGGCGTGCGCATGCAGTCCGCCATGGCCTATGCGGTGAGCGAAGTGCGCCGGGTGGACGGGGAGGAGATCGCGCTGGAGGAGGTGCCCCGGGATGACGTGGCCACGTATGACATGATCTGCGCCAGCCGTACCCTCGGGTGTTTCCAGATCGAGTCGCCCGGGCAGCGGGAACTGGTCGCCAAGCTGGAACCGCGGACCATGCACGACCTGATCGTGGATATCTCGCTGTTCCGCCCAGGGCCGGTCAACTCGGACATGGTCACGCCGTTCCTGGAGTCCCGGCATGGGTTCAGGGCGGCCCACTATCCCCACCAGGACCTGCGGGAATCGTTGCGGGAGACGCACGGGGTGGTCGTCTTCCACGAGCAGGTGCTGCGGATCGTGGACGCGATGACCGGATGCGGCCTCTCGGAGGCGGAGAAGATCCGCCGGACCCTCTCCAGCCCCGACGGGCGGCGCAAGGTGCGAGCCTGGTGGGAGCTGCGGGTGCGGCCCGAGTTCGACGCCGAGACGGTGGAGAAGGTGTGGCAGATCCTGGACGCGTTCGGCGCGTTCGGCTTCTGCAAGGCGCACGCGGCGGCGTTCGCCGTGCCCACCTACCAGTCGGCCTGGCTCAAACGCCACCACACGGCCGCGTTCTTCGCCGGCGTGCTGACCCACGAGCCGGGCATGTATCCCAATCGGGTGATCCTCGACGAGGCCCGCCAGTGCGGGGTGCACATCCTGCCGCTGGACATCAACCACTCCGACCGGGACTGGCGGGTCGAGAAGCTCACCCTGACCGTGCGCCCCGAGGACCTCGGCCCGGCGAGCCCCGGCGACGCGCGGGCCAGCGCGGCCCGCGCCGAGGAGTTCGGCCGGGGGTACGGCTTGCGCGTGCCCTTCTCCGCGATCAAAGGCATCAGCGAGGCCGAAGTGGATCGAATGGTGGCGGGCAGGCCGTATACGTCGATGGCCGACTTCTGGGCGCGGGCGCGGCCGTCCCGGCCGGTGGCCGAGCGGATCGTCGAGGTGGGCGGGTTCGACGCGGTGCACGGCCTGCGGCCCGGGGAGCCCCGCTGGCGGCCCGGGCGGCTGACCAGGCGTGACCTGATCGCCCAGGTCGGGGTGCTGGAACGGGCGTCCAGGTCCGGGGTGAGCGCGCTGGCCGTGCAGCTGCCGATGGGGTTCGCCGAGCGGATCACGCCGGGGGAGTTGCCGGAGATGACCGAGGCGGAGGCGGTCGAGGCGGAGCTGGCCGTGCTCGGCATGGACGTGAGCCGGCACGTGATCGGCTTCCACGACGAGCTGCTCGACGCGATCGGCGTGGTCCGGGCGCGCGACCTGCTCCGCCAGCGCAACGGCGCGGAGATCCTGGTCGCCGGGGTGAAGGTGGCGACCCAGACGCCCGCCGTGCGATCCGGGCAGCGGGTCATCTTCACCACGCTGGACGACTCCACCGGGCCGGTCGATCTGACCTTCTTCGAGTCGGTGCAGGGGCATACCGCGTCCACGGTCTTCGGGTCGTGGCTGCTGGTCGCCCGGGGGGTGGTGCGGCGCACGGGGGCGCGGGCGATCTCGATGCGGGCCGTGCACTGCTGGAATCTGACCGATCTCGACCGGCTCTGGCGTGCTCAGGGCATCCAGGCGGTGCATGCCGTCCTGGCGGAAAGGCCGGGGTCGGGAGATGGGGTCGGGGGGCGCCAGATCAGGTACGAGAACGGGTATCGGCTCTCGCCGTACGCGGATATCGGGCCTACGGCGGGGGTCAAGGAGCCGCCGCGGGTGTTGTGGCACGCCAGCATGGGCAGCTCAGGCCCCACACCCTGACGGGCGTGTTTCAGTGCCTGGGCTCTCCTGTGCAGTGTTGGCACATACCGAACAGACAAACTACGACAACTTCCACCGCGGCGACGTGGTCACCGTCGTGGGCACCGACCGGGGCCGCCGCTCTCGGCGCCCGGCGAGGACCATCACCTGCGTGAACGGCGCCGGATAACGGCGAGCGGCTTGGCTCCTATGCGATTCTTCTGGTGGAACCGGGTAGGGAGGTTCGGTGGAAATGTGCCATGGCTGAGGGTGTGTGGCTAATCGAGCGGGATTTGGCGCGGCTGGTGGTTATCTCGCGGACGGTGGTGGCGCAGAGTAGCGCGGCGAGGGTGATCATCGACAGTTCGGATGGGCCGAGGCCGGTCAGGCCGGTGGAGCCGGGGAGGTGGATCAGGAGGATCCACAGGACGATCAGCCAGCTGGTCCACCAGGTGGTGAGCAGGGTCAGCCAGCGGGTGCGGCCCTGGCGGTCGGTGTCCTGCCAGGCCCAGTCGGCGAGGAGGGGCGGGATGATCAGGTTGACGCCGGGCAGGAGCCAGGCGGCCAGCACGGAGGTCGCGGACGAACTGGGGCGGGCCCGGCGAAGCCAGACCAGGTAGGTCGCGGCGGCGATCAGGGTGGTGGCGACGATGATCATCATGAGGATGGCGAACACCGTGACCGCGCCGACCACCTCGGCGGCCCCCGGCGCGTTCGGGTCGCCGCCGAACGAGGCGAGTTGCTGGGCCAGGCGGTGACCGCGGGTCTCCTCGAAGATGACCAGTGCCGTGGTGGCGGTGACCTGTGCGGTGAGGGCGGCGTAGACCCCGGTCGCGGCTCTTTGAAGCGAGCGCATGAATTCTCCCCCCGGCACGCGAGCTCATCCTCCGGTCGCAGCCGGTCACCGAGCACTTGCCTCACTTGTACTAACGAGAAACCCGTCCCACAGCCAGCCGCATAGTCGCTGACCAGGCGATTCGGCTGTCCAGATCACGACTTTCTCATTAATATCCCGGCAGAGCTCCCGCTAATCAGGCCATGACACCGGACTCCCAGGCCCAAGCCGCGATCTCCACCCGATTTCGGGCGTCCAGTTTGATGAAAATACTGCTGAGATGCGTCTTTACCGTGGAAAGCGACACGAAAAGCTCCGCCGCGACCTCCTGGTTGGTACGGCCCCGGGCCACCAGACGCACGACGTCCAGCTCACGTTCGGTCAACGATTCGCCGGTGGTCCTGGGGGCGACCGGACGGGACAGATGGGCCAGCAGGCGTACGGTCACCGACGGGGAAACCAGGGCGTCACCCGCCGCGGCGGCGCGGACCGCCTCGATCAGCAGGGCCGGGCCGCTGTCCTTCAGCAGGAACCCGCACGCGCCCGCGCGGAGCGCGCCATAGACGTATTCGTCCAGGTCGAACGTGGTCACGATGACCACACGCATCGGGTCGGGCACGCCGGGGCCCGCCAGGGCGCGGGTGACTTCGAGACCGTCAAGCTTGGGCATCCGGATGTCCAAAAGGCAGACGTCCGGCCGCAACCGCCGGGCTTCCTGCACCGCCGCCGCACCATCGGCGACCGCGGCGACCACCTCGATGTCCGGCTGGGCGTCGAGGATCATGGTGAAACCGGCACGGACGAGTTCCTGGTCATCGGCGATGAGCACCTTCACGCGAGGAATATACGGTCTGTCCGGTGACTCTCGCCCGACGGCTGCTGCGGGGGACCTCTGTTGAGCGGCCGTTGGCGCGGTGGATTCGTCGCGTGAGAGGTGGCCTATCGGGGCTAATGGCTTAGGGGGGCGCCGGGGTCGCTCGCCGTTATCCGGTGCCGTTAGCGCTGGTGGTGGTTCTCGCCGCTCTGGTGTAAGAGCGGCATTCTGCTACGTGTTCCTATCGGGGGTTACCGCGTGTTACCCGAGGACGAGGCCGTGGATTTGGGGATTTGCCGGGCGCCGCTTCTGTCGGGTGGCGGCGGGTGGATGCTGGGTTCTTGCCGGGTGTCACCTCTGATCGGAAATGGAGACCTCGGGTAGGTATCTGGCAGAAACTTCGGTGTTGGCGGGCCCAATTTCACGCCTGTGTGGCGTCCCGGGAGGGACAGGGGCTGTTGGGCCTACAACGAGCAGCGTCCCCCGCACGAGCGGCTCCGCTTCTACGCGGTGGCGAGTTAGCTGCCCGCAAGTCGCGGATGTTGGGGTCTTGCCGTGTGTTAGCCGAGGACGAGGTCGCGGATGCCGGTGAGGGTGGGTTCGTCGTGGGGGCCCATGATGAGGAGGTTGGTGACGGGGCTTTTGCGCCATAGGTCGAGGCGTTCGCGGATTCTGGGGAGGGGGCCGAGGAGGGAGATGCCGTCGGCCAGCTCGTCGGGGATGGCCTGGAAGGCCTCGTCGCGGCGGCCGGCCAGGTAGAGGGCCTGGATGTGTTCGGCGGCTTCGGCGTAGCCCATGCGGCCGATGATGTCGGCGTGGAAATTGCGGGATTTAGACCCCATGCCGCCTATATAGAGGGTCAACATCATTTTTACTCCGTCCAGGGCGGCGCGGAGGTCGTCGGTGACGATGACGAGGACCATGGCGGCGATGTCGAAGCCGGGGGCGGCGTGTTCGAGGGCGTCGCCGTACATTGATTCGATCTTCTCGGGGAAGACGAAGAGGGGGAGCCAGCCCTGGGCGATTTCTGCGGATAAGGCGACGTTCTTTGGGCCCTCTGCGCCGAGGTAGATGGGGATGTCCGGGCGGAGCGGGTGGGTGATGAGTTTGAGGGGTTTGCCGAGGTTGGCGCCGCCTGGGTAGGGGAGCGGGTAGTGCGGGCCGTCGCTGGTCACGGGCTCCGCTCGGCGCCAGATCTTGCGCATGATCTCGACGTATTCGCGGGTGCGGGCCAGGGGCTGGGGGAAGGGCTGGCCGTACCAGCCTTCGACGACCTGCGGGCCGGAGGCGCCGATGCCGAGCAGGAGGCGGCCGCCGGTGAGGTGGTCCAGGGTCATCGCGGTCATCGCGGTGGCCGCGGGGGTCCGGGCCGAGAGTTGGACCACGCTGGTGCCCAGCTTGATCCTGCTGGTGCGGGCGCCGTACCAGGCGAGTGGGGTGAACGCGTCGCTGCCGTACGCCTCCGCGGTCCACACCGAGTCGTACCCCAGCCGTTCCGCGGTCTGGACGAGTTCGGTCGCGTCGGTCGCGTCCCGCTGCCAGTAGCCCAGGTTCAGTCCCAGCCTCAGATCGTTCGCCATGCCTGTAGTAGAACACGTTCTATATTTGCGTGGCCAGATTGTCGTATTGATGAGAAGCCCGGAACTGTGGGTCGGCCTGTGAACACCACCAGGACCAACTCGCCGAGTGCGGCCGAGACGTTCACCGAACCCGCGGCGGTGAATCGCCTGGTCGGTGGCTATGTGGCTGCCTGCGGGAGTTCGCGGTTAATGAGTAATCGGCGGATACGCGCGCGCGAAATGTTCGGTTACGGCGGTTACGGCATCCGCCGGCGCGCCTGTGGTGATCGCGGTGTGGATGAGCCGGTGGTCGGTCTGCAGGTCGGTGGTGTGGCCCAGGCGGTGGACGGCTTCGACCGCGTACTGGCGGAGGGTGTTGCTGAGGGCTCGCATGATGGCCGAGTTGAGGGTGTTTCCGGCCCGGTCGGTGAGGGCGATGTGGAAGGCCATGTCGTGGTGGACGAAGTCTTCCGGGGTGGTGGCGTTGTCCATGGCGGTGAGGGCGGCGGCCATGGCCTGGGTGGAATCGGTGTCGTGGGGTATTCGGGCGGCTTGGGCCGCCGACCATTGCTCGATCATGAGCCGGGTGTCGATGACCTCGCGCATGGTCAGGCTGGACAGGCCGAGGTTGAGCCGGAGCAGGTCGGTGAGGGTGCCGTCCGGGTCGTAGGTGAGGATCGCGCCCGCGTTGGGTCCCCGGCCGACCTGGCACTCCACCAGCCCCAGGGTTTCCAGGACACGAAACGCCTCGCGTACCGAGGACCGGCTGACCTGCAGTTCTTCGGCCAGTTGTCGTTCGCCCGGGAGGCGGTCCCCCACGGTGAGACCCGATCTCGTGATCCGCCGCTCGATCTCGGCGAGAACCTGCTCAAAAGTTCGGGATCCGGTGAGTTTCGACACCCTGGGCCTCTCGGGGGGATCGGTGTATGGTCTGACCATATTTGGTCTGACCATACCTGCGGGAGCACCTGTGCGGGTCGCGCTGTTCATCACCTGTGTCAACGACACCCTCTTCCCCGACACCGGCCGGGCGGTCGTCACGCTGCTGCGCCGTCTGGGGGTGAACGTGGAGTTCCCGCAAGCCCAGACGTGCTGCGGGCAGATGCATGTCAACACGGGGTATCCGGCCGAGGGGGTACGGCTCGCGCGGCATTTCACCGACGTGTTCGCGGAGTATGACGCGGTGGTGACGCCGTCGGGGTCGTGCACGGCGATGATTCGCGAGCAGTATCCGCGGTTGGCGGTGGCTGCGGGGGGGTCGAAAGATCGCGGTGGGGTGGCTGGGTCGGGTGGTCAGGTGTCAACCGCTCGCGATTCGGGTGGTCGGGTGTCAACCGCCCACGATTCGGTTGATCGTGGGTCGGATGGTCGGGTGTCAACCGCCCACGATTCGGTTGATCGTGGGTCGGGTGGTCGGGCGTCAACCGCCAACGATTCGGATGGCCAGGCGTCGATTGCTCACGATTCGGGTGGCCATGGGTCGGTTGGTGCGGGAGCGGCGCGCAAAAAGGG
>NZ_BLAE01000075.1:0-28097 GCF_009687865.1 Acrocarpospora macrocephala
GTCACCTCGGGAGCCCCCGACTCCCAGCCCGCCTGAGCTGCTCCGCGGTCCCTCCGCTCCGAAGCCAACTTCTCGCTACTCGACATACCAGGAGCGCCCAAATCCCACCCCGGCTGAGCCGCCCCGCGCTCTCTGTATTCCGAAGCCGAGTCCCCACGCCTCGTCACCTCGGGAGCCCCCGATTGCCTCCCCGCCTGAGTCGGCCCGCGCTCCCTCCGCGCCGAAGCCGACCCCTCGCTACTCGACGTCTCGGGGGTGCCCAAATCCCACCCCGCCCGAGCTGCCCCGCCCTTCGGCGCCTCGGGAGTCCTCAGGTCTCGGTCCGTTCCGCGCTCTTTGGGTTCTGGAGCCGAGTTTCCGCCGCTCCATACCGGATGCGAACCAATGGCTGGCTCACCCTGAACAGATTCATCGTTTGACGAATCCCCAGGGAACTCGCCGCCCTGCCGGCCCCGGACCAGGCCTTCGGTCAGCGGGGCTCCCGACAGACCCGGAATCCGGCGGTCTGTCGGGAAGTTCCGGCCTTTTTGGTCCACTGTTGAGTCCGGATCCGGCCAGTCCACCTCGGAACCGGGGATCCGCTGATCGCGCAGCGAGCCGTTCCCCTGGCGTCCGCCATTCGCCCCAACGCCTGGCCAAGGGCGTGTGTAACCCTCTTGCCTGTCGGCGAACCCGGTGGCTTCGCGATCTTTCTGCGAGCCCGGCCCGTAACGATCATTTGGCCGATCCGTGCGACCTGAGTCCTGCGGCGGAATCTTGATGGAGTTCCAGGGCCTGGGTTCACTGAACGGGTCTAGGGGTGGTCGTGGTGGGTGGTCGTCGTGGGGGGTTTCGCCCTTTCGGTCGGCGTACCAGGCTCGGACCCAGTCGGTCTTGGGGGTTGGGGCGGGGCGAGTGGCTTCGGGTGTGGCCGGACGAGGCATGAAGGAGCCCGCGACAGGGAGGTCGCCTGGTTCGCCGAGGTTCCCACGTTGGGGTGGGATTGAGGGTGAGGCCTGGGATTGAGGTGAAGTTTGGGATTGGAGTGGAATTTGGGTTGGCGGTGGGATTTGGGTTGGTTGCCAGGGTGAGTCCGGGTCTGACTGAGGGTGAGGGGTGGGGTTGTTGGGCATGCGTCAGACCTCCCCGGGGGTGTGGATGGTGGTTGGCCCTTTCAGGGTGGTGACCGGCCGTGGGGTAGGCCAGCGAGGCGACCGGATCGGCATGGGGATCATGCGTCCCCCTCGTCGGGGACCGCTGTCGCGGTGGCGATCATGTCGGCGCCGCCGAAGCCGATGACGGCCAGGAAGAAAGCGTCCCAGTGCACGCTGACGCCCACGGTCACCTCGGTCTGGCCGCCGCCGACCGTACATTCGGTCAACTGCACGCCATCCAAGGCATGCGCGGAGATGATCTCCTCCGCTCGTCCGCAGACTTCGGTATCAGCGAGCAGGCGTACCTGACCAGTGTCACGAAGCGTCTCAACATCGATCTGGTCAGCGGCCCCGCGCGCACCCTGCTCAGCGATGTCAGCCGCCTTGAGCCGCGAATTGATAGCAGCCCCACCGTCGACAAGCAGCCCCGCAAGCAGAAATACCGCCACCGAGAACAGCACCACAAAAACGGACATCGACCCACTATCGGGGCGATGTGTGCCCCTAGGGCGTGAGACCCAAAGGCGCGGGCATCTCCGAACACCTATTGGAATGCCGCTACCACTCCTAGCGCCGGTGCGGCGAGAACCACCGCCAGCGTTAACGGCGCCGGATAGCGGCGAGCAACCCGGCGACCTGCTCATGGTGTTAGGTGCTCTGAAGCGTGGGTCTCCAAGGTGTGGGCTCCTCATTCGACCCTCCGGAACTGTTCCAGGGGGACCACTGAGTTGCCGGTCATTTGCTTGGTCGTACCGAATCCGAGGAAGTCCAGGTCGAGTTCGCAGGTGACGGTCACGGAGACCACGCCGCCTTCGACGAAGTCGGTTCCGGTCATGCTGACCTGTGAGGGGCATTCGTCTCCCAGCACCGACTGAGCTGTCTGCTCGGCCGCTCCCGTGGCCTCTTCCTCGGTGCGCTGGACCGAAGCCGCCCTGGCCGCGTCCCTGGCTGCCCCGTTGACCTCACCCTGAGCCTCGACGACCCTGCCCGCCCCCACCAGGAACATGAGGAACAGCAGGAAAACCGGTGCCAGCATCACGGTTTCCGCGGTCATCGACCCGCGGTCGCGGCGGCTGGGAGAGGTCACTGGCATGTTTCGCTCCCGTCGTCGGGACGGAAACATTCGATCGGGCCACCGGACCGGGCAGTGATGGTGAAGGCCAGCTCGGGGAGCAGCGGCACGACCTGAACGGCGGTGCCCCTCACCTCCACACCGCGCTGGTCACCTTCCTCAAAAGCCGTCGCCGTCGCCGACTGCAACAGTTCCGGCCCGATCGCCTGGATGATCTGCGTCGCCTTGGCCTCGGCCTCCGACGGCCAGGCATCGGAATCGCCGGCCAATCTGGCCACTCGGGCACCCTCACGAGCTGCCGCGTCCGCAACCTGCCGCCCGTGAAACCACAACGCCATCTGCACCACAAGCAGAACCACCACAAGAATGACCGGCATCAAAATGGCCAACTCGATCACCGTGGCTCCACGATCCCGACGACCCCCACAGGCCGTAGCACCGCGACCTGGATGACAGCGCTCGTAGGCCGTGGCTCCGCCATCCCGGCGACGGCATCCACAGGCCGTGACTCCGCCATTCCCCTGGCAGCGCTCGCAGGCCGTAGCACCGCCATCCTGACGAAGGCGCTCGTCAGCCGTGGCCCCGCGATCCCGACGACGGCACCCACAGGCCGTAGCGCCGCGATCCCGATGGGGTTCGCAGGCCGTGGTCGTACAAGCCCGCGGGGTGTGCCGGGGTCTGGGGGTGCTCAAGGTCCACGAGATCCCTGAGGTTCTGAGGGTTCCCGGGGTTCTTGAGGGCGTTGGGGTTCGTTGGGTCATTGACCGACACCGCTCCCGTCGCCGCCACCGCCACCGCCGCCACCGAAGTTGCTGGTGATTTCGGCGGATTTGCCTTCGACCAAGCCTCTGATGAGGGTGGCCAGGCCGAGGGCGACACCGGCGATGATCGCGGTGATGATGACCCATTCGACGGCGGAGGCACCTCGGGTGGGGGCGTTGCGGGCGTGCTGGATTCGTACGTTCAGCAGGGCTATCAGGTACTCGATCATCTATGACCCCAACATCTTCATGGCTGCCGGAAAACTGAGAAAGATCACGAAGCCTGCGCACAGCAGGAGCTGGGCCACGAGCATCGATTGGGAGCGCTCGCCAGCCTTGCCCTCGATTTCGGCCAGTTCACGCCGTCGGAGCGTGGCGGATCGGGCGGTCAGCGAGGTCCGGACCTTGGCGCCGTCGTCGGCCACCAGACCGAGCGCGGCCGACAGATCACGCAATTCGTCCACGTTGATCTCGTCCCCGAGCTGGCCAAGCGCCTGCCAGGGCGTGATGCCGACAATCCGGGCGTTCGACAGCGCTTCCCTGATGCGCTCCATCGCCCAGTTCGACCCGGCCGCGTCGGCCATCGACCCATTCGATCCTGCAGGCCCAGCAGACCCAGAAGACCCGGACCCGCCCGAAGCAGGGCTGCCGACGGAAACGGCCATCAGCAGGGCCTCGGGCACCCCCCGCCCGCCGGCCAGGTTCATCGCCACCAGGTCCAGGAACGCGCCGACCGCGTGCCGGAAGTCGCGCCGCCGTACAGCCGCGTCCCGCCGGATCTGAGCGTCCGGCAGCAGGAAGAACACTGCGGAAACCAGCAGCGCCGACCAGAACGGCACATGCAGCGAAACGCCCCACCCCATCAGCGCCAGCCATCCGACCAGCAGCGGAAACGCGAACAACCCGGACACCGCGAGCAGCACCTTGGTGGCCAGGAAGCCCTCGAACGACTTCCCCAGCAGGGTGAGGTCGGCCCGTACCGAACGGGCTTCCCAGCCGCGGGCCAGGTAGAAGCGCGCCAGCCGGAGCCCCAGCGCCCGCCGGAACGCGCTGACCTGCTCGTCGGGCGCGACCAGCGGCGTGCGCACCACGTCCTCGCCCGCCCTGGCCTGATCGAGCGCGGCCAGCCGCGTCACCAGCCCGGGCCGGGGCGGGAACAGGGCCCGGAACAGCAGAAAGATCCCCAGCCCGAGCACGGCCCCGGCGAGTACGGTCTCCGTCACACGATCACCTCGGCTTCCTCCTGGCGGGCGGGCGCCTCGGCACGGCGGTAGGGCGCGAGGATCCGGGCGGGCTGGTCGAATCTGGCCAGCCGCCGCATCCAGGCGAAACCCGCCCCGAACAGACCAGCCACCACGACCAGGACAGCCTGGCCCAGGAGCGAGTTGTACTCCTGGACGTACGAACGATTGAAGATCACGAGGAAGGCGGCGAAGGCGAGGGCGGTGCCCACCACGATCTGCACGCTGCGGCGGGTGGCCCGGCGTTCCGCCTCGACGCGGCGGCGCATGTCCAGCTCTTCGCGGGCCGACAGGGCCAGAGCGGAGAGCACGTCGCGCAGGCCGGGACCGCGGAGTTTGGAGTTGAGGATCAGGGCGGCTACCACCAGGTCGGCGGAGGGGTCGTCGAGCTCGTCGGCGAACATGCGCAGGGCGTCGGAGAGCGCCATCCGGGTGTGCATGCGGTCGACCAGGGAGCGCAGATGCGGGCGCAGGCTGGGCGCGGCGGCCCGGATCGAGACAGGAATCGCCTGTTCCAGACCGGCGGCCCCGGCGATGGTGTCGCGCAGGGATTCGGTCCAGGCGGCCAGGCCCTCCAGGCGGCGCATCGAGGCGCGTTCCTCGGCCGCGCCGCCGGTGAGGCCGCGCCAGGCGATCACCAGCAGGGCCGAGCCGACGGCGACGACGGGCCAGCCGGTCAGGACCAGGACGACGGCGGCGGTGATGGCGGCGACCGCGGTTCTGGTGGAGAGCGTGCGCACCAGTTCCATCCGGCGGGCCGCGCCGTCGGGGCCGGCGGGGCGGGGGCGCATGCCGTACAGGGCGAGGCCGAGGAGGTAGAGGCCGCCGCCGATGGCGGCGCCGGCGAGCAGCACGAGCGGGTCCAGGAGGCCGGGTGGAATCATGACCAGGCTCCTTCGTAGCCGTGCGCGGCCAGTTCCTCGATGCAGGCGATGGGGGCGTGCGGCACCACGGATCCGTTCTCGGTGGCGATGAAGACCTCCGAGGAGAGCACCCGGCCGTCGCAGCCGGCCACCTCGCGGACCGAGGAGACGAACCGGCGCAACCGGCCGCCCCGGTGGTAGTCATTGCGTTTCTCGATGAAGACCACGAAGTCGATGGCGCCCGCGATGAGCATGTGGCTGGCCTCGATGGGGAGGCGCTCCTCGGCCTGCAGGGCGTAGGTGGCGATGCGGTTGAAGACCTCGATCGAGGAGTTGGCGTGGATCGTGGACAGCGAGCCGTCGTTGCCCTGCGTCATCGCGTTGAGCATGGTGACGATCTCGTCGCCCAGCACCTCGCCGACGATCACCCGGGACGGGTTCATCCGGAGCGAGCGGCGGACCAGCTCGGCCATGCTGATCTCGCCCTGACCTTCGGAGTTGGGCAGGCGCTGCTCGAACGCGACCACGTTGGGGTGCAGCTCGGGGAACTGGTCGAGGCCGAGTTCCAGGGCACGTTCCACGGTGATCAGGCGTTCCACCGGGGGGATCTCGTTGGCGACCGCGCGCAGCAGGGTGGTCTTCCCGGCGTTGGTGGAACCGGCGATCATGATGTTCTTCCTGGCCTGCACGGCCGCGGAGAGGAATCGCCCCAGTTCCGGGGAGAGCGTTCCATTGCCGACCAGATCGCTGAGGAAGACCTTGCCCAGCCGGGCCCGGCGGATCGAGATCGCGGGCCGGACCGTGACGTCCATCACGGCCGACAGGCGGGAGCCGTCCGGGAGGCGCAGGTCCAGCTGCGGGTTGGCGGTGTCGAACGGGCGGGAGGACAGGCCGGAGTAGGCGGCGAGGATCTGGATGAGCTCGATCAGCTCCTCGTCGGATTCGGCCACCGGCTCGTGGGTGAGCTCCTGGCCGTCCGCGTAGCCGACGAAGACCCGGTCGCAGCCGTTGATGTCGATGTTCTCGACTTCGGGGTCGTCCAGCAGCGGCTGCAGGCGGCCGACGCCGAACAGGGCCGCGTGGATCCCGGCGGCGAGCGCCTCCTCCTCTTCCGCGCTCGGCGGCGTACGGCCCACGCCGATCTCGCTGCGGGCGAACTCCTCCAGCACCTGCGCGATCAGCGCCCGGGCGAACTGCCGTTCGTCCTCGCCGCTCATCGGCCGCAGGCCGCTGGCCTGATCCAGCCGCCGCTGCTGGGCGAGCCGGTCGCCGACCTCCTGCCGGAACCGTTTCACCAGAGTGTGGTCGATGGTCATGGGCTCTCCTCGCGGGGCCCCGGTACGATCGGCCGCCCGTTGACCCGGCGCGGTTCCGGCGCGCCGACCCGGCCGGCCAGCCGCCCGGCCAGCTCGCGCGCGGTCCTGATCAGCATGCTGCGGTCCAGCCGCCCGCCCCACTGGCCGCGCAGCAGCTCGGCTCCCTTCGGGTCGTACGCGAGACCGCCGACGAACGCGACATCCCAGCCCGAGACGATCCGGCGCACCTCGTCCAGCTCGGACCGGTACGCCCGGGGGTCGGCGATCACGACCACGCCCACCTGCTGTTTGAGCAGCGTGAGCCGTTCGCGCAGGTGGGCCACGTGATCGAGGCTGGCCCGGGTGAACAGCACGACCTGGTCGGCTTCGGCGAGCAGGTCGTTGACGGCCGGGTGCGCGCCCAGCCGACCGCAGTCGGCGAGCACGTCGGTGTGGGGCAGCGCGGCCAGGGACCGCCCGAGCGGGCTCCACAGCCAGGTCAGCCCCGCGGCCTGCTCGGCGTTGGTGAGCCCGGCCAGCACGTCGAGGCCGCCGACCAGCTTCTGGGTGTGCTCGTAGACCTGCTCGGCGTGCAGGCCGCGCCGGGCCACCGCGCCCAGGCTGAGCAGGCCGCGGCCCGGGTTGAGCACGCCGCCGTCGGCGGCCGGGAGCCGGTAGGCCAGATCGCCGCCGGAGGGGTCGCATTCGGCGAGCAGCACCGGGCGCGGCCACACCGCCCCCAGCGCGGTCGCGGCCGTGGTCACTCCCGGTGCCCCCTTGTCGGCGGCCAGGACGATCAGTGCCATTCGCTACCGTGCCCCGGGGAGGACGGCCAGGGCGATCTCGCCGCTGGAGGCGTACTGGGCGACGGTGGGTGAGACCGCCTCGTCCACGATCACGGTCACCAGGCCGGTCGCCGTACGGCCCGGGGCGCCGACGCTGTGCACGAGGGCGTTCTGGGCGAGAACGCGCTGCTGGGTGGCGGCGGTGCCGCGCCCCGCGGCCGGGACGTAGATCACTTGGACGATGTCGCCCTTGGTGAGGCCGATCGGCGCCTGCCCCGATTTGAGGGCCAGGCCGACCTGGGCCTTTCCTGGGCCGAGTTGCTCGCTGGCGGTGCTGGTCATGTTCTCGGTGAGCAGGGTGCCCGGGAGCAGGGTCACCGACGCGTAGGTGGTGAGCACCTTGTCGCGGAAGCGCCAGGCGACGTAGTCGATGCCGGTTTCGGCGATCTGCACCTCCTGGAGGGCGGATGCCGGGATCTTCTCGCCCGCGCCGACCTGCTCGATGATCCGGACGGCCGAGACGCGGTCGCCGCTGCGCAGCACCAGCAGCGTGGTCGCCAGCGCGCCGCCCAGGATGAGGAGCACGGCCAGTGCCGCGAGGGCGGGTTTGCGCTCGCGCGGCGGCACCGGCAGCTTCCGCGCGGCAGGCCCGGACAGACCGGGCCGTTCCACCGGGCCGGTACGGCTTTCGCGGGCGGGCTTCTCGCTGATCCTCATGGGTGGGGGGCTCCCAGAGTCCAAGTCCACGCACACACGGCACAAGGCCACATGATCACGAGGAGGGTTGATCAAAACATTTTCGGATTCGCGCGGAATTTCACGCCATTATGGACATCCCCGATGGTCATGGTTCCGGTAAACGGGGGACCCATGCTTATCGGTTATAGGTCATCGCGTCAACGAGAAAAGTATTACCGCAGGTCAATGGAGAGGGTCGTCACACTGGTAACAGAGGTAACATGACTACCGGATCTTCCTGAGATACTGTCTTAACACCACATAACCACAAAAAGTCAAGATGCTGCGAAATGTCAATGCAAATCAGCTTGACTGATGTCTTGACAGAACTTGTTGACGGGGCTTCATTGTGGAGATCGTCGGATGATGATTGGTTGGCGGGGCTCTCTCGTTCGTCCCGGGGAATGGCGGTTGGTGTGGGAGCGAGTCGCACGGGTTCTCCCGCCCACCGATCCTTCGAGACGTTCGGCCATCCACCCGAAAGGCCCGCCCGGAGTCACATGCAAGGGTCACCACAGCTCTCCCACCCTCCGCCCGTTGGAACGCTCACACTCAGCGGCATGTCACGCTCCCAAGTTGGATCACTTCCTGTGCCTTCACTTGTGGCTACGGGCGTATCGCTCCCCGCGTTCACCGCAATCGCAGGCAAGTTCGATGAACTTCCTCACGGCGAGTGGGCACGATGTCACGCGGACCGGATGCGATGGCACGGCGGGTTCATCGGGGTCGAGCGGGTCGGGGGACCGAGCGGATGCGGCAATCCGGGCTTCCCGGAGACGTCCCGACCGTTCAGACCGAACGCGATGGAGGGATCCATCCGAGTCGAGCGGACCGGGCCAAGCGGTCCCAAATACGGCAATCCGGGCTTACCGGGATCCCAGACCGAGCCCAGTGCCAGCGACCCCACGGGCAGATGGACGGACCGATCACGCCATCCACTCCCACCCAACGGCGGCCGAGGACCCCTGGACCCGCGAGTGGTCCAACCCACGCCAGCACAACCCACGCGATCGCAGCCGAGTGCCAGCGACCCAAAAGGCAGGTGGGTGGGAGAACCACGGTGCCGTGGCTGCCATTTCGTCCGCGCAACCACGGCGATGGCGGGGGCGGGCGGAGCCCGAGGAGGAACAGAGGGCTGGGTGGGTGGGAGAACCTCGTGCCCATCCGGGAGGCCATCCCGCCCAAAGTTATCCACAGGGGTGTTCAGTGAACGTGAAGGTGATTCGTGTTTATCGGAACGATTACGGGCACTTCATGCGCTGGTCGGACGCGGATTGGTCCGGGTTTGTCCACAGGGTCGGGAGTTATCCACAGCGATATCCACCGGTTCGAGCGGTCATCCACAGGGTGGCGCGGTGAGGTGTCCACAGGGGTGTTCAATGGCTCGCGTGTTACCGGATCCGCATAACCCGAGTGGCCTTCGGGCTGCTTCTGTACCTTGACCCCGCCCCCCACCATTGGAGCCGCAGATGCGGATAGCGATCACTGTGGTCGGCAACCCCGGGACCGCCGCCAACCGGGATGTCATCGTCGAAGGGGACGAGAGCACGACCGTCGCCGCGCTGGCCAGGGCGTTGGAAAACCCGAATGCCCGGCCGTCGAACGTGGTGCGCCTGCCGCGCGCGCGAGCGCCGTACGGGATGGATCGCGAAGCTCAGGAACCGGCCCACACGGAGGTGTGGCTGGACGGGCAGCGGCTTGACCCGGCGGCGCGGGTCTTCGGGCTGCTGCGGGAGGGCGACCGGATCGCGCTGGACCGGCGGGCGGCGATGGCGACGGTCATCGAGGAGCCCGCCGGGATGGTGGAGTTGCGTGTCGTCGGGGGCCCCGGGGCGGGGGCGGTGCACCGGCTTGGCCTGGGCACCCATGTGATCGGATCAGATCCGGCGTGCGCGGTGACCGTACCGGATCCGGGCCTGGGAGCCGAGGCAGCGATCATCCGCCTGGTTCCCTCGGGGATCACCGTCGAGGCCGGATCATCGTTCAGAACCCCGCCAGACCCCGCGAAACCCACAACGAGATCTTCATCCAGATCTCCGATAAGCCCTCCGTCAACGTCCTCACCACATTCTTCACCCAAGCGCCCCAACAGCTTCGCAGGCGGATCTTCGACCAAAGATCCAACCGGACTTCGGGGAAGCACGACCGGCTTCTCAGCCGATGATCCGGCCTACCCTTCGGGGAGCGCGGGCGGATCTTCCGCCAACCCCCGAGGGCACTCTTCAGGGGAGGCCAGCGGATCTTCAGCCAATGCTCTGGCCCTCTCTTCGGGAGGCGTAGGCCAGGCTCCGACGCTGGACGGGGAGCCGGTCGGCGAGCCTGTCGCCTGGGGTGAGGGGGTGATGCTGGCGTGCGGCAATTCGGCGTTCTCTGTCGGCGCGATCGAGCCGCCGGACGCCCATCTGGACGCGTTGCCCGATGGCGGGCTCGCCTACAACCGGCCGCCACGGTTGCGGCTGCCGGAGCGGGTGGTGTCGTTCGCGGTGCCGCAGGAGCCGAAACGTGCCGAGGGCATGCGGCTGCAGCTGCTGGCGGCCTTCCTGCCGGCGGTGTTCGGCCTGGTCATGGCGCTTGTCACGGGCTCCTGGTACTTCCTGTTGATCGCGTTCATGACCCCCATGATCATGATCGGCCAGTGGATCAGCGACCGCAGGCATGGGCGCAAGCAGCACCGCCAGGCGCTCAAGGAGTTCCGCCAGGAGACCGAGGATTTCACCCGACGCGTCGACGCCGCGCGCACCGAGGACGAGAAGGCGCGGCGGGCTGCCGCCCCAGACCCCGCCGAGCTGCTGCTGACCGCGACCGGCCCCCGGCGGCGACTCTGGGAGCGCAGAACCCACGATCAGGACGCGCTGCGCCTGCGGGTCGGCCTCGCGGACCTGCCCGCCGAGATCGAGTTCGAACCGGCCCAGCAGGACCCGCCGACCGCACGCAACGTCCCGGTCGCGCTGGCGATGCGCCGCCTGGGGGTGGCCGGACTCACCGGACCCAGGCGGGTCGCGCTCGGCACGGCCCGCTGGCTGGTCGGCCAGGCCGCGGCCCTGCACAGCCCCCGCGACCTGGCCATCGTCGTCATCTCCGCCCACCCCGACGGCGCCGACCAGTGGGGCTGGGTCCGCTGGCTCCCGCACTGCGTCACCCACGTCACCGACAGCGTCGCCCTCATCGGCGCCGACCCTGACGCCGCCGCCCGCCGGGTCGCCGAACTGGCCGCGCTGATCACCGAACGCCTGGACGAGGAGAACGCCCCGCTCCTGCGCCCCGGCCGCCTCACCGGCGGCCCCGCGGGCTGGAACGAACTCGGCCGGGGAACCCCGCGACCGGCGGAACCCACGTTCGGCACCTACGACGAGCGCCCCTACGACGTCCTCGTCGTGCTGGACGGCGCCCAGGTGCTGCGCGGTCTCCCGGGCATGCCCCAGGTGCTCAGACAAGGCCCACCCGCCGGGGTCTACACGATCGCCATCGACGATGACCAGGCGCTACTCCCCGAGGAGTGCGCGACCGTGGTCTCCTGTGCCCAGGGCGGCACCCTGCGGCTCCGCGGCGGCGGCCTGGACGCCCTCGGCCGGATCCGCGCCGACCAGGTCTCCGCCCGCTGGGCGGACCGGATGGCCCGTGCCCTGGCCCCCCTGCGCGACGTGAGCCGCGACGACGACGCCACCGCGCTCCCCTCGGCCGCCCGCCTGCTCGACCTGATCGACCTCACCAAACCCCCCGGCCGGGACACCCGCGCCATCATCGGCATCGGCCCCGAAGGTCCGTACGCGGTGGATCTGCGCCGGGACGGCCCGCACGCCCTGATCGCCGGAACCACCGGCGCGGGCAAATCCGAACTCCTGCAGACGCTGATCAGCTCCCTGGCCGTGGCCAACCGCCCCGACGAGATGACATTCGTCCTGATCGACTACAAAGGCGGCGCCGCCTTCAAAGAGTGTGTACGGCTCCCGCACACCGTCGGCATGGTCAGCGACCTGGACGGCCACCTCACCCAGCGCGCCCTCACCTCCCTGGCCGCCGAGATCCGCCGCCGCGAACGCCTGCTCCTGGACGCGGGCGCGAAGGACATCGACGACTACCTGGAGGCCAGGGACGCCGCCGAACGCGGCACGACCTGGGTGCTCGGCGCCTCCGGCGTGACCCAGACCAAGGTCACCGGCCTGTTCGACCGGCCGAGCGCGGGCGCGGTCTGGACGACCGCGAAGGACCAGCTGCCCCCGCTCCCCCGGCTGGTGCTGATCATCGACG
The DNA here is from genome assembly GCF_009687865.1 of Acrocarpospora macrocephala. Taxonomy (GTDB): domain Bacteria; phylum Actinomycetota; class Actinomycetes; order Streptosporangiales; family Streptosporangiaceae; genus Acrocarpospora; species Acrocarpospora macrocephala. The sequence continues at coordinate 12,137 of NZ_BLAE01000075.1, forward strand.
AGTTCGCGGCTCTAGTGGCCGAGCTCCCCGACTTCGTGGACGGCCTGGTGGACATCGCCAGACGCGGCCGATCGCTCGGCATCCACCTGATTCTCGCCACCCAGCGCCCCGGCGGCGTCGTCACCGCCGACATCCAAGCCAACACCTCCTTGCGCATCGCCCTACGCGTCACCGACACCCACGAATCCGCCGACGTGATCGACGGCCCCGAGGCCGCGCACATCCCGAAGACCCTGCCGGGCCGCTGCTACGTCCGCTCCGGCTCGGGCCCGGCGATCGCCGTACAGGCGGCGCGGATAGGTGGCCGAGCCCCCGGCGGCGCGAATCCGAGCGGCGAGGTGCGGATCAGCGACCTCCCATGGGCGGCCCTCGGCCACCCGCTGACCAGCCGGAATATCGAAACTTCCGGCACAACCGACCTGGCGAGGCTCGTCGACCAGGTCCGCACGGTCACCCGCTCGATCCCCGAACAGCCGAGCCCCTGGCTCCCTCCACTCCCCGACCAGGTCCTACTCCCTACCGGAAACCCCACCGGGAGCCCCAGCGGAAACCCCATCGGACTCCCCACGGGAAACCCCTCCGGAAGCCCCATCGGACTCCCCGCCGGAAGCCCTTCCGGAAGCCCCATCGAGCTCTCCATCGGAAGCTCCACCGGAAGCCCCATCGGCCTCTCCACCGGACTCCCCACCGGAAGCCCTTCCGGAAGCCCCATCGGGTCCTCCACAGGAAGCTCCACAGGAAGCCCTTCCAGGCGGGCAGGCGAGATCCCGTTCGGTGTCTCGGACCTGCCGTGGGCCCAGCGCACCCGCCCGCTGACCCTCGGCACCGGCCATCTCCTCATCGCCGGCACCGCCAGAAGCGGGCGCTCCACCGCCCTGCGCACGATCGCGGGCTCGATCGCCGCCCACACCTCCGCCGACGACATGCACCTGCATGTGATCGACTGCGGCTCCGGCGCACTGCTGCCCCTGGTCGCCCTCCCGCACTGCGGCGCCGTCGTCACCCGCGACCAACTGGACCGGGTAGAACGCCTGCTCACCCGCCTCCGCGCCGAAGTCGGCCGCCGCCAGCACGTGCTGGCCGACGCCGGTTACGCCTCCCTGGCCGAAGCCCGCGCGGGCGGCCTCCGCGAACCCTGGCTGATCCTGATGCTCGACCGCTGGGAAGGCTACGTCGCCGCCTTCGAGAACTACGACTACGGCCGCATGATCGACGCCATGCTCCAGCTGCTCCGCGAAGGCCCGGCCGTGGGGCTGCGCGCCGTGGTCACCTCCGACCGCTCCGGACTGCTCGGCCAGATCTCCACCGTCTTCGAGGACCGCCTAGTGCTCCGCCTGGCCGACCCCGCCGACTACGGCCTGGCCGGACTCCCGCCGAAGAACCTCCCCGCGAGCATGCCGAACGGCCGGGCGCTCGCCATGTCCGAACAGGGCATCGTCGAAAGCCAGATCGCACTCCTGGCCGAAGACCCCTCAGGCCCGGCCCAGGTCGCGGCCCTCCAAGCCCTGGCCCGCGCGGCCAGCAAACCCCAGCGCCAGCACCCTCTCCGGGTGGACGCCCTCCCCACCCGGATCACCGCAGCCCAGGTCATGGACCTGACCCCGGACTTCACCCCGCCATCCCCACTGTGGACGTTGATCGGCGCAGGCGGCGACGCGCTCACCCCCTCGGGTCTCGACCTGCTGGCCCACGGCCCGGCCGCGGTCGTCGCCGGACCCGCCCGCTCAGGCCGCTCCTCCACGCTCCTGACCGCAGCCCAGTCCTTCCTCGACCGTGGCGTCCCCGTCCTGATCATCGCCCCCCGCCGAAGCCCACTCCGAGAACTCCGCGGCGTCCTGGCCGTTCTGGACGGAAACGCCCGCAGCCTCCGCGAGGACGCAACCGGCGAGGGAAGCTTCGGCGGCATCCCTGGCGCAATCGACCCCCTCGAACTCCTCGCCAAGCACACCAAGCAGAACAAAGCCAACGAGAACAACGAAAACGGCGAAGAGCAGGGCAAACACCAGGACATCGAACAAGACCCCACCCAGCGCAAGCACCCGCAACAAGACCCGACCCAGGTCAAGCATCAAGGCTTTGAACAGGACGCGACCCAAGCCAAGCGCCAAGACATCGAACTAGGCGCGACCCAACCCAAGGATCAGGGCGTCGCGCAGGGCGCGACTCAAGCCAGACATCAGGACATCGAAGCGGGCGCGGCCCAGGGCAAAGAACACGACGAACCGGGCACCGCCCAGGGCAGGTATCAGGACATCGAACAGGACGCGAGCCGAGCCAGACGCCAGGACATCGAAGGGGGCGTGACCCAAGGCAAAGAACACCAGGAACCAGGCATGGCCCAGGACATCGAATCGGACGCAAGCCGAGCCAGGCATCAGGACATCGAGCAGGGTGCCCAGGGCAGCCGTCAGGGCGTCGAGCCGGGCGCGGGCCAAGGCAAAGAACACCGCGAACAAGGCGCGGCGCACGGCAAAGGATCGGACCACGCGCAAAGGGCGACCCAGGCCGAAGGATCAGACCACGCGCAAGGTGCGGGGCAGGGCAGGGAGCAGGGAAGATACGTCGTGATCGTGGATGACGCTGAGTTGATTTCGCCGGATTCGGCGTTGGGCTCCGCGCTGGACGAGATCCTCCGGACCGCGCGAGACGGCGAGCATGGGCTGCTGATCGCGGGGACGACGGGGGATCTGGCCACGGCATTCCGCGGCTTCGTGGCGGAGGCCCGGAAGGCGCGGACCGGCGTGCTGTTATCGGTGCAGAGCCCGGCCGACGGCGACCTGTTCAACGTCCGGCTGCCCCGGGGTGCGACCGGGGGCCCGCCGGGGCGCGGCCTGCTGGTTGTGTCGGGGAGTGCCACTCCCATCCAGGCCGCCGTCCCGAACCCGAGCTAGCGCGTGGCCGACTCGATGTTTCCTCGGTAGGTGTTGATCACCCGGGACGCCTCGTTGAGCTCTTCGGACATGCGCTGGAAGGCGGCGCGGTAGCTCTGCCAGGAATCCCGGAAGCGCTGCGCGCCTGCGCCGGTCCAGACGGTGCCGACCTTGGCCGCTTCGCGGTCCAGGCTCGCCATGGTCGCCCGGACCTGGTCTGCCTGCTGGGTGAACTGCGCGGCCATGCTCTGCATTTCCGCGGGATCGCCGCCGAGCAAGCTGTGACTCATCTCGTTTCCCTTCGCCGACGTTGGGGCGCCCCCACCGTAGATCTCGCAGGCGGGAATTGCCCAGGTTATGCCCAGCGGTTATGAGAGCTGTCAGGAACTGTCGTCCAGCCGTATGAGATGGGTACGAACTGCTGCGCGGTTCGTCAGCGTTTATCAGTCCGTTTCGGTTTCCTGGATCTGGCGGGGTGACCGGCTCGGATCGTTCGGACCGGTTGTCGAGGAGGGGTCAGGTGATCCCAAGACAGGTGCACGCTTATTTCGCTGCTCAGATAACCCGTCAATCACCACCACTCTGATAAACTGTAGTCACTTGTTCACCATGGGTTTACATAGGTTTGCCATGGCTGGGGAGGGTTGATGCAGGTCGTCCACGCCTACCGATACGCCCTGGACCCCACCCCATGCCAGGAACGTATGCTCCGCTCCCACTGTGGCGCCGCCCGCCTTGCCTTCAACTGGGGCTTGGCGCGGATCAAGGCCAACCTGGCCCAGCGGGAGGCCGAACGTTCCTACGGCATCCCCGACGCCCAGCTGACCCCGTCCCTGTCCTGGTCGATGTATTCGCTGCGCAAAGCCTGGAACGGGACCAAACAGCAGGTCGCGCCGTGGTGGGCGGAGAACTCCAAAGAATCCTACGCCTGCGGCATAGATCGGCTCGCCACCGCGCTGACGAACTGGAACGAGTCCAGGAAAGGCATCCGTAAAGGCCCGAAGGTGGGCTTCCCTCGATTCCGATCTAAACGCAAGAAGGCCATATCGGTGCGGTTCACCACCGGGGCGATCCGCCTGCATGGCCGCACCCACGTGGTGCTGCCGGTCCTGGGCCGGATCAAAACCCACGAGTCCACCCGTAAGCTGGCCCGCCGGATCGAGGCGGGCACCGCACAGATCCGCTCGGCCACCGTCGGGCTGGAAGCCGGGCGCTGGCTGGTGTCCTTCTCCGTCCAGATTGAACGCGCCGAGGCGACCCCCACGCGACCGGAGGCCGTGGTCGGGGTGGACCTCGGGATCAGAACCCTGGCCGTCTACTCCGACGGCCGCCCACCCACCGCCAACCCGCGGCATCTGGCCGCGGCGTCCCGGAAACTGCGCCGTCTGTCCCGGGCGGTGTCCCGCAAGCAGGGCCCGGACCGGCGCAGCGGGCAGCAGTCGTCCGGCCGGTGGCGAAGGGCCAATGCCGCCCGTAACCGGGTCCACCACCGGGTGGCCGCCTTGCGCCGCGATGCCATCCACAAGCTCACCACCGGCCTGGCGGCTGAGTACGGCACGCTGGTGGTCGAAGATCTCAACATCGCCGGGATGGTGCGGAACCGGCGGCTGGCCCGGGCGATCTATGACGCCGGGTTTGGGGAGATCCGCCGCCAGTTGGCCTACAAGACCGAGTGGGGCAGCGGCCGGTTGGTAGTGGCCGGTCGCTGGTTCGCCTCCAGCAAAACGTGTTCCGGGTGCGGCGCGGTGAAAGCCAAACTCGCCCTCTCCGAACGCACCTTCGCCTGCGCGGATTGCGGCTCGGTCCTGGACCGGGACGTCAACGCTGCGCTTAACCTGGCTTCCCTGGTGAAGCAGACCGTCGCCGGGAGTGGCCCGGAGACGCTAAACGGACGTGGAGCCGACCGTAAGACCCCGCCTGCCGGGGCTGGTGGCTGTGAAACGTCTACCCCGCGCCGGGCGCCGCCCGGGTCGGACGGGGACCTCCGCCCAGTAATGGACGGATCACTGAGAAACACTGAAACTCAGTGAACGGAACAAAGTTAAAGAGCAAGGGGGCGCATCGGAAAAGCACTAAGCCCCTGCCTACACTCCCCATGTCAGGGTTGTAGTCAGGGGAGGAGCTCCGGTGGAAAAGTCCCCAATCGCACCGGCCCTCACGATCTACGTGCTCACGTTGTAGTCAGGGAGGAGCTCCAGTGGAAAAGGTCCTGATCGCCAATCGCGGTGAGATCGCCGTTCGGATCGCCCGCGCGTGCGCGGACGCGGGACTGGGCAGCGTCGCCGTCTACGCCGACCAGGACCTGGACGCGCTACACGTGAAGGTCGCCGGTGAGGCCCGCGCGCTGAACGGTCAGAGCCCGGCGGAGACGTACCTGGACATCGGCAAGCTGCTGGCGATCGCGCGGGAGACCGGCGCGGACGCGGTGCACCCCGGCTACGGCTTCCTGGCCGAGAACGCCGACTTCGCCCAGGCTGTCCTGGACGCGGGGCTGACCTGGATCGGCCCGCCCCCGGCGGCGATCACCGCGCTCGGCGACAAGGTCCAGGCCAGGCACATCGCCCAGCGGGTCGGCGCGCCGCTGGTGGCGGGCACCCCCGACCCCGTCTCCGGCGTGGAGGAAGTCGTCGCTTTCGCCGAGGAACACGGCCTGCCGATCGCGATCAAGGCGGCTTTCGGCGGCGGCGGCCGCGGCCTCAAGGTGGCCAGAGCCCTGACGGAGATCCCCAGCCTGTACGAATCGGCGGTCCGCGAGGCGGTGACCGCCTTCGGCCGGGGCGAATGTTTCGTGGAGCGCTACCTGGACCGCCCCCGGCACGTCGAGACCCAGTGCCTGGCCGACAGCCACGGCAACGTCGTCGTGGTCAGTACCCGGGACTGCTCGCTGCAGCGCCGCCACCAGAAGCTGGTCGAGGAGGCCCCGGCGCCGTTCCTGACCGATGACCAGCTCACCCTGCTGTACGACAGCTCCAAGGCCATCCTCCGCGAGGCCGGCTACGTGGGCGCGGGGACCTGCGAGTTCCTGGTCGGCCAGGACGGCACGATCTCGTTCCTCGAGGTGAACACCCGCCTCCAGGTGGAGCACCCGGTCACCGAGGAGGTGGCGGGCGTGGACCTGGTCCGCGAGATGTTCCGGATCGCCGACGGGGAGGCGCTCGGCTACGACGACCCCGTGCTGCGCGGCCACTCCATCGAATTCCGGATCAACGCGGAGGACGCGGGCCGCGGTTTCCTACCCGCGCCGGGCACGCTGGTCGCGATGCGCGCCCCGGCGGGGCCCGGAGTGCGGCTCGACTCCGGCTACGAGGCCGGGATGACCGTCCCCCAGTCGTTCGACTCCCTGGTGGCCAAGCTGATCGTGACCGGGGCGACCCGGCGGCAGGCGCTGGAGCGGGCCCGCCGGGCGCTGGCCGAGTTCGAGATCGACGGCATGCCGACCGTGTTGCCGTTCCATCGCGCGGTGGTCGACGACCCGGCGTTCACCGGCGAGCCGTTCGCGGTGCACACCCGGTGGATCGAGACCGAGTTCGTGAACCAGATCCCGCCGTACGCCGGGCCGGTCGAGGTGGCCGAGGCCGAGGGGCGGGAGCGGATCACCGTGGAGGTGGGCGGGAAACGGCTGGAAGTGGTGCTTCCGGCTGGGTTCGGGGGCGGTGGCCGTACTGAGACGAGGCAGGCGCAGCGGGCGCCCAGGCGGGCGGGTGGTGGGGCGAGGAAGGCGGCGGCGAGCGGGGACGCGCTGGTCAGCCCGATGCAGGGGACGATCGTGAAGGTGGTGTGCGCGGACGGGGACGCGGTTGCCGCCGGGGACATCGTCGTGGTGCTGGAGGCGATGAAGATGGAGCAGCCGCTGACCGCGCACAAATCCGGCACCATCACCGGGCTGGCCGCGGCGGTCGGGCAGACGGTGACCGCCGGGTCGGTCATCTGTGAGATCAAGGAAGCGTGACCGTGCGTGGGTTCCTCATTCGCCGGATACGGTGGGGTCGAGGGAACCATCGCGCATCGCCGTTCGTCCTGAAGGGCGAAGGAGGCCTGAAAGCCGTGACCAAGACCCATCCGCTGCGCCGCGTGGGGGCCGCCGCGGCGGCTCTGTTCGTCGGGCTGGCAGCGTTGTTCATGCTGAGCCCGGCGGCACGCGCCGCCGCCGCCCCACCCGACGTGGCAACCGCGCTGGCCAGCTGGCAGTCCGGAGACCCGCTCTTCGTTCTGTCAGGCTCGCCGCTCAACTCCGAGCAGCAGGCCGGTGTCCGTGAGGCGTTGAAGGGATCCAAGTCCAAGATCTACGGGGTGGCGCTGCCCGACGGCTCGGTCACCGAGGCCGAGGCGGGCCAGTTCATCACCCAGGCGATCGCCGCCCTGGACAAGGCGGGACGATCCGCTGCGACCGTGACCGTGCTGGACGGCATGAGCCTGTTCGCCGGATCCTCGGCGATTCCGGCCGGCGCGCCCGCCGATCTGGCCACTCTGGCCACCGCCCACAACAGCGACGTCGTCGACGGCATGAAGGACTTCGTGAACCGGGTCAACCTGGTCGTCGGCGGCGAGAGGCGCGAGGCGCTGAGCACGAAGTCGATGGCCAACCCGGGCGCTGGCTCAGCCGCGATCTGGTACGGCTTGCTGGGCGTCGCCGTGATCGGCGGCGGTGGCCTGTGGCTCATCTCCCGCCGGATGAAGCGGCAGCGTGAGGCCAAGGAGGCCGCCGAGCTGGCCGCCGTCAAGGTGACGGTGGAGGAGGACGTGACCAAGTTCGGCGAGGAGATCACCGCGCTGGACCTGGACGCCCGCATGCTGCCCGCCGCCGGCACCGACACCGACTGGCAGCACGCGCTCGACTCCTACGAGAAGGCCAAGACCGAACTGGCCGCGACCAAGCGCGCCGACGAGCTGCGCACCGTCACCGCCACGCTGGAGGACGGCCGCTACGCGCTGGCCGTGGTGAAGGCGAAGGTCAACAAGGAGCCGGTGCCGGAACGGCTGGCCCCCTGCTTCTTCAACCCGCAGCACGGGCCTTCGGTCCGCAACGTGCGCTGGGCTCCGCCCGGAGGCGCGCTGCGGGACGTGCCCGCCTGCGCGATGGACGCCCAGGCCATCGAGCGTGGCTTCGACCCGCAGATGCGCGAGGTCGTGCTGCCGAACGGGCAGCGGGCGCCGTACTGGAACGCCGGTCCGGCCTACCAGCCGTATGCGTCGGGTTACTACGGCGGGTTCGACGGCGGCGGCCTGCTGACCGGCATGCTGGTCGGCACCATGCTCGGCAGCGCCTTCGGCGGCGGCTGGGGCATGGGCGGGTACGGCGCGGGCTACGCCGACGGTGCGGCCGCTGACGGCGGCGGGGACTGGGGCGGCGGCGGCGACTTCGGAGGCGGCGGCGATTGGGGCGGCGGCGACTTCGGCGGTGGAGATTTCGGAGGCGGCGACTGGTAGGTCGCCGCAGGAGTGCAGCCGCCGCGCGATGGTCAAGGCGGCTGCAAGGGGTCTGTAAGTGGTCGTGGGAGAATCTTGGTGTTCCCCCAGGAGGCCCTCGTGCGACGCATTACCCCCCGTGTCACTCCGCTCTTCGTCGCCTTACTCGCCGTGCTCATCACCGTCCTGGTGGGCATCGTGCTGGCGGTCATGCTGCCGGCGACGGCGGCCGAATCCGCGGCCCGTCCCTGTGCGGTCGGCAGCGGTCCCAACCTGAGCGGCAAACGTTTCACCCGGGTCGAGCAGCTGCCGGCCAACCTGCGCTGTGCCACGCTCACCAACGCGAAGCTGGACGAGCTCGATCTGACCCAGCGCGATCTGACCGGCGCGGTGCTGCGCGGCGCGTCGCTCAAGGAGGCCGACCTCACCCAGGCCCACCTGGAGTACGCGGACCTGCGCGGAGCCGACCTCACCTCGGCCGACCTCGGGCAGCTGGAGGCCAAGCAGGCGGACCTGCGCGGCGCGATCCTGATCGACGCCGAGGCGGGTCAGGCCGAGTTCCCGCACGCGGATCTCAGCAAGGCGGTGCTGGCCAGGGCGGTGTTCACCCAGGCCACCTTCACCAACGCCAAGCTGGTCGGGGCCGACCTCAACCAGGCCACCATGGGCCAGATCAAGGCGCGCACCGCGAACTTCAGCCAGGCGAAGATGAAGGACGTCAAGCTGGGGCAGGCTCAGTTGCAGCACACGGTGTTCAAGGACGCCGACCTGACCGGCGCCACCTTCACCCAGGCCGAGTTGCAGGGCGCCGACTTCACCGGAGCGATCATCACGTCGGCCTCGTTCATCCAGGCCAGTGATGTGAACCTGACCGGAGCCCGGGGCGAGGGCACCAATGTCCCCTCCGACGCGGTCGTGGCTCCGGCGGAAGAGACCCAGGCGGCCGAGAACGAACCGCCAGTGACTACGGATGCCCCTCGTTCCTCCGGCGGGATCTCCCCGGCTTTGATGGTGGTGCTGGTCAGCGCTTTCGGTCTGAGCATGACGCTGCTGATCTGGGGGCTCACCAGTGGGCGCAGGAAGCGCTCCCACGCCACGTTCGCGATGGCCAGGCACGCCGCCGAGGAGGATGTCACCCGGTTCGGCGAGGAGATCGACACGCTTGACTTCGAGATGAAGGTCAAGGCGGTGAGCGGGCCCAGTCATGACTGGCGGGCGGCGCTCGACGCGTACGAGGCGGCCAAGCAGGCCCTGATGCTGGCCCGCACGCCCGGCGAGCTGCACGCGGCCGCGGCGGCCGTGCATCACGGGCGGATGGCGCTGCACCGGGTCAGAGCAAGCATGGGCAGGACCTACAGCTAGATCCCGGCGGTCAGGGGGGACATCAGGCGGCGGGCGGCTTCGGTGATGGAGCCGGACAGTGAGGGGTAGACGGCGAACGTGTGGGCCAGCTGGTCCACCGTGAGCCGGTGTTGCACGGCCACCGACAGGGCCAGGATCAGTTCGGAGGCGCGCGGTGCGACGACCACGCCGCCGAGCACGATGCCGGTGTTCGGGCGGCAGAACAGCTTGACGAAGCCGTCGTTGAAGCCCTGCATCTTGGCCCGCGCGTTGGTGGCGAGCGGCAGCTTGACGACCTTGGCCTCGATCTCCCCCGCCTCGACCTGCTTCTGCGACACGCCGACGGCGGCGATCTCCGGGTCGGTGAAGATGTTGGAGGCCACGGTGGCCAGCCGGATCGGCTGCACGGCCTCGCCGAGCGCATGCCAGACCGCGATCCGGCCCTGCATGGCGGCCACCGAGGCGAGCATGAGCACGCCGGTGCAGTCCCCCGCCGCGTACACACCCGGCGCGGAGGTCCTGGACACCTTGTCCACCTCGATGAAGCCGTTGCGGTCGAGTTTGACGCCGTTGTCCTCCAGGCCGATGCCGCCGGTGTTGGGCACCATGCCGACGGTCATCAGGCAGTGGGTGCCCTCGGCGGTCCTGCCGTCCTCCAGCGTGACGACCACGCCGTGCGCGGTGCGCTTGACCGAGGCGGCCCGGGACCGGCCCATCACGTTCATGCCGCGCCGCCGGTAGACGCCTTCGAGCACCTCGGCCGCGTCCGCGTCCTCGTTGGGCATCATCCGGTCGCGGCTGGAGACCAGCGTGACCTCGGACCCCAGCGACTGGTACGCCCCCGCGAATTCGGCCCCGGTCACCCCGGAGCCGACCACGATCAGATGTTCCGGTAGTTCCGTCAGGTCGTAAATCTGACGCCAGGTGAGGATGCGCTCACCGTCAGGCTCGGCGCCGACCAGCACCCGGGGGGTGGCGCCGGTGGCCACGATCACCACGTCGGCCCGGATGGTGCGATTCCCCGCCCGCACCACCTGGGGCTCGACCAGCCGCCCCTGCGCCCGGATGACCTCGACGTTCTCGGCCGCGAGCCGGGCCGCGATGTCGGCCGACTGGGCGTAGGCGAGTTCCTTGACCCGGCCGTTGACCAGCGGCATGTCGGCCACCGCGCCGCCCACGTCGCCGTCCTCGCCGCCGGTGAAATACACCCCCAGCGATTCGGCGTCCAGCAGCGCCTGCTTGCGCACGGACGTGGCGATCAGGGTTTTCGACGGCACGCAGTCGGTCAGCACGCACGCGCCGCCGGGCCCGTCCTGTTCGACGACGGTCACCTGGGCGCCGAGCTGCGCGGCGACCAGCGCCGACTCGTAGCCGCCTGGCCCGCCGCCGATGATCACAATCCTCGTCACGTACCCCATTCTCCCGCATCGGAAGGGTAGCTAACGTAGAGGGCGCGGGGATTGCACGCGCCATGCCGAAGGCGCGGCCATAACACGTGGAATACCCGCGGCCGGGCGTGGCGAGGAGATCTTGGATTAGGCTAGGTCGCTGTGCCTGTCTACGCAGCGTTCGCCAGCAACATGGATCCCAAGCAGATGGCTGAGCGTGCCCCGCACTCTCCGATGCGGGGCTCTGGCTGGCTGGTCGGCTGGCGGCTGACCTTCGGCGGTGAGGACGTGCACTGGGAAGGTGCCCTCGCCACCATCGTGGAGGACCGCGACGAGCAGGTCTTCGTCGTGCTGTACGACGTGCCCGAGTGGGACGAGGCCTCCCTGGACCGGTGGACGGGCCTCGAACTCGGCCTCTACAAGCGCGTCCGGCTGCGGGTGGCGACCCTGGACGGCGACGTGCTGGCCTGGGTCTACGTGCTGGACTCCTACGAGGGCGGCCTGCCCTCCGCCCGCTACCTGGGCATCATCGCCGACGCGGCGGAAAAAGCAGGCGCACCGGACGACTACGTGAAGGACCTCCGAAGCCGCCCATGCAGTTCCCTGGGCAACTGAGCAGTGACATTGGCCGATCCTCCGGATCGCCGGGCTGTGCTTATGGCCGCACCTCCGGCACGGCGGGCCCATTGGGAAATTTCGCTGAAATTCGGATGAATGATTCTGGCAGGTGGGGCGGCTGGGAGACTTCGTGCCGTTCTGTACGCTCGGTCCTGTGAGTAACGACGCGTATTCTCTCGCCGCCCAGGCCGCGGCCGCCCTGCAGGCCCGTACCGGGCTGGACGGTTTTGACGTGGCCCTGGTGATGGGGTCGGGCTGGGTGCCCGCCGCCGATGCGATCGGCGAGACGCTGGCCGAGGTGCCGGTGACTGAACTGCCCGGTTTCTCCGCGCCCGCCGTGGCCGGACACGCCGGTACCATCCGTGCGGTGCGCACCGAATCCGGCACCCACGCCCTGATCTTCCTGGGCCGCACTCACCTGTACGAGGGCCGCGGCGTCGAACCGGTCGTGCACGGCATCCGCACGGCCGCCGCCACCGGGGTGCGCGTGGTCGTGCTGACCAACGCGGCCGGCGGGCTGCGCCCGGAGACCCAGCGGGTCGGCGAGCCGGTCCTGATCAGCGACCACATCAACATGACCGGGGCCAACCCGCTCACCGGCTCCACCTTCCTGGACCTCACGAACGTGTATTCGCCGCGCCTGCGCGCCCTCACCAAGGAGGCCGACCCGACCTTGGCCGAAGGCGTCTACGTGGCCTTCCGCGGCCCCACGTACGAGACGCCCGCCGAGATCCGGATGCTGCGCACGCTGGGCGGGGACATGATCGGCATGTCCACCGTGCTGGAGGCCATCGCGGCCCGCGAAGCCGGAGCCGAGGTGCTGGGCATCTCGCTGGTCACCAACCCGGGGGCGGGCCTGGTCGGCGAGCCGCTCAACCACGAAGAGGTCCTGGCGGTGGGCAAGGCGACCGCGAAACGCATGGGCGTCCTGCTCAGCGAGGTCGTCAACAAGCTATGAACATGGATCTCGAACTGCTGGCGGCCGACTGGCTCGCCCAGGACCCCGACCCGGTGACCCGGGCCGAGCTGGCGGGCCTGCTGGACGACCCGGAGGCGCTGCGCGACCGGTTCGGCGCCAAGCTGGAGTTCGGCACGGCCGGGCTGCGCGGCGAGCTGGGCGCGGGGCCGAACCGGATGAACCGGGTCACGGTGATGCGCGCGGCGGCGGGCCTGGCGGCCGTGCTGGGCCCCGGCAAGCTGGTCGTGGTCGGTTTCGACGCGCGGCACAACTCCGACGTCTTCGCCCGCGACACGGCCGCGGTGCTCACCGGCGCGGGCCTGCGCGTCGCGGTGATGGGCGACCGCTACCCGACTCCGGTCCTGGCTTTCGCGGTACGGTACCTGCGCGCGGACGCCGGAGTCATGGTCACCGCCTCGCACAATCCGCCCCGCGACAACGGCTACAAGGTCTACTGGGGGGACGGCGCCCAGATCGTGCCGCCGCTGGACACCGAGATCTCCCAGGCGATCGACGCGGTCGGCCGGGTGGACGAGCTACCGCTCGGGGATGGCTGGCGGACGCTCGGGCAGGCGGCGATCCTGGAGCCGTACCTGGAGGCGGTGACCTCGCTCGCGCTGGGGGACGCGCGGGAGTTGCGGGTCGCGTACACGCCGTTGCACGGGGTGGGCGGGTCGACGCTGGCGGCGGCGTTCATCGCGGCGGGGTTCAAGTCGCCGATGATCGTCGGGGCGCAGCATCGGCCGGATCCGGATTTTCCCACCGTGGCGTTCCCGAATCCGGAGGAGCCTGGGGCGATGGATCTGGCTCTTGAGCTGGCGTCCGCGCCCGCCGTTCGGGCCGACATCGTGATCGCCAACGATCCGGACGCGGACCGCTGCGCGGTGGGGGCGCGGCTGCCGGACGGGCGGTTCCGGATGCTGACCGGTGACGAGGTGGGCGGCCTGCTCGGCGAGCACGTGCTGCGCACCACGTCAGGGCAGGACAGGCTGGTGGCCACCACGATCGTGTCGTCGTCGCTGCTCGGCCGCATCGCCGACGCGTACGGCGTGCCCTACCGGGAAACCCTCACCGGCTTCAAATGGATCATGAAGGCGGGCCCCGGACTGATCTACGGCTACGAGGAGGCGCTGGGCTACAGCGTCGGCTCGGACACGGGCCTGCCGGTCCACGACAAGGACGGCATCAGCGCCGCCCTGACCATCGGCGCGATCGCCGCCCAGGCCAAACGAGACGGCCGCACCCTACTCGACCTCCTGGACGACCAGGCCAGAAAGTACGGCCTGCACGCCACATCCCAACTCTCGTTCCGCGTCGAAGACGTGTCCTTGATCACGAAGGCGATGCACCGGCTCCGCACCACACCCCCGGCCGAGTTGGGCGGCCGCAAGGTCGAATCAGCCGAAGACCTGTCATCGGGAGCCGGCGGGCTGCCACCCACCGACGGCCTGCGCTACCGCCTGGCGGGAGGCGCGCGCGTCGTAGTCCGGCCAAGCGGAACCGAACCCAAACTCAAGTGCTACCTGGAGGTCGTCCTCCCGGTAACCGGCGACGTGGCGACCACCCGCGCCCAGGCCACCCAAGACCTCAGCGCCCTCAAACTGGACATCGCCGAAGCCTTGGGCCTCTAGAACGCCAATGAGATCGCGGCGGCAACGACCAGGACAGCGGTTGCGATGGCCGCGGCGATCGCGTACGGCGACCAGGTCACGCTGGCCTCTCCGGTCGTCTTGCGCTTGTTCTTTTCGGCCAGCGCGCGAATCTGGTCGGCCACCCAGTCGGCGTGCGTGCGCCCCGCCATCGCCTCGGCGGCGGCTTGCTCGCCTTTCGTCCGCACCGGCTCCGACGTCGGATAACGCCCGGACCGCCGGGACGAACCGCCCTGCCGGACCGATTTCGCCCGCTCCCGCGCGGAGGGCTGCGGCGTCCAGCACCGCACGGTCAGCTCCCCCGCCCTGATCGTGATCGCGTTCGACACCTCGATGCCGTCCACCGTGTTCCACGGCAGGAACGCGGTACGGAACGGGTTGCGAACCCGGACCCCGCCCTCCTCGGTGATCGTCGCAGGGCGCAGCGACAGCACGAAGACCAGGAACGTGATCACGCCCAGCACCGCGCCGACCACCAGCGCGGTCGGCATCTTCCCCCGGGCGATCAGGTCCGCCGTGTTCAGCGCGGCGAACGCCAGCCAGACCCAGCCGAATATCCAGGACGCCGTCGACCGGTAGGTCATGCGCGCCACTTGAGCTGCGCGAACCCGGGCTTGATCACTCCGTTGATCAGCGCGAGCCGCTCGTCGAACGGGATGAAGGCCGACTTCATCGCGTTGACCGTGAACCACTGCAGGTCATCCCAGTCGTACCCGAACGCCTCAACCAGCTTGTGGAACTCCAGGGACACCGAGGTGGCGCTCATCAGCCGGTTGTCGGTGTTGACCGTGACCCGGAAGTACAGGCGGCGGAGCAGCCCGATCGGGTGCGCGGCGATGGAGGCGGCGGCGCCGGTCTGCAGGTTGGAGGTGGGGGCCATCTCCAGCGGGATGCGCTTGTCCCGGACATAGGCCGCGAGCCTGCCCAGTTTGGCCTCGCCGTCCTCCGCCACCGCGATGTCGTCGATGATGCGCACGCCGTGGCCGAGCCGGTCGGCGCCGCACCACTGGATCGCCTGCCAGATCGAGGGAAGCCCGAAGCCCTCACCGGCGTGGATGGTGAAGTGCGCGTTCTCCCGCTGCAGGTATTCGAACGCGTCCAGGTGCCGGGTGGGCGGGTATCCGGCCTCGGCGCCGGCGATGTCGAAGCCGACCACGCCCACGTCCCGGTACCGCACGGCCAGTTCGGCGATCTCCATCGACCTGGCCTGGTGGCGCATCGCGGTGAGCAGCGCGACGACCCTGATGTCCCGGCCCTGGCAGCCGATCCTGAAGCCCTCGTTGACCGCGGTGACGACCTGGTCCAGGCTGAGCCCGCCGGAGGTGTGCAGCTCGGGCGCGTACCGCACCTCGGCGTAGACGACGCCGTCGTCGGCGAGGTCCTCCGCGCACTCGGCCGCGCACCTGATCAGCGCCTCCCGGGACTGCATGACCCCCACGGTGTGCGCGAAGGTCTCCAGATACCGCTCCAGCGATCCCGAATCCGACGCCTCCTGGAACCACTGGGCCAGGGTGGCCGGATCGGTCGAGGGCAGCTTGTCGTAGCCGGATTCCCGGGCCAGATCGATGATCGTGTCCGTCCGCAGTCCGCCGTCGAGATGGTCGTGGAGCAGGACCTTCGGAGCCTGGCGGATCTCCTCAAGAGTGGGCTGGGTCATCCAGGCATCCTACCGCCACCTGCGAAAACAACGATCTAGCAGAGTTTGCCGAAGAACGGCTTCGGCGTGGCGGG
>NZ_BLAE01000075.1:28575-58790 GCF_009687865.1 Acrocarpospora macrocephala
GCCGAAGGACGGATCACACGGTTTCGAGCACCTTTTCCTGCCGGTCCGGCTCCTTGACGGACCGGAAGCGCAGCCCGCTGATCGCCACGCCCAGCCCAACCAGCGCGAACACCACCGAGATCACGACCGCCGAGCGGAAGGTGGCGATCGGATCCCCGGACCCCGTGGTCAGCACCGCCGTCACGATCGCCAGCACCACCGCCCCGCCGACCTGCCCCGAGGTGTTGAGCAGCCCCGACGCCAGCCCCTGCTCGTCGTCGTGCACCCCCGCCACCGCCTGGATGTTCAGCGACGGGAACGACAGCGCGAACGCGATCCCCAGCAGCACCATGCCCGGGAACACCAGCCCCCAGAAGCTGGGCGTCTCGTCGGCGCGCAGGAACATGGCGTATCCGCCGATCAGCGCGACCGTGCCGACCGCGATCAGCTTGCCGGTGCCGAACCGGTCCGCCAGGCTGCCGATCTTGGTGGAGGTGATCGCCACCAGCAGCCCCGCCGGCAGGAACGCCAGCGCGGTCTCCAGCGCCGACCAGCCGAGCATGTTCTGGAAGTACTGCATGGCCGCGAACTGGAACGCGATGTACGACCCGAACAGGATCATGATCCCGACATTGGCCCGGGCCAGGTGTCCGGCCCGGAGGATGCCGAGGCGGATGAGCGGATGCCGTACCCGGCGTTCGAGCCAGAGGAAGAGGGCCAGGAGTCCGAGTGACGCGGCCCCCGTCAGAGCCGTACGCGTCACGCTGACTTCTGGCGCCTCCACCACGGTGAACACCAGCAGCAGCATGGAGGCCGTGATGGTGATCGCCCCCAGCACGTCGTAGCCGCCCTCGGCGCGGTGGTCGTTCCTCGGGATCAAGCGGCTGCCCAGGAACAGCGCCAGCAGCGCCACCGGGACCGGGCTCAGGAACGTCCACCGCCAGCCCAACTCGGTCAGGAAGCCGGACAGCACGAGCCCGAGGGAGAACCCGCTGGCCGCGCACGCGGTGAAGATGCTCAGCGCCCGGTTCCTGGCGGGCCCTTCCGCGAACGTGGTGGTGATGATCGACAACGCCGCCGGGGCCGTGAACGCCGCACTGACCCCCTTCACGAACCGCGCCGCGATCAGCAGCGCGCCATTGTCGACCAGCCCGCCCAGCAGGGATGCCCCCGCGAACACCCCCAGCGCGACGAGCAGCACCCGCCGCCGCCCCAGCAGATCAGCCGTCCGACCACCAAGAAGCAGCAAACCCCCATAACCCAGCACATAGCCACTGACCACCCACTGCAGGGCGGCCGTCGACATCCCCAGCTCGGCCTGGATGGACGGCAACGCCACGCCGACCATCGAGACATCGAGCCCATCTAGAAAGACCACAGCACAGAGAACGGCGAGCAGCCCCCAGAGGGCGGCCCCCCATCGCTGATCTCGGGCAGATGATTCCATGGCCGGGACATTACATGCACATGCATTCAATGCACAAGCATTTAATGCGTTTGCATATATTATCCACGCATGCTATCTTCTGGCCCGGGAGGACTCATGAACGACACCGACGTCGTCACCGCCTGGCGCCACCTCCTGGCCCAGCACGCGACGATCGTGTGCGCCCTGGAGCGCGAACTACACGACAAGCACGACCTGGGCGTCAGCGAGTTCGAGGTCCTCGACCGCATGTCCGAAGGCGACTGCAAATCCCCCGACGGCAAGTTCCGCGTCCAGGAACTGGCCGAATGCGTCCACCTCAGCCAGAGCGCCCTCTCCCGCCTGATCGCCCGCCTCGAACGCGACGGCCTGGTCACCCGAGCCCTCTGCCAGGCCGACCGCCGCGGCATCTTCGTCACCCTCACCGAGAAGGGACGGCTCGCATGCGATGAGGCCCGGCCCACCCACCGGGCCGTCCTCGGCGAGCATCTGTGAGCTATTGACCAGAGACCCGTCCAACCAGGCCCGTCCAGGTCGCGACTCTCAATTACGCCTCGATGCGGTCGATCACCAGCGGTAGCAGGGTGGGGTCGCTCGCGGCCGAGACCTCGTAGGCGCCGTCCAGGGACTGCAGGGCGCGGTCGAAGCGGGCGGTTTCGTCGGTGTGCAGGGTCAGCAGTGGCTGGCCCACGCGGACGATGTCGCCGGGCTTGGCGTGCAGGGTGATGCCGGCGCCGAAGGAGACGGGGTCCTCCTTGCGGGCGCGGCCCGCGCCGAGGCGCCAGGCGGCCACGCCGACGCCGAAGGCGTCCAGGCGGGACAGGACGCCGGAGGTGGGGGCGGTGAGGGTCATGGATTCGGCGGCGTGCGGGAGGAGGGCGTCGGGGTCGCCGCCCTGGGCGGTGATCATGCGGCGCCAGGCGTCCATGGCGGAGCCGTCCTTGAGGGCCTGCTCGGGGTCCTTGCCGGAGACACCGGCGGCGGCGAGCATCTCGCGGGCCAGGTGCAGGGTGAGCTCGATGACGTCGGAAGGGCCGCCCCCGGCGAGCACCTCCACGGATTCCTCGACCTCCAGGGTGTTGCCGATCTTGAGGCCGAGGGGGCGGTCCATGGCGGTCAGCAGGGCCACCGTGCGGACGCCCGCGTCGGTGCCGAGGGCGACCATGGTGGCGGCCAGCTCGCGCGCGTTGTCCACGGTCTTCATGAAGGCACCGGAACCCACCTTCACGTCCAGGACGAGCGAGCCGGTACCTTCGGCGATCTTCTTGGACATGATCGACGAGGCGATCAGGGGGATGGACTCGACGGTGCCGGTGACGTCGCGGAGCGCGTAGAGCTTCTTGTCGGCGGGGGCAAGGCCAGTCCCGGCCGCGCAGACGACCGCACCGGAAGCGCGGATGACGGCCAGCATCTCGTCGTTGGAGAGGTTGGCGCGCCAGCCGGGGATGGATTCGAGCTTGTCCAGGGTGCCGCCGGTGTGGCCCAGACCGCGGCCGGAGAGCTGCGGCACGTACGCGCCACAGGCGGCCACCAGCGGGGCCAGCGGGAGGGTGATCTTGTCGCCGACGCCGCCGGTGGAGTGTTTGTCGGCGGTGGGCCGGTCCAGCGCCGACCAGTCCATCCGCTCGCCCGAGCGGATCATGGCCTGGGTCCAGTCGGCGATCTCGCGGCGGTTCATGCCGTTGAGCAGGATCGCCATGGCCAGCGAGGACATCTGCTCGTCGGCCACCTCGCCCTTCGTGTACGCGTCGATCACCCAGTCGATCTGCGCGGTGGACAGCTCCCCCCGGTCCCGCTTGATCGAGATAACCTCGACGGCGTCGAATGCCATGCTCTCCCCCACTTACCGCGACAGATCATCAGGCCCGAAGGCGAACGGCAGGATGTCGGCCATCCGCCACGGCCCCTCCGGCGTTTCCAGCAGCAGCTCGGGACCGCCCTGCTCGAACAGCAACTGGCGGCAGCGGCCGCACGGCATGAGCAGCTCGCCATGGCCGTCCACGCACGTGAACGCGACGAGCCGCCCCCCGCCCGAGGCGTGCAGCGCCGACACCAACCCGCACTCGGCGCACAGGCCGAGCCCGTACGAGGCGTTCTCCACGTTGCAGCCGACCACGATCCGGCCGTCGTCCACCAGGGCCGCGGCCCCGACCGGGAACTTGGAATACGGCGCGTACGCGTGCGTCATCGCCTCCGCCGCGTGCTCCCGCAACAGCTCCCAGTCAATCGTCACTTCGCCTGTCCTCTCCGGTACGGCAAGCCATCCGCGGCCGGCATCCGCAACCGCTGCGACGCGAAGGCCAGTACCAGCAGCGTAGTCAGGTGCGGGGTGAAGGAGGTGAACTGCTCGGGCACCGTGTCGGTGATCATGAACACCGCGAGCACCGCCACCGCGCACACGCCCGTGATCAGGGCGGCGCGGTTACGCGACAGCCGTACCAGCTGGTAGACGCCGACGGCGGCCAGGAGCAGGGCCACGACCAGGAGCAGCGCGTGCACCGAGGTGCCGCCCTGGCGGAGCTGGAGGGCGTCGGTGTAGCCGAACAGGCCTGCGCCGGCCGCGAGGCCGCCGGGGCGCCAGTTGCCGAAGATGACCGTGGCCAGGCCGATGAAGCCGCGCCCGCCGGTCTGGCCCTCCCGGTAGGTGCCGGCCGCCACGATGGACAGGAACGCGCCGCCGAGCCCGGCCAGCGCGCCGGAGACGATCACCGCCACGTACTTGTAGTAGTAGACGTTGACGCCCAGGGATTCGGCCGCCACCGGGCGCTCGCCGCAGGAGCGCAGGCGCAGGCCGAAGGAGGTCCGCCAGAGCATCCAGATGGAGAACGGCACCAGCAGGATGGCCAGGATGGTGAACAGCGAGACGTTGGTGGTCAGGCCGCGCAGCAGCCCGGCGAGGTCGGAGACGAAGAACCAGCGCTGGGTTTCGAGGGTGCGCAGCGGATCGGCGCCCTCGAACAGGACCCACCGGTTGTCCCCGCCGGGACCCCACAGGCCGATGCTCTGCATGGCCGGGATGCGGGGGGACTGGGTGTCGCCGCCGCCCGGCATGGTGGAGAAGATCAGGGCGGACAGGTATTTGGCGACGCCGGTGCCGAGCAGGATGATGGCCACGCCGGAGACCACGTGGTCGACGCCGAAGGTGACCGTGGCGATCGCGTGCAGCACTCCGGCCGCCGCGCCGCCGAGCGCTCCCGCGACGACCCCGACCCAGGGGTTGCCGGTGACCAGCGCCCCCCACGCGCCGAACCAGGTGCCCAGGATCATCATGCCTTCGAGGCCGATGTTGACCACGCCGGAGCGTTCTGACCAGAGCCCGCCCAGACCGGCGAGCCCGATCGGCACCGCCAGGTAGAGCGCGGCGCTCACGGTGCCGCTGGAGGTGATGTCGTGCGCGCCGGTGACGATCCTGGTGAGCGAGAGCAGGACCAGCAGCCCGGCGGCGCCGAGCAGGATGACCGGCCAGGTCACCCGGAACTTGCCGGTCGGCGGCACGGCGACCGCCGGCGTGGTGGTGACGGCGCTCACGCGGCTGCTCCTTCCATGCCGACCGGGGCCGACAGTTCCCGGCTGACCCGGCGTTGCTCGGCCGCGATCCGGTAGCGGTGCACCAGCTCGTACGCGATGACGACCGCGAGCACGATCACGCCCTGCATGATCGTCACAATCTCCGGCGACACCTTTTCGAGGCTGAGGATGTTCTGCGACACGTCCAGGAAGCTCCACAGCAGCGCGCCGAACGCGACCCCGATCGGGTTGTTGCGGCCGATCAGGGCGATGGCGATGCCGGTGAAGCCGAACCCGGGCGGGAAGTCCAGGCTGTAGGAGTAGGAGGAGCCGAGCAGCTGCGGCATTCCGACCAGGCCGGCCATCCCGCCGGAGATGAGCATCGCCACGATGACCATCTTCTTGACGTCGACCCCGCTGGCCACGGCCGCCGGTTCGGACAGGCCGGTGGAGCGCAGGTTGAAGCCGAACCGGGTGCGGTTG
This sequence comes from Acrocarpospora macrocephala, assembly GCF_009687865.1. Lineage (GTDB taxonomy): Bacteria > Actinomycetota > Actinomycetes > Streptosporangiales > Streptosporangiaceae > Acrocarpospora > Acrocarpospora macrocephala. The sequence goes on from NZ_BLAE01000075.1 coordinate 33,971, forward strand.
AGCAGCACGTGGAACCCGATCCCGACCAGGACGGCCACCACGAACAGGCCGAAGACCTCGTTGGGCGCACCCGGGATGAGCGGGATGCTGGGCACGTGCCCCGATTCGGGGATCGGGTTGGTGCCGATGTTGTTGCTCCCGGCCACCGGGACCGCCCACTGCGCCAGCAGCCACGCCCCCAGGCCGGTGGCGATGGTGTTCAGCATGATGGTGGAGATGACCTCGCTGACCCCGCGCCTGGCCTTGAGCACGCCCGCGATGCCCGCCCAGGCGGCGCCGACCGCCACCGCGACGATCAGGATCAGGCCGATGTGCAGCGGTTTGGGCAGGGTGACCGCGCCGCCGACGGCGGCGGCGATCAGGGCGGCCAGCCGGTACTGGCCGTCCACGCCGATGTTGAAGAGGTTCATCCGGAAGCCGAGCGCGACGGCCATGGCGGACAGGTAGTAGGCGGAGGCCAGGTTGATGATCCCGACCAGGGAGCGGGGCGTGCTGCCGTACTCGACCATGGCCAGCAGCGTGTCGACGGGCGGGTGGTCGGTGAGGATCAGCACCACCGAGGTGATCACCCCGGCGAACAGGATCGCCAGCACCGGCGCGGCCAGCGCCATCAGGCCGTTCAGCTTGATCCGGCCGAGCAGCCGGTTGACGAAGGTGTCGGGGGTCTGAGGGCTCATGCTTCCTCCCCGGCGCCGGTCATCGCCGAGCCGAGCTGTTCCGGGGTCACGTTCGCCGGGTCGACGTCCGCGACGATCTTGCCGCGCAGCAGCACCTTCAGCGTGTCGGACAGGCCGATCAGCTCGTCCAGGTCGGCCGAGATGAGCAGCACGGCCAGCCCGGCGGCGCGGGCGCTGCGCAGATGGTCCCAGATCGCGGCCTGGGCGCCGACGTCGACGCCGCGGGTGGGGTGGGAGGCGATGAGGAGCACGGGGTCGCCGCTCATCTCCCGGCCGACGATCAGCTTCTGCTGGTTGCCGCCGGAGAGCGCGGCGGCGTCCACGTCGATGCCGGGGGTGCGGACGTCGTACTGGGCGACGATGCGTTCGGTGTCGGCGCGGGCGCCCTTGCGGTCGATCCAGACGCCGCCGGAGTTGTGGCCGAGGATGCGGTTCTCCCACAGGGGGGCGAGCAGCAGCAGGCCGTGGCGTTGCCGGTCCTCCGGGATGTAGCCGATGCCGGCGTCCCGGCGGCGCAGCGTGGACCAGTCGGCGATGTCGGTCCCGGCCAGGGTGATCTCCCCGACCGACGGGCGGATGCCCATGATGGCCTCGACCAGTTCGGCCTGGCCGTTGCCCTCCACTCCGGCGATGCCGAGGACCTCGCCCTTGTGGATGGTGAAGGAGACGTCCTCCAGCAGCAGCCGGCCGCCGCCCTCGGCCCGCATCTGGTCCATGTAGAAGCTGGCCGGGGTGCCCTTCGGGATCGGCCGCCAGGCGGAGGCCGCCATGGTCAGGCCGGTTACCTGGAGCGCCACCACGTCGGTGACCGTGGACTCGCGGGTCTCGGGGCTGGGCAGTTCCGAGCCGACCATCAGCTCGGCCAGCTGCCGGGCGTTGACGGACTTGGGGTCCACGCTGGCCACCGTGGTGCCGCGGCGGATCACCGTGATCGCGTCGGCGACCTTGAGCACCTCGTCCAGGTGGTGCGAGATGAAGATGATCGTGATGCCCTCGCGGACCAGGCCGTGCAGGTTCTCGAAGAGCTCGTCCACCTCGTGCGGCACGAGCACGGCGGTGGGCTCGTCCAGGATGAGGATGCGGGCGCCCCGGTAGAGCACCTTGAGGATCTCGACCCGCTGCCGCAGGCCCACGCCGATGTCCTCGACCAGCACGTCGGGGTCGACGTCCAGGCCGTACGCGTCGGAGATCTCCTTGATCTTCTTGCGGGCGGCGGCGAAGTCGAGCGCGATGCCGCCCTTGCGCGGCTCGCTGCCGAGGACCACGTTCTCCAGCACGGTCAGGTTGTCGGCCAGCATGAAGTGCTGGTGCACCATGCCGATGCCGGCGGCGATGGCGTCCGCGGGGGTGTGGAAGGAGACTGGGGAGCCGTTGATGCGGATCTCACCCTCGTCCGGCCGCTGCATGCCGTACAGGATCTTCATGAGCGTGGACTTGCCGGCGCCGTTCTCGCCGACGATGGCGTGGATGTGGCCCTTGGCCACGCTCAGGTGGATGTCGCGGTTGGCGACGACGCCCGGGAATCGTTTGGTGATCCCGTCCAGGGCGACGGCGGTCTGGGTGCTGATCTCGGCCTCCCGAAGGAAAGTAAACCAAGGGGCCCGGCGTTGCAGCTACCGGGCCCCGCGGTGTCATCGGGTCAGGCGCCGGTCGGAACCGTGATCTCGCCGCTGATGACCTTGTTCTTGAACTCGTCGATCTGGGCCTTGATGTCGTCGATCTTGCCGCCGGTGATCGAGTAGTCGACGCCGCCGGCCTTCAGGTCGTAGACGGTGATCCCGGGCTTGACCGTGTTGGCGGTGAAGTTCTTGATGAAGTCGAAGACCGCGACGTCGACCTTCTTCAGCATCGAGGTGATGATGACGTCGGCGACGGTCGGGTCGGCCGTCTTGGCCTGGTCGGAGTCGACGCCGATGGCCATGCCGCCGGCGGCCTTGGCGGCCTCGAAGACGCCCGCGCCGGAACCGCCCGCGGCCTGGTAGACCACGTCGGCGCCCGCGTCGAACATGCCCTCGGCGGCCGTCTTGCCCTTGGCCGGGTCACCGAAGCCGGAGAAGTCCGGGGGCTGGGTCAGGTACTTCTTCTGCAGCTTGATGTCCGGCTTGACGGCCTTGGCACCGGCTTCGAAGCCCGCCTCGAACTTGTGGATCAGCGGCACGTCCACGCCGCCGACGAAGCCCACGCTGTTCTTGGTGGACTTGAGCGCGGCGGCCACGCCGACCAGGAACGAGCCCTGCTCCTCGGCGAAGACCAGGTTGGAGATGTTCGCGCCCTCGGCGGCGTCGTCGACGATGGCGAACTTGATCTCGGGGAACTCCTTGGCGACCTTGGTGATCGCGCCGGAGTAGGCGAAGCCGACCGCGATGATCGGGTTGAAACCGCCGGTGGCCAGGAGGCGCAGGCGCTCCTCCTTCTGCGCGTCGGTCTCGCCGTTGGCGGCCTCGAGCTCGTTGACCTCGACGCCGAGTTCGGCCTTGGCCTTGTCCAGGCCGGCCGCGGCGGAGTCGTTGAACGACTGGTCACCACGCCCGCCGATGTCGTATGCGAGACCGACCTTCGCCGAGGCCGCGGCGGGGGCGGATGACGAGGCGGCCGGTGCGCCGCTGGGAGCGGCCTCGGTGTCGTCACCGCCACAGGCGGCGACGGCGAACAGCATGGCGCTCGCCGCGGTACCGGCGATGAGCCTGCCAAAACGATTGCGGAGCAAGGTGAACTCCCCTTCCGTGACGTCCAACTTCCGTCGCACGCGCGAAAGGAACGCACGGCAACCCTGCACGGAAGATAGTTGTTTGACCTGCAACTACCAAATGCTCACGCAAGTCCGCAACAGGTCCGTTATCCAGCTCAGTCCTGCCTGTGACCAGGTCAACCGGTGGGGACCTTGATCGTTCCGTTGATGATCTGCCGCTTGAGCGCGTCCAGGCGGGGCACGAAGTCGCGAATGTGGCCGCCGGTGGTGGTGTAGTCCACGCCGCCCGCCTTCAGGTCGTACGTGATCGGCCCGGCCTTCACCGTGCCGCGGAGCACGGTGACGATGAAGTCGAACACCGCCACGTCAACTTCTTTGACCATGGAGGTGATGATCCGGCCGCGGACCGATGGGGTCGCGCTCTTGGCCTGATCGGTGACCACCCCGATCGCCCATCCCCCCGCAGCGAGAGCCGCCTCGAACACGCCCGCCCCGGAGGAGCCCGCGGCCTGGAAGACGACGTCGGCGCCGGAGGCGTACATTCTGGCGGCGGCGGTCCTGGCCAGGGCCGGGTTGGAGAAGCCGCTCAGGTCCGGCGCCTGGCTGAGGTACTCGACCTGGATCCGGTCCTTCGGCCGGACGTGCGCGATGCCCGCCCGGTAGCCGACCTCGAACTGACGGATCTGCGGCGCGTTCACGCCGCCGACGAAACCCAGGTTGTCCTTGGTGGACTTGAACGCGCCCGCCGCGCCGACCAGGAACGCGCCCTCGTTCACGGCGAACACCAGGTTGGTGATATTGGCCGCGGTCGCGGAGGCGTCGTCCAAGAGGGCGAACCTGAGCCGGGGGAACTCGGCCGCGACCCGCTTCACCGCGGCCGCGTTGGGGAACCCGACCCCGATGATCGGGTCGCAGCCACTCCTGGCGAGCAGCCGGAGCCGCTCAATCCTCGGGGCGTCGCCCTCGCCCGCCCAGGCCTTCAGCTCCTTGGTCCGCAACCCGAACTCGACCTTGGCCCGGTCCAGACCGAACGCGACCGAGTCGTTGTACGCGTGGTCGCCGCGCCCGCCCGCGCCGTACATCAGCCCGACCGTCGTCCCGGCCCTCGGCCTCGGCACGGGCTCGCCCTCAGGAGCCAGCCCGCCGCAGCCGACGAGGGCCAGGACCAGCGGGACGGTCACGATGACGCGGCGCACTTTCCCCTCCTAGCGACGCTATGTGAATAGCGTCACATCCAGGGTGCAATGCGGAGCTAGCCCCTCCGAAAAGTTTTGGGTCACATGGCGGCGAGCGCGGTCGTGGCCATCACCTTGACGCCGATCCCGATCGCCCGCTCGTCGATGTCGAACGCCGGGTGGTGGATGTCGGTGACCGCGGTCGCGCCCGGGGGCCGCACGCCCAGCCGGGCCAGCGCGCCGGGCACGGACTCGATGTACCAGGAGAAGTCCTCGCCGCCCAGGCTCTGCGGGGTGGGCACGGCGGCGCTCTCGCCGATGAACTTGCTCACCGCGTCGTTGAACATCTGGATGCTCTTGGCCTCGTTGACCGTGGCCGGGGTGCCCCTACGGTAGTCCAGCTCGACGTCAAGCCCGTACGGCGCGGCGACCTGGTCCACCAGGGACTTGATCAGTTCCGGCGCGGTGTGCCAGGTGTCCTCGTCCAGGGAGCGGATGCTGCCCTGGGCGTACCCGACGTCGGGGATGGTGTTGAACGCGGACCCCGCGGAGATCTGCCCCCAGACCAGACTGAGGCTGGACCGCGGATCCACCCGGCGGGACAGGATGGCGGGCAGCTCGGTGACGATCTTGCTGAGCGCGAACACCAGATCCACGGTCATCTGCGGCCGGGCGGTGTGGCCGCCGGGTCCGGACACCTTGAGCTGCACGTTGTCGCAGGAGCCGGTGATCGCGCCGGTGCGCAGGCCGACCTTGCCGACCTCGATCCTGGGGTCGCAGTGCACCGCGAAGATCCGGTCGACCCCGGACAGGCCGCCCTCCTTGACGACTTCGAGCGCGCCGCCCGCGATCTCCTCGGCGGGCTGGAAGATCAGCCGGACCCGGCCGGGCAGCAGCCCCGCCTCGGCCTGGGACTGCAGGAAGAGCCCGGCCCCCAGCACGATCGCGGTGTGCGCGTCGTGCCCGCACGCGTGGCAGGCGTGCGGGTACACCGACCGGTACGGAACATCCTTCTCATCCTCCATCGGCAGCGCGTCGATGTCCGCGCGCAGGGCGATGAGCGGCCCGTCGCCCCGGCCGATGTCCGCCCACAGGCCGGTGCCGCGGGCGAGCGGGCGGGGGCTGAGCCCGGCGTCCTTCAGCCGCTGCGCGATCGCCTCGGTGGTGCGGTGCTCGTTGAAGGCGGTCTCCGGGTGGGCGTGCAGGTCGCGCCGGAACTCGATCAGTTCCTCGTCGTGCTTGACGAGGAACTGGGCCAACTGCCCGGCGAGTTCGGTCCCCTCCGCGAGCGAGGTCGTCACTGGCGTTCCCTTTCACGTTCCTATGTGGTCAGTCGGTTCGCGGGAGGAATGGCGGCCGGACGTCACGAACCGGTTCTCGGCGAACTCGGTGATGGTGGCGTCCACGACGTCTTCGAGGGTGCCGCCCCCGGCGCGAACGGCCCGCTGGCGTTCGCACGAGCTGCCCTGCTCCAGCACGTCGGTCAGCACGGCCAGCTCGTCGGCGCAGCCGAGCCGGTCGGCGACGGGCTCGAGTTCGCGCTGCAGCTCGTAGAGCATGTCCCGCATCGGCGCGGTGGCGCCCCGGTCGTCGGTGATGACGGTGGCGTCCAGGCCGTATCGGGTGGCCCGCCACTTGTTGTCCCGGACCACCCAGGCGGCCGGTTGGGGTAGCGTGTAGCCGCGGTCGAGCTGCTGGTCGAACTGTTGCACGAGACACTGGGACAGCGCGGTGACCATCCCGACCTCCCGCAAGGTCGGAATGCCGTCGAACATCCTGATCTCGATCGTGCCGAAGTCGGGGTGTGGCCGGATGTCCCACCACACCTCTTTGATGCTTCTGATGGTGCCGGCACGCACCAGGGTGTCCATGTACTCCTCGAACTCCGCCCAATCCGCCAATAGATGCGGCGGTCCAGCGGTGGGCAGCGCACCAAAAACGATGGCCCGGCTGGAGGCTAGCCCGGTGTCTTGGCCGCCCCAGTACGGGCTGGAGGTCGTCAACGCCAGGAAATGCGGCAGGTAGGCCGCAAGTGCGTTGACTATAGGAATGACTTTATCTCTTTCCCGGACCCCCACGTGGACATGTACGCCAAATGTTTGGATGCGCCGCGCCAGCCACTGCAGCTCCACGACCAGTTCGGCGTAGCGCTGCATGGGCGCGTACTCGGCGTCCTGCCATTCGCTGATGGCGTGGGTGCCCGTACAGGCCAGGGCGATGCCCCGGGGTTCCACCACGGAGCGTAACCGCTGGATGCTCTTGTCCAGATCGTGTACGGCTTCCGCCGCCGTGTGGCAGATATCGGTCACGATCTCGATCTGCGACTCCATGAGCTCGTGCATGGCCTTCGGCCGGGTGCCCTCACTCAGATCAGGTACGGCGGCGAGCACGTCACGCGCATCCTGCCGGAGGCGCCGCGTACGCGTGTCGACGAGCTGAAGCTCCCATTCGACGCCCAGAGTGGCGCCACGGGACGGATTAAACTCAATCGCCACAACTACCTCCATAGTCCATCGTCTCAGGCACCGTCACTCGGCGTGGCAAAAATCGGCCATCCCGAATTCCTCACCATGAGCGGTTGCGTTCAGTGCATGGTCACTCAGAGGACAAGATCCTCCAATAGCCCCCAAACACTCACACATCGCCAAAGCCCTGCGGCATGCGCTCATCCGTGCCCGGTGCCCAGTAGGGTCGGCGTGTCGCGATGCGTACGGCTGCGAGCTTTGGGGGAGATGTCCGGACATGCGAATTGGGACGAGCGCCCTCGGGGTCGCAGTACTGACGACTGCCCTGGTCGGGGCGGGCCAATCGAGCGCCCGGGCGGAAACCATCGGCGGCGAGCAGCTGGCCGGAACCGGCCTGGTGCTACCGCCCGGCGTGAAGGAGGCGCCGAAAAGCAAGGCCAGCGCGTTCGTGATCGCCGACGCCGAGACCGGGCAGGTGCTGGCGGCCAAGAACCCGCACGGGCGGTTCCTGCCGGCGAGCACGCTCAAGGCGCTGACCGCGGTCACGCTCATCCCCAAGCTGAAAAAGAACAAGCGGGTCCAGCCGAGCCGGGAGGCCTGCAACATCGAGGGCAGCGCGGTCGGCCTGGTGCCCAAGCCGATCTACCAGGTGGACGATCTGTTCCGGGCCCTGCTGATGGTCTCGGGCAACGACGCCGCGCACGCCCTGGCCGAGGCCAACGGCGGCGTCCCGGCCACGCTGGCGGACATGAACGCCGAGGCCAGGCGACTGCAGGCCAACGACACGGTGGCCAAGACCCCGAGCGGCCTGGACGAGCCCGGCCAGAGCAGTTCCGCCTACGATCTGGCGCTGATCGCCCGCGCGGGCCTCAAACTCCCCTCGTTCAAGGACTACATCTCCACCAAGACAGCGAAATTTCCGGCGCCCAAGGGCTACTACGAGATCGGCAACCACAACAAGCTGCTGTGGACCTACAACGGCATGGTGGGCGTGAAGAACGGCTGGACGTCCAAGGCCCAGGGCAGCTTCGTCGGCGCGGCCCGCAGGAACGGGCACACCGTGATCGTCGCGATCATGCGCCACGAGGGCTCCTTCTGGAGCGAGGTGGCCGACCTGCTCGACTGGGGCTTCGCCAACCGCGGCAAGGTCGCCCCGGTCGGCACGCTCGTCGACCCCCTCCCGGACCACACCCCGACGCCGCTCGCCAAATCGGGCACGCCGATCCCCGCGGCCGCGGACGTCGCCACCACCACGGTCGAGAAGAGCGGCACCCCGCTGGTGGCCACCCTCGTCCTGATCGGCAGCCTGACCGGCGGCCTGGTCTGGATCGGGTACGGCATCCGCCGCCGCGCCCGCCGCCGTTACTAATACCCGTTGGACGGGATCGGCGAGGGCTCCGGCGGTGGCCCGAGGGCGGCGGTGGCCGTCCAGGCGGCCGAGTAGAGGATCACCCGGGCCGACAGGTTCATCCAGATCAGCAGGCCCACGATGACGGCGAACGTGCCGTACACCGGATTGCTCAGGGTGTGCGCCAGCAGCAGCGTGGCGAGCTGCTTGAGCACCCCGAACAGGATCGCGCCGAGCACCGCGCCCCGGAACACGAATTTGAACGGCTGCGGCGGCTTCGGCCTGGCCAGCCAGCCCAGCAGGACGAGGAACAGCAGGATGTCGGCGGCGAGGCCGACCAGGATGCCGACCGCGGCCACGCCAAGCGTGCCGATCACCGAATGCTCCAGGCCGAACCAGCCCGCCACCGTGCTGGTCGCGCCCCCGGCGAATCCCGCGATCACCACCGAGGCGAGCATGGCGACGCCGAGCAGGATCAGCGCGACCAGGTCCCTGAGCTTGAGCAGGAAGAAGTTGAGCTGCGGCTCGGTGCTCATCCAGATCTTGCGGAAGGCCGTCCTGAGCGCGTCCACCGAGCCCAGGCCCGCGTAGAGCAGACCGACCAGACCGATGATCCCGGCGTTGACCCGCGCGTCCGCGAGCTGGTCGATCTGGAGCTGGTCGGCCAGACCCGGCAGCTGCTCGTTGATCGCGGCGGTGATCGTCTTCTTGGCCTCGGGGTCCAGCCAGCCGAACGCGACGACGTACCCGAACAGCGCGAACACCAGCGAGATGAGCGGGAAGAACGACAGGAACGCGAAGTAGGTGACCGACCCGGCGAGGTGATCGCCCGACTGCAGCTGGTAGCGATGCACGGTCCGGATCAGGTGGTCGATCCACGCGAACCGGATCCGCGCGTATTCGATGAGCCCGCGCCCGCGCGCCTTGATCGACTCGATGAGCTGCTTGAGGCGCGCGATCACAAGTCTCTCTTACCCGCTCACGGGGTGGGCAGGAACCCGATGTTCTCCCGGACGTGCGCCATGGTCTCGACCGCGACCGCGCGCGCCTTGGCCGCGCCGACGGCGAGCATGCGGTCCAGCTCGGCCTCGTCGCCGAGCAGCTTCTCGGTGCGCTCCCGGATCGGCGCGAACGTCTCCACCACGACCTCGGCCACGTCCTTCTTGAAGGTGCCGTAGCCCTGCCCCGCATACCGCGCCTCCAGCTCGGGGACGGGCGTGCCGGTGATCGCGGACTGGATCCTGAGCAGGTTGGTGATGCCGGGCTTGTTCTCCTCGTCGGCGACCACCTCGGAGCCGGTGTCGGTGACCGCGCGCATGACCTTCTTCCGCAGCGGGCCCGGCTGCTCCAGCACGTCCAGGATGCCCTGCGGGCTGGAGGAGGACTTGGACATCTTCGCGGTCGGATCCTGGAGGTCGGTGATCTTCTCGACCTCCTTCAGGATGTACGGGCTCGGCACGGTGAACGTGGGCCCGAACCGGTGGTTGAACCGCTGGGCCAGGTCGCGGGAGAGCTCCAGGTGCTGCTTCTGGTCGGCCCCGACCGGAACCTGGTCGGCCTGGTAGAGCAGGATGTCGGCCGCCTGCAGGATCGGGTAGGTGAACAGCCCCACGCTGGCCGAGCCCTCGCCGACCTTGGCGGACTTGTCCTTGAACTGGGTCATCCGGCCGGCCTCGCCCATGCCGGTCTGGCAGATCAGGATCCAGGCCAGCTCGGCGTGCTCGCGCACATGGCTCTGCACGAAGACCGCCGAGCGCTCGGGATCCAGGCCGCAGGCGAACAGCTGCGCGGCGGCGATCCTGGTCCGCCGGGTGAGCTCGGCCGCGCTCGGGTTGACCGTGAGCGCGTGCAGGTCCACCACCATGTAGAACGCGTCATGCGTGTCCTGCAGCGCGACCCACTGGCGCACCGCGCCCAGATAGTTGCCGAGGTGGAAGGAGTCGGCGGTGGGCTGGATGCCGGACAGAACTCGAGGACGGGCCATAGCCCTAGATTCTGTCAGGAGTTCCCGGCCGCTAGCGACTCGAATCCTCGACCGGCGGAGAGATCGGCTTCGGGGTCACCAGGACCCGGGAGACCCGGCGGCCGTCCATCTCGGTGACGGTGAGCCCGGCCCCCGGGCTGTCCACCGAGTCGCCGACCGCCGGCAGGTGGCCGAGCACGGCCATCACGTAGCCGCCCAGCGTCTCGTACGGCCCTTCGGGCAGGTTGATGCCGGTTTCGTCGGCGAAGTCGATCAGGCGGACCAGGCCCTCGACCTCGATGTCCCCGGCGATCCTGCGGACCGGCACCTCGTCCTCGTCGTACTCGTCGCGGATGTCGCCGATGAGTTCCTCGACCAGGTCCTCCAGGGTGACGATGCCGTCGGTGCCGCCGTACTCGTCGACGACGATGGCCAGGTGGTGGCCCTCGTCGCGCATCTCGGAGAGGGTGATCAGCACGCGCTTGCTGCTGGGCAGCATCTTGACCGGGCGGATCTGGACGAGCTCGCTGATCGGCTCGATCCGGCCGGTGAGCACCGGGTCGAGCAGGTCGCGCACGTGCACGAAGCCCACGATGTCATCGTAGGAGCCGCGGAACACCGGGAAACGGGAGTAGGGCATGCTGGCGGCCAGCACCGCCGCCTCGGCCAGGGGAGTGTCCGCGTCCATGAACTCGACCTCGGTCCTGGGCAGCATGACCTCGCGGAGCTGGCGTTTCCCGGCCGCGAAGACCTCGCCGATGAGGTGCCGCTCGTCCTCGGTGAGCTCGGCGTGGCCGACCACCATGTCGCGGAGCTCCTCGGTGGACATCTTCTCGCGGTCGGTCTTGGGGTTACCGCCGAGCAGCCGTACGACACCGTCGGTGGACTTGGAGAGCGCCCAGATGACCGGGCGGGACAGCGCGGCCACCCGGTCCAGGAACGGCGCGATCACCAGGGACAGGCCTTCGGCGCGCTGCCGGGCCAGCCGTTTGGGGGCGAGTTCGCCCAGCACCAGCGAGACGTACGAGATGGCGAGCGTGACCAGTACCAGGGAGACCACGGGTGCGGCGTGGCCGGACAACCCCCAGCCTTCGAGCACGGGGGTGAGCTGGCCGCTGAACCGCTCCGCGCCGAACGCGGCCGACAGCACGGTGGCGAAGGTCACTCCGATCTGCACGGCGGACAGGAACCGGTTGGGGTCGCGGGCCAGCTTGGCCACCCGGGCGCCGCGGCGGCCGAACGTGGCCAGGCGGCGGACCTGGCTCTCCCGCAGGGAGACCATGGCCATCTCGGCGGCGGCGAAGAAGCCCCCGATCAGAATGAAGATCAGGACGATGGCGATGTTCGTGAGGAGACTGTTCACTGGGGTTCCCGCCCGGGCCGACAGAATGATCTGCCAGCGTACTCGGCTAGGCTGGTCGGACAGATTCAAACAGAACTGAACAGGATCAAACGTGAAGCTTTTGGTAACCGGGGGCGCGGGATTCATCGGGAGTGTCGTCGCGGCGCAGCTGGTCGAGGCCGGGCACGCGGTCACCGTGCTGGACGACCTCTCCACCGGCCACGCCGACGCGGTCCCCGCGGGAGCGACCTTCGTGGCGGGTTCGATCACCGAGCCCGGAGATCTGACCGGTTTCGACGCCGTGCTGCACTTCGCCGCCAAATCCCTGGTCGGCGAGTCGGTCGAGCATCCTGACCGCTACTGGGCCAACAACCTTGGCGGCACGCTCACCCTGCTGGACGAGATGCGCGGTGCGGGCGTCGGCCGCATCGTCTTCTCCTCCACCGCCGCCGTGTACGGCGAGCCCGAGCGCACGCCCATCCGCGAATCCGACCCGACCCGCCCGGGCAACCCCTACGGCGCGTCCAAACTGGCCGTGGACACCGCCCTCACCACCTTCGCCAACCTGTACGGCCTGGCCGCCGTCAGCCTGCGCTATTTCAACGTCGCCGGCGCGTACGGCCGCTTCGCCGAACGCCACACGCCCGAGACGCACCTGATCCCCAACGTGCTCAAGGTCGCCCTGGGCGAGCGCGACTCGATCAGCCTGTTCGGGTCCGACTACCCCACCCAGGACGGCACCTGCGTCCGCGACTACGTGCACGTCGCCGACCTGGCCCAAGCTCACCTGCTGGCCCTGGACGCCTGCACGCCGGGCATACACCGAATCTACAACCTGGGCAACGGCACCGGTTTCTCGAACCAGGAGGTCATCGACGTCTGCCGCGAGGTGACCGGCCACGAGATCCCGGTCGTGGCCGCGCCCCGGCGGCCCGGCGACCCGGCCGTGCTGGTGGCCTCCTCGGACTTGATCCAGCGCGAGCTGGGCTGGAAGCCTGAGCACGCCACGCTACGGAGCATCGTCGAGGACGCCTGGGCGGCTCTTCGGTAATTGCCCCAATTCAATCCGTGAAATGTGATGAGATCTCATCATGAGGGAACTGCTTCCCAAGCTGGGTCTGGTGGCCCTCATCGTGCTGGGCAGTCTCATCGCCGCCGCCGGTGTGGTGTTCGCCACCGGCGGCCCGGAGCCCCAGCCGTCCGTCAAATGCCCCTCAGCGGGATTTAGCGGGGCTTAGCGGGACGGCGAGCCGCAGGTGGGCCTGGTTGTTGGCGGGGCGGCGGTCGCCCAGGTCACGCGAGTAGACGGTGGCCTGGGTGCGGACCGGGCGTTCCGGGGCGCGGAAGGCCAGCTGGAACCGGGCCGAGGCGCCCGACCTGATCGGCGGGAGCGTGCAGCCGACCAGATTCGCGTGGAGCTGGCAGCGCGCGCCCGTCCCGGTCAGGAAGCGCGCCCGGCCCGACTGCACGTAGACGATCGCGTCCCGGACCTCCCGAGGGCCCCGATTGTGCACGACCGCGTCGACGGCGTACTCCTCGCCCGGATGGGCGGCGCGCCGGGCCGGGACGAGCCGGACCGCGAGATCGGCGCCGTCGTCCACCTTGGTGAGGGCGTTGACGCGGTTGTTCTGCTCGTCGGCGTCGACCACCTCGGAGACGAGCGTGGCCTGGGCGCGGAGCGGGCCGGTCGCGCTGGGCCGGACCAGGCCGGTGATGGTCACCCCGCCCTTGCCGCCGGCCAGGATGTCGCGCGGCGAACGGCAGACGACCTCGTTGTAGCCGCGCCCGGGCTGGCACTCGGCCACGTCCACGCTCATGATCTCGACGTCGCGCGGGATCCGGACCGTGAGCACCGGCAGCACCGCGTCGCCGGGCCCGGCGTTGCCGACCGTGACCCGGTAGGTGATCGTCTGCCCGGGTTGCGCTATCGACGGGAAGGACTCGATCTTCACGGTCAGATCAGCGCCGCCGAACGGTCCCTCGGCCCTTGCGGGCGGCGCCGCGACCCCCGTGAGCAGGCTGACCAACGCGGCAACGACCCAACGACCCATGAATTCCCCCGAACTCTCGGATCCAATTCAAACCCGGACGGTCGGTGGGGATCGTGGTGACACGCCGCTAACAGGCGACCCGTTCAGGAGTGTCTGTCTCGGGGGTGAAGGCGACCCTGCCGAAGAAGCGTTTCAGCAGCGTACGGGCGGCGCCGGTCTCGTACATGTCGAGGATGGCCTGCCGGATGGGCACGCAGGTCCGGGTGTCGCCTTTGGGCAGCGCGACCGCGTAGCGGACGTCGTCCAGGCCCAGGCCGAGCACCCGGAACTTGAGGGTCTTCTCGCGGTTGGCGAAGCCGGCCAGCATCAGGTCGTCGCCAGGGATCGCGTCGACCAGACCACCCTTCAGGAGGTTCATGCAGTCGGCGTAGTCGCCCCCGGCGACCGGCGTCATCTTCACCCGGGCCAGGACCTGGTCGGCGCTGGTGCTGTCCGGGCGCGCGCAGAGCCGTTTCCCGGCCAGTTGGGCCTCGGTGGTGATACCGGCGTCCTGCCGTACCAGCACGTCGGTCTTGGCCTGGTAGTACGGCCCGGCGAACGTCACCTCGTCGGTCTTGAAGTCGTCGTAGGAGTAGGTGGCCAGGACCAGGTCCACCTGGCCCAGCTTCAGCGCGTCCTCCCGGGTGTAGCGGGAGACGGTCTGGAAGCTCACCCCGCTCGCGGGCACGCCGAGCTTGTCGGCGATGTATCTGGCCACCTCGACCTCGAAGCCGCTGACCGTCCCCGGTTCGCCGAGGGCGAGCCCCGGCACGTCGTCCCTGACCCCGATGACCAGCTTGCCGGTGGCGGCGGCCTTGTCGAAGACCGAGGTGAACGCGGTAGGGCGTGGGGTCATCGGCGTCAGGGTGGGGGTCGGCGTGGGGGTGACGTCGAAGGGCATCAGCTGCGTGGCGGCCACCACCCCGCCGATCACCAGCAGGGCCGAGCCCACAGCGAGACCGGCGGGCAGCCAGCGCCGCCGCTTGCGCTTCTGGGGGAGCACGATCGTGGCGGGCACGCCCTCGGTCGCGTGGCCGAGCAGCCGGGACAGGATCAGGTCGGCCGTCGGCCGGTCGGCGGGGACCTTGTTCAGGCAGGCCCGGACCACCCCGCGCAGCGGCTCGGGCAGCGGGGTGACATCGATGTCATGGTTGAGGATGCGGTTGAGCACCACCGCGATCGAGGAGCCGCCGAAGGCCACCTGGCCGGTCGCCGCGTAGGCCATGGTGGCGCCCCACGCGAACACGTCGGTGGCCGGGCCGATGTCATCCCCGGAGATCTGCTCGGGGGCCATGTAGGCCGGCGTGCCGACCGCCCTGCTGGTGATCGTCCCGGTCGAGTCGATGATCCGGGCGATGCCGAAGTCGACCACCCGGGGGCCGTCCGCGGCCAGCAGCACGTTGTCGGGCTTGAAGTCGCGGTGCACGATTCCGGCGTTGTGGATGGCGGTGAGCGCGGTAGCCGTACCGACCGCGAGCCGGTCCAGTTCGGCGCCGCGCAGCGGGCCCGAGCCCTCCACCGCGTGCCGCAGCGACTGGCCCTCGATGTATTCGCTCGCGATGTACGGCGTGTCGCCCTGCAGGTCGGCGGCGATCACCCGGGCGGTGCGCTCGCTCGCCACCCGCTGCGCGGCCCGTAACTCCCGGGCGAACCGGGACCTGGCGATCGCGTCCCCGGTGAACTTGACGTGCAGCAGCTTGATCGCGGCCCGCTCCCCGGCCTGGTTCTCGCCCAGGTAGACGATGCCCTGACCGCCCTCACCGAGCTGCCCGGAAATAGTGAAGGGCCCGATTTGTTTCGGATCCCCCGGCCCGAGCGGAACGATCATCTCATCCCCATGATTCTGCAAAGTACCGACTTGCAGCACTTTACGACCCCGAAGGACATGATGATCCCCCGTACGCGAAAGGGCCACCCTCGGGCGGCCCTTCACGCGAAACGGGGGTCTAGCGCGCCATCTTCTTCTTCAGGTTCTCGTCCAGCGCGGCCAGGAAGTCCTGCGTGGTCAGCCACTCGGCGTCGCCGCCGACCAGGAGCGCCAGGTCCTTGGTCATCTGGCCGCCCTCGACGGTCTCCACGCAGACCTGCTCCAGCTTGTCCGCGAAGTCGATCACCTCGGGCTGGTTGTCCAGCTTGCCGCGGTGCTGCAGGCCGCGGGTCCAGGCGAAGATCGAGGCGATCGGGTTGGTGGAGGTGGGCTTGCCCTGCTGGTGCTGGCGGTAGTGCCGGGTGACCGTGCCGTGCGCGGCCTCGGCCTCCACGGTCTGGCCGTCCGGGGTCATCAGCACCGAGGTCATCAGGCCGAGCGAGCCGAAGCCCTGCGCCACCACGTCGGACTGCACGTCGCCGTCGTAGTTCTTGCAGGCCCAGACGTAGCCGCCCTCCCACTTGAGCGCGGCGGCCACCATGTCGTCGATCAGGCGGTGCTCGTAGGTGATGCCGGCGGCCTCGAAGTCGGCCTTGAACTCCGACTCGAAGATCTCCGCGAAGATGTCCTTGAACCGCCCGTCGTACGCCTTGAGGATCGTGTTCTTGGTCGACAGGTAGACCGGGAAGTTGCGGTCCAGGCCGTAGCGGAACGAGGCGCGGGCGAAGTCGCGGATGGACTCGTCCAGGTTGTACATGGCCATGGCCACGCCGCCGCCGGGGAAGTCGAACACGTCCAGTTCGATCGGCTGGCTGCCGTCGCTGGGGGTGAAGGTCAGGGTGAGCGCGCCCTCGCCGGGGATCCTGATGTCGGTGGCGCGGTACTGGTCGCCGAAGGCGTGACGGCCGACCACGATCGGCTTGGTCCAGCCCGGGACCAGGCGGGGGACGTTGGACATGATGATCGGCTCGCGGAAGATGACGCCGCCGAGGATGTTGCGGATCGTCCCGTTCGGGGAGCGCCACATCTTCTTCAGGCCGAACTCCTCGACCCGGGCCTCGTCCGGCGTGATGGTGGCGCACTTGACGCCCACGCCGTACTGCTTGATGGCGTGCGCGGCGTCGATGGTCACCTGGTCGTCGGTGGCGTCCCGGTGCTCGATGCCGAGGTCGTAGTACTTGAGGTCGACGTCCAGGTAGGGCAAGATCAGCTGGTCCTTGATGAACTGCCAGATGATCCGGGTCATCTCGTCGCCGTCAAGCTCGACGACCGGGCCCGCTACCTTGATCTTGGGCATGCTAGGGGTTCCCCTTCTGAACGAACACAATCCTGCTGCGGCAGTCCTTTTTGCGGTGCCGTTGAGGCTATCGAACCGGCGTTACCGGTCCGCGACTAGGGCGCATGAAAGTCGATGGAGAAGGCGATCGCCCCCACCACCAGGAGGAATCCGAAGACGGCGAGGGTGAGCACGTCCGTCTTCCTGCTCCGGATGGCCAGCGCCCCGGTGCTCCGGCCGGGCACCACCAGCCGCAGCCCGGCGCCGCCCAGCATCGTGATCCCCATGACCATGGCGGCGGTGGGCGGGGCGTAGCCCAGGGCGATCAGCCCAAGACCGGCAGCCGCACCCGCTGCCACCAGCAGGTACGGCCACCAGGGGGTCTTGTTACCGTTCGTCAATCGGGGTCCACTTCTGGTCGCGCTCGCCGATGTACTCGCTGTCGGGGCGAATCAGCCGGTTGTCGGCGTGCTGCTCGATCACGTGCGCGGTCCACCCGGCCATGCGGCTGACCGAGAAGACCGGCGTGAACAGATCAGTTGGAATCCCAAGGTAGTGGTAGACGGTGGCGGCGAAGAAGTCGACGTTGGGGTAGAGGCCCTTCTCGGCGAGAACCACCTCCTCCATCTCCTTCGACATCCGGTAGTAGGTGTCGTCCCCGGACGCCTCGCCCAGCTCCCGCGACATCGCGCGCAGATGGGTGGCCCGCGGGTCCTCGACCTTGTAGACGCGGTGCCCGAACCCCATGATCTTCTCGTGCGCGGCCAGCTTGTCGCGGACCGCCTGGGCCACCCCGGTGGAGTCGAGGCTCTCCAGGGTCCGCATGACCTGCTCGTTGGCACCGCCGTGCAGGGGGCCCTTCAGGGTGCCGATGGCGGCCACCACGGCCGAGTGCATGTCCGACAAGGTAGCCGCGCAGACGCGGGCCGCGAAGGTGGACGCGTTCATGGTGTGGTCCGCGTGCAGCACCAGGCACTCGTCGAAGATCTCCACTTCCCGGTCGGACGGCAGCCGCCCGGTGATCTGCAACAGGAAGTTGGCCGCGATGCTCAGCTCGGGATCGGGCTCCGGGATCTCGGTGCCGGTTCTGGAGGCGTGGTAGCGGGCCACCAGGAGGGGCTGCTGCGCGGTGAGTCTGGCCGCCTTGCGCAGGTTCGCGTCGGCGGCGTTGGAGTCCTTGTCCGGATCGTCGGCGCTGGCCAGCGAGACCAGCGTGCGCAGGGCCTCCATCGGCTCCTGCTTCTCGGCGATCTCCGCCACGTTGGCCTGAACCAGGTTGCCGAGCTTCCGGCCACGGACCAATTCGTCGCCATATGCGGCGAGTTGTTCCCTGTTGGGAAGTTTTCCGTGCTGGAGCAGGTGAGCGGTTTCTTCGAAGGTAGTACGGCCGGCCAGATCGTGGATGTCGTAGCCACGATAGAAGAGCCGGCCCGCCTTGCCGTCGATGTCGCTCAGCGCTGTGGACGCGGCGACGACATCAGCCAGGCCTTTGGTGGGCTTGTCCGCCATAAGTGTTTCCTCCACTTATCTACGCTGGAAGTCTACCTGTGAGCAGGTAAAGGGCTTTGCAGAGGTCCAAACCAATTTCGTGAGAGATTCTCCGTTGGGCAAAGG
Source organism: Acrocarpospora macrocephala (assembly GCF_009687865.1). Taxonomy (GTDB): domain Bacteria; phylum Actinomycetota; class Actinomycetes; order Streptosporangiales; family Streptosporangiaceae; genus Acrocarpospora; species Acrocarpospora macrocephala. Next base: position 52,417 of record NZ_BLAE01000075.1, read on the forward strand.
GCGATTCCCCATCACCACGTTTGGGTAAGCCGGAGGTGTAGGGAAAGTAACGGCGGGCTACCTGGGGAGGAACTGCCGTGGAGGGGCCGTTCATACGGATCGAGGACACCGGCGAGGTGGTGCCCTTGCGCCCCGAGATCACCACGATCGGCCGGGGCCGAGGGGCCGACATCCGGCTGACGGATCCGAGCGTGTCACGACTGCACGCCGAATTCGTCCGCCGCGGGCCGTACCTGTATGTCGTTGACCTGGGCCTGTCCAGGAACGGCACGCGGGTGAACGGCAGGCCGATCGCCCGGAGGGTGCTCGACGACGGCGACGTCGTGTCGTTCGGCGCCGCCAGGGCCAGGGTCGGCGGAGTGCCCCGCGAGGACATCGCGCCCGAGGTCGAGCTGCGGCGGGCCGCCGCGCCCGAACTCACCCGGCGCGAGGTCGACGTGCTCACTTCGCTGTGCCGCCCGGCACTGTCGGACGAGGCGTTCGTGGCTCCGGCCACGGCCCGCGAGATCGCCGACGACCTGGTGGTGACCGAGGCGGCGGTCAAGCAGCACCTGCTCCGGCTCTACCAGAAGTTCCGCATCCCGGAGGGCACCAACCGGCGCACCCGCCTCGCCAACGAGGTGGTCGCGCTGGGCCTGGTCCGGCCGACACCGGTGGTCCCGCCGCAACGGGCGACCGAGTCGGCGGCCCCACCCGGGGCGCCCGCGCAGCCCGCGGCGGGAGCCGCGAGCCGCCGGGCCAGTTGATTTAGTCGCCTGGTCGGCGGCTATGGAACGGGTTTCTGGTTAACCTCGGCGCGGTGTTCGCCACCGCGCCGAGCATGACGGCTAGTGGAAGAAGTGCCTGGTGCCGGTGAAGTAGAGCGTCACTCCGGCGGCTTCGGCGGCGGCGATGACCTCCTCGTCCCGGATCGAACCGCCGGGTTCGACGACCGCTCGCACGCCCGCCTCGATCAGCACCTGCAGGCCGTCCGCGAACGGGAAGAACGCGTCCGACGCGCCGACCGCGCCCACCGACCGGTCCCCCGCCCGGGAGACCGCCAGGCGCGCCGAGTCGACCCGGTTCACCTGGCCCATGCCCACCCCGACCGACGCGCCGCCGGAGGCCAGCAGGATCGCGTTGGACTTGACCGAGCGGCAGGCCCGCCAGGCGAACGCCAGATCCGCCAGGACCTCTGCCGAGGCGGGCTGCCCCGCCTTGAGCTCCCAGTTCTCCGGCTGGTCGCCGGGGGCCTGGAAACGGTCGGTGCGCTGCACCAGCAGGCCGCCGTCGATCCGCCGGAACTCGGCCGGGTTGGCCGGGCCCTGCGGGCAGGCCAGCAGGCGCAGGTTCTTCTTGCCGGTCAGCAGCGGCAGCGCGTCCGCGGCGTACGACGGCGCGATCACGACCTCGGTGAAGATGGGCGCGATCTGCTCGGCCAGCTCGCGGGTCACCTCCCGGTTCACGGCGATCACCCCGCCGTACGCGGAGACCGGGTCGCACGCGTGCGCCTTACGGTGGGCCTCGGCCACGGTCTCGCCCACCGCGATGCCGCACGGGTTGGCGTGCTTGATGATCGCGACCGCCGGGTCGGCGAAGTCCCAGGCCGCCCGCCAGGCGGCGTCCGCGTCCACGTAGTTGTTGTAGGACATCTCCTTGCCCTGCAACTGCTCGGCGCCCGCCAGGCCGCCGGTCTGGCCGGAGTACAGGGCGGCCTGCTGGTGCGGGTTCTCGCCGTACCTGAGGGTGGCGCGGCGCTGCCAGGACGCGGCCATGAAGGTCGGCCAGGCCTCCTCCGCGGCGTACACGTTGGCGAACCAGGAGGCGACCTCGATGTCGTAGGAGGCCGTGTGCGCGTAGGCGCGGGCGGCCAGCCTGCGGCGGTCGGTGAGGGTGAAACCGCCCTCGGCCAGGGCGGTCAGCACCTCGGGGTAGGCCCTGGGGTCGGTCACCACGGCGACCGTGCTGTGGTTCTTGGCGCCTGCGCGGATCATCGCGGGGCCGCCGATGTCGATCTGCTCCACGCAGTCGGCGTCGGACGCGCCGGACTCCACCGTCTCGCGGAACGGGTAGAGGTTGACCACGGCCAGCTGGAACGGCTCGATCTCCAGCTCCTCCAGCTGCTTGACGTGAGACGGCTTGGCCCCGTCGGCGAGCAGGCCCGCGTGCACCCGCGGGTGCAGGGTCTTGACCCGGCCGTCCAGGCACTCGGGGAAGCCGGTGAGCGACTCCACCTTGGTGACCGGGATGCCGAACGAGGCGATCGCGGCGGCCGTGCCGCCAGTGGAGACGATCTCCACGCCGCTCGCCTCCAGGCCGCGGGCCAGCTGCTCCAGCCCGCTCTTGTCGTAAACGGCGATCAACGCGCGCCGGATGGCGATCCGAGTCACGGGTGCTCCTCCTGTGTTGTGTCCCCTGGTTGCGCTACCCGGCCGAACCGTACGCGCCGGCCGCGGGTGTGCCAGCCCTCGCGGGCCAGCCGGCCCACGACCTCGACCAGCAGCCGGCGCTCGACCGTTTTGATCCGCTCGTGCAGCGAGGCCTCGTCGTCCTCGTCCCGTACGGCGACCGCCTCCTGGGCGATCACCGGGCCGGTGTCCACGCCCGCGTCGACCAGGTGCACGGTGCAGCCGGTGACGCGCACGCCGTACGCCAAGGCGTCGTGGACGGCGTGCGCGCCCGGGAAAGCGGGCAGCAGGGCCGGGTGGGTGTTGACGACCGGCCAGGCGTCCAGCACGCTCGGACCGAGAATCTTCATGAATCCGGCGGAGACCACGAGATCCGGTTTGTACTCGGCGATGCGGGCGGCCAGCGCCGCATCCCAGGCCGCGCGGGTAGCGTGGTCACCGACCCGGACGACGAACGTCGGGACGGCGGCGCGCTCGGCGCGGGCCAGGCCCTCGATGCCGTCGCGGTCGGCCCCGACGGCGACGACGGCGGCGCCGAAGGCGTCATCTGCCGCGGCGTCCAGCAGGGCTTGTAGGTTGGTCCCCGAACCCGAAACGAGGACCACGAGCCGGGAAGACAGGACGAATCTCCTAACGGCGAGTCAACGGGTGCGGGAAAAGGGTATCGGGCGAGGAGAACGTGACTACACCGCTGCAAGTGTCGACGCCGGAACTGGGCGGCCGCCGGGCGCTGACCCTGGCCCTGATGGCGCTGATCTTCACATTCATGCTGCCCGCCGCGGGCCTGGCGCTGTCGGTGTTCGGCTTCGTGGTGGGCGTGCGCGACGCGCGCCTGCTCGGCCGGGCCAAGCAGCGCACCGGGATGGCGGTCAGCGCCATCGTGATCTCCGTGATCGCGTTCCTGCTCGGGGCTGTGACCACGCTCGTGCAGGTGTACTTCTCGGCCGAGCTCACCGCGTATGCGGAGTGCCGGAAGGGGGCGGGGACGGTCACGGCCGAGCAGGAGTGCACTGGGGCGTTGAAGCGCGCCCTGGAAAGCAAGCTAGGCGTGCCCTGGCCATCGGACATGCCCCTGCCTGGGTGACCTTGCGGGCTCCAGGCCTTTCGGGCTCTACTCCTTCGGGCTCCCGGCCTTCGGGCTCTGCTCCTTCGGGCTCCGGCTCTTTCTGAATGCCGGTTGTTTGGGGTGACCAGGTCTTGGGCTGACCTGCTCTCTTGGGGTCATCAGTCCTTGTCGCGTGCGTAGGGGTCGACGTAGATGACATGGCCGCCCTTGTCGTCGGTTCCGTCGACGATGTCGTTTCGGACATGCCGCTGCCCGGGTGACCAGCTTTCCGGGATGCCGGTTGCTTGGGGCTCTTGGGGTGATCAGTCCTTGTCCCATGCGTAGGGGTCGACGTAGATGACATGGCCGCCGCGGTCGTCGGTTTCGTCGACGATGTCGTTGCGGCCGGGGCGTACCGGCTCGGAGCGTTTGCGGGGGAACGCGTCGGTGTCGGCGTGTTCGTCGGTCCAGTCGTCCTTGATGACCGGGATGGGCATCGTGTCGGCCTCGGTGGCGTCCATCCAGTGACCGGGTAGCGGTTTGACCGGTTTGACCTTCTTGGCGACCTTGCCGACCGCTTTCTTGATCGGTGCCGCCGGGGAGCGGGACATCAGCCACCAGTTGGCCAGGCCCGCCGAGATGCCCGCGGCCACGCCCACCTCCAGCGTCACCGACAGCGCGACCTCCCACGGCGACGGCCCCACCGCCGACAGGCGAGCCCCGCCCAGCGGGCCTCCGGACAGCGCCGCCAGCACCCCCGCCACCCCGCCAGAGGACAGCCCGCAGACGAACCCCCACAGCGGAGCCGCCTCCAGCGACGGTGTCGGGGCGATCCTGGCGACCACCACCCCCGCCACCGTCCCCGCCGCGAACGGCACGGCGATCACCGCCATCAGCCACGGCGGCACCGCGCCGGACTCGGGCAGCGCGCCCAGCAGCGGCAACGTCGGCAGCGTGCTCAGCTTCACCCCCGTCGGCGCGACCAGCGTGCCCGCACCGATCGCGAACCCCGGCCCAGCGATGTACGCCATGCCCCAGATGACCGCGTTGAACAGGTAAAGCCCCTCAACCAGAAGCAGCAGCAGACCACCGACGAAACCCGGACTCAGCACGTCCGACAGCTGCTGGATCTCGTCGAAGTTGACCACGATCGACCCCAGCACCAGCACCAGACCCGCGGCCAGCATCATCGACATGGCTACCGCCGTGCCTACCACCACCGACCTCGGCCGCTCCGGCAGCAGCCGCAACATCGACCGCCACGGCCCGATCGTCCGGGCCACCGCCACCGAACCGGCCACGAACGCCAGCAGGAAGTGGCTGACCAGCGCCTCCCCCAGGAACGGCTGGGTGACCTCGTTCGAAGCCACCAGCGCGATCATGCCCGCCAGCAGCGCGTACGGCGCGGCCAGCGAGATACCCGCCCGCGCGATCAGCACGAACTGCGCCCGCCGCCGCGCGTTCGCCAGATCCTTCGGCGTTCCTTTGGGCAACCGCGCGGGCATCCGCAGCCGCAGGTCCGCGTCCCTGGCCATCCACAGCCCCGCCCGGTAGAGCAGCGTGCCCGGCAGGATCATCAACCCCAGCGGCAGCAGCCCCACCCGTCCCCCCGGAATGGCGAACCCCGCATGGTGCGCCGCCAGCCACAGCTGACACGCCGTCCGGAACACCCCCGGCAGCCCCTGCCCAAACGCCGTCCGCGGCGCCGCTATCCACCCAAGCAGCGTCAGCGTGGTCAACACGGCCAACCCCACACCAAGCGTCAAAGCCGCCGCCAACATCCCCGAAACCGGCAGCGGCCGCCGATCCTCGTCACCGAAGACGGCCCTGGGGACAGTCCGAATCTGGTCAAGAAGCGCCGTCACAGTACCCGATGTTCTCAAGCCCCACCGCTCAGGTGGTCACGCCGCGCCGTAAATATGGATGATCCTCCGGATCGGTAGAACAGGAGAACCACGATCCCATGGCTGTCATTTCGTCCGGCAACCACGACACTGACGGGGCCGGACGGAGCCCGAGGATAAGCAAAAGGCTGGGCGAATGGGAGAACCCACAGCAACGCAACTGCCGCTCCCTCCAGGCAACCACGACGCTGACAGGGCCGAGCGGAGCCCGAGGATTGCAAAGGGCTGGGCAAATGGGAGAACCCACAGCAACGCGACTGCCGCTCCCTCCAGGCAACCACGACACTGACAGGGCCGGACGGAGCCCGAGGATTGCAAAGGGCTGGGCAAATGGGAGAACCCACAGCAACGCAACTGCCGCTCCCTCCAGGCAACCACGACACTGACAGGGCCGGGCGGAGCCTGAGGATAAGCAAAGGGCTGATGCTCCTATGTCCTGTCAAGCGGCTGGAGCAAGATCTTTTCGTGTGCTGGGCTGGGTTTTCGGGTGGGTCAGTATCCGGTAGAGCTGGCGTGCGATGTATCGCTTGAGGCAGCGGATGATCTCTCGTTTGGAGAGGCCTTCCTTGGTGCGTCGTTTGACGTAGGCGCGGGTGTTCGGGTCGTGGCTCATACGGACGAGTGTGATGGTGTACAGGGCGCGGTTGGCTTGCCGGTCGCCGCCGCGGTTGAGGCGGTGACGAGTGGTGCGGCCGCTGGAGGCCGGGACGGGCGAGACGCCGCACAGGGACGCGAAGGCCGCTTCGCTGGTCAGCCGGTCGGGGTTGTCGCCGCAGACGGCCAGGAGCTGCGCGGCGGTCTCCACGCCGACGCCGTGAACGGCGAGCAGGTCGGGCCGGACTCGCTCGACCATGGGCTGGAGCTGGCCGTCGAGGGTGTCGATCTCGGTGGTGAGGGTCCGCCAGCGGCGCGCGAGGTGCACGAGCGCGGCAGCGACGCCGTGGGCGGGGTCGGCCAGGTCCCCGCTCACCTCGAGGGCGGCGCAGGTGTCTGCGAGTTTGGCGCCTTTGAGCCCGGCGAGGTCCTCGCGCAGCACGG
>NZ_BLAE01000076.1 GCF_009687865.1 Acrocarpospora macrocephala
GGCCAGCTGCATGGCGAGCCGGATCAGACGGGAGGCGCCCGCATCGCTCATCCCTGCTGAGGCGCGCAGCCAGGTCCCGGTGGAGGCGTGCCCGCCGCTGCCGGCACTCCTGGCCTCACCGGACGCATGCACCCGCCCCACCCGAGCGGCGATCGCCGAGTCAAGCCGGTCCTGGGCGAACAGCAGGTCCTCCGTCTCGCCTACGCACAACCCGCAGCTCTCCGGCAGGTCGGTCAGCGCAATCCGGGAGGCGAGCTGTCGCATCTGGGCCACCAGCACCCCGGAATCCCCCGGCTCGGCAGAGCCCTCCGGCCCCGAGCAGGCGCCGCCGGTGCAGCGGCCGGCGTCAGTGGAACGGCCAGCGTCAGTGGGGCTGTCGATGCGGCGGCCAGCGTCAGAGGAGCGGCCAGCGTCGGTGTCGGTGGAGCGGCCGGTGTTGGGGGAGCGGCCGGTGTTGGGGGAGCGGCCGTGGAGGAACTGCGGCCATGCGTTCTGCCGCAGTGTGTTCTGCTGCCCCGCGTCGCCGTCTGCGTCGCTGTAGGCGTCGTCGGCGGAACGCTGGGGCGGGACGTAGTCCGGGTCCAGCATCGTGCCCTTCAGGAACGCGGGCAGCTCGCGTCCGCGGGCATCCCCCGCACGGGAGGAATCCCGCACGTCGAACAGTGACCCGAGCATGGAAGGCGCCCCCCTCTCGCACCGGCGGATCCGAACAACCACCCTCACGCTATCGGGCTGCTACGACAAAACCTGGCCTTGATCCACAACAAAACCGCAGGTCACACGACTTGTGAAAAGATCTACCCACCTGGCGCCATCCCCGGGTTGAGAGAGCTCTCCGATCCCGGGACAGCGGGTGAAGCGCTGCAGGTCACAAGGTGATCGCCTACAGCATGGCGTGGCCGGAAAACGCGACAAGACCCCACAGAACGGCGGTTACCACACACAACCGATCAACGGTGTCGATCAACGGTGTCTCGTTGTCCGTGCAGTCGGCCACGCCGCCGGTCCTGCCCGCCATCCACGCCATCGCCAACCACTCTGACCAGCACGAACAGGTGAGCAAAGGGCGGCGAACCCGTGCACATCACCGACCCCCGCCAGGCCTGGGCACAGCTCCCCGATCCCCGGGACCCACGCGGGCGACCTCACCCGCTGGTCGTCATCCTCGCGCTGGTCCAGGCGGCGATCGTGTCCGGAGCGGTCTGCCAGGCCGCCATCCGGCACGGGATCCCAACAGCCCCGAGCCGGTCCTGGCGCAGCTCGAAGTCCGGCGCGACCGATGGACCGGCCGCTATCAAGCCCCCGCACCCCGACACACCGTCGACCCGAGTGTGACACGACCGCGCAGGTCAACGCAGCACACCTCGACGCCGCGCACGCCGCTCACTGGGCCGCCCAGCTCACCGATCTATACGAACGACCCCCGACGAGCTGATCCCCTTGACCGTGGACGGCAAGACCCAGCGCGGCACCGCACACAGCCCCGCCCAGCATCGGCTCGGCGCCCACCTCGCCCCGCGGCGGCCTGACCATCGCTCAACTCGATGCCGGCTCCAAGACCAATGAGATCACCGAGACCACCGCCTTCCAGCTGCCACTGAACCAGCTCTCGGACCTGACGAACACGGTCATCGGAGCGAACATGACGCGGACATGATGCACTGCTGGCGCGCCCACGCCTGCTACCCGCACCGCCGCGGCGCTTCCTCCCTCTTCCCGGCCGGCCGGAACCAGCCCGGCTTGTTCGACCAGCTCGACAACCTGGCCTGGAATCTGGCCTGGAACCAGGTTCTGATCGCCTGGACGACCTACGACCGTGGCCACGCCCGGATCGAGATCCGTACCATCCAGGTCCGACCCGTCCCGCCCACAACCCGGTTCCCGCACCCTAAACAGGCCTACCTCGTCGAACCTCACGTCTTCGACCTGAACTGGAAGCCCTTATCGAGCGTAGCGGTGCTGGGCGTCACGAACCTGACCGTGACAATGGCCGGTCCCCGCTGCCTGGCCGAACTCGTCCGCAGCCAATGGTCTATCGACAATCGTGATCATTACGTCCGGGACGTGACCGTCAGGGAAAACCGCTGCCGGGTTCGCACCGCCTCGGCCCGTCGATCCCGGCCACCATGCGTAGCTACGCGATCGACGCGCTACGCCTGCTCAACTTCACCAACATCCCTCTTCGGGTGCCGGGTGCCGCTGGGCCCGCGACGACTTTCACAACCCGCTGATCGCTCTCGGTCTCACGATCTGAGAACTCCTTCAGCCCTGACGAACTCCCAGCGGGATGAATGGCGGTGCTACCCGCGAATACGCAGTCCACGAGGCGTGGGATGGAACCCTGCTGCCTCCAGGGCGGCCCCCAGCGGTGACGATGTGATCGCAGTCCCGTCCGCTCGCTCAACGGTCAGCTTGCCCAGCGCCCCTTCTCGTACGGCGGTCGCCAACGCGGTCACCGCCGGGCGAAGGTCATCCTCCGCCCCGAAGGAGAGCAGCGTCTTGCCCCCACGCTCCACATAAAGGATGAGCCGCCCGTCGACCATGACCACCAGCGACCCCGCCTTGCGCCCCGGGCGATGGGTGACGTCCTCGGCCCGGTCGGGCCACGGCAAAGCGGCTCCATAAGGATTGGCCGGATCAGCAGCCGCCAGCACGACCGTGCGCCGAGGCGGTCGACCGTGGCCATGGGCCGTCACCCCGGCCTGCCACAGCGAATCGAGCGGCGACGCGCCATGGCTTGCCGCCTCGGCTTCCGCGGCGCTCGACGGCGCCATGGCCCGCATCCGATCGACGGCCCCCGGACTGGCGAACTGCGCCCCGCCCAGACCTTCGACGAAGTAGCCGCGACGGCATCGCCCGCTCTCCTCGAACGCTCGAAGCACCTGGTAGACGGCCGAGAATCCGCCAGGCAGACGCTCCGAGGTGACGCCGCCCCTGGTCAGCACGCCATGTCGCTCAAGCAGCACCTCGGCCTGCGCGTGGGCGCGCTGGGTGCCGTCCCCGGCGGGCTCCGGCAGCAACCACCACCGGCCGCCAACCGTCGGCGGCCCCGTACGCGTCGGCAGGACCGCGCGCCGCCGCCGTGTCGCCGCCGGTCGATGCGCGGGCCTGCCCGTGCCCAGCGTCGCCCGCAACGGCGCGAGCGTGTCCCCGGTCACCCGCCCCGACCAGACGAGATCCCACAACACGGCCGCCAGCGTCTGATCATCCGGCACCGCCCCCGCGCCGGGCGTCACCCGATTCGACAGATCACGGAAGAAGAGCGCCCCACCCCCGCTGAGAACCCCCAGCACAAGGTCGTGCAACGGCGTCATGGTGATCTCGGCAGGCTCCGGCATGAGCAGCGGAGCCGTATCCGCGAAATACAGCGAAACCCACCCGTCCCCACCCGGCAATGACCCCTGACCAGACCAGATGACATCACCCGAAGCCGTCAGCTCGTCCAACAAAGCCGGCGAATACCCCGGAACCCGCCCCGGCAGCACCAACGTCTCCAACGCCGAAGCCGGAACCGCCGCCCCCTGCAGCCGCTCGATCGTATTCACCAGAGCGTCCATCGCCTGCATCGAACCCCGGCCGCCCGGCGACCCCCGATTCTCCGAGCCATACGCCGACACCATCCGGCCGGAGCCCCGCTGAGCATCCGGCCCGTCAGGTTCACCGCCACCAAGGCGGTCCCGATTCGCTGGTGCCCCGTGGGTATCGAAGAGCTGTGTGGTCACGCCATGCCACTGCGGCAGGAACGCGGCCAGCACCTCGGGCGGAACCGGTTCCACCTCCTTGCGGAGCCGGGCCAGCGACCGGCGCCGCAGCAGCCGGAGCACACCGGTGTCGCACCACTCCTCACCACGGCCACCAGGACGGAACTCACCGCTCACCACACGCCCGGACGCCGCCAGCCGCCGGAGCGCGTCGTTGACCACCGCGATGCCCACGCCGAAGCGGGCGGCAGCCGTACCGGCCTCGAAGGGTCCGCGGGTGCGGGCGTGCCGGGCGACGAGGTCGCCGATCGGGTCGGGGGCGGAGGATCGTTCGCCGCGGAGGGTCGCGTCGGGCGGATCCAGGAACTCCAGCGGCACGCCGACCGGGAGCGGCGCGCCGAGCGCGTCCCGCAGCCGCCAGGCGTCCTCGATCGCGGCCCACTGCTCCTGGCCCGCGACCCGCACTCGGATCGCCCGCCGTGCCCGTTCCAGATCGGCCAGCCACCCGGGGTCGCCCTCGCGGATGGACACGTCCTCGGTCAGTAGCGGACCGTGCGACCGGAGCAGATCGGCCAGATCCTCCGCGTCCCGCAGCGGCCGGTCGAGCCGGGCCAGTTCGCGTTCCGACTCCGCGATCACGTCAGGATCGAGCAGCTCCCGCAGATCCGCCTGGCCCAGCAGCTCCGCGAGCAACGACGTGTCCAGCGCGAGCGCCTGCGCCCGTCTTTCGGCGAGCGGCGCATCCCCTTCGTACATGAACGCGCCGATGTAGTTGAACAGCAGCGACGCCGCGAACGGCGACGCCTGGCCGGTCTCCACTTCGACCACTCTGACCCGCCGCGCCGAGATGTCCCGCATCAGCTGGACCAGCCCGGGCACGTCGAACACGTCCTGCAGGCATTCGCGCATGGTCTCCAGCACGACCGGGAAACTCGCGTACTTGCTGGCCGCGCCCAGCAGCTGCGCCGCCCGCTGCCGCTGCTGCCAGAGCGGGCTCCGCTTCCCCGGCGTACGGCGAGGCAACAGCAGCGCCCGCCCCGCGCACTCCCGGAACCGGGACGAGAACAGCGCGGAACCGCCCAGCTCCTCCACGACGATCTGCTCGATCTCCTCCGCGTCGAACGCCGCGAGATCCGAGGGCGCGTCGTCCAGCGTGTCCGGCACCCGCAGCACGATCCCGTCGTCGGAGTGCACGGCCTGCACGCCCACCCCGTATCGTTCGCGCAGCCGCCGCCCGATCGCGAGCGCCCACGGCGCGTGCACCCGCGCGCCGTACGGCGAGTGGATCACCACCCGCCAGTCGCCCAGCTCGTCGTGGAACCGCTCCACCAGCAGCGTACGATCATCCGGCACGTAGCCGGTGGCGTCACGTTGTTCCTTCAGATACGCGAGCAGGTTCGCGGACGCGAAGGCGTCCAGCCCGGCGGCCTGGACCCGCTGGCCGGCCGCCGCGCCGCCCGCCGACAGTTCGCGGACGAACGCGCCGATCGCCCGGCCCAGCTCGGCTGGCCGTCCCAGCGTGTCACCGTGCCAGAAGGGCAGCTTCCCCGGCAGCCCCGGGGCAGGGGAGACCAGCACGCGATCCGCGGTGATCTCCTCGATCCGCCACGAGGTCGCCCCCAGCACGAAAACGTCCCCCACGCGGGACTCGTAGACCATCTCCTCGTCCAGTTCCCCGACCCGGCTGGACTTCTCCCCGACCAGGAACACCCCGAACAGCCCACGATCGGGAATTGTCCCGCCATTCGTGACCGCCAGCCGCTGCGCCCCCGGCCGCCCCTGCAGCACGCCCGTCACCCGATCCCACACCAGCCGGGGCCGCAGTTCGGCGAACTCCTCGCTCGGATAACGCCCCGCCAGCATGTCCAGCGTCGCATCCAGCGCCGACCTGGGCAGAGTCGCGTACGGCGCTGCTCTCTTCACCAGTTCTTCGAGCTCGTCGACCGTCCACTCGTCCACGGACGTCATGGCGACGATCTGCTGGGCGAGCACATCGAGCGGATTGCGCGGATACCGCATCTCCTCGATCTGTCCGCTCTTCATCCGCTCGGCCACCACCGCCGTCTGAACTAGATCCCCCCGATATTTCGGGAAAATCACCCCTCGCGACACGGCTCCCACCTGGTGCCCCGCCCGCCCGATCCGCTGCAGCCCGCTGGCCACACTCGGCGGCGCCGCCACACACGCCACCAGATCGACCGCCCCCATGTCGATCCCCAGCTCAAGACTCGACGTGGCCACCACAGCCGGCAATCGCCCCGACTTCAGCGCCTCCTCGATCTGCGACCGCTCTTCCTTGGAAACCGACCCATGATGCGCCCGCACCACCTCAGGCACCGCCCCCTTGGACGCCCCCGCCTGCGCCATCATCGCCGCCGGCGTCCGCAACGACCCAGCAGGCCCCCCTTCCCGCCCACGGGCCAACACCTGCTCAAATCCCGCAGCCCAATGAACAGGCTCCCGTTCGACGGGCGTTATGTCGGGTTCCCCGTTGTGCGCCTGGTCAGCCGAATGTCCCCGTTGCCGGAATGTCTCGTCGGCGGGGTCGTCGGGTTGCCGGTCATACGCTTGCTCACCCCCATGAACGGACTCCTGCTCGATGGGTTCCTCGTCGGCGAAATCGTTAGGCAGACGGTCAAACGATTGCTCGGCCTCGGTCTCCTCCCGGTCTTCTGCCTCTGCGGCGAGAGGGATCGGGCGGGTTCGGCGTTCCCAGGCCAGTTCGTTGAGGCGGGTGCAGAGGCGTTCGGAGAGGCGGCGGGAGTTGGCGAAGATGATCGTCGAGTGGTGGGACTCGATGAGGTCGAGGAGGTGCTCCTCCACGTGGGGCCAGATGCTGCGCTGGGCGGGTTCTCCGTGGGTGTCTGACGGCATGCCGGAAACTTCGGTCATGTCTTCGACGGGGACGACGACGTCGATTTCGAGGACTTTGTCGGAAGGGGGTTGCACGATCGTGGCCGGGCGGGAGCCGCCCAGGAAGGCGGCCACCTCGCTGACCGGGCGCACCGTCGCGGAGAGGCCGATTCGCTGGGCGGGGCGGGGGAGCAGGGCATCCAGGCGCTCCAGGCTGAGGGCCAGATGGGCGCCTCGCTTGGTGGGCGCCACCGCATGCACCTCGTCGATGATCACCGTCTCGACGCCGCGCAGGGCTTCCCGGGCCTGCGAGGTCAGGATCAGGAACAGGGATTCCGGCGTGGTGATCAGGATGTCGGCCGGGTTCGCGGCGAAACGGCGCCGGTCCTCGGCCGAGGTGTCCCCAGACCGAATAGCGACGGATATATCCGGCACCGGAAGCCCCAGCCGCCTTGCCGTCTGCTTGATCCCGGTCAGCGGCGCCCGCAGGTTCCGCTCGACGTCCACCGCCAGCGCCTTCAACGGCGACACGTAGAGGACCCGGCAGAGGCGTTTGGGCTTGGCTTCACGCTTACCCCGCCGACCCGCCCCGGGACCCGGGCTACCCGATCCGGGACGTGGGTGAGCCGACCCGGGACCTGGGCTTACGGGAGACATCTGCCCTGCGGCGAGCCGATCGAGGGACCAGAGGAAGGCCGCGAGGGTCTTGCCGGAGCCGGTAGGGGCCACGACGAGGGTGTTGTCGCCGCGGGTGATCGAATTCCACGCGCCTTCCTGGGCGGCGGTGGGCACGGCGAATGCTCCGGCGAACCATTCCCTGGTCACCGGGTCGAAGCGCTCCAGCGCGCTGCCGCTCATCGAGTCTCCTTGAGCGTCGGAACCCATGGCTTCGGCCGTGGCGAGAGAGTCAACTCAACCCCCGCCGTCGGTCTGCCCCCCATCATGCATCCCCGCACCGACACAATCCCGCGACGCCCGCCTTGATCCTTCTGTCATCGTATTACCGCTATATCCCGTTTTGCCCCAGCAAAGAGGGGAACGGCGCCAGCGTGTCCAGAGGGCCGTAGATGGAGGAGATTGTGGGCTGCCGTGACGGATTGATCGCCCTTTTCGGGGGACAATCACCTGAACTATGGACATTGACTATGCGGCCATCGAGTCAACACGTGAAGGAATCCGCGACCGCTACCTCCAGGAGCGGCGGCCGCCCAGCAGCGCACGTGGCCTCCACCACTTCGCCCTGCTCTCCTCCAACGTCGAACGTACGATCCAGTTCTACCAGGAGCTGCTGGAGTTCCCGCTAACCGAGATCTTCGAGAACCGGGACTACAAGGGCTCCAACCACTTCTTCTTCGACATCGGCAACGGCAACCTGCTGGCCTTCTTCGACTTCCCCGGCCTCGACCTCGGCCCGTACCAGGAGGTTCTCGGCGGCCTGCACCACATCGCGATCTCCGTCGACCCCGTCAGCTGGGAACGGCTGCGGGGCAAACTGGAGGCGGCAGGCGTACCACACGTCCTGGAAAGCGGCGCCTCGATCTACTTCCGCGACCCCGACGGAGCCCGCCTGGAACTCCTCGCCGACCCCCTCGGCGAAATGTACGGCTCCCGCGTCCTCTAACCCCTCGTCGGGCTCAACCTTCAGCGCCGGGAAGCGCGGCGGGTGCGGGGGACTCCTTCGCGGGGGACCGGGGCGTTGGCGGCGTGTCGTTCCGCGCGTTCGGCCTTCTGCTCGATGATCGCCTGGCGGAGCAGGTTCCGCAGGCGCTTCTTCCTGGCCTTGCGCTCGTGCCGGATCGCGGGGGTGAGCTTGGGCATGGGGGCCTCCCAGTGCTTGCGCCTCGGCGTGTCCCTCGGTCGCGCCCGTTCCGTCGTGGATTCTTCCTATCCCAGTCGCGGCCATACTTGAACCCATGCGCCTCACTGAATTCTGGGATCGGATGAACACCCACTTCGGCGCGGGGTATGCGGAATCGTGGGCCCGTGACTACGTCATCGCCGACCTGGGCGGCCGGACGGTGGAGCAGGCCCTGGCCGACGGCGTGGGCGCCAAACAGGTCTGGCGAGCCGTCTGCCAGGCCGTGGACGTGGACACGCGCCTGCGCTGACATACCTCTGGCACTCCTCTGGCACGCGGAGCCGCGGCACGCGGCGGATCAGGATTCGGCCAGGAGTTTCTTGACCGAGTCGGCGGTGAGATCGAGGTCCTCGGCGCTTTCCTGGCCGTCGGGCGACCAGAGGAAGAGCCAGCCGTCCTTCGCGGGCGTGGCGAAGACGATCGTCTGCCTGCCGGTGTGCGGGTGCCAGACCCAGAGGACGGGGTCGTCGCCCCCCAGCATGCGGCTCACGAGCCCGCGCTCCGGTAACTGCTCGGCCAGCGCCTCCAGATGGGTACGGCGTTGCCGGGCGTACGCGCTGGTGCTCGCCACGTCGCCACCTAGGGGTTCGCAGTTCCTCGGCCGCGCGAACGGCCCGTTTCCTCAAGGATCGCTGCAGGTCAGTGGCATGGCAACAGCTCAGAGAGAATGCCCGGGAATGTGACTCTGAGGTTGGGGTGGCCAGTGGCATTCGTGGGTGTTTGCGCAGCCCCCGCGGAGCGTATCTCGCGTTCCGGGTGAGATCGAACAGTCGTTCGGCTATATTTGACCTGCCGCCTTGGTACGTCGCCTCTCCCGTGAGGCTCCGGAAAATGTCGGCGGCACCCCGTAGCTTTCCGGTGACCGAGAAAACCACGACCCTCACAGGGGGCACCCCAATGGCAATCAACGACCGCGAGAAGGCCCTTGAGACCGCCCTCGCCCAGATCGAGCGGCAGTTCGGCAAGGGCTCCGTCATGCGCCTCGGCGATGATGCCCGAGCCCCCATCGAAGTGATCCCGACCGGGGCGATCGCGCTGGACGTCGCGCTCGGCATCGGCGGCTTCCCCCGCGGCCGGATCGTCGAGGTCTACGGCCCGGAATCCTCGGGTAAGACCACGGTCGCCCTGCACGCGGTGGCCAACGCCCAGCGCGCGGGCGGCATCGCCGCCTTCATCGACGCGGAGCACGCGCTCGACCCCGAATACGCCAAGAAGCTCGGCGTCGACGTGGACGCGCTCCTGGTCTCCCAGCCGGACACCGGCGAACAGGCCCTGGAGATCGCCGACATGCTGATCCGCTCCGGCGCGGTGGACATCATCGTCATCGACTCGGTGGCCGCCCTGGTCCCGAAGGCCGAAATCGAGGGCGAGATGGGCGACAGCCACGTCGGTCTCCAGGCCCGCCTGATGTCCCAGGCCCTGCGCAAGGTCGCCGGCGCCCTCAACAACACCGGCACCACCGCCATCTTCATCAACCAGCTCCGCGAGAAGATCGGCGTGATGTTCGGATCTCCAGAAACAACGACGGGCGGTAAAGCGCTGAAGTTCTACGCCTCGGTGCGCCTTGACGTTCGCCGGATCGAAACCCTCAAGGACGGCACCGAGCCGGTCGGCAACCGCACCCGCGTGAAGGTCGTCAAGAACAAGATGGCCCCGCCCTTCCGCGTCGCCGACTTCGACA
Source organism: Acrocarpospora macrocephala (assembly GCF_009687865.1). Taxonomy (GTDB): domain Bacteria; phylum Actinomycetota; class Actinomycetes; order Streptosporangiales; family Streptosporangiaceae; genus Acrocarpospora; species Acrocarpospora macrocephala. The sequence goes on from NZ_BLAE01000076.1 coordinate 10,094, forward strand.
TCTTGTACGGCTTCGGCATCTCCCGCGAAGGCGGCCTGATCGACATGGGCGTCGAACACGGCTTCGTCCGCAAGGCCGGTGCTTGGTACACCTACGAAGGCGACCAACTCGGCCAGGGCAAGGAGAACGCCCGCAACTTCCTCAAGAACAACCCCGACATCGCCAACGAGATCGAAAAGAAGATCAAGGAAAAACTCGGCGTCGGCCCCCGCATCGACACCCCTCCCGCTCCTCCCACCACCCCCGCCCCCACAACCACCTCCACAGCCCGCACCAAGTCCACCCCCAAGCCCGGCGACGTCTAACCCACCCCCTCCAACGCCAGCGCCCATGTCCAAGGGCTAACCGTGGTTCTCCCACCCACCCCCTTGTAGGGCGCTGGCGCTCGCCCCCCTCGTGTGATGGGTCACGCCTTGCCAGGAAGTGCCTTGGACACCGGCCTTTGATCCTTCTATGGCGGTGGTTTCGGGGAGAAGGGTTTCTACCCGCGTTCCTTTGGGCGCGGGTGCCTGGCTCTCCGGGGGTGGGCTTGAGAGGTGCCTGGGTGTTGGTGCTGGGTTTCTTCTGAGGCTGGCGGTTTCGGGGGAGGGCGGTGCCTGCCCGTGCTCTCTTGGGGGTGGGCGCTTGAGCCCCCGAAGGGGATAGACCACGTCCATGACGACGGCCACATGCGCGGCGGTTGTCTGATCGGCGGTGGATTTCCCCACCCTGGAATTGGTGTGGCGACATGACCTGGAATTTGGCTTTTGAAGCGCTGTGCGGATAAGTCGAATATCAAAGTCTATGCTGGGTGGAAGTTAGTTTTGGGGGTGGTGCCATGAGTGGGTCCGGCGCTCAAGGTGTTGAGGCTCAAGGTGTTGAGGTGGCTGAATCCAGTGCGCTACGGAATGTGGCGTTTGATCTTGATGCATATATGCGGCGTAGTCGGAGCGGGTCTTGCTTCGTCTGTGCCGTGGTCGAGGGTAAGCCTGGATACGATCTTGAGCAGATCGTGTATGAGGACGAGCAGCACATTGCCTTCTTGGATCGTTACCCAACGATGCCCGGCAAGGTGCTGGTCGCTCCGAAGACTCATGTCGAGCACGTGGTGCGTGATTTGGATGAAGACGCATATCTGCGGTTGATGGGGATCGTTCGTCGAATTGCTCTCGCTGTTGAACAAGTTGTCCCGTCCGAACGCACCTACCTGCTCTCGCTGGGCAGCCAGCAGGGCAATTCACATCTCCACTGGCATATCGCCGCGTTGCCACCTGAAACTCCGTATGAGCAACAGCAATATCACGCCCTGATGACCGAGAACGGTGTAATCCCCTGGACGATTGAACAGGCGGTCCTCCTCGCCCATCAACTCCGGACAGTTCTGGCCGGGCGCCAATGATGGACCGTTGGGAGGACTTCGGTGGCGGGACTTCAAACCGCAGGACGTCGAGGCGCGGATCGTCCGAAGGCGGGTCTTCTGAGGGCGGGTTTTCTAGTCGCGGGACGTCGAGGCGTGAGTCGTTCGAGCGCGGGTCGTCGGAGGGCGGATCGTCCGAGGGTGGGTCTTCTGAGCGTGGGTCTTCCAACCGCGGGACGTCGAGGCGTGAGTTGTTCGAGCGCGGGTCGTCGGAGGGCGGATCGTCCGAGGGTGGGTCTTCTGAGCGTGGGTCTTCCAACCGCGGGGCATCGAGGCGTGAGTCGTTCGAGCGCGGATCGTCCGAGGGCGGATCGTCCGAGGGTGGGTCTTCAGGTCGTCGGTCTTCTAATCGCAGGACGTCCAGGCGTGAATCGTCCGAGCGCGAGTCTTCGGGGCGTGGATCTTCCGAGCGGCGAGATGAGGTTAGTCCGGAGGCCAAGGCGCGAGCTGTTTGTCTGCGGCTGCTGACGCTGGCGCCCAGGACTCGGGCGCAGCTGGCGGAGGCGTTGCGTAAGCGGGAAGTGCCTGAGGATGTGGCCGAGGCGGTTCTGGAACGGTTCTCGGAGGTCGGGCTGATCGATGATGAGGCATTCGCCGCCGCATGGGTGAGTTCGCGGCACACAGGACGAGGTCTTGCCAGGAGGGCGCTGGCTCAAGAACTGCGTCATCGCGGAGTGTCCGAGGACACGGTGAAGGACGCTGTCCAACAGCTCGACCCAGACGAGGAAGTGGAAACCGCCCGGCGCCTGGTGGCTCGAAAGCTCCCCGGCACCAGGAACGCCGACCCCCAGGCACGAACGCGCAAGCTGGTCGGCATGCTGGCCCGCAAGGGCTACTCACCCGCCTTGGCCTTCCGCATCGTCCGCGAGGCACTCGAACACGAAGGCATCACCGACCCCGACAGCGCTCAAGACGACGACATCCTGCAAGCCGAGATCCACGACGACGAAATCTAGAAAGACCGCAGCGACCGCATTACGGATGCATCGGCGGCTTGGTGAGCATCAAGCGGTGTGCAACCGGAGGCCTCTATCAATGGGGTACGGAGTGTCACCCCGGCGAGACCGCCTTCGAAGGAAGATGCCATGAGCCGCCTGACCGCATACATGATCGTCTTGTACCGGAACATGAGCCGCCTGACCCGCTACATCGTCACGAGCGTCATCGCCGTGCTCGTCGTCGGCGTCGCGATCGCCGGAATCACCAGAACCTGGAACACAAACGTCGTATACATGCTGGTAGTGGCTGGGGCGATCACCATCGTTCAAATTCTTCGCGCAGGTCCACCAGACAAGGAACCTGATTCCGAGCAGTGATGCCGTATTTACGCCGAAAACCCTGTAGCGGATCGAGGGGTTCGGCGACCTCCCGGAGATGGATGCCCGCGATCTCGCATGGCCCCGCCGTGATCGTCGACTTCGTCACGGACCATTTCGACCTGTGTCTCGCCGCGTTCCCGAGCGCCCGGTGAGGCGGCCGTGCGGCTCCTTCAGGTAGCGGGCGGGGTGGTTGCAGATCTGTTTGAGTCCAGTCAGGAGATTCACCACAGGCCGCGCCTGGCCATGCAGTCGGCGTCGGCGATCCGCGCCATGCCCTCGCGGACTGCGGCCGTGGAGCGCGGGACTCGGAGACGAGGGCACCCTGGCCTTCCCGGTGCCTGGTGGTCTGAGGCGAGGGCACGCTCGGTTCTCCCCGGTGCCTGGTGGTCTGGGGTGAACGCCTGCTCGTACTTTCGCGCGCTGGGGCGCGGCCACGGCTTGCCCAGGGAGGTCGATGACGCAGGGGGGCGAGGCAGGCCCGCGCTGGTGGTCTGGGGTGAACGCCTGCACAGACTTTCGCGCGCTGGGGCGCGAGCACGGCTTGCCCAAAGAGATCGACGACGCAGAGGGACGAGCACGCCTCCCCGGCGCTGGCGGGTCTGGGACGAGGGCCTGCATGTGCTTCCGCGCCGGGGCGCGGCCACGGCTTGGCTGGGGAGATCAATGACGCCGGGGAATCGATGAGGCCAAGGAGCGCGCCGGGCGGCCAGCCGAGAGCCTTGATCTTGTCATGGGTCAGGTTCTCGACTTGTGATCAACGGAGGGCAGCCCACGTCGGCTCCCCCGGGGCCAGTGGTCTGGGTAGCTCGCGGATGGGTGGTCATCTTGACATCGGTGGTGACATCAATGATTCCGAAAGCCGTCCGCCAGCGAGCACGAGCGGCTCCAGGTCGGGTGCGGGCTGGAGGGTGACGTGGCGTTGGCAGGGGGTGAAGGTTGAGGGTGAGGTGGTTGGGGGAGGTTTGGGGTGAGGTGTATGGGGTGTTAGGGGTTGGGGTTTTCGGGGGAGGGCTGTGGGTTGGGGACTGGGGCTCCAGAGGTTGTGGGTCGTCGGGATGATCGAGGAAAAGTCGCTTGACAGAGCGTCTTTGCTTGCTCGTTACCTCTCTGACGCTTAATCTCGACCGCAGTGAGGAGTTACTCCGCGCAGCGCGGATTGCCATAACGGTGAGTTACGGACCCTGACCGCTCTTGGGTGCGATATTTGCCCTGGTGACGCCAGTGTGACGCCACCAGGCGTTGCCGTGCTGTGCGTGTGACCCCTTTACCGGCTGACGCTAGGAGGGGTGGGCGCGCAATGGATATGACGATCGTGATCGTGCTGGCAGTGGCGGTGCTGCTGGCGGCGTTCGTAGCGATTGCCGCCCTCCTGGTTCTGTTGCTGCGCCGTACCGCTCCGAAGGAGACCGGGCCGACAGCCGAGCAGATCGCTCAGTTGAAGGCGGAGTTGACTGAGAAGGAGTTGGAGCAGGCGCGGCGGGACGCCGATGAGATCCGAGTGCGGGCCGAGAGCGACGCGGGGGAGATCATCCGCAAGTCTGAGGCGCTGGTGGAGAACGCGGCGCTGATGCGGCGGGAGGTTGAGGAGGAGTCGCGGATCCTCAAGAACGAGTTGAAGGAGCTGCGCGCCGATCTGGAGCGCAGGGAGAACCGGCTGGGGGAGCGTGAGCAGCGGCTCGACGAGGAGGCGCGCCGGCAGGCCGAGCGGGCCAGGCAGCTGGCGGAGACCGAGACCGAGCTGGCCGATCGGCGGGTTGAGCTGGATCAGGTGGCGGAGAAGCGGCGGCAGATCCTGGAGCGGGTCGCGGGGCTGACGGCCGAGCAGGCCAAGAACGAGCTGGTCAAGGAGATCGAGAACCAGGCCAAGCGGGAGGCCGCGCTGATCGTCCGGGAGATCGAGAGCGATGCCCGGAAGGAGGGGGAGAAGCGGGCCTGCAAGATCGTGACGCTGGCGGTGCAGCGGGTGGCGACCGAGCAGACGGCCGAGTCTGTGGTGAGTGTGCTGCACTTGCCGGGGGATGAGATGAAGGGCCGGATCATCGGGCGCGAAGGGCGGAATATCCGGGCGTTCGAGTCGACCACCGGGGTCAATCTGATCATCGATGACACGCCGGAGGCGGTGCTGTTGTCGTGTTTCGATCCCGTTCGCAGGGAGACCGCCAGGTTGACTCTGGAGAAGCTGGTGCTCGACGGGCGGATTCACCCGCAGCGCATCGAGGAGGCCTACGAGCGCAGCAAGGCCGAAGTGCAGGATCTTTGTGTACGGGCGGGGGAGGATGCCCTGGTCGAGCTGGGCATCACCGATATGCACCCCGAACTGGTCACCCTGCTCGGCCAGCTTCGCTACCGCACGTCATACGGGCAGAACGTGTTGAAGCATCTCATCGAGTCGGCGCACATCGCCGGGATCATGGCCTCGGAGCTGCGGCTCGACCGTGATCTCGTCAAGCGCTGCGCGCTGCTGCACGACATCGGCAAGGCGCTCACCCACGAGGTCGAGGGCAGCCACGCCCTGATCGGCGCCGAGATCGCCCGCCGGTATGGCGAGCACGAGGACGTCGTGCACGCCATCGAGGCCCACCACAACGAGGTCGAGGTCCGCACCGTCGAAGCCGTCCTCACCCAGGCCGCCGACGCCATCAGCGGCAGCCGCCCCGGCGCCCGCCGCGAATCCCTCGAAGCCTACGTCAAGCGCCTGGAGCGCCTGGAGGAGATCGCTCAGTCCTACGAGGGCGTCGACAAAGTCTTCGCCATGCAGGCCGGCCGCGAGATCCGCGTCATGGTGCGCCCCGACAACGTCGACGACATCCAGGCCCAGGTGATCGCCCGCGACGTCGCCAAACAGGTCGAAGAGGAACTCACCTACCCAGGCCAGATCCGCATCACAGTAGTCCGCGAATCCCGGGCCACCGAATTCGCCCGCTGATCCCCGACGCTCTGGCAGCCTCAGGGCCGCCAGCCGAATAATTGATCCGGCTATCTCGCCGTTATCCGGCGCCGATACCTCCGCGTCAGTTCTCGCCGCACCGGTGCCTATCACGGCCCGTTGCGGTTGGAGCTGGGCTGGCTTGATCCCGGGCCGGTACTTTCCGATTAATTCTCGCTGGACCGGCACCTATCACCGCCCGGTTGCGGCAGGAAGGATCGGTTCCCGGGTGGTCGAGCGGACTGCCCAGTGGCCGTCAGTTTTCTGGTTCGGGGCGGAAGAGTTGTTCGTAGAAGGCCAGTTCGGCTGCCAGGGCTGCGGTCTTGCTTTCCAGGCGGCGGAAGCCGTGGCTTTCGCCCTCGAAGGACAGGTAGGTGCAGGGGACGCCACGATCGGTCAGGGCGGTGGCGAAGGCTTCGGCTTGGGCGGGGGGAACCACCGGGTCGGCCAGGCCCTGCATGAGGAGCATGGGGCAGGAGACCTCGGCGGCGCGGGAGAGGGGTTCCCGGGAGGAATACAGGGATTCCGGGCCCACGAGCCACTCGACGTAGCGGGATTCGAAGTCGTGGGTGGCGGCGACCAAGGGGGCCAGGGCGCTGACGCCGGCGATGGAGACGCCGCCGCAGAAGACGGTGGAGGCGGCGCAGGAGGCCATCACGGTCCAGCCGCCCGCGCTCGCGCCCCGCACCGCGATCCGAGCCGGGTCGGCGAGACCTTCGGCCGCGAGCCACTGGGCCGCCGCGACCGTGTCCTCCACGTCCACCACACCCCACTGCCCGCGCAGCCGCTCACGATAGGCACGCCCGTACCCCGTCGAACCCCCGTAGTTGACCTCAAGAACGCCGATCCCTCGCGTGGTGAAGAACGCCTTCTCCAGGCTCAACTCGGTCGTGGCATGCCCAGTCGGACCCCCATGAACGAAAACCACATAGGGCGCGGGTTCCGCCAAAGGCGGCGGATAGAGGTAGGCGTGGACGCGGCGGCCGAAGCTGCCTTCAATCTCGACTGAGCGGGGTTTGGGCAGATAGGCGATGTCGGGCAGTTCGGCGATGTCACGGCGCAGTCCCTCGACGCGCCCGGTGACGATGTCGACGCGGACCACCGAGCGGGGCACGTCGGAGCCATAGGCGATGCCCACCAGGGCGTTCCCGTCCGCGCTCAGGGCGGGCCGCCAGCCGGAATACGGGACGTCGAGGTCGGCGAGGGATCCGGTCTCCGGATCCAGGATGCCCAGGCGCAGGTCCCCCTGTCCGTGCAGGACCGCGAGCCGGCCGTCCCCCAGCACGAGGTACGGCAACCCGCCCAACTCCCACAACGGCCACGCGAACTCCTCCTCAGCCGGATACAACGCCTGCGAAGAAGTCCCGAAGATCCCGATCTGATAGAGGTTCCACCACCCCGACCAATCAGAGATCAGATAAAGGTTCCGATTATCCCGCCACTGCGGCGCGAGCACGGACTCGCTCATCCCGCCCTTGACCGTCCACGAACTGCCGTCCTCAAGCCGCGTGATCCGCAACTCGGTCCCCGTCCACGGCAACCGCGGATGATTCCAGCAGATATAAGCGAGATGCTCCCCATCTGGCGACAAAGCCGGAGAAGCATAGAAATCGCTACCGGCGACCACCTCCGTCACCTCACCCGACAAGGTCACCGAAGCAAGCGCCCGATCCACTTTCCCGTCGTGATGCCGCTCCCGCACACACCAGACCACCCCGGCGGCGAACAGCAGATCGCCGTACCGATGCTCGGAATCCGCCGTCAACGCCCGGGGCGTACCCCCGTCGGTCAGGTAGAGCCGCTGGTCGGAATGGTTGACGAAGACCACGCCCACGCCGGGGACGACCACGTAGGACCGCCCGCCGTACTCGTGCACCCGCGACCGCGCGTCCCAGGGGGCGGCGATGAGCTCGCGGCGGGTGCCGTCGGCGGCGCGGTGGACGATGGTGCGGCGGCCCGCTTCGGCCGGTCGGTCCTCCTCCCACCAGACCTCCTCGCCGAGCACGGTGGGGAAGCCGAGGCGCAGCCCTGACCTGGCCACGTCGGCGGTGGAGATCGGCGGTCGCTCGGGGGACATGACTGGCATCCTGCCGGAAAAGCGGGGCCGTGTGTGGCCGGTTATCCCTTTTCTAGGACGGGCGGCGACAGGTACCTCGTGGCCAGCAGCCCCAGGTAGTCGATCACCGCCCGATGCCATGACCCGTCCTCGTACATCGTCCGAAGCGCCTCCTCCACGTCATCCCGCAACCCGATCGCGTTGGGCGCGAGGCGGATGCCGTACCGCACCTCGGCGAGATCGCGGCCGAGGAAGCGGAAGCGGCCGGGATACTGCGCGGAGATTCCGGCCAGGACGGGGGCGTCGGCGATGATCGCGTCGATGCGCCGGTCGGCGAGGAGCGGGCCGCAGGCGGCGGGCACGTTCGCCTCGGCGACGAAGACGTTCTGCCAGGTGGTGCCGAAGCGTTCGACCAGCGGCGCGACGTCGGCGCGGGTGCCGCAGACCCGCGCCGATCGCAGGGCCCGGAGCGTGCGCAGCTCCTGCGTGCGGACCAGCAGGTCCTTGGTGGTCACCAGGTACGGCCCGGCGTAGCGTCCGCCGACCGCGCCGAGGCTGAGATCGGCCTCCCCGGCGTCGAAGGTGTAGCGGATCTGGTCGTCCCGGTATCCGAGCTCGCGCGCCACGTAGTGCGCCACCGCGATGTCGAACCCGGCCCAGCCGCCCCCGGGCAGCTTGTCCACCAGCCCGGGCTGCCCCGCCCGCACCCCGATCACGAGGCTGCCGCTGCCCCCACACGCGGTGAGGAAAACGGCCGCCATACCCAGAACAACGACGCGCCACACCCGATCAGGATCAGATCAGGCGCGCGCTACGCCCCGCAATGACACGTCAAACCTTGACCACCCCACGTCTACAACGACGCCGGGGCCGTCACGGAATCGGGTGGCGCGACCGGTTTCGCGGTGGTTTTGCGGCTGCGCCGGCTGCGCTTCTCCAGCCAGGTCGCCACCTGCCCGACCGCCACGTTGATCAGGATGTAGATGAGCGCCATCACGATCACCGACGGGATCAGGTTGCGGAAGTTGGAGGGCAGGATGCGCGCCCCGGCGTTCAGCAGGTCCTCGTAGGCGACGATGAAGCCCAGCGCGGTGTCCTTGAGCAGCACCACCAGCTGGCTCACGATGGCCGGCATCATCGCGGTGACCGCCTGCGGCAGCAGGATCAGCCGCATCGCCTGGCCCTTGCGCAGCCCGACCGCGAGGGCGGCCTCGGTCTGCCCGCGCGGCAGCGACGAGATGCCCGCCCGGACGATCTCGGCGAGCACCGAGCCGTTGTACATGACCAGGCCGAAGACGACGGCGCTGAAGGAGGTGACGGTCAGGCCGAAGACGGCGCTGCCGCCGTACTGGGCGAAGAAGATCATGATGAGCAGCGGGATGGCCCGGAAGAACTCGACGATCGCCCCGGCCGGGATGCGGATCCAGGTGTGCTCGGACAGCCGGGCCATGCCGAACACGAACCCGAACGGCACGGCGATCAACGCCGCCGTCGCCGCCGCGCTGAGCGTGTTCCACAGCCCGGGCAGGATCAGATTGACCCAGACATCCGCCCGCAGGAACGGCTCCCACAACGCCGCATCAAACTGGCCTTTTTCGTCAAATTTCCGATAGCCCAGGTAGGCCAGCACGACCAGTAGCACCGCGAACAGCACGGTGAGCACCAGGTTGCGCCGCCGCCCGCGCGGTCCCGGGGCGTCGTAGAGAACGCTGGCTCTCATCGTGCCACCGCCAGCCGTCGGGCCAGCCAGCCGAACAGCAGCCCGACCGGCAGGGTGAGCACCAGGAACCCGAGCGCGAACCCGAGGAAGATCGGGACCACCGCCTCCTGATGCCGCTCGAACAGGGATTTCATGGTGAGCGAGGCCTCCGCGACGCCGATCGCGGCGGCGATCGTGGTGTTCTTGATCAGCGCGATCAGCACGCTGCCCAGCGGCGCGATCACCGCGCGGAAGGCCTGCGGGAGCACGATGTGCCGCAGGTTCTGGATGAAGGTCAGCCCGAGTGCACGGGCGGCCTCCGCCTGCCCGATCGGGACGGTGTTGATCCCCGATCTGATGGCCTCGCAGACGAAGGCCGCCGTGTAGAGCGACAGGCCGATGATGGACAGCCAGAGGTAGTTGACGGACAGGCTCTCGGAGAACGAGACATCCAGCACCAGCCCGAGCCCCAGCCCGCAGAACACGATCACCAGGGTGAGCGGCGTGTTCCGCAGCGCGTTGACATAGGTGGCGGCCACGGTGCGGAGCACGCCCAGCGGGCTCACCCGCATCGCGGCCAGCACCGTACCCAGCACCAGGGCGGCCACGGCGGTGGCCAGCGTGAGCCGTAAGGTCAGCCAGAACGCGCCCAGAATGACCGGCAGCTCGTCGAAGAGAGCGGACACGGCCTACCTACCTCCGCTACCGGCGCTCGATCAGTACCGCTCCAGCGCCGGAGGCGAGGCGAAGAACTGGCCGAACTCGCCGAAGTTGGCGTCGACGTACTTCTTCCAGGAGCCGTCCTTGAACATCTTGTCGATGGCGTTGTTGATCTTGTCGCGGGTTTCCTTGTCGTCCTTCTTCAGGCCGATGCCGTACTTCTCCTCGGAGAAGGGCTGGCCGACGAGGCGGAACTTGCCGGGCGACTGGGCGGCGAAGCCGGCCAGGATGGTGGCGTCGGTGGAGATCGCGTCCACCTGGCTCTGCTCGAGCAGCGGCAGGCAGGCGCCGTAGCCCTGCTGCTCGGTCAGGTACTGGCCCTTCCACGGCTCGCCGAACTTCTCCACCAGCCGGGCGGGAGAGGAGGACCCCTGCGCGCCGCAGACCTTCTTGGTGGCGAGCGAGTCGACGTTGGCGATCCCGGTGTCCGCGGCCCGGGTGAGGATGTCCTGCCCGGTGATCAGGTACGGCCCGGCGAAGGAGATCACTTCCTTGCGGGCGTCGGTGATCGAGTAGGTGGCGACCACGATGTCGACCTGACCCTGCTGGATGAACGGCTCCCGGTTCGCGGAGACGGTCTCCTTGAACTCGATCTGGTCGTCGCTGTAGCCCAGTTCCTTGGCGACATACTTGGCCACATCCACGTCGAAGCCCTTGACCGAGCCGTCCGGCTGCTTCAGGCCGAGCCCGGGCTGGTCGAACTTGACGCCGATCACAAACTTGTCGTCGCCACTGCAGGCGGCAAGACTCGTGGCCAATGCCGCTGCGGCCAAAAGAACGGCTCCGATTCGGCGGACTCGCATAACTGCCACCTCTTCCAATTCACTGAGCCGGGTCTCGGCTCGGGGGAATGTGCGATTCAGTGCGTAAGGATCTTGCTGAGGAAGTCCCGGGCGCGGTCGGTGCTCGGATTGGTGAAGAACTCGTCGGGGGCGGCCTGCTCGATGATCTGGCCGTCGGACATGAACACCACGCGGTTGGCGGCCCGGCGGGCGAAGCCCATCTCGTGGGTGACCACCAGCATGGTCATGCCGTCCCTGGCCAGGGAGATCATGACGTCCAGCACCTCCTGGACCATCTCGGGGTCCAGCGCGGAGGTGGGCTCGTCGAAGAGGATCATCTTCGGGTCCATGGCCAGCGCCCGGGCGATGGCCACCCGCTGCTGCTGGCCGCCGGAGAGCTGAGCGGGGTACTTGGCCGCCTGGGAGGCGATCCCGACCCGTTCGAGGAGCTCCATGCCGCGCTGTTCGGCCTGAGCGCGGGCGATCTTGCGGACCTTGGTCGGGCCGAGGGTGACGTTCTCCAGGATGGTCTTGTGGGCGAAGAGGTTGAACTGCTGGAACACCATGCCGACCTCGGAGCGGAGCCGGGCCAGCGCCCGGCCCTCCACCGCGAGGGAGTGGCCGTCGAAGGTGATGGACCCGGAGTCGATCGTCTCCAGGCGGTTGATGACGCGGCAGAGCGTCGACTTGCCGCCACCGGACGGGCCGATGACCACGACCACCTCGCCACGCGTGACGTCCAGGTCGATGTCTCTCAGCACGTGCAGCGCGCCGAAGTGCTTGTTTACCTTCTCCAGACTGACAAGTGAAGTCGATCTGTCGGCTTCCGTCATGGTCAACAAAAGTAAGGGGGTCTTCATAACCAAGTCACTAACCAGCCGGTACCGATCCCATCACGGCTTTTCCCGGAATCCTCCTGGTCGGTGGCCCATGCCGGCCGGGACAGGCGCCCGATTCAGTGGCGGCATGAGTGATTCCTTCCGGCGCCACGCCGCCGCCGGGTCGTTGGTGGCCTGGCCTGTCCTGCTCTTCCTCGCCTTCCTCACCTCGCCCCCCGGGACCGACCACAACCCCGCGCTCTTCCTGGCTCACACGACGAAGGTGCAGGTCAGCGCCGTGCTCTTCCTGTGGGCCACGGCGGCGATGATCCCCGGCATGCTGGCGCTCGCCGGGCTGCTGCGGGAGCGCGCGCCCCGGCTGGCCAACCTGGGCGCGGCCGTCGGCATGATCGGTTCCGCCGCCGCGGTGAGCCTGTTCATGACCGACTTCTACGACCTGGCGCTCGCCCAGACCCTGCCCGCCGACCAGGCGGTGGCGGTCACCGCCGCCGCGGGCGACATGGCGGGGTTCGTCTACGGGATTCTGATTCCGGCGTTCCTGTCGCATGTGGGGGCGCTGATCCTGACGATCTCGCTGGCCGCGACGCGGGTCGGGCCGTGGTGGCTGCCGGTTCTGGTGGTCGCCGGGATCGCCATCCCGTTCCTCACCGCCGAGCAGCCGCCCGCCGTGCAGTCCACCGGGGCGCTGTGCCAGCTCGTCGCGTACGGCTGGGCGGCGTGGCGGGTGCTCAGAACCCCGATTCCCGCGCGCGGCTGACCGCGCTGACCCGATCGCCCACATGCAGCTTGGCGAAGATGTTGGAGACGTGGTTGCGCACGGTCTTGTGGGTCAGCGCCAGCCGCTCCGCGATCTGCGGGTTGGTGAGATGCGAGGTCATCAGCCCCAGGATCTCCCGCTCCCGGGGCGTCAGCTGCGGCAGGCTCTGCTCGCGCCTGGCCAGCCCGGAGAAGTAGCCGATCAGGCGGTTGGCGATGGCCGGGCCGAACACCGCGTCTCCGGCGGCCACGGCCCGGATCGCCCGGGACAGTTCCACCCGGCGGGCGCCCTTGACGACATAACCTCGGGCGCCCGCGCGCAACGCCGCGAACACCGACTCGTCGTCGTCGGACATGCTCAGGATCAGCACCCGGATATGCGGGTTGTCGCGCAGAATGCGTTCGGTGGCGACCACGCCGCCCATGCCCGGCATGGTCAGATCCATCAGCACGACATCCGGCTGGAGCTGGTTGATCAGCGCCAGCGCCTGCTCGCCGTTGGCGACCTGGTCGACCACCTTGATGCCGTCCAGCGGCGAGAGCAGCGCCACCAGTCCCGCCCGGAACGCCGGATGGTCGTCAACGAGCAGGATGTTGATGGGTTCCATGGTTTTCCCCTCTGGCCGGGAGCTTCGCGAGCACGCGGGTGCCGCCCTCCTGGCGTGGTTCGATCGTGCACCATCCGCCCAGTTCGGCGGCACGGTCGCGCATCGACAGCGTGCCGACCCCGGCCTTGCCTTCCGGCCCGCGGCCGTTGTCGCACACCTCAAGGCTAAGCGTCTCGTCGATGGCGGACAGACGCAACCAGGCCCGCGACGCGCGGGCGTGCCTGCGCACGTTGGCCAGCGCCTCGACCGCGATGTGATAGGCCGCGACCTCGGTCGCGGCGGGCAGCGCGGGCAGCTCCGCCGGGGCCTCGATCCGGATCGTGAGCTCGCCCGGCAGGCCCGCGACGTGCGACGACAGCGCCCGCAGCAGCCCCAGCGAATCCAGCGCGGGCGGCCGCAACCCCTCGATCAGCGCCCGCACGTCCGCCACCGCCGCCTCCGCATCCCCGATGATCTCCTCCAGCAACTCCCTGGCCGGCCCAGGCCCCACCAGGTCCTGTACGGCTTCCGCCCGCATCGTCAACGCCGCGAGCGTCGGCCCGAGCCCGTCATGGAGATCGTTGCGAATCCGGCGGCGCTCCTCCTCGCGGGCCACGACCAGGCGCTCGCGGGAACGCCGCAGATCGGCCGACAGGCGTTCGGCGTGGACGGCGACGCCCATCCGCCTGGCCAGCTCCGCGAGCACCCGGCGGTCCTGCTCGCCGAGGTCGCGCTCGCCCGGGCGGGGGGCCAGGATCAGCCTGCCGACCTGCTCGTTCTGGTAGGTCAGTGGCACCACGATGCGACCGGGGGGCGGGTCGTCGTCGGTGAGGTCGATGGCGGCGTAGGGGAGTTTGAGCGCTTCCGCCACGGATTCGGCGGCTGCGGTGAGGACCGTGCCCGGTGCCGCGGTCTGTTCCAGGCGGTGGCCGAGGAGGGTCAGGGCGGCGTGGGGGTCGTCGCGGGTGCCGTACATGAGGAGGTTGACGGCGCGCTGGACGCGGGCGCGCAGGGGCGCGAAGACGACGGCGACCAGGCCGGCGGCGGCGATGGACAGGGGGAGGCCGTCGACGGCGTGGAAGACCGCGCCCAGGTAACCCACGATCAGCACGTAGCCGCCGGTGACGAAACCGGACAGGACGGCGTAGACGAGGGTGCGGTTGATGACCAGGTCGATGTCGAACAGGCCGTACCAGAGGACGGCCACGCCGATCGCGGCCAGGACGAGGGTCATCGCGGCCGCGCCGGCCAGCTCCCAGAACGGGCTGAGCACGGGCCAGACCTGGTCGGGGAAGCCGTCGCGCAGGCCCGCGATCAGGCGTGCGATCACGATCAGCCCGGCCAGGCTCACGGCGTAGACCAGCCACTTGACCTGGGCGCGCTCGGTGCCCCTGGTGTGGCGGGCGCGCATGGCCAGGTTGGCGGCGCCGGCGATGAACAGGATGCCGGTGAAGATGGGGAAGCCGGTGTCCGCGATCTGGGCGGCGTCTTCCATGGCTGGGACGCCGAGGGGGTTGATCACGGCGGTGCCGTACCCGAGCTGGCTGTTCGGGCCGGGGCGGAGGGCGCTCGGGATCGCGGCGAGGGCGGCGGTGACGGCGGCGGCCCACAGGAGCGGGCGCCAGCGGGGGGACGGGAGCCGTCCCGATGGGAAGCACAGGGGGATCGCGGCGATGGCGAGGTTCGCCGGGATCCACAGCCAGGTCTGCGGCCAGGCGAAGAATGTCGCTTCCGGGTTGTTCACGGCGAGCTGGCCGGAGGCGTCCAGGAGGGCGAAGGACAGGCCGGTGGTGGCCAGGAGCAGGCCGATCATGTTGCCCGGGCGGCGCACGTTGATCAGGCCGCCGATGATCGCGCCGGCCGCGACGAAGACCAGGTGGCTCTGCTGGATCAGGTCGGACCCGTTCCGTACGCCCAGCGCGACGGCCGCGACGACCAGGAGCAGGCTCGCCACGCAGGCGCCCCAGGCCGCGAATCGCACCCTGACCTCCCGGAATGCAGCTCCGGTCACAGGGTATCGGGGGATTTGCCCAAGTACATAGGACAGTGTCCCGGGCGCGTTACGCTCGCGGGAGCGCCTAGGCTTGTGGGTTGAGATGACTGCCACGACTCAGGAGAGCACCAGGACGTACGAGGTACGGACCTATGGGTGCCAGATGAACGTCCACGACTCCGAGCGTCTGTCCGGGCTGCTGGAGGACGCGGGATACGTGCGCGCGCCCGAGGGGGAGCCCGCCGACGTCGTCGTGTTCAACACCTGTGCGGTGCGGGAGAACGCCGATAACCGGCTTTACGGGAACCTCGGGCATCTGCGGCCCCGCAAGCTCAGCAATCCGGGCATGCAGATCGCGGTCGGCGGGTGTCTGGCGCAGAAGGACCAGGGCGAGATCGTGCGGCGGGCGCCGTGGGTGGACGTCGTGTTCGGCACGCACAACATCGGGTCGCTGCCGGTGCTGCTGGAGCGGGCCCGCATCGCCGAAGAGGCCCAGGTCGAGATCAAGGAATCCCTGGAGACGTTTCCGTCGACGTTGCCGACCAAGCGCGAGTCGGCTTACGCGGCGTGGGTGGCTATTTCGGTCGGGTGTAACAACACGTGCACGTTCTGCATCGTGCCCGCGTTGCGGGGCAAGGAGAAGGATCGCCGTCCCGGTGACATCCTCAGCGAGATCCGCACCCTGGTCGATCAGGGCGTGCTGGAGATCACCCTGCTC
Organism: Acrocarpospora macrocephala; assembly: GCF_009687865.1. Classification (GTDB taxonomy): domain Bacteria; phylum Actinomycetota; class Actinomycetes; order Streptosporangiales; family Streptosporangiaceae; genus Acrocarpospora; species Acrocarpospora macrocephala. Next base: position 25,885 of record NZ_BLAE01000076.1, read on the forward strand.
GGGCAGAACGTCAACACCTACGGTGTCGAGTTCGGCGATCGCCTCGCCTTCGGCAAGCTCCTGCGTTCCTGCGGTTCGGTCGACGGGCTCGAGCGGGTCAGGTTCACCTCGCCGCATCCCGCCGCGTTCACCGACGATGTCATCGCCGCCATGGCGCAGACGCCGAATGTCATGCATCAACTGCACATGCCGCTGCAGTCCGGGTCGGACCGGATCCTGAAGGCGATGCGCCGCTCGTACCGGGCTGAGCGCTATCTCGGCATCATCGAACGCGTGCGCGCGGCCATGCCTGACGCCGCGATCTCCACTGACATCATCGTCGGCTTCCCTGGCGAAACCGAGGACGACTTCCAGGGCACCCTCGACGTCGTGCGCGCCGCCCGCTTCGCCAACGCCTTCACCTTCCAGTACTCGATCCGGCCCGGCACGCCCGCTGCGACCATGCCCGACCAGATTCCCAAGGCCGTCGTCCAGGAGCGGTACGAGCGACTGGTCGCCCTTCAGGAAGAGATCGCCTGGGCGGAGAACAAGGGGCAGGTCGGCAAGGTCCTGGAAGTCCTCATCGCGGAGGGCGAAGGCCGCAAGGACGGCGCCACCCACCGCCTCTCCGGCCGCGCCCCCGACAACCGCCTCGTCCACCTGGCCCCCGCTGACGCCCGGCCCGGGGACATGGTCACCGTCGAGGTCACGTACGCGGCGCCGCATCACCTGGTCGCCGACAAGGTGCTTTCGGTACGCCGCACTCGTGCGGGCGACGCCTGGCAGAACCGCCAATCCCAGCCTTCGGGCCCGGCTGCGGTGAATCTCGGCATGCCCAGCATCGGCCGCCCCGCCGCCACGACCGAACCCCTCGCCTGCTCGTAGCCGGACTCCTGCGAGGCCATGCTGCGGGATCGGCCGCGATATCAGCGGACCGCTACCCGCTGTCCCCACCATGACCGAGCAGTACCTCTTCGGGGGCTCCACCGGTTGCTTGACGGAATCGCAACCGTCACTGGCCCGTGATGTCGTGCAGAACCTCGTAGCAATAGTCGCGGCGGATGTCGTGGAAGGTGGCGCAAGGGTCGGGGATTCTTGTGGTTGGTTTGTTTGGCTTTGGTTTTGCTGGCCGGGTTTTCGAGGGTGAGAGGGGCCTGGGGGGCAGGCTGATCTTGCTTTTGGTGGGGTTAGGGGCGGTTGGTGGGGGTTTCAGGGTGGGGAGTGGGAGAGGGCGGGAGCCGAGGAGGCCGCCAGCCAGGGGGCCGAGGTTGGTGAGGGCTTCGGGGAGTGTGGGCAGCGGGCTTATGGGAGGTGGGGTGGAGGTTTGGTGATCGTTTGGGGGAACTGGTCCGCCTGAATGAGGGAGGGCGTTTTGGCTGGGAGTTTGGGCTGTGAAGGGCGTTTGGCTGGGGCCGGAGGTCTCTTCGATGTTGATGGCGAGCCAGACGCCTAATCCGGCGGTGGCGAGGACGGTGGTTGCGCCTGCCGTTGCCAGCAACGTTCGGGGCCAATTCATGCGTGGTGATGAGAAGTCCGGCAATGTCGTAATTTCTCTCGTGATTCCTGCGCTGTTAATACGTTACCGAGAAGCCACACAAGGCCATATTCTTCCGGGCAGGGATGAATGAGGTCCAGGGTGGGGATGGCCCGCTGTCAGGCTGGGTATCCCGCAGCGCGGTGCGCGGACAAAGGACCGGTCAGGTTGTGCGGCGCCGTCGGAATCGAACTATCGCACATCTCAATAATGATGTCCTCACCGTGACAGTTCCTCGTCGAAGACATTCCGCCGTTATGTGGTCACAAGGAACGGATGAATCTGGAGTGTGGTGAGGAAGGTTTCTGCCGTGCTGGTATTCGGTTTCCGCTGTCATCGGTCATGCGTTAGTGTGTTCGAGTCGTAACGCTATGTTGCTGGTGTGGGGAGGGGCTTCAGGTGCGGCTGCGCTACAACTACCGGCTCTACCCCGACGCCTCCCAGCGCCAGGCGTTGGCCCGATTGTTCGGGTGCGTCCGGGTGGTGTGGAATGACGCGCTGGCGATGCGTAAGGCCGCGCGTAAGGCTGGGTTGCCGTGGATCGGTGGCGGGGATCTGCAGAAGATCTGTATCACCGCGGCGAAACGGACACCGGAGCGGGAGTGGCTGGGTGCAGTGTCCGCGGTCCCGCTTCAGCAGTCGCTGCGGGACCTGGACGTGGCGTATCAGAATTTCTTCGACTCGGTCAGTGGGAAGCGTAAGGGTCGGCGGATGGGGTTGCCGGTGTTCAAGTCGCGCCGGGATCGGCGTCAGTCGGCCCGGTTCGCCCGCAACGCGTTCCGCTTGGGCGGTGATGGGACGCTGTATCTGGCCAAGATCGGGAAGGTCGAGGTGCGCTGGTCGCGTGAGCTGCCGGCGGCGCCGTCGTCGGTCACGGTCGTTCAGGATGCGGCGGGCCGCTTTTTCGCGTCGTTTGTGATCGAGGTTGATGATGCCGGGCAGGTGCTGTCCGAGGCGGAGGCTGAGGTCGGGATCGATCTGGGTTTGACTCATTATGCGGTCCTGTCGGACGGCACGAAGATCGCCAATCCGCGGTGGCTGCGCCGCCGAGCCAAGCGGCTGGCCCGGCTGCAGCGGGCGCTGTCACGCAAACGGAAAGGATCGAAGAACCGGGAGAAGGCGCGGATCGCGGTGGCTCGCCAGCATGCCAAGGTGGGCGACGCGCGCCGGGATTTCCTGCACCAGACCAGCACGTCGATCATCCGTGAGAACCAAACGGTGGCGATCGAGGATCTGGCGGTGCGGGGTCTGGCCCGCGGCCGACTGGCCAAATCAGTCAACGACGCGTCCTGGGGCGCGTTCCGTACCCTGCTGGGCGGGAAGGCGGCCCGCTATGGGCGGACGCTGACCACGGTCGACCGGTGGTTTCCCTCCTCCCAGTTGTGCCCGTGCTGCGGCTGGAGGAACGGAAAAGCACCGCTTCAGATGCGGGAGTGGGACTGCCCGTCCTGTGGGGAGCACCACGAGCGCGACCTGGCGGCCGCGCTGAACATTCTGGCCGAGGGCATCCGCCTGCGCGCACAGGCAACGGAGGCATCCCTCGCAGAGGGAAGACAGGACAAGGACATGGTGGCCGCCGGGCTGGCGGACACTCGAAACGACTGTGGAGGGCGGGTAAGACCAGGCGAGGCAATTCCGAACCTGGCACCGCCCGCAACCTACGACGCCCGCGCGGCGTAGCAGAAGCAGTAAGGATCCCACGGCGACGTGGGGAGTTCCGGGCGTTCACGCCGGGGAGGAGGCCAATGGGGCTAGTGTGGTCGCTCATCCACGCGGGTGGCATGGATTTCCCAAGACATCGGCAAGGAGGGTTCGCGGATGCCCCGGTTTGGGCGGCGCAGTGCCTGGTTGGTCGTTGGCCTGAGCGGTCTCGTGTTCGGTGCGGTCGCGTGCGGATCGAGTGGTAGCCGGGTGGCCGGGGATCTGACGGAGGAATCACCGGTTCCGGTCGACTCGTACGTGGTGCCCACGAAGCCGTCCGCCAGCGCTTCCAAAACACGCAAGCCGAGTCCAACGGCCAAGGCGCGGAGAATCTCCAAGCCCGGGTCCGCTGTTGCCGACGCCCGGGGATCTGAGGATAAATCCGGACGTCTCGGCAGTGTTCCCAAACGTTCCGCCACCTCCCCGACCCAACCGGAACGCCGGACGGACGCGGCGCAGCGGTCGCTGGAAGACGAGGCCGTGCGGTTGACCAATGCCGCTCGCCAGCGGGAAGGGTGCAGAGCGTTGCGTACGGAAGAACGGTTGCGCACAGCCGCCCGCGCGCATTCCGCCGACATGGCCGCGCGCCGCTACTTCAGCCACGATTCGCTCGACGGCCGTTCTCCGTGGGACCGGATCAGGGCCACCGGCTACGCCTATCCCGCCGCCGAGAACATCGCCCGAGGTCAGCGCACCCCCCGCGAGGTGGTCGACGCCTGGCTGGACAGCCCCGGTCACCGCGCGAACATCATGAACTGCGACCTCAAAGCCATCGGCATCGGCGTACGGCTCGGCACCGGCGGCCCGTGGTGGACCCAGAACTTCGGCTCCCGCTGATTCGTCCCTGCTGGGCTCCCTAGCCTTGGCGTCGAGGCCTGACGATCGGAGATCGTCGCCGGGATTTGTCCCTGGCCGATTCGCCCGAAACCGCCCCTGACCTGCCCGTTAGATGCCTAAAACATCATTTTTGTGCATCTCTTTCTTGTTCTTGGCTAGTCTGGCGGAACCCTTCGGAAGCCGTTGAGGTTCCCGAGCAGCAGCCAACCCGCAGGGAGTTCCCCCGATGGACGGATCCACGCCAACAGGCAGAACCCGCCCCAAACGACCGCGCTCGCGCGGCAATCCTCGTGCCATCCTGATCGGCGTCGCCCTGGTGGCGGCCGCCGTGGGGGGTGGCGGGGTCGTGTACGCGATGTCCAGTAACGACACTCCTGTCACGCAACCAGCCCCTACCTCTACCACTTCGGAGGACGCCACCGCTCCGCTTGCCGACGATCCCGCGGAAGACCCCGCCGAGTCCGGCGAACCGGACGGGTCCACCGAGCAGGATGCCGATCCGGCCGGTGACGACCCGGGCAACAGCGCCCAGGGCGGCCAGGCCGATCCTCCCGCCCAGAACTCCACCACCAAGAAGGACAAACCAACCGAAACAACCCCCAAGACCCCCGCGACTACGAAGCCCAAGCCCACGACAGGCCCCACTGACAACCCTGACGAAATCGACCGGGGCAGCGGTGCGGGCGCGGTAGAACCCGGAGGCCCGGTCGGCGGCTATTAACCAGCTGCCCCATGGACAAGCCGCCGGCCAGCGACTCACCGCCGCAGCTGTCCAGATCACGACTTTCCTCTTAATACGAGGCATCACCCCGTCGTGTGCCACCCGGTCGGGAAAGGCCATTACCGTCCAGGTTGCACAGGGCAAGATCACGGCGTCGCCGGAGCGAAACCCCGCGCTTCCGGCTACGGACGCCTCGTCGATTCGGCAGGTTTCGTGGGTGAGGGATCGGGGAAGCCCTCGCTCAGAAAGGCCCGTGCGGTGCGGTATTCCGCACGGGCCTCTCTATGTCTCGCGCCGGAATCGCCCGCGCCGAAACTGTCGGTGGCAGGGCGGAGAATGAGGGCATGACTGAGACGGTTGCCTTCGGGAGTGTTCCCACCGAGCTGGGAGACGTGCTGGCCGCAGTCACTCCGGCCGGGGTCGCGGGGATGAACTTCCGGGACTCCAAGCGGGCTCGGGAGCGGTTCGCCGCGCGGTTGGGGTTGCCGATCGTCGAGGATGACGCGCGGGTGAGCCGGGTGCGGGCGGAGCTGGCGGCCTATTTCGCGGGCGAGTTACGGGAGTTCACCGTTGCCGTCGACTGGCGGTTGATGTCGGGGAGCCAGCGCCGGGTGCTCGGGCTGCTGTATGAGTCGGTGCCGTTCGGCAAGGTGGTCACCTACGGCGACCTGGCCGACGAGACGGGCGTGCCCGCCAGGGGGATCGGATCGATCATGGGAAGCAATCCGATTCCGATCATCGTGCCATGCCATCGCGTCGTGGCAGGGGATGGGCTCGGCGGGTTCAGCGGCGGCGACGGCGTGGAGTCCAAGCGCTGGCTGCTCACTCACGAGGGCCAGCTGCCATTGGCGCTGTTCTAAGGACTATCCCGTAAGTCGGGGTAGTCCGGGTTGCGGGTGCGTCTGTCCGGCGTGGTCCCCTTCGCGGAGGTCTCATCCGGGTCGGTGTCCCGTCCTGTCCGGCACTTCGCTGAGCAGAGGCCACCAGGGCGGCTGCCGCGTGATCCCGGCCCGCCGCGATGGCGGGGGAGAGGGATCGGCTGCGGTTGAGTTCAGACAGGGCTTCTTGCAGCCCTTGGATCGTGTAGGTCTCGATGAGCTGGACGGCCCGTGAGTAGTCCACGCGGGCCGTTTCCGGGTGCTCGCCAACCGGACCAGCCTGACCATGTTCCAACTCGACACCCTGTTCGGCATCTCCGACTTGTTCGGTGTTGCTGGCGGCTTTGAGTTCGAGGACGCGGGTGGCGAGGTCGGCGGCGCCGGGGCGGTCGGGTGGTGTGGCACAAAGCGGCCCGCGGCGATGGCTTCGGTGATACTCGGCCGTGCACCGGATTATCACCGACTCCGCGCCCCATCTGGCCGCCCTCCTCGGCTCGCTCCCGACTGATCGGCGTGAACGGATCGGCGCGAACTGTGGGTGGTCGACGGAACGCGCATCCTGGTCCACGACAAGACCCGCACCGCCAAGCCCTTGGGGTGAGCGAAGCCGCGAAAGCGGCCAGGCCGGGCTTAACGTGCCGTTGGGGGTGAAGCGGGGAGCCGCCCGTGGGTTAGGGCGGCTCCAGTGCGGGGGGTTTAGCCGGGCTCGCCGTCGATCTTGTCGGCGGCCCTTCTGGCGGCGTCGGCGCCCTTGTTGATCTGGTCGCGGTATTTGCCGCCCGTGGCCCTGTCGGCTGCGCGTGCGGCGCTGTCGATGCCGTCCATGACCTTGTCCTCGACCTTGTCGCGCATGCCGCCGGACTTGTCGCGCGGGTCCTGCTTCATGCCGTCGGCCCGATCCTTGGCGGAGTCCGCGCCCTGGCGCATCCTGACGTTCTCGCCGGTGGCCTTCGGCTGCGAGGGGGTGTCCCGCATCTTGTCTCCGGCGCCGCCGAAGATCTCCCGTACCTTGTGAAAGAACGACATTGTGTCCCCCGTGTGTGTGACTGGCGCCGTCAGGGCGGGATCAGCCGGGCTGGCCGTCGATCTTGTCGGTGGCCTCCTTGGCCTTTTCGGCGGCGGTGTCGACGTACTTGTCGTACTTGCCGCCGGTCTTCTCCTTGGCGATGTCGGCCGCCTTGTCGACGCTCTTGTCGGCGGCGTCCTCTACCTTGTCGGCGTGGCCGACGAGCTTCTCCTTGACCTTGTCGAAGATCGACATCTTGAAATCCCCCGTTTCGCGGCGCGACGTGGCACCGTACGACTAATTGGTACCCCGGGGCTTGGGACACTTACCGGGTGGGGCAGCTACCAGTGATCGCCGTCGTGGGGCCCACGGCGGCCGGAAAGTCCGATCTGGCCGTCGATTTGGCGTTGCGGCTGGGCGGCGAGGCCATCAACGCGGACTCGATGCAGCTTTACCGAGGAATGGATATCGGCACGGCCAAGCTGACCATCCCCGAACGAAAAGGTGTATTGCATCATTTACTCGACATATGGGACGTTACTCGCACGGCCAGTGTCGCCGAGTACCAGAAGCTGGTCCGCCCGCTGATCGACGACCTGCGCGGCAGGGGCGTGGTTCCGATTCTGGTCGGCGGCTCGGGCCTGTACGTCCGGGCGGCGCTGGACGATCTCGAGTTCCCGGGGACGGACCCCGACATTCGCTCCCGCCTGGAGCGCGAACTGGCCGACTTGGGCCCGTCCGCCCTGTACGCCCGGCTGGCCGAAGCCGATCCGGTCGCCGCCGCCGCGATCCTGCCCACCAACGGCCGCCGCATCGTCCGCGCTCTGGAGGTCATCGAGTTCTCCGGCCGCCCGTTCTCGGCCACGATGCCGTCCTACGACTCGGTCTACCCGAGCGTCCAGATCGGCCTGGAAGTCCCCCGGCCGGAGCTGGACGAGCGGATCGAGCTCCGGGTCGAGCGCATGTGGGCGGCAGGGTTCGTGGACGAAGTCCGTACGCTCAGGGAAGAGGGCCTGGCGGGCGGGCTGACCGCCAGCCGAGCCCTCGGGTATGCCCAGGTGCTGCGGTTTCTGGACGGCGAGTGGTCGGAGGAGGAGGCGCGGGCCGAAACGGTCAGGGCGACCAGGAGGTTCGCGCGCCGGCAGGAGTCCTGGTTCCGCCGGGATCCCCGGGTGCGGTGGCTGCCGTATGACGCGTCTGACCTTGTCGATCAGGCCGCTAGGCTGGCGACATGCGGTTTGTGAAGGGGCATGGGACGGAGAACGACTTCGTCATCCTGCCTGATCCCGAAGGGCGGCTGGACCTGTCCGCGGAGCTGGTCTCCCGGTTGTGCGACCGGCGGGCCGGGATCGGCGGCGACGGCATCCTGCGGGTCGTGCCGTCCACGTTCGTGGCCGAGGCCGAGCGATACGCCGCCCAGGCCGAGTGGTTCATGGACTACCGCAACGCCGACGGCAGCGTGGCCGAGATGTGCGGGAACGGCGTGCGCGTCTTCGCCCGCTACCTCGTCGACGCGGGGCTGGCCACGGCCGGGGAGTTCGGCGTCGCGACCCGGGATGGCGTGAAGCGGGTCAGGCTCGGCATGGCGGGGGACGTGACCGTCGACATGGGCCGGCCCAAGATCCTCGGCGAGAGCCGTACCTGGCTGAACGGGCGGGAGTATCGCGGCCTGAACGTGAACATGGGCAATCCGCACCTGGCCTGCGTGATCGACGACCCGGTCACCGAGCTCGACCTGGACGCCCAGCCACGCTATGACCACGCGGTCTATCCCGATGGCGTCAACATCGAGCTGATCAACCCGGTGGGCGATCACGCCGTCTCCATGCGCGTCTACGAGCGCGGTTCGGGCGAGACCCGTTCCTGCGGCACCGGCGCGGTGGCCACCGCCGTGGCGGCCGCGTACGCCTCCGGTGAGAAGACCGGGGTCTGGAAGGTCCGCGTGCTCGGCGGCACCCTGAAGATCACACTCGACTCCGACACCAGCTACCTCACCGGCCCGGCCGCTCTGGTCGCCTCCGGTGAGTACCACGACATCGCGATTTAGACCTAAAAACCCCGAAGAACGCGGCATTTGGGGGCGTATCCATCTCTTGTGGCGGGTGGGTTCGGCGTTGACGCGCGCGCGTTTGGGACATGGTCGGTGACCTGGCAGACTGACTGCCCATGGACGTGGACATCTGGTCGTGGGTCGGTGGCACCCAGCGGCAACTTCATGAAGCCGGAAACGCCGGTTTGGCGATGGCGCTGGGCGACGTGCCCGCCCAGGCGCTGGAGGGGCGATACGGCCAGCTCGACGTCGTGGCCCCAGCTGTCGCGCAGCAGGCGGAGGAGCTGGAACAGCCGTGGCTGGAGCTCTTCGCGCGATACTGGCATGTGATCGGCCGGGTGGGTGACCGGGCCAACGGCGCCGTCGCCCTCGCGGACGCCAGGGAACTGGCCGAATTCGCCCAGCGATCCGACGTCAGTGACTGCCCGGCCGCCTCGGCCGCCGCGGAGGCGCTGGCGATCACCCTGGCCAACACGGACGGGCCTGGATACGCGGACGAGCGCCTGGCCATCCTGGGCCGCGCGCTCGGCACGGTGGGTCCCGACTCGCTCGCCTTCTCCGGGCTCACCACGCAGTATGTGTCGGCGCTGCTGGACGACGGCAAGCCGGCCGAGGCCGTCACCTACGCCGAGGCGGCCGTGGAGCGGCTGCGCGGCGTGGGCAGGGAGGCCTCCTGGGAGCTGGCCGCGGTGTCCGCCCGGGCGCTGCTGGCGGTCGGCCGCGGTGAGGACGCGCTGGCCGCCCTGCACGCCGCCAACGGGTTCAAGCCCGACGATCCGGTCGCCAAGGCGCGCCGGGAGGGGCTGCTGCACTCCGGCATCCTCACCGAACTGGGGCGGATCGAGCACGCGGTCGAGTCGCTGCCCGACCTGGACGTGGTCGGCGAGCACCCGCGCGAGTGGGTGGAGTGGTCGCAGGTCGTCAGGAAGCTGGCGGCGGGGGCGTCGATCGCCAACAGCTGGCAGCTGGGCCGTGTCATGCGGCAGTGGATGAGCTACTTCGAGACGATGGGCGGGCATCGGGCCCAGGTGGAGCTGGCGCTGACCGCCGGACATCTGGCGATCGCCCGGCAGGGGGCCTGGCAGGCGCGCGAGCTGGCCGATCTGGCCGAGGCCGTGCTGCCCGAGCTGCAGTCCACGGCCGGGCTGCCGGAGCGGATCGCCGAACTGCGCGCGGCGGCCGACGCGGCCCCCGCGGTGCCCCCGCCCGGGCCGCAGGACGAGCTGGTCTCCTACTTCGACGCGGCCGACGGCCGCACCGCGGATCCGGAGCGCTGGGTGGGCTGGCTGTGGCCGCAGTCCGGCAAGGATCTGGAGGCCACGAGGCGGCACACCACGACCCTGGGTTTCCTGGGGTACGCACCGGTGGGGGCCGACATCTACTGGAAGATGATCGTCGTGGACGCCGATCCGGCGAACGCCGAAGAGGAGGACATCGCCTACCTGACCGGTCTGCTGATCGAGGCCGAGCAGGACGATCGGGTGCTGGACCTGGCCTCCCGGCTGAGCTCGCCGGAGTCGCATCTGGCGCTGGCGCGGCTCTACCGGGCCAGGGAGCGGTGGGAGGAGACCTCAGCCGAGGCCGAGCTGGCCGTTCAGGGCGGGGCCGGGCTTGAGGGCCGCCGGCTGTGGTCGGCCGCCGTGCAGCATCTGGGAGACAACGCGGCCGCGGCCGAGATCCTCAAGCCGGTGCTGGCGGAGGGCGCCGAGGGTGAGGAAGAGGACATCTGGCGCGTCATCGTGCTGGCCACCGCCACCGAGGACTGGGCGACCGTGCGCGAGGGCGCGGCCAAGCTGGGCATGCCGCTGCAGTCGGCGGAAGGGCCGATCGAGGAGGAATGGCACCTCATCCGGGCCATCCTGCCGGCGCCTGACGGCAGCCAGCGGGAGGTGCTGGCGGTGCGCACCGGTCCGGCGACCGCGCGCCTGGCGATTCCGCAGCCGCGTGGCATGGAGTACAACGCGGGGGACGTCGTCGTGGTGGACCCGCGACCCTTGGAGCCGATCCCGGACTCCGAGGAGGAGCGCGAGAACTTCGTCATCCCGTTCGCGGGGGTGTCCATTCTCCGGCCGGGTGGTTTCACCAGCTGGTTCTTCGATGGCGCCGCGCCTGGCGAGCACGAGTGGACCGAGTTCAACGAGTTGCTGGCCGAGCGTGGCTGGCCGATGTGGGTCTACAGCGACGACAGCTACAAGGTCACGCATCCGGGCACGGGCGAGCCGCTGCCCGGTGTGTTCGGCTGGATCGCGATTCCGCCGTCGGTCACTCCGGCCGAGCTGGACGCTGTGCTCGACGACGCGACCGAGCAGTGGGTGCATCCGCTGGCCTGGCTGGACCTCTCCCGCGAGGTCGGGGTCGAAGCCGAACGGCACGAGCGGATCGTGAAGGAGTACGGCCTTTAGAACGGGTAGAACGGGGTTCGGTATGGTGGCCGGGTGATTCTGGAGAGATTCCGGCTGGACGGCAAGGTTGTGGTGGTCACGGGGGCTTCCTCCGGGCTTGGGGTCGCGTTCGCGCGCGGCTTCGCCGAGGCGGGCGCGGATGTGGTGATCGGCGCCCGCCGGGTGGAAAGGTTGGCGGATACGCGGCGGCTGGTCGAGGAGACCGGTCGCCGCTGTCTCGCTGTTTCGACTGATGTGGCTGTGGCGGAGGATTGCCAGGCGCTGGTGGACGCGGCCATGGGGGAGTTCGGTCAGGTTGATGTCCTGATCAACAACGCTGGGGTGGGTACGGCGGTGCCTGCCCTGAAGGAGTCGCCCGAGGAGTTCCGGCGGGTGGTGGATGTCAATCTGCACGGCAGTTACTGGATGGCGCAGGCGTGTGCCCGGGTGATGCGGCCGGGGTCCTCGATCGTCAACATCGGCAGCATCCTGGGGGAGACGACGGCCGAACTCCCGCAGGCCGCCTACAGCGCGTCCAAGGCGGCGATCATCGGACTCACCCGAGACCTCGCCCAGCAATGGACCTCCCGCCGGGGAATCCGCGTCAACTGCCTGGAACCCGGCTTCTTCGCCTCCGAAATGACCGACGAGTACCCGGATGGCTACCTAGACCGGATGCTCACGCGAAGGGTCCCCATGGGCCGCCCCGGAGACCCCGCCGAACTGGTGTCAGCAGCCGTCTTCCTCGCATCCGACGCCGGCTCCTACATAACCGGCGCCATCCTCCCAGTCGATGGCGGCATCTTGATCACCTAAGTGCCCCGCCACCTGTACGACATCCGCAGAAGCTTGCCGGATTTCTTCCCACCCACCCAGCCCTTTGTTTACCCGCGGGCTCCGCCCGCCCCCGCCATCGCCGTGGCTGTCGGCCAAACGACAGCCATGGCATCGTGGCTGTCGGCCAAAACGACAACCACGGCGTCGTGGTTATCACGCCCCGCCTTTTGCGACGCTGGCGCTCGACCGCCTCCAGGCGGCTCCAGCGGATGCCCATGCTCGTCCTGACCGGGCCGCGCGGATCAGGTCCTCGTTGACGACGGTGGGGCGTCCGCCGATCCTGCTGCGGACACGGGCTCCAGCACGAAGACGGGGATCACGCGGTTGGCCTTTTCCTGGTATTCGGCGTATGGCGGATACGCGGCGACCGCGCGTTCCCACCACTCGGCCTTCTCGTTCCCGGTGATCTCGCGGGCCTTCATGTCCTGGCGTACGGATCCGTCCTGGAGTGCCACGTGCGGGTCGGACTTGACGTTGAAGTACCAGACCGGGTGGCGTGGGAAGCCGCCCTTCGAGGCGACGGCCGCGTAGCGCCCCTCGTGTTCCACGCGCATCAGCGGGATCTTGCGGATCTTGCCGCTCTTCGCGCCGCGCGTCGTGAGAATGACGACGGGCAGGCCCGTGTCCCAGAGCGTCGTCCCCTGCGTGCCGCCTGAGCTCTCGTACAGCGCGACCTGTTCGCGCACCCACTGCGCCGGACTCGGCTCGTACTCGCCCTCAAGAGGCATCCCGTTCACCTCATCGTCGGATTCGTCCTCACCATACTGCCGGGCGTGCGATGGGCCGCTGGATCCGCGATGAGTTTCCGGATCGGTGGGGGTTGTAGTCCTGACGGAAGTATCGACCCGGAAGGACCGCACTCATGTCCACCAACGAAGAGCAGATCCGCAGCCTGATCGAGCGCTGGGCCGAGGCGGTCCACGGTGGCGACTTGGAAGGGGTTGTCGCCGACCATGCCGAGGACATCGTGATGTTCGATGTGCCGCCGCCGCATGAGGGGGTTCGCGGCATCGAGGCCTACCGGAAGGCGTGGTCGCCGTTCCTCCAGTGGCAGGCGCAAGGGGCCTTGTTCGAGATCGTGTCGCTGGACGTCACCGCTGGTGAGGACGTCGCCTTCGCCCAGGCACTGTTGCGCTGCGGCATGCCTGACGACGACCCGGACCGGCGGCTGCGGCTGACGCTCGGTCTGCGTGAGGAGGACGGCCGGTGGGTGGTCGCTCACGAGCACCACTCGTTCCCGATCATGGATGTGGGTGCGGCCGAGCACGAGGTGCGGCTGGTGCACCAGCGGTGGTTCGAGGCCACCGCGGCCAAGGACCTGGACGACATGATGGCCGCCATCGCCGGTGACGTCGTCTCGTACGAGCATGAGGCGCCACTCCAGTACGAGGGTGTGGCGGAGGTGCGGGAGGTCTGCGCGCGGGGCCTCAACGTGGCCGCCGACGTCAGCTGGGACGTCCCCGACCTGAAGATCCTGGTCAGGGAGGACCTCGCGGTCGCATGGGGGCTCAACCGGGTCCGCGTCGGCCAGGAGTCCGAGAGCTGGTCGCGCGGGACCCGGGTGTTCGAGCGGCGAGGCGGTGCGTGGGTGCTGATCCATCAGCATCTCTCCTTCCCGTTGGACCCGCGCACCGGCGAGGCGAGTACCGGCCTGCGCCCGTGACGCGATCGCCGCGTACCGTCGGGTCGAGAGCCGGGCTTTCCATGAGGGCGGACATATGCAAACGCAGGAAACGCTGCTGGAGGCGGCGCGAGCGGGAGACCCTGTCGCCTTCGAACACCTGGTGGATCCGTATCGGGCCGAGTTGCGCGCACACTGTTACCGCATGCTCGGCTCGGTACACGACGCGGAAGACGTGCTCCAGGAAGCCCTGGTCCGCGCGTGGCGCGGGCTGGCCCGCTTCGACAACCGCGGCTCGGTGCGCCCGTGGCTGTACAAGATCTCCACGAACAGGTGCCTGACGCTGCTCGAACAGCGGCGCCGCCGGGAGTTGCCGACCGACCTCACCCCGGGCACCGCACCGGTGACCGAGACAGTCTGGCTCGAACCGTATCCCGAGAGCCCCGAGGCCCGGTACGTGGCGCGGGAGGGCATCGAGCTGGCCTTCGTCGCCGCGCTGCAACACTTGACGCCCCGCCAGCGTGCGGTCCTGGTGCTCCGGGAGGTTCTGGAGTTCTCCGCGGCCGAGACTGCGGAACTGCTGGACACCACGGTCGCGTCGGTCAACAGCGCGCTGCAGCGGGCCCGCGCTATCGTCGGTGACCGCCTGCCCGAGCGGGGCAGGCCGGTTGACGAGGACGGAGTCCGGAAGCTGGCCGCGCGCTACGCGAGCGCGTGGGAGGTGGGCGATGTCGACGCCATCGTGTCCATGCTGACCGAGGACGCCAAGTACTCCATGCCGCCGCTGCCCGAGTGGTTCGAGGGCCGTGCCGCCATCCGGGCGTTCCTGCTGGATAAGCCGTTGACCCGGCGTTGGCGAATGCTTCCCGCGCGGGCGAACGGGCAACTGGCCTTCGGCACGTACATGTGGGACGCGGACCGGGCGGCATACACGCCGGCGGGGCTGGACGTGCTCACGCTACGCGGTACGAAGATCGCCGAGGTGGTTTCGTTCCTCATCGCGGACTTTTCGCGGTTCGGCCTCCCGAGCAATGTTGTGGACTGATCCCGTCCCGGGGAGACTTCCCGCAGCAGCAACCCGGGCGCCGACCAGTTCGTCGATGTTCATCGGGGCGCGCCATGACCACCCGGCATCAACGAACCAGGTCACAGAACAAGATCACCCCAAGTTCTTCCACGCGTCCACCATCCAGGCGCTCATGCCGCCCATGCCCTTGATCGAAAGTCGTGCCCTCCCTGTGGCCTGCGTGACCCATAAATGATGGATTTATGGGCATTTGCTATACCTAAGTTGGTGATTTCTTGACTTGGGGGTAGCGGTGCGCAAGGCGATCGTCGGGATGATCATGGCGGTTGTCGTGGTGAGTGGGTGCGCGCCGTTGGATGCGGGCATCGGGGTGGACTCGCCCGGCGATCGGGTCAAGCAGAGCGGGGAGGGTGAGGCGACCGGCACCAATCCCCTGGACAATCCGGACGGGACCAAGCCAGGGCTGGCGGCGATCACCTCAGCGGAGGATCGTGCGGCCGCGCGTGAGCTGATCGAGAAGGTCGCCACCAAGGGGCGGGGACCGAAGACCGGCTACGACCGGGATGAGTTCGGGTACGCCTGGGCGGACAACGCGGACGACATTCCGTACGCCCGGAATGGGTGTGACACCCGGAACGACATCCTCCAGCGTGATGGACAAGAGCTGAAATATCGGGATGGGTCGGATTGTGTGGTCGTGGAGATGACGATCTTCGATCCGTACACCGAGAAGACCGTCGAGTGGCTGAAGGCCGACGCGTCCGAGATCCAGATCGATCACATCATGCCGCTGTCCTACGACTGGCAGATGGGCGCGTCCCGCTGGACCGACGCCAAACGCAAGCAGATCAGCAACGATCCGCTCAACCTGCTCGCGGTCGACGGCTCCATGAACTCCTCCAAAGGCGACTCCGGCCCCGCCTCCTGGCTCCCGCCCATCCGCAAGATCCGCTGCTCCTACGCAGTCCGCTTCGCCCAGGTAGCCCTGAAATACGACCTACCCGTCACCGCCCCCGACAAGGCCACGATGCTCGACCAGTGCGCCTGACCAACCCCAACGGATGCCGCGCCACCCTCGTGCTGACCTTCACGACGTGCCCGAGGGCTTCGGCGGCGTTCCATATGGGCTGATTTCCGCTGCGGGGCTTGGGCTGGAGCCGTTGGCCGGGTCTGGGCTTGGGGCCGGTTCCGGGCAGACGGCGCCGGGGTCGTCTGCCACGGCGGGAACAGTGTCGGTGATCTTCACCTCCAGCTGGGCGGTGGACCCCAGCAGGCTGCCGACCGGCGCCTGAGCCTGGTCCGCGTCGACGACCACCTGACGTTCGCCGAGAAGTTCATACGTCGTGGCGTCGAAGATGATCTCCTGGCGGATCCCACGGAACTCGCGCCCGGCGCCGAGCCCGTGCCGTCCGGCGGCGTCCTGCGCGTTCTCGGTCACCGTGACGCCGGGGATGGTCGCGGCGGCCTTGAACAGAGCGGCCCGTTGCGCGGGCGGAACGTAGTTCTCGCGAAGAATGTCCCCTACCGCAGTCCACGCCGCCTGATCCGGTCCGCTCCCGTTCCGCCCTTCGTCATAGAGAAGCGCCCGCATCCCGGCCACGTCATCGGGCCACGTGCTGAGCGAGAAGTAGTCGTATCTGGCCCACAACGGTGCCACGGTGTCGCAATGAGTGAGCTTCATCAAGCTGACCTCGCCGATGTTGTCCCACGCGTAATCGGGAACCGGCCAGCCAGGGTAGGCCTTGGGTTCCAGACGCTCGCTCTGCAGCACGCCCGCCCGGGAACCGTCGGCGGACTGCCAGATGGTCCGATTGTTCCGATAGAGGTATCGGCTCGTCCCGCCGGAACTCACCGCAGTCGCGCTGTACATGACCTGCGAACTGACCTCGATGTACTGATCCGCGCGCGGCCGGAGATCATCGCCGGCGGCCTGCCCGGCAGCCCGCCCAAGCAGCTCCTCGGCGGACATCTTCGCCATCTCCGGCGTGGCCAGAGCCACCGGAACGGCCTCCCGCGCGGGTCCGTCCATGACGGCCACCGCGGTCGCCGCCACACCCACCGCCAGAGCACCCGCGAGCACCAGCCGGTACGGCTTGCGCCGCGTCACCCGCAACCGGGCACGTGCGGCGGTCCTGGCTTCAGGCGCGTAAGGATCGACATCGGGACGGATTTCGGCGACCAGCTCGATTTCATCGTTCATTTGGGAGTCTCCAGGTGGTCTCGGAGTTTGGCGCGGATCCGATGCAGCCGGGAGCGCACCGTGCCGACGGGGATGTTCATCGCCTCGGCCGCCTCCTCGTAGCTGAGGTCGGCCCAGGCGATCATGAGCAGCAGTTCCCGCTGCTGGGCGGAGAGCTTGGCCAGCGCGAGGGCCAGCGCCGGGCGCATGGCCTCGGCGCTGGCCCGTTCCGCGCTGCGCTCCTCCTCGTCCACCGTGGTCTCCCGCGGGGCGCGGGCCATGGCCTTGAGCCTGCGCACCTCCGACCGGCGATGGCCGGCGATGAGGTTGGCGGCGATGCCGTACAACCAGGGGCGGGCGTCGGAGCGGGTCTGGTCGTAGCGGTGGCGTTTGCGGAACGCGATGAGGAATGTCTCCGCGGTGACGTCGTCGGCTTGTTCGCGGTGGAGGCGGCGCGCGGCGTAGTCGTGGATCTCGTCCGCGTGCCGGTCGAACACGATGGCGAACTCGTCGGGGCGTTCGAGCGAGGCGCGGATGAGCGCGGCATCGTCGATTCGGGGCAGCGCGTCCGTGTTCACCACGCGTGCTGTCCGAACATGGGGGGATCCTTCCGTGGGCTTCGCCTCTACTCCGCCGAAGCCCACGAGCGAGTTCCATCCGCGTCAAACGCGTGCGTCCATGCCTCGGCCAGAGCACGCCGCAACGAAAAGCGCCGATCAGCCGGGATGTACACCCCGGTGGGTGTCGCCGGGTGGGCACGCCGCAACGAGAAGATGTCGCCGAGTTCAGATGGCTGCGTGTTCCCTGCCGTGACGAGAACGTGTCAGGCCGGGGGCTTAGGGGGTTGGGGCTGGGCGGGAGCCCCGGATTTCCAGGGAAGCCAGGAGGGCGGTGCTGGCTTCGGTGATGGCGGCGACCGCCTGGTCGAAGGCGGCGGCGTTGTGGGCGGCGGGGGCGCGGAAGCCGGAGATCTTGCGGACGTACTGGAGTGCCGCTGCCCGGATGTCGTCGTCGGTGACCTCGTCCGTGAAGGGCGGACGCAGGGTTTTGATGCTTCTGCACATGGTTCGAGCCTATCTATCGTCCAGATCCGAAGGCTTCCACGCCGAAATCGTGGGCGATCTTCCGCAGGCCCTGGGCGAGCTCGTCGCGGTTGAGGGCGCTGATGCGGTCGGCCGGCCCGGAAACCGACATTCCGGCCACCACGCGGTCTCCGTCCGAGACGGGCACGGCCAGGCAGTGCACGCCCAGCTCTTCCTCACCGAGATCCATCGCGTATCCGCGCTCCCGGACCGTCACCAGTTCGGCGAGCAACCGGTCCACATTGGTGATCGTGTGCTCGGTCCGGCGGGGGAGACCGGTCCGCCCGAAGACGGCCGCCGCGTCCGCTCGGTCCGCCAGGAGAACCTTGCCGACGGCCGTACTGTGCGGTAACACCCGCCGCCCCACCTCGGCGAACATCCGCAACCGCCGCGGCGATGGCACCTGCGCGACATACACCACGAAATCGCCCTCAAGCACCGCCATGTTCGCCGTCTCGCCCGACAATTCCACCATTTTCGTGAGGTACGGCTCCGCCCACCCGCCCACCAGACGCTCGGCCACCTCGCCGATCCGCACCAGCGATCCCCCCAGCGCGTACCGCCGATCCGACTCCTGCCGCACATACCCCCGGGCCAGCAACGTCTGCAGCAACCGGTGAATCGTCCCGTACGGCAGTCTCGTTCTGGCCGCGATCTCCGAAAGGCCCGCTTCGCCGCCCTGATCCGCCAGGGCTTCCAGGATGTCCAGAGTCCGATCGACGCTCTGCACGCTCATCCGCGCACCGCCGTGCCACGCAGCGACGCGTCCAGCACCTGGGCGGTGTGCGCGACCGGGATCGGCTGCTCGCCGCCGCGGCGCATCGCGGCCGTGATCTGCATCGTGCAGCCGGGATTCGCGGAGACCAGCAGCTCGGCGCCGGTCGCGCGGACCCGCTCCGCCTTGCGGTCGCCCAGATCGCGGGCGGCCTCCGGCTGGAACAGGTTGTACGTCCCGGCGGAGCCGCAGCAGATCGACGACTCGGCGACCTCGCGCACGGTGAGGCCGGGAATGCCGTTGAGCAGTTCGCGGGGCTGGGCGCGGATGCCCTGCGCGTGGGCGAGATGGCAGGCGTCGTGGTAGGCGACGGTCACGTTCAGCGGGTGGCGTTTCGCGGCGGGGCCCAGCTCGACGAGGTATTCGGCCAGGTCGCGCACCTTGAGCGCGGCGGCTCTCGCGGCCCATTCGGGTTCGTCGGCGAGGATCTCGGCGTAGTCCTTCATGGTGGAGCCACAACCGGCCGCGTTCACCACGATGGTGTCGACGCCGGCGCGTTCGAAGGTGGCGATGGTGCGTTTGGCGAATTTCCGGGCGTCGTAGCCGGAATGCAGGGAGAGCGCGCCGCAGCAGCCCTGACCTGGGGGAATGATGACGTCGCAGCCTTCCATGGCGAGCACGCGCGCGGTGGCGGCGTTGACGCCGGGGAAGAACTCACCCTGCACGCAGCCGGTGAGCAGGCCGACGGTGGCCCGGTAGGGGCCTCGGGCGGGTACGCGCCTGGGCAGGCGAATACGGCGGGCGGGTGGGGGAGCGAGTTCGGCCATCGCGCCGAGTGACGGGTTCACCCGCGCCAGGAAGGGCCGCAGCTTTCCGGCCAGGCGCATCGGGAGTTTCAGCAGGCGCAGGCGGCGCGGGTACGGGAAGAGGGCGAACACGATGCCGCGGATGGCGCGATCATGCGGGGTCCGGACGTGTTCGCGTTCGACTTCGGCGCGGGTCTGCTCGATCAGGCGGTCGTACTGCACGCCCGAAGGGCACGCGGTCACACAGGCCATACATCCCAGGCAAGCGTCGAAATGCCCAGCCATCTCGGGCGTGATCGGGGTGCCTTCGACGTGCTGCTGCATGAGGTGGATCCTGCCCCGCGGCGAGTCCATCTCCTCGCCCCAGAGCACGTACGTGGGGCAGGTCGGCAGGCAGAACCCGCAGTGCACACAATCCTTGATCAGCTCAGGGTCCATCAGATCCCTCCCACAAAACGCCCCGGAGACAGCCGGCGATCCGGATCGAAGCGCGCTTTGACCCGCTTCATCAGATCAAGGGCACCGATCGTCCCCCACCGATCAACTCCATTGCCCGCCCCGGAAACCACCACAAGCCGCCCCCCGATGCCTTCTACCTGGTCTCGCAGTCGAGCGATGGCGGTCAGGTGGGTTTCATCCGGTACGGCCAGGTGGAGTACGCCACTCGCGGCCGATCCACGCAAGACGTGACCGGACATCGAGGCCGAGGCGACATCGCGGAGCACCGGTCCGATGCTTCCGGGAGGAACCCTGATCTCCATCAGGATTCCGCCGTCAGGGAGGTCTCCCCACCATTCGGGTGGGTTGTCGGTGATCTCCGGCCGAGACAGAAGCCCCAGGGCTGGGTTGTTCCCGCTGGATGCCTCAATGCCGGATATTTCGAGATTGGTCATCGCGTGCTGGATGGCCGCCGCCCGGGACGGCGCCGCCGTGCCTTCGAGGAGGACAGACATAGTGTAACCAGGCGAAACAGCTGACCAGTTCAGCTCGATCGCGGACGGCTCGGCCTGCGAGGCGGCCAGCTGGGTCACCAGCGCGCCGATGAGGGTGGCGTAGTCGGCCGGGGAGTCGTTTTGTTCCGGGGTTGGGTATGTGGCGGTCACCCATTTGCGGGTGGGTGGGAGGGGATGGAGGCGGAAGGCCGCTTCGGTGATGATGCCCAGGGTGCCGTACGAGCCGGTGAAGAGTTTGCCCAGGTCGTAGCCTGCCACGTTCTTGACGACCTTGCCGCCGGAGTGGGCGGTAGTGCCGTCCGCGAGGACCACGGTGATGCCGATGACGAGGTCGCGTGGCGTGCCGTACCGGAATCGGCGAGGGCCGGAGAGGGCGGTGGCGAGCAGGCCGCCGACGGTGGTGCCGGGGACGGGGATGTCCAGGGCGAGTTCCTGGTTCTCGGTGGAAAGCTGCTGATTGAGGGATTCGAAGGTCGTTCCCGCCTGCACGCGGACGACCAGGTCTCCGGCGGCGTGTTCCAGGATCTCGTTCATGCAGCACAGGTCGATGAGCAGGTCGCAGCGTTCGGGCGGCGGCCCCCAGTCCAGCTTGGTGCCCCCGCCCACGGGCGTCACCGCGAGATCATGCTCGGCGGCGGCCCGGAGCAGCGCCGCGACCTCCTCGGTGGACTCCGGCAACGCCACCCATTTCGGCTGAACTCCGGCGACCGCATCGCTGGGATCGGCCGTGCGGATGGTCACCCCGGTCCCGGCCAGCGCGTCATGCGGCATCAGAACAGCTCCGCCTCATACGGATGCGGCTCCTTGCGTACCCTGGGAATCTCGCCACACAGCCGAGGCGTCGGAAACACCTTCCCCGGATTCGACAGATTCCCCACATCGAAAGCACACCGGACGAGCTGCATCGTGTCCAAATCCTCGTCCGTGAACATTCTCGGCATATATCGGGACTTGTCGACGCCGACGCCGTGTTCGCCGGTGATCGAGCCGCCGTACTCTATGCAGAGATCGAGGATGCGCCCGCTCACCAGCTCCGCCCGCTCGCCCTCCCCGGCCACCGCGTCGTCGAACAGCACCAGCGGATGCAGGTTCCCGTCCCCGGCGTGGAACACGTTCGCCACCCGGATCCCGAACTCCTCCTGCAGCCGATCGATCCCCGCCAGCACCTCCGGCAGCGCGGTCCGCGGCACGACCCCATCCTGAACGATGTACGCCGGGCTGATCCGCCCCACCGCCGCGAACGCCGACTTGCGCCCCTTCCAGATGGCCGCCCGCTCCTCCGCCGACGCCGCCACCCGGATCTCGAACGCCCCCGCCTCCCGGCAGATGCGATCGACCTCGGCGAACTGCAGGTCCACCTCGGCCTCCGGCCCGTCCAGCTCGACCACGAGCACGGCCCCGGCTCCCGCCGGATACTCGCACCGCACCGCGGCCTCCGCCGCCTCGATCGCCAGCGCGTCCATCATCTCGATCGCGGCGGGCACGATCCCGGCCCCGATGATCGCCGACACCGCCCGCCCGCCGCCCTCGATCGTGGTGAACGCCGCGAGCATGGTCGTGACGGCCGCGGGCGCCCGCGACAGCCGTACCGTGATCTTGGTGGCGATCCCGAGCGTGCCCTCCGACCCGATGAACGCCCCCAGCAGGTCATATCCGGCGTCCATTTCGGACAGTTCCACGATGTCCCCATCCGGGGTCACCAGCTCGAGCCCCAGCACATGGTTGACCGTGAAGCCGTATTTGAGGCAGTGCGCCCCGCCCGAGTTCTCCGCGACGTTGCCGCCGATGGAGCAGATCTGCTGGCTGGAGGGGTCGGGCGCGTAGTAGTACCCGGCTTCCCTGACCGCCTCGGTGATGGCCAGGTTGGTCACTCCGGGCTCGACCACCGCGCGGCGGTTCGCCAGGTCGATCGAGAGCACGCGCCGCATGCGCGAGGTCACGATCAGCACCCCGTCCGAGCGGGGGAGCGCGCCGCCGGACAGGCCCGTGCCGGAGCCCCGGGCCACGAACGGAACCCGGAACTCCTGGCAGAGCCGTACCACGGCGGCGATCTGCTCGGCCGTCTCCGGCAGCACCACCACACCGGGCGTCGCCCGGTGGTAGGTGAGGCCGTCGCACTCGTAGGTGCGCAGCCGGACCGGATCGGTGATCACGGCCTCGTCCGGCAGCACCTCCCGCAACCGGCCGGCGAGCAAATCCGTCATACCGCCATCTTCGCTCACGTCACGGCATACGGGCATACGCGGGGAGGGTCAGGAACTCGGCGAAGTCATCGTCCAGCGCGACCTCCTTGAACAGGGCCGCGGCCTGGGCGTACCGCTCCTCGTCATATCCCGGCTCGGCGGCGATCTCGGCCAGTTCCTCGGTGATGATCCGCTCGACCAGCTCCTTGGTGACCACCGCGCTGGTGTCCGCGAGCCGGATCTCGCTCCTGATCCACTGCCAGATCTGGGAGCGGGAGATCTCGGCCGTCGCCGCGTCCTCCATCAGGTTGTGGATCGCCACCGCGCCGCTGCCGGCCATCCACGCCGCCAGGTAGCGCAGCGCGACGTCGACGTTGTTGCGCAGCCCGCCCTCGGTGATCTCGCCCGGCGTCTTGGAGACCGCCAGCAGATCGGCCGCGCTCACGCTGACCTCCTCGCGCAGCCGGTCGAGCTGGTTCGGCCGCTCGCCCAGCACCGAGTCGAACACCTCGCGGCAGATCGGCACCAGATCGGGATGCGCCACCCAAGAACCGTCGAAACCGTCCCCGGACTCCCGCGTCTTGTCGGCCCGGACCTTCTCCAGCGCGACCTTGTTCACCTCGGGATCCCGGCGGGACGGGATGAACGCCGCCATCCCCCCGATGGCGTGCGCGCCGCGCTTGTGGCAGGTCCGCACCAGCAACTCGGTGTACGCGCGCATGAACGGCGCCGTCATCGTCACCGCGTTCCGCTCGGGCAGCAGGAACTCCCGCCCCCGGGTACGGAACTTTTTGATCACGCTGAACAGGTAGTCCCAGCGCCCGGCGTTGAGCCCGGCGGAGTGGTCGCGGAGCTCGTAGAGGATCTCCTCCATCTCGAACGCCGCCGGATAGGTCTCGATCAGCACGGTCGCCCGGATCGTCCCCTGAGGAATGCCCAGCAGCTCCTGCGCCCGGACGAAGACGTCGTTCCAGAGCCGCGCCTCCAGATGGGATTCCATCTTCGGCAGGTAGAAGTAGGGGCCCTTACCCTTGTCGATCTGCCGCTGCGCGCAGTGGAAGAAGTAGAGCCCGAAGTCGAACAGCGATCCCGACACCGGCTTGCCGTCCACGGTGATGTGCTTCTCGGTGAGGTGCCAGCCCCGCGGCCGGACCACGACCGTGGCCAGCTCGGCGTCGTCCTTCAGCGCGTACGACTTCCCGCCGCTGCTGAAGTCGATCGTGCGATCCAGCGCGTCCCGCAGGTTGAGCTGGCCGTTGACGGCGTTGTCCCAGGTGGGGGAGTTGGCGTCCTCGAAGTCGGCGAGCCACACCTGGGCGCCCGAGTTGAGCGCGTTGATGGTCATCTTGCGGTCCACCGGACCGGTGATCTCGACCCGCCGGTCCTCAAGACCCGGCGCGGGCGGCGCCACTCGCCAGTCGCCCGCCCGGATCTCCGCCGTCTCCGGCAGGAAGTCCAGCGTGCCCCCGGCGGACAGTTCGGCCTGCTTCACCTGCCGCGCGTCGAGCAGCTCCAGGCGGCGGGCGTCGAACTCGCGCTGCAGGGTGGCGACGAAGGCGAGGGCCTCCGGCGTGAGGATCTCGTCGAACCGCTCCAGCATCGGCCCTTTAATCTCCACGGACGACATCCTTTCCATAATATGGAAAAAGTCTTCTATCACGTGGAATCGACGCTACTTCATCGGTTTTCGGGGGTCAACGTGGGGGTCGCCTCAGGGGGTGCTCGGGGGTATCCCGGATGGGCGCAGCCTCGGGAAATCCACAGAATCAGAGCATGCGAACAAAGCGGAACCTGGCCCTCGCGGGCGCGGTCATCGGATCGGCCCTGGTTCTTACCGGCTGCGGCCTCGACCTGAACTTCAACAGATCGCAAAGCGTGGAGAAATACGACGTCACCGACAAAGTGACGGCCCTCGCCGTGGACGCCGGCTCCGGCGACGTGATCGTGAACGAGTCCGACCGGACCGGCATCCAGGTCACCGAGACCCTGAACTACCGGGGCGCGCAGCCCACCGACGGGCACGAGGTGTCCGGCGACACCCTGAGACTCGCCTACGACTGCAACGACTGCTCCATCGACTACCGCGTCGAGGTCCCCCGCGGCCTCAACGTGCGCGTCGACACCGGCTCCGGCACGATCACCCTGCGCTCCCTGACCGGCCCCATCGACGTCTCCACCGGCTCGGGCGACATCGAGGCCAACGGCCTGACCAGCAAGACCGCCCTCGCCGACACCGGCTCGGGCGACGTCGAGCTCAGGTTCAACGCAGCCCCCGACAACACCCAGGTCACCAGCGGCTCCGGCGAGGGCGTCGTCTACGTCCCCAAGGGCACCTACCACGTCACCCTGCAGAGCGGCTCGGGCGAGCACACCGTCCAGGTCGCCCAGGACCCCGCCTCCCCCAAGAAGATCACCATCAAGACCGGCTCCGGCGACGTCAAGGTCCTGGTCTAGCCGAGCACCGGGAAGCTGCTGGACGCATCGTGGGCTGGGCGGGCGATTATCAGGGTGCGCGATCTTTGGGTGTCATGCCACCATCGAAGGGAAGACACCACGGTGTCGGACTGTTGGTCTAGTAGAGATGACATATATGCGCAACGAGCCAGAGGACATCGGCGACTACGAACTTGAGGAGCGTCAGGCGCTCAGACGCGTCGCGGGTCTCTCGACGGAGCTCACGGATATCACCGAGGTCGAATACCGCCAGCTCAGGCTGGAGCGGGTCGTCCTGGTGGGAGTGTGGACCAGCGGCACGGCCTTCGACGCGGAGAATTCGCTGCAGGAGCTCAAGCTCCTGGCCGAGACCGCCGGATCCGAGGTCCTGGAGGGCCTGATCCAGCGCCGCGACAAGCCAGACTCGGCCACGTATATCGGGTCGGGCAAGGCCACCGAACTCCGCGACATCGTCTCGACCAGCGGCGCCGACACCGTGATCTGCGACGGTGAGCTGACGCCAGGACAGCTGCGGCAGCTGGAGGAGATCGTCAAGGTCAAGGTCATCGACCGGACCGCCCTCATCCTCGACATCTTCGCCCAGCACGCCAAGAGCCGGGAGGGCAAGGCCCAGGTCGAGCTCGCCCAGCTGCAGTACCTGCTGCCGCGGCTGCGCGGCTGGGGTGGCAACCTGTCCCGCCAGGTCGGCGGCCGCGCGGCGGGCGGCGTCGGCATCGGCGGCCGCGGCCCCGGTGAGACGAAGATCGAGCTGGACCGGCGGCGGATCCGCGAGCGCATGGCCAAGCTGCGGCGCCAGATCAAGGAGATGTACACCTCCCGCGAGACGAAACGGCATCGCCGGCAGTCGCGCGAGGTGCCCGCGGTGGCCATCGCCGGATACACGAACGCGGGCAAATCCTCGCTGCTCAACCGGCTGACCGGGGCCGGCGTCCTGGTCGAGGACGCCCTGTTCGCGACTCTCGATCCGACGGTACGGCGTGCGCGCACGCCCGAGGGCCGCCTGTTCACCCTCGCCGACACGGTGGGATTTGTCCGGCATCTTCCGCATCAGCTGGTGGAGGCGTTCCGGTCCACCCTGGAGGAGGTCGGGGACGCCGACCTGATCCTGCACGTCGTGGACGGTTCCCACCCCGATCCGGAATCCCAGCTCGCGGCCGTCCGCGAGGTGTTCTCGGAGATTTCCGGGGTGCGGGATGTTCCGGAGATCGTGGTGGTGAACAAGGCGGACGCGGCCGATCCGGTGGTGCTGGCGCGGCTGACCATGCGGGAGCGGCACAGCATCGTGGTGTCGGCGCGTACGGGGTCGGGGATTCCCGAGTTGATGGCGCTGATCGAGCGGGAGCTGCCGCGTCTCGATCATGAGGTGCACATGCTGGTGCCGTACGACCGGGGGGATCTGATCGCCCGGGCGCACCAGGAGGGCGAGGTGCTCTCCGTCGACCACACGGGCGATGGGACCATCCTGCACGCCCGCGTCCTGCCCAGCCTGTTCCACGAACTCGACCGGGTCGCCAAGCCCGTGGAGACGGTGTAGGACGGCGTCGAAGCCCCGGGTCCGCTCGGCATGCTTCTGGCGCGTGTCCAGAAGCGGACGCCACGGGATCATGGGCGCATGTCCGAAATGATGCCCTGCGGGGTGCCAGGTCGCGTGCTGAGCTGCTCTTCTGCCCGAGCGGGTCTTGGGTGGTCACGGCCCTGACACCCCGTCTGACGTCCGGCGAGGTTATCGTTTCGAGATCATGAAAACGAGCCGGAAGCGGGCAGAGAACCTGTTTCGACCGACCCAGTAAAGGTGACAAATCGGAGAATTAGGGGAGGCCAGCCCTAAAGCGGAAGGAAAACGACACTGGCCCACCGGGGTCGGCGTTGCTAGGATAAGCCAAGCCTTACGCGACAATCTTGCGCGGGTACACACGATGACACCTGTGAGTGCTGTTACACCTGGGGTGCGGGTGCGTTTGCCGGGTCTGAGCTGGAGCGACAGACTCGGAAGTGACGGGGGAGAAGGACGGGTCAACCGGATGCCAGGGAGGCGAACCGGCGTTCTTCTCAATAACCCTGTACAGCGAGCCGACCTGTGAAATAACGTAACTGAACTGAAATCGCCGAGGCTACCCTCACGGCGATCCGGTCATCGCACAACCCGGTGCGCGATGAGAGCAGGAGACCCCCCAATGACGTCCGGACACGGAGCGGACCCAGCGGGCGCGGCGCCCACGAGCTGGGCTTCCGCGGCGTCCTCAGGGACGTCGTCACGGATGGTGGTCGGATGACCGTTCGCCTTCTCACCAACATCGGCCGCCTCTGGACCGGCCATGACGTGTGCAGCAACGCGTCGATCCTGGTCCACAACGACCGCATCGCCTGGGTCGGCCGCGCGGCTGACCTGCCGCAGTCGGTGCCCGGCGTCGTCGACGACATCACCGACGTCGACCACGTCGAGAACCTCGGCGGCGCGCTCGTCACGCCCGGCCTGATCGACGCCCACACCCACCCGGTGTACGCGGGCAACCGCTACGCCGAGATGGCCATGCGCTCGGGCGGCTCCTCGGTCTCGGCGATCACCGCCGCTGGTGGCGGCATCGGCTCCACCGTCACCGTGACCCGCGGCACCGACCCGTGGACGCTCTGCAACGGCGTCCGCGAACGTCTCCGCGAGTGGCTGCTCAGCGGTACCACCACGGTCGAGGCCAAGACCGGCTACCACCTCACCCGCGACGGCGAACTCGCCGACGTGCGCCTTCTCCGCGAACTGGAGAAGGAGCCGATGATGCCGCGCGTGCACGTCACGTTCCTCGCCGCCCACGTCGTCCCGCCGGAGTACTTCGGCCGCCAGCGCGACTACGTCGAAGCCGTCGCCGCCTGGTGCGCGGACGCCGCCGCGGCCGGAGCCGACAGCGTGGACGTCTACTGCGACGACGGCCACTTCAGCCCCGACGAGGCGCGCTGGGTGCTGGCCTCCGGCCGCAACGTCGGCCTGCTGCCCCGGGTGCACGCCGGCGCGTACAGCAAGCGTGGCGCCGTGCAGCTCGCCGCCGAGATGGGCTGCGCCTCCGCCGACCTGCTCCACCACATCACCGACGAGGACATCGCCCTGATGGCCCGCTACGGCGTGCCCGCCGTCGTCTGCCCCGGCACCGCCCTCTCCAGCGGCTCCCTCCCGCCGGTCCGCCGCCTGATCGGCCAGGGCGTCCCGATCGCCCTCGGCAGCGACCACAACCCCGGCCACTGCGGCATCACCTCGATGGCCCTGGTCATCAGCCTCGCCGTCGCCGCCTTCGGCATGAGCGTCGGCGACGCCCTCCGCGCCGCCACCCTCGGCGGCGCCCAGGTCCTCGGCGCCCCCGACCGAGGCGTCCTCGCCCCCGGCCGCCTCGCCGACATCGTCCAATGGGACGCCGACCACGAAGGCGCCTTCGCCTGGGCCTTCGGCCTCAAACCCCGCCGCGTCTGGCGCGGCGGCACCCCAGTCCAGTAACCAGCGATCTTTCATATAAGTGACGGCGGTTCATGGCGTCGCCATTTATGTTGCGTCGACGCCGGACAGATCGCAGTTGACGGGATCCCCGCCCTCCACCTCTCTCGCGACCCCCGAGAGTCCTCGACCACGATGTATCGCTGTTGCGATGCCGGCGACCTGCTCATTCGGTGGATGGCGATCAGCTGGTGGGTAATCTCTCGATATGTCGGTCGTTGTGGTCACGGACTCCTCGGCCTACCTGCCGCCTGTTGAGGCGGACAGGTGGGGCGTGACGGTCGTTCCATTACAAGTGATCATTGGTGGCCGCGAGTTCGACGACGGCGCTCAGATCGACGCTAAGGGCGTCGCCGACGCGTTACGGGAGTGGACACCCGTCACAACGTCCCGTCCCGCCCCACAGCGTTTCGCGGACGCCTACGAGGCCGCCGCCGCCCGCGGGGCCACCGGCGTCGTCTCGGTCCATCTTTCCAGTGAAATGTCCGGCACACTCGACGCCGCCAGGATCGCCGCCAAGCAAGCCCTCATCCCCGTCGAAGTAATCGACAGCCGCTCCATCGCCATGGGCCTCGGCTTCCCCGTCCTCGCCGCCGCCCGCGCGGCCGCGCTAGGCGCCACTCTCCCCGAGGTCGCCGCCATCGCCCGAACCACCGCCGCCGCCACCCAGAGCTTCTTCTACGTCAACACCCTCGAATACCTCCGCCGAGGCGGCCGCATCGGTGCCGCCGCCACCGTGCTCGGCTCCGCCCTCGCCATCAAGCCCCTCCTCCACCTCACCAACGGCTCGATCACCCTCCTGGAAAAGGTACGGACGACGACTCGCGCCCTAGCTCGCCTGGAAGACCTGGCAACATCCACCGCCGGCGAAACCCCCGTGAACATCGCGATCCAACATCTCTCCACCCCCACCCAGGCCGATTCCCTAGCCAGCCGCCTCACGACCCGAATCCCCAACCTCAACCACATGATGATCGTTGAAGTAGGCGCCGCGATAGCCGCCCACACCGGCCCCGGCATGCTCGCCGTAACCATCTCCCCCCAACCCTGACCAACATCCCGAATCGGCTGGCCACTTGGGGACAGCACCCCACTATCCACAGAACCCCGTTCGGCCACCCGCGGGCTAGCTCGCCTCTCTAAGGTCGCAGCCGTGGGAACCAGGGAACGCCAACAAGCCGAACGAGCCGCCATCGAAGTTCGCCTCCACCGGCTAACCTCTCGCGCCATCCCTGGACCCTCCACGCCCTCCACCCCATCTCACGACATTCACCCCACACTTCCTCCCACCACTTCCCAATCTCCATACTCCTCGCCTTTTCCCGTCACATCCCAGCTTTCTCCAGCCCACCCCTCGTTTTCATCCGCTACCTCCCATATCAGCCACTCTTCGCCTCTGGCCACTGCCGTTCGCGACGCCCATCCCCTTCCTTCGGCCGCCATCTCCCATTCCTTTTCTCCAAATCCCATACCTTTCACGCCGGGACCCCCTCCGTCATTCGGTGTTGCGGCCCCATCTGGTACGGAAGAGTTGCCGCACCAATTCGACCCACAGGACCGCCTCAGGCCTTACGACGGAATGGCCCGCGAGTCCGCTTATGGGAGCCAGGCGGAGGTTAGCCGTCCCGACGAGGTGAAGAGGGCAACGCAGAACCAGGATTACGATCTGGATAGATCGCCGACGGCCACTCTTATCGGGCACGGAAAGGGCAGGAGTGGAACAATTTCCGGCCGCCTCCGCGAGCTGCTTGGAGATAGCGAACGTTTCGACCCTGGCCGCCCAGGCGTAAGGGCCCTGATACTGCTCGGGATCGCCGCCGCCGTGGTGGCCGGAATCTACGCATGGCGATCACAACCTGTCCCCGAACCCCTTCCGCCACCCACCCCCGCCAGCGCCGGATCTCCGGCCACCCCCTCACCGACCTCCAGCGTGACGATCCATATCACCGGCAAGGTCCGCGACCCAGGCGTCCTGGCATTACCCATCGGCTCAAGGGTCGTAGACGCCATAACCGCAGCCGGAGGCATAAGGAAGGGCGCCGACACCGGCCCACTCAACCTCGCCCGCCGCTTGGTAGACGGCGAACAAATCGTCGTCGGCCTCCCGCCCCCTCCCGGATCCCACCCACTAACCGACCCCGCAACCACCAACATCCTCAGCCTCAACTCAGCAACCGCCGACCAACTCGAACAACTCCCCGGCGTCGGAGAAGTCCTCGCCCAACGCATCATCGAATACCGCGACACTCACGGCGGCTTCCAAAGCATCGAACAATTACGCGAAGTCTCCGGCATAGGAGAAAGAAAATACGCCGAACTAAAAGACAAAGTGTCCCCGTAGTCCATAAATTAGGGTCTTCGAAGTCATCCAGGAGCCTCTGCCGAAGGTGCCTGGAGTCCATCAGGCTCTTAGCCTCGCGAAGTTCGGTGCGGTTAATTTCTCTGTAGCCATCACACTGATGGGCTTCCCGATCAAGTTCGTATGGCCATCAATAAAAACGGGGGCATTTCGAGTGGCCATGCCTAGGGCCGAGGATGGGTCCGTGCATGAGGACGAGGATGAGCTTGTTCAGTCGGGCCATTCTCTGGTGCTGGTTGGGCCAGCGGTTTCCGCGTGGGTTGTTGCGCTGATTTTGGTGGCGTGTCCGGCGTTGGTCGGTGGCCTTATGGCGGCTGCTTGTTTGGGAGTCGGGGGCTGGGTGGCCTGGTTCGGAAGCCGGGTGGGAGTAAGTGAGCGATGGCGGAACGTCGTTGTTGGGAGCCTTTGCTGTGCTGGGGTTGTGGCAGGAGTGGTGGCAATCAAAGTGCACGCGGTCACCACAGGTCCCGTTGCTGAGTTGGCGGCTCGGAATGCGGTGGTAAAGGCGGAGATCGTGCTCACCGGCGATCCACGCGCGCGGTCGCGGTCTGGGGGTTCGGGCGCGAGCGTGGTTGTGGAGGCACAGATTGTGCGGCTTGAACTTCGCGATGGGTTGGCGCTTCAGGCGCGGCGGTCGGTGATGGGGACCGACGCGGGCTCTGCGGGCAGCGCTTCGGAAGCCGACGCGAGCCAAATCGGTGTGCGGGGAGCGGTGGGGGCGGATTCGGCTGTGGTGATCGGCACGGGAGCCCCGCGCAACGCTCTGGAGGCTGACGCGAGCCGAGTCGGTGTGCGGGGAGCGGTGGGGGCGGATTCGGCTGTGGTGGTCAACGGGGTGGGGGTGGAGTCGGCTGTGGGTGTGGTTGGGGTGAGGGTGGATTCGCC
>NZ_BLAE01000077.1:0-12538 GCF_009687865.1 Acrocarpospora macrocephala
GGCGGAGCCCGAGGGGAAACAAACGGGCTGGGTGGGTGGGAGAACCACGACACCCACAGCTGTCGTTTCGTCCCGGCAACCACCGCGATCGCGGGGCCGGGCGGAGCCCGAGAGGAAACAAACGGGCTGGGTGGGTGGGAGCTATACCGCAAGCTCGGGAGGGGGACGAAATCCCGGTCCCGGCATAAGCACGGCCCAAGTCGGGGCTCGTCCGATGAGTGCATGCGCTGCGGGTGTTCGCGCCACTTTCATTCGGTGATGATTCCGGGGTCGCTCATGCTCGGCTGGCCGTTTTCCATGTGTCCGGCCACGCGGCGGACGAAGGTCGGATCGGTGTCCGATGTGACCGTCAGGTCGTACCAACCGTGGGTTGTGGCGAGCGGCGTCGTGTGCGTGATGCTGGCGCCTGGCTTCAGCGGGTATGTTGCTGGGGTCGCGACGCCGTAGGTGTCGATGATCGTGAGCGCGCAGGGGGTGTCGCCGTTCGTGAGGGTGATTTCGAGCGTCTCGTCGCAGTGGACGCTGACCTCGGCCTGACCCGGAGTCCCTCCGAAGGTGCGCAGGAATCCGTTGGGCCCGTAGACCGACAGGTCAACCTGAGGCCACGCGCTCGTGAGTGTCTTGCCGGATTCGACGGTATACGTCCATGGGCCGCCTTCGCCTGTCACGTAGAACGTCGCTCCCGCCTCGCCTCGGTTCTCGAACTCGATCACGAAGGAGCCGTCATCGGAAGTCCGTCCCTCGACGCGCAGATCGTAGGGAAGCGCGCGGGCGGGGCGTAACCCTGGCTCCTGCTTGGGCAACGCGGGATCGGCGGGCAGCGGCGTCACGTGATCGGGGTGGCGTTTCCGGTCCCGTGGGGCCATGCCACTGGTGTCGGGGAGCGCCACGGGCACCGCGTCGGCCCGGGTGAAGTCGAACGCCGAGGTGAGGTCGCCGCACACGGCACGCCGCCACGGCGAGATGCCCGGCTCGTACACCCCGAAACGCGCCTCCATGAACCGGATGATCGACGTCAGATCGAACACCTCGGAACACACCCAGCCGCCCTTGCTCCACGGCGACACCACGATCATCGGAACCCGCTGACCCAGACCGTAGGGCCCGTTCAGGAAGTCCCCGCCCCCCGTATAGATCTCACCGGTGACATCCACCGTGGAACCCCCCTGCTCGGGAGACCCCGCCGGGTAAGGCGGAACGACATGATCGAAGAACCCGTCGTTCTCGTCGTACGTGACGAGCAGCACGGTCTTGCTCCACACCTCCGGGTTGGCCGTCAGCGCGTCCAGCGTCTGCGCGATATACCAGGCGCCGTAGTTCGCCGGCCAGTTCGGATGCTCGCTGTACGCCTCCGGCGCGGCCAGCCACGAGACCTGAGGCAGCCGCCCGCTGACCACATCCGCCTTGAATATGTCGAACAGCCCATCCCCGCCCTTGGCATTGGTCCCAGTACGCGCCTTCTCGTAGAGCGGATCACCAGGCCGCGCGTCCCGAAAGGAGTTGAAGAACAACAGGCTGTTGCTGCCGTAGTTGCCGATATAGGGCGCATGGTCGGTCCAGCCCCAGTTACCCGCCGCGTCCAGCCCGTCCCCGATGTCCTGATAAATCTTCCACGAGATCCCGGCCCTCTCCAGCCGCTCGGGATAGGTCGTCCACCCGTAGCCAAGCTGATCGTTCCGCAACACCGGCCCGCGACCAGCTCCATCGTTCCCCGTATGACCAGTCCACATGTAGAAACGGTTCGGGTCGGTAGGCCCGAGCACCGAGCAGTGGAACGCGTCGCACAAGGTGAACGCATCGGCCAGCGCGTAATGGAAGGGAATGTCCTCACGCGTGAGATACGCCATCGTCCCCGCAGTCTTCGCCGGGATCCACCGATCGTATTTCCCCTGGTTGAACGCTTCGTGCCCGCTGTTCCACTCATGGTCCAGATCCTCCAGGAACTTCCCGCCGAGCGGCCTCCCCTCAGGCCGGAAGGGCAGCACGTCCCGCGTACCGTCGGACTGATACCAGACCGGCTTCCCACTCGGCAGCACGACCGGCCGAGGATCGCCAAACCCCCGAACCCCGCGAAGCACCCCAAAATACTGATCAAAAGATCGGTTCTCCTGCATCAGCACAACAATGTGCTCAACATCCTGAAGAGTTCCGGTACGGGTGTCGGGGGCTATGGCGGCGGCACGCGCGATACTGTCCGACAACTGCATGGGGGACTTCCTTGCCGTAGTAAGCGCTGATCAAGAAGCAGCTTAGCGACGGCATTTGTCAGGACAAAGCCCCATCTTCACCTAACTTCAGCGAGTCGCACGGAAAACGGTCGACCCGCGAAGCTCGTGACGATCCACCTTGCTGAACAAGCTGCTCAGAGCGTCATAAAGGCGGAACAGCATGGGTTCGGGCAGCCGCAGACGGCGAGTTATCCAAGACGGCCGAGTCCCGCCATGCCAGGCGATCACCAGCTGCCCGCCCGGCTTGAGAACCCGGTCGAGTTCCCGCAACCCCGCCTCCAGATCAGGCCAGAGCGCGACATTGTTCACGCTGACCACCGCGTCGAAGTAGTCATCAGGGAAGCCGGTCGCGTCAGCCGTACCAAGACGGAGATCCACACGCCCAGCCCTGGACTTCCTGCGATTGCGAGCAGTGGCCAGGATCCGCATTTCAGGCGAAGGATCCACACCGTAGACAGTTCCGGCACGAGCGAGCAGCGCGACAAGCCTCCCAGGCCCGTAGCCCACTTCGAGCACGCGGTCATCGCGACCATTCGCGACCAGAGCGGCGATCTCCCGCTGCGGATTGGTGAGACTCATCACCCGCCCCGCCCAGCGCCCTCGACGGCCCTCCGGGAAAGCGAAAGGTGAACTGACAGGGCCTTCGACGGCCCATGAACGTAGTTGCCTCATTTCCATGCCTTCAGGCTGATAGTTCAAGCCGACTTGAAATTTCCATCGGCGAAGCCACCCGGCTGCTCCTCCCCGAGGAACATCACCCGTAGCCCTTCGTCGGCCCGCCGGGCTTCACCGTGGCCGCCAGGAACTCCGCGAACGTGATCTTCCCGGTCTTGTGCTCCGGCGCCAGGTGTATCCCCGCGCGATAGGCGGCGGCCGTCTTCCCCGGCACCCAGATGGGAACCAGGATCCGCCTCCGCCCCGAAGCCCGCAGATAGATGTTGACCATCTCCCGCAGCGGAAGCACCTCAGGCCCGCCCATATCAGGCACGCGCCCCGCCGGCGCCCCCAGCGCCAGCTCGACCAGCCGATCAGCCACCTCACCGGTGTCGACCGGCTGCACGCTCCACCCCGCCGGAACCGGCGCCACCGCCATCCGCGTCATCCCCTGGATCAGGAACCGCGCGAAATCATGGAACTGCGTGGCCCGCAAGATCGTGTACGGCAGCCCGGACGCCTCGATCATCTGCTCGACCTGGTACTTCTCCTGGTAATACCAGAACGGATGCCGATCGACCCCCACGATCGAGATGTAGACCAGATGCGTCCCCGGCGCCGCCGTCTCGATCAGATGGCGGGTGCTTTCGAGATCCGCGCCCTTGGTCCTCGGATCGCTGGCCAGGTGCAGGATCGTACCCACCCCCGCCACGGCCTCGGCCACACCCTCGCCCGTGGTCAGATTCCCCTGGTACGCCCCCGGCTTGCGGCTCAGCACCCGCACCTCGCGAGTCCCGTCCTTCAGCCGATCGACCACCTCACGCCCGAGGGCGCCGGTGCCACCGGTGACAAGTATCGATTCGTTCATGACCCTAAGAACCGGTCAGCCGCCCGGGATGTGACAGGTTCTGGGAATTCAGTTGCCGTGCGACATACCGGAGTTT
Organism: Acrocarpospora macrocephala; assembly: GCF_009687865.1. GTDB lineage: Bacteria > Actinomycetota > Actinomycetes > Streptosporangiales > Streptosporangiaceae > Acrocarpospora > Acrocarpospora macrocephala. Next base: position 3,827 of record NZ_BLAE01000077.1, read on the forward strand.
GTCGGGATTGAGGACCGAACGCAGAACGAAGATCCGCTCTCCGTCCGTTTCGAACGCTGCCACTAAGACAACCCTTCCCCCGGCCCTCGCAACCAACCCTGGCTCACCGTTGACCTCGGCAAAGGTCAGTTCGGCGTGGACGGAGGCCTTTCCTGTCACGCCGGCCACGTAGCGCGCGACCTTGGCGGGTCCGAGCACCGCCCGCAGGGCCGCGCTCACCTGCCCGCCCCCGTCCGACCAGGCCGTCACGTCGGCCGCCAGCACCCGCTCCAGCGCGGCCAGATCGCCATCGTTGGCGGCCGTCAGGAACCGTTCCACGATCGACCGCCGCCGCGCCGCCGGGGCCTCGAACCTGCGCCGTTCCCCCAACCGGCGCTGGGCTCGGCCGTGGAGCTGGCGGCAGTTGGCCTCCGACAGGTCGAGCACAGCGGAGATGTCGCGGTAGCCGTACGAGAAGGCTTCGCGCAGCACGAAGACGGCGCGTTCCGCGGGCGTCAGCCGTTCCAGCAGGAGGAGGAAGGCCATCGACACCGATTCGCGGAGGAGGGCGGTTTCGGCGGGCGGATCCGGGTCGGTGAGGATGGGTTCCGGCAGCCATGGGCCGACATAGTGCTCGCGGCGGGCACGCGCGGAAGTGAGACGGTTGAGACACATGTTGGTGACCACTCGGGCCAGCCATGCCCCCGGCGCCTGGATCGCCTCTCGCGTCGCACCGTTCCATCGCAGGTAAGCGTCCTGAACGACGTCCTCCGCCTCGGTCGCGGACCCCAGCATCCGGTAGGCCAAGGCGAACATTCTCGACCGGTGTTCCTCGAACTCCGCGCCAGGGTCGTCAAACACGAGCCTCAGTCTGTCAGGATGGAGGGGTGAGCCCATCCCCGGCCGTGGTCCAGCCCGACCAGGAACTGATCATCGAGATTCTCAACGAGCTCGATATCGAGTTCACTTTCGACTCAGACGGCGACCTCGCCATCTCCACCGACGCGCTCACGGTCTTTTTCCTGTTCGGCGCGGAAGGTGACCTCTTTACCATTCGCACCTTCTACGACCGGCACTACTCGATCGACGAGAAGCCTCTGCTGCTGACCGCCCTGAACGAGTGGAACACCGACACCATGTGGCCGAAGGTCTACGCCTTCACCCCCGACAACGGCATCATCCGCGTCATCGGCGACGCCCAGCTCTACATCGGCGCCGGCGTCACCCGCGAACACCTCACCACGATCGTCGCCCACTGGGTCCGCTTCGCCATAAAGTTCCACCGCTGGCTCAGCGACCGCCTCTCCTTCGAGGTCGACTGAGCGCCTCGGACGTGAACTCCGCAGGATACGGCGACCTCTCGATCGCCTGTTCGGTGGTGATTCGTCCTTCCTGGAACAACCGGCAGAGTTCCGCGACCTGAGCGATCTCTTCCCGTTGCGTCCTGGCGAAGTCGGCGGTGACCGGATCTCCGTGGCCGGGGACGAGGGTCGTGGGCTTGAGCGCGAGCACACGATCCAGCGCTTCCGGCCAGACATCGGGAAACGCGTCGCCAAACGCGGGCGGAGCGCCTTGCTCCAGCAGGTCTCCCGCGAACAGCACGTGCGCGTCGGGAACATGGATTACCAAATCGTGCCCTGTGTGTGCGGGTCCCGGATGGATGAACCGAACTATTCGCCCACCCAGATCGACGTCGCCTTCCGGCGCGGACCTGGGGAGAACGATTCGTGCACGCCTTATTTGATCGGCTATTTCCGGCTTGTTCTCTTTTCGATAGCGAGTGACCCATTCCTGCCGCTGCCGCTCACCCGTCTCCTCCAGCTCACGGCGGCAGGCCGGATGCGCCCACACCTCATCCGACGGAAAGGCCGCGGTGCCGAAAGCGTGATCGAAATGCGCATGCGTAAGCACCACCACCCACGGCAGCTCAGTCAGTTCCCTGATCGCCCCCGCGAAAGCGGCCCCCTGAACCTCATCACCCCCGGTGTCCACCACCAGACAGGACCGCTCACCGACAACCAGCCCCAGCGAGAGATCCAGCTCAGCATGCCGCCGAACCCAGATCCCCTCTCCCACCTCGACCCACCATGCCTCAGCCACCCGGAGATTCTAGGCTGGCAGGTACGGCGAAGGCGGGCCCGCCGATCTGGTTCTGCTGTCATACGTGCATGACAACGACTCGCTGCTCTTTGGCGCAGCCATGTTCCTCGGTGAGCTGGTTCATGTCATCAGGGTCGCTGGTGAGAAGGATGACCGGCCGCGGCAAGTCCAGCGCGGTCGCGGCGACCACCGCGTCTATCGCGCAGCGATGACCTGACAGCCCTGCCGCTCCGAGCAACTCTCCGGCGCGACGGGCGATTTCTTCGGTGACCGGCACCTTGACCACTCGTGCCAGCACCCGGTGCACGAGAGCATCGCGCACCCCACCCCGCAGCACTTCCGTAAGGGTGATCGCACTGACCACGACCCTCGCACCGCGATTGCGCGCGACTTCCTGGTAGGCACGTACCCGCGGATCACCGGACGCGAGCTTGGACAACCCTTCACTGTCGAGAACGAGCGTGCCACCCGTGGCTAGACGGCGTCCGGCCACGCCGCCTCCGCTTCTGCCAGGAACTCCTCGGGAATTGGCCCGTGATCGGCTTCGAGCAAGGCGGAGAGTTCAGCCAGCAGGTCAAGTTCCAGTTGCCGGGTCACAGCGGCGGTCACGTACTGGCTGAACTCGCCGCGCCCCACACGCCGCTGAACAGCCGAAGTCAGCCCCTCAGGCATGGAAACGCTCACCTTACGAGCCCGGGCACCACGTCCAGAATGCGCGCTCTGACCGGCCGGGGAACCCTCAACGTGCTTCACGCTGTCCTGGAATGCCGGAGACGCCTTGACATCGTGCAGAAACGAGAGCACGGCGGCAAGATCAGCTGCGTCAAGACGCTTTCCCAGCTCTTGATAGAGCCGCGCGCCCGCAAGCTGATGACCTCGGAGATTGTCCTCCGGACTCGGTTCAATCGGCTGAGCACTCACAGCATGATGCTACCACCGGTAGCAACATAATCTCGATGTTCGTCTCATCGCTCCAGATAGTCGCCGAGGGGAACACCTCTGGACCAGAGCTGCTCGAAGTGGCCCGCTGCCCCATCTCCGCGCATCACACCGGTCGCTTCGTCGAGCCGACGGCGCAGGAAACACCCACCCCGAATCGTCTGGAAACGGCGTCTAGCGACCTGGCCCGGGCGCGACCGAGTCTGCGTTATGACGCGGTTCCTTCTAGCTCGATCCTGGGTGATGTGGCCTTCGGATTGACGCTGGAGATTGCTTCAAATGCAACACCGTCGGCTGACGCCAAAAGCGTCAAGGGGGAGCCGACCGAAGTCGGCTCCCCCATTCGACCTGGACTTTCAATCACAGCCGATCAGGTCGAATGATGCATCGGATGCGATTCCGCGCGGGTGTTAGCTGCAGCCGCTGGTGCTGCCGCAGCCCTCGCAGACGTAGCAGCTGCCGGCGGGGCGCATCTTGGTGCCACAGGTCATGCAGAGGGGGGCGTCGGCGGTGCGGCCCTGGTGGCTTTCCAGAGAGTCGACCTTGGAGCGGGTCGGGGTGGGGAGGGCGGTGGGGCGTGGGGTGGGCTTCTCCTCGATGGGGGCGGATTGGGCCAGGGCGGCGGTGTCGACGGAGTCGGTCAGGGTGGTGGGGTCTTCGCCGCGTTGCTGGGCTGAGCGTTCGGCGGCGGAGAAGATGCCCAGGGCGGCCCGGTCCTCGTACGGCAGGTAGTCCAAGGCCAGGCGGCGGAAGATGTAGTCCATCACGGACTGGGCCATGCGGACGTCGGGGTCGTCGGTCATGCCAGCGGGCTCGAAGCGCATGTTGACGAACTTCTGGGCGTAGGTCTCCAGCGGAACGCCGTACTGCAGGCCGATGGAGATCGCGACCGAGAAGGCGTCCATGACGCCGGCCAGGGTGGAGCCCTGCTTGGACATCTTCAGGAAGACCTCGCCGAGGCCGTCCTCGGGGTAGGAGGAGGCCGTCATGTAGCCCTTGGCGCCGCCGACCGTGAAGCGGGTGGTCAGGCTGGGGCGCTGGGCGGGCATGCGGCGGCGGGTCGGGCGCGGGACCTCGATGACCTTGACCTCGGGTTCCGCTATCGCCTCGTCGGCCTTCTTGCCGGCGACCGAGAGCGGCTGGCCGACCTTGCAGTTGTCGCGGTAGACGGCCAGCGCCTTCAGGCCGAGCTTCCAGCCCTCCAGATAGACCTGCTCGATGTCGTCCACCGAGGCGGATTCCGGCAGGTTGACGGTCTTGGAGATGGCGCCGGACAGGAACGGCTGGGTGGCGGCCATCATCCGGACGTGACCCATCGGGGCGATGGCGCGCTCGCCCATCGCGCAGTCGAACACCTCGTAGTGCTCCGGCCGCAGCCCGGGGGCGTCCACCACGTGGCTGTTCTCGGCGATGTACTCGACGATCGCCTCGACCTGCTCCTGCTGGTAGCCGAGCTGCCGCAGCGCCCGCGGGATCGTCTGGTTGACGATCTGCATGGAGCCACCGCCGACCAGCTTCTTGAACTTGACCAAGGCCAGGTCAGGCTCGATGCCGGTGGTGTCACAGTCCATCATCAAGCCGATGGTGTTGTGGCTCACCATGCCGTTCGCGACGTAGGTGACGTTTTCCGGGACCGACAGGTCATATGTCGGTTGCACGCCGCCGTCCTCATTGACGGACACGGTCTCGAAGGCGTAGTCGAGCACCTTCTTGGCCGACCGTCCCGGCTCCAGGGGAGCCAGCAGCTTCGCTTTCCGCTCGCCGATGAACCCGATGATCTCGTCGTAGTTCAACGCGTGGTCCACATTGCGGAGCCGGACCTGGAAGATGTCGCCACCGAAGCCAGAAACCGTCTTCCTGGTGGTGGTGACGAATCCCAGCGAAAGGAGCAGCGTACGGATCTCATCGGCGAAGGGCTCGGAAGCCGTCGAGACGCTCGGCACGCCTTCGAGCACGGTGCCGTCGGCCTCGAACAGGCCGCGAAGGAACGCCGCATAGATGACGGCGTCGTTCGTCTCGAGAATGGCCGAGGGCACGCGAGGGGTCCACCCCTTGCCGCTGTGGTCAAGCCCCGGCAGATCCTTGGCGAATCCGGAGGCCTGCCACCAGCGGGCCAGCCGTACGGACTGAAGCACGACCTCGTGGTACCCCTCTTGCTGGGTGACCACCGGCTCCAGGTTGAACAGTTCCTTGGAGATGATCCGCAGCCGATCGAGCACGTCGAGGTCTGTGTCCGCGACGCAGAGGCGGATCCCCTTGGCGTGCAGGCTGCCATCGCCCATGAAGTAGCCGACCAGTTCCGCCAGGTCCTCCGTCACCGCGTCAGGAACCCGCACGGCGCGATCTCCGGCGTAGTACGCCTGATCGAGCACCGGAAGCACCACCGGCCGCGGCTCGCCAACCAAGGTCCGAGTCTGCAGCGGCAGCACATCGCCCTCGGCGATGTCGGCGAGACGCTTCCACACCCACTCGCCGCTGTCCTGATCGACGACCTTGACCCGGTGCGTCAGCGTGCCCTGGATCTTGTATCCGCCCGCCGTGCGGATCAGCCGCGTCGGCTCCTCACCGTTGACGAAGAACTTCGTCGCCTGGCGAGGTCCCTCGTCCGTGGACACCGTCATGGTCAGGTCCTGCCAGCGGTCGCCGTACACATCGCCGATCTCCGCCAGCCGCACGAGACCGCGGTCCGTCGTGATCAGGGTGTCGCCCGTCAGGCAGCCGGTGGGCGCGAGTAGCGAGGCCTGCGCGTTCCGGTAGCCGTGCTTGTCGCCCAGTTTGAGGCAGTCGGCCCACTGCTTGCTGGCCTCGGTGTGGATGGCCCGGTCCATCGCGCCGACCGTGCGCAGGTCGTCGTTGGCGGCGGAGTGCTTGCGCATGACCCGCTTGTGCGGCTCGGCGTTCCGCTGGTACCCGTCGTACGGCCCGACGATTCCGGCCAGTTCGGCGGAGCGGCGGTAGGAGGCGCCGGTCATCAGCGAGGTGATCGCTCCGGCGATGGCCCGGCCGCCGTCGGAGTCGTACGCGTGGCCGGTGGCCATCAGCAGCGCGCCCAGGTTGGCGTAGCCGATGCCGAGCTGCCGGTACGCCCGGGTGGTTTCGGCGATCTTCTCGGTCGGGAAGTCGGCGAAGGTGATCGAGATGTCCATCGCGGTGATGATCAGCTCGGTCAGCTTGACGAAATTGGGGATGTCGAAGGTGTCGTCATCCTTGAGGAACTTGAGCAGGTTGATCGAGGCCAGGTTGCACGAGGAGTTGTCCAGGTGGACGTATTCGGAACACGGATTTGATGCAGTAATCCGGCCGGTTTCCGGACAAGTGTGCCAATCGTTGATCGTGTCGTCGTACTGCACGCCGGGGTCGGCGCATTCCCAGGCGGCCTGTGCCATCTTGCGGAAGAGGGACTGGGCCTCCACCTTCTCCAGGACCTCGCCGGTCAGCCGGGCGCGCAGGCCGAACTGCTCGCCGTTCTCCACGGCGCGCATGAACTCGTCGGAGACCCGGACCGAGTTGTTGGCGTTCTGGTACTGCACGGAGACGATGTCCTTGCCGCCCAGGTCCATGTCGAAACCGGCGTCGCGGAGGGCGCGGATCTTGTCCTCTTCGCGGGCCTTGGTCTCGATGAATTCCTCGATGTCGGGGTGGTCGACGTCGAGGACGACCATCTTGGCGGCGCGGCGGGTGGCGCCGCCGGACTTGATGGTGCCGGCCGAGGCGTCGGCGCCGCGCATGAACGAGACCGGGCCGCTGGCGGTGCCGCCGCTGGAGAGCAACTCCTTGGAGGACCGGATCCGGGACAGGTTGACCCCTGACCCGGAGCCGCCCTTGAAGATCACGCCCTCTTCCTTGTACCAGTCGAGGATAGACTCCATCTGGTCGTCGACGGCCAAGATAAAGCACGCTGAAACTTGCTGCGGCGACAGTGTGCCGACGTTGAACCAGACCGGGGAGTTGAAGCTGAACAGCTGGTGGACCAGCGCGTGCTTCAGTTCGTGGTCGAAGATCTCGGCGTCTTCCTCGGTGGCGAAGTAGCCGTGCTCGATTCCGGTGCGGGTGTAGACCCCGACCACCCTGTCGACCAGGGCCTTGAGGCTCCACTCCCGTTGGGGGGTGCCCACGGCGCCGCGGAAGTACTTCGTGGTGACGATGTTGGCGGCGTTCACGGACCAGAACTCGGGGAACTCGACCCCGCGCTGCTCGAAGTTGATCGAACCGTCCCGCCAGTTCGTCATGACGACGTCACGGCGCTCCCACGTGATCTGGTCGTACGGATGGGTGCCCGCCGTGGTGAAGATGCGCTTCATCTTCAGGCCCTTGGCGCGCGTCCGCTTGCCCCCGCGTGTGGATGTGCCGTTGACGGTCTCCGTCATGACTCCCCCTTCCAGGGCCTTCGCCCCTCGTGTTTCAACCGTTTGTCTTCAATGTGTCGCTTGTCTTGGACAGAAAGTCTTGATCTTTGCAGAGTCGAATCCGCCGCCTGCGAGATTGCGTTTCTGTAGTCCAGATCAGCCAATTCTGTTTAAGCCCGCGTCTTAAGTTGTCGTGTGTCGTAATTTGAAAATGTGTCGCTGGGCGCCCGCGAGAGGCGGTGCCCGGCGGAAGTTCAGTCGTTCGCGACGGCTCGGAGCCGTTCTATCTCGGCCTCGAAGTCGGCGAGGGTCTCGAAGCTGCGGTAGACCGAGGCGAACCGCAGGTACGCCACCTCGTCCAGCTCGCCGAGCGGGCCGAGGATCGCCAGGCCCACCTCGTGCGAGGGGATCTCGGCGGTTCCGGTGGCCCGGATGCTCTCCTCCACCTTCTGCCCCAGCTGGGCCAGCGCGTCCTCGCTGACCGGGCGTCCCTGGCAGGCTCTGCGGACCCCGGCGACCACTTTGTCGCGCGAGAACGCCTCGGTGACCCCGCTGCGTTTGCTCACCATCAGCAACACCGTCTCCTGGGTCGTGAACCGGCGGCCGCATTCCGGGCACGTCCGCCTGCGCCGGATGGCGCCGCCGTCCTCGGTCGAACGGCTGTCGACCACCCGCGTGTCAGGATGTCGGCAGAACGGGCAATGCATAACGCCCGCCTCCTTCCGGTTCAACTCCCCCGCGTCACCCCTGCTTCCCCGATCCGGCCCTCTCATCGGCCCTGGCACCGCTCGTGCCACAGGCCAGGTCATGGGACGCTCACGCACGCCCCACAGAGTCCTGTGGTGCGGGCAAGGAAACACAATAGGTGGTGAACTACATCGGTGTAATCACTAGATGTTGTGGTCCAAACCTAGAAGCAGCCAGGGTTGATCGCAAGTCGGCAACAGCGATCCAACCGGAGATCCGACCGAACCGGCAGCTCAACGGAACGTCTACGGCGAAACGTCGGGCGTGTCGAGCACACTGTCAGCCACACCGCCTTGGAAACCCTTGCCGGACTTCCACCCTTTCGGACGCTCACGCTCAGCCCGAACCTCCCACATGCGCGGAACCAGCGGGGCTCCCCCGTCCACGGATACGCTCGCACTCGAACTCTCCGCATTCGCGGGACTGACCGGGGTTCTCCCCGCCCACCCGCCCTTTGGGACGCTCGCGCTCGGCCCGGACCTTCCGCATCCGCGGGACCGGCACGCCCTCCCCCATCCGACCGTCCACAGAGACCAGCTCAACCTTCCTCATTCACTGCACCGGCGGGGGGGTCCCCGTCCGGCGGCGGCCACGGAGACGC
>NZ_BLAE01000077.1:13167-50393 GCF_009687865.1 Acrocarpospora macrocephala
CTTTGGACACTCGCGCTCGGCCCGAACCCCCCGCATTCGCGGGGACTGGCAGGGGCTCCCCATCCAGCCGTCCACGGAGACACTCAGCTCAACCTTCCGCATTCACCGGACCGGCAGCTGTCCCTATCCAGCCACCACGGACACACTCGGCTCGAACCTTCAGCACTCGCGGGACCGGTAAGGGCTCCCCCATCCAGCCACCACAGACACACTCGGCTCGAGCCTTCCGTGTTTGCGGAAACGGGCGGGGTTCCCATCCAGCTGCCATGGACACGCTCGCGCCCTGCCCGCCGCGTTGACGGGACCGGGATTTTCCCAGTTCAGTCGCCCACGGGATGATCGAGTTCGGTCCGAGGCTTCGTGTTCGTGGGAGTTGGCGGGCCCGCCTCGCTGTCGTCGTAGACGTACGCGTTCGGCCGTCTGGCCAGGTTCTGGGGACGCGTTCGGGTCAGCCGGCTTGGCCGCTGGGTAAGTAGAGCTTGGAGCCTGGGCGGATCAGTGGGTCGGGTAGGCCGTTGAGGTTCATGATCTGGCGGACCATTGGGCCGGGGTCGTCGCCTTCGCTCACGGCGGTGGCGATTTCCCAGAGGGTGTCGCCCTCCTGGACGGTGACCCAGGGGAGGCCCGCGTGGTCGGGGCGGCCGGTCGAGGCGGTGACGGCGGCGCGGGTGCCGTACCAGAGGATGAGGAGGGTGAGGGCGGCGACGAAGGTGATGAGGACGATGCGTCCCCGGCGGGTGAGGCGCACGGGGGGACTGGGGTATCGGACTTTGGGGACCGGATCGGGACGCATGGACGGTTTCGTGGCTTGCATCGTTACCTCCAGCCACCGAGGAAGATCAAAACTTGGAAGAAAGATCGCGGAATCGAACACGATGTCGATCGAACTCCCGTACGATGTTGTACACCACGGGACCGACGTTTTCGAGGACTATCGAACAATTGTTTGATAATGATCTTGAATCGCGGTACCGTCGCTCTGAGCGACATTGGGAACACGGATTGGGAGGTGCCCGGGTGAACAGCGACGGTCTGGTGAGCCAGCACGACGAGAGCGTGAGTGACCTGGCGGTGCGCCGTCGGGACTCGCTCGGCCTCACCCCACGGCAGCGCAAGATCCTTGAGGTGATCCGAGATTCCGTTCAGCAGCGTGGCTATCCCCCGTCGATGCGCGAGATCGGCGAGGCCGTTCAGCTGACCAGCACGTCCAGTGTGTCGCATCAGCTCACCGCCCTTCAGCGCAAGGGCTACCTGCGCCGGGACCCGCATCGCCCGCGGGCGCTGGAAGTGCGCCTTCCGGGTGAGCCGGTGCTGTGGGTCGACCCGGATGCCGCCGAGGAGGATTCGGGCTTCAATCGCCCGACCGCCGCCTATGTGCCGCTGGTCGGCCGGATCGCCGCCGGCGGCCCGATCCTCGCCGAGCAGAGCATCGAGGATGTCTTCGCGCTGCCGAAGCAGCTGGTCGGCGAAGGCACCCTGTTCCTGCTCCAGGTCAGCGGCGACTCGATGATCGAGGCCGCCATCGCCGACGGCGACTGGGTCGTGGTCCGCCAGCAGCCGGTCGCCGACAACGGCGACATCGTGGCCGCCATGATCGACGGCGAGGCCACCGTGAAGACGTTCAAGCGCAAGGACAACCACGTCTGGCTGGTCCCCCACAACGCCAACTACGAGCCCATCCCCGGCGACGAGGCCACCGTCCTCGGCAAGGTCACGGCCGTCCTCCGCAAGCTGTAACGCCGTGCGGTGCCACTCGGCCAAGGAATCGCCTCCTTGACCATTGCGACAGACGAACGCGCCCACAACGGCGAACCACCCAGCCCCGTCCGCCTCAGCGGCCGGGGCTGTGGCTCTTCGGGGTGGCGGCGTCGTTCGGCTGCGGCTGCGCGGCTTGATCAGCTGACGGCGCCAGCGTCAGCGAAGCAGCGACATCATTCGAGGTAGTCCCGCCGCACGACTTGAGCAGATGGAGCGGGTGTGCCGGTGTCGGCGAAGTAGCGGCGTCGCTCGAGGCGGTCCAGCCGCACGGCTTGATCAACCGGACGGGACGGCCGATGTGATCGTTAATCGGTATTCATAGTAACGTGCCCGTTTATGGGGAAATATCCTGAATTGTGGGTCGGAGACTTGATGAGTTGAGCTTGGTTGATGTCGCTGTTCGGGATGGGCTCAAGTGGACGCAGGTCGGGGCGGGGGTGATTCCGGCCTGGGTCGCGGATATGGATTTTCCGCCGCCAGAGGCCGTGCGGGAAGCCGTGTTGCGGCGGGTGGACACCGATCTGGGTTATCCCGGCTGGCTGGACGACTCGACGGTGGGGGGGCCGCTGGCTGAGGCGTTCTCGGAGCGGATGGAGGCCCGGTATGACTTCCATACGGATCCTGGGCTGGTGCGCTCGTTCACGGATCTGAACCAGATTCTGCAGATCGTCCTGCATCTCATGCTGAGCCGGGGGATGGCGTGCTGGTGCACACCCCCACGTACAACGCGTTCCTGGACACGTTGCGGACCATGAATCGGCGGCCGGTTCCGCTGGAACTGGTTGCCGACGGGAAGACCTGGCACTTCGAGCGGCCAGCGGACGCCGGAGGGGCCAAGGTGTTGCTTCTGGTCAATCCGCACAATCCCACTGGGCATTGCTTCACCCTGGCCGAATTACACGAACTGGCCGAACTCGCCGAACGGCACGACATGATCGTTGTCTCGGACGAGGTTCACGCCGATCTGGCTTTCGCGCCGGACGCGCACATTCCCTTCGGGACCCTGCTGCCGGACCAGACGATCACGATCACTTCGGCCAGCAAGGCGTTCAACATGGGCGGCGTGCACTGCGCGGTGGCACATCTCGGGCATCCGGGTGTCAGAGCGGCACTCAACGCGCAACCGCCCCACCTGTACGGCGCTGCCAGCGTGCTGGCCGTGGAAGCCACCGTCGCCGCTTGGCGGCACGGGGACATGTGGCTGGCCGAGGTCATGTCGATCCTCGACCGCAACCGCAAGCTGATCGCCGAACGTATCCCCCCGCACGTCCGCTACCAGATCCCGGCCGCCACCTACCTGGGCTGGCTCGACTTCGGCATCCCGGACGCGGCTGGATACCTGGAAAGCGAGGCCAGGGTCCGGCTGAACCCCGGCCCGCTGTTCGGCGCTCCAGATGGCTTCGCCCGCCTCAACTTCGGCACGTCAGGCCCGATCCTGGAGGAAATGCTCACCAGGATCGCGGCTGCGATGCCCTCCCCAAAGGGGGACATAGTCAGGGCCTGAATATCTGCCTCCGAGCGGAGTACCGCGAGGGCCGAGGCTCGGCCCTCGCGGGTTTCTTGGGGTTAGGGAGAGGTGCAGGTGTAGGCCGAGGGGAGGGTGGAGTCGTTGTTGGGGCGGCTGGCTTGGAAGCCGAAGTTGGTGGTGCCGCTGGAGGCCAAGGTGCCGTTGGAGGAGGTGTTCTTGGCGGTGACGGTTTGGCCGCTGACGGTGATGACCGCGTTCCAGAAGCCGGTGATCGTGTGTCCGGCCGGGAGGGTGAAGGTCACCGTCCAGCCGGTGATTCCCGAGGTGCCGGTGTTGGTGACGTTGATCGGCTGGATGACGTAGCCGTTCTGCCAGGCGCTCTGGGTGGTGGCCGCGACCGAGCAGCCGCCGGTTACGGTGCCGGTGGTGGTCACGGTGATCGTGTTGGAGACCGCGGACTGGTTGCCCGCGCCGTCACGGGCCCGGACCTGGAACCGGTACGTCGTACCAGCCGTAAGGCCGGTGGCCGCGAAGGAGGCGGTCGTCGAGATGCCGACCACGGCGAAGGTGCCACCAGAAGCGCCCGGAGCCCGGAGGATGTCATATCCGGCCAAACCGCTGCCACCGGTGTCGGTGGAGGCGGTCCACGCCAGCTGGGTCCCCGTGGACGTCGTCCCGGAAGCCGCCAGACCCGCGGGTGTGCTCGGCGGGGTCGTGTCGGTGGCGGCAGTGGTCGTCACGGTCACCGTGTTGGAGACCGCGGACTGGTTACCCGCGCCATCACGGGCCCGCACCTGGAACCGATAGGTCGTACCAGCCGTAAGGCCCGTCGCCGCGAAAGACGCCGTCGTTGAATCGCCGATCACGGCGAACGTGCCACCAGAAGCCCCAGGGGCCCGAAGGATGTCGTACCCAGCCAAACCGCTGCCACCGGTGTCAGTGGACGCGGTCCACGCCAGCTGAGTCCCGGTCGAGGTCGTTCCGGAGGCCGCCAGACCGGCGGGAGTGCTCGGCGGGGTCGTATCGGTGGCGGCTGTAGTCGTCACGGTCACCGTGTTGGAGACCGCGGACTGGTTACCCGCGCCATCACGGGCCCGGACCTGGAACCGATAGGTCGTACCAGCCGTAAGGCCCGTCGCCGCGAAGGACGCGGTCGTTGAATCGCCGACCACGGTGAACGTGCCGCCAGAATTGCCAGGCGCCCGAAGGATGTCGTACCCAGCCAGACCACTACCACCGGTGTCGGTGGAGGCGGTCCACGCCAGCTGGGTCCCCGTGGACGTCGTCCCGGAAGCCGCCAGACCAGCGGGAGTGCTCGGCGGGGTCGTGTCCGTCGGGTTAGGGGAGGATCCCGGCGGAACCGGGGCGATCAGGTACGGCTGGAGGATGTTCTGCTTGGCGGTCTGCACCGTCACCCAGTCGTCCATCACGATTCCCCCGGTATCCCCCGAGTTCGGGTTCCACGACCAGTACGTGAACGACATCCCGTTCACCCCGGTCCCGGTGTATCGCATCAGCTCGGTCAGCCAGATCCGGTCCACGTTGCTGGCCAGCGTGCTGCCGAACTCGCCCATCATGATCGGCGCGATGTTCTGCTTGTGGATGTAGCCGAAGTACTTGTCCCAGATGGCCGGCATGTTGGCCGGGTACGTCGGGTCGCTGAACCACGACTGGTTGAACACCGAGGTCGCGTACTCGTGCGGCGAGTAGACCAGCCGGTTGGCCACGTTGAGCCGGACCGGGAACTCCCCTGCCTTCGTCAGGTTGCCGCCCCACCAGCCGCAGTCCTCGTCGTTGCTGGGGTCGTTGTCCCACACGTTGGACAGCCCGCCGCTCGGGCAGCTGACACCCTCGACGAAGATCAGCCAGTTGGGCTGGACCGCGAGGATGGCGTTGCCGGCGCGCTCGGCGGCCAGCCGCCAGTCGCGGGCCTCCACGCCGCAGCCCCAGCAGGAGCCGGTCGCGTTCGGGTTGGTGCCCTCGGCGTGCGGCTCGTTGTGCAGGTCGGCGCCGATGACGGTGGTGTTGCCGGCATACCGCTGGGCCAGCATCCGCCAGTTGGCGATCCAGGTGCTCTCCGGCACGGCGGAGGTGTACCAGAGCGCCGACTGCCCGGCGGCGGTGGGCCGGTGCCGGTCCAGGATGATCCGCATGCCCTTGGTCCCGGCGTACTCGATCACCCGGTCCAGGATCTGGAGGGGTGAGAGGCCGATGAGGTCGGGGTTGGTGAAGTCGTTGATGCCGGTCGCGACCGCGCCCGCCTTGAGCGCGTCATCGGAGTACGGCACCCGGATGGTGTTGTACCCAAGCTGCGCCATGTGGTCGATCTGGGACTTCCACGTCACGCTCGCCCAGAGGCCATGGAACGTCTTGTTGTCCGTTTCCATGCCGAACCAGTTGATACCGGTGATCCGAACGGTCGCGCCGGTCGCGTCGACGATCTTGTTGCCTGAGGTGTGCAGGTATCCGGTGCCGGTCCCGGCCGCGTTGGCCGGGGAGCTGGTCGCGACGAGCATCGCCGCCACCATCCCCGCGCTGACGGCGATGGACCCCAGGACTCTGCCGAGCCTTGAAGTGGTGAAAAATCTGGACAAGGTAGACCGCCCTCCACCCTGGGGACGGCCGCCATGAGCCGATGGTCAGCGCGCACCCCAAGAACCGCCGCTCAACCGAGCGGCGGTGGTCGCGGCATGCCCTGACCGCACGCCAATATTCAACATGTGTGGCTCGCCGCAATTTTGAGCGCCGGGCGACACCACGGTCAATGTCCCGGCGCGGCGAGCGGACCCCCCACGCCGGGACAACGCCTCACGGGACGATGTTCACCAGCTTCGGCGCACGCACGATGACCTTGCGCGGAGCCCCGGACAGGTACGACCGGACCTTGTCGGACTCCAGGGCCAGCACCTCCAGGTCAGCGTCCGAAATGTCCGGTGAAACTTCCAGCCGGTCGCGGACCTTGCCCGCCACCTGCACCACGCACGTCACCGAGTCCAGCACCAGCAGCGCCGGGTCGGCGGCCGGCCATCCGGCCAGCGCCACCGACGGCTGGTGCCCCAGCCGCTCCCAGCCTTCCTCCGCAACGTACGGCGCGACCAGCGACAGCATGATCGCCAGCGTCTCGGCGGCCTCCCGGACGGCCGGATCGGCGGCGCCGGGCCCGGAGTCGATGGCCTTGCGCGTGGCCGAGGTCAGCTCCATCATGCGCGCCACGGCGACGTTGAACCGGTTGCTCTCCACCAGCCGGGTGACCTCGTCCAGGGTGCGATGGGTGACCTTGCGCAGCGCCAGGTCCCCGGTGGCCGGGTCGACGCCGGGCGCGCTGGACACCTCGGTCATCACCCGGAACGCCCGCGCCAGGAACTTCTGCGACGCGAACGGGGACACATCCGCCCAGTCGATGTCGTCCTCGGGCGGCCCGGCGAACACCATGGTCAGCCGGACGGCGTCCACCCCGTACGCGTCGATCTGCTGCCCCAGGTCCACGCCGTTGCCCAGGTTCTTGGACATGGCCTTGCCCTCGTTGATGACCTGGCCCTGGTTCAGCAGCCGCAGGAAGGGCTCGACGAAGTCGACCATGCCCATGTCGTGCAGCACCTTGGTGAAGAACCGGCTGTACAGCAGGTGCAGCACGGCATGCTCGACCCCGCCCACGTACTGGTCGATCGGCCCCCACTTGCGGACCCGCTCCACATCGAAGGGCCCGTCCTCGTACGTCGGATCCACGTACCGCAGGAAATACCACGACGAGTCGACGAAAGTGTCCATCGTGTCGGTGTCGCGCTTGGCGGGACCCGCGCACTTGGGGCAGGGCACGTTCACCCAGTCGGTGGCCGAGGCCAGCGGGGACACCCCGCGCGGCGCCAGGGCTTCGCCGCGCAGGTCCGGCAGCGTCACCGGCAACTGCTCGTCGGGTACGGGCACCTCGCCGCAGTCGGGGCAGTGGATGATCGGGATCGGCGTCCCCCAGAACCGCTGCCGGGACAGCAGCCAGTCGCGCAGCCGGTAGTTGACCGTGGCCCGGCCGGTGCCGTGCCCCTCCAGGACCTCGATGATCCGGGCGATCGCCTCCGCCTTGGCCAGGCCGTCCAGCGGCCCGGAGTTGACCAGCGTGCCCTCGCCTGGCGTGGCGATCCCGGTCTCGCCCGGGTCGGCCATGCCGGTGTGCACGACGACCCGGACCGGCAGCTCGAACTTGCGGGCGAAGTCCAGGTCGCGCTGGTCGTGCGCGGGCACCGCCATGATCGCGCCATGCCCGTAGTCGGCCAGCACGTAGTCGGCCGCCCAGACCGGGATGCGCTCCCCGTTGACCGGGTTGATCGCGTGCACGCCCAGGAAGACGCCGGTCTTCTCCTTGTCGGTGGCCAGCCGCTCGATGTCGGTCAGCTTGGCCACTTCCGCGCGGTACGCCTCCAGCGCGCCCAATTCCTCCGGAGCGCAGATCTCGGCGGCCAGCGGCGCGTCCGCGGCGACCACGAAGAAGGTGGCGCCGAACAGCGTGTCCGGGCGGGTGGTGTAGACGGTGACCGGCTCCTCCCGGCCTTCGATCTGGAACCGCACGTCCGCGCCGGTGGAGCGGCCGATCCAGTTCCGCTGCATGGTCAGCACTCGCTCGGGCCAGCCGCCCTCCAGCTGCGCCATGTCGTCCAGCAGCCGGTCCGCGTAGTCAGTGATCTTGAAGTACCACTGGGTCAGCTCGCGTCGCACCACCACGGCGCCGCAGCGCTCGCACTTGCCCTGCACGACCTGCTCGTTGGCCAGCACCGTCTGGTCGTTCGGGCACCAGTTGACCAGGCCGCCCTTCCGGTAGGCCAGGCCGCGCTCGAAGAACCGGTTGAACAGCCACTGGTTCCAGCGGAAGTACTCGGGGTCGCTGGTGTGCAGGCGGCGGGTCCAGTCGAAGGAGATGCCGTACCGCTTGAAGGAGTTGGCCTGGGTCTCGATGTTGGCGTAGGTCCACTCGGCCGGGTGCGCGTTGCGCTTGATCGCCGCGTTCTCGGCGGGCAGGCCGAAGGAGTCCCACCCGATCGGGTGCAGGACGTTGTAACCCTTCTGGAACCAGTAGCGGGCGACCACGTCCGCGATCGCGAACACCTCGCCGTGGCCCATGTGCAGGTCGCCGGAGGGGTAGGGGAACATGTCGAGCATGTACTTACGCGGCCGGGGGTCGGCCGGGTCCTCGCTCGCGGCGTAGGGCTTCAGTTCCTCCCAGCGCGGCTGCCACTTGGCCTGCAGCGCCTGCGGGTCGTACACCTGCTCATCCACGGTTCACTCCTGATTTATCGCCACCTGCCCATAAGAAAACCCCCCGGCAAACAGCACGAGGGGCAGCCGCATCGAGGCTTGAGATCAGCTCACTCGATGCGGCCCGGTAAGAAGCAGGGTCTCCGCACGCATAACCCAAGACTAGCGCAGTCTGCAACCGGATCGCCGACGTTATCGTACGAGAGAGCGGATCTTACACGCGGAGTCAACTGCCGATACCCGATGGTGATAGATCCGTTGTGACCGCTGGTGTCCCTTTCCTTTACCCTCATCTCGTGGCGAACTCAGTCGAGCCGGGATCGGGCCCGGAATTCCGGCAAACGGATCTTCCGATGCAGGATCCGCCGACCGACCCCACGGGTGAGCAGTTCCGCGGGGCATTCTCGGGTTTCGCTGCGGTGCCCCCCGGGTCGCATGAGATCATGCCAGGCGCCCCTAATTCGGGCATGAACTCGGGAGGTCCCATGCCCTCGGAGCACGACGAGTCGCAGCGAGCCGCTGCTCGTGGCGGCTGGCCGGAGGTTCCCCCGGCCTGGCCCGAGGTCCCCCCGGCCTCCGGGCCCACCCCGCCGGGCCGCTCATTCGAGCCCCCGCCCGCCGCCGATCCGTACGGCCAGCGCCCCTACCGGACGGGCGAGCACCCGGTCCTCCCGCCCCCGCTCAACGACTACGACCAGCAGCCCCGGGTGGGCCGCGGCGGCACCGACCCCTTCGGCAGACCGCTCTACCGCGACCCGCAGCCCGGCCAGCCGATGGAACCGCAGCCACCCCGCGACCAGCAACCCCGCGACTTCCAGTTCCGCGAACCCCCGCCGCGAGACCCTCGCGAGCAGCAGTTCCGCGATCCCCAGCCACGCGATCCCCGCGAACAGCAGTTCCGCGACCCTCAACCGCGTGACCCCCGCGAGCAGTTCCGCGAGCAGCCGCCGCGCGACCCGCAGTTCCGCGACCCGCAGCCGCTCGACCCGCAGTTCCGCAACCCGCAGCCGCTTGACCCGCAGTTCCGTGACCCCCAGTTCCGCGACCCGCAGTCACAGGACCGCCACCCCCGAGAGGCATGGCAGCGAGAACCTGAGCACCCGGCCCACGAGCCCTTCTCGACCGGCCCCTTCGGCACGCCCACGCTCGGCCAGCCCGCACAGCCCGCACAGCATGGGCTACCCGGTCAGCATGGCCAGCCCGGGCAACACCTACAGCCCGGACAACACGGACAGCCGGGCCAGTTCGAGCAGCCCGGCCAGTACGAGCAGGCCCCGCCCCGCCACGGCAACCGCCCGCCCGAGCCCCAGCAGCAACCCGGCCCCCGCGACCCCCAGACGTTCGGCATGGTGAGCCCGCAGGCTTTCGGAACCGGCGAAACCCCCCTCTACCGAGCGGACGCCTCCGCCCCACCGCAAGCCGCCCTACCCCAGCAATCCCCCGCCTACACAGGCCCGCAAACCGGCGAACACGGCGTCCCCCAGTTCCCGATGGCCGGCCAGCGCCCCCCGCAACAACAACACCCGCAGGGCCCGCAACACCCGCAGGCCCAGCAGCACCCGCAGGGCGACGACCAGTACAAGCCGTTCGTCACCGCCGGCCAGATCAGCGGCCCGAAGACCCCTCCCGCCCACCGCCAGCAGGAACTCTGGAACAACGTCTTCGGCGAGAACTACCAGGCCATCGAGGAGTACGAGGACGAGGAGCGCGGCCGCCCCATCTGGCTGTTCGCCCTCGCCGGTTCCGTCCTGATCGCGCTGATCGGGGCCCTGCTGTGGGCGTTCCTGGCGGGCCCGCTGGCCAGCAGCGACGACGCCGCCCCCAGCCAGCCCTCCCCGTCGCCGTCGAAGGCGTCCGCGTCCAACGCCTCCCAGCCCCAGGCCGCGAGCCTGCTGGAGTATGAGGGCACCCCGTCCCCCGTACAGGGCAGGATCGCCGACAGCGAGTCGCGGGTCTCGATCCCGAAGCTCGGCGGCCAGTGGAAGACGGACGTGGACCAGCAGAAGAACCTGGCCACCTACGGCTACGTCACCCGGCAGTTCGTCAGCGCGGGCCTGACCACGAAGGGCAAGCCGCAGTTCGCCCAGGTCATGTCCGGCCCGCTGGCACAGGACCTGGCGGCCAAGTACACCACGGCCGACGACCTGCGCCCGGTGCTGAGCGCGGTGGTCTTCAAAGCCAGGCAGAACCTGTTCCCGAAGGGCAACAAGGTGGCCAAGGTCGGGCAGCAGAAGCTGCGCGGCGGGATCGGCCAGCTCGCCGCCTACGAGGTGAGCGACGACGGCGGGAAGACGCTGGTGGTGGTCGCCGCGGTGAACACCGGCGCGCCGCTGCCGTCGATCGTCTACATGCAGGTGCCCGACATCAAGGACGATCTGCTCCCCGATGTGGGCACCGTGTTCAAGTCCATCAAGGTCGCGAACTCTTAACCAACTGGACAGCCGCATAGGCGACTCATCGCCGCGGCTGTCCAGATCAATTTAGAACGTGCAGTCCATGTGCTTGATCCCGTTGATGAAGCTGGAGAAGAGCCGCTCCGGCGGCCCGGCCTCGATCTGCGGGACCCGGCGCAGCAGCTCGCGGAACATGACCGTGATCTCGCGCCGGGCCAGGTGAGCCCCGAGGCAGAAGTGCGGCCCAGGACCGCCGAACCCGACGTGCGGGTTGGGGCTGCGGCCGATGTCGAACCGGTCCGGCTCGGCGAACACCCGCTCGTCCCGGTTGGCCGACCAGTAGTACATGACGACCTTCTCGCCCGTCCGGTAGAGGTTGCCGTTCATGACGTGGTCGCGCGTCACCTTGCGCCGCATGTAGTTGACGGGCGCCGCCAGCCGGACGATCTCCTCGACCGCGCCGGCGGCCCGGCCGTCCACGTCTTCGAGCCAGCGCGCTTTCTGGTCGAGGTTATCGGTGAGCAGGCGTAAGCCGTGCGAGATGGCGTTCCTGGTGGTCTCGTTGCCGGCCACCACGAGCAGGATGAAGAACGAGCCGAGCTCCTGCGCGGTCAGCTGCTCGCCGTCGATGTTGGCGTTGACCAGCGCGGAGATGAGGTCGTCGGTAGGCGTGCCGAGGCGGTGCGCGGCCAGGTCCTGGACCAGCTGCTGGAGTTCCATCCCGGCGGTGAGCAGCGAGGTGGCGATGGCCGCGGGGTCGCTGACGTATTCGGGGTCGGAGGCGCCGAGGATGACGTTCGAGCGGTCGAAGACGAAGCGGTAGTCGCTCTCGGGGATGCCCATCATGTCGCAGATGATCTTCAAGGGCAGCCGGGCGGCCACTTCGGTGACGAAGTCGCAGCCGGAGCCGGTGGCGATGAGATCGTCTACGATCTGGCCGGCGGCCGTCTCCACGTCCGCCTCGAACTGCTTGATCATCTTGGGCGTGAAGGCACGGGAGACGATGCGCCGCAGGCGAGCGTGCCGGGGATCGTCCATGCTGATCATGGAGCCGAAGTACTCGATGAACTCGGCCGGCATGTCCACGATGTTGGTCGCGCCGCCGGCGCCCGAGCAGAAGACGTCCGGGTTCCGGCTCGCCTCCAGGATGTCGGCGTGCCGCACCAGCGCGTGGTAGCCCACCCCCGGCGGGGCGAAGGAGACCTCGGGCTCGGCGAAGAACGCGGGCATGTCCAGCTCGCGGAGCAGCCGGAACGCGTGTTCCCGCTCGCCCATGGGACGACCCCAGAAGTCCCAGTCGGACAGGTTGATGTCGGCTGCCGATGATATCGGCGCGCGCTCAACCGGCGAAGTCGTCATACGGCCACCCCTCCAGAATGACGTTCTGTTCCATCCTGCCACAGGTGGCCGCGGCACGGCGGTTGATCACCAGGTGTAGTCCACGTGTTTGACGCCGTTGACGAAGTTGGACAGCAGGTAGTCGGGCTCCCCCACGGTACGGATCCCCGGATGCCGGGTGAACAGCTCGCGGAACATGACGGTGATCTCGCGCCGGGCCAGGTGCGCGCCCAGGCAGTAGTGCGGCCCTGGCCCGCCGAACCCGACGTGCGGGTTCGGGCTGCGGGTGATGTCGAACACGTCCGGGTCGGTGAACACGGCCTCGTCCCGGTTGGCCGAGTTGTAGAACAGCAGCACCTTGTCGCCCGCGCGATAGTCCATGCCGTTCATGGTGTGGTCCCTGGTCAGGGTACGGCGGAACTGGATCACGGGTGTCGCGTACCTGATGATCTCCTCGACCGTGCCGGGCACGTGCTTCTCGAAGTCGCTCAGGAGCACCTCCCGCTGCTGCGGATTGTCGGTGAGCAGCTTCAGCCCGTGGGCGATCGCGTTCCTGGTGGTCTCGCTCCCCGCCACCACGAGCAGGATGAAGAACGAGCCGAGCTCCTGGGGGGTCAGGTGCTCCTCGCCGTTGACCAGCAGTGAGGTCAGGTCGCCGGTCGGGTGTTTGCGCCGCTCCCGGCCGAGCCGCTGGGCCAGCAGGCTGAGCGCGCGCCCGGCCTTGATCAGCTTGAGCAGCCCGCGTGCCACCGGCCAGCGGCGGAAGGGGGCGTCCGGGTGGCTGAAGTCGACGGTGATGCCGGAGTATTCGGCGTCGGCGTTGGCCAGGATGACGTTGGTGTGGCGGAGGATCTCGTCGTGCCGGTCGGGCGGGATGCCCATCATGTCGCAGATCACCTGGACCGGCAGCCGGGCGGCGATCTCGCGGACGAAGTCGCCGGAGTCCGGCGCATTGGCGACGATCTCCCCGGCGGCGCGCTGCAGGTCCTCCTCCATCTTGGCGAGGATGCGCGGGGTGAAGGCGCGCGAGACGATCCGGCGCAGCCGGGCGTGCTTGGGGTCGTCCATGTTGATCATCGAGCCGAAGTAGACGGCCAGCCAGTTGGGCATGTCGGGGATGCTGTTGGAGGTGGGTTCGCTGCTGAAGATCCCGGCGTTGCGGCTGGCCTCGGTGACGTCGGCGTGCCGTACCAGCGCGTAGTAGCCCTTGCCCTGCTTGATGAAGGGCACCCTGTTCTCGTAGCAGAAGACCGGGTGCTCCAGCTGGCGGAGGCGGCGGAAGGCGTCCACGCGCTCCTGCTGGGGGCGTCCCCAGAACGGGATGTAGGAGAGGTCGATGTCGGCGGTCACGCTCATGATGCGGCCTTCAGGAGGTCTGCCGCCCTTTCGGCGATCATGACGGTGGGCGCGTGGGTGTGCCCGCGGTTGAGCGTCGGCATGATCGACGCGTCCACGACCCGCAGCCCGGCCACGCCTCGCACCCGCAGCTCCGGATCGACGACGGAGTCCTCGTCCGCGCCCATCCGGCAGGTGCCGACCGGGTGGTAGATGGTCTCGGCGCGCTCGCGGATCCAGCGGGCCAGCTCCTCGTCGCTCTCCGGCCCCCAGTACGGCTCCATCGGCGCCCCCGCGTACGGCTGGAGCGCCGTGGCAGCGGCCACCCGCTTGGCCATCTTCAGCCCGGCGACCAGCCGCCGCAGGTCGGCCTCGGCGGTCAGGTACGCCGGATCGATGACCGCCTGCCCATCCCGCACCGTGATCCGACCCCTGCTCTCGGGCTGGAGCAGCACGGCGCCCACGGTGATCCCGTGCCCGGACGGTTTGGTCAGGCCGTGGTCGACGAACGGCCCCGGCACGAAGACCAGCTCGATGTCGGGGGCGGGCTCGGCGGGGCTGGTCCGGATGAACGCGATCGCCTCGGCCACGCTGGTGGTGAGCATGCCGCGCCGCCGGAACAGGAAGTTCAGCAGGTTCGGCAGCGACTCCGCGCCGCTCAGCGTGACCGGCTGCGGGCACTGGTAGAAGGCGCCGGTGACCAGGTGGTCCATCAGGTTCGCGCCGACCTGCGGCGAGGGGTGCACCAGGTCGATGAGGTCGTCGGCCAGCACGTCCGGGTCGCCCACGCCGGACAGCATCAGCAGCTGCGGCGAGCCGATCGCGCCCGCCGACAGGATGACCTCGCGGGCGGCCCGCACCCGCAGGTCGTCGCCGTATAGGACGCCCACCGCGCGGCCGTCCTCGATCAGCACCTTGTGCACGTGCGCGGCGGTCAGCACGGTGAGGTTGGCGCGGTTCATGGCCGGGCGCAGGTAGGCGTCCGCGGCGCTCCAGCGGTGGCCGCGGAGCTGGGTGACCGGGGTCGTGCCGTAGCCCTCGTTGGTGTGGCCGTTCACCTCGGCCAGCCGGGTCAGGCCGATCTCCTCGCACGCCGCCAGGAAGGCGGCGGTGATGACGTTGGGGCTGCGCAGTTCGGAGATCGTGATCGGGCCGTCGGTGCCGTACACGTCGCCGTGGTTGGAACCGGCGCGCCGTTCCGCGCGGCGGAAGTAGGGCAGGACTTCGTCGTAGCTCCAGCCGGGCAGGTCCCACTGGTCGTAGTCGAGGGCGGTGCCGCGCACCCACATCTGCGCGTTCATCGAGGAGGTCCCGCCGAGCATGCGCCCGCGCGGCCAGTACAGCTCCCGGCCCGCGAGCTCGGCCTGCTTCGTCGTGCTGTAGTCCCAGTCGCAGGGCGTCTTGAACAGCTTGGAGAAGCCGGCCGGCATGCGGACCTCCAGCTTGCGGTCGCTGCCGCCGGCCTCGATCAGCGCGACCTTGACGTTCGGGTCCTCGCTCAACCGGGCGGCCAGGACGCAGCCGGCCGAACCCGCCCCGACGATCACGTAGTCGAAATCCATAACTCCGTACTTACTCCGGTTCCTGGAATGCGTCCAGTTCGCAACCTCGTGGTACCTACCGGTCGGTATGGTGGCGATGGAACTATGTGCACATGCTCAATCTGTCCATCGTGCTGGAGGACACCGCCCGGGAGACCCCGGACCGCACCGCCGTGGTCTTCGGCGACCTCCGCCTGCCGTACTCGTTCATCGACTCCGTGGCCAACCAGGTGGCCAATCTGCTGGTGTCGCGGGGCATCGGCAAGGGCGACAAGGTCGCGCTCGCCTGTCCCAACCTGCCGTACTTCCCGTTCGTGTACTTCGGGATCCTGAAGACCGGGGCGACGGTGGTGCCGCTCAACGTGCTGCTGCAGGGCCGGGAGATCGCCTACCATCTGGCCGACTCCGAGGCGAAGGCGCTGTTCTGCTTCGAGGGCACCCCCGAGCTGCCGCTCGGCGAGCGTGGTCGGGCCGGGTTCGAGGACTCCGCCGCCGAGCACTTCATCGTGCTGCCCGCGACTCCGCTGGCCACCGAATCGCCGTACGGCGAGACGATCTGGGCCGCGCTCGACGGCGTCTCCAACGTGTTCGAGACCGTGCAGACCTCCGCCGAGGACACCGCGGTGATCCTCTACACCAGCGGCACCACCGGGCAGCCCAAGGGCGCCGAGCTGAGCCACCAGAACATGCTGATCAACGCCATGATCAGCGACGAGATGTTCCCGCGCCAGCCGCAGGACGTGTATCTGGCCACGCTGCCGCTGTTCCACTCCTTCGGCCAGACCGTGATCATGAACGCGGGTTTCCGCCGCCGCGCCACGCTCGTGCTGATGCCACGCTTCGAACCCGGCGAGGCGCTGCGCCTGATGGCCCAGGAGCGGGTCACCCTGTTCGCGGGCGTGCCCACCATGTACTGGGCCCTGCTCACCTCGGTGGCCGAAGCCCCGACGTCCCTGGTCACGGCCGTCGCCGGCGGCTCGGCCCTCCCGCTCGAAGTGCTCAAGGACTTCGAGAAGACCTTCGGCGTGGCCATCCTGGAAGGGTACGGCCTGTCGGAGACCTCGCCCGTCGCCTCCTTCAACCAGCTCGCCAAGGTCCCCAAAGCCGGATCGATCGGCACCCCCGCCTGGGGCGTGGAGATGAAGCTGATCGACAGCGACTGGAACACCGTCGAGGACGTGGGCGAGATCGCCATTCGCGGCCACAACGTGATGAAGGGGTACTACAACCGTCCGGAGGCCACCCAGGAGGTCATGCGCGACGGCTGGTTCCGCACCGGCGACGTGGCCAGGCGGGACGAGGACGGCTACTACTTCATCATCGACCGGGCCAAGGACATGATCATCCGGGGTGGTTTCAACGTCTATCCCCGGGAGATCGAGGAGGTCCTGATGACCCACGAGGCCGTCTCGCTGGCCGCCGTCGTGGGTGTCGCGCACGAGTCCCTCGGCGAGGAAGTCAAGGCGTACGTCATCCTCAAGCCCGGCGCCACCGTCCAGGAAGACGATTTAGTCGCCTGGTCCAAGGAGATGATGGCGGCCTACAAATACCCCCGGATCGTGGAGTTCCGCGACAGCCTGCCGATGACCGCCACCGGCAAGATCCTCAAACGCGAACTGCGGTAGCCGTAATTTCTTGATGTGGTTCCCCGGAAACAATGCGGGTAGGGGGCGCGGGTACGGTCAGGCCGCCATCCATGTTTCCGGGGAGACACGCCATGCGAGGCCATGCGATCACCGGTGCGTTAGTGCTCGTCGCGGGACTTCTGGTCACCGCAGCACCGGCTGCGAACGCCGGCGCAGCGACACCGTTCCAGCGAGGCACCAGGTACGAAGCGGAATCTGCCACGATCGTCCAGGGCCGGGTCGAGAAAGCCCGGCGGGGATATACCGGCGAGGGATACGTCAACGGGTCCAACCAGGCCGGGAGTTACGTCGAATGGTCGGTCACGGCCGAGACGGCCGGACCGGCGAAGATCCTGATCCGGTACGCGAACACGAACCGGCGCAACGGGCGTTCGGATATCTCGGTGAACGGGCAGACCGTGGCCGAGGACCAGCGATTCCCGGGGACGCGCTGGTGGCGCTTCTGGCGGACGGTGTCGTTCCGGACGACGCTCGTCCAGGGCGAGAACACCATCCGGGTCACCTCGACGTCCCGGCGGGGGAACCCGCACCTGGATCACCTGGAAGTCCGCACTCTGACCGCACCCCCGACCGAAACACCGCCTCCCACCGAAACGCCCCCGCCATCCGAAACCCCACCTCCGACGGAATGCCCGACGATAACCCCGCCGGTCGAAACGCCCCCAGCGGAAACGCCTCCGGCCGAGACCCCGCCTGGGGAAACCCCACCGGGAGAATCACAAACTCCCTCACTCCTCGGCTCACCCCCGGTCGGATCGTCTCCCCCAGTCGAGACGCCACCAGCTGAAACACCTCCGGCCGAGACACCCCCGGCAGAAACTCCTCCCGCCGAAACTCCTCCGGCTGAGACGCCTCCAGGCGAGACGCCTCCTGGGGAAACGCCCCCGGTCGAAACACCTCCGGTTGAATCGCCCACTCCGCCCGGTGAATGTCCGCCGCCCGGTGGCGACACCGAGATTCCGACCGCGCCCGGTCAGCCCGTCTGCCAGGACATCGGCCCCACCCAGCTGAGCATCGACTGGCCGGTCTCCACCGACAACGTCGAAGTCACCGGCTACGACATCTTCGACGGCGGCACGACGATCGCCGAGGCGACCGCTCCCCCGGTCCTCATCGTCGGCCTCACCCCGGCCACCGCCTACCAGCTCACCGTCGTCGCCAAGGACGCGGCCGGAAACGTCTCCGCCAGCAGCCCGCTGGTCGAATGCGCCACCACCGAAGCCGAGGACACCGAACCCCCGAGTGCCCCGGCCGAACTGACCCAGTCCAACGTCACCGCCACCACCGCCGACCTGGCCTGGCAGGCGTCCACCGGCGACCCCGTCTCCTACCTGGTCCGCGACGAGGCGGAGAACGTCCTGGCCACAACCGGCGCCACCAGCGTCACCGTCACCGGCCTGACCTGCGCGACGCCGTACACCGTGCATGTGGTGGCCGAGGACGCGGCCGGGAACACCTCCGAGCCGAGCGGAACCCAGACCTTCACCACGGCGGCCTGCGCCGAAAGCGTGCCGCAGCAGGCGGCGACACTGTCGGAGGGCTGGACCATCCCGTGGGACATCGCCTGGACACCATCCGGCGACTACGCCCTGGTCACCCAGCGCGACGATTTCAAGATCTACAAAGTCACCGCGGAAGGCCAGCGCACCGAGGTCGGCGCGGTTCCGGAGACCGTCACCACGGACGGCGAGGGCGGCCTGATGGGCATCGCCATCCCATCCACCTGGAACGGCACCACAGATCGCGACATATACGTCATGCACACAGCGGCCGAGGGCAACCGCGTCGCCCGGATGAGCTTCGACGGCACCGCCCTCACCGACTACCGCACCGTCCTGACCGGCATCCGCAAGAACCGTTCCCACAACGGCGGCCGCATCAGGTTCGGCCCCGACGGCTTCCTCTACGTCACCACCGGCGACGCCCAGCAGCCCAGCCTGGCCCAGGACCCGGCCTCCCTCAACGGCAAGATCCTCCGCATCACCCGGGAGGGCGCCGCCGCCCCAGGCAACCCCGCCGGCACCCCCGTCTACTCCCTCGGCCACCGCAACCCCCAGGGCCTGGCCTGGGACTCGGCCGGACGCCTGTGGGCGAGCGAACTCGGCAACATCAACTGGGACGAACTCAACCTCATCGAAGCGGGCAAGAACTACGGCTGGCCCACCTGCGAGGGCGAGTGCACCACCGAAGGCATGACCAACCCAAAGAAAACCTGGACCCCCGACACGGCCTCCCCCAGCGGCATGGCCATCGTCGCTGACACGGTCTACCTGGCCGCGATGCGCGGCCAACGCCTGTGGCGCATCCCCCTGAACGGCACCGACGCCGGCGAGCCATCGGCCTACTTCCAGGGCGTCCACGGCAGACTGCGCGCCGTAGAGAAGGTCCCCAACGCCAACACCCTGTGGCTCAGCACCACCAACGGCGAAGGAGACCGACTCCTCCGGGTCTCCCTCGAATAGAGAATGGCGAGACGCATGGCGGCTCCCGCGTGTGATCAACGCGGGAGCCGTACCAAGAGATCAGGGCCAGTCGAGGGACGGGCGGAGGGGGACGTAGGAGGCGCCCTCGTCGTCCAGGCGGACGCCTAGGACCTGGTGGAGTTGGATTTTGTTGCGTTCGAAGCCGACGATGCAGCCGGCCATGTAGAGGCGCCATACGCGGGCGGTGCCCTGGCCGACTTCGCGGACGGCTTCGTCCCAGTGGTCGTCCAGGTTGTGGCACCAGTCGCGGAGGGTCAGCGCGTAGTGTTCGCGCAGGTTCTCCTCGTGGCGGATCTCGAATCCGGTGTCCTCCATCTCCCGGATGAGGGTGCCGACCGACTCCAGCTCGCCGTCGGGGAAGACGTAGCGGTTGATGAAACCGCCCTTGTTGATCGTCTTTTCCTTGCCGGTCGGGCGGGTGATGCAGTGGTTGAGCAGGCGCCCGCCGGGCTTGAGCTTGCTGTGGAGGAACCTGAAGTAGTTGGCGAGCTGGTCTCGGCCGATGTGCTCGGTGAGGCCGATGGAGCTGATCACGTCGAAGTCGGATTCGGCGACGTCGCGGTAGTCCAGGAAGCGCACTTCGGCGAGCTCGCCGAGGCCTTCCTCGGCGATGGCCTTCTGCGCCCACTCGGCCTGCTGGCGGCTGAGGGTGACGCCGAGCGCCTTCACGCCGTACTCGCGGGCGGCGTGGCGGACCATGCTGCCCCAGCCGCAGCCCACGTCCAGCAGGCGCATGCCGGGCTTGAGGTCGAGCTTCCTGGCGACCAGGTCGAACTTGGTGTGCTGGGCCTGTTCGAGCGTGGCGTCAGGGGTGGGATAGGTCGCGCAGGTGTAGGCCATCGACGGCCCGAGCACCCACTCGTAGAAGCGGTTGGAGACGTCGTAGTGGTGGTGGATCGCCTCGGCGTCGCGCTGCTTGGCGTGCCGGCTGCCGAGCCGGGCCATCGCCGAGCGGCGGACCTCCTGGGCGGGCAGCGGGACCCGGGTCAGCAGCGGCTTGACGCCGAGCGCCCGGACGGCGGCGATCTTCTCGGCCGTCGAGAGGTCGTTGATCGTTAACGACCACATCCGGTCGAGCAGCTCGTACATGTCGCCCTGCACGTCCAGATGGCCGGAGATGTAGGCCCGGGCCATGCCGAGCTCACCCGGGGCCTGAGCCAGGTAGGCGACCGCCATCGGCGACTTCACCTCGAGGCGGATGTCCGCGCCGGACGGGCCGGCTTTGCTGCCGTCGTACGCGGAGAACTCGATGCCGGCCCCAGATCCGACAACCCGTTCAAAGATCTCGGCGAGATTCATGTGTCATCACCTTCCCCGTACACATTTCTCATACAGGTCGAGCAAACGTCCACCGGGGTCGTACGCACGTTTGACCGGCCAGTAGGCGTCTCCGTTGTAGAAGCGCCAGAACTCCTCTCGAGCATAGAAGGAGGTCGAATAGAGGGACTTGTGGCCCTCCAGTTCGTGCACGGCGCGTTCGATCAGACGGTTGTAGTAGCCGTCCTGCCGTCCTCTCGGCAGGGCCACCATCCCCCAGAAACCGAAGTTCACGTAGAGCCGCCCGGAGTCCAGCGGGTAGAGGCTCCAGTCTCTGGTGGCTTTCAGGGGGCACATCCAGAGCGGCGTCATGCCCACCTGGCTGTGGAAGAACTCCAGGAACTCGGCGCCCCGCTCGACCGGGACCTCCACGTCCTGGATGACCGACTCATGCATCGGGTTGTCGCGCCAGCGGTCGATCCTGGCGGTGATGCCGTAGCGCTGGTCGAGGCCGACCAGCTTGCGGTAGACGTCGGAGCGCAGCCAGCGGCGCGGGGTGATGGACCGCACCAGGGGCTGCTGCACGCCGAAGGCGCGCGAGCACCAGAACCAGTCGGTGTCCCAGCGCCACAGGTAGTCGCGGATGGTGAGCCAGTCGCGGGTACGGCTGCGCATCGACTGGTAGTAGATCCGCATCCCGGTGTAATCCGACGCGTACGGCGCACGCTCGGCGAACCGGCCAAGCGTGATGTACATCTCGTCGGGCCCGAAGAAGGTGCCGTCGATGAAGTCGATCGGGTCGCCGTCGTGCTCCCGGGTATCGCAGATCTCCTGCATGGCCAGCATGCACTTGTCGGCATCGGTGAACCGCACGTGGGTCAGCCGCACGAAAGGCTGCACGGGGGCCAGCTTGATCTTGATGCGGAGCGCGTAGCCGAGCGTGCCGTAGGAGTTGGGGAAGGCGTGGAACAGGTCGCTGAACTCGTTGTCGGCGCGGGCGACCACGATCCGGCCGTCGCCGGTGAGGATCTCCAGCTCCTCCACCGACTCGTGCGGCAGGCCGTCCCTGAACGAGCTGGACTCGATGCCGAGCCCGGTGACCGCGCCCCCCAGCGTGATCGTCTTCAGCTGCGGCACCACGAACGGCATCAGCCCGTGCGGCAGGGTGGCGTCGACCAGGTTCTCGTAGGTCGTCATGCCCTGGACTTCCGCGGTGCGGGTGTCCGGGTCGACGTGGATGACCTGGTCGAGGTCGCGGGCGGAGAGCTTGGCGACCTTGGCGGGCTCGCGGAACCGGAACAGGTTCGTGGTGGCCTTGGCCAGGCGCGGGGCCGCGTCGCCGGGGATCGCGGCGTAGGAGTCGCGGATCTGCTCGACCGCTCTCCGATGGGTGGTCATACTGGTCGTGCGCTCGGGCATGACACCACCCCCAGGATAGTAGAGATCGTCTCTAGAGGAACGCTATCCCCCTAAAACAACCCAGACCAGACTCGACACGTTAAACCCGAGAAAACTGTCGGTTCGTTGGGCGTGCGTTGACAGTTGTTCCCACTCCGACATGGGAGAACCCTCGACTCTCCCGGCCTATTCCCGCTGTGGATCACCTTGGCCGGAAGCTGTCCAGAACCTTGGTCATCGCTTCCGTCTGGGCGGCCCAGCGCGCCTCCTCCGACGTCCAGGTGACCAGGAACGCGCGGTCGCCGACCGTCAGCAGGCGGGTGAGTTCGCGGTAGCCGACGCCGGCGGTGAGCCAGGGGCTGCTCGCGGTGTCCACCGGGGTGAAGGTGGACTCCCATTCGACGGCGCCGCCGTAGGACCAGGAGACGCGGTCGAGGCGCACGCGGCGGTAGTCGCGGGCGTCGCGGGCGCGGATGGCCTCGATCTCGGCGATCATCTCGCGCTGGGCCGCGTGCGGGACGACCTCCTCCACGCCGAGATGGCTGCCGCCGTCGCGGCTCAGCCATTCGGTGAACGCCTCGGCGCGGGAGCCGGTCCAGGCGCGCGGGTAGCCGATCGTCCAGCCGGCCGGGGAGACGTACCGCTTGTAGGAGGACACGCGGGTGGGAGTGACGCTCGGCTCCGGCGACGGAGACGGAGACGGAGACACGAGGACCGGAGCCGCCGGCGGGTCGAGGGACATCATCGACCAGGCGGCGGTCCCGACGACCGCGACCATCGCGACGGCCGCGACCGCGATCAGCCAGGTACGGCTCCGCCACCGGCTCCCCGGCTGGCGGGGCGGCCCGCCGTCGACCAGGGACAGCAGGCGCTCGGCCTCGGCCACGCTGGCCCGCTCGGCGGGATCCCGCTTGAGCAGCGCCGACAGCGCCGGATGCAGGGCGGGATGGAGCCGCCCGAAGTCGGGTTCCTCGGTCAGCACCGCCGCCACCGTGGCGATCATCGTCCCCCGGTCGAAGGGCGACTTGCCGAGCACGGCCGCGTACAGCGTCGCCCCGAGCGACCACAGGTCGGAGGGCGGCCCGAACTCGGCCGCCTCGGCGCGCTCCGGCGCGAGGAACGCGGGCGACCCGGTGATCATCCCGACCACCGGCAGGTTCGTCTCGTGCTCGGTGGTGGCGATGCCGAAGTCGGTGAGGACCGCCCGGCCTTCCGGCGTGACCAGGATGTTGGCCGGTTTGACGTCCCGGTGCAGCACCCCGGCGGCGTGCGCGGCGGCCAGCGCGGACAGGATCTGCCGCCCGATCGCGGCCACCTCCCGCACCGGCAGCGAGCCCTGCTCCCGGACGAGCTGCTCCAGGGAGGGCGCGCGGACGAGTTCCATCACGATCCACGGGCGGCCGTCCTCCTCCGCCACGTCGTAGATCGCGACGATGCTGCGGTGGCTGAGCCGGGCGGCGGTCCTGGCCTCGCGCCCGGTCCGCAGAAGCTGGCGTTCCAGCTCGCCTGGCGGCAGGCCGAGCGGCAGCATGACCTCCTTGACCGCGACCGGCCGATCCAGCAGCGTGTCGTGCCCCTCCCACACCACGCCCATCGCGCCCTGCCCGAGCTTCCGCTTGAGCTGGTAGCGCCCCGCGACCAGCCGTTCCCCCTCCATCGTGCCCCCTTGGCCGCACAGTAAGAGGCGGCAATTCTCCCATACCGGCCACCCCTGGGCGGTGCCGCGAAGGCCGGTTCCGAATATTGTTCTAGGTATGGGAGCCGAGATGAGCGGACCGTTGGCCGGGATACGCGTGCTGGAACTGGCCGGGCTGGCTCCCGGGCCGTTCGCGGGCATGATGCTGGCCGACCACGGCGCGGAAGTACTCCGGGTGGACCGGGTCAAAGCGGTCACCGACGCGCAGCATCCAAACGTGATGGATCGGGGCAAACGATCCATCGGCCTGGATCTGAAGTCCACCGACGGCGTCGCCGCGTTCAAACGCCTGGCCGCGCGCGCGGACGTGGTCATCGAGGTGTTCCGCCCCGGCGTCGCCGAGCGCCTCGGCATCGGCCCCGCCGACCTGCACGCGGTGAACGAGCGCCTGATCTACGGCCGGATGACCGGCTGGGGCCAGAACGGGCCGCTCGCCGCCACGGCGGGCCACGACATCGACTACATCGCGATCTCCGGCGCGCTGTCCGCGCTGGGCCGCGCCGGGGACAAGCCCACCCCGCCGATCAACATCCTCGGCGACTTCGCGGGCGGCGGTCTCATGCTCGCGTACGGCGTGCTGCTCGCCCTCATCGAACGCGGGCGCACCGGCCAGGGCCGGGTGATCGACGCCGCCATGGTGGACGGCGCGGCGCTGCTGCTGGCGATGTTCTTCCAGGCGTCCCAGACCGGATTCTGGGGGGCGCGTGGCACGAACCTGCTGGACACCGGGGCGCCCATGTACGACACGTACGAGACGGCGGACGGAAAGCACCTCGCGGTCGGAGCCCTGGAGCCGCAGTTCTGGGCCGAGATGCTGGGCAAGCTCGGCCTCACCGACCTGCCGGACCGGGATGACCAGGCGAACTGGCCGGTGATCCGGGACCGCCTGGCCGCCGTGTTCGCGACCCGGACCCGGGCGGACTGGGAAGCGGTGTTCGCGGGGTCGGACGCGTGTGTCTCGCCCGTGCTCGAGTTGACCGAGGCTCCGGAGCACCCGCACAACCGCGCCCGGGGCACGTTCGTTGAGATCGCGGGTGTCACCCAGCCCGCGCCCGCCCCCCGCCTGCTCGGCACACCCCCCAGCGACCTGGCCCCCGCGACGAGGTTGCAGGACCTCACCTCCTGGGGCCTGGACGACGAAACCGCCAAATCTCTTCGCGACCTTGGAGTCCTCGCTTAATGGACGTCTTCGAAGCCCTCTACACCACCCGTGCCATGCGCCGGGTCAAACCGGACGCGATCCCGGCCGACGTGCAGGAACGCATCCTGGACGCGGCCGTGCGCGGCCCGAGCGGCGGCAACACGCAGGGCTGGCGGTTCCTGCTGCTGGACGATCCGGCGGTGAAGGCCGAGCTCGGGCCGCTGTACCGGCAGGCGCTCGGGGTGCTGTTCGAGACGCACTACAAGCCGATGCGGGAGAAGGGGGATCCGCAGGCGCTCAGTGTCCTCAAGTCGGCGCAGCATCTCGCGGACCATTTCGAGGCGTACCCGCTGATGCTGTTCGCGTTCACCCGCAACGACCCGTCCGGGGGGTCGATCTTTCCGTCGGTGTGGAGCGCGCAGCTGGCGGCGCGGGCGTTCGGTGTCGGGAGCGCGCTGACGACCGTGCTCGGGATGTTCCACGGAGAAGAGGCGATGCGGATCCTCGGTGTGCCGGAGGGTAAGGGCTGGCAGCTGGCGTGCACCGTCACCTTCGGCTACCCGACCGGTCGCTGGGGTGTCGCGCCCAGGCGGCCGGTGCATGAGGTGAGCTATCGCAACAGGTGGGGCGAGCCGGTGGGCTTCGAGATCCCCGAGCCGCTGTGGAACTACGACGACTGAGTCTCCGCGTAAGAGGGCCGCACGGCGACATAGAGGTCCGCGCCCGCCGGGTGGTGGACCTCCACGTCGGTGGTGAAGGCCCGGGCGGGAGACGCGCCGGACTCGGTGTGCTTCCAGAGGTACTGCCAGGCCTCAATCAGAGTCTGCGGCAGCGGGCCGCGTACCTCCAGGTGCATGCAGGGCACGCCCGGCACCCGGACCGCGGCCATGCCCTCCGGCAGCCGGGCGGCGGTGTGCACCGCGACGCCGACGATCTGGGTGTACGCGCCGTTGTGATCGCTCTCGTAGTCGGTGAGCACCGCGTACACGTTCTCGTCAGCCCTTCCCGGCACGTGCGCGAACGCGCCCGGCGCGCCCGCGCGGGCCCAGAGCGCCGGCAGCTGCGCTCGCGCCGGGTCGGCCTCGGCCGCGTTCGTGGTCCGCACGACGTGGCCGACGACGAGCAGCTCGGGCCGGTCAACAATGATCACAGATCGTCCCCCATTCGACTGAACTGATCGGCGTCATCCTTACATACCGTGCTGGAACGCAGGGAATGTTCATAACGTGCGATTTCTCAACGACATAACTCCGCCGTATGACTTGACCTACAGCGATGTGTTCATGGTCCCGTCCAGGTCGGACATCGGGTCGAGACTTACCGTGGATCTTTCCTCCCATGACGGAACGGGCACCACCATTCCCGTGGTCGTCGCCAACATGACCGCGGTGGCCGGCCGCCGGATGGCGGAGACCGTGGCCAGGCGCGGCGGGCTGACCGTGATCCCGCAGGACATCCCCATAGATGTGGTGGCGAACGTCATCGAATGGGTTAAAGGACGCGATCTCATTCATGACACGCCGATCACGCTCACCCCGCACGACACCGTGGGAGACGCGCTCAACCTGCTGCCCAAACGGTCACACGGCGCGGTCATCGTGGTCGACTGGGACAACCGGCCGATCGGGGTCGTGACCGAGGCGGACTGCCAGGGCGTGGACATGTTCACCCAGCTCTCCCAGGTCATGACCGAATCCCCGCAGACGCTCCCGCAGGGCGTCGACCCCCAGACCGCCTTCGGCGCGCTGCACGAGGGCCGGCACCGGCTCGCTCCCGTGGTCGACGGGGAGGGACGCCTGGTCGGCATTCTCACCCGTACGGGGGCACTGCGGGCCACCCTCTACCAGCCCGCCCTGGATCCCTCGGGGCGCCTCCGGGTCGCGGCGGCCGTCGGGATCAACGGCGATGTCGCCGCGAAGGCGAAGGAACTGCTCGACGCGGGCGCCGACACGCTCGTCGTCGACACGGCGCACGGGCACCAGGAGAAGATGCTGGCCGCGCTCGTCGCGGTGCGGGCGCTGTCGCCCGGGGTGCCGATCGTGGCGGGCAACGTGGTCACCGCGGCCGGGGTCCGGGATCTGGTCGAGGCCGGGGCCGACATCGTCAAGGTCGGGGTCGGGCCCGGCGCGATGTGCACGACCCGGATGATGACGGGCGTCGGGCGCCCGCAGTTCTCGGCCGTGCTGGAGTGCGCCGCCGAGGCCCGCCGGTTGAATCGCCACATCTGGGCCGACGGCGGGGTACGGCATCCGCGTGACGTCGCCCTCGCGCTGGCGGCCGGGGCGTCCAACGTCATGATCGGCTCGTGGTTTGCCGGGACGTACGAGTCGCCTGGGGACACCCGTACCTCCGCCGATGGCCGGAAATACAAGGAAAATTTCGGAATGGCGTCGGCTCGTGCCGTCCGGTTGCGTACGGCGGAGGACACGCCGTTCGAACGGGCGCGCAAGGCGCTGTTCGAGGAGGGCATCTCGACCTCGCGGATGTATCTGGATCCGGTCCGGCCCTCGGTGGAAGATCAGATCGACGAGATCGTGGCGGGGTTGCGGTCCGCGTGCACGTACGCGGGGGCGGCCAGCCTGGCGGAATTCCATGAGCGGGCGGTCGTGGGCGTCCAGAGCTCGTCGGGTTACACCGAGGGCATGCCGCTGCACCAGAGCTGGTGATGAGGGGAAGCCGCCGGTGATCCAGTGGCGCCCGATAGAGTCGGCTGGTCGATCGGAACCACGATCGGCCGCCGGCACGGGGGCGCGCCACCTCTGCCGGACGCGGGCGGCTTCGCCGCCTGGCAACCGAGAGGCGCGCTGGAACAAGGAGACCCACGTGGCACTCGAAAGGCCCGAGATCGACTTCCCCGAGGGCAACCCGCCCTCCGACCTGGAGATCGTCGACCTGGTCGAGGGCAACGGCGCCGAGGCCAAGCCCGGGCAGACCGTGAGTGTGCATTATGTCGGTGTCGCGTTCTCGAGCGGCGAAGAGTTCGACGCGTCGTGGAACCGCGGCCAGGCCTTCCAGTTCCCGCTCGGCGGTGGCCAGGTCATCGCGGGCTGGGACAAGGGCGTCGCCGGCATGAAGGTCGGCGGGCGCCGCCGCCTCACCATCCCGCCCCACCTGGGCTACGGCAACCGGGGCGCCGGTCGCGCGATCAAGCCCGGAGAGACTTTGATCTTCGTTGTGGACCTGCTCGACGTCGGCTGACCCTGGCGAATCCAGCCCCCGGCCCGCCGCCGGGGGCTGTGTCATGCCGGGAACTGGCGGCATTACAGCGGACTAGGGCAGGATTACCCTGTGTTGCTGATCGATCTTGCCAGGACCTCCGCCGCGGTGGCCGCCGAGTCGGCCCGCCTGGCCAAGATCAGGCACCTGGCCGAGTTGCTGGGCAGGGTCGGGCCTGACGAGGCTGAGATCGCCATCGCGTACCTGTCCGGGGAACTGCCGCAGCGGCAGATCGGCGTGGGCTGGCGGACCCTGCAGGAGCTGCCCGAGCCCCGGCTGGCCGCCACGGCCACGCTGACCCAGATCGACGCGCTGCTCGAACGCATCAAGGCCCAGTCGGGG
Organism: Acrocarpospora macrocephala; assembly: GCF_009687865.1. Lineage (GTDB taxonomy): Bacteria > Actinomycetota > Actinomycetes > Streptosporangiales > Streptosporangiaceae > Acrocarpospora > Acrocarpospora macrocephala. The sequence goes on from NZ_BLAE01000077.1 coordinate 41,424, forward strand.
CAGGGCTCGCAGGCGGCGCGCAAGCAGCTGGTCGCCGAGCTGTTCGGGGCGGCCACGCGGCCGGAGCAGACCTTTCTGGGGCGGCTGCTGACCGGGGAACTGCGGCAGGGCGCGCTCGACGGGGTGATGATCGAGGCCATCGCCAAGGCGGCCGAGGTGCCGTCGGCCGAGGTGCGGCGGGCGCTCATGTTGCGCGGCTGGCTGCCCGCCGTGGGGGCGGCGGCGCTGGCCGGTGGGGTGGACGCGCTGCGCGGCTTCCATCTGGAGGTCGGGCGTCCGGTCGCGCCCATGCTGGCGCAGAGCGCGCCGACCGTCACGGCCGCGCTGGAGAAGATCGGCGGGCCGGCGGCCGTGGAGTGGAAGCTGGACGGGGTACGGGTGCAGGCGCACCGGTCGGGCGATCACGTCGGGGTGTTCACGCGGACGCTGGACGACATCACGGCGCAGGTGCCTGAGCTGGTTGAGGCCATGCTGGGGCTGGAGCGTACGGATCTGGTGCTGGACGGGGAGGTCATCGCGCTGCGGGCGGACGGCTGGCCGGAGCCGTTCCAGGTGACGGCCGCGCGGGTGGCGACGAAGGTCGGGCCGCGGGAGGTGCCGTTGAGTGTGTTCTTCTTTGACGCGTTGCGGGTGGATGGGGTGGATCTGCTGGATCTGCCGGACGCGGAGCGGCATGCGGCGCTGGCGGGAGCCGTACCGGCGGAGTTGATCGCGCCGCGGTTGGTGACGGGGGACGCGGAGGAAGGGGAGGCGTTCTTCGCGGACGCGGTGCGGCGGGGGCATGAAGGGGTGGTCGTGAAGGCGCCGCAGACGGCCTATGCGGCGGGGCGGCGGGGGGCCGGGTGGATCAAGGTCAAGCCTCGGCACACGATGGATCTGGTGGTGCTGGCGGTCGAGTGGGGGCATGGGCGGCGGGAGGGGAAGCTGTCCAATCTCCATCTGGGTGCGCTGGATCCGGAGACTGGCGGATATGTCATGCTCGGGAAGACGTTCAAGGGGCTGACGGATGAGCTGCTCGCGTGGCAGACCGAGCAGTTCCTGCGGCTCGCGGATGGGCCCACCGATGGGTGGACGGTCACCGTCAAGCCGGTGATGGTGGTGGAAATCGCCTTTGATGGCGTGCAGCGGTCGACGCGGTATCCCGGAGGATTGGCGTTGAGGTTCGCGCGGGTGCTCCGGTATCGGCCGGATAAGCGTGCGGAGGAAGCCGACACGATCGGGATGGTTCAGGCGCTTTTGCCCTGATCAGCGACTTAGCGATCTATGCGAATTCGTTATATTTGGCAGTTCAGTTCATGATCGGCGCTCTAGGCTCGCACCCTGGGGCGCTGTGAGATGGGTCACATCAATACGCATATGGGCGATTTGTCGCATATGTTCCGTAAAGATGTCCAATGGCCTGTTATGGGATTGGGTAGTCGTTGTTGTCCTGTTTCCCTCCCGATCAAGGACTGTGGTTTCGTTGGGCCGGCATTCCTCCCCCGGTAAGAGTTCTCCCGCGCGTCGGATCGTGGTGGCGGTGGTCGCCACCGGTAGCGTCACCGCCGCCGCCGTGACGGCGTGGTCGGTGACCAGGGAGCCTGAGCTTGACGTTGCCAGGATGGCCCGGTCCGCGCCCGCTGCCACGTCTACGGCGGGGGTTCATTCGCCGGTGCGGACGCCGGGCGCGGCATCGGGGGCCGGGTCGGCTCAGTCGCAGGCCGGTGAACCGACGTCCGCGGGTTCAAGCGCCGAACCGAGTTCCCCCACGGCGCGTACGGAGCCAACCGCGCCCAGTTCGAGCGCGGAGCCGAACTCCTCGGACGCTGACCCGAACTCTGCGCGTGCCAGCGCTGAGCCGGAGGCGTCGGTTCGCGCGGAGCCGTCGGCGAGTCCGCAAGCTTCGGAGTCGAACGCGCGGGTGGTCTCGTCCGGCAGCTGCAAGGCGGCCTTCTACCACGAGGAGCAGACCACGGCCAGTGGCGAGCGCTTCAATCCCAATGCGCTGACCGCCGCCCACCGATCCATCCCGATGCACAGCAAGGTCAGGGTGATCAACCCCGCCAGTGGCAAGTCCGTCGTGGTCCGGATCAACGACCGGGGGCCGTGGGGCAACGGCCTGTGCCTGGACCTTTCGCGCGCCGCCTACAACGCCATCGGCGACCTGCACACGGGCATCATGCGCGTGCGCTACGAGGTCCTCGACGACTGATCTCGGGCGCCCGAGCCGTCCCGGGGTCCGCGGGTTCGGACAGGCGTTTGAGCGAGCTCTCGCGCGCCGCGTACGCGGCGCGGGCGGCCTCGATGTCGTCCAGATGGGCGAGCGTCCAGTCCATCAGCTGGCAGACCGTGTCCAGGAGGGTGCGTCCCAGCGGGGTGAGCTCGTAGTCCACCCGGGGCGGGACCACGGGGTGGATCGTGCGCTCGACCAGCCCGTCCTCCTCCAGCCCGCGCAGGGTGACCGTGAGCATGCGCTGGCTGATACCCGGGATCTCACGCTGGAGTTCCATGAAGCGTTTCTGACCATCGGCCAGGTGATGGATGACGTTGATCGTCCACTTGTCGCCGACCCGGTCCAAGATCTGCCTGATCAGGCACGCCCGCTCGTCGTGCTCAAGCATGGACACTTCCCTCCAGGTAACTGACGCAGAAAAAAGTGCGATCTCCCACGTTAAGCCATACTTACCGATGATGGGGTTCATGACAAAAAGTAACCAAGTCATGGAAGCGCCACCGCTGGATGAGGCGTTCGCCGTACCCGCGGCGGAAGATCAGCTGGAGCGGGCGGCGAAGGGCCTTCGGGAGCGCGGATATGCAGTGCATATTGTGGATGGTCCGGAAGACGCCAGGGCGTTGGTGAGCGCGCTCGTGCCAGTCGACAAGGAGGTGTTCACGGCGTCGAGCGAGACGCTGCGGACCGCGGGAATCGCGGCGGACCTCGACGAGTCGGGGCGGTTCCGTTCGGTACGCGCCCAACTGGCGGAGCTGGACATCGCCGCGCAGATCAGGATGGGCGCCACGCCCGATGTCGTAGTCGGCAGCGTGCACGCCGTCACCGAGGACGGGATCATGGTGGCGGCGTCCGCGAGCGGCAGCCAGCTCGCCTCGTACGCGGCCGGAGCGCGGCAGGCCATCTGGGTGGTCGGCGCGCAGAAGGTGGTCGCGGACCTGGACACCGCACTACGCCGCATCCGGACATACTCGCTGCCCCGGGAGTGGGTGCGGTTGCAGGAGGTGTACGGCCAGCCGTCGTTCGTCGGAAAAATCCTGATACTCGAGCGCGAGATGCCTGATCGCGGGACGGTCATCCTAATCCGCAGCGAAATCGGATTCTGACCTCATCGAGTGGTGGCCACCACCGCCTGGGGGGTGCGCGGTGGTGGCTACTTGATCAGCCGGAGCGTGAAGGGATAGCGGAAGTCTCCCTCGGCCAGGGCGGAGACGCCACCGATGACGGACAGGGCGAACCCCAGCACCCAGATCACCGGGATCAGGACGATTCCGATGACGGTGATCGGAAGCAGGAAGGTCGCCCCGAGGACGGTCAGATGGAAGTTCAGGGCCTCGACGGCGTGTCTGCGGACGTAGGGGGACGACTTGCCGGCCGTGAGAAGAATGATCAGCGGGCCGACGATGAACAGGCCGGTCAGGCTGATCAGGTGGGCGGCCGAGGCCACCACACGGTCCGCCGCGTCCCGGGCCATGGGGCGCGGCAGCTGGGTCGCGTGCACCGGCGTCAGGGAGGGTGGTGGCGGGATGTACGGGGGGCGGGAGCCGTACAGGTCGGTCATGATCGGCATGAGGTCGGCGTGGGTCCTGGCCGTCATGGCGAGGTGGAGACGCTCGTCCATCTCGTCCTTGTCGAGACGCCCCTCCGCGTACGCGGCCTTGACGTGCTCGACCACCTGGTCTCGATCATCGTTGGTCACTCGGAGCTGGGGGTGCGGCGCGGGCGCGCCGCCCGGCCACGGTGGTGTCGCTGCCGCCGGCATCAAAAGCCTTACCTTCCGTCGATCCGAGCAGCCGTGCGGGTACGCGCGACCACTTACACTTCGAGTCTGCCTCGCCACCGCGATGACGTGGGCTCTCGCCTACTCATATTCGATCGAGACAAGGCCGCGGTCCATCCGGGATGTCCCCCACGGAACCCCGGGAGCGCCCTCATTGTCACCGGCTTTCGCTCAGGACCGGTATATAAGGGGTATGAGATGGCGTGACCGCTACGGCCTTAGGCGCAATCGCGGCCCCAAGGTCGCCAAATTCGACCGCGAGGCAACCGATCAGGACATCGAGGCTCTGATCGAGTTCGCCAAGTCCCGAAGGGGCGTCGAGTTCTACGTCGAGCCGGAAACCTTCGCGACCGACACCACCGCCGTCGCGATCGCGCACGACGGCGAATGGACCCGCCGCAGAGTCGGCTCCCCCGCAGTCATCAAGAAGGTCGCCCGCGACCTCGCACTCCCCGTGTACGACGTGCAACTCACGGGCTACCCCGCCCGCATGCGCGCCTACAACGAACGCCGCCGCCAAGCCGAAGCCGACTGACCTCCCACCACCAGACCACGCACCACAACCATCACCTGGGCTCCTCACCCGAGCCTCCGCTTTGTCCACCGCCTTGTCCGGCATGCTTCGGCCTCCGCCCAGGCCCCTTCACCCGGGGCCTCTCACCCGGCCGTGACCGCCGTCGCCTGGCTCGCCTCGCCCCTTTGGCCGACCGCCCTCCGGCATCTTGTTGAGTTTTGTCCTGGATGCTCGGGAGGATGTAGAGAACGTGGTGGCCTGCTTCTACCTACACGTGGAAGCGCCGAGTAGGGCGCGAGCACCGAAGGAGCCAGAGATGAAGTACATGATGCTCATGCAGTTCGGGCAGCAGGCCGAGTTCCCGCCGATCAGCACGTGGCCGCCGGAAGATGTCATGGCGCACGTCGAGTTCATGCATGGCGTGACCGAGAAGTTCACCGCCTCGGGGGAACTCGTGGACGCGCAGGGCCTGGCGATGCCCGACCAGGCCAGGACGGTGCGGGCAGGCGACAGCGGGATCCCCGTGGTCACCGACGGTCCCTATCCTGAGACGAAGGAGTTCCTGGTCGGCTACTGGATCGTGGACTGCGAAAGCCAGGAGCGGGCGTTCGAACTCGCCGCGTTCGTCTCGGCCGCACCTGGACCGGGCGGCAAGCCGCTGAACATGCCGATCGAGGTCCGCCAGGTGATGTCCGCCCCACCCGAGGAACTGTCAACCCTCTGAGGCACGCCACGCGATATCCGTCCGAGAAAGCCGTCAACGCTTTGAGATACGCCAAGTGATGTCCGTCCGAGAAGCTGTCGCGCTTCGAGGCACGCCAAGCGATATCTCTTCGAGGAGGCGTCAGCGCTTTGAGGCACGCCGAATGACGTCCGTCCGAGGAGTCGGCAACGCTGGATGATCGGGCCATCGAGGACCTGCTGCGCGAACTCGCGCCGCAGGTCGTCGGCGTGCTCACCCGGCGTACGGGAGACTTCGACGCGGCTGAGGACGCCGTCCAGGAAGCCCTGCTCGACGCCGCCGCCCAATGGCCGAAGGAAGGGCTGCCCGGCAATCCGCGTGGCTGGCTCATTCAGGTCGCGTTCCGCCGGATGACCGAGCAGGTCCGCAACGAGCAGGCCCGCCGTCGCCGGGAGGAACTGGTCGCCGCGCGAACCCCGCCGGAACTGCGGTCCGCGCCCGCCGCCGACGACGCGTACGCCTCCGACCAGGACGACACGCTGAGCATGCTGTTCCTCTGCTGTCACCCCGCGCTCACACCCGCCTCCGCGATCGCCCTCACCCTGCGCTCGGTAGGCGGTCTGACCACAGCCCAGATCGCCAAAGCGTTCATGGTGCCCGAGGCGACGATGGCGCAGCGGATCAGCCGGGCCAAGCAGCGCATCAAAACATCCGGCATCCCGTTCGGAATGCCCGCCCCACATGAACGCGCACGCAGGCTCAGCTCGGTGCTCCATGTCCTCTACCTGACCTTCAACGAGGGCTACGCCAGCACCACCGGCCCCGACCTCCACCGCGTCGAACTCGCCCGCGAGGCGATCCGGCTGACCCGGATGATCCACGCCCTGCTCCCGGATGAATGCGAAATCGCCGGCCTGCTCGCCCTCATGCTCCTCACCGACGCCCGCCGCGCCGCCCGCACCGGCCCGCACGGCACCCCCATCCCCCTGACCGAACAAGACCGCACCAAATGGGACTCCGACGCGATCACCGAAGGAGTCACGCTCATCACCACCACCCTGGCCAAGGGCGCGGTCGGCCCCTACCAACTCCAAGCCGCGATCGCCGCACTCCACGACGAAGCCGCCACCGCCGACCAAACCGACTGGCCACAGATCATGGCCCTCTACGGCCTGCTGGAACGCATGTCCGGCAACCCCATGGTCACACTCAACCGCGCCGTCGCCGCCGCCATGGTCCACGGCCCCTCAACCGGCCTCGACATCCTCAAAACACTCGACGCCGACGGCCGCCTCGCCGACCACCACCGCTTCCACACCGCCCGAGCCCACCTCCGCGAAATGGCCGGCGACCTCCCCGGCGCCATCGAGGACTACCGCACAGCCGCAAACCACACCACAAACATCCCCGAACGCGACTACCTCACCGCCCGCGCCGCCCGCCTAGCCGCAACGACATCCCCACCCCCGACCACCCAACTCAACACAGAAACCGATGACGCTTCTGATCCCCCTGCCTAGCAAACCCACGGAACGAGCAGGTCCCCAGGCCAACGCCGTCATCCGGCACCGTTAACGCTCACGGTAGTTCTCACCAGACCGGCGCCCAGAGCGGCAGCAGCAACGTTGTGGATCTTCGGAATGAAGCGGTTTGCTTGCTGCTGCTCGGTTAGCTCGCGAGGGCGGATGGTTCTTCGAGGAGGGTGAGGAGAGGGGAGAGCCATTTCATGGTGGGGGTGCCCATTTCTCGGTCCAGGTCTTCGGGGGTGGGCATACGTTCTCGGAGGACGTTTGGGGGGAGCAGGTTGCGGATGGCGCGGGAGAGGAGGACTGCCATTGTGTAGCGGGGGTCCGCGGTGAGGGCTCGGTCGAGGGCCAGGGTGGCGAGGGCGCAGTCGCCGTTACGCCAGGCGGTGGCCGCCAGGAGGGAGGCCGCGGGGGCGGCGTGACGGGGGTTCAGGCGGCGGGTCAGGTCGCGCCAGAGGGTGAGATGTGCGGCGCGGTCGTCGATCAGTGTCCATGCTTCGTCTCGCACGCGGATTATCGCCAGATCGAGGCCCAGGCGGGCGGCGTCGTCGTCGTTGAGGCGGTCGCCGTGCGCGTATACGTCGATCGCGGTTCGGACGCGGGCTATTCCGTCGGCCACGATGTCCGCGGGTTTTCCTCTGGCCAGGGCGATCCGGATGGACGTGATCGCACGGTCGGTCGCGCGGTTCATCGAGACGCGGGCCTTGCCTTGGTATGGCGCGACCGAGCGTTCCAGGCTGCGGCGGTTCGGAAGGGCGACCAAGCCCTGCACCACCGCCTCGGCCGCGATCGAACTCGCCTTTGGGTCATACGCCACCCCCTCGGGCGGGCAGCAGGCCACGCGCTGGCACACATACGACCAATAGCGGCCGTCGGCGGCACGCAAGGATTCGGTGATCTTGATGCCTCCCGTGCGCAACAGGCGGGTGGCCTCGTCCACCCCGGCGGTCACGAGAGATCCCGGGCCGTACCCGATGAGGATGACCGTGGTGACCTGTTCGCGCTTGAGCAGCGGCAGGAGTCCGTCGAGGGCGCCGGATTCCGCGGGGAGATCCCAGCGCGTGGTCACCCGCACAGCCGGCCCGACCAATCCGATCACGACCAGGCTGCGCTCGGGATAGAAGCCGATCAGAAACGGCACGGCGGCCAGGATGTCGGTCGGCGACGACAACCGGAGTCTCGGGTTCGCTGAACTCATGCCCGAACTATTCCGCCCCGGCGCTCACGCCCAGAAGCCGAACTCAATTCTGTGGACAGCCAACCTGAACCTGTTGCAATTGTGCCCTTGTGATTCGCATTCCCGCAGGTCACAACCCACCCAGGAAAGAACCGCCTGTGCATGATCTTCACGTTTACGGCGTGAGCCAAGCGGGAAACTCGGCCATCTGATATCACTCGACTGCGATTTGGGGGCACCGGAGCACGAAATGCAGGTCTGCCCGGAAGGATGCGCTCGGTACATAACGAACCAACTTCACAGTGATACAGGTGGTATTTGTGTTATTTCGTCTCGCCAGCAGCCATGTGTTCGCGGAGAGCGAAGATCATAATCCGGTAAAGAGGCCCGCGCGTTGAAGCGAGGCCGGTTACTGGGCAGAGCACTGTTTATGGGCATGCGCGACAGTCGATCCGTGGCTCCCCCATCCGTCGAGGATTGGTCCGATCATGAGCGATCCAGGCTGACCGCCCTGCTCGGCGGCGAGACCGTCCTCGTCAGCATGAACCAGCGGCGAGGCCACCCGCGCCTGATCGCCTGGGCCAAGTCCCAATCCCTGTATGTCCGGATCGATTCCCGGAGCGTGTGGGCCAACCCGCACGAGAAAGACGACGCTCTGCGCGGCGAACAGCTACGCCGTTTTGAGGTTCACCTCAATGCGCGTCCCGATTTGCTCGCACGGCTCGGCGAACTCCGCGGCAAGGCTCTGGCCTGCTGGTGCACTCACGGCCCCTGCCACGGCCAGATCCTCAAACTTCTCGCGGACGGTCCGGCCCCGCCGCCCGTACAACCAGAGCCGGACGATCTCAGCCCCGAAGAGCAGCTCGCCCTCGCCGAAGCCGAGAACGCGATCGAACACGGCCTCACCACGTTCGTCGACGTCGGTCACGCTCTCTCCCGGATCCGCGCCGGGCGCCTCCACCGCGCCACCCACCCCCGCTTCGAGGACTATTGCCGCGAACGCTGGGGCTTCACCAAGAACCACGTCAATCGCCAGATCGACGCAGCCCACGTCATGGGCACCCTCGCCATCACCCACATCC
>NZ_BLAE01000077.1:50736-57761 GCF_009687865.1 Acrocarpospora macrocephala
CCGCCATCCCATCCGCCCGCAATCCCCCACCCACCACAAGCGATCACTACATCAGCAGCGGCGCACCCACCATTCACACCGGAGGCGCACCCACCCCAACCGCAGGGTTACGAAGCCTCACCCGGACCCACCCGGCACCTGGACAATCTCGCGGCGACACTCGACGGCTTCCCCGCCCTAATCGCCGCCACCGAAGGCTTCGAAAAAGAAGCCTCACCAGAACAGGCCGAATCCTGGTCTCAACAATTGACCAGAGTCATCAACGACCTGCAAGAACTACAGCGCCAGGTAGAGACCTTCCTCAAAGCCAACGACCAACGAGACGCATGAACACGCAGCGCCGGTCTGCACGGTGATCGCCGATTCGAGGACGACCAGTCGTCGATGGCCGACCTGGCCGACACCGCCAGGCAGGCGCTCCAGACCAGGGAACCCGGAGCAAGCCGACCGGAACCGGGTCGCTCATCGTTATCCGGCGCCGTCCACGTCATCTTGGTGATTGGCGCCCTGGCGGTGCCGGCGGTGCTGACGCCCTAGCGGTGCCAGCGGTGATTGGCACCCTAGCGGTGCTGGCCGATAATCAGCGCCATCGAACGCGGTCATCACCCGCTACCCCTTCTGCCGCGCACCGGCACCGATTCCCCAGGCTGATGGACGCGGCCGGATCACCCTGAGGGTCGGCGAGGTCTCCAGCTTGCTCAAACTGCTCGCCCGGCACGCGACCGTGTTGACGCACGACGCAGTCGCCCGCCACCACGCACTCGACGTGCGCTGAATCACCTGGCGGAGCCGTCACCAGGACCGAGCCCGTTGGTATCACCACCACAATCGCCCGGCCGCCACGCGCAGTTCACACCCGTCAGACGATCATGGAGGAAGAGGGCCGGGTCACGAGCTACGACCGCCGTACCAAGCGGCGGAAACCCGGAGGCATCTAGCGGTGTATATCCGAGCATGAGATGGATGTACGTGATCGGCGTTGTGCTCGTACTCGCCGGGTGTTCCACGCCCAGCTCACGGGAGACAGCCAGCTCACGGGAGACGGAAGGAACCCGGCCAAGCGCGAACCCAGCGGGCACGATGCTGCGATCGGTGGGGGACGCGGGGATCCCGCGGGCCGCGCATACGGCCACCCTGCTGCGAGATGGGCGGGTGCTGCTGGCGGGAGGGTTCACCGCCCACGGCTGCGAGGACAGCGAGCGAGGTCGGCGGTCGGAGTTTTTCGAGCCCGAGCGTGGCATCTTCGTAGCGGGGCCGGAAATGGGATCGGCGAGGACCGGGCATACCGCCACTCGCCTGCCGGATGGCGGTGTGCTCATCGTCGGCGGGTGGCCCGGCGAGGGCAGGGATCCGGTGAGCAGCGCCGAAGTGTTCGATCCTGGATCGGGGGCATTCCGGCCGGCGGGCTCCATGGCAGAGGGGCGGGGCGGGCATGTGGCGGCGTCGCTGCCGGATGGGCGTGTGATGATCACGGGTGGTACGGGGTCCGGCGGGCGAATCCTTGGCAGCGCGGAGATCTATGATCCGCGGACCGGACGGTTCGCCCCCGCCCCGGCCGCGACGCCGCGAAGCGGAGGCACGGCGGTGACGCTGCGGGACGGTCGGATCTTCGTGGTCGGTGGGGATCCCGTTAGCACGAGCGCTGAGATCTTCGACCCTGACGCGTTCAGGTGGCGCGTCACGGGGCGGATGGAGACCGCGCGCCGGAAACTGGGTGCGGCGGTGACGGAGGACGGGGCCGTATTGGTGGCGGGTGGCTCGGTTCCTGGCGACGGCGATCGCGACAACCTGCTCAACGTGGCCGAACTGTACAGCCCAGACACTGGAAGGTTCCGTGAGCTGCCGCCGATGATCGAGCCACGCTACAAGTTCGATGGCTCGCTTGTGCCGCTGACCGATGGCCGGATTCTGATCGCGGGTGGAGCGCGGATTCCGGAGATCTACAACGGGCGGTTTCACCCGGTCGGCGGGTCGCTGGACGCGACCCGCCTGGTCGGCACGGCGACCATTTTGCGAGACGGCCGAGTGCTGATCACCGGCGGCTACGACGAGGACATCACACCGCGCGCGGCGGCCTATCTCTTCGTGCCGCGCGCATGAGAGCGCGGCACTGGAAATCTGCCGCGCCGTTGCCCTTCAAGTACGGCATCCACAGTTCACTCCCGTTGACGGCTGAGACCTGATCGCGCTCACCGCCGACGAGATCCGCCAAAGCAAACGCTCGCACGCTAAGCACCGCCGTCGGCAATTGCACCAGGCCATCCCACCGTTGGCATGCCACAACACGTGATGACAACACGGGTACGAAGCCCAAACGAACCCGTGTAACGGATATTTCGAGTGTTAGGGCACCAGGGTTGAGGGTGCTAGGCGTACGCGGACCATGAGGGTGGCGCCCGCTACGGCGCCGGGCATGGCGATGACGGCGGCGAAGGGGATCAGGAAAGTGAGGAAGATGGCTACGCCGAAGCCGAGGGCGGAGCCCTTGTTGTTGCGGAGGATGGCGAAGCGGTCCTTGCGGTGGAGGCCGCGGCGTTCCATGGCGAGGGCGGTGAGTTCTACGGTCAGGAAGAAGCCTGAGACGAGGGCGCCGAGGACGGGGACGATCGTCTGGCCGATCACGGGGACGAATCCGAGAATGAACAAGGGGATCGTGAACATCAGAACGTAGACGAGCGTCATGAGGCTGTCGCGGATGGAGCGGAACAGCGAGCGCCAGAAAGGCAGGTCGTCGCCGGGCACCGCGCCGAAGTCCTCTTCGACCTTCTCCGAGAGTTTCTCGTAGAAGGGTTCGCCGATGGCGAGCGTAACGGCGGTGAACGTGATGATGGACAGTCCGAGGCCGACTACGAAGATGAGAATTCCGATCAGGGTGCGGAAGAGGCCCCTCCAGCCCCAGTCATCGGCGAACGGGGTAATCCACGCGGCGATGTCGCCGGCATTCGTGGCGAGCCAGATCAGCGCCACCACGTACAGCACGAACGCGATCAGAGCCGGAATGAGCCCGAACAACCACCAGCCGGGACGCCGGGCGCACCAGCCCAGTCCTTTCAGAAAGAACCCCACCCCGTCCGCGAACCCGCCTACGCCACGCCGAACCGGTTGCCCTATGCCACTCATGCCCGGCAGGCTAGCGTGTCCGCTCCCCCACCGCGACGGCTCGTTCCAACGGCTCAAGCCAACGATGCGGGGTCAGGGGTTGGCGGCATTCTGGCCGGAAATGACGGCCTCAGATGGGCGCGGCGGAGGCCCTGGCGTCGGCGGGCGACCCGCCCCAATGTTCCGTCGCCGGAAGGGACCGTAGGCGTCGCGGGTGCCTGGACTTCCGCTGAGGTCGCGAGAGGATCAGGAGGCTGAGCGTTGCCAGAAAGGTGTGATGGGGAAACCCAGATCGGTGAATAGGCGACGGAGGAGAGGCAGGGATATGCCCAGCACGTTGCCGTGGTCGCCGACGATGCCGTCGATGAACCAGCCGCCGAGGCCGTCGAGTGTGAATGCGCCGGCGACCTTCATGGGTTCGCCGCTGGCGACGTAAGCGGCGATTTCGGCATCGGTGGGTGTGCCGAAGCGGATCTCGCTTGAGCCGACGGCCGACGCGGTACGGCCGGAGGTCGTGTGGATTACGCAGTGGCCGGTCAGCAGGTGGCCGGATCGACCCCGCATGGCGATCCACCGTGCCACGGCTTCGTCCGCGGAATCCGGCTTTCCATATGCCACACCATCGAATTCCAGAACCGAGTCACAACCGATGACAAGAATGTCGCCGGTGAGACTATCGGCTACGACACGGGCTTTCGCCTGAGCGAGAGCCAGGCAGAGATCACTGGGAGTGGCCGCGACGATCGCGTCCTCATCCACACCGCTGACGATCACCTTGGGGTCGAGTCCCGCATCACGCAGCACACCCAGCCGAGCCGGAGACGCGGAAGCCAGCACGATCTCAGTCACGCCACCCAAGCTTAGATCGTGCGGCCCCCTCCACCGTCCAACGATCCACCCAACCACAAACCCAACCACAAACCCAACCACACCGGCATACTTCGCCCAGACCCCCCAGCCCTGGCCACGCCAGACTTCGCCCGCTCTCCGAGTTCCGCTCGGCACATTATTGGGGTGGTTCTCCCACCCACCCAGCCCGTTTGTTTCCCGCGGGCTCCGCCCGCCCCCGCCCTCGCCGTGGCCACGGTGGTTCTCCCACCCACCCTCCGGTCCCTTCCAGGCTCCACCCGGTCCTGCCGTCGCAATGGCTTCCCGCACATCCATCGGATTCCGCTCGCGACCCCTCGCAACGCCCGGCAGTCCCCACGTGGACGTGCCTGATGCAGGTCAGTCGTCGCCGTGAAGCGGCACGCGTACGACAGTCCGCGCGTAAACGTGCCTGATGACTCCTTGGTGAGGAGCACCCTCTGACAGGAGCGTGTTTGGATATTTCGTTTCTTCTGTGGGTTTGGGGGGTGAAGGGTAGCTTGGGCGGTTGTTGAGGCGATCTTTGAGGGGGTCGGGTGGCGAGGGCTACGCTCCGGGAGCGGGTTCGGTACTGGTTTGACAACACCATGTCCAAAGGGACGGCGGCGCTGATCGGGTGGTTGGCGCTGGTTTCGGCGGTGTTGATTCTGGTGGTGAGCGGGTTCGCGTTGTGGCTTACTCCGGCGGAGGTCAAGGACGGCCTGCCGGGGGCCATGTGGGCGGCGCTGATGCGGACGCTCAGCCCGGGGAAGATCGCCAGTGACGGTGGGACCGCGCCCTACCTGGCGCTGATGCTGGTCGCCTCGCTCGGCGGGATCTTCATCGTGAGCATCCTGGTCAGCCTGCTGTCCACAGGGCTGAAGGAGAAGATCGAGGACCTGCGGAAGGGCAGATCGAGGATCATCGAGGCGGGTCACACCGTCATCCTCGGCTGGTCGGACCAGATTTTCACGATCGTCGGCGAACTCGTGAAGGCCAACGCCAGCCAGCGCGGATCGATCATCGCGATTCTCGCGGATCGCGACAAACTCACGATGGAGGACGAGATCCGCTCCCGCCTCGGCGACACCGGCAGGACGCGCCTGGTGTGCCGGACCGGGCGGCCCACCGAACCGGCCGACCTGGCGTTGATGAACCTGCAGGACGCCAGTTCGGTGGTCGTATTGTCGCCCCAGGGCGAGGACCCGGACGCGCACGTGATCAAAACCCTGCTGGCGCTGGCCAAACGCGCGGGCGCGCATCCGCCGACGGTGGCCGCGATCGCGGACTCCGCCAACATGGCGGCGGCCAGGCTCGCGGGCGGCCCGAAAGTCCACCTGGTCGACTCCGACGACACCGCCGCCCGGCTGATCGTGCAATCCTCCCGCCAGTCGGGAATGTCGGTCGTCTGCATGGACCTGCTCAACTTCGACGACGGCGAGATCTACCTGCGCGCCGACCCCTCCCTGGCCACTCGTACGTACGGCGAGAGCTTGGCCGCATTCAAAGGCGCCACCGTCATCGGCCTGCGGAAAAGCGGGACGGTCACCCTCAACCCGCCGATGGACACCCCGATCGGCACCGCGGACGAGATCATCGTCATCGCCCAGGACGATTCGATGATCAGGCTGGCGGGCAGCGCCGCCAAAGTGGACGCGACCGCCATCGTGACCGCCGACCGCGCCGAGTCCCAGCCGGAACGCACCCTGATCCTGGGCTGGAACAGCCGCGCCCGCAAGATCGTCCGCTACCTGGACGGCTACGTGGCCCCCGGCTCGGTCCTCGACATCGCCGCCGACCATCCGGACGCGGGCGCCGACCTGCCCGGCCTCCGCCATCTCACGGTCAACGCCAAAGACTGCGACACCACCGACCGGTATGCGCTGGAGTCCCTCAGCATCGGCCTCTACCAGCACGTGATCGTCCTGTCCGACGACCGGTACGCCGCCCACCACGCCGACACCCGCACCCTGATGACCCTGCTCCAGCTCCGCGACATGCAGACCGCCCTGGGCGAGCGGTACTCGATCGTCAGCGAGATGCACGAGGAGAGCAACCGCGCCCTGGCCGAGGTCACCGAGGCCGACGACATCGTCATCAGCGACACCGTGATCGGCCTCCTGCTGGCTCAGCTCGCCGAGAACCAGCACCTGGCCGACGTGTTCGGCTACCTCTTCGACTCGCGCGGCTCGGAGATCTACCCGAGGCCCGCCGGCGACTACCTCAAACCAGGCGTCCCCGTCGGCTTCGCCACAGTGATCGAATCCGCCCGCCGACGAGGCGAAACCGCCATCGGCTACCGCCTCGCCTCCGGCGTCAACCACCCACCCCACTTCGGCGTCACCCTAAACCCCGATAAATCCCAATCGATCACCCTCCGCCCTCACGACTCCGTCATCGTCCTAGCAGAACGCTGACGGCCCCGCTCCGTCCCGGAACCCATCAGCCCTGCGGCAACCACAAAGTCGTCCAAGCCGCCATGGACCATACTGTGATCGTGAAGGAGCGTGACAGCCTGTCCGCTGAGGTTCAGCACCTCCTGGATGAGCTGTGTGTCGATCTCGGGTTCTGTCTCTCGCCCAGCGCGCAACAGCGGCTACGGGAGTTGCCTCCCTTGAGTGTGGTTGCCTTCACGGACGCCGTATTCAGCGCCGAGGGCATGGACCCGCACCTCCACGAGGACTTGCGTCGGCAGGTTCGGGACAGAATCCAACGTCGCATGTCGTGATCCACGAGCCCGAGAACCGGCAGACCGACTGCCCAACCCGGTGAACGTTTGTGGTCGCCAGGGGCGCCTAACAGAATGAGCAGGTCGCCGCGTAACTCGCCGTTATCCGGCGCCGTTCACGCAGTTGACGGTTCTCGCCGCACCGGCGCCAGGAGCGGCAGCGGCATTCGGACCGGATGCTGGCGGATTCGCCATTCCTGTTGAACTGAGCCGATAGGAATCTCTGGACCGGGTTCGCTCACCTGTCGGGGTTGGATGGGCCGCGGCGTGGGGGTGGCTGGGGAATCGGGGGGCGTGGGCGTGGAGGAGGGGCGGGCATGGGGATGGCGCCGGATTTGGAGCGGGTGGGGGG
>NZ_BLAE01000078.1:0-55361 GCF_009687865.1 Acrocarpospora macrocephala
GGTGGGGAGGGATTCGGCGCGGACCAGGACCAGCAGTTCGGTGGTGACCTTTTTGCTCAGCAGCGCTGACAGGGCGTCGGCTTGGCGGACCCGGAGTGGGCGGTCGTCGTCTTTGCCTTTCGGCCGGGCGTAGGCGGCCAGGAACTCGCGCAGCCGGGCGCCGGCCTCCCGGGGCAGCCGGAACTCCCCCTCCACGCCGCCGGTGCTGGACGGGCGGACCAGCAGGGAACGGGTGGCGTAGTCGGTTTCGGCGTCATCGTCCAGGGTGCCCGGGTCCAGCAGTTCACGCAGGTATCGCCCGGCCTTGAGGATCTCGGCCGGGGAGGCGCTGTCGGCCAGGTCCAGCAGGATCGGCTCGGCCAGCGCCGCCTGCGCGTCGGTCAGGTGGGTGGTGACCTGGCTGATCGCCTCGGCCGACCCCTCGGCGAGAGTACCGCGCGCCAGCCGGTCCCGGACGACAGGCAGGCGGGCCAGCTGGGTGGCCAGCCGGATCAGACGGGACGCGCCTCCTGCGGTCATGCCCGCCGAGGCACGCAGCCAGGTACCGGTGGAGGCGTGCCCGCCGCTGCCGGCACTCTTGGCCTCCCCGGTGGCGTGGACGCGTCCCACCCGGGCGGCGATCGCCGAGCTCAACCGGTCCTGGGCGAACAGCAGATCTTCCGTCTCGCCCACGCACAACCCGGCATCCTCGGGCAGGTCGGTCGTCGCAATCCGGGAGGCGAGCTGCCGGAACGCGGCCACCAGCACCCCCGAACCCACCGGCTCGCCCGAGGGCTCCGACCCCGCCGAGCGGCCAGGATCGGTGGAGCGACCGGCGTCGGCCGAGCGGCCAGGGTCGGTGGAGGGGCCGGTGTCGGTGGAGCGGCTGTGGAGGAACTGATGCCGTGTGTTCTGCTGCCCTGCGTCGCCGTATGTGTCGCTATGGGCGTCGTCGTGGGCGGAACGCTGGGGCGGGACGTAGTCAGGCGGGACGTAGTCAGGGTCCAGCACGGTGCCCTTCAGGAACGCGGGCAGCTCGCGTCCGCGGACGCCCTTCGCACGGGAGGGATCCCGCACGTCGATCGCAGACCCGAGCATGAAGGCTCCCCCCTTTCTCTCCGGCGGATCCGAACAACCACCCTCACGCTATCGGGCGGCTATGACAAAACCTGGCCTTGATCCGCGACAAAACCGCAGGTCACGCTGCCGGTGAAAAGATCTACCTACCCGCCACGATCCGAAGATCCATTCGCCACGCCCGATCAGGAGCAGCACACCAACCCACAGACCCTCAACCCGCGAAGAACAGGCCTAGCGGGTGGCCTCGCCCGTGATCCGCTGGCAGCCAGATCGGCAGCACTGACGACAGGATCAGTGCTGCCGCGTCCACGTTCACCACCGGTGCCTAGTTGGGTCTGAACAGGTTCTCGAAAATTCAGATCGCCTTGGACAGGCCATCGACGATGGGCAGGACTATCGGCTACGTCATGGACGAATGGGACGAATAACTGTGCAGGTCGGGGCCGGGTAACGCCAAGGGCGGCCTCATTGATATCCCCCTGAAGCTAACTTCGAGGAGCGTCGTGTCCGAGACCTTGCGTGACCTGGTGACGGCCCGGCTCGCCGGCTCCTCGCTCGACCCCGCCGCGCAACGGATCATGTTGGAGGCGCTGGGGGAGGACGAGACGGGCCCAAGCCGTCCCATCCGGCGGGCGTACCTGCAGTCGGTGACGGTCAGTGGGTTTCGCGGCATCGGCCGTACGGCACGCCTCCCGCTCACGCCCCGTCCGGGGTTGACCCTGGTGGTGGGCCGGAACGGCAGCGGCAAATCCAGCTTCGCCGAAGCCGTGGAGATCGCGCTCACTGGTGACAATGCCCGCTGGAGCTCGAGGTCGGATATCTGGCGGCGGAGCTGGCGCAACCTGCACGAGTCTGCGCCTCCGCAGGTTGCGGTGGAGCTGCTGCTGGAGGGCGACACTGAGCCGAGCACGGTATTGCGCGAGTGGACAGGCGAGGACGTGGGCGATTCCCGCGCTGAGGTGGAGCGGCCGGGCAGCGACCCGGTGCCGCTGGCTGAGCTGGGATGGGCGCCGGATCTGGCGCTGTACCGGCCGTTCCTGTCCTACTCTGAGCTCGGCCAGATGATCAGCGGCAAGCCGAGCGAAATGTACGACGCGGTCGCGACGATCCTGGGGCTGGAGCTGCTGGCCACCGCCGACAAGAACCTGCGCGACCGGGCCTCAGACCTGGAGAAGGTGATCAAGCAGGCCGACGCCGAACTGCCCGAGGTGGCGGACCTCGACGACCCGCGGGCCCAGGCGGCACAAGCCGTACTTCAAGCTAAGAAGAGGGACCTGGACCGTTTGGCCGAGCTGGTCGTGGGTGAGCACACCGTCGATGACGGCGAGCTGGCCCGGCTGCGGCGGCTGGCG
Organism: Acrocarpospora macrocephala; assembly: GCF_009687865.1. GTDB lineage: Bacteria > Actinomycetota > Actinomycetes > Streptosporangiales > Streptosporangiaceae > Acrocarpospora > Acrocarpospora macrocephala. The sequence continues at coordinate 2,412 of NZ_BLAE01000078.1, forward strand.
GACCTGTCCGGACCGGACGTGGCTGTGGTCGAGCAGCGGGTGGCACGACTGCGTGCCGCTCTTGCCGCCGCGGAGCAGGTGCGGGGAACGTCGGCGGAGGACGCGCGGCGGCGGGCCGAGCTGCTGGAGCGAGCGCTGGCGCACTTCTGCGGACAGGCGTGCCCGGTCTGCGGTGGTGAGCAGCTGGATGAGGTGTGGGCTGGGCATGCTCATGACGAGGTGGCCAGACTGCGCGGAGAGGCTGCGGCTGCCGATGACGCGCGCCGGGAGCTGCGGTCCGCGGCACAAGCTGTACAGGACCTGGTGGAGAATCCGCCCGCCGGCGTGTCCTCCGAGGTGGGGGCGGCATGGGCGGCCTGCCGCACGCTCGACGATCCGGTCGCGCTGGCGCGGCAGGCGCCCATGGCAGCCATGGCAATGGCGGCCGCCTGCCGGGACGCGCGGGAGCAGGCGGTCAAGCGCTTGGCGGATCTGGACGGGCGGTGGAAGGAAACCGCGACGGCGCTGGCGGCGTGGCTGACGGTGGCCCGGCGAGCGGAGGCTGGCAGGCCGGAGCTGAAGCAGGTCAAGGCGGCGCGGAAGTGGCTTCGTGATGTCCACGATGAGCTGCGGGCCGAGCGGATGGCGCCGCTGGGAGAGACGTCCCAGCTGATCTGGAACTTGCTGCGGCAGCAGAGCAACGTGACGCTCGGGCCGGTCCAGCTCGCCGGTGCGGCCACCCAGCGGCGGGTGGTGATGGACGTGTCGGTGGACGATATCGAGGCGCCCGCGCTGGGGGTGATGAGCCAGGGTGAGTTGCACGCGCTCGCGCTGACGTTGTTCCTGCCGCGTGCGACGTCACGGCAGAGTCCGTTCAAGTTTTTGGTGATCGACGATCCGGTGCAGTCCATGGATCCGGCCAAGGTGGATGGGCTGGCCCGAGTGCTGACGATGATCGCTGAGACCCGGCAGGTGGTCGTGTTCACCCATGACACACGGCTACCTCAGGCGTTGAAGTATCTGCGGCTGCCGGCGACCGTCGTCGAGGTGGTCCGCAAGGAACGGTCGGTGGTGGAGTTGAAGGAGTCCGACGATCCGGTGGCGCGGGCGCTGCGGGATGCGCGGGCGCTGGCCAAGCCGGGCAAGGTGCCCGCTGACGTGGTGCGGCACGTGTTGCCGGGACTCTGCCGTACCGCGCTGGAAGCGGCGTTCCTGGAGGTGGTGTGGCATCGGTTGCTGACCGCTGGGCGGGACCACGGGCTGGTGGAGCGGCAGATCGGCGACGCGCACAAGCTGACCGAGCTGGCCGCGCTGGCGTTGTTCGGGGACGCCTCGAAGTGGAGTCAGGTGCTGGGGGAGCTGAACCAGCGCTACGGCGGATGGGCGGCGGATCTGGTGGTGTTGTGCAACAAGGCCACTCACCAGGCGGTCCGGTTCGACGATGTCGAGGAGTTGGTGCGTCAGACGGGTCGGCTGGCCAAGCTGGTGAGGGCGTGATGACCGCGCTGGCGCTGCTGAGCTCGGCCGATCAGCTGCTGGGTCAGACGGTGGGCGTGTGGCCGCGGCCTGCGGCTTTGCTGTTGCGGTTGTCGCTCGAGCATGGCTTGCGGGAGTACTTTCAGCGCGTCCGGCCCGAGCTGAACAAGTGCACGATGCTGGAGCAGATGCTCTGCCTGGAGGCGTATGCCGGGTCCGGGGTGGCCCGGCAGTGTGCCATCTTGTGGTCGGGACTGAGCCAGGCGTGTCACTATCACGCCTACGAGTTGTCGCCGACGCCGGGTGAGTTGGGGCGCTGGCGGGAGGAGGTCGCTGCGGTGCTCAGGCTTCTGGGTACATCGTGAACTTCTCCTTTTGCGCTGCTCTCGAGAACCGTCCCGCGGGCGGCTAATAGCGGGTGGCCTCTCCGCTGATCCGCTGGGCCAGCCAGATCGGCAGCACCGACAGCAGGATGAGCGCCGCCGCGACCACGTTCACCACCGGCGCCTGGTTGGGCCGGAACAGGTTCTCGAAGATCCAGATCGGGAGGGTGCGCACCCCCGCCCCGGCCGTGAACGTGGTCACGATGATCTCGTCGAAGGACAGCGCGAACGCCAGCAGCCCGCCCGCCAGCAGCGCCGACCGCATCATCGGGAACGTCACCAGGCGGAACGTGGTGAACGTGTCCGCCCCCAGGTCCGCCGACGCCTCCTCAATGGACACCCCGAGCCGCCGCAGCCGGGCCAGCACGTTGTTGTAGACCGTCACCACGCAGAACGTGGCATGCCCGACGATCACCGTGAACAGCCCGAGCGGCACCCCCAGCACCGAGTGGAAGGTGTTGCTGAGCGCGATCCCAGTCACGATGCCCGGCAGCGCGATCGGCAGCACGATCAGCAGCGACACCGTCTCCCGGCCGAAGAACGTGTGCCGCTGCACCGCGAACGCCGCCAGCGTGCCCAGCAGCAGCGCGATCAGCGTCGCCCCCGAGGCGGCCTGCACCGATGTCCACAGCGCCTCGCGCATGCCGGTGGAACGCCAGGCCGCCGCCCACCAGTCGAAGGTGAAGCCGGGCGGCGGCCAGCCGAACGTGCGGTCGGCGTTGAACGAGTTGAGCACCACCACGGCCAGCGGCACGTAGATCACGGCCAGCCCGGCCGCGAGGGCCGCCCACAGCGCGGCGCGAGCCGTACGAGACAGGTTCACAGGTTCTCCAGCGCTCCGGTCCGGCGCACCGCCGCCAGGTAGACCAGCATGATGACCACCGGCACGGTCGCCACCGCCGCCGCGAACGGCAGGTTGTTGGCCGCGCCGATGTTGTCGTAGACCACGTTGCCGATCAGCTGCGACCGGCCGCCGACGATCTTCACGGTGATGTAGTCGCCCAGCGACAGCGAGAACGTGAAGATCGATCCGGCGGCGACGGCCGGGAAGGTGAGCGGCCACACGACCGTGCGGAAGGTCCGCCAGCCGCGCGCGCCCAGATCCCCGGCCGCGTCCAGCAGCGAGTTCGGCAGCCGCTCCAGGCCCGCGTAGATCGGCAGGATCATGTACGGCAACCACAGGTACGACAACGTGAGCACGGTCGCCCCCAGCCCGTACCCCCAGCCCAGAATGCCGCCGGTGGACAGCAGCACCCGCCACGCGTACGCCTTGACCAGATACGACGCCCACAGCGGCGTGAGCACCGCGATGACCAGCCAGCGCTGGGCCCTGGGCGAGGCCAGCTTGGCCATCGCGAACGCCATCGGGAACGCGACCACCAGATCGATCAGTGTCACCGCCGCCGCGACCCCGAGCGAGCGCAACGCGATCGTCCGATACACCTCACCGGTGACCAGATCCTCGAAGTTCGCCCAGGTGAACGTCCTGACCAGGTTCCCGGTGAAGGTGTCGGTGGACCAGAACGCGGTCACCAGCAGCGCGGCCAGGGCGCCCAGATAGGCCAGCCCCAGCCACGCCATCGGCGCCGACAGCAGCAGCGACAGCCGGACCCCGGCGTGCCGGTGCAGGAAGGTCGCCAGTCGCCGCCTCACATCAGCCCTTGATCTCGGTCCAGGCCCGCGTCCACTCCGCGTAGTCCTTGCAGGTCACGTCGGTGCGCCCGTCCAGGCACTGCGGGATCGGGGTGGTCCAGTAGTAGACCTTCGAGAAGTACTCCTCGTCGGTGGCGTGGAAGGTGTCGCAGTGCTTCGGGTCGGCCGTCTCCGCGCACGACTTGGCGTTCGACGGCGCCTCCCCGAACCACTCGGCCACCTGCGCGTTCGCCTTCGGGGAGATGATCCAGTCCAGCCACTTGTAGGCGCAGTTGGGGTTCTTGGCGGCGGCCGCCACCATCCAGGTGTCCGACCAGCCGGTCGCGCCCTCCTTGGGCAGCGTCACCTCCACCGGGGCCTTGTCGGCCAGCGCCAGGTTGGCGATGACCTGCCAGGTGGTGCCCACCACGGTGTCGCCCGCCTTGAAGGCCTGGATCTCCTTGGTGTAGTCCGACCAGTACTCGCCGATGATGCCGCGCTGCTGCTTCAGCAGGTCCACCGCCGCGGTGAACTGCTTGTCGTCCAGCGCGTACGGATTCTTGATGCCGAGTTCGGGCTTGGTGGCCATCAGGTAGACGGCCGCGTCCGCGATGTAGATCGGCGAGTCGTAGGCGGTCACCGACCCCTTGTACGGCGAGGCGGGGTCGAACACCACCCCCCAGGAGTCGGGCGCCGGGCTGACCTTGTCGGTGCGCCACATCAGCAGGTTCGCGCCCCGGCCGTGCGGCACGCCGTACGAGACGCCGCCGACCGAGTTCCACGGCTTGTCCTTCAGACCGGAGAACACGTCCGCGTAGTTGGGGATCAGCGAGGTGTTCACCGGGGCCACCGTGCCGGCCGCGATCAGGCGGAGCGAGGCGTCGCCGGAGGCGGAGACGGCGTCGTACTCGCCGGTCTTCATCAGGTTGACCATCTCGTCGGAGGTGCCCGCGGTCTTGGTGTTGACCTGGCAGCCGGTGCTGCTCTCGAACTCGCTCACCCAGTCGACCTTGGGGTCGGTGGAGCCGTCCTCCACGTAACCGGCCCAGGCGACCAGGTTGACCTGGCCCTCGCCGGCGCCGAGGGAGGCCAGCGCCTCGATCTTCGGCGGGGTGAAGCCGCTGACGCCGGGGGCGGGGGCGGCGGTGCCGGTGGGTTCGGTGGAACCGCAGGCGGCGGCTAATGCCAGTGCTGCGACGGCTGCGGCGATACGGGGGGTTGATCGCATATGAGCTCCTGATATCTAGACGATCGCGAACTCGTGGCGGCGGTGCCACACGAGCCGGACCCTGGTGCCGCGCAGGCCCATCACGTCCATGGACGAGACCTGCAGGTTCTGCTGGAGGGCGATGAGCCGCCCGCCCGCGTCCAGATCCACCACGAACCGGGTGGCGGGCCCGGCGTAGACGACCTCGGTGACCAGGCCGGTGGCGCTGTGCTCGCCGTCCCCGACGGTTTCGTCCGGCGGCGCGACGCGCAGCTTCTCGGGGCGGACGCTGAACGTGCCGTCCTTGCCGAGCACGGCCTGCGCCGCCTCGCCCGAGATCAGGTTGGAGGTGCCCACGAAACCGGCCACGAACGCGCTGGCCGGTCGCTCGTACACCTCGGCCGGGGTGCCGACCTGTTCGACCCGGCCGTGGTTGAACACCGCGACCCGGTCGCTCATGGTCAGCGCCTCCTCCTGGTCGTGGGTGACGAACAGGAACGTGATGCCTACCTCGCGCTGGATCGCCTTCAGCTCGACCTGCATCTCCTCGCGTAACTTCAGGTCGAGCGCGCCGAGCGGCTCGTCAAGCAGCAGCACCCGGGGGCGGTTGACCAGGGCGCGGGCCAGCGCCACGCGCTGCCGCTGGCCGCCGGAGAGCTCGCCGGGCCGCCGTTTGCCGAAGCCCTCCAGGCGGACCGTGGCGAGAGCTTCGAGGGCTTTCTCGCGGCGGTTGGGGACCTTCTTGACGCGCAGGCCGTACTCGACGTTCTGCAGCACGCTCATGTGCGGGAACAGGGCGTAGTCCTGGAAGACGGTGTTCACGTCCCGCTCGAAGGGCGCCAGCCGGGTGACGTCCCGGCCGCCGAGCTCGACGGTTCCGGCGGTGGGGGTCTCGAAACCGGCGATCATCCGCAGCACGGTGGTCTTGCCGCTGCCCGACGGGCCGAGCATCGCGAAGAACTCGCCGTCCGCGACGCCCAGGTCCACACCCGCGACCGCCTCGACGCTCCCGAAGCTCTTGCGCAGCCCGCGCAGGGCCACCGCTTGGTCTGCCATGAAATTAAACATATGGTGTTAAATGTTTCGCAACAAGACACGATCCGGTATCACAGGTGTTAACCGCGATGGAGGGAGCCAGATGGAATCGGCGCGTCTGGCCGTCTTCGCGCCGGTGGACAGCACCGCCCGGGTCGAGGCGGTGATCCGCCGCCTCACCGACGCGATCGCCCTCGGCCTGCTCGCCGACGGCGAGCAACTCCCCAGCGAGGCCGAGCTCGCCGGACAGCTCGGCGTCTCCACCGTCACCCTGCGGGAGGCCCTGATGGCCCTGCGCCAGCAGGGCATGGTCGAGACCCGCCGGGGCCGCGGCGGCGGCAGCTTCGTCCGCCTCCCCTCCGACCTCGACCTCGGCTCCCTCCTGCGGGGGTACGCGGTGGAGGAGTTGCGCGATCTCGGCGACCACTACGCGGCCATCGCCGGAGCCGCCGCCCGCCTGGCCGCCCAGCGCGCCCTCCCCTCCGACCTCGCCCCGCTGCTGCGCTCCCTGGACGAGATGGCCGGAGCCGACTGGGACGGCCGCCTGCGCCGCCTGGACGGCCGCTTCCACGTGGAGATCGCCGCCGCCTCCCAGTCCGCGCGACTCACTCAGGAGGAGATCCGGTTACAGGCTGACATCGGACCCTTGCTGTGGCTTTCCCGGGACGAGCACCATGAGATGGCCAAACGCAATCTGTTCGACCAGCATCGGGCCATCGTCGAGGCCATCAGGGCGGGAGAGGGAGACCAGGCCAGGGAGCTCGCCGAACGCCACGTGCTGGACGCGGTTGACCACCTCATCGAGCTTCGGCTGCGGCTCCAGGAGTAGCGAAATGACCCAACTTCAGGCTGGTCGCCCCGCCGACGTCGTCAACGCGGCCGTCACCCGCGTCACCGAGGTCGCCGACGAGGTCTTCACCACCCTTCGCGAAGTCCGCACCGCCACCGCCGCCTCCGTGCGCTCGGTCCGGGGCCGTACGCCTGTCGCCGCTGACCTGGCCACGCTCCGCCCCCTGCTGTGGAGCCGCCTAGACCCGGGCCGCCTGGGCGCGCTGATCGCCGGAATCGGCTTCATCGCCGCCCCCGGCCTGCTCGCGGACGCCCCCTGGTATCTGGAGTGGTGGCAGGAGAACCCGTCAGGCCGCCCGGTCCAGCTGTTACGCGACCTCGACCCGTCCAGCAGCGCCTTCTACGACTACACGCACTGGGACTGGTACACCGGCCCGCTCGCCGGCGCAGAACACACCATCTGCGGACCCTACGTCGACTACCTGTGCACCGACGAGTACAGCCTCACCCTGTCGGTCCCCGTGACCGTGGCAGGCGCCTTCATCGGCGTCGCCGCCGCCGACGTGTTCGTCCGCCGCTTCGAGGCCGCCGTCGACCCCGCCCTCCGCGAGATCCCGGCCCCCGCCCTGCTCACCAACGCCGAAGGCCGCGTGGTGGCCTCCAACACCGCCCGCTGGATCACCGGCTCGGCCTACCGCGGCGCGCCCGGCTTCACCGCCCACCCGATCGCCGATCTGCCGTTCGCCCTGGTCGCCGCCGACGGCTGACCACGCCCGAGGGGACGAACACGCTGGTCGGGGCCCCAGATGAGGCAGAATTACGACATGCCCTTGGACCCGAAGATCGCCGGTAGGTTGAAACGCACCCGGGACGGCCTGGTGGCCGTGGTCGTGCAGCAGCATGACAGCGGGGAGGTGCTCATGCTGGCCTGGATGGACGACGAGGCACTGCACCGCACGCTGAGCACGGGCCGGGCGACGTACTGGTCCCGGAGCCGGGGCGAATACTGGGTGAAGGGCGACACGTCGGGACACGTGCAGTGGGTCAAGCACGCCGCGCTCGATTGCGACGGTGACACGATCCTGCTTCAGGTGGACCAGGTGGGGGCCGCCTGCCACACCGGTGATCGGACCTGCTTCGACGCCACACCCCTGGAAGTGACGATCACATGAATCCCGCCCGGCGCGTGATCTCGCTCTGGCTGGCCGTCTGCGCCGCCGGATCGGGGCTCACGCTGCTCGCCGCGAGCCGGGACTGGGCGGTGCTGACCTTCGACGTCACCGCCCCCAACCTGCCCACCCTGACCCTCACCGGCGGCGAAGTCGCGGCCTCACTCACGCCGGTGGCCCTCGCCGCCCTGGCCGGATCCGTCGCCGTGCTCGCCGCCCGCGGCGTCTGGCGCTCCGTCCTGGCGGGACTGATCGCCCTGTGCGGCGCGGCGATCGTGCTGGCGTCCCTGCGCGCCTGGGGCGACCTCGCCCCCGAGGGCAGCGCCGCGGCCACCACCGAGCTCACCCCGTGGCCTCTGGTCGCCGTCGCCGGAGGAGGGCTCCTGATCCTTTCCGGCCTGTACGCGACCCTCCGCGCCACCCGATGGGCGAGCCCGGCACGCGGAAGCCGTACCCCGATGAGGCCATCGGGAGAGCGAGAGTTGTGGGACGCTCTGGACGCGGGACTAGACCCGACCGAATCCGACGAGCATCGTTGACAAGCGGGCCACGCCTGGTCACAAATTGTCCACACCTTGAGCGTATTTCCCAAGTAATCAGAGCAAATCGCTAGGCTGCGCCCCGCACCTCTCACGATGACCGCTAGGAGTCATTCACATGAGTTACGGGAACCAGCCGGGCGACACCGGGGAGCACGGGGGCCAGCCCGGCTACGGGCAGCAGCCCGGTTACGGCCAGCAGCCCGGCTACGGGGATCAGGGATACGGTCAGCAGCCGGGCTACGGGCAGCAGCCCGGCTATGGGGCGCAGCAGCCCGGCTACGACCAGTACGGCCAGCCGCAGCCCGGCTACACCCAGCCCAGCGGCTACGACCAGTCCTACCAGCAGCAGGCTTACCAGCAGCCCGGCTACCAGTACCAGCAGCCGGGCTACGGCTACCCGCCGTCCAGGCCGACCAACGGGCTCGCGGTCGCGTCCCTGGTGATGGGCATCGTCGGCCTGCTGCTGTGCGGCGTCACCAGCATCCTCGGCGCGATCTTCGGGCACATCGCGATGGCGCGGATCAAGGAGAGCGGCGAGGAGGGGCGCGGCATGGCCGTGGCCGGCCTGGTCACCTCCTACATCACGATCGCCCTGTGGGTCATCCTGTGGCTGGCGTTCGGCGCCGCCATCCTGGCCCTGATCGGCATCGCCGAGACCGCGGACACCAGCTTCAACTACTAGATGTCGAGGGCCCGCACGGGGGCGGGCCTGGTTAAGCTGTCCGGATGAAGACGGCGACGCGGCGTTTCGCCGTGCCCGCGGGGGTGGCGGCGATCACGATCGCGGCCACCGGATACGTCGCCGCCGTCGACCCGAACGCGGCCGGGCACTACCCGGCCTGCCCGTTCCTCGCGGTCAGCGGGTTCTTCTGCCCCGGCTGCGGCAGCCTGCGCGCCGTGCACGCGCTCGCTCACGGCGACCCGCTCGCGGCCCTGGGCCTCAACCCGCTGTTCACGCTGACCGCGCCCGTGCTGCTCTACCTGTGGGCCCGCTGGGCGTACGCGGCCTGGACCGGTCGCCGGATGACCACCGTCCTGGCCAGGCCAGTCATCGCGCGCGGTTTCGTCGCGGTGGCGCTGATCTTCTGGGTCGTACGGAACCTCCCGTTCGGCCGCTATCTCGCGCCGTGACACGCCCCGGTGGCCGGGCAGGGGCGGCAGGGCCGATACCATCGGCAGGGCAAGGCGGGTGCGATGCGACGCCCCGCGAGCGCAGTCAATCGGAGGGACCCGGAGTTCGTGAGCGTTCTCGACGAGATCATCGAAGGGGTCCGGGAGGACCTCGCCGAGCGGCAGAAGACCGTGTCGATCGACGAGCTCAAGCAGCGCGCCGGACGTGCGCCCGCCCCCCGTGACGTGCGCGCGGCGCTGGGCGGAGACCGGGTCTCGGTGATCGCCGAGGTGAAGCGGTCCAGCCCGTCCAAGGGCGCGCTCGCCGCCATCGCCGACCCGGCCGGTCTGGCCGCCGACTACGAGGCCGGGGGCGCGCACGTGATCAGCGTGCTCACCGAGCGCCGCCGGTTCGGCGGCAGCCTCGACGACCTGGCCGCCGTGCGGGCCAGGGTGGACGTGCCGATCCTGCGCAAGGACTTCATCGTCAGCGCCTACCAGCTCTGGGAGGCCCGGGCCTATGGCGCGGACCTGGCGCTGCTGATGGTCGTCTCGCTGGAGCAGGAGGCGCTGGTCTCGCTGATCGAGCGGGCCGAGTCCATCGGGCTGACGCCGCTGGTCGAGGTGCACACCGAGGACGAGCTGGAGCGGGCCGTCGCCGCGGGCGCTAAGATCATCGGGGTGAACGCGCGCGACCTCAGGACGCTCCAGGTGGACCGGGACGTCTTCGCCAAGCTGGCCCCGAAGATCCCGGACGGCATCCTCAAGATCGCCGAATCCGGCGTGCGCGGGCCGCACGACCTGCTCGCCTACGCCCGCGCGGGCGCCGACGCGGTGCTGGTGGGGGAGAGCCTGGTCACCGGCAAGGACCCGAGGGCCGCGGTCAACGACCTGGTGACCGCGGGCGCGCACCCGTCATCCCGACAGGAACGGCAGCAGGAGAAGCCATGACATCCTCCGAGGACACGGTCCTCCAGCCGGGCGACCTGGTCGGCGGTGACGCCGGGACCGGCGGCAAGTTCGGCGTGTTCGGCGGCCGTTACGTGCCGGAGGCGCTCATCCCGGCGCTGGACGAGGTCGCCGCCGTCTACGAGAAGGCCAGGACCGACGTCGCGTTCATCCGCGAGTTCGACCACCTGCTGCGGACCTACGCCGGGCGGCCCACCACCCTCACCGACGTGCCCAAGTTCGGCGCGCAGGCGGGCGGGGCCCGGATCGTGCTCAAGCGCGAGGATCTCACCCACACCGGCGCCCACAAGATCAACAACGTGCTCGGCCAGGCGCTGCTGACCAAGCGGCTCGGCAAGACCCGGGTCATCGCCGAGACCGGCGCGGGCCAGCACGGCGTCGCCACCGCCACCGCCGCCGCGCTGATGGGCCTGGAGTGCGTCATCTACATGGGCGCGGTCGACTGCGAGCGGCAGTCCCTCAACGTGGCCAGGATGAAGCTGCTCGGCGCGACCGTGGTGCCGGTCACCAACGGCAGCCAGACCCTCAAGGACGCCATCAACGAGGCGTTCCGCGACTGGGTCACCAACGTGGACAGCACCCACTACCTGTTCGGCACCGTCGCCGGGCCCTACCCGTTCCCCGGCATCGTCCGGGACTTCGCCCGGATCATCGGCGTCGAGGCGCGCCGCCAGATCCTGGCGCTCACCGGCAAGCTGCCGGACGCCATCTGCGCGGCCGTGGGCGGCGGCTCCAACGCGATCGGCATCTTCCACGCCTTCCTCGGCGACGAGGGCGTCGCCCTGCACGGCTACGAGGCCGGCGGCCGGGGCCTGGAGACGGGCGAGCACGCGCTCACCCTCACCGCGGGGACCATCGGCGTGCTGCACGGCTCCCGCACCTACGTGCTGCAGGACGAGGAGGGCCAGACGATCGAGTCGCACTCGATCTCGGCCGGTCTGGACTACCCGGGCGTCGGGCCCGAGCACGCCTGGCTCAAGGACAGCGGCCGGGCCACCTACCACGGCATCACCGACGCCGAGGCGATGGACGCGTTCGCGCTGCTGGCCCGCACCGAGGGCATCATCCCGGCGATCGAGTCCGCGCACGCGCTGGCCGGGGCGCTCAAGCTGGGCCGCGAGCTGGGCCCGGACGCCACGATCCTGGTGAACCTCTCCGGCCGGGGCGACAAGGACATGGGCACCGCGATGACGTACTTCAACCTCTAGGGCGCCGATATGACATCTCTTGCCGCGGTCTTCGAGAAGGCCCGATCCGAGGACCGCGCCGCGCTGGTGGGCTACCTGCCCGCCGGGTTCCCGACCAAGGACGGGGCCGTCGCCGCCGCCTCCGCCATGGTGGACGCGGGCTGCGACGTGATCGAGATCGGCTTGCCGTACTCGGATCCGCTGATGGACGGGCCGACCATCCAGGACGCGGTGCACCGGTCGCTGAGCAACGGCACCCGGATCGCCGACGTCATGCGCACCGTCGAGGGTGTGGCCAGGACCGGGGCGGCGACCCTGGTCATGACGTACTGGAACCCCATCGACCAGTACGGCGCGGAGCGTTTCGCGCGGGACCTGGCCAACGCGGGCGGGGTGGGCACGATCACGCCCGACCTGACGCCGGAAGAGGCCGGGCCGTGGCGGGAGGCCAGCCGGGAGGCGGGCATCGAGACCGTGTTCCTGGTCGCGCCCAGCTCCACCGAGGAGCGCATCGGCATCGTCGCCGACTGCTGCACCGGCTTCGTCTACGCGGCCTCGCTGATGGGCGTGACCGGCGCCCGCGAGTCGGTCGGGCTGGCGGCCGAGGGCCTGGTCAAGCGGACCCGCGCGCACACCACGCTGCCGGTCTGCGTCGGCCTCGGGGTCGGCACCGGCGCCCAGGCCGCCGAAGTGGCCGCGTACGCGGACGGCGTCATCGTCGGCTCGGCGTTCATCCGGCGGCTGCTCGACGCGCCCGACGAGTCCGCGGGGCTCTTCGCGGTGCGCGAACTCGCGGCCGAACTCGCGGCGGGATGCCGCCGCCGCTGAACCTGCTTCCGGTACGGCCGATCTCCCTCAGGAGATCGGCCGTTTTGGTGTGATATGCAGGCAATATTCGGCGATCGCTCGCGGTTTACCGGGCTCTTATCCAGGTCATGGTGAGCTGTCTCTATTAAGTTCGGGACCGGTGACCGCCCACGCGGTCAGGTTAAGGAGTTCTCACGTGGCAGCGGATATTCCCGCTTCGCGATGGCCACTCTCCGCACAGGGAGCGGTACCCTGGGTGACGACCATCGCCCGGCTCGTGCTCGGTGGCGTGCTCATCGCCGCGGGCTGGCTCAAGATCGGCACGCCCGCCCTGTCGGTGCAGGCGGTCAAGGCCTACGAGCTCCTGCCGGGCGGGGTCGCCACGGCCGTGGGTTACGGCCTGCCCATCCTGGAGATCGTGGTCGGAGCGTTGCTTGTCCTGGGCCTGCTCACGCGCGCCTCGGCCGTCGTGGCCGGGCTGCTCATGCTCGCCTTCGTGGCCGGCATCGCCTCGGCCTGGGCGCGCGGGCTGCGCATCGACTGCGGCTGCTTCGGCGGCGACGGCACGCTCGCGGCCGGGCAGGAGCCCGCCTACCTCAGCGAGCTGCTCCGCGACGCCGGGCTCGTGCTCTGCGCGGCCTGGGCCGCCTGGTTCCCGCCGGGCCGGTTGGCGCTCGACTCCGCGCTGGGCCTGAGCGACCCGCCCGATCACCACGACGACAACGAGGAGAACGTTTCATGAGCAAGGGTGCGCGGGAAGCGTCAGCGCGCGATCGCATCGCGGCGCAGCGGGCCGCCGAACGCAAGCGGGAGCGGCGCAAGCGCCTGATGGTCATCTCGGCCGTGGGAGTGGTCGCGGTGGCGGCCATCGGTCTCGGCTCCTGGTACGCGGCCTCCCAGGACACCGCGGAGACACCCGCGCTCGCCCAGGCCCCGGCCACCGTGAACTCCGACGGCACCGTCACGCTGGCCAAGGCGGGCGTGACCGGGCCGGTGGTGGATGTGTACGAGGACTTCCAGTGCCCGGCCTGCAAGGCCCTGGAGACCAGCAGCGGATCGACGATCAAGAACCTGGCCGCCGAGGGCAAGGCCAAGGTGGTCTACCACCCGGTCTCGATCTTCTCGGCCGAGCCGACCAAGTCCAACTCGATCAGGGCGGGAGCGGCGGCCCGCTGCATCAGCGACGGCAAGCAGTGGCTGGCCTTCCACGACAAGCTCTTCCAGAACCAGCCGAGCGAGACCGTCGAGGGGTTCGCCCTCAACGACCTGGTGTCCTGGGGCGAGGAGGCCGGTGTCACCGATCCCGCCTTCCCCGAGTGCGTGACCACGCAGAAGCACGCGGCCGACCAGGAGAGCCAGTCGGCCAGGGTCATGCGCGAGGCGAAGATCACCGGCACCCCAACGGTGAAGCTGGACGGCAAGGACCTGCCCAACGAGGTCGCCTTCGTCCCCGCCAAACTGCGCGAAGCGGTGCTCGCGGCCGGTCAGTAAGCCACGTCGTTGGTGAAGCTGGACGGGATGGACCTGGCCAACGAGGTCGCGTTCGTGCCCGCCAAGTTGCGTGAAGTCGTGGTCGCGGCCGGTCGGTGAGTCACGTCGTTGGTGAAGCTGGACGGGATGGACCTGGCCAACGAGGTCGCGTTCGTGCCCGCCAAGTTGCGTGAAGTCGTGGTCGCGGCCGGTCGGTGAGTCACGTCGTTGGTGAAGCTGGACGGGATGGACCTGGCCAACGAGGTCGTCTTCGTGCCCGCCAAGTTGCGTGAAGCGGTACTCGCGGGCGGTCGGCGATCCACGCGTGAGAACCTCGCCCGCGAGGGTCGCGGGTTAGCTTGTGACAGGTCCTTTACGATCGTCCGTACCCGAGCGCGTCGCGGAGGCGGTAGCGTCCTGTGACATGCCCCTCGCCTACATCCCCAGCCCGTCTCAGGGGGTCTGGAATCTCGGACCGATCCCCATCCGGGCTTACGCTTTGTGCATCGTGCTCGGCGTCGTCGTCGCCGTCTGGATCGGCGAGCGCCGCTGGCGGGCCCGTGGCGGCCAGCCCGGCACCATCACCGACCTGGCCGTCTGGGCCGTGCCCTTCGGCCTGGTCGGCGGCCGGCTCTACCACGTCATCACCGACTGGCAGCTGTATTTCGGGGCGGACGCCCCCAACCAGCCGATCGACGCGCTCTACATCTGGAAGGGCGGTCTCGGTATCTGGGGTGCCATCGCCCTCGGTGGCGTCGGCGTCTGGATCGCCTGCCGGCGGCGCGGCATCTCGCTGACGGCGGTCGCGGACGCGCTCGCGCCCGGCATCGCCGTCGCCCAGGGCATCGGGCGCTGGGGCAACTATTTCAACCAGGAGCTGTTCGGCAGCCCGTGCGACTACGCCTGGTGCCTGGAGATCGACCCTGGCCGTCCCGGCACGGTCCCCGGAGCGGCCACCTACCACCCGACCTTCCTGTACGAGTCGCTCTGGGACTTCGCGCTCGCGGGCGTGCTGATCCTCCTCGGCTCACGCCTCGCGCTCCGCCACGGCCGCCTCTTCGCGCTGTACGTCGCGGGTTACACGATCGGCCGGTTCTGGATCGAAGGGCTGCGGGTCGACCCGGCGCACGAGATCCTGGGCCTGCGGCTGAACCAGTGGACCTCGGTCGTCATCTTCATCGGCGCGATCGCGTACTTCTGGCTGACCAGGAACAAGACCACCGAGGAGATCATCGTCGCGGGCGACGGCGGGGACGATCCCGCGCATGACCCCGCCCACGGCCCGGAACAGGCGGAAGCCGCCGAACTCGCCACCACCGACGAGGAAGCCAAGGCCACTGCGAACGCGGAGGCCGCGGAGGACTCCGCGGATCCCCCCAGCTCCTCCGATTCCTCCGATTCTTCGGATATCGATCCCGACAAAGCCACCTCCGGAGTGTCGGGGGAGGAGGCAGGCGGGCGATGACGCGCTCGGCCGCCTCCATGGCCGGGGGTGCGTACGTGTCGTTGGCCGGCCGGCGTGAGCCGGCCCAGGCCGAGATCGGGGTCGAGCGCCATGAGCTCGAACGGCATCCGAAGGACGAGCAGGACGAATTGGCTCAGGTTCACGTAAGCCGCAGCGTCGATCCCACACTCGCGCGGAGGATTTCGCGCAGTACGGAGAATCCCGCGCTCGTGTGGCAGGTGTCGCGTGGTGCGGAGAATCCCGCGTTCGTGTGGCAGGTGTCGCGTGGTGCGGAGAATCCCGCGTTCGTGTGGCAGGTGTCGCGTGGTGCGGAGAATCCCGCGCTCGTGCGGAGGGCCTCGTGCGGTGCGGAGAATCCCGCGCTCGTGCGGAGGATCTCCCGCAATCCGGAAAAGGTGCTCCTGGTCGGCGGGGTCGCCACTGCGCTCACCGGGGGACTCGGCTCGATCATCGGAGTCGGCGGCGTATGACTCCCCGCAAACGACGCCCGGCGGTCCGGCAGGACCGCTGGAGCGATTCTCGCCTGGCCGAACTCGGCCTTACTCCCGTCCAGCAGAAGATCCTGCTCGGCCTCGGCGGCGTCGCGGCGCTCCTGGTCGTCGGTCTGCTCCTCACCCTCGTCGTCCAGGGCGTCAACGGCACCGCGGCCGGGCCCAGCCAGCTCTCTGCCGGATCCTCCATCGGCCAGGCCCGCCCGTCCGAATACCAGTCCTGGCCGTCGCTGAAACAGTTCGCCCCCATCGCCGACCGCAACGCCGACGCGAAACCCCTCACCGCCGAGGAAGTCTTCGCCACCCGCACCCTGAAATCCGGCAAGCAGACGCTGAAGCTCGCCCAGCGCCAGCTGGACAACTCCTGCGCCTCGGTCCTGTGGGGCGACGAGCTGATCGAACAGGTAGCCGCCGCAGGCTGCACCCAAGCCGTCCGCGGCCTCTACACCACCACGGTCACCACCAGCGCCAACCCCACCGCCACACCGAGCGGCACCACCACCGAGCCCACCGAAACCACCGGGTCACCCAGGGCGACCACCCGCACCACCTACATCGCCCAGTACACCCTGCTCAACCTCCGCGACGCCGAAGCCGCCAACACCCTGGTCACCACCCTGGAAGCCCTCCACCGCGGCGGCTGGACCCTCCCCCTCAAACCCGACCAGGCCCCCTTCCAGGGCTACTCCGAATCCAGCGGCCACGCCATGGGCCACTACGTCGGCCTCGTCTGGGTGGCCCGCTCCGACGGCGCCGACCCCGAATCCACCGACGACTTCGTCACTCTAAGCCTCACCCTCCGAGAAGCAGAGAAGGCCATCTACCGCAGAGTCGTCACAGCAACCGGCGGAACCCCTCCAGCCACTCCGTAAGTGATCGTCGCGTCACCGAGGCCGATCCCAGAGTAACTGTCGGGGCGCTTGAGTAGGATCTGGCGTCATGAGGTGGGCCGGGGTGGTCGTGGCAGGGGCGTTTCTCGGGGTGGCGTGTTCGGTGGTGGTAGGGGATCCTCGGCCGCAGGTGTTTCGGGCGGAGTCGTCTTCGGCGATCTATGAGGCGATTGTGTCGAGAGAGGTGGATCCGGAGCCGTTGGCTGTTGGGGAGGTCTTCGGGAAGGACACGTTGAGCTTTGGGGCCGTGCAGATGAAGCGGGGGCAGTCGTTCGTTTCGGGGAACTGTGCGGAGGCGGTGTGGGGGAGTCCGCCGTTGCAGGGGTGCACGCAGGTGTTGCGGGCCGTCTACAGCGCGGACGGGGTTTCGGGGCTGTTTGCGATCTTCAATCTGGCCGATTCCGGGGCGGCGGATCGGCTGGTGCAGGCGTTCAAGAAGGATGCGTTCCTGAAGCTCGCGCCAGGGCAGCCCGTGATCGCCGGGGGTTCGGCGCAGGGCAGGGCGCTGGGGCATTACGCCGTGGTGAGCTGGGTGGCTGCGGTGGGCGACGAGAAGCCGGACCTCACCGATCCGCTGCTGGCCGTGGACTCGGTCAGCCAGTTCCTGCAGACCCGTCTCCTGAAGGCCGGGTAGCGGCAGTCAGCGAGTCCGCCCGCCACTCTCCGAGGCCAGGCGGCAACCGTCAGGGAGTCCGCCGCCGCTCTGTTAAGGGCGGGTAGTGGTCGGCACGGAATCCTCCGCCGCTCCTGAGGGCTGGGACGCGGCAGTCAGGGAGTCCTCCGCCGCGTGTGGGAGGGCGGCCAGGCGGTGGGCCGGGAGTTCCAGGGTGGTGGCGTCGGCCCAGTCGGGGACCAGGGTTCGGGCCTGTTTCTTGGTGAGGTTCCGGGCGGAGATGAGGGCTTCGCGCCAGGAGTTGGTGGCTTTGCCGTGGGCGTTGTCGAGGATGCGGCGCGCGATCCTGGCGGGGTCGTGGTCGGGGAGCGGACGTCGTACCGCGTCGAGGATGGAACCCTCGGCGGTGAGGTCGTAGACGGGGGAGAGCAGGTCGGTGAGGTCGGGGGGTGGGGTGGCGAGGAGGACGCGCACGTGGCGGGCGCGGGAGGCGAGGAGGACGCGGGGTAGCGCGGCCTCCAGGCCCGGTGGTACGGCGATCGCCACCCGGTCGGGATCGGCGGCGTAGGGCTTGGCCAGCCAGGTCGACAGGCGGACCCGGGGGAGCTTCGGCAGCAGGTCGCGCGGCCACTCCCCGACCAGCAGCCCGGGAGCGAAGGCCTCGATTCCGGCAAGGCCCGGCAAATCTTCCTTGGATTGCGCGGACTCCACCGACTGCGGGCCCTGCGTGTAGATCGCGGTGGCCAGCTTGTCCACCCGGGACGCCACCGAGGGCCAAGTCTTCGTGGTCGGCCGCAACACGTAGAGATCCGCCGCGCTGCCGATCGCCTCCGCCCCGTGATACCTATTGAAATCCGGAAATATCGCCTCAGTCAGAAGATTGAGATCAGAAAGCGCACCCTGCACCTTCAACGCCAGCATCGGCGTCCGCTCAGAAGCCCCATACGCCAGCAGAATCCGCCCCTGATCACGATCCCGCAGCCCTTCGGCCGCACGCGCCACGAACAACCCCACCCCCTCCGGCGTGTACGGCGGATCGGTGACCGCCAGATCCGCCCACCCCCGCGCCGACGGCGGCAACCCCAGCCGCAGATCAGCCCAGAATGTTCGAACCCCCAGCCCCTGGGCATCCACATACTCAAGGATCCGCTCGTCGATGTCGGCCACCGCCACCTCGACCTCCGGATGGATCATCCGCACCGCCAGCGAGGTCAGATCGTGATCTCCGACACACAGCACCCGCGCTCCGGGCAGCCAGAACCGCTCCCCGAGCAGCAACGCCCGCCGCACCACCGTGTCCGCCGTGGCCGCCACATGATCGAGCGTGTGCCGCCCCCGGGGCGCCTTGGCGATCAGCTCCCCGATTCGGGCCACCGTATCCCCATATATGTCCATAAGGTGAGACACAGGGTCCGAAATATTGGATTCAGTGCCAGTGTTGTAGTGTTTAGCCTGATCAGCTGGGATTCGGACGCGTTCGCCGCGATGCTCAAGGGGGAGCTCGCGGAGCAGCGCCTCGATGGTCCGCCGCGACGTGGCGGTCTCCCGGACCAGATCGGCGAGTGACCACCAGCGCCCATCCGCGAGGAGGGCGACCGCCCTACGGAGCCGCCTGCCATCCACTCCGGCCTGTGCGAACAGCTCGTCGATAGCCATAACTGAAACCCTATCGGCGCGCCACCGCCCGAACTCGTCCCCTGAACGCCCAGGCGGGACCATTCGCACACGGTGGGGTAATCTCTACACACCACAACTGCAGCAGGGCCAGCGTCGTCCCTCTGTCTCCACGCAGAAGATGACGACGGGAGTGATTACATGCCTGCTGCCCGCCTTGGCCGCCCTGGGGGCTTTCCCGAGCCTCAGGGCCTTTACGACCCTGCGAACGAGCACGACGCCTGTGGCGTCGCGATGGTTGCCGACGTGAACGGCCGCCGCAGCTATGACATTGTCGCGAAGGCCCTGACCGCGCTCATCAACCTCGATCACCGGGGTGCGCGGGGGAGCGAACCGGAGACCGGAGACGGCGCCGGCATCCTGACGCAGATCCCGGACGCGCTCTACCGGGCCGTCACCCCGTTCGCGCTGCCCGAAGCGGGGGCGTACGCGGCCGGGATCGCCTTCCTGCCGCACGACGAGCAGGCCCGCGCGGTCGCCATGGGCATGATCGAGGAGATCGCGGCCGAGGAGAACATCACCGTGCTCGGCTGGCGCGAGGTCCCGGTGGGCACCACGCACGCCGGGCCGAGCGCCCGCGCCGTGATGCCGTCGTTCCGCCAGCTGTTCGTCAGCTCCGGCGACCTGTCCGGGATCGATCTGGACCGGGCCGCGTTCGCGTTCCGCAAGCGGGCCGAGCACGAGGTGGACGTCTACTTCGCCTCGCTCTCCTGCCGGACCGTGGTCTACAAGGGCATGCTCACCCCGCAGCAGGTCGAGCCGTTCTTCCCCGACCTGTCCGACGAGCGCTACGTCACCGCGATCGCGCTGGTGCACTCCCGGTTCTCCACCAACACCTTCCCGTCCTGGCCGCTGTCCCACCCGTACCGCTACATCGCGCACAACGGGGAGATCAACACGGTCAAGGGCAACCGCAACTGGATGCGGGCGCGGGAGGCCATGCTCGGCACCGGGCTCATCCCCGGCGACCTGGAGCGGCTGTTCCCGATCTGCGACCCGGACGCCTCCGACACCGCCTCCTTCGACGAGACGCTGGAGCTGCTGCACCTGGGCGGCCGGTCGCTGCCGCACGCGGTGCTGATGATGATCCCGGAGGCGTGGGAGAACCACACCGAGATGGACCCGGCGCGGCGCGCCTTCTACGAGTTCCACTCCACCCTCATGGAGGCCTGGGACGGCCCCGCCTCGATCTCCTTCTCCGACGGCACCCTGGTCGGGGCGGTCCTGGACCGCAACGGCCTGCGCCCGGGCCGGTTCTACGTCACCGACGACGGCCTGGTCGTGCTCGCCTCCGAGGCGGGCGTGCTCGCCGACATCGAGCCGGAGCGGGTGATCCGCAAGGGCCGCCTGCAGCCGGGCAAGATGTTCCTGGTCGACACCGCGCGCGGCCGGATCATCGAGGACGACGAGATCAAGGCCGAGCTGGCCGCCGCCGAGCCGTACGGGGAGTGGCTGCACGCCGGTCTGGTGCGTTTCGAGGAGCTGCCCGAGCGCGAGCACGAGCACCCCACCCACGAGGCGCTGGTGAAGCGGCAGCAGACCTTCGGCTACACCGAGGAAGAGCTGCGGATCATCCTCACCCCGATGGCGGTCACCGGGGGCGAGCCGCTCGGCTCGATGGGCACCGACTCGCCGGTCGCGGTGCTGAGCGAGAAGCCGCGGCTGCTGTTCGACTACTTCAGCCAGCTGTTCGCCCAGGTCACCAACCCGCCGCTGGACGCCATCCGGGAGGAGCTGGTCACCTCCCTGCAGTCCACGATCGGTCCTGAGGGCAATCTGCTGGAGCCGGGGGCCGCGTCCTGCCGCCGCCTGGTCCTGCCGTACCCGGTGATCGACAACGACGAGCTGGCCAAGATCGTCCACATCAACGACGAGGGCGCGCTGCCCGGCTTCCAGCCGTACGTGGTCTCCGGCCTGTTCCACGTGGGCGGCGGCGGGGACGCGCTGCTGCGGCGGCTGCGGGAGATCCGCGAGGAGGTCTCCCGGGCGATCGCGGACGGGGCCAGGATCATCGTCCTGTCCGACCGCGGCTCCTCGGCCGAGAAGGCGCCGATCCCGTCGCTGCTGCTCACCGGCGCGGTGCATCACCACCTGATCAGGGAGAAGTCCCGCACCCGGGTGGGCCTGGTGATCGAGACCGGCGAGGCCCGCGAGTGCCACCACATGGCCCTCCTGGTCGGGTACGGCGCGAGCGCCATCAACCCTTACCTCGCCATCGAGACCGTCGAGGACATGACCGCCACGGGGATGCTCTCGATCGACCCGCGCAAGGCCGTCCGCAACCTGATCAAGGCGTACGGCAAGGGCGTGCTCAAGGTCATGTCCAAGATGGGCGTCTCCACGGTCGCCTCCTACACCGGCGCGCAGATCTTCGAAGCCCTCGGCCTCGGCCCCGACGTGATCGCCGAGTGTTTCACCGGCACCACCTCCCGGCTAGGCGGCGTCGGCTTCGACGTGCTGGCCAGGGAGGCCCAGCAGCGGCACCTGAAGGCGTACCCGAGGGCGGAGAACGCGCACCGGCGGCTGGAGGTCGGCGGCGAGTACCAGTGGCGGCGCGAGGGCGAGCCGCACCTGTTCAACCCGACCACGGTCTTCAAGCTGCAGCACGCCACCAGGACCAAGCGCTACGAGATCTTCAAGGAGTACACCTCCCTGGTCGACGGCCAGGCCGAGACCTTGATGACGCTGCGCGGCCTGTTCAAGCTGCGTCCCGGCACGCCCGTGCCGATCGAGGAGGTCGAGTCGGTCGAGAGCATCGTGCGGCGGTTCTCCACCGGCGCGATGTCGTACGGCTCGATCTCGATGGAGGCGCACGAGACGCTCGCCATCGCCATGAACCGGCTCGGCGCCAAGTCCAACACCGGCGAGGGCGGCGAGGACCCGGAGCGGCTGCGCGACCCGGCCCGCCGGTCGGCGATCAAGCAGGTGGCCTCCGGCCGGTTCGGCGTGACTAGCGAATACCTGGTCAACGCCGACGACCTGCAGATCAAGATGGCGCAGGGCGCCAAGCCCGGCGAGGGCGGCCAGCTGCCCGGCCACAAGGTCTACCCGTGGATCGCCAAGACCCGGCACTCCACCCCCGGCGTCGGCCTCATCTCGCCGCCGCCGCACCACGACATCTACTCCATCGAGGACCTGGCCCAGCTCATCCACGACCTGAAGAACTCCAACCCGCTGGCCCGCGTGCACGTCAAGCTGGTCTCCGAGGTCGGCGTCGGCACGGTCGCGGCGGGCGTCTCCAAGGCGCACGCCGACGTGGTGCTCATCTCCGGCCACGACGGCGGCACCGGCGCCTCCCCGCTCACCTCGCTCAAGCACGCGGGCGCGCCCTGGGAGCTCGGCCTGGCCGAGACCCAGCAGACGCTGCTGCTCAACGGCCTGCGGGACCGGATCGTGGTGCAGGCCGACGGCCAGCTCAAGACCGGCAGGGACGTCATCGTCGCCGCCCTGCTCGGCGCCGAGGAGTACGGCTTCGCCACCGCCCCCCTGGTCGTCTCCGGCTGCGTCATGATGCGCGTCTGCCACCTGGACACCTGCCCGGTCGGCGTGGCCACCCAGAACCCGGAGCTGCGCAAGCGCTTCACCGGCAAGCCCGAGTTCGTGGTCAACTTCTTCGAGTTCATCGCCCAGGAGGTCCGCGAGTACCTGGCCGAGCTGGGCTACCGCTCGCTGGACGAGATCATCGGCCACGCCGAGCTGCTCGACACCGACGCGGCCGTGGACCACTGGAAGGCGGCCGGGCTGGACCTGACCCCGATCCTCTACCAGCCGGAGCTGCCCGCGGGCACCCCGCTGCACCAGGTCGTCGGCCAGGACCACGGCCTGGACCGGGCGCTGGACAACACGCTGATCCAGCTGGCCGAGGGCGCGCTGGAGTTCGGCGAGCGGGTCACCCTGGAGCTCCCGATCCGGAACGTGAACCGGACCGTCGGCACCATGCTCGGCCACCACGTCACCCGCAGGTGGGGCGGCGCGGGCCTGCCGGACAACACCATCGACGTGTCGTTCACCGGCTCGGCCGGCAACTCCTTCGGCGCGTTCGTGCCGCGCGGCATCACCCTGCGGCTCACCGGCGACGCCAACGACTACCTGGGCAAGGGCCTGTCCGGCGGCCGGATCGCGGTCCGCCCGGCCAACGACCTGGACGGCCACATCGTCTCCGGCAACGTCGGCCTCTACGGCGCGACCTCCGGCGAGGCGTTCATCCGGGGCGTGGTCGGGGAGCGCTTCTGCGTCCGCAACTCCGGCGCCACCGCCGTGGTGGAGGGCGTCGGCGACCACGGCTGCGAGTACATGACCGGCGGGCGGGCGGTCGTGCTCGGGCCGACCGGGCGCAACTTCGCGGCGGGCATGTCGGGCGGCATCGCGTACGTGCTGGATCTCAACCCGGTCCGGGTCAACCGGGAGATGGTGGAGATCGAGGCGCTCACCGACGAGGACTCCGACTTCCTCCGAGAGACCGTCGAGAAGCACCTGGCCGAGACCGGCTCGCCGGTGGCCAAGGCGCTGCTCACCGACTGGGACGCCGCGCTGGCCCGGTTCGGCAAGATCATGCCCATCGACTACAAGCGGGTGCTGCGCGCCCGCGCGGAGGCCGAAGCCGAGGGCCGGGACATCGACGAGGCCGTCATGGCCGCTTCGCACGGATAAGGGGGGACACTCGATGGCTGACCCGAAGGGGTTTCTCACGCATGACCGGGAGCTGCCGCAGCGCAGGCCGGTGGACGTCCGGATCCGCGACTGGCGGGAGGTCTACGACGCCTTCCCGGCCGAGAAGCTGACCAGGCAGGCCGCCCGCTGCATGGACTGCGGCATCCCGTTCTGCCACAACGGCTGCCCGCTCGGGAACCTCATCCCGGAGTGGAACGACCTGGTCTACCGGGACGACTGGCGGGAGGCGATCGAGCGGCTGCACGCCACCAACAACTTCCCCGAGTTCACCGGGCGGCTCTGCCCGGCGCCCTGCGAGATGGCCTGCGTGCTGGGCATCAACGCCGACCCGGTCGCGATCAAGCGGGTCGAGGTGGAGATCATCGACCGGGCGTTCGCGGAGGGCTGGGTCACGCCGCAGCCGCCGCTGGCCCGTACGGGCAAGAAGGTGGCCGTGGTCGGCTCGGGCCCGGCCGGGCTCGCGGCCGCCCAGCAGCTCACCCGCGCCGGGCACGACGTGGTGGTGTTCGAGCGCGCCGACGCGATCGGCGGCCTGCTCAGGTACGGCATCCCCGAGTTCAAGATGGAGAAGCGCAACATCGACCGCCGGATCGAGCAGATGGCGGCCGAGGGCACCGAGTTCCGCACCGGCGTCAACGTCGGCGTGGACGTCACGGCCGCCCAGCTGCGGGCCGAGTTCGACGCGATCGTGCTGGCCGGCGGCGCGACCGCGTGGCGCGACCTGCCGGTGCCAGGCCGGGACGCCGAGGGCGTCTACCAGGCGATGGAATACCTGCCGCCCGCCAACAAGGGCTTCGGGGACTCCAGCATCTCGGCGCGCGGCAAGCACGTCGTGGTGATCGGCGGCGGCGACACCGGCGCCGACTGCATCGGCACCGCGGTCCGGCAGGGCGCGGCCTCCATCACCCAGCTGGAGATCATGCCGAAGCCGCCCGCCGACCGGCCGGGCTCGCAGCCGTGGCCGACGTTCCCGATGCTGTTCAAGATGGAGAGCGCCCACGAGGAGCTCGCCGAACTGGGCGGCGACCGGGTGTACGCGGTGTCCACCACCGAGTTCGTCAAGGACGCCGAGGGCCGGCTGGCCGCACTGCGGCTGATCGACGTGGAGGGCCCCGCCGCCGGGTTCAAGCCGGTGCCGGGGACCGAGCGGGAGATCCCGGCCCAGCTGGTCACGCTGGCGATGGGCTTCCTCGGCCCGGAGAAGGGCGGCCTGCTGACCGAGCTGGCCGAACTGTCGGCCGGGGAGTTCTTCGACCCGCGCGGCAACGTGGCGCGCAACAGGTCCTACCAGACCGGGGTGGACGGGGTGTTCGCCGCCGGGGACATGGGACGCGGGCAGTCCCTGATCGTCTGGGCGATCGCGGAGGGCCGCTCGGCCGCCGCCGCCGTGGACGAGTACCTGACCGGCCAGACCGCCCTGCCGGTAGCCATCCCACCGACAGCCCGGCCGCTAGTCTAATATTCCGATATATACGGCGTCCTGCCTTAAGGCAGGACGCCGTATGCATTTTTGCACATATCGTAAATATGCTGATCGGCTTGTAATTATCCGCGACGGGAAGAATGATCATATTCCTGTGCGAGGAGGATCGTTGAGCAAGCAGCGGCGGGCGGCCCGGTTTCTGGCGCTCGGGATATCAGCGGCACTGCTGGGTACGGCTTTCGCCGGAGCATCGGCGACAGCGGACCCGCCGGGGGAGTACCTCGTCTTCTACCTGCCCGGCCAGCGGGACGCCGCCGCCCGGGCGGTGACCGCCAGCGGCGGGTCGGTGACCGGCGAGGAACCCAGGCTCGGCTACCTACTCGCCACGACCGCCGCGCCCGCCCGCGTGGGCGCCAGCCCGGCCGTCGCCGCCGTCGCCAGGGACCGCAAGATCGGCGCGACCACCCGGGCCCGCTGGGACGGCGACCCGCCGCCCGCGACCGCCAAGCAGCCCCCGGCCGTCAAGAAGGCCGCCGGGGAACCCCTGGCCTCCCGCCAGTGGGACATGCGGATGATCGGCGCCACCCCCACCGGGTCGTACGCCAAGCAGCGCGGCAGCCACAAGGTCCTGGTCGGCGTGATAGACACCGGCATCGACGGCAAGCACCCCGACATCGCCCCCAACTTCAACCGCGAGCTCAGCCGCAACTTCGTCATCGACCGCCCCAAGGACCCCAACGGCAAGACCTTCGACGGCCCCTGCGAGTACAAGAGCTGCAAGGACCCCGCCGACGTGGACGACGACGGCCACGGCACGCACGTGGCCAGCACGATCGGCTCCCCGCTGAACGGCGTGGGCATCGGCGGCGTCGCCCCCGGCGTGTCCCTGGTCAACCTGCGAGCTGGCCACGACGCCGGCTTCTTCTTTCTCAAGCCCACCATGGACGCCCTCACCTACGCGGGCGACAAGGGCATCGACGTGGTCAACATGTCCTTCTACGTCGACCCGTGGATGTTCAACTGCCCCGCCAACCCCCAGGACAGCCCGGCCGAGCAGAAGGAGCAGCGGGGCATCCTGGAGGGCATGAAGCGGGCGATCGCCTACGCCCGCGGGCGCGGCGTGACGCTGGTCTCGGCGATCGGCAACAGCGCCCTCGACCTGGGCAAGATCACGGTGGACGGGACCAGCCCCGACTACCCGATCGGCGCCGAGCGCGAGCGCAAGGTGGACAACTCCTGCCTGAACGTCCCCGCCGAGCTGGACGGCGTCATCTCGGTCACCGCGGTCGGCCCGAGCGGGCGCAAGGCGATCTACTCCGACTACGGCGTCGAGCAGGCCGACGTGTCCGCGCCCGGCGGCGACCTCGCCGACCCTGTCACCAGGCTCAAGGGCGTGGCCCGCGAGATCCTGGCCGCCGCGCCCGCCAAGGCGCTGCGCGCCCAGGAGCTGATCGACAAGCAGGGGCGGCCGATGACCTCCTCGGTGATCAAGAGCTGCGCGGGCGGGAAGTGCGCGTACTACCAGTATCTGGAGGGCACGTCGATGGCGGCGCCGCACGCCACCGGCGTGGTGGCGCTGCTGGTCGCCCGGTTCGGGAAGCCCGGCAAGGGCGGGCTTCAGCTGAATCCGGCGACCGCCGAACGGCTGCTGTACTCGACCGCGTCCGCGAAGCCGTGCCCGACGCCCAGGGCGTACCGGTATTCGGCGAAGAACGTGCAGGTCTGTGAGGGGCTCAAGGCCAAGAACGGGTTCTTCGGGCATGGGGTTGTCAACGCGTTCCGGGCGGTCACGCTACCTAAGGACGCCTGAGTAGCAGGGCGGATCCCCCCGGGATCCGCCAGGCTTACCGTGGAAGCATGATGTATCGGGCTGTCTGGGAAGTCACGATGGTCGTGCATTTCATCGCGATCGGCTACATCGCCCTGGGGGGATTCCTCGCCTGGCGCTGGCCACGCCTGATCTGGCCCCATCTGGCCTTCGCCGGCTGGGGCCTGATCCAGCTCACCGGCCTGGTGGAATGCCCGCTCACCGCGCTGGAGAACTGGGGCCGGCACCACGCCGGAGCCAGCGGCCTGAAACCGGGCGGCTTCATCGACACCTACATCGAAGGGGTCGTCTACCCGGCCCAGTATGTCTGGCTGGTCCGCTGGGTCGTCATCGCCGCCATCCTGATCTCCTGGGCCGGCGTCGCGCTGCGCCACCGCCGCGCTCAGCGCGGCATGTCGCACACGTCCACCGCGTAGTCCAGGAACTTCACCTGCACCGCCTCCGGCGGCACCACGACCATGGTGTACGACTCCCCGCCCGGCGTGGCCGTGCCCTGCACCGAGAACAGATACGCCTGCTTCGCCTCCGCGAACGCGTGCGGATCGCACCGGGTCGGGGTGACCAGCACCGGAATCTCCAGGCTCGCCCCGGTGAGCAGGTCCACCGGCTTACGTTTCCCCGACACCGGTTCCAGCCGGTAGTGCGTGGTCCCCAGCAGGTCGTCCACGCTCACCGGCGAGGAGCCGCGCTTGCGGGTCACGGTGAGCGTGCCGCGCAGGCGGTCGCCGTCCCTGGTCCAAGCCGTCCCGAACGACACGTCCACCGTCTGGGCCAGGATGAACTGGGCGCATTCGGTGCGCACCAGGCGGGCCAGCAGCGGGTCGGTGGCCGGGATCGGGAACCTGACCTCGCGCGCCGGCTCGTTCCCTGCCCGCAGCCTCGCCACCACCACGGCGGGCTTCGGCGCCGGGATCGTGGTCGGGTCACAGCGGGCGGGGCCGTACGGGATGGGCAGATCGGTCCGCGGCGTGCGGCCCAGCGGCATGTCCACCCGGCGGGGTGGCACCGTCTCGAAGGACTCCGACTGGAGCTGCAACTCCTCGAAGAAGAGCGGGAGCGTCCCGGTGTTGGTGACCGCCACCTGCATGCGGTGCACCGGCACATCGGAACGCCATTGCTGTAACGAGACCGAAACACCGGTTGGGGGCTCGGTTGATTGGGTAGCCTGTCCACCGCACGCGATGACGCTCAACAGCGTTGAGACGGCAGCTAACCTCCAGAAACGCCCCATAGCGGGTAAGGCTAGGACACCTTAGCGATCGCGTGAAGTCACTGACAATTAGGCCACAGCAATGGAAGCCGTCACTATCAAGTGGTCTGGACCAATTAGGCTAGGACTCGTGAGTCGTCGAGCAAAGATCGTCTGTACCCTCGGTCCCGCCACCTCCTCTCCGGAGCGCCTCCGCGAACTGATCGCGGCGGGCATGGACGTGGCGCGATTCAACCTCTCCCACGGCAGTCATGAACTGCACCAGGAGATCCTCGACCGGGTGCGTGAAGCGGCCGCCGACTGCGGCCGCGCCGTCGGCGTCCTCGCCGACCTGCAGGGACCAAAGATCCGCGTGGGCAAGTTCGCCTCCGGGCCGGTGCGGCTCGGCGTCGGCGACGTGCTGACGATCACCACCGAGGACGTGCCGGGTGATCGCGACATGGTCTCCACGACCTACCAGGGCCTGCCCGGAGACGTCAGCCCAGGGGACACCATCCTGGTCGACGACGGCCGCCTCAACCTGGAGGTGACGGCGGTCGAAGGGCCGCGGGTCACCACCCGGGTGGTGGTCGGCGGCATGATCTCCGACAACAAGGGCCTCAACCTGCCCGGCGTCGCGGTCAGCGCCCCCGCGCTCACCGAGAAGGACGAGACGGACCTGCGCTGGGCCCTGCGCACCGGCTTCGACATGATCGCCCTGTCCTTCGTGCGCTCCGCCGAGGACGCCATGATCGTGCACAAGATCATGGACGAGGAGGGGGTCCGCCTCCCGCTGCTCGCCAAGGTGGAGAAGCCGCAGGCGGTGGACTGCCTGGAGGAGATCATCGACGCCTTCGACGGCGTCATGGTGGCCCGCGGCGACCTCGGTGTGGAACTGCCGCTAGAGCAGGTGCCCATCGTGCAGCGCCGGATCATCGAGCTGTGCCGGGAGAAGGCGCACCCGGTGATCGTGGCCACCCAGATGCTTGACTCGATGATGAACGCCCCCCGCCCCACCCGCGCCGAGGCCTCCGACGTGGCCTACGCGGTGATGGACGGCGCGGACGCGGTCATGCTCTCCGGCGAGACCTCGGTCGGCAGCTACCCGATCGACTCGGTGGCCACCATGGCGAAGATCGCCACCGCCGCCGAGGGCGCCACCCTGCACGCCACCCACAACCTGGACCGCCGCCCCGAGACCACCGGCGGCGCCATCGCCCGCGCGGCCGCCGAGGTGGGCGCCATCGTCGGCGCGAAGGCCCTGGTCGCCTTCACCATGTCCGGCGAGACCGCCCGCCGGCTGGCCCGCTATCGGTCCCCGATCCCGCTGATCGCCTTCACCTCCAACCCCCAGATCCGCGGCCAGCTGGCCCTGACCTGGGGGGTGCAGACCTTCCAGGTCCCGTTCGTGCACCACACCGACGACATGGTCCGCCAGGTGGAGGCCTCGCTGCTCGCCCTGGGCGAGTTCGAAAAGGGTGACAAGATCGTTATCGTGGCGGGCTCCCCGCCCGGGAGCCACGGCTCCACCAACGCGCTCCGGGTCCACACCATCGGCTCCGCGGTGGCCCACCCGCAAGCCTGACCCCGGAAACGCCGACGGCCCGCCAGGCAGCGCCAGGCGGGCCGTTTCCGTGCCCTGAGTGGGATTCGAACCCACACTAGATGGTGTTTGAGACCATTTCCTCTGCCGTTGGGATATCAGGGCAGACCGCCGTCCGGGATCATGTCGGCCCCCGGGCGTGTTCCTAATGTAGCGGACGTCGGTAACCTCTTGTGCGTGACTGGAACGCAGCGGCGAGTGGTGATCGCGGAAGATGAGGCACTGATCCGCCTCGACCTGAAGGAGATGCTGGAAGAGGACGGCTACGCGGTCGTGGGCGAGGCGGGCGACGGCGAGACGGCCGTCAAGCTCGCCACCGAGCTCCGCCCCGACCTGGTCATCCTGGATGTGAAGATGCCGGTCCTGGACGGGATCTCGGCGGCCGAGCAGATCGTGTCCGAGCGGATCGCGCCGTGCCTGATCCTGACCGCGTTCTCCCAGCGCGACCTGGTCGAGCGGGCCAGGGACGCGGGCGCGATGGCCTATCTGGTGAAGCCGTTCACCAAGGGCGACCTGGTTCCGGCGATCGAGATGGCGGTCAGCAGGCACGAGGAGATCGCGGCCCTGGAGAAGGAGGTCACCACCCTCTCCGAGCGGCTGGAGACCCGCAAGCTGGTCGAGCGGGCCAAGGGCCTGCTGATGGCGCAGCACGGCTGGACCGAGCCGCAGGCGTTCCGGTGGATCCAGAAGGCCTCCATGGACCGGCGGCTGAGCATGCGCCAGGTGGCCCAGGCGGTCGTGACGGACGCGGCGGGGCCGTCCTGACCTGGATGGTCATGAAACAGGGCTCATGGGCGATCTTGCGGCTTTCGCCGCTTTCGTCCGCGACGACCCAGGTCAACGGCATCGCAGGGCTAGGTTGAGGACTTATTACGACTCCGCATCCAAGTGCCGTCAGTTCTGATGCATTCCTGGTCAGAGCAGTGTGGTGTTATGTACGTTTCCACCATTCGATCGGGCTCGCGTCGGCGTGTCCGGG
Organism: Acrocarpospora macrocephala; assembly: GCF_009687865.1. Classification (GTDB taxonomy): domain Bacteria; phylum Actinomycetota; class Actinomycetes; order Streptosporangiales; family Streptosporangiaceae; genus Acrocarpospora; species Acrocarpospora macrocephala. The sequence continues at coordinate 32,993 of NZ_BLAE01000078.1, forward strand.
CATGGATGAAGGAGACACTTCATGATCCGCATTGCCCCCTTTGGGCGCGTGCTGGCGGTCGCCGCGGCGGCCAGTCTCGCGCTCACGGCCTGTGGTGGCGGCGAGGAAACCGCTACGCCGGCGTCTTCCGCGCCAGCGGCACCGGCTTCCTCCGCGCCCGCCGCAGCCGCTGGCGACGGCGTGCTCACGATTGGCGCACTGCTGCCGCAGACCGGTGACCTGGCCTTCCTTGGCCCGCCGGAGTTCGCGGGCGTGAAGCTGGCGGTCAAGGAGATCAACGAGGCCGGTGGCGTCCTCGGCAAGCCGGTCGTGGAGATCGACACCGACTCCGGCGACACGAAGACCGACATTGCCTCGCAGTCGGTGGACAAGCTGCTGCAGCAGAACACCGACGTGGTGATCGGCGCCGCCTCCTCCGGTGTGTCCAAGACGGTTATCGACAAGATCACGAACGCCGGTGTGGTGCACTTCTCCCCGGCGAACACCTCGCCTGAGTTCACGACGTACGCGGACAAGGGTCTCTATTTCCGGACCGCTCCGTCTGACGTGCTCCAGGGCCGGGTCCTCGGCGACCTCATCGTCCAGGACGGCAGCGACACCGTGGCCATCCTGAACCGCCAGGACTCCTACGGCAACGGCCTCGCCGACGAGGTCGAGAAGTCGGTGAGCGGCGGTGGCGGCGAGGTCGTGGTCAAGACCGCGTACGACCCGGCCGCGGCCGACTTCTCGGCGGACGTCGCGAAGCTCAAGGAGGCCAACCCCAAGGCCATCGCCCTGATCGCGTTCAACGAGACCACGAAGATCATTCCTGAGCTCAAGAAGCAGGGTCTGGGCCCGGACAAGGTCAAGATCTACTTCGTCGACGGCAACCTCGCCGACTACTCCAAGGACTTCCCGAAGGGCACCCTGGAGGGCATCAAGGGCACCCTGCCCGGCGCCAAGTCGCCCGACGACTTCCGCCAGAAGCTGCTCGGCGTCGACCCGGCGCTGACGGACTGGAGCTACGCCCCCGAGTCGTACGACGCCACGATCCTGTCGGCGCTCGCCGCCGAGGCCGCCAAGTCCGACGCCGGCACCGCTGTCGCGAGCAAGCTGATCGACGTCAGCAAGGGCGGCGAGAAGTGCACCGACTTCGCCGGGTGCCTGGCCCTGCTCAAGGAGGGCAAGGACATCGACTACGACGGCCTGAGCGGCCCGGTCGAGTTCAGCGACGCCGGTGACCCGTCCGAGGCCACCATCGGCATCTACCAGTACGACGGCGAGAACAAGTACTCCAACATCACCTATCTGTCCGGCAAGGTCGCCGGCTGATCCCAGTTCGGCTCGCACAGCCGTGAAGAGCCCTGGTCGCAAGGCCGGGGCTCTTCGTTTGGGAGGGTGGGGAGCGGCTAACACGCTCTGGTCACCGATTGGTGACGAACGGTCCATAATCGGACCCTGGAGAATATGCTCCGGCCACAACGGCAACAGATACTTGCCGTGTCGCTTTTTCGGGCTGGCTGGGCACAACCCGGCCATGACCTAAGTGAGGGAACAGCTTTGCGCAGAGCCGTGATCGCGTTCACGGCCTTCCTGGGTGCGCTCTTCATCCTGCTCGCCTCCCCCGCCTGGGCGGAAGGGGAGTCGCTGAGGGGCACACTCCAAAACCAAGGCCAGCCGGTGAACGGCGTGAAAATCAGCGTGACCTCGGGAGACGGCCAACCCGTCGGCGAGGCCACCTCCGACGCCGAAGGAAAGTGGGAAGTCCCGGTTCCCGCCGCGGGCAGTTACAAGGTCACCCTGGACCAGGCCACCCTCCCCGCCGGGACGGTGCTGAAGTTCAAGGACCGCGCGACGCTGACCGTGCAGGTGTTCGAAGGCAACTATCGCAACGTCCTGTTCGCCCTGGCCAGCGGGGACGCCGCCGGTGGCGCGACTGAGCCGGACAGCGGCGGTAGTCGCAGCGCCTTCTGGACCAGGGTGGCGCAGCTCGCCTTCGAGGGCCTCAGTCTCGGACTGATCATCGCGCTGGGCGCGCTGGGGATCTCGTTGATCTTCGGCACCACCGGCCTCACCAACTTCGCCCACGGCGAGTTGCTCACGGTCGGCGCTTTCATCGCGTTCGTCCTGAACACGACCGTCGGCCTGCACCTGCTGATCGCGACACCACTCGCGGTGATCATCGCGGCCGGGTTCGGCTACGGCCAGGAACGTTTCTTCTGGGGCCCGCTGCGCAACCGCAAGACCGGCCTGGTGTCGATGATGATCATTTCCATCGGCGTGGCCATGTTCCTGCGCTACCTCCTGCTCTTCCTGTTCGGCGGCGAGAACGTCCCCTACGAGCAGTACGTGGCCCAGGACGGCATCGAACTCGGCCCCATCTTCACCACGCCCAAGAGCCTGATCGCGATGGGCATCGAGATCGCGGTCCTGATCGCCGTCGGCCTGGCCCTCACGTTCACGCGGCTGGGCAAGGCCACCCGGGCGGTGTCCGACAACCCCGCGCTGGCCGCCTCCTCGGGCATCAACGTCGACCGGATCGTCAGGATCGTCTGGGCCATGGGCGCCGCGGTCGCGGGCCTCGCCGGGATCATGCTCGGCACCACCCAGATCCTCAACTTCCAGATGGGCCAGCAGATCCTGCTGCTGATGTTCGCCGGGGTGACCCTGGGCGGCCTCGGCACCGCCTTCGGCGCGCTGGTCGGCTCGCTGGTGGTGGGGATGTTCGTCCAGATCTCCACGATCTGGATCGCCCCGGAGCTCAAGACCGTCGGCGCGCTCGCCGTGCTCATCCTCGTGCTCCTTGTCAGGCCGCAGGGCATTCTCGGCCGCCGCGAGCGGATCGGTTAGGACGAAAGTCATGGACTGGACTCTCATCTTCATCCGGGCCGTCGAAGCCGGAATCGGCACAGAAGCCGTCATCTACGGGCTCGCCGCGATCGGCCTGAACATCCACTTCGGCTACACCGGGCTCCTCAACTTCGGCCAGGCGGGGTTCCTCGCCGTCGGCGCGTACGGCGTCGCGACCACCGTCGCCACCTTCGGGCTGCCGTTCTGGCTGGGCATCGCGGTGGGGCTGGCCGCGGCCGTCCTGTTCGCGCTCCTGCTGGGCATCCCCACCCTGCGCCTGCGCGCCGACTACCTGGCCATCGTCACCATCGCGGCGGCCGAGATCGTCCGCCTGGTGGTGCGGTCGGTGGCGCTGCAGGACACGTTCGGCGGCACCGACGGCCTGGAAGCGTTCTCCGATGACTTCTACGGGATGAACATCTACGCTCCCGGGTCGTACGACATCGGCCCGATCGGCTTCGACCACCGCACCATGTGGGTGCTCACCGTGGGCTGGGTCCTGGTGGCGATCGCGTGCACGGTCGTCTACCTGGTCATGAAGAGCCCGTGGGGCCGGGTGCTGAAGGCCATCCGCGAGGACGAGGACGCGGTGCGCAGCCTCGGCAAGAACGTCTTCTCGTACAAGATGCAGGCCCTGGTCTTCGGCGGCGTCATCGGCGCGCTGGCCGGGTTCCTGTTCGCGCTCAGCCGGGCCGCCACCCAGCCCGACCTGTTCAGCACCGAGCTGACCTTCTTCGCCTACACCGTGCTCATCCTCGGCGGCGCAGCCCGGGTGCTCGGCCCGGTGCTCGGCGCGGTGGTCTTCTGGTGCCTGCTGATCCTGGTCAAGACGGGTATGGAAGAGGCCGTCAACCACCAGGTGATCACCTTCATCACGGTGAACCAGGTGGGCTCGATCAACTACATGCTGGTCGGCCTCGGCCTGATACTCCTGCTGATCTACCGTCCGCAGGGCATCCTCGGCGACAAGAGAGAGATCGCGCTCGATGCACGCTGAAACTGTGAACCGCAAGGCGGAGGCGCTCGCCGCGCTCGCGAGCGTGCCCTCCGAGCCGGGCGCGCCCAAGCCCGACCCCATTCTCGTGGTGGACAACGTGGTCCGGCGCTTCGGCGGCCTGACCGCCGTCGAGGTCGAGCACGTGGAGGTCCAGCGCGGGTCCATCACGGCGCTGATCGGGCCCAACGGCGCCGGCAAGACCACCTTCTTCAACCAGCTCACCGGCTTCGACACCGCCGACTCCGGCACCTGGACGTTCAACGGCAAGCCGATGAACGGCGTCTCCGCGCACCAGGTCGCCCGCCAGGGCATGGTCCGCACGTTCCAGCTCACCAAGGCGCTGTCCAAGCTGACGGTGATGGAGAACATGCGGCTCGGCGCGCAGAAGCAGCGCGGCGAGAACTTCTTCCGCGCCCTCGTCGCCTCGCTCTGGCAGCCCCAGGAAGACGAGATCACGATTCGGGCCGAGGAACTTCTCGAACGCTTCAAACTGGCCGCCAAGCGCGACGACTTCGCCGGCTCGCTCTCCGGCGGGCAGCGCAAGCTGCTGGAGATGGCCAGGGCCCTCATGGTCGGCCCGGAACTCGTCATGCTCGACGAGCCCATGGCGGGCGTCAACCCGGCCCTGACCCAGTCCCTGCTGGGCCACGTCAAGGATCTGCGCGAGCAGGGCATGACCGTGCTGTTCGTCGAGCACGACATGGACATGGTCCGCGACATCAGCGACTGGGTCATCGTGATGGCCCAGGGCGCGGTGATCGCCGAAGGCCCGCCCGACACGATCATGGCCGACGCCCGGGTGATCGACGCCTACCTGGGCGCCCACCACGACGCCCCGCTGACCACGGCCGAGGCCGAGGAACAGCTGCACCAGGCCGAGGCGGAGCTAGAGGCGGAAATCGAGGAGAAGGCATGAGCAGCGAAGACCCCGCGGCCGCCGGGCAGGAGTCCAGCGCCGCCGTCATCGACCGGTCGGAGCACCTGGCCGGCGCGGCAGAGGCCGTGCTCAGAGCCGACGAGCTGTTCGCCGGGTACGTCCCGGGGGTCAACATCCTCAACGGCTGCGACCTGTATGTCAGCAAGGGCGAACTGATCGGCATCATCGGCCCCAACGGCGCCGGCAAGTCGACCTTGCTGAAGTCCCTGTTCGGCCTGGTCAACGTGCGCAGCGGCGAGGTCACCCTGAACGGTGAGAACATCACCAACCTGAAGGCCCACTCGCTGGTGGCCCGTGGCGTCGGTTATGTGCCGCAGACCAACAACGTCTTCCCGAGCCTCACCATCGAGGAGAACCTCGAAATGGGCGCCTTCCAGGTGCCAAAGAAGTTCAGGGAGCGGTTCGACTTCGTCTGCGAGATCTTCCCCGCGCTGCGGGAACGCCGCAAGCAGCGGGCCGGATCGTTGTCCGGCGGCGAGCGCCAGATGGTGGCGATGGGCCGGGCGCTCATGACCGAGCCGTCGGTGCTGCTGCTGGACGAGCCGTCGGCCGGCCTGTCGCCCAAGCTGCAGGACCTGGTGTTCATCCAGGCCCAGCAGATCAACCAGGCCGGGGTCACCGTGATCATGGTCGAGCAGAACGCGCGGCGCTGCCTGCAGATCTGTCATCGCGGGTACGTCCTGGACCAGGGGCGCAACGCGTACATGGCGAAGGGCAGTGAACTGATCAACGACCCGAAGGTCATCGAACTGTACCTGGGCACGCTCGCCCGGGCCTGATCCGTTGTGAGATAACGCCGACCGCGCCCGTGTGCGCATGTCATATCACGCCCGCGTCATATCCGAGCGGCCCCGCCCGCGGCATCGTCCGCGGCCGGGGCCGCTCGCTTGTTTCAGCTCGAAATTGGATCGGCACCGGCAATGATTGTCCAGATTATCGACCTTCATTTAGCCGCTCGTTTAGCGGATGAACTGATTGCGGCGCTTCTCCCGCGAACCCGGGCGGGGGCCTGCTCGCTCGTGGGCAGCTGGTGCGAACGGTGCGGGGCGGGCACGATTTCCAGGCTGGTCAAGATGTACGTCTGCGTGGGCGCGCCACCCCTCTACGTGTACGGCAGTTGCGGCTCCTGCTAGGGAATTCCCGCCGGCCGTCTGAGTGCACCAAGAACTAGCCGACAATTTCCGGGCGCACCGGAAATCGAGCTGCCGGTGCGTCCGGATCCGAAAATTCGTCGATTGATTCAGAGGAGCTCGGTGCCATGATGGTTTTCGTAGTGACACTGCTCGCCCTTGTTCTCTGCGTGACGATCATCAACCTGCTGCTCACGGTGGACGTCATCCGCCAGCTCAGACTGGGCGGCGGAACGGCCTGGACCGGCATCGAATCCCCCCGTACCAGCCTGCCGGCCGGTTCTCCGTGCTGATCGCCACCGGCCTGTGGGCGCGACCGATGATCACGGCGGCCGGCTTCCTGCTTGCGATCGTGTTGCCGGTGGTCTTCTCCCAGGTCATCGTCGTGACCCTGGCTCGCGGCCGGGCGGCGGACGGCGGGTATGCCCTTCAGCTCTCCGGTTACATGGAATGAGCCCGTGGTCGGACCTTTGGGACCATGCAACGCTTCCCCGGCGGTGCACGTTGTCTACTCGGTCTCCCCACGGGCTCTGAGGGGACCACGCTAGCGACCTCTGGGGCTGGTGCGCAAAGAGAGCCGTGAGATTGTTCAGATCATTCAGCTCAGGCGTCGCGGAGCATGCAGGTGAGGCGGGAGGTGCAGACGCGGCGGTCCTGGTCGTCGGTGATGACGATCTCGTAGGTGGCGATGGTGCGCCCGCCGTGCAGCTGGGTGGCGACGCCGGTGACGTGGCCGGTGGTGGCCGAGCGGTGGTGGGTGGCGCTGATCTCGATGCCGACCGCGATCCGGCCGGTCCCGGCGTGCATGGCGGCGGCGGTGGACCCGATCGTCTCGGCCAGCACCACCGAGGCGCCGCCGTGCAGCAGCCCGTACGGCTGGGTGTTGCCCCGCACGGGCATCCGCGCCACCACGCGCTCCGCGGTCGCCTCCACGAACTCGATGCCCATGCGCTCGGGCAGGTGCCCGGTCCCGGCCTCGTTCATCAGTCCGACGAGCTCTTGGGTCAAGGCTCTTCCTTCCGCAGGTTTTCTGTCGTAGGGGCAGACTAGGCTGCGGGTGTGCCGAAGAACGAAGCCACCCCCACGCGTCCCCGCCTCCTGCTCCTCGACGGGCACTCGCTGGCCTACCGGGCGTTCTACGCGCTGAAGGACGCCAACCTCATGACGACCGACGGCCAGCACACCGAGGCGGTGTATGGCTTCACGTCCATGCTGACCAACATCCTGCGCGACGAGACGCCGACGCACATCGTGGTCTGCTTCGACCGCAGCGAGCCCACGTTCCGGCACGAGGCGTTCGCCGACTACAAGGCGAATCGCTCCGAGACCCCCGAGGACTTCCGCGGCCAGGTCCAGCTGATCTTCGAACTGCTCGACGCGCTGCGCGTCCCGCGCCTGTCGCTGCCCGGCTTCGAGGCCGACGACCTGATCGCCACGCTGGCCACCCAGGCCGACGCCGAAGGCATGGACGTGCTCATCGTCACCGGCGACCGGGACGCGCTCCAGCTGGTCAACGACCGGATCACGGTGCTGATGACCCGCCGCGGCATCAGCGACATGACCCGCTTCACCCCCGAGGCCGTCCGGGAGAAGTATGGGCTGAGCCCGCAGCAGTATCCGGACTTCGCGGCCCTGCGCGGCGACCCCAGCGACAACCTGCCCAACATCCCCGGCGTGGGCGAGAAGACCGCGATCAAGTGGATCGTCGACTACGGCTCGCTGGAGGAGCTGGTCAGGCGGGCCGACGAGGTCAAGGGCAAGGTCGGCGGCATGCTCAGGGAACACCTCGGCCAGGTGATCCACAACAGGATGCTGACCGAGCTCAAACGCGACGTGGCCCTGGACGTGCGGCCCGCCGAGCTCACCATGGGCCAGTGGGACCGCGAGAAGATCAACGAGCTGCTCGACTCGCTGCAGATCCGCGGTGAGCTGCGCGAGCGCCTGTTCAAGACCCTGGGCACCGCCGAGCCGGAGATCGAGGGCGCGGTCCACGTCGAGGTCACCACGCTCGCCCCCGGCGAGATCGCCGCCTGGCTGGCCGCCCTCCCCGAGGGCCGCGCCGGCCTCGCCTTCCGCGGCGCCTATGGCAGCGGCACCGGCCGCCTCGACGGCATCGCGATCGCCTCCCCGGACGACTCGGCCGCCTACCTCGACCCCACCCAGCTCACCCCCGAGGACGAGAAGGCCCTGGGCGCCTGGCTGGCCGACGACACCAAGCCCAAGACCGTGCACGACGCCAAGGGGCCGCTGCTGGCCCTGTGGGCGCACGGGCTGGACCTGCGCGGCCTGACCTGCGACACGGCGCTGGCCGCCTACCTGGCGCTGCCCGGCCAGCGGAGCTTCCCGCTGGACGACCTGGTCCTGCGCTACCTGCACCGCGAGCTGAAGGCGGAGGCCGACGGCAACGGCCAGACCAGCCTGTTCGAGGAGGACGACACCGCTGCCCAGGAGCTGGGCATGCGCGCGCTGGCCGTCCGCGACCTGGCCATCGCGCTGGAGAGCTTCCTGTCCGAGCGCGGTGGCACCCGCCTGGTGACCGACGTGGAGCTGCCGCTGGTCCGGGTGCTGGCCGAGGTGGAGCAGGCCGGCATCGCCGCCGACCGGGAATACTTCGCGGCGCTGGAAGCCGAGTTCGCCGCCGCCGTCAAGCAGGCCACCGAGGCCGCGCACGACTCGGTGGGGGAGCAGTTCAACCTGGGCTCACCCAAGCAGCTCCAGGAGATCCTGTTCGTCAAGCTCAACCTGCCGAAGACGAAGAAGACCAAGACCGGTTACACCACCGACGCCGACGCGCTGGTCTGGCTGGCCGGGCAGACCGAGCACGAGCTGCCGACGATCATGCTCAGGCACCGGGACCAGCAGAAGCTGCGCACCACGGTGGAGGGCCTGATCAAGGAGATCGGCGACGACAGCCGCATCCACACCACCTTCAACCAGATCGTGGCCGCCACCGGGCGGCTGTCCAGCGAGAAGCCCAACCTGCAGAACATCCCGATCAGGACCGCCGAGGGCCGCCGGATCCGCAAGGGCTTCGTCGTCGGCGCGGGCTACGAGACGCTGCTCACCGCCGACTACAGCCAGATCGAGCTGCGCATCATGGCCGACATGTCCGGCGACGCGTCGCTGATCGAGGCGTTCGAGTCCGGCCACGACTTCCACATGGCCACCGCCGCCAAGGTCTTCGACGTCGGCCCGGAGCTGGTCACCGGCGAGATGCGCGCCAAGATCAAGGCGATGAACTACGGCCTGGCCTACGGGCTGTCCGACTTCGGGCTGTCCGGCCAGCTGAACATCCCGGTCGCCGAGGCTCGCGCGCTCAAGGACGGCTACTTCGAGGAGTTCGGCGGCATCCGGGACTACCTGGAGGCCATCGTCGCCCAGGCCCGCAAGGACGGTTACACCCAGACCATCCTCGGCCGCCGCCGCTACCTGCCCGACCTGACCAGCGACAACCGCCAGCGCCGGGAGATGGCCGAGCGGATGGCGCTCAACGCCCCGATCCAGGGCTCCGCGGCCGACATCATCAAGGTCGCGATGCTCAACGTGCAGCGCGCCATCGCGGGCATGCGCTCCCGCATGTTGCTCCAGGTCCACGACGAGCTCGTGTTCGAGGTCGCGCCGGGCGAGCTGGAGGCCCTGCGGGAGGTCGTGGTCGACCAGATGCGCGGGGCGTATGAGCTGCGCGTGCCGCTGGAGGTCTCGGTCGGGGTCGGCACCACCTGGGAGGACGCCGGCCATTGACCGGGGGATCGGCCCGTTCACCGTGGGATCGCCCGTGTGATTCCGGGCTATCGCGGGTGATGGCCGGGATTGATACCGCGCGCCCCGTGACGGGCGCTAAGGTCGTCTGACTGTGCGCAAGCTTGCTGGGGTGACCGCCGTCGCCAACGTGCTCGTCGTGGCGACCGCTCTGGTCGTCCTCGCGGTGCTGCCCTCGGCCGACGACGAGCAGACGGGCCGGGGCAAGGTCCAGGCGGCGCCCCGATTACCGCAGCCGACGCTGCCGGCCCCCGTGGCGGCGACCGTCGAGTCGGCCAGGAAGGTCAAGGCCAACGAGCTCGGCAAGGTGCCGGTGCTCATGTATCACCGAATTCTGAAGAAACGTTTGGCGTCCATTGACCGAACTCCCGCGCAGCTCAAGAGCGAGCTCGAAAAGCTCGCCACCCGCGGGTTCGTGCCGATCACCGCGGCCGAGTTCGTGGCGGGCGCCATCGACATCCCGGCGGGAACCCATCCGGTGGTGCTGACCTTCGATGATGGCAATCCCACACATTTCGCGCTGGACGCGGCGGGTCTGCCGAAAAAGGACACCGCGGTCGGGATCATCTTCGAGGTGGCGGCCAAGTACCCGGCCTTCCGGCCGGTCGCCACGCTCTGGGTCAACCGCGAGCCGTTCGGGCTGAAGGACGAGGCCGGGCAGGCGGCGGCGGTGCGCTGGCTGCTGGAGCACGGCTTCGAGGTGGCCAACCACACCTACGGCCACCCGGACCTGCGCCGGCTCACGAACAAGCAGGTCAGCGAGCAGATCGTCCGGGAGGAGCGGCTGCTCAAGAAGCTCGGCGTGACCTCCTCGACCACCTTCGCGCTGCCGTTCGGGTCCCAGCCGAGGAAGCGGAGCCTGGCGGTGAAGGGGAGCTGGGACGGGACGTCGTACCAGTTCCAAGGGGTTTTCCTGGCGGGTGCCGAGCCGTCGGTGTCGCCGTTCGACGAGCGCTTCGACCGGCGGGCCATCCAGCGCATCCAGTCCAACGGGACGGCGGGGGACTGCCGCAAGTGGTGCTCGACGTACTGGCTGGAATGGTTCAAGAAGCACCCCGGCGAGCTATACACGGCCGACGGAGATCCCGATAGCCTCTCTCTTCCAAAGCAACGCCATGGTGATATAGGTTCAAAGCGGCCTAAAAGGGTCATCGAGTACTAAGGGACTCGTGTGCCCCTCCGATTGACCAGAACCGTCAGGTCTCATATGCTGATCGCTGCGCTGTGGGCTCGCGCGCGCCTCAAGGGAGCGGGCTCGCGCTCGCTCATCCCTTCCTCGGTTTGAACGAAACAGGGCCTGCCGCGCTTCGGTCACAACGACATCTGTCCGGTTCGGAGCAATTCCACACATGACGAGCAGCACTGAGGCCACCTCGAGCACCCCGCAGGTAGCGGTCAACGACATCGGTTCCGAGGAGGCCTTCCTCGCCGCGATCGACGAGACCATCAAGTACTTCAACGACGGAGACATCGTTGAAGGCACCGTCGTCAAGGTCGATCGAGACGAGGTCTTGCTCGACATCGGTTACAAGACCGAGGGTGTCATTCCCTCGCGTGAGCTCTCCATCAAGCACGACGTCGACCCCGCCGACGTCGTCGCCGTGGGTGAGCACGTCGAGGCCCTGGTCCTCCAGAAGGAGGACAAGGAAGGCCGTCTGATCCTGTCCAAGAAGCGCGCCCAGTACGAGCGCGCCTGGGGCACGATCGAGAAGATCAAGGACGAGGACGGCATCGTCACGGGCACGGTCATCGAGGTCGTCAAGGGTGGTCTCATCCTCGACATCGGCCTGCGCGGCTTCCTCCCGGCGTCGCTGGTGGAGATGCGCCGCGTGCGCGACCTCCAGCCGTATGTGGGACGCGAGCTCGAAGCGAAGATCATAGAGCTGGACAAGAACCGCAACAACGTGGTTCTCTCCCGCCGCGCCTGGCTCGAGCAGACCCAGTCCGAGGTGCGCCAGACCTTCCTCAACACCCTGCAGAAGGGTCAGGTCCGCAAGGGCGTCGTCTCCTCGATCGTCAACTTCGGCGCCTTCGTGGACCTCGGCGGCGTCGACGGACTCGTGCACGTCTCCGAGCTGTCCTGGAAGCACATCGACCACCCGTCCGAGGTCGTCGAGGTCGGCCAGGAGGTCACCGTCGAGGTGCTCGACGTGGACATGGAGCGCGAGCGCGTCTCCCTCTCGCTCAAGGCGACGCAGGAAGACCCGTGGCAGCAGTTCGCGCGCACCCACCAGATCGGGCAGGTCGTGCCCGGCCGGGTCACCAAGCTGGTGCCGTTCGGCGCGTTCGTCCGCGTCGAGGAGGGCATCGAGGGCCTGGTCCACATCTCCGAGCTGGCCGAGCGCCACGTCGAGATCCCCGAGCAGGTCGTCCAGGTCGGCGACGAGATCTTCGTGAAGATCATCGACATCGACCTCGACCGTCGCCGCATCAGCCTGTCGCTCAAGCAGGCCAACGAGGGCGCCGGTGTGGACGTCGAGTTCGACCCCACGCTGTACGGCATGGCGGCGACCTACGACGACCAGGGCAACTACATCTACCCCGAGGGCTTCGACGCCGAGACCGGCGAGTGGCTGGAAGGCTTCGACAAGCAGCGCGAGGAGTGGGAGCGGCAGTATGCCGAGGCCCAGGCTCGCTTCGAGGCCCACAAGACCCAGGTCGAGAAGGCCCGCGCCGAAGAGGCCGAGGCGAGCGAAGCCGCTCCCTCCAGCTACTCCGGCGAGACCCCGGCTCCGGCCGCTTCGACCGGCGGCGCTCTCGCCTCCGACGAGGCTCTCGCCGCCCTGCGCGAGAAGCTCGCCGGCGGCCAGAGCTGATCACCGCTTCACCTACGAAAAGCCCCGCTTCGGCGGGGCTTTTCTGTTTCCTCGGACGCTCATAGCGTTGCTGGGGTTGATCTACTTTGTAAAGCCGCCAGCATCTGTTCCGGTGGGACAGCCGCGCCAGGCTTGCCGATAGGGTGGCGCGCGTGCCGGACATTCAGCGGGCCTCGCCCGGGGACGCGGGGGAGATCCTCACCCTGCAGCGTGCCGCCTACGTGAGCGAGGCCCAGCTCTATGGGGATCCGTTCATCGCCCCGCTAGTGGAGTCCCTGGAACAGCTCCGCAAGGTGGTGGAGACCTCCGTCGTCCTCGCCGCACGGGACGGCGGCCGGATCGTCGGCGCGGTGCGCGGCCGGGTGGCCGAGCCGGGGGAGCAGGGGCGCACCTGCGTCGTCGGGCGGCTGGTCGTCGCCCCCGACCGCCAGGGCCAGGGCATCGGCACGGCACTCCTGTCCGCCGTCCACGACGCCGTCCTGGCCGAACACCCCGACGTGCACGCCTTCGACCTGTTCACCGGCCACCTCTCCGGCGGCAACCTGCGCCTCTACCGGCGGCAGGGCTACCGGGAGACGCACCGCGAGCGCCTCCAGGACCACCTGACCCTGGTGCATCTACGCCGCCCGGCTAAGCTGCCGTCGTGAAGATCGGACTAACCGGCGGCATCGGCTCAGGCAAGAGCGAAGTGGCCCGACGCCTGGCCGCCAGAGGCGCCCTCGTCATCGACGCCGACCTCATCGCTCGCGAGGTCGTCGAACCAGGCACCCTCGGCCTGGCCGAGATCACCGCCACCTTCGGCGACGCCGTCCTCCGCCCCGACGGCACCCTGGACCGCGAGTCCCTCGGCAAAATCGTCTTCACCGACCCCGCCCAGCTCAAAGCCCTCAACGCCATCGTCCACCCCAAGGTCGGCGCCCGCGTCACCGAACTCCAGCAGGCCGCCCCCGCCGACGCCATCGTCGTCTACGACGTCCCCCTCCTCGCCGAGAACGACCTGGCCTCCCTATACGACAAGGTCATCGTCGTGGACGCCGACGATGATGTCCGCCTCACCCGCCTGACCCACCTCCGCGGCATGTCCCCCGAGGACGCCCAGGCCAGAATCGCCGCCCAGGCCACCCGCGAGGCCCGCCTGTCCATCGCCGACATCGTCATCGACAACAACGGCCCCCTCTCCGCTCTCGACGCCCAGGTCGCCGAACTCTGGCACGAACTCACCGATGTAGCCACGTAGCAACTCTTTGTACACCCGAGGCTCCATGTTGGTGGTCTCGCGTACCACCACGGTCCAACTGGCTAGGCTCTGGACCAGGAGGCGCTGTGGCCGAGTTCATGGGGATGGACCCAGCTGGGGTGCAAGACTTGATCCGGCGGCTGGAAACAGGCAAGAGCGTACTGGCGGGGGTGCGCCCAGGCCTTGAGTCCGCCATCGCCGAAGCTGGTCCGGATTGGGCCGGTGTGGGCGGTGCCACGGCGATGCATCGGACTTGGGCGTTCTTCCACGATTCGCAGGCGGATCTACGCTGGCGGCTGGAGGTCCTTCAGCAGGTGCTGCCTGATCGCCCCTTTGGCCCGACCAAGGTGGACATGCCGTTCGCCAACCAGGCGGAGGCCGCAGCAGCGGGGAAGCGGGCAGGCGCGGAACTGGCCGGCGCGCTGGCCGTGCATCAGCGGGAGGACACGCTCCATTCGTGGGCGAAGGTGGAGGCGGCGCTGGCCGCCGCCGGAGGCAAGGCTCGTGATCCCGCCTACGCGGCGGCCTTCCTCGGTGCGCTGGACGGAGCCGACACCATCCACACGATCTTCAATACCTGGATGGACATTCACGCCGCGGGTCAGCGCGGCCTGCCGCCGGAGATCTGGGAGACGGCGGAGGAGTCGCTGGGAGCGCTGGCCGCAGCCTTCGCCGCCGCCGAGGGCACAGGCAACCTTCCGGCGGGCTGGCGTGAGGACATACTCCGCGCCGATCCCGCCACCCTGTCGGCCATGGTGGGGCTGGCTCGCACCTCAACCGCCTTTCTCAACGAGGTCGGCCGCCGCCAGTTCAGTTCCCCGGGCACGGGTTCTGCGCCTCTCCTGATGGGGCCGGACTGGAACAGCGTCCTGGTGGCTCGCGCCTTCACCGCGAATCCCGCGGCCCTGCAGAGGCTCCTGGCCGAGCACAAGGAGATCGCCGGGAGACTGCTGCGACCGCAACTGGTCAACGGCGCGGGCACCACCGAGTTCTCCCGGCTGCTGGCCGCGGCTCTGGATCGGGCACTGGCCCTGGACACGGGTTCGGCGGCTCTGCGCGAGCAGGCCTTGATCAATCTGATCAAGGGGGTTGGTTACCAGGGGACAGAAGAGGTTTCAGGTCATTTCGCGACGTTCGAGGACTCCCCGCTCTCCCCAGTGCTGGCCAAGCGTCTGATCCCATATCTGGGTGAGCTGGCACGGGGTCAGGCATCCGTTGATCCGGACAATCTGGTAAAGCCACCGACCGGGAGGTGGCGGGACCTGGACGTGGACACGGCCGCCCGTTTCGTCGGCGCCCTCATGCAGAATCCCGACACTACGGACACGCTGCGCGCGGCTTTCCGGGCGTACGCCCAGGATTTGAACATCGGGCAGGCGCATCCCTACAGCCCCGATCCGGCCGAGCGTGCCACGTTCACGCGGTTGAGCGCGGAGGCGTCGGGGCTGGCCAACCTCCTGCTGGGCGGCTCCGCGTACGCGGAGTTCAACGACGACGAGTTCATCGACGCCGTCGCCGACGCGGCACTGCTCCCCGTCAATTACGGCATCGCCAAAGCGTCGGTGAACGCCACCCCGCTGACCAGCGCCACAGTTGACCATGAAAGCTCCGGATACAAGGACGGCATGGTCGAGATCATCAAGAATCGGCTCGACGTGAAGACTCCGGAAACGGCCCGCGTCATGACCGATGACCTGGTCGACGCGCAGATGGCGATATTGATCAACTCCTTGGAGGCGAACAAGCAGGAACCACTCACCGCGGCGGACGCCAGCCAGGTCAAAAGCGCGTTCCGGGGGAGACTCTTTTCCGCTCTGACAAAAGCTCTTGAGGTCAGAGGAGGTTAGGGCCGTGGATGAGGTTCGCCGGGTTCTTCAACAGGCCGCCGAGGTGGAGGCGCTCGCCGTGGTCTTTGACAGATACGCGGCCCAGCTTGCGGAGACGTTCCAGAGAATTCCCACCGCCAGAGGGGAGAGCATGCGCTATTGGACGGGTCCGGCCGCGCTGAGATTCGCCGACCAGAGCCGGGTGCTCGATAACGGTATCGGCGAACTCGTTCACGCGTGCCAGACCACGGCCCGGAATCTTCGCCGCCGCGCCGGACAGTTACGCGACAGCGCCATAAGAGTTCCGTCCTGACCGGGGCCCATTCATTCCCCGGCTTCGAAGCAGTCGGTTTTTCCCACGATACGAATATTCGGCTCCGGGGAGGTCCGGGCCGAGACGATGAAAGTGACCGCGGCTTCGGCGTTGCGTACCACGACCACGGACAGTTCGTCGTCGAAGAGGTCGAGGGGAGCGACGACCTCCTCGTATTCCAGCGCGGCGAGACCGCTGCGGATCAATCCGGCGGCGGCGCCGGGCGACTGCTGGCCGGGCCGCGCGAAGTTGCCCTGGGCGCGGAAGAAGCGCTGTCTGGATCCGGGCGCACATTCGCTGTCGGAATCCTTTTCGGCCTTCTCGGTGACCTGAAACACGCCGGCGTCCCTGACGAAAGCTGACGCGAGTAGTTTGCCGGCGTCGCCGACCAGGCTGTGACTCGCCGATGAGATAGTTGGTTCAGCTGACCCGGAACACCCCGCCAGGGTGACGAAACAAACTCCGGCCGCGGCGATTTTGGAAGCCAGCTTCACGCTTCGGACACTACCCGAATCGCCGTGAACCTCAGCCGGATTCGATAAATGAGTACGGCTCCCGCGAAAACACGCGGGAGCCGTACCGGAGAAAGGGTTAGAACCAGCCGCGGCGTTGGGCCATGGACTGGAGGCCGGCGGCGAGGGCCTGTTCGGCGGCGGCGGGGTTGCCGTTCAGGGGGACGGTGAAGCGGTTGTAGACGTCGTGGCCGGAGGAGATGAAGCCGCCGCGCTTGTCGGCTTCGAGGATGACGTCCATGGAGTGCGGGCCGGTGATGAAGGTCAGTTCCAGGGCCTGGAAGTGGCGGCTCCACTGCGGTCCGGCGTAGTACTCGATCTCCTGGTAGAACGGCATGTGCGAGCCCTGCAGGGTGCCGCGCTCCAGGTCGGCCTTGCTGAACCGGAAGCCCATCCGGTCCAGCGCGGTGATCAGATGTTCCTGGATCGGCAGCGGGTTCACGAACAGCGGGTCCAGGTCGCCCTTGTCGAGGGCGCCGGCCAGCGAGAGCTCGGTCGCGACGCCGAGCGTCATGCCGCGCAGCGGATGCCCGCCGATGGCGCTGATCGGCGTCTCCCACGGCACCGGGATCTGGAACGGCTGCGCGTGCGCCGCGTTCGGCTGGAGGTGGAAGGGGCCGGCGACCTGCTGGCGGAGGAAGCTGTGGGTCTGCTTGTATTCGCTGTCGCCGCTCTCGACCTCGACCACCGCGGTGAAGTCGATGAAGATGCCTTCGACCTTGTAGTCGCTGGCGCCGCCGCGGAAGTTGACGGTGCCGACGAGGGTCTCACCCGGCCGGACGGTGGAGGACTG
The DNA here is from genome assembly GCF_009687865.1 of Acrocarpospora macrocephala. Classification (GTDB taxonomy): domain Bacteria; phylum Actinomycetota; class Actinomycetes; order Streptosporangiales; family Streptosporangiaceae; genus Acrocarpospora; species Acrocarpospora macrocephala. The sequence continues at coordinate 50,142 of NZ_BLAE01000078.1, forward strand.
CAGGACGGTGTCGACCTCGACACCGGCGCCGAACGCGGCCATGAGCTTGCGGAAGACCATTTTCTGTGGCTCCTTGAAGGGGGACGTCGGATTTCTCAACGGCCGGTCAGGCCGGGGGGTTCCCCAGCCCGAGCCGGGGAAGCAGTTGGGCGAGCAGGAGTGCCGACGCCGGGTCGCCGCCTTCCGAGGTGCGGATGACGAGCGGCGTCGGCGCGTTCTCCGCCAGTTTGGCACCGACGTCGAGCCGCCGCCGGGCGAGTTCGTACCGCAGGACGGCCCGGTTGTCCCGATAGGAGGCGGCCAGCCGCCGGAGCGCCGTGGCCTCGTTCTCGGCGGCGGTCAGCTCGGCCCGCCCGCGCGCCTCGATCTCCCAGCGCACCCGCTGGGCCTCGGTCTCCTGCTCTTCGAGCATCCGGGCGACATCCTTGCGCGCGGTGTTCTGCGCCGCTTTGACCTCGACGAGCCGGGCGTCGCGGGTCTTCTTGGCCCGTTCGATCTCCATCAGCAGCGTGTCGATCCGCCGCTTCCTGGTGAGTTCCCATTCCCGCTCGTACGCCGAGAGTTCCTTGGCGACCTTCTCCCGCGTGGCCAGATGCTGCTGGTAGGTGTCGGGAAGTTGCACGTCGGGGATGTTCGCCCCGGTGACGCGCACGCCGTACCGGCCGAGCTGGCGGTTGAGGGACTCCTGCACGTCGCCCACGTCGGACCCGCGCAGGTCGTAGGCGCGCTCGGTGGTGACCCGCCGGGACCGCTGCCGGATCGCGTCCTGTACGGCGCTGCTGAGCACCAGGTCGAAGTTGCCCGCCCCGATCGTCCGGACGAACGCCACCGGATCGACGATCCGGAACTTGAGGAAGAACTCTATCGACTTCAGCGGCACGTTCTCGGCCGTCGGGCAGGCGATGATGGGCGCCGTGTACGGGATCTCGGTGGAGGTGTCCACGACCGCGTCGACCCGGTCCCACGGCAGCCACAGGTAGTGGCGTCCCGGCGGGAGGTTGCCGGAGATCGCGCCCCAGCGGCTGCGCACGCCGGTGGTGCCTTCCTCGATCTCGATGATGGCCCGCCGCCACAGCCACACCACGGCGGCCAGCAGGACCGCGAGCGCGGCGCCCGCGGCCAGGGGGCGCAGGGTCTCGCCGCTCATGGCGGCCGTGCCGGCCAGATACAGGGCGAGCAGGAGCAGCCCCACCCAGGCGTACCCGCGCCGGTCCTTCGGGATCACCACGGGCACCAGCTGCCCGCGCTCGCCGCCGCGCAGCAGTTGCCGGATGTCCGACCAGGACGCCAGCGATTCCTTGATCTTGGAGGATTCGCGGCTCATCGCTTCAGCCCTTCGATCTCGGCCTGCCGGCCGTCCACGCGTGCCTGGATGGCGCCGAGCCTGGCCTGGATGTCGGCCATGTCGGCGTCGGTGAACAGGGGGGCCTCGCCGGTGCCGACCAGCTCCCCGGCGAGCGCCAGGAAGTTGATCTCCTGGGCGTCGCCGACCTGCACGACCTGCGGCAGCCGCGCGGCCACCGACTCCAGCTTGTCCAGCACGTCCTGCTGGTAGCGGTAGTCGAGGATCTCGGGGGCCTCGGCGCTGCTCAGCGCCCGGATGTCGAGCGCCTGCGCCTCCAGCAGGGCCGCGGTGGCCTTGGCGGTGCTCTCCGCCTCGATCAGGCGCTGCCGCGCCTGCGCCGTCGCCCGGTGCGACTCGCGTTCCAGCGCGGTGTCCATCTGGGCCTGGTACGTGGCGATCTCGGCCTGGATTCCGGACAAAGTCTCGTGGAGCGCGGCCAGTTCCCTGGTGAGGTCGCCCTCGTTCTGTTCCTTGCGCAGCTGGAGTTCGTACTCGTAGGTGTAGGCCTCCTTGGCCACCCGGACCATCTCGGGGGCGGCCAGGTCCATGCGGTATTCCTGGCTGGACGGCTCGGCGTGGGTGATGTTGACGTCGGTCATCCGTACGGCGGGCAGGAACTGCTGGTTGAGGTTGTCCAGCATGCCCTGGGTGCTCTCGCCGACCAGGTCGTAGATGTCCTCGGCCCGCTGGGAGTAGATGAGGCTGCGGGTGACCTCGCTGATCGCGTTCTGCAGCTTGGACTGGAAGCCGCCGACCGAGCCGAGCACGAAGATGAACTCGGCCGGGTCCTCGATCCGGAACTGCAGGAACAGATCTACCGAAGCTTTGACACCCTGCTGGGTGGGCGCTTCCCTGATGGGCGCGTTGAAGGGGTATTCCCTGGTCGTGTTGACGATGTAGCTGACCCGCTTCCACGGGCTGAACAGGGTCACCCGGCCGGGTTCCGCGACCTGGACGAGCTTGCCGAACTTGGTGATCAGCGCCCGGCAGCCCTCCGGGACCATGACCACGCTGCGCCGCCACCACAGGAACAGCGCCGCCAGCGCGAGCACGGCCCAGTAGTGCGGGCCGAACAGGCCGTCCAGGTCGAGGCCGAGCCCGGACAGGCCGACCCCGCCGAGACCGATCGCGGCCAGCCCGGCCAGCCCGAATAGCTGGAACACCAGCCAGCCGGTGCCGGACTTGGGAATGACGACGGGGGAGATCACGTGCGTCGCGCCGCCGCCGGGGGCCTGGCCCTCGAAGCTGCGGTTGACGATCTCGTTGGCCTCGGTCAGCTGGGCGCTGCGGGCTTCAAGGGAGGTGCCCGCGGCGACGTTCTCCAGGCGGGCGTCGAGGAAGTCGCGCGGATCGAGGCGGAACGCGGTCGATTCGGCGTAGTCGCCGACGGCCGCCAGCACGGTCTGGCGCGGATCACCGCCCGCCGCGACCGTCTGTGCCACCTCCATGACCTTCTGGGCGGCGCCCTGATAGGGACTCGACATCACGCTCCTCAATTTTTACCCCGACCTGGAATTCAGATGATTCCGGACCGTATCGGGGCGGACTTGATGATCGCTTGCAAGCGGCTGCGGAAATGTCGGTGGGGGCGCGTAGGTTATGGAAGCGTGAGGCCGGTTACAGATTTGCAGCGCAAGGTGGCGCCTTTCGAGGTGATCACGGAGATGAAGCCGTCCGGTGACCAGCCGACCGCGATCGCGGAGCTGGAGCGCCGGGTTAGGGCTGAGGCCAAGGACAATGTGTTGCTGGGCGCCACCGGCACGGGCAAGACGGCGACGGTCGCCTGGCTGATCGAGCGCCTGCAGCGGCCCGCCCTGGTCATGCAGCCCAACAAGACGCTGGCCGCCCAGTTCGCCAACGAGCTGCGCGAGATGCTGCCCAACAACGCGGTCGAATACTTCGTCTCCTACTACGACTACTACCAGCCTGAGGCTTACGTCCCGCAGAGCGACACCTACATCGAGAAGGACTCCTCGGTCAACGAGGAGGTCGAGCGGCTGCGCCACTCGGCCACCAACTCGCTGCTGACCCGCCGCGACACGGTCGTGGTGGCCTCGGTGTCCTGCATCTACGGTCTTGGCACGCCGCAGGAATATGTGGACCGGATGCTCCGCCTGAAAGTGGGGCAGGAGATCGAGCGCGACCGGCTGCTGCGGCGCCTGGTCGACATGCAGTACGCGCGGAACGATCTCGCCTTCACCCGGGGAACCTTCCGCGTGCGCGGCGACACCATCGAGATCATCCCGATGTATGAGGAACTCGCCGTCCGGATCGAGATGTTCGGCGACGAGATCGAGAAGCTGGCCACCCTGCATCCGCTGACCGGCGAGGTGGTGACCGAGGATCAGGAGCTCTACATCTTCCCGGCGTCGCACTACGTGGCGGGCCCGGAGCGGATGGAGCGGGCGATCAACGGGATCGAGGCGGAGCTGGCCGAATGCCTGGCCACGCTGGAGCAGCAGGGCAAGCTGCTGGAGGCGCAGCGGCTGCGGATGCGCACGACGTATGACATCGAGATGATGCGCCAGGTCGGCACCTGCGCCGGGATCGAGAACTACTCGCTGCACATCGACGGCCGGGAGCGCGGGTCCGCGCCGAACACGCTGCTGGACTACTTCCCCGAGGATTTCCTGCTCGTGCTGGACGAGTCCCACCAGACCGTGCCCCAGATCGGGGCCATGTACGAGGGGGACGCGTCCCGCAAACGCACGCTGGTCGAGCACGGGTTCCGGCTGCCGTCGGCGATGGACAACCGGCCGCTCAAGTGGGAGGAATTCCTGGAGCGGATCGGGCAGACCGTCTACCTGTCGGCCACCCCCGGCCCGTTCGAGCTCGGCCGGTCCGGCGGCGACGTGGTCGAGCAGGTCATCCGGCCCACCGGCCTGGTCGACCCGGAGATCGTCATCAAGCCCACCAAGGGCCAGATCGACGACCTGATGGAGGAGATCAGGACCAGGGCCGACAAGGACGAGCGGGTTCTGGTCACCACGCTGACCAAGAAGATGTCCGAGGACCTGACCGACTACCTGCTGGAGAACGGCATCCGGGTGCGTTACCTGCACAGCGAGGTCGACACCCTGCGCCGGATCGAGCTCCTGCGCGAGCTGCGCTCCGGCGAGTTCGACGTGCTCGTCGGCATCAACCTGCTCCGGGAGGGCCTCGACCTGCCCGAGGTGTCCCTGGTGGCGATCCTGGACGCCGACAAGGAGGGCTTCCTGCGCTCCGGCACCTCGCTCATCCAGACCATCGGCCGCGCCGCCCGGAACGTCTCCGGCCAGGTGCACATGTATGCCGACCGGATCACCCCGAGCATGGAATCGGCCATCGACGAGACCAACCGCCGCCGGGCCAAGCAGGTCGCCTACAACGAGGCCAACGGCATCGACCCGACCCCGCTCCGCAAGAAGATCGCCGACATCCTGGACTCGCTCAACCGCGAGGACGCCGACACCGCCGAACTCCTCGGTGGCGGCGGCCGCCAGCAGTCCCGCGGCAAGGCCCCCGTCCCCGGCCTCTCCTCCCGCCAGACCGGCCAGCACGCCAAGGCCATCGTCGGCGAAATGCCCCGCGCCCAACTGGAGTCCCTGGTCGAATCCCTGACCGCCCAAATGCACTCCGCCGCCGCCGACCTCCAGTTCGAGGTAGCCGCCCGCCTCCGCGACGAAATCAAGGAACTCAAACGCGAAGTCCGCGACATGCGCACAGCAGGCGTCAGTTAGAGACGTTCTCGTTCACGTGTTCGACAGGCGCGTGGATTAGGGGCGTTCTAGTTCGCGTGCCTCAGTTCGACAGGCGCGTGGATGGGGTGATCGATCGCAGAACCCTCCCGAGGAGTTCCGGCTGATCCCGCCAGGCACTGGCAATGCGGCGAACAG
>NZ_BLAE01000078.1:55814-57926 GCF_009687865.1 Acrocarpospora macrocephala
GTGGGTGGGAGAGCCCCGGGAAACCTGCGTTGGGGGTGGGCGTCGGCTGGGAGGAGTTCTGGGTCGTGGTCGTGTGGGGATGGTGGCGATTAGCCTGAGCCGTGTTGGGCGGTGCGGGTGCGGCGGGTGGCTTTGTAGCGGCGTACGCGGCGGATGGCTAGCCAGCCGAGGGTGGCGAAGGCGGCCAGGGCGATGAGCACGAGGATCGGGAGGAAGATTGCGATCAGGCTCATGCTCAGGGAGCTCGCGTCCTCCACGGTGCTGACTACGGGTGCGCCGACTCCGGCGGTGCTCGCGTTCACCACCGGGCGCACGCTGGACTTGATCACGTGCACGATCAACGCGGTCACGATTCCCAGCACCCACCCGACCGCGGGGTGTTCCGTCATCCAGGTGGAGTTGTCGAGCTCCGCGGCGGCCGAGGTCGCGCTGAACACGACACCACCCGCCGCGGGCCGCACCGCGGTCTGAATGATGTCGTTCACATGATCGACGACAGGCACCTTGTCCAGCACGAACTCGGCCAGCAACAACACGCCGATGATCGCCAGCACCCACCCGTTCGACAGCCACTCATACCCCTGCGGCAACCGCACCGCATCCGTGAGGTTGGCCACCATCCCGACCACCATCAACGGGATATAGGCATTGAGCCCAGCAGCCGTAGAAAGCCCCAACCCAGTCAACGTCGCGAACATCCACACCCCCTGCCCCAACCCAACGCCCGAACCCCCCACCAAGTTGCCACAATCGCCACATTCCCGATGGGGGTTCCGGATCGAAGACAGGCCGCGACGTAGGGCCTTGGCCAGACAGCCGACGCGCGTCGGATAGGCGGAACATTTGTTGGTGGTGGGCACGGGCGAAGGTGGGTCGCGACGTAGGGCCTTGGCCGGGCAGCCGACGCGCGTCGGGTAGGCGGAACATTTGTTGGTGGTGGGCACGGGCGAAGGTGGGTCGCGATGTATGGGTCGTGGCCGGATAGCCGAGGCGCGTCGGCTTGGGCCCAATGGGCGCCGGTGCGGTGGGAAGTGGGGCGGAGGTGATCGGTGCCGGATAGTGGTGAGCAACCCGGGCAGTTGGGTCAGGAGTTGTTGATGGTGGTTAGGCGGTTGAGGGTGGTGGCGTAGGTGGTGAGGAGGTCGTAGAGGACCTGGCGGGCCGGTTTGATCTGGTTGAGCTGGCCGACGACCTGGCCGACGAAGTAGTTGGAGAGGGCTTGGGCGCCTGGGTTGCCGGATTCGGCGGCGCGGGTTATGCGGGTGTGGGCGGCTTCGGCCAGGAGCATTTGCAGGGGCATGGGGAGGGAGCCAGGGCTTTCCAGGCCGTCGTCCCATTCGTCGGTCCAGGCCGAGCGGAGCTGGCGGGCGGGCTTGCCTGTACGGGATCGGGAGCGGACGGTGTCGAGGGAGCCGGCGGCGAGGAGTTTGCGCTTGAGGGCGGGCGGTGTTTCGGCCTCTTCGGTGGTGAGCCAGACGGAGCCGCACCAGACGCCCTCCGCGCCGAGGGCGAGGGCGGCGGCCACCTGACGCCCGTCCGCGATGCCGCCCGCGGCGAGCACCGGCACGCCGACGGCGTCCACGACCTGGGGAACCAGGACCATGGTCGAGATCTCCCCGGTGTGGCCCCCGGCTTCGCCGCCCTGCGCCACGATGATGTCGGCCCCGGCGGCGACCTGGCGGCGGGCGTGCTCGACGGTCCCGACCAGCGCGGCCACCGGCACCCCGGCCGCCCGCGCCTTCTCCACCATCGCCGCGGGCGGCGGCCCCAGCGCGCTCGCGATCAACCGGATGGGATGCTTCAGCGCCACATCCACCAGCCCGGTCGCCCCTTCGGCCGTCACCCGCCGCCCGGCCTCGTCGGCGCTGCTCCCCGACGTCCGCTCACTCACCGGAACCCCATATTTCCGGAAGAGGTGTGAAACGAAATCCCGATGCACATCCGGAATCGCCTCCACCAGCGACTCCCGGGGATCACCGGCGACCTCCGCGATCCGCCCCGGAACCAGCACATCCACCCCGTACGGCCGCCCGCCCACCCGCTCATCGATCCAGCTGAGCTCCCGATCCAGCTGCTCGGGCGAGAACGCCACCGCCCCCAGCACCCCGAACC
>NZ_BLAE01000079.1 GCF_009687865.1 Acrocarpospora macrocephala
GCCCAACCCCTTGTCTTCCCTCGGGCTCCGCCCGCCCCCGCCATCCCCGTGGTGGCCCGGAAGCGGGCGCTTTGCGCTCCCAGCCCAACGACCTCACGCCCACGGGACCGCCAGCACCAGCGTGTAGGAACTACCGCCCTAAAGACTCTCAAGGGCCTAGACCAAACCCGGCAGGGCATGTTCGGCACGAAGCCGATGCCTCGTCCGCTCGCGCCGGCCTCGCCCACCGGCAAGAGTCTGCAACAACCCGGTCAAAATCAGCTGGAGAAGCCCTCCTTTGGCATTTCCAGGTCGGGTTTGGCGAGTTCTTCGACGTTGACGTCCTTGAAGGTGACTACTCGGACGTTCTTCACGAATCTTGCTGGGCGGTACATGTCCCAGACCCAGGCGTCCTGCATCTTGACGTCGAAGAAGACGTCGCCGTTCTCGGCGGTTCGCACGTCGAGGTCTACCGAGTTGGTCAGGTAGAAGCGGCGTTCGGTCTCCACGACATACGTGAACAGGCCGACCACGTCGCGGTACTCGCGGTAGAGCTGCAGTTCCATTTCGGTCTCGTATTTTTCGAGATCCTCCGCGCTCATGCCGGTCCTCCTGTTCCACACCCCGTCTGGGCCCCTGACCCATTCTCCCGCATGTCCATACCCAGCCTCGTCCGCGCCACTGTCACGAACGAGAACCGATGATGCGGGCTGGGTCCGTGGGTCGCCAGGGCCCTGCGGTGCGATTGGGTCACATATCCCTTGTGCAAGGCGAATCCGTACTCCGGGTGGACGTCGTGGAGCTCGGTCATCATTTGGTCACGTGTCACTTTGGCCACGATGGAGGCGGCGGCCACGCAGGCGGCGACCTGGTCGCCCTTCCAGACCGCCAGGGAGGGGGCGGGGAGGCCGGGGACGGGGAAACCGTCGGTGAGGATGTAGCCGGGCAGCAGGCCCAGGGCGGCGATCGCGCGGCGCATGCCGGCCACGTTGGACTTGTGCAGGCCGCGGGCGTCCAGCTCGTCCGGAGGGATGATCACCACGCTCACGGCGCGGGCGGTGGCCATGATCTTGTGGTGGAGTTCCTCGCGGCGGGCGGGGGTGAGCAGCTTGGAGTCCGCCAGGCCGTCGATGTCGCGGCCGAGGACGACCGCCGCGACGACCAGCGGGCCCGCGCACGCGCCGCGGCCCGCTTCGTCCACGCCGGCGACGGGGGCCAGGCCACGCCGGGCGAGGGCCCGTTCATATCCGTAGAGCCCCGAATCGCGACGTACGACGCTGGGACGGGGTCGATAGGCAACTGTCATGACAGAAGCAGCGTACGCCCCATCATGGGATCTTGGAGAACGTCTCCGGACGAGAGAAGAAAGCCAATCGGTCGAACGGCCAATACCGGGCAAAAGCCGTGCCAATCACGTCAGCTTCGGCGATGGTGCCGGTGAACTCGTCTTCCATGAAGGAGCGGGAGTCCATCGAGTTGGTCCGGTGGTCGCCCATCAGCCAGAGGCGGCCTTCCGGGACTTTGACCTCGAAGGTCTTGCCGGCGTAGTCGCCGGGATAGAGGTAGTTGTCCTCTTCCTGGATGGGGGTGCCGTTGACGGTGATGCGGCGCTGGGCGTCGCAGCACTTGACCGTGTCGCCGCCCTTGCCGATCACCCGTTTGATGGTGTCCTCGCCGTCCCAGCCCTTGAACACGACGATGTCGCCGCGGTCGATGCCGCCCAGTTTGAACACCACCACCCGGTCGTTGACCAGCAGCGTGTTCTCCATCGACTCGGACGGGATGTAGAACGACTGCATCACGAACAGGTGCACCAGCACGGCCACGACGATTCCGCCCACCGTGAACATGACGGTTTCGCGGAGGGTGGAGCGCTTCTTCTTTTTGGGCGCGGGGGGATCGGTCTCTTCAGCCACGGTCACCTGCGGTAGGTTACCGCCTCACCCGTATGCGGCGTCTAAGCGCCACAAGCGGGAAGGCCATTGTGAATCCGAGAAGGAGGGGGGCGGCGCCCGAGGCCGCCTGAGCCGCGTGCAGGGCGGGCTGGTCGAAGGTGTCGGGGATGGGCAGCACGGCGGCCCGGTCGAACGGCCAGACGATGACGAAGGCGCGGCCGATGACCTGGCCGATCGGGATGGTGCCGCCGCCGGGGTCGCCGCCGTGGGAGCGGGAGTCGAGCGAGACCGCGCGGTGGTCGCCCATCACCCAGAGGCGGTCGGCGGGGACGACGATCTCGAAGTTGCCGATGGACGGGACGTCGCCGGGGTAGAGGTAGGACTCCTCGTTCAGGGGCACGCCGTTGACGGTGACGCGGCCCTTGGCGTCGCAGCACTTGACCGTGTCGCCGGGGACGCCGATGACCCGCTTGATGTAGTCCTTCTCGCCGGGGACCACGCCGAAGGCGGTGCCGACCCAGCGGAAGAAGGCCGCGACGGGGTTGCCGGGCTCCTCGTATTCGGCTTCGCCGCCCCAGGAGTCGACGCCGGAGAACACCACCACGTCGCCGCGCTCGATGTCGCGGACCCGGTAGACGAGCTTGTTGACCAGCACCCGGTCGTTCTTGAGGAGGGTGTTCTCCATCGATTCCGACGGGATGTAGAACGCCTGGACCACGAAGGACTTGATGAGGAGCGCGAGCACCAGGGCGACGACCACCAGAACCGGCAGTTCACGCCAGAACGAGCCCTTCTTATCCTTGCCGCCCTTGGCATTCTGCTGGGTGTCTTCCGCGACCACGTCCACCCCGTCCTGGTCAGGGTCGATTGACCCCGCTTCGCTAGTCACAAAACACGCGAGCCCGCGACATGCATCGGGCTCGCCTGCTCATGAGCCTAGATGATGCCCGCGTCGCCGAGCGTTGCCGACGCGGCATCGACTTGCCAAATGCGGTGCCGGTGAATGGGAAACGCCCCCAAAACGATGAAAAGCCCGTACCGGCGCGGCACGGGCTCCTCATCTTCGCCGCCTTACTTCGCGGCGGGCAGCGCGTCGCGCTTCTCGCGGATGCGAGCCTTCTTGCCACGCAGGTCACGCATGTAGTACAGCTTGGCGCGACGGACGTCACCGCGGGTGACGAGGGTGATCTTCTCGAGTACCGGGCTGTGCACCGGGAAGGTGCGCTCCACCCCGACGCCGTAGCTGATCTTGCGGACGGTGAAAGTCTCACGGTTGCCGCCGCCCTGGCGGCGCAGGACGAAGCCCTTGAACACCTGGATTCGGGACCGGTTGCCTTCGACGACGCGGACGTGCACCTCAAGGGTGTCACCCGGGCGGAACGCCGGGATGTCCGTGCGGAGGGAAGCTTTCTCAAGCTCCTGGATCTTCGTGTGCATGACGGCGGTTCCTCATCGAAGCGAGCACACGGAGGTCCATCCGGCCTGTCCTCCGTGGGCAGGCGGCGTGAGGGACGCGCGTGCTGAGCTGAATAGTTCTGATCGGGCGCGATGCCCCGACCCTGCTGTGCCAACGTAGGCAACAGCAACTAAGTTTGCCACATCTTCAGGACTGAGGCGAAACGAGCCGCGTAATCGGCTCACCCGTCGGGGTTGAGGTCTGCTAGGGCCTGACGGTCCGCTTTGTCCAGATCTTGTACGGCCGGGAGCAGGTCAGGCCGTCTGATGTACGTGCGCCGAAGGGCTTCGTCACGACGCCAGCGGGCGATCTTGCCGTGGTGACCGGAAAGGAGGATTTCGGGAACCTCGTGGCCTCGCCAGACCGGAGGTTTGGTGTAAACGGGACCTTCAAGAAGGTTCTGCATGGCACCAGGGGCGAAGGAATCGTCGGTGACCGAGTTGGCGTTGCCGAGGACGCCAGGAAGCAGGCGGGCCACGGCCTCCACCATGACCAGAACCGCGGCCTCCCCACCCGCCAGCACGTAGTCGCCGATGCTGACCTCGTCGACCCGCAGCCGGGAGGCGTACTCGACCATGACCCGGGAGTCGATGCCCTCATAGCGGGCAGGCGCGAACAGCAACCACGGCTCCGCGGCGTATTCCAGCGCCACCGACTGCGTGAACCGGCGCCCGCTGGGCGTAGGAACGATCAGGCGTGGGGTACGGCCGGCAACCGGCCCCCCGACGGCGGCAACCTCGCCCTCAAGCCCAGAAACCAAACTTTCGCCAGCGATTCCACCTGAAGAGCCTGCGACCACACCATCACCAGAAGTTCCTCCCGAAGCAATCGAAGCGCCAGGGAACTCACCCGCGGAACGCGCGATGACAGCATCGATGGCCTCGCCCCACACCTCAGGCTTCATCACCATGCCAGGCCCGCCCCCATAGGGCGTGTCGTCGACGGTGTGGTGGACGTCGTGGGCCCAGTCACGGAGCTGGTGGAGGCGGATATCGAGGATGCCGCGTTCCCGGGCCTTCCCCATCAACGAGACGGAAAGCGGCGCGAAATACTCGGGAAAGATCGAGATGATGTCGATACGCATGATCAAGTGTCCAGGTCGAACAGACCAGGAGGCGCGGCGACGACCAGGAAGCCCCGGTCCAGGTCGATGTCGGGGACGAGCGCCTTGACGAACGGCACGTACGCGTCATCGCGACCTGCACGCCGTACCACCAGGAGATCCTGGCCGTGATGCAGGACGTCCGCGACCTCCCCGACGGCGGAACCGTCAGGGGTCTGGACGGCCAGACCGATCAGCTGGTGATCGTGGAACTCGTCGGGATCCTCGGAGGGCGGCAGGTCCGCGGAGTCGATGACCAGCAGCGTGTCCCTGAGGGCCTCGGCGGCCTCGCGGCCCTCGACGCCGGCCAGGCTGAGCATGAGGATGCCCTTGTGCCAGCGGGCGCCCTCGACCACCAGCGGCCCGCGCGCGGCGGGCTCGGTGGTCAGCGTGGTGCCGGGGGCGAAACGCTGATCGGGCGCGTCGGTGCGGACCTCCACGGTGACCTCGCCGCGAACGCCGTGCGGACGCCCGATCCTGCCCACGACTAGCTGCATGCGCTCTCCACAGTTACCCCCAGAAAACAAGCCAGGGGACCCCCGTGGGGGGTCCCCTGGTCTCGTGCGATTGTTCAGCGGGCCTCGTTCAGGTCGACCAGGTCGACCCGCACGTACTTGCCGTCGGCGAGAGCGTTGACGACAGTGCGCAGCGCCTTCGCCGTGCGACCCCCACGGCCGATGACCTTACCGAGGTCCTCAGGATGAACCCGGACCTCTAGGACGCGCCCGGTACGGATCTTCCGAGCCCGGACCTGGACCTCGTCGGGATGTTCGACGATGCCCTTAACCAGGTGTTCGAGGGCCTCTTCCAGCACCTCAGGCCTGGGCTTCCGGCTCAGCCTCGGCGGCGGTCTCGGCCTTCGGCTCGGCCTTGCGGGCCTTGCGCGGCGTGGTGGCGGCGCCGGCGGAGTCGCCGGAGAGCGTCTCCTTGGCGGCGGCCTCGTAGAGCGCGTGCCGGTCCGGCTTGGGCTCGGCGACCAGGAGCGGCGGCGGCGCGGCCTCGCCCTTGAACTTCTGCCAGTCGCCGGTCAGCTTGAAGATCTTCAGGACCGGGTCGGTCGGCTGCGCGCCGACGCCCAGCCAGTACTGCGCCCGCTCGGAGTCGACCCGGATCAGCGACGGGTTCTCCTTCGGGTGGTACAGACCGATCTCCTCGATCGCCCGGCCGTCCCGCTTGGTGCGGCTGTCGGCGACGACGATGCGGTATTGCGGGTTGCGGATCATGCCGAGCCGCTTGAGCTTGATCTTGACTGCCACGGGTGTGGTCTCTCCTGCTTCAGCAAGTGGGTGAGCGGTGTCTCATCGAGTGGGGCACGACGTGTCGACCGCCCGAGGGACAGGCGCGACAGGCGGGGGTGAGAGGGCACCCACCAGATCACGATGTTCCAACACCCCATTCTGCCAGATGTTCGTGCCTACTTCTGCCCAGGAAACTTGAACTTGGACGGATCGAAACCTGGCGGCAGCTGCTGGCCGAGGTTGCCGAGCGCGCCGGTCCCGGGTTTGGGCGTTTCCGCGACGGGCTTGGGCAGCCCGGCCTTGCGCGGGTCGCCGCTGACCCGGCGGCCCTTCTTGGGCTTGATCGCCTTCTGCTGGCGCCGCCCGCCGGGCATGCCGGGAATGCCCATGCCCTGGGACATGCGCTTCATCATCTTCTGCGCCTCGAAGAAGCGGATGACCAGGTTGTTGACCTCGGTCACGGTGACACCGGAACCACGCGCGATGCGCTCCCGCCGGGAGCCCTTGATGATCTTCGGTTCGGCCCGCTCGCCGGGCGTCATCGAGCGGATGATGGCGGCGATCCGGTCCAGGTCCTTGTCGTCGACCTGGTTGAGCTGGTCCCGCATCTGCCCCATGCCGGGCATCATGCCGAGCAGGTTCTTGATCGGCCCCATCTTGCGGACCATCATCATCTGGTCGAGAAAGTCGTCCAGCGTGAAGCCGTCGCCGGAGGCCATCTTGCTCGCCATCTTGGCGGCCTCGGCCTCGTCGAAGGTCTTCTGGGCCTGCTCGATCAGGGTGAGGATGTCACCCATGTCGAGGATGCGGCCCGCCATCCGGTCCGGGTGGAAGGCGTCGAAGTCCTCGAGCTTCTCGCCGGTGGAGGCGAACATGATCGGGCGGCCGGTGACGTGCCGGACCGACAGGGCGGCGCCGCCGCGGGCGTCGCCGTCCAGCTTGGTGAGCACGACGCCGTCGAAGCCGACGCCCGTCATGAAGGCCTGCGCGGTGGTCACCGCGTCCTGGCCGATCATGGCGTCGACCACGAACAGCACCTCGTCGGGGCTGACCGCGTCGCGGATGTCGGCGGCCTGCCGCATCAGCTCCTGGTCGATGCCGAGGCGGCCGGCGGTGTCGATGATGACCACGTCGTGCTGCTGCCGCTTGGCGTGCTCGACCGAGCGGCGGGCCACCTCGACCGGGTCGCCGACGCCGTTGCCCGGCTCGGGCGCGAACACGGCCACCTCGGCCCGCTCGGCCATCACCGACAGCTGCTGGACCGCGTTGGGCCGCTGCAGGTCGCAGGCGACGAGCAGGGGCACGTGGCCCTGCTCGCGCAGCCAGCGGGCCAGCTTGCCGGCCAGGGTGGTCTTGCCCGAGCCCTGCAGACCGGCGAGCATCAGCACGGTCGGCGGGGTCTTGGCGTAGCGGAGCCGCCGGGTCTCGCCGCCGAGGATGTCGATCAGCTCGTCATTGACGATCTTGACGACCTGCTGGGCGGGGTTGAGGGCCTGGGACACCTCGACGCCGCGGGCCCGTTCCTTGACATGGGCGACGAAGTCCTTGACCACCGGCAGCGCGACATCGGCTTCCAGCAGCGCGATGCGAATCTCGCGGCAGGTCGCGTCGATGTCCGCGTCGGACAGTCTGCCCTTGGCGCGAAGCGAGGAGAAGACCGAAGTCAGCCGGTCGGAAAGCGTCTCGAACACGTGATTGGCCAGCCTAGAAGTCGTGGGTCAGGGGACTACCCCAGGATCCCCAGCCTATCCGCTTACCAGCCGGGCGAGCCCACGCGCGTGGTGAGCGCGTGTTCCACCAGCGTGATGAGGGTGCTCTTCACCGACTCGCGGGTTCTGGCGTCGGTCTTGACCACGGGGATGTGCGGGGAGAGCGACAGGGCTTCCCTGATCTCCTCCTCGCCGTGGGCGTAGACGCCGTTGAACCCGTTGACGCCGACCACGAAGGGCAGCTTGGCTTCCTCGAAGTAGTCCACGGCGGGAAAACTGTCGGCCAACCGGCGGGTGTCCACCAGGACGACCGCGCCGATCGCGCCACGCACCAGGTCATCCCACATGAACCAGAAACGGTGCTGACCAGGCGTGCCGAACAGATACAGGATCAGATCCTGGTCCAGCGACACCCGGCCGAAGTCCATCGCCACCGTCGTGGTCGTCTTGTTGGGCGTCAATGCGACGTCGTCGATGTCCTTGGAGGCGTCGGTCATCACCGCCTCGGTCGTCAGCGGCACGATCTCCGACACCGCTCCGACGAAAGTCGTCTTGCCAACTCCGAAGCCGCCGGCAACGACGATCTTCGTCGAGGTCAGGCCACGGCTGGCAGTGCCGTGGCTATAGACGTCGAAGTCCACTGAGTACCCTTTCCAACAATCCCAAGTCCGGCTTCCCGGCGTCCAGCTGTGGCTGGTGCACGTGCACGAGCCCCTCCGCCGCCATGTCGGCGATCACCACGCGAGCCACGCCCAGGGGCATCCGCAGCAGCGCGGACACCTCGGCGACCGACCGCACCTGGCGGCAGAGCGAGCTGATGGCCCGCTGCTCGGGCGGCCGGTTGGACAGATCCTGGTGCATCGACGTCGCCGAGGAGACCAGGGCCTCCAGCGCGAGCTGCATGCGCGGCGCCGTCCTCCCGCCGGTGACCGCGTACGGCCGGACCGGCGAGGCGGGATCCCGCGGCGGGATCGGGGCACCATACGGCGGCCCCCACGAGTCCATGATTATCTCCTCGGGTGGGTGGCCTGGAGCTCAGCCCGCACCGCGGGAGTCAGAACCTGACCCGCACGTTCGACCAGGAGCGTCATCTGGTAGGCCACGAGGCCCATGTCGCAGTCGCTGGCGGCCAGCACGGCCAGGCAGGAACCGTCGCTGACCGACATGATCAGCAGCAGCCCGCGCTGCATCTCGACCATGGTCTGGGTGACCGGGCCGCCCTCGAACACCCGCGAGGCGCCCTGGGTGAGGCTGATCAGCCCGGCGGCGACGGCCGCGAGCTGGTCGGCCCGGTCCTTCGGGAAGCCGTCGGAGTACGCCAGCGGCAGCCCGTCGGCGGACACCACTACGGTGTGCGCCACGCCGGGCACCGAGCTGACGAAGTCGCTGATCAGCCAGTTGATGCCGCGCGCGGCATGGCTCATCTCTCGCACGGAACACCCCTGTACAGATAGGTAGATGTCGGCACGCTCACGGCTTTTCTCCTCTGCCGGCGCCCGGGTATCCCTCGTCTTCGCTGATCTCGCCTCTGGCTACCGCGCGGCCTTGCCGTACCCCCTGCTGGAGGCTGGACAGGCGGCTGCGCGCGCGTTCCGGCGAGAGGGCGGGCATCGGCGCGATGGCCGGCTTGCCCGCGTCGGCGGAACCGGGCACCAGGTTGGCCTTGGGCACCCGCTTGGGCAGGCCCGAGGAGGTGCTGGCCTCCCAGGAGGGCTGCTGGGCGGCCGCCTCCCAGCCGTTGTCTGCGGGTGTCTGGTTCCAGCTCTTGTCCTCGGGGCTGCGCTGGAACCAGGCCGATTCCACCGCCGCGAAGATGGGCAGGAAGTCCTCCGGCCGTTCTTCTCGTACGGCGGGCAGCGGGCCGGTGCTGTCCACATCCATCCCCGACATCCCGGGCATTCCCGAGAACCCAGAGATACCGGACAGACCGGAATCCCCACGCCGCTTCGGCAGCGGCGGCCCGTTGGAGACCGGGCCTGGCGCGCCGGGCGGGGTGCGCGGGTCGAACGGGGAGCGCATGACCTGCCCGGTGGCGGGTGCGTCGAACGGCGACCTGGCGGGCTGCTGGTCGAACGGGTTCTGCTGCCCCGGCGAGGTGCCGAACGCGCCCCGGCCGTCGAACGGCGAGGGCGGCAGGGCGCCGGCCGGGCCGCCGCCCAGCGCGTTCCGGCCGTCCGCGGGACCCCGGCCGTCGAACGCGGACCGCTGGGGTCCCCCGTTGTCGCCGCCGAACATGGCCTGCGGCAGCCCCGGCGGCGGGAAGGACGGGTGCTGTCCGCCGGGACCCGGCGTGGCGAAGGGCCCGCCGGGACCGTTCGGCGCGGGCGCCGACAGGGCCAGCGGCGGGGCGCCCCAGGCCACGGGCTCGGAGGACTGGCCCTGCGGCGACCAGCTGGGCGCGAAGGTGCCCGCGTACTGCTGCTGGGAGTACGCCGGAGCGCCCATCAGCGACTCCGGCAGCAGCACCATCGCGGTCAGGCCGCCGCTGTCGTGCGAGCGCAGCTGGACCCGGATGCCGTTGCGGAGCGCGAGCCGGCCGACCACGAACAGGCCCATCCGGCGGGACACCGACACGTCCACGACCGGCGGGTTGGCCAGCCGCCAGTTGGTCGCGGCGATCTCCTCCTGGGTCATCCCGATGCCGCCGTCGGTGACCGAGACCATCACGCCGCCGCCGTCGATCCGGTTGCCCGAGACGACCACCCGGGTGTCCCTGGCGGAGAACGAAAGCGCGTTCTCGACCAGCTCGGCCAGCAGGTGGATGACGTCGTTGACGGCCTGCCCGGCCAGCGCCACGTCGGACGGGATGTTGATGGCGACCCGCTCGTAGCCCTCGACCTCCGACAGCGCGGCCCGGATGACGTCGGTGAGCTCCACCGGCTGGCTCCACCGGCGGGCGGGTTCCTGCCCGGCGAGGACCAGGAGGTTCTCACTGTTACGGCGCATGCGGGTGGCCAGGTGGTCCAGCTTGAACAGGTTGCCGAGCCGCTGCTCGTCCTGCTCGCCCTGCTCCAGGCCGTCGATCAGGGCGATCTGCCGTTCCACCAGGGTCTGGGTACGGCGCGACAGGTTGACGAACATGGCGCTGACGTTGCTGCGCAGCTTGGCCTCGTCACCCGCCAGCCGGACCGCCTCCTGGTGGACCTCGTCGAAGGCCCGGGCCACTTCCCCGATCTCGTCGGTGGAGGAGACGCCGATGGGCTGCGGTTTCACCTCGGGGGTGTTGCCGGTGCCGTCGGAGTCGCGCAGCCGCTGGACCAGCTCGGGGAGCTTGTGGCCGGCGATCTCCAGGGCTTCGGAGCGGAGCCGGCGCAGCGGCCGGACCAGCGATCGGGCCATCGCGGTGGTGATGACCAGCACCAGGCCGAGGATCAGCACGACCACGATGATGTTGGCGATGGCGCCGCGCTGGTCGGCGGCGGCGAAGCCGTTGCTGCGGTCGACGATGGAGGCGATCTGGAGCTTCTCCACCTCGTGCATCTTGTCGATGCCGGCGCTGCTGACCTGGAACCACTCGTCGCCGTCCGGGCCTGGGCGGTCGTCCAGGTTGTTGAGCAGGCGGCGAGTCCTGATCACTTCGAGCGCCGACAGCCGGAGGAACTCCGCCCTGTCGATCTCCGGACCGGTCACGAGGTCGGCGTAACGCTGGCGTTCGACCGGGGTGGCCACCGTGCGGAACGCGTTCAGCTCGCTCTCCTGCCGCTTGCGGGCGGCGGTGAACGCGTCCAGTTCGAGCGGGTCGAGGCGGCCGACGGTGGTGCCGAGGGAGAGCGTGGACCGGACGAGGGAAGCCTCGTTCTTGGCCCGGGCCAGCGAGCCGAGGGCGGTGGCGCTGGCGTCGAGTTCCTCGTCGACGCCGCCCTGGCCGTTCTCGTCGTACAGGCGGATCAGGTCCGCGATGAACGCGGAGTACTTGTCGATCGCGAGCAGCGCGGGGAGCTGAGTTTCCACGGTCGTCTTGCGCAAGTTGGCCAGCTCGCCGAGGCGCCGGTCGAGCCGGGAGAGATTCTGCCGGCCGACTTCTCCGAAGGAGTCGGCGGCGGTCTCGACGCGGCCCCGGACCGCGTCGGCGAGCACATCTACCGAGCCGCGCTGGTTGCGGACCAGGCCCAGGGCGGGTTCGCCCGGCCGGCCGGTCTCGATGTAACGCGCCGTCAGATCGCGTTCCAGCTGGAGCTCGTGGATCAGGTCGCTCAGAATGCCGGTGAAGGCCGCCACGTCGCTGACCCTCTGATATTCGGCGGCGCTGTTGATCGATGTCACCACACGAAGCCCGCCCAGGAGCACCGCTCCGATGGTGGGGACCAGGATCAGGGCGACAAGGCGGCTGCGGACCCGCCAGTTCTTCAGCGCCATCCGGCTGCGCGTGTCTTCTTCGCCTTCGGGACCGGGAAGGGCCATCTGGGGCGTTTCGGACACGGTGCGGTGATCATTGTCGATCGTAGCCGTCCTCACAGGCCGCACCTTCCGCTAAAGAAAAATCAATTTATCCCGGGAAACCTCCCATAAGCCACGGGCAATTGGAGCATAAGACCACGAGATAGACCAATAGCCGTGACCGGATTGCCACGATCCAACACGTTGCGCTCAGTAATGTCGAGAGGTCAGAGCGAACTTCCCTGGTTGAACCCCAACTACGAACCTTCCATGGGATCACGCGTTCGATGGACCGGTCCAACCCCCCGAAACGCCTCATTTTGCACAAAAGTCGCCAACAGCCGACTTGTTTACAAGTTTGGTGACATAGTGCTCTCATTCCTGTTGAGGGGGTTTTTCCTCCGCTACGCTCGTCGCTCGTCGCCCGCCGTGTTCGAGATCATCTGACGATCCGCGGGCCATTCCCCCAGCTAAAGGAGACTCCATGAGACGCCTATTCCTGGGCCGACCGCTCGTGGTGAGCGTCCTGGCCGCATTGGCACTCACGGCATGCGGCGGCGCCGATACGAATACGACGGCGGACACCTCGAATAACGGCTTGGAAAAAACCGCCCTTACGGTCGGTATCCTTCCTATACCCGACTCGGCGCCGATCCAGATCGCGATCGACAAGGGTTTCTTCACCGCCGAAGGGCTGACCGTACGGACCTCCATCGAGGTCGGTGGCGCCACCGCCACACCCAAGCTGGTCGCCGGCCAGCTGGACGCGATTCTCAACAACTACGTCTCCCTGTTCTCCGCGCAGGAGAAGGGCGTGGGCAAGTTCAAGGTGGTCGCGGACAGCTACCAGGCCGCGCCCGACAACTTCGTCCTGATGGCCAACGCGGACGACGCCAGCATCTCGAGCCCGGCTGACCTGGGCGGCAAGAAGATCGCGGTCAACACGCTGAACAACATTGCCACCTTGGCCGTCACCGCCTCCGCCAAGGTGTCCGGCGTGACCATCGACCCCAAGCAGTTCGTGCCGATGCCGCTGCCGGACATGGGCGGCGCGCTGAAGAACGGCACCGTGGACGCGATCTGGGTGGCCGAACCGTTCATTTCGGCCTACTCCCAGCAGGGCGCCAAGAAGGTCGCCGACACGATGAGCGGCCCGATGGCTGACTTCCCCATCGCCGGCTGGGTGATGAACGACGAATTCGTCAGCAAGAACCCCAAGACGGTGGCCGCCTTCCAGCGCGCGCTGGCCAAGGCCCAGCAGCTGGCCGCCTCCGACCGCAAGTCGATCGAAGAGGTCCTGCCGAAATACACCAAGATCGACGCGGCCACCGCCTCCGTCATCGCGCTCGGGGTCTACTCCACCACCCTGAGCGAGGCGCGCCTGCAGCGGGTCGCCGACACGATGAAGGAGTACGGCTACCTGCAGGCCGGGTTCGATGTGAAGTCGGTGCTGCACGCGCCGACCGCGGGGTGACGTGTCCAGATTGATCAGCTCGACAGTGCTCCGTGGCGTCGTGGGCGCCACGGGGCTGCTTGTCGTTCTGGAGGCGGCGGGCAGGACCGGCCTCATCGACACCACATTCCTCCCGCTCACCTCCACCGTTCTGGGCAGGGCCGCCGAACTCGCCGTCGACGGGGAGTTCCTCGGCCACGCGCTCGCCAGCCTGGAGGCCTGGTTCTGGGCGCTCGCGCTGACCATCGCGATCGCGGTGCCGGCCGGTCTGCTGCTCGGGGTGGCCCGGCCCGCCGAAGTCGCGGCCCGGCCGCTGATCGAGTTCCTCCGGCCCATCCCGTCGGTGGCCCTCATCCCGCTGACTATCATGATCTTTCAGAATCCGGTGCACATGCGCATGTCGGTCGCGGTGTACGCGGCCACCTGGCCGGTGCTGATCAACACCATCTACGGCGTACGGGACGTCGACCCGCTGGCCAAGGAGACGCTGCGGAGCTTCGGTTTCGGTCCTGGCGCAACGGTGTTTCGGGTCGTGCTACCCAGCGCGGCTCCGTTCATCGCCACCGGGGTACGGCTGGCCGCCTCGGTCGCCATCATCCTGGTGGTCACCGCCGAGGTGGTGGCGGGCGGTATCGCCGGCATCGGCGTCTTCATCAGCACGGCGGGCAGCGGCAACCGGGTCGACCTGATGATCGCCGCGACCGCCTGGGTGGGCCTGTTCGGCATCGCCGTCAACTCGCTGCTGGTGGCCGCGGAGAAACGACTCTTCCGCTGGCATCACAGCCGGATGGCGGGTGTGTCGTGACCCGCGTACGCTCCAAACGGAAAAGCTTCGCGAGCAGGGTGGCCGGGCTCTGGATCGTGCCGGTGACGCTGGTGCTGTGGGAGCTGGCCACCCGGCTCGCCACCCAGCCCTACTTCCCCGCGCCGAGCACGATCGCGGTGCGCATCCAGGAGCTCTGGTTCTCCGGGCCGCTGACCCGGGGGCTGCTCACCGACGAGGCGATCGAGGCGTTCGCGCCGAGCCTCGGCCGGCTGTTCGCGGGCTGGATCCTGGCCAGCGCGGCCGGAATCCTGCTCGGGGTCGCCATCGGGCGGTCGGCCAGGCTGGCCGACTACCTGGACCCGATGTTGCAGTTCGGCCGGGCGGTGCCGCCACCACTGCTGGTGCCGATCTTCTTCGCGCTGTTCCAGATCGGCATGGCCACCCAGCTGGCGATCATCGTCTTCGGCGTGATCTGGCCGGTGCTGCTGAACACCGCGGACGGCTGCAAGACCGTGGATCGCCAGTATCTGGAGACGGCCCGGGTCTTCGGGTTCTCCCGCGCCGACGTGCTGTGGCGGGTGGTGATCCCGGCGGCCATGCCGAAGATCTTCGCAGGTCTGCGGCTCAGCCTGTCCCTGGCGCTGATCCTGATGGTGGTGTCCGAGCTGATCGGCAGCACCAGCGGGATCGGATACGGCCTGATCACCGCGCAGCAGAACTTCCTGTTCGCCGACGTATGGGCCTACATCGTCCTGCTCGGCGTGCTGGGATTCCTGCTCAACGCCTCGTTCCTCCTGCTGGAGGGCCGCATCCTGGCATGGCATCAGCGTGCCCGGCGGACGATCTAGAAGATCTCGGAAGATCTAGGAAGCTCCGGTGCTTGAGTTAGTCGATCTGACCCACAGTTACGGCGCATATCGCGCCATCGACCGCATCAATCTGACCGTCAAGCAGGGCGAGGTGGTCTGCGTCGTCGGCCCCTCCGGCTGCGGCAAGTCCACCCTGCTGCGGTCCATCGCGGGGCTGATCAAGCCCAGCGGCGGCGCCGTCCTGCTGGAAGGCCGGCCGGTCGAGAGCACGCCGGACAACCTGGCCGTGGTCTTCCAGGACTACAGCCGATCCCTCTACCCGTGGCTGTCGGCGCTGGCCAACGTCGGCCTGCCGCTGCGCCGCCGCGGCCTGGACCGCAAGGCCAGGGACGAGGCGGCGATGGCCGCGCTCACCGAGGTGGGCCTGGGCGCCGCCGCCGCCAAGTTCCCCTGGGAGCTGTCCGGCGGCATGCAGCAGCGAGTGTCGATCGCCCGGGCGCTGGCCTACCGGCCGTCGCTGCTGCTCATGGACGAGCCGTTCGGCTCGGTGGACGCGCAGACCAGGGAAGAGCTGGAAGACCTGGTGCTCCGGGTCTGCGCGCATCACGGCATGACCATCCTGCTGATCACCCACGACGTGGACGAGAGCGTCTACGTGGGGGACCGCGTGGTCGTGCTCAGCAAGGCGCCGGGAACCGTGGTGGGCGACCTCACCGTCGACCTGCCGGGACCCCGCGATCAGATCCGCACCCGCGAACTCGACGCCTTCGTCAAGCTCCGCGCCGACGTCGGCCGGATGGTTCGCGGCATAACCACCAATCATGAGATGGAGACCAGGTGACCGCTAACCCCGCCGACGCCGTCTGGGACGCGATTCACGGCATTTCACGCTTCGCCGCGCTGTCCACGATGGCCGAACTCGACTTCGCCGCCCATCTGCGGGACGGGCCGCTCAGCGCCGACCAGTTGGCCGCGCGCTGCGACGCCCACCCCCAGTCGGTCCGGCGGGTCCTCCGCGAGCTGGCGGGCATGGGGTTCGTCCGCAGCGTGCCGGAGGGCTATGAGGTCACCGAGGCAGGGCTGCTCCTGGCGGACGACTCGCCAGGCTCGTTGCGGTCGGGCATCCGGCTGGTAGGCGAGGAGGCGTACTGGAACGGCATGGGCAGGCTTCCCAAGACGGTCAAGTCCGGCGTCTCGGCCTTCCGCGAGCTGCACGGAGGGGTCTACGGCTATCTGGGCGCACACCCGGAGACCGCGGTCATCTTCGACGACTACATGTCCCGCCGGGCGATCCCGTTCGCCAGCGGCCTGGCCGACCACTACGACTTCGCCGGCGTCGAGCGGGTGGTGGACGTGGGCGGCGGGCGCGGGCATATCCTGTCCGCCGTGCTGGCCGCCCACCCGCGGACCCGCGGTGTGCTGTTCGACCTGGACCGGGTGATCCCGTCCGGGCGGGAGGCGATCGCGGCGGCCGGTCTGGCCGATCGATGCGAGTGCGTGGTGGGCGACTTCTTCGTCCAGGACGACATCCCGGTCGGGGACGTGTACATCCTCGCCAATGTCATCCACAACTGGGGCGACGACGACTCGGTCCGGATCCTGAGCAACATCCGGGCCGCGATGCCCTCCACGGGCAAGATCCTGGTAGTGGAGATCGTCCTCCCCGACGACGATTCTCCGCATGTCGGCTTGGACGCCGACATGCGGATGCTGGGCCTGATCGGGGAGGGGATGGAGCGGACCCGGGCGGAATATCAGACGCTGCTGGAGAAGAGCGGCCTGACCTTGTCCGAGATCGTCGAGCTGCCCGCCTGGGCGAGCGCGATTGTGGCGACTCCGATCTAACGGAGATCTAGCGGATTCCGCGGCTCAACCGGAATGACCGAAACCGCCGTCCCCGGCTAGCGCTGCCAGCCGGGGACGGCCACCCGCATGGTGAGCGCGTGCTCGACCAGCGTGATGAGCGTGCTCTTCACCGAGTCCCTGGCCCGCGCGTCGGTGCGGACCACGGGGATGTGCGGAGACAGCGTGAGCGCCTCCCTGATCTCGTTCTCCCCGTGCGGGTAGGTCCCGTCGAAGCCGTTGACGCCGACCACGAAGGGCAGCTGGGCCTCCTCGAAATAGTCCACGGCGGGAAAACTGTCGGCCAACCGGCGCGTGTCCACCAGGACCACCGCGCCGATCGCGCCACGCACCAGGTCATCCCACATGAACCAGAAACGGTGCTGACCAGGCGTGCCGAACAGATACAGGATCAGATCCTGATCCAGCGACACCCGGCCGAAGTCCATCGCCACCGTGGTCGTCGTCTTGTGCGGGGTCAGCCCGACGTCGTCGATTCCGGCCGAGGCGTCGGTCATCACCGCCTCCGTGGTCAGCGGCACGATCTCCGACACCGCTCCCACGAAAGTCGTCTTCCCGACCCCGAAGCCGCCCGCAACGACGATCTTCGTTGAGGTGAGGCCCCGGCCGGCGCCCGCGGCGCCTGCCCCGGGGTTATAGCCGTCGAAGTCCACTGAGCACCCTTTCCAACAAGCCCAAGTCCGGCTTACCCGCGTCCAGCTGCGGCTGGTGCACGTGCACCAACCCCTCGGCCGCCATGTCGGCGATCACCACCCGGGCCACCCCGAGCGGCATCCGCAGCAGCGCCGAGATCTCCGCCACCGAGCGCACCTGCCGACACAACGAACTGATCGCCTGGCGCTCCGGGGTCAACGTCGAGAGATCGACGTGCCCGGCGGTCGCCGAGGAGACCAGGGCCTCCATAGCGAGCTGCATCCGCGGCGACGTCCGGCCACCGGTTACCGCGTACGGCCGTACCAGCGAGCTGGTTTCCGCCGGGGGCTCGCCTGTCCAGCCGCCTGCCACCGCGTCCTCCTAGTGTCGATCAACGGGGATGCGAGGATTGGAGCTCGGCCCGCACCGCTGGCGTGAGAACCTGACCCGCGCGCTCGACGAGGAGCGTCATCTGGTAGGCCACCAAGCCCATGTCACAATCGGCCGCCGCCAGCACGGCCAGACACGAACCATCGCTGATCGACATGATCAGGAGCAGCCCGCGCTGCATCTCGACCACCGTCTGCGTGACCGGGCCACCCTCGAACACCCGGGACGCGCCCTGCGTCAGGCTGATCAGACCGGCGGCCACCGCCGCCAGCTGGTCGGCCCGATCCTTGGGGAACCCCTCGGAGTACGCCAGGGGCAATCCGTCGGCGGAGACCACCACGGTGTGGGCCACGCCTGGGACGTTGTTCACAAAATCAGTGATCAGCCAATTGACGCCGCGAGCGGCCTGGCTCATTTCCCTCATGCCTCATCCTTATCGCTCTCAGGACCGCTGTGGACGGCCCCAGGCCATCCTTGCTCCTCGCTGATGTCACCCCTGGCCACCGCACGGCCTTGCCGTACGCCCTGCTGGAAGCTCGACAGGCGGCTGCGCACCCGCTCGGGGGAGACCCCGGGCATCGGGCCGGGCGGTGCGGCGGGAACGGCGGCGGGCGCAACGGCGGCCGCCGCGACCGCCGAGGACGGCTTGGAGTCCGCGGAACCGGGGACCAAGTTGGCCTTGGGCACCCGCTTCGGCAGACCGGAAGAGGTTACCCCGCCCAGGGCGGGCTCGGCTGCGGCCTTGGCGGCCTGCCAGCCCGCGTCAGCCGGGGACGACCAGGCCTTGCGCTCGGCCGGACCGCCTTCCGCGTCCCCGTCGGGCTCTTCCGAGCTGGGCGCGGACCGGCGGAACCAGTCGGACTCGACCGCCGCGAAGATCGGGAGGAACTCGTCGATCTCCTCCAGCGGTGAGCTGCGGACCACCGGCAGCGGGCCGGTGTTGTCCACGTCCGGCTCGAACGGGCCGCGTAACGGCCGCCCCGGCCAGCCGTTGCCCCGCTCTCCTGGAGCGCCCTGCGGCCCGCCAGGCCAGCTGGGGCTGCCGGGCGTGGGCGGCTGCCCGGGCCAGGACGTCTCGGGCGGGGCGCCGTTGTCGAAGGGTCGGGGGGAGGCGTAGGAACCGGAGGAGAAGGCGCCGGAGTCGAACGGGTTCGGCCCGGTCGTGTTGCCGGCCCCGAATCCACCGGAGGTGCTGGGATCGAACGGATTGGGACCGGTCGTGTTGAATCCGCCGGAGGTGCTCGGGTCGAACGGGTTGGGACCGGTCGCGTTCCCGGCGCCGAAGGCACCGGATTCGAACGGGCTGCGCCCGCCCGGGTCGAACGGATTGCGGTTGGGCCCGGTGTCGAACGGGTTGCTCCCGGCAGCCGGTTCGAACGGGTTGCGCGTGCCGAACGGGTTGGTGGTGGACCCGGTGTCGAACGGGCCGCGCTCCTGGCCACGCTCCAGGGCGGGCGGCGTACGGTCGAAGCCGCCCTGCTGGTTGCGCTGCTCGAAGTTCTCGAACCGGCCACGCCGCCACGGCTCGGGCGCGCCCATGCCAGGGGCGTCCGCGCCGAAGACCGGCGGGCGGGCCATCGTCTCGAACGAGGTGGGGCTGGCCAGCGCGGGCTGCCCGAACGCCGGAGCGGGCGGCAGGCCGTACTGCTGGGGGCCGCCGGGCAGCGCGGCGGGCTGCTGCGGCATGCCGGGGAACGCGGCGGGCTGGGAGAGCAGCGACTCGGGCAGCAGCACCATGGCGGTCAGGCCGCCCATGTCCTGCTGGCGCAGCTGCACCCGGATGCCGTGCCGCAGGGCCAGCCGGCCGACCACGAACAGGCCCATCCGGCGGGACACCGACACGTCCACGACGGGCGGGTTGGCCAGCCGCCAGTTGGCGGCGGCGAGCTCCTCGCCGGTCATGCCGATGCCGACGTCGCTGACGGAGATCATCAGTCCGCCGCCGTCGATCCGGTTGCTGGAGACGGCGACCTTGGTCTCCCGGGGGGAGAAGGAGATCGCGTTCTCGACCAGCTCGGCGACCAGGTGCACGACGTCGTTGACCGACTGGCCGACGACGGCGACGCCCGGCTGGATCTGGATGTTGACCCGCTCGTAGTTCTCCACCTCCGACAGCGAGGCGCGGACCACGTCCACCACGGGGACCGGCTGGCCCCACCGGCGCGCGGGCTCCTGCCCGGCGAGGACCAGGAGGTTCTCACTGTTACGGCGCATGCGGGTGGCCAGGTGGTCCAGCTTGAACAGGTTGCCGAGCCGCTGGTCGTCCTGCTCGCCCTGCTCCAGGCCCTCGATGAGGGACAGCTGGCGTTCCACCAGCGTCTGGGTGCGGCGGGACAGGTTGACGAACATCGAGTTGACGTTGCTGCGCAGCTTGGCCTCGTCGCCCGCCAGCCGGACCGCCTCGCGGTGGACCTCGTCGAAGGCCCGGGCCACTTCCCCGATCTCGTCGCTGGTGGTGACCCCGATCGGGAACACGTCGGGGGCCTCGGCGGACTCGCCGGACTCGCGCAGCCGCTGGACCGTGTCCGGCAGCCGGGATCCGGCGATCTCCAGGGCCTCCCGGCGCAGCCGGCGCAGCGGGCGGGTGAGCGAGCTCGCCACCAGGGCGGTGATGGCCAGCACGACGGCCAGCAGGACCAGGATCAGGACGCCGGAGATGATGGCGCTGCGCTGCTCGCTGTCCTGCAGCGACTGGCTGTGCGTGACCACCTCGGCGCCGAGGTCCTTCTCCACTTCGCGCATCAGGTCGATGGTGGAGGAGGCCGCGTTGTACCAGCTGGAGGCGTCGTTGCTGCGGAGCAGGTCGAGGTTGCCGATGAAGGTGCCCGCGCGGACCTGGGCGAGCGCGAGCGCGCGCATCGAGTGCGTGCGCTCGACCTCGGGACCCTGCACCGTGCTCTTGTAGAGGGCGGCGATCGCGGGCGACGCCTCCTTCTGGAAGGTCACCAGGTCCGCGTCGTGGTTGCGGACGGCCGTGAGGAAGTCGGAGAGGTCGTCGTAGTCCAGCTTGCCCTTGGCGATGATCGCGACGGTCAGGATGCCGCGGCTCCTGGACAGGTTCTCCTTGGCCCGGCTGAGCGCGGTCAGCGCCAGGCTGTCGCCGAACAGCTGCTGGTCGGCGCCGCTGCGGCCGAGGTCCTCGTGGAGCACGCTGATGTCGGCGATCATGCGCGTGTACATGCCGATGGCGCCTCGGGCGGGCACCTGGCTGTTGATGAGGCCCTTGCGGTGCCCCTCCAGGCCCTGGAGCCAGCCGGTGATGCGCTTGGCCTGGTTGAGCACGCGGGTGGGCTGCGACTCGTCCAGCGTCTGGAGCGACTCGATCACCCGGCCCCGGATGCCGTCCACCTTGTTCTGCTGGTTGAGTACCTGGTTCTTCCGGGAGTTGCGGAAGCCCTCGGCGCTGTACATGGCCATCAGGTCGCGTTCTCTGGCCAGCTCGTGGTTGATCTCGTCCAGCTGGACCACGAGTTCGGCGACCTGGGTGAGCCGGCGGTACTCGGCCGACGTGCTGATCGCCGCGGTGAGCTGAACACCGGCGAACAGCACGCCGACGACCGTCGGCAGGAGGATCAGCGCGACCAGGCGGGAGCGCACCCGCCAGTTGCCCAGCCGCATAAACGCAGCGCGGGAGCCGGAGGAAGCCGCCGAAGCCGTGGGCTCCGGCCCGTTCCCTATCGCTCGGCCACCTCGCGGGTCGTGCGTTGTCACTGGCTTCTAAACCTCTCGCCTGTCACGCGTGTGCCTTCTGTGGCATCAGAAATTGGAACACACCATTACCAGATCGGCGAATCACACATCATGCACGAATCCGGACGTATGGCATGTTATTACTTGGCAGCGACCTTCTCGATGACATCTGCGGCAACCCGCAACCCGTCCCGGCGGCGGATCTCCGCGCCGGCGACGGCCAGGCGTTCGCGCAGCTCGGTGTCGCCGAGCAGGCGGTCGAGCGCCGCGTAGAGCTCTTCGTCGGTGAACGTGTAGGTGTTCAGGCGGACGCCGTAACCGGTCTCGTGGACCCGCTGGGCGTTGTCGTACTGGTCCCAGAACAGCGGCAGCACGATCATCGGCTTGCCGAAGTGCAGCGCCTCGGTGGTGGTGTTGTTGCCGCCGTGGGTGATGACGAGGTCGACCAGCGGAATGATCTTAGTCTGCGGCACGAACTCCGCACCCCACATATTGGGCGC
Source organism: Acrocarpospora macrocephala (assembly GCF_009687865.1). GTDB lineage: Bacteria > Actinomycetota > Actinomycetes > Streptosporangiales > Streptosporangiaceae > Acrocarpospora > Acrocarpospora macrocephala. Next base: position 21,861 of record NZ_BLAE01000079.1, read on the forward strand.
GAGCTCGATTTCCGCATGCAGCGGGCCCTTGGAGACGATGTATTTGTGCGGTGTACGGCCCAGCGCGTCGATCACCCGCCGCATCAGCTCCACATCGGCCGAACCGAGCGAGCCGAGCGAGAAGTAGATCAACGCCTCATCGCCGCGCTCGAACGGAAGCGTGAAAGACTCATCGGTCTCGCGGACCGAGGAGTCCAGCCGGGTCCACGACGGATCCAGCGGGCGCTCTGCGGTGTAGTCGATGATCTCGGGGTAGACGTAGAGGTTGGCGTCGCCCTCGTGGATGAAGTCCAGGTCCGGCAGCGGCGGGGCGCCCTGCTCGACCACCCAGGCATTGAACGCGGTCCAGATCTCCCGGTGGGTGCGGTCGTACTCGGCCCGGAACTCCGCCCAGCCGGTGCCGTCGGCGGGCAGGCCGGAGAAGACCGGGGCCACGCCGTCGCCGCGCACCTCCAGCGGGTTGCACGACATGATCCGGACGAACGGCACGCCCGCGGTCAGCAGCGCCGGGAAGGTGATGACGTTGTCCTCGACGATCACATCCGGCTTGACCCGGGCGATGATGTCCTTCAGCTGCGGCTCGCAGTACTTCGCGCCGTCGATCAGCGCGTCCCAGATCGGCTTGGTGACCGTCTCCAGCTGCACCTGGGTGGACTTGCGGTATTCCGGCGCGGTGTCGCGGATGAAGTCCTTCCAGAACTGGCCGGCGTCCTGCTCCCCCGCGTCCTCGGCGGGCTCGGCCAGGTCGACCAGGTCCTCCTCGAACCCGAGGGCGGTCAGCTTGCCCTTCCAGGACGCCTCCGCGGCGAAGACCACCCGGTGCCCGCGGCGGCGCAGCACGTCGCCGATGCCGATGCAGTTGTTGGTGGGCCCGTAGGCGCTCTCCGGCATGAAGAGCACCGTCAGCGGCTGCTCAACCATTCGTCTGTCTCCCGATCGCAATCAATGTCCGGTGGGGACGGCAGGGCGGCGGGCGCCACAAGCGCCCGCCGCCACACCAACGGCCTTACTGAGCTGCCTGGACCTCGGTCGACAGGCGGGTGTACTTCACCGAGTCCTGGCCGAGGTCGATGATCGACTCACCCTCCAGCAACTTCGCGGGCGTCATCGCGAGCGGCGGGTAGGACGCGTAGAGCGCGGGGTCCACGCTGTCCATCGCGGCCTTGTTGGGGACCTTGTAGAGGATGTTCGCGGCCACCCACCCGTGCACCTTCGGGTCCAGGATGTAGTTGATGAAGGCGTGCGCCGCCTCCTTGTTCTTGGAGGACTTCAGGATCACCATCGTGTCCGCCCAGAGGTCGCTGCCCTCGGTCGGGATGACGAACTTGACCTTCGGCTTGTCCGTCGGGCACCAGCCGTCCCAGGCCACGGCCATGGCCGCCTGGCCCTCGGCCACCTTCGTGCCGAAGGTGGTGTCGTCGAAGGCGAGCATCGTCGACTTGGCCTTGAGCAGCAGATCCTTGGCCGCGGCCAGGTCGGCGTCGGAGGTGGTGTTGATCGACTTCTTGAGGGCCTTCAGCGCGGGCAGCGCGAGCCAGCGCTCGGTGGTCATCATGAGGACCTTGCCGACGGCCTTGCCCTTCGGGACGAGGATGTCGTTCCAGCTGGTCGGCGGCGCGTCCACCAGGTCGGTGCGGTAGCAGATGCCGGTGGTGCCCCAGGTGTAGGGCACGGAGAAGACGTTGCCCTTGTCGTAGGACAGGTTGGCGGCCTCGGGGTAGAGGTTGGCCAGGTTCGGGATCAGCTCGGGGTGCAGGGGCTCGAGCAGACCGGCCTCGTTGAGCGCCTGCGCGTACTGACCGGAGACGAACACCAGGTCGAAGCTGGTGTCCTGGCCGGTGGTCAGCTTGCCCATGATTTCTTCGTTGGTGGCATGCGGAGCGATCTTCAGATCGAACTTCAGATCCTTCTTGATCCGCTCGGGGAGGTCCGGCGGGCTGTACCCCTCCCAGATCGACATGGAGAGGCTCTGCTTGCTGAGATCAGCGTTGGGGTCGAGCTGAACCGTCGTGGCGCTAGGCGCCGCCGCCGCGGTGGAGTCCGGCGAGGTGCTTGATCCACCACACGCGGCCAGCGCGAGGACAAGTCCGGCGGCAGTGAAAGCAGCCGGCAGTTGACGGGTGTACCGGATACGGGACACGACCGCTACTCCTTCATAGGTGCCTTGATGCCTGCGAGCAGCAGACCAAAGAGGGAGTGTTGCAGTCCATATCAAGATAGATCAAGACTTTTCGGGACATTGTTAGCTGGACGTTCACGGTCCGATTTGAATCCGGATTCAGCTCACGTCCCGGTCCACTTTGCAAACCCGGACAAATCACCATAAATCACCATTTAATGATCTTTATCTGGGCAAAGCTAAGGGCCATGTGCCGGTTCCAGCGCATGGCCCTTATTGCCTATTTTCTGGCTAGTACGGTCTCCCGTACGCCGACCGCACCGTCAGCACATATTCCACCAAGGTGATCAAAGTCGACTTGACCGCCTCCCGGGAACGCGCGTCCGTACGGATGACCGGAATGGTGGCGGCCAGCGACAGCGCCTCCCGCACCTCCTCCTCGGCGTGCAGGAACTGCCCGTCCCAGCCGTTCATCGCCACCACGAAGGGCAGCTGGGCCTCTTCGAAGTAGTCGATGGCCGGGAAGCTGTCGGCCAACCGGCGGCTGTCCACCAGCACGACCGCGCCGATCGCGCCCCGCACCAGGTCATCCCACATGAACCAGAAACGGTGCTGCCCGGGCGTGCCGAACAGGTACAGGATCAGGTCCTGGTCGAGGGAGAGCCGGCCGAAGTCCATGGCCACCGTGGTGGTGGTCTTGTTCGGCGTCAGCCCGAGGTCGTCGATGCCGGTGCTGGCATCGGTCATCACCGCTTCGGTCGTCAGCGGAAGGATCTCCGAGACGGCACCGACGAAGGTCGTCTTGCCCACGCCGAACCCGCCCGCCACGACGATCTTCGTCGAGGTCAGGCCGCGACTAGAGCCTGCGAAGTCCACTGAGCACCCTTTCGAGCAAATTGTGGTCTGGTTGTCCCTGGTTGAGCTGCGGCATGTGCAGGCGGACCAGACCCTCGTCGGCCAGGTCGGCGATCAGCACCCGCGCCACGCCGAGGGGGACCCGGAGCAGCGCGGAGATCTCCGCGACCGAACGCACGGAACGGCAGAGCGTCATGATCGCTTCCTGCTCGGGCTCGAGCATCGAGTAGTCATCGCTCATGAACGTCACCGTGGAGACCAACGTCTCCATCGCCAGATGGTAACGCGGTTCCGCACGTCCTCCGGTGACGGCGTACGGACGGAAGAGCGGCTCGTCCTCCGTACCCTCAGGTCCACGCATCACCGAACATCACCGGCGACTGGTCTGCAGTTCGGCCCGCAACGCCGGCGTGAGCGTCTGACCTGCGCGCTCGACCAGCAGCGTCATCTGGTAGGCCACCAGACCCATGTCGCAGTCCGGCGCCGCCAGCACGGTCAGGCAGGAGCCGTCGCTGATGGCCATCACGAGCACCAGGCCGCGCTGCATCTCCACCACGGTCTGGGTCACCTCGCCGCCGTCGAACACCCGGGAGGCGCCCGCCGTGAGGCTGAGCAGCCCGGCGGCCACCGCCGCCAGCTGGTCGGCCCGGTCCGGGGGAAAGCCGTCGGAGTTCGCCAGCCGCAGGCCGTCGGCGGAGACCACCACGGCGTGCGCGACGCCGGGGGTGCCGCTCACGAACTCGGTGATCAGCCAGTCGAACCTGCGCGCCTCGACGCTCAGCTCGTTCACGAGCCCTCCCTCTCATTCGCCGATCCGTCGGCCGATTCGCCGGCCGCTTCCGCGCGGCCCCGCCGTACACCCTGCTGGAAGCTGGAGAACCGATCCCGCACCGCTTCTGGCGAGACCGGCGGGGCCGTGGCGGGCGGGGAGCTCGCCGCGTTCACCGATCCTGGCACCAGATTCGCCCGGGGCGTGCGGCGGGGCAGCCCCGCCGGCGTCACCCCGCCCGCGGCCGGCTCGTTGGCCGCCGCCGCCGCGCGGTAGCCGGTGTCCGCGCTGGACCGCCAGGCACTCTGCGGCGGTACGGCCTGCGGCGGCACGCCCGGCATGGGCACGCCCTGCGGCGGCGTGCTCTGCGGCGGCACGACCGGGGGCTTCTGGTCCGGACGGCGGAACCAGGCCGACTCCACCGAGGCGAAGATCGGCAGGTACTCGTCGCCGCGTTCCAGCGACTCCGCCCGCGGCTCGTACGACGGCGCGCCCAGCACCGGGAACGCTCCCGAATGCTCGGTGAAGGCCGGGAACGCGGCGGTGATCTCCCCCGCCTGCTCCGGCCGGCCCGGCGGCCGGGGCGGCGCGCCGAACGCGGACCACCCGTTGGACGAGGCCGGCTCCCTGGGCATCTCCCGCGGCGCGTGCCGGGGCGGTTCCTGCGGCGGGACCGGCCTGCGCACCGGCAGGCCGCTGGTGGTCGTGGGCATGTGGAACGCGCCGGTGGGCTCGATGGCCGCGGGCGTCGGCCAGGCCGGCACCTCGCCGTATCCGGTGGCCACCGGCTTGGCGTCCGGGTTGGCGATCAGCTCAGCCGGGAACAGCACCATCGCGATCAGCCCGGTCACGTCGCCCGGCCGCAGCTGCACCCGGATCCCGTGCCGCTGCGCCAGCCGGCCGACCACGAACAGACCCATCCGCCGGGAGACCGACACGTCCACGGTGGGCGGCTCGGCCAGCCGCCGGTTGATCTCCATGATCTCCTCGGGGGACAGCCCGATGCCGGTGTCGCTGACCGCGAGCAGGACCGCGCCGCCCTCGATCGGGCTGCTGGAGACGATCACCTTGGTGTCCCGCGAGGAGAACGCGACCGCGTTCTCGACCAGCTCCGCGACCAGGTGCACCACGTCGTTCGCCGCGTGCCCGGCCACGGCCGCGGAACGGTGCACCCGCACGGTGACCCGCTCGTAGCCCTCGACCTCCGACAGCGACGCCCGGACCACGTCCACCAGGCGGGCGGGCTGGCTGCGCTTGCGCGCGGGCTCGTGCCCGGCCAGGACCAGCAGGTTCTCGCTGTTGCGGCGCATGCGGGTGGCCAGGTGGTCCAGCTTGAACAGGTCGGCGAGGCGGGTGCCGTCCTGCTCGCCGCGTTCCAGGCCGTCGATGAGCGAGATCTGCCGCTCCACCAGGGTCTGGGTCCGGCGGGACAGGTTGACGAACATCGCGTTGACGTTGTTGCGCAGCTGCGACTCCTCGGCGGCCAGCCGGACCGCCTGCTGGTGCACCTCGTCGAAGGCCTGCGCCACCTCGCCGATCTCGTCGGCGCTGTCCACGGTGACCGAGTGGTCGTCGGCGGGCTGCTGGGGCTCACCGGCCTCGCGCATCCGCCGCACCACCTCGGGCAGGCGGATCCCGGCGATCTCCAGGGCCTCGGCCCGCAGCCGGCGCAGCGGGCGCACCATCGACCGGGCGATGAGCACGGTGGTGGCCAGCACCAGCAGGATCAGCGCGAGGATGAGGCCGCCCGCGATGAGGGCGCTGCGCTGCTCGGCGGACTGCAGCGCGGAGGCCCGGCCCAGCACCTGGTCGGCCACCTGCTGCTCCACGCCGGTGAGCGCCTCCAGGGCGGCCGTGTTGTCCTTGAACCACTCCTGCGCGGTGATCACCCGGCCGGGGATCGGGCGCAGCGCGTGGTTGCGGGAGCCGAGCGCGACCGCCCACGCCTTGGTCATCTCCACGTCCCTGGCGGCCGGCACGCTGCGGGCCTTGTAGAAGGCCGTGAACGCGGCCGTGTCGGCCTCGGCGTTGAACGCGGTGGTATAGCCGGCCTGCCGGGACCAGGAGCCGAGGAAGCGCTGCAGGTCGTCGGGGGTGAAGGCCTGGCGCGGCTCCAGCAGCTCCGTGGTCAGCACGGCGCGCTGCTGGGAGGCCTCGTCCTTGGCGTGGGCCAGCGCGGACAGGGCCCGGGAGGCGGCGACCACCTGCGGGTCGTCGCTGATCTCGCCGAGCTCGTCGTGCAGGCGCAGGATGGTGGCGATGGCCTGGCCGTAGTCGAAGAAGACCGAGGTCGCCGCGTCCTTGTCGCGTTCCGCGGCGTGGCTGTCGGCGATGACCTCCAGCCGGCTGAGCGTCTGCCTGGCCTCCTCGGCGGCGCGCTCGCCGTAGGACTCGTCGATCTGCTTGACGTCGTCGATGGAGGCGGCCAGCAGGCGGTCGACGGTGGCCTTCTGCTGGTTGAGGTCGTATTCCTGCTGCTGGATGACGCGGCCGGGATCGCGGAGCGAGGCACGCACCCCGATCAGGCCGTCCACCCAGGCCGTGCGGTCGCGTTCCGTCGCGAGCTGCTGGCTCAGGTCGCGCAGCCGGGCCGCGTACTCGGCGGCGGCCAGGGTGCGTTCGTTGGCGGCGATGCTGTCGACTGATTCGGTGACCCGGATGCCCGCCAGGATGACGGCGATCAGGGTCGGCGCGAGGATCAGGGCGGTCAGCCGGGTTGGCACGCGCCAGTTCCGCAGCGCGAAGCGTTTGGCCCGTTCCCGTTCTCCGGTCTTTTGTTCCGTGCTCACCGGCCCCCGCTAAAACGTCAAGTGCCATTGCTAGACAAGCGCGGACAATTCGACCACAAGGTCACGATGGTAAGAGGCCTTACCGATACAAGGGACGCAATCGTTACCAACTGGTAAGAGGAATGATCCCAAGGCACAGGCCGGACAGAAGATCATCTAAGTGCGATAAGCACCTGTTCCCGTACTTGGGTCCGCTGCTGCTCGTCCAGGATGGGCCGGCCGGCCCGGTCCACCACGTAGAAGACGTCGACCGCCTCCGCACCCAGAGTCTCCACCCGCGCCGCGCGTACGTCCAGGCCACAGTCCCCGAACGCCCTGCCGATCTTCCACAGCAGGCCGGGGCGATCGTGCGCGCGCACCTCGACCACGGTGGCCGTGCTGGACGCGTCGTCCACCAGCGTCACCCGCGGCGGCGCCACCGGCACCCGGGGCGGGCGCAGCGATCGGGTCCTGCGGGCCAGCCGCTGCTCGATGTCCAGCCGCCCGGCCAGCACCAGGCGCAGATCCGCCTCCAGGGTCGCCGGGTCGGGGGGTGAGCCGTACTCGGGGACCACCGCGAACTCGATCACGGCCGTGGACCCGGCCGAGGCGGCGGAGGCCGAGCGCACCACCATCCGGTGCGCGGCCAGCACCCCGGCCGCGCGCCACAGCAGCCCGGGCCGATCCGGGGCGACCACGGTGACCGCGCCGCCGTTGACCCGGATCGCGCCGCCGCCGTGCCGGGCCAGCGACGCCTGCTCGGGCGACAGGCTCGGCGCGGGCGCGGGCGGCGTGCCGTTCAGCGCCGACCTGACCCGGCGCACCAGGTCGGAGACCAGGGAGGCCTTCCAGCTGTTCCAGGCGGCCGGACCGGTGGCCTGGCCGTCGGCGACCGCCAGCGCGGCCAGCAGGTCGAGCACCTCGCGGGTGCCGACCGCGCCGGCCACCCGGGAGATCGTCATCGGGTCGTCCAGGTCGCGGCGGGTCGCGGTCTCCGGCAGCAGCAGGTGGTGGCGGACCATGGTGGCCAGCACGTCCACGTCGGCGGCGGGCAGCCCCATCCGGGTGGCGATGTCGCGGACCACCACCTCGCCGGTGCTGGAGTGGTCGCCCGGCCAGCCCTTGCCGATGTCGTGCAGCAGGGCGCCGATCAGCAGCAGGTCGGGGCGGGACACCTCGCGGGTGAACGCGGCGGCTCCGGCGGCCGTCTCGATCAGGTGCCGGTCCACGGTGAAGGTGTGGATCGGGTTGCGTTGCGGGCGGTGCCGTACCCGCTCCCAGTCGGGGATCAGCCGGACCAGCACGCCCGCCTGGTCGAGTTCCTCCCACACCGGCACCGCCGCGCGGCCCGCGCCGAGCAGGCCGACCAGGGCGTCCCTGGCCTCGTCCGGCCAGGGCACCGGCAGCGGCGGAGACTGGGCGGCCAGCATGCTCACGGTGGCCGGGGCCAGCGGCAGCCCGGCCTCGGCGGCGGCCGCGGCGGCGCGCAGCACCAGGACGGGGTCGTTGCGGGGGCTGACGCCGCGCGCCAGCACCACCTCGCCGCCGTGCTCCACCACGCCGTCGGCGAGCGGGCGGCGGCCCCGCGGGGCGGGCCCGGACAGCAGCCGGTCCACCGTCCGCCAGGTGGCGTCGAAGGCGTGCGCGATCGTGCGCCCGGCCTCGGCCAGGCGGCGCATCAGCGCCTCGGCGTCCAGCAGGCCGAGCGTGCCGGCCACCGCGTCCTGCTCCTGCAGCACCAGCCGGTCGGTGCCGCGCGCGGTGACCAGGTGCAGCCCGTGCCGGATGTCCAGCAGCAGCTCGTACGCCTCCCGCACCCGGGGCCCGGGGGCGGAGGCGACCCAGGCGGCGGCCACGGCCTGCATCGCCTGCACGTCGCGGATGCCGCCGCGCGCGTCCTTCAGATCGGGCTCGAGCAGGAAGGCCAGCTCCCCGCTGGAGTCGGCCCGGTTGTCCGCGGCCTCCCGCAGCTCGCCCAGGCGCCGCCGCGAATCGGCCCGCCACTCCACCAGGACGGCTTCGCGCGCGGCCCGGGTGAGCTCGGGATCGCCGCTGATGTGCCGGGCCTGGATGAGGCCGAGCACGGCCTTCAGATCCTCCCGGGCCACCTTGGCGGCCTCGTCGACAGTGCGGACGGAGTGGTCCAAGCCGATCCCGGAGTCCCAGATCGGATACCAGATGCGGTCGGCGATCTGGGCGACGTCGTCGCGGCCGTTGTGCAGCAGGACCAGGTCCAGGTCGCTGCCGGGGGCCAGCTCCCCCCGGCCCAGGCTGCCGACCGCGACGAGCGCGACCCCGCTTCCCGCGGTGGCGCGCTCGCCGCCTCTCTCGATTTCGGGGAGCCCGCTCTTCCCGTTCCGCTGGCTGATCGCCGTGCGGAACAGATCGGTGAGCCAGCGGTCGATATCCGCGGCCCGCTCCTTGCGGGCCGCGGCGAACGAGCGAGCTTCCCCTCTCATCATTCGGTTACAGCGCCTCCGGCCCGCGTTCCCCGGTGCGGACGCGGATCACCGTGTCCACCGGCACGGACCAGACCTTGCCGTCGCCGATCTTGCCGGTCTGCGCGGCCTTGGTGATGACGTCGATGACGTCCTCGGTGTCCTCGTCCTCGGCCAGCACCTCGACGCGGACCTTGGGCACCAGGTCGACCTGGTACTCGGCGCCGCGGTAGACCTCGGTGTGGCCCTTCTGGCGGCCGTAGCCGCTGGCCTCGCTGACCGTGATGCCCTTGACGCCGAACTGCTCCAGAGCGGCCTTGACGTCGTCGAGCTTGAACGGCTTGATGATTGCGGTGATGAGCTTCATGCGTCCACCTTCTTGGCCTCAGCCGGAACCGCCGGCCCGTTCGGCGAGGTTACGCCCGAGGAGTGGATCGTGCCGAGGTCGTAGCCGGTCTCGGCGTGCGTGGTGATGTCGATGCCGGTGACCTCGTCCTCCTGCGTGACCCGGAAGCCCATCGTCTTGTCGATGATCTTGCCGACGATGTAGGTCACGACGAAGGAGTACAGGCCGACCGCCACCGGACCGAGGACCTGGACTCCCAGCTGGGAGATCGGACCGCCGACGAGGATGCCCTTCTCCTGGCCGTCGGCGAAGGGGTAGGCCGAGACGAAGCCGAGCGCGACCGCGCCGATCACGCCGCCGACCAGGTGCACGCCGACCACGTCGAGCGAGTCGTCGTAGTTGAGCTTGTACTTCAGGCCCACCGCGAAGGCGCAGATGCCACCGGCGAGGATGCCGATCACGGCCGCCGCCCACGGGTCGACGAAACCACAGGCCGGGGTGATGGCGACGAGGCCGGCGACCGCGCCGGAGGCGATGCCGAGGGTGGTCGAGTGGCCGTCGCGCACCTTCTCCACGACGATCCAGGTGCCGGCCGCGATGGCGGTCGCGATCTGGGTGTTCATGAAGGCGAGGCCGGTGGTGCCGTCGACCGCCAGCTCGGAGCCGGCGTTGAAGCCGAACCAGCCGAACCACAGCAGACCGGCGCCGAGCAGCACCAGGGTCAGGTTGTGGGGGCGCATCGGATCCTTGCCCCAGCCGGAGCGCTTGCCCAGCACCAGCGCCAGCGCGAGCGCCGCGGCACCGGCGTTGATGTGCACGACCGTGCCACCGGCGAAGTCCTCGATGCCGAGGTTGGCCAGCCAGCCGCCGCCCCAGACCCAGTGGGCGACCGGGAAGTAGACCAGCGTGGCCCACACCGCGGCGAAGACCACCCACGCGCCGAACTTGGCCCGGTCCGCGATGGCACCGCTGATCAGAGCGACCGTGATGATCGCGAAGGTGAGTTGGAAGGCCGAGAAGACCAGGTTGGGCATCCCGGAGCCGTCGTCCTTGGTGGCTGTCTCAACGAGACCGGAAAGTCCCAAGTTGTCCAGACCGCCGACGAGCTTGTTGACGAAGCCCGTGCCATCTCCGGCGGCGTCGAAGGCGAGCGAGTGACCATACAGGACCCAGGCCACCGTCACCACGACGATACTGACCCAGGACATCATCATCATGTTCAGGACACTCTTTGCCCTGGTCATGCCCCCATAGAAGAACGCGAGACCTGGCGTCATGAGCAACACGAGTGCTGTTGCCGCGAGCATCCAGGCAGTGGAGCCGGTATCGATTTCCATCGACGCGGCCCTCCTTCCCATTGGCGTGTGGCCGGTTATCACGTGCGCAGTGGGCTTCACCCAGGCTTCATTGACCGGCTGGCACACTGACGTTTTTCGGATGAGAGCGCCTCCGCCACCGGCTCACACCGACCGCTCGGGTCCTCTTCCGTGGGCGCCAGCGTCTTCTTCTGCCGTTTCAGGTCACGACGTGGCGTGTTTCACATCTGTGAAACTCGTTTGTGGCATGTTTCGGGAAGGTTTCGGATCGTGTGGAAACGCAAAAACGCGCACCCCCAAAGGGGTGCGCGTTGGTAAAACCCTGGTCAAGCCGCCGCGTGGGCCATCTTCCGCAGCCGGGCCAGCGCGTCCCGCTCCACCCGGCGGGCCCGGTCCCTGCCGATGCCATACCGCTCGCCGACCTCGGTGAGGGTGTGCTCGCGGCCGTCCACCAGGCCGTAACGCCAGCGCAGCATCTCCCTGGCCTGCCCCTCCAGGCCGGTCAGCCACTGCTCCAGGCGCTCCTTCTCCAGGGTGGCCATGGCCTGCTGCTCGGGGTCCGCCCAGGTGTCGTCGGCGATCATGTCGCCGAGCTCGGTCTCGTCCTCGTCGCCCACGCCCAGTTGCAGCGAGACCGGATCGGAGGCCCAGCGGCGCAGTTCCCTGACCCGCTCGATCGGCAGGTCCAGCACCTCGGCCAGATCCACGTCGGTGGGTTCGGTGTCGAATTCGGCGAGCATGTCCCGGCGCACCCGCATCAGCCGGGTCATCTGCTCACCGGCGTGCGTCGGCAGCCGCACCGGCCTGGCCTGCTCGTGGATGGCGCGCCCCACCGACTGCCGGATCCACCATGTCGCATATGTCGAGAATTTGTAGCCACGCCGATAGTCGAATTTCTCCACCGCGCGCACCAGGCCCAGATTCCCCTCCTGCACCAGGTCGATCAGCGGCATGCCACGCCCCGAGTATTTCCGCGCCACCGCCACCACCAGCCGCAGGTTGGCCTGGATGAACTCGTCCTTGGCCCGGTGCCCGGAGACCGCGATGCGTTCCAGCTCCTCGTCCAGCGCGTCGCCCACCTTGGGTTCCGCGTCGCCGGCGTCGAGCAGCTGTTCCGCGAAGAGGCCGGCCTCGATGCGCTTGGCGAGCTCCACCTCCTCCTCCGCGGTCAACAGCGGCACACGCCCGATCTCCGCCAGATAGGTTCCCAGCAGATCGCGATCCGCTACCTCTCCGGTGCGATTCCCCGTCGCCATTTCGATGGCACCTCGTTCCGCCGCGGCATCATTCATCAACAGCTTCGTCCTGCAACGACCAACGGATCGATCAGGGCAAAGATTCCCTTAACAAATACGACCCGGGAACGGTTTTGGTTTCCTCCTACAGGAGGATGCGCACCCGGAATTCGGGGCGTCTGCCCCGGGAAACGGGAATCAAACGACGCGCCGCCCCGCCTGCCACACCTGCGCCACCAGCGGAACTCCCGGCCGGTAGGCCAGATGCACGTACGAGGGCGCGTCCAGGATGACGAGATCCGCGCGGGCGCCCGGCCGCAGCGTCCCGACGTCGGCGCGCCGCAGCGCCGCCGCCCCGCCCCGGGTCGCCGCGCGCACCGCCTCCAACGGCGTCATGCCCATCTCCCGTACGGCCAGCGCCACGCAGAACGGCATCGACGAGGTGAACGAGGACCCCGGATTGCAGTCCGTCGCCAGCGCCACCGTCACTCCGGCGTCGAGCAGCCGCCGCGCGTCCGGATACGGCGAGCGGGTCGAGAACTCCGCCCCCGGCAGCAGGGTGGCCACCACCCCGCTGGCGGCCAGCAGGTCCACGTCCTGGTCGCTCAGATGGGTGCAGTGGTCGGCCGAGGCCGCCCCCAGCTCGCAGGCCACCCGCACCCCCGGCCCCTCCCCCAGCTGGCCGGCGTGCACCCGGGCCTGCAGCCCGGCCTTCAGCCCGGCGGCCAGGATCTCCCTGGTCTGGTCCTCGTCGAACGCGCCGCGCTCGCAGAACACGTCCACCCACTTGGCGTACGGCGCGCAGGCGTCCAGCATCGGGCCCGCCGCCAGCCGCACGTAGCGGTCGGGGTCGCCGTCCGGGACGACGTGGGCGCCCAGGTAGGTGGTCTCGGGGGTGAACGCGGAGGCGATCTCCAGGGATCTGCGCTCGTCCTCGACGGTCAGGCCGTACCCGCTCTTGATCTCCATGGTGGTGGTGCCCTGGGCGATCATCTCCGAGACCAGCGCGGCCGTGTTGGCGGCCAGCGCCGGGGTGGTGGCCGCGCGGGTGGCGGCCACGGTGGTGCGGATGCCGCCCGCCGAGTACGGCCGGCCCGCCATCCTGGCCGCGAACTCGGCGCTGCGGTCCCCGGCGAAGACCAGGTGGGCGTGGCTGTCCACGAAACCCGGCAGGATCGCGCGGCCGCCCACGTCCACGTTGCGGTCGGCCAGCGGGGCGGCGGCGGCTTCTCCCACCCAGACCACGGCCCCGCTCTCGACGACCAGCGCGGCGTCCGCGATCTCCTCCCGCTCCGGATCGCCGGTATAGAGGTGCCCGATCCCATGGAACAGCGTTGCCGTCATCTTCCCCACCCTGAATTCCGGCGTCAGCCGCGGACCGCGTCGATGGCGGTCCGCAGCAGCGCGCCGACCTCGCCCAGCGTGTGCCTGCCGTCCTCGACGATCCGCCGCCCGCCCGACACCACCGAGCTGACATCCGCCCCGATCGCCGCGAACATCACCGATTCCACCGCCGAACCGGCGGTCGCGCCAGCCGTACGGACCGAGTCGAGCCGGACCGTGACCAGATCGGCGTGCGCGCCCGGGAGCAGGAATCCGGCGTCGGGGAACCCGAGCGAGGCGTGCCCCGCGGCGGTGGCGGCGTTCAGCAGTTCGGCGGCCTGCCAGTGGCCGCGTTCCTGGGTGGCCAGGCGCTCGTCCAGCTCGACCGCGCGGGCCTCCTCGAACAGGTCCACGATCGCGTGGCTGTCGGAGCCGAGGGTGATCGGGCAGCCTGATTCCCGCAGGTGGCGGGCCGGGCCGATGCCGTCGGCCAGGTCGCGTTCGGTGGTCGGGCACATGCAGACGTGCGTGCCGGAACCGGACAGCAGCGCGATGTCCTCCTCCGACAGGTGGGTGGCGTGCACGGCCGTGGAACGCGGGCCGAGCGCGCCGTGCTCGTGCAGCACCCTGACTGGCGAGGCGGCGTAGGCGGCCACGCAGGCGTCGTTCTCGGCGCGCTGCTCGGAGACGTGCGCGTGCAGCGGGCCCGCCTGCCGGTGCGCGAACTCCACCACCGTGGGCATCTGCTCGGGCGGGACCGCGCGCACGGAGTGAATGGCGGCGCCGATCTCCACGTCCTCCTCGCCGTGATAGGCGGCGGCCAGCTCTTCAGCGCGTTCGGCCCAGCGGTGCGCGTTCCCATCACCGAACCGCACCTGCGGCCCTTGCAGCGCGGCCCCGAATCCGCCGTTCAGGTAGCAGGTGTCCAGCATCGCGACGCGCAGCCCCGCCTCGCGGGCGGCCTGGATCAGCGCGTGCCCCATCTCGTTCCCGTCCTTGTACGGCGTGCCGTCGGGACCGTGGTGGACGTAGTGGAACTCGCCGACGGAGGTGATTCCGGCCAGCGCCATCTCGGCGTACACGGCCTTGGCCAGGGCGTAGTAGTTGTCGGGGTCTAGGCGGGCGGCCACCGCGTACATCTGCTCGCGCCAGGTCCAGAACGAGCCGCGCTCGGTCTGGGTGTGGCCGCGCAGCGCCCGGTGGAAGGCGTGCGAGTGGGCGTTGGCCAGGCCTGGGATGGTGAAGCCGGGCAGCCGCACCGCGCCGGGCGGGGGGTCGGCGTGGCGGGTGACGTCGAGGATCCAGCGGCCCTCGATCGTGATCAGGACGCCGGAGATGACCTCGCCCGGGGGAAGCCAGGCCAGCTCGCACCAGTAGCGGGTCATGTCGCCTCCCCGCACAGGTCGGCCAGGACGGCCGCGAGAGCGGTGACCCCGGCCGCGCAGTCGCCGGGCTCGGCGAACTCGGCGGGCGAGTGGGAGACACCGGTGGGGTTGCGGACGAACAACATCGCGGCGGGGATCCCGGCGGAGGCGAGGATCCCGGCGTCGTGGCCGGCTCCCGTCGGCAGGATCGGGGCGGGGTGCCCGGCGATGGCGGCCACGCGGTCGCGCAGCGCGGCCGGGAAGGTGACCTCCGGGGTCCAGGATTCGCAGACGACCTCCTGGCCCTCGGAGAGTTCGGCCACCAGGCGGCGCACCGCGTCCTCGTCGGCGCCGCGGGCGTCCAGCCAGGCCGAGACCAGGGACGGGATCGCGTTGGCGTTGTTCGGCTGGATCATGACCTTGCCGAAGGTGGCGACCACGCCCAGTTTCTCGGCGACGCCGCGGGCGGCCAGCACCGCCTGCGCGTACTTGAGCGTGGGGTCGTCCCGGTCGGCCAGGGCCGTCGTGCCGGCGTGGTCGGCGGTGCCGTGGAAGTCGAAGCGCCAGCGGCCGTGCGGCCAGATCGCGGCGGCCACCCCGACCGGCGCGGTCAGCGCCCGGCCCTGCTCGATGTGCAACTCCACGAACACGCCCACCCGGGCGAGGGTCTCCCGGTCCCGGCCGAGCGCGGCGGGGTCGCGGCCCTGGGCGCGCATGACCTCGGCCAGCGTGACCCCGTCGTCCCCGGTCAGGCCGCGCGCCCGCTCGGGCGGCAGGATGCCGGTGAGCAGCCGGGATCCGACGCAGGGCACGCCGAACCTGGCGCCCTCCTCGTCGCTGAAGCTGACGATCCCGAGCGGCCGGTTCGGCGTGAACCCGCGCGCCCGGAGCACGTCCACGGCGCGGAAGGCCGACACCACGCCCAGCGGCCCGTCGAAGGCGCCGCCCTCGCGGACGGAGTCCAGATGGCTGCCGGTGACGACGCCCGGTTTCCTGTCCGGGTCTCCCCACCAGGCCCAGAGGTTCCCGTTGCGGTCCTCGTGCCGGTCCATGCCGCGCGCGTCGGCCTCCTGCCGGAACCACTCACGAAGCTCCAGCTCAGGCGGCGACCACGCGTCCCGCCGGTAACCACCGGTCCGCCCGTTCCTCCCGATCCCCGCTAGAACTTCGAGCATGTTCACCACCTTAGTGAATGAAACCATTCAGTGACATGGCCGATCCTCCGGATCGGCGGGCTTGGCCGCCTTCAGCCTGTGTCTTCCCTCGTCACTCCGGGTCGCTTCGCTCCCCTGCGTTCCTCAGTCCAGAC
Organism: Acrocarpospora macrocephala; assembly: GCF_009687865.1. Classification (GTDB taxonomy): domain Bacteria; phylum Actinomycetota; class Actinomycetes; order Streptosporangiales; family Streptosporangiaceae; genus Acrocarpospora; species Acrocarpospora macrocephala. The sequence continues at coordinate 37,703 of NZ_BLAE01000079.1, forward strand.
ACAGGCGCGGCCAAGCCGCTTGATTGCCCTGGATAGGAGTGATGGCCGGGTTAAGAAGGTGCGATTGTCCAGACACAGGCGCGGGACATACGACTAATGGTGCGGGGGTTGCACGGAGGGGCGGATGGTTATTTCGGTGAGGTGGGCGTCTGGGGAGGTGGTGACCGCGGCCAGGACTGCGCGGGCGACTGAATCCGGAGTCAGGTAGCGATCCGGCTGGAACTCGCCGCCTTCATGTTCGCGCACCTCGCGTTGCATGTCGGTGGCGATCCGGCCGGGGTAGATCGTGGTGACGCGGATGCCGTGAGGTTCCTCTTCCTGGCGGAGCACGTCGGCGAAGGCGCGGAGGGCGAACTTGCTGGCGGCGTAGGAGACCCAGCCCGGGTGGGCCCGCAGCCCGGAGCCGGAGTTGATGATCACGACATGGCCCCGGGTGGCGCGCAGTTCCGGCAGCAGGAGCCGGGTGAGTTCGGCGACCGCGATGACGTTCAGCTCGTAGGTGTCGCGCCAGACCTCGGCCGGGGTGTCCGCGACGCTGCCCAGCTTGACCATGCCCGCGCTGTGCACCAGCAGGTCCACCTGGCCGACCCCGGCCACGTCGAACGGGCTGAGCGCGGTCAGATCCACCGGCAGCGGGCGGGCGCCGAGCTCCGCGCACATCAGGTCGAGGCCCGATCCCCCGCGCCCGCCGAGAACGAGGTCGTAATCCGGGGCCAGGGCGCGGGCGATCGCCGCCCCGAGACCGCGCGAGGCACCGGTGACCAGGGCTGTTGGACGTTCGCTCATGCCGGCCAGTTTATCCCGTTGACGTGATCATTCAAATTTGTATATAAATTTGAGCATGTCGTCTACCCGGATCCTCATCCTCGGCACTCTCCTTGACGGCCCGCTGCACGGCTACGAGGTGCGCCGCCGCCTCGAACTGTGGGGCGCGAGCCAGTGGGCCAACGTGGCCTTCGGGTCGATCTACCACGGCCTGGCCAAGATGGCGGAGGAGGGCCTGCTCACGGTGGTCGAGCAGGGCAAGGGCGGGAAGACCGTCTACGAGCTGACCGCGGACGGCCGGCTGGAGTTCCAGCGGCGGCTGCTCACCTCCTGGTGGGAGGTCCAGCCCATCGTGGACCCGTTCCAGGTCGCGCTCACCTTCATGAACCGGCTCGCGCCCGCGGATCTGGTGGTCGCCATGGAGGCCAGGGCCGAGCAGTTGCGGGCGGCCATCTCGATGACCGAGCGGGCGATAGGCGGCAAGCAGGCCTTCGGCGCGCCCCGGCACGTGGACGAGTGCCTGCGGCTCAACGCCGCCCAGCTCACCGCCCAGCTCGCCTGGGTGAGCGAGGCGATCGGGCGGGTGAAGGACGGGGAGCTTCCCTAGCAGCGGAACTTCGCGGAATTGTCGGTGGTGACGGGCAGGATGGGGGGCATGCCGGCGGCCGGGAAAACCCCTTGACCCTCACGCCGGGTCACCCCTCATGCTGGCTATCCCCCTGAATACGGAGTAAATATGATCATCGAAGCGAATGATCTTCGTAAGACCTTCATCGCCAAACGTGGCCGTGGCAAGACCGAGGAAGTCCAAGCCGTGCAGGGCATCGACCTGGGCGTCGAGGAGGGTGAGATCTTCGCGGCGCTGGGTCCCAACGGCGCCGGGAAGACCACGACGGTCCGGATGCTGGCCACCTTCACCGCCCCCACCTCCGGCACGGCCAGAGTGGCCGGGTTCGACGTGGTGAAGGAGGCGGCCAAGGTCCGGGAGAACATCGGTTACGTCAGCCAGGCGGGCGGGGTCGACGACAACGCGCCGGGTCTGGAGAGCCTGATGCTGGCGGCCAGGCTCAGCGGCATGTCGCGTAAACAGGCCAGGATCAGAGCCGACGAGCTGTTGCAGGCGTTCAGTCTGTCCGAGATCGCCAACCGCCCGGCCAAGACCCTGTCCGGCGGGCAGAAGCGCCGGTTCGCGCTGGCCATCGGCCTGGTCACCAAGCCGCCGCTGGTCTTCCTCGACGAGCCGACCACCGGTCTCGACCCGCAGAACCGGGCGAACCTGTGGGACGAGGTGCGTGACCTGCGCGCCCAGGGCACCAGCGTGCTGCTGACCACCCACTACCTGGACGAGGCCGACGCGCTCTGCGACCGGCTGGTCATCATCGACCACGGCAAGATCGTCGCCGAGGGCACGCCCACCGAGCTCAAGAAGGAAGTGGCGGGCGACGTGGTCACCCTGAGGCTCAAGGGCATCGACGAGGCGCGCGAGCTGCTGGCCGCTCAGGACTACATCAAGGAGGTCCGCGCGGAGGATGACGTGCTGCGCGCCTACCTGGACGACGGGGAGCACGGGCTGCCGCATCTGCTGCGGGCGCTTGAGGAGCGCAACCTCACCCTCGACTCGATCTCGCTGGATCGGGCCACGCTCGACGACGTCTTCCTCCGCCACACCGGCCGCTCGCTCCGCGACGCCGCCTGAACCTCGAAGGATTTTCCCCCCATGCTTCGCCATACGTCCCTTTTCCTGGGCTACGAGCTCAGGTTCCTGCTCCGCAATCCGGTCTGGCCGGTGTTCGGCATCGTGCAGCCGGTCATGTATCTGATCTTCTTCGCGCCGCTGCTGGGCAGCACGACCCCGAGCGGGTCGATGCCCGAGGTGCTGGCCATGTTCACGCCCGGCTCGATGATGATGATCGCCCTGTTCGGGTCGCTGTTCGCCGGGTTCGGGCTGATCAACGAGACCCGCAACGGCGTGCTCGAGCGGCTCGCGGTCAGTCCGGCCTGGCCTCCGGCGATCATCCTCGGCCGGGTGGCCAAGGACATGATCACCCTGGTGCTCCAGGCCATCCTGGTGATGGGCGTGGCCATGCTGATGGGCCTGCGGATCGGACTGCTGGCCTTCCTGATCATGCTCGCCCTGATGGCCACGACCGGTCTGTTCGCCGCCAGCCTCTCCTACGGCCTGGCGCTGGCGCTCCGCGACGAGAACGGCATGTCGCAGATCGTGCAGTTCTTCGCCATGCCGCTGACCCTGATCGCGGGCCTGTTCCTGCCGATCTCGCTCGGGCCCGACTGGCTGCAGACCGCCGCCAAGTTCAACCCGCTCTACTACGGCGTCGAAGCCGGTCGCGCGCTCTTCCGGGATGATCTGTCCGACAGCACCATCCCCACCGCTTTCGGCCTGCTCGCCGTCCTCGCCGTGATCACCCTGATCTGGTCGATGCGCTCTCTCCGCAAGATGGCGGGGTGACGAAGACCCCTCGTTGCTCGGTCATCCGCTCGTACTCTTCCAGGCGAGCCTGAGTTCGCAGCGGCGCCGCGTCGGCCATGGCCTCCACCAGCACCATGGCCAGGGCCAGCGGCGCCGCGTGCGAATCGAACACCAGCCGCTCCCCCACCGGCGCGTCCAGGATCACGTCGGCGGCGAACGGCACATCGGCCCTATCCGTGATCACCGCCACCCGCAACCCCAGCTCCCGCGCCAGCTCCAGCGCCGCCACGGCCTCCACCGGATACCTCGGCAACACCACCGCCAGCACCCAGGCCGCCCCCGCCCGCCGCGCACCGTGCAACCCATCCGCCAGCTCCGACCCCCCGTGGGTCAGCAACCGCACATCCGGATGAATCCGCCGCGCGAAGTACGCGAACGTCGTCGCCAGCCCACTCGACACCCGCACCCCCACCACCGGCAAAGGCTCCGACCCCGCCAACGCCACCCCAAGCTCCGCGATCACCCCCATGAGCCCATCAGCAGCCGAACTGGCCGAGCCCGCCACTGACCTAGCCTCCGGCGACTGCCCGCTGATGCGATTACGAAGAGCGGTGAGGTTGCGAATCTCGATATCCAAGGCATCCCGGACCAGCGCCCGCTCCCCCAAAAGATCGGCATGCCCGCCCCCGGCCCCACCGAGAACCAGCGGCCGAAGCGCCTGCCGAAGCTCCGGATAACCCGCGAACCCCAGAGCCGCCGCAAACCGCGTCACCGAAGGCTGACTAACCCCCACCCGCTCCGCCAACTCAACACTCGACAAAAAAATCGCCTCATGCAGATGCTCCCCCAAATAATGAGCAATCCTCCGCTGCACCGGCGAAAGCCGCCTCCCCTCCACCAACCACCCAAGCCCCTCGCTCACACCCACTCCTTCAGCCCTTCTCATGAAGCACCCAACAGAATGAGCAGGTCACCGGGTTACCCGCCGTTATCCGGCGCCGTTAACGCGGGCGGTGGTTCTCACCGCACCGGCGCCAAGCGGCAGCGGCACTCTGCTAGGCGTTTTGGACCACCACACCAGATGGCCATGTCACTCACCGTTATCCGGCACCGTTAACGCGGGCGGTGGTTCTCACCGCACCGGCGCCAAGCGGCAGCGGCACTCTGCTAGTTGTTTAGGCCACCCACACCAGATCGCCAAGTTGCTCACCGGCATCTGACACCGTTAACGCTGGCGATGGTGCTCACCGACTCGACGCCAAGAGCGGCAGCGGCATTTGGGTGTTCTTGGAAAGCGGACCGATGACGGCAGGCCCCCCTTTGGCGCCGGGTCGGCGAGGACTGGTGCGGAGGGGAACGGCGCCGGATGACGGCGAGCAACTTGGGGCCCCTGGGGGCCGCAGAGCAATAACTCATAGATCCTCAAGCCACTGACCTCGGCGAACCCTTGGTGAGCACGCATGTTAATTCTCTGCGGGCCCTTAGTTTTCGTGCATTGGGATGCGGACGCCTTGGGTCGTGGCGACTTCGGTGGCTGAGGTGTAGCCGGCGTCGGCGTGGCGGATGACGCCCATGCCGGGGTCGTTGGTGAGGACGCGGTTGAGTTTTTCGGCGGCGAGGGGGGTGCCGTCGGCGACGGTGACCTGGCCGGCGTGGATGGAGCGGCCGATGCCGACGCCGCCGCCGTGGTGGAGGGAGACCCAGGAAGCGCCGGAGGCGACGTTGACCATGGCGTTGAGCAGGGGCCAGTCGGCGATGGCGTCGGAGCCGTCGGCCATGCCCTCGGTTTCGCGGTAGGGGGATGCGACGCTGCCGCAGTCGAGGTGGTCGCGGCCGATGACCACGGGGGCACTGATGGTCCCGTCGGCGACCATGGCGTTGAAACGCTCCCCGGCGCGGTCGCGCTCGCCGTACCCGAGCCAGCAGATGCGGGCGGGCAGGCCCTGGAATCGCACGCGTTCTCCGGCCAGCCTGATCCAGCGGGCGAGCGGCTCGTTGTCGGGGAACAGGTCGAGGATGGCCTGGTCAGTGGCGTGGATGTCGCGCGGGTCGCCGCTGAGCGCGGCCCACCGGAACGGGCCCTTGCCCTCGCAGAACAGCGGCCGGATGTAGGCGGGCACGAAGCCGGGGAACGCGAACGCGCGCGCGTATCCGGCCAGCTGGGCTTCGCCGCGGATGGAGTTGCCGTAGTCGAAGACCTCGGCGCCCGCGTCCTGGAAGCCGACCATCGCCGCCACGTGGGCGGCCATCGACTCCCGCGCCCGGGTGGTGAACCCGGCCGGGTCCTTCTCCCGGGCCGCCGTCATCTCCTCGAACGCGACCCCGACCGGCAGGTACATCAGCGGATCGTGCGCGGAGGTCTGGTCGGTGACCACGTCGATCTCCGCGCCCCGGCGCAGCAGCTCCGGCACGACCTCGGCGGCGTTGCCCTCCACCCCGATGCTGAGGGGGCGCCGCGCGTCCCGCGCCTCGTAGGCCAGCCGCAGCGCCTCGTCCAGGTCGGCGGCCCGCACATCCAGATACCGATGCTCGATGCGCCGCGAGATGCTCCGCGGATCGCAGTCGACGCAGATCGCCACCCCGCCGTTCATGGTGACCGCGAGCGGCTGCGCCCCGCCCATGCCGCCGAGCCCGGCGGTAAGCGTGATCGTCCCGGCCAGCGAGCCGCCGAACCGCTTGGCGGCCACGGCGGCGAACGTCTCGTACGTCCCCTGCAGGATCCCCTGCGTCCCGATATAGATCCACGAACCCGCGGTCATCTGGCCGTACATGGTGAGCCCGGCCGCCTCAAGCCGCCGGAACTCCTCCCAGTTCGCCCAGTCCGGCACCAGATTGGAGTTGGCGATCAGCACCCGGGGCGCCCACTCGTGCGTCCGCATCACCCCGACCGGGCGGCCGGACTGCACCAGCAGCGTCTCGTCGCCGGCGAGCGTGGTCAGCGTGCGCACGATCGCCTGGAAGGACGGCCAGTCCCGGGCGGCCTTGCCGGAACCGCCGTACACGACGAGCTGCTCAGGATGTTCGGCCACCTCGGGGTCGAGGTTGTTCTGGAGCATCCGGAGGGCGGCCTCCTGCGGCCAGCCCTGCGCGGTGAGCGCGGTGCCGCGCGGCGCACGAACGGTAGGCATCGGCCGTCCTCCTGAATGAAAGCATTCACGTTGGTCACTCGAAGGATACGGCGCGGGCGCCACTCGGGGCACCCCGGTGTCCTGTGATCCCGGGGTGCCCGTACCCGAGATCCCGGCGCGTACCGCACGTACGCGTAGCCCGGGAGCGGGCTGTGGCGAAGGAGAGGCTCCGCACTGACGGAGGTGCCCCCCATTCCGGCGGCAGATCGTCAGCGTGCGGCAAATCTTCGATCACGGTGTCGCGGTGGCCAGGAACTGGGTGGTGGCGAGCTCGCGGTAGAGGTCGTCATCGGCGAGGAGTTCGGCGTGGGTGCCGGTGGCGCGGACCCGGCCTGACTCCATCACGATGATGCGGTCGGCTCCGGTCACCGTGGACAGCCGGTGCGCGATCACCAGGACCGTGGTGTCCGTGGCCACCTCCGCGATGACCTCGCGCAGCCGCAGCTCGTTGACCGCGTCCAGCTGCGAGGTGGCCTCGTCCAGCAGGAGCAGCCGGGGCCGCCGCAGCAGCGCCCTGGCGATGGCGACCCGCTGCCGCTCCCCGCCGGACAGCAGCACCCCGCGATGCCCGACCTGCGTCTCCAGGCCTTCGGGCAGGCGCGCGACCAGATCGTCCAGTTTGGTACGGGCGAGCGAGTGCCGTACCTCCGCCTCGGTGGCGTCCGGGGCGGCGAAGGTGAGGTTCTCCCGGAGGGTGCCGTCCAGGACGGGAGCGTCCTGTTCCACGTAGCCGACGGCGGCCCGCAGTTCGGCGAGATCCCAGTCCCGGATATCCCGCCCCGACATCGTGATATTTCCGGATAGGGGGGAGTAGAAGCGCTCCAGCAGCGCGAACACCGTGGACTTGCCCGCGCCGGACGGCCCGACCAAAGCCGACAACCCGCCCGCGCGGACCTCGAAGCTCACCCCGTCGTGCACGATCGGCCGATCATCCCCGTAGCGGAACACGACGTCATCGAACGTGACCCCGATCGGCGGTCCGTCGGCGCGCAGCGCGGCGACGGTCGGCTCGCCGGGCAGCTCCTCGATCTCCCGGATCCGGGTGATGGCGGCCAGCCCGTTCTGCAGCTGGGTGAAGCTCTGCACCAGCTGCCCGATCGGCGCCACCAGGTAGAACAGGTACAGCAGAAACGCGATCAGCGACGCGACCGCCATCGACCCGTCGGCCACCCGGGCCCCGCCCACGCCGAGCACGGCCAGGAACGCCAGCTGCACCGACATCCAGGCGCTCACCCCGGCGGCCGACTGCCAGGCCGACGCCGTCACGCCACGGTCCCTGGCCTGCCGCGCCGCCGCCGACACGACCTCGATCTCGCGATGTTCCGCGCCGCTCGCCTTCACCGTACGGAATGCCTGCAGCGCCCGGTCCAGCGCGGAACCCATCTCCCCCAGCGCCACCTGCGCCAGCGTGGACGCCTTCCGGATCCGCGGCAGGATCAGCGCGTTCACCAGGCCGACGCTGGCCACCACGCCCAGCGTGATCAGCAGCAGCACCACGTCCATGACCGCCATCAGCACCGCGGCTCCGGCGAACATGAACACCGAGCCGACGGCGGTGACCAGGGCGTCCGTACAGACCGCGCGGAGCAGCGTGGTGTCGGCCGTGACCCGGGAGAGCAGGTCGCCGGGCTTGAGCCGGTCCACCTCGGCCACCCGCAGCCGCAGGATCCGATCCACCAGCCGGGTCCTGGCCCCGAACACGATGCCCTCGCCCATGCGCTCCAGCACGAACCGCCCGACGGCCGAGATGATCGAACCGGCCAGCACCGCCCCGCACAGCAGAAGCAGCGGGCCGAGCAGGGTCTGGCCGGTGCCGAACGCCTCGATCACGCTCTTGGCCAGCAGCGGCATGGCCAGCCCGGCCGCGCTCCCGATCAGGGCGAGCACCGCGCCGAGCACCAGCGTGCCCCGATGCGGGCGCAGGTAATCGAGTAACAGCCGCCACGACGCCCGCTCGCCCAGCGCGTTCAGCCGTCCTTCCGGAACAGCCGCCCCCCGCCGAACTTCTTGTGCACGGCCTGCTTGCTGACCCCCAGGGCCACTGCTATCTGCACCCATGAAATCCCCTGTACGCGTGCCCGCCGCACCTGCACCGCCGCCAGCCGGTCGGCCTGTCGCCGCAGCTCGGCCGCCGCGACGAGCCCGCGCAGGGGATCGTCCCCTTCGGCTGTGGTCACGAGAGCCACGAGTTCTCCGTTCATAAGGGTCAACCTATGTTGACCACCCGGCTTGGTCAATCTAGGTTGACCCGCATCCCCGGGTCAACCCGGGTTGACCCGATTCCGCTCTGCGCGTACGGCGACGGAGGTGAATCTTTCATCGGATTCCAGGGCGACATTTCCCATATCCCGCCGTGGATGTCCGCCACCGGGACGGTCAGCTCCCCGCAACATCCTGTACACACCCGCGAAATCCCCCGAGTCTGGGAGCGCGCCGGGCCGTCCCAAGAAGACCGGTTCACCAGCCCAACCGACCCTGCGGTCAATCCGCCGGGGCACACTTCTCCGGCCATTTGCTTAACCGGTTAATGCAGAAAGGCAGATCATGAGAAAATGGATCGCACTCTCCGGTGCGACGGTCCTCGCCCTGCTCGTGTCCCTGTTCGTCACCGCGCTCCCCGCCGACGCCGCGGTCGGCCTGCGGATCAGCGGCCGGAACATCGTCGAGGCCAACGGCAACAACTTCATCATCCGCGGCACCAGCCACGCGCACACCTGGTTCCCGACCCAGACGAGCTCGATCGCGAACATCAAGGCCAAGGGCGCCAACGCGGTCCGCATCGTGCTCAGCGGCGGCCGGTGGCAGCCCGCCAACAACGCCGCCGACGTGGCCAACATCATCTCGCTGTGCAAGGCCAGCCGGCTGGTCTGCATCCTGGAAAATCATGACACGACCGGGTTCGGCGAGCAGGGCGGGTCGATCAGCCTGGACGCGGCGGTCAACTACTGGATCAGCATCCAGAGCGCGCTGACCGGCCAGGAGAACACGGTCATCATCAACATCGGCAACGAGCCGGTCGGCAACAACGCGGTCACCCCGAACTGGACCCAGGCCACCAGCGCGGCCATCACCCGGATGCGCAACGCCGGCTTCCAGCACCTGCTGATGGTGGACGCCCCCAACTGGGGCCAGGACTGGCAGTTCGCCATGCGCGACACGGCCGCGTCCGTGAAGGCCGCCGACCCGACGGGCAACACCGTCTTCTCGATCCACATGTACGGCGTGTTCGACACCGCGGCGGAGATCAACGCGTACCTGAACGCCTTCCAGACCGCCAACCTGCCCCTGGTGATCGGCGAGTTCGGCCACAACCACTCGGACGGCAACCCCGACGAGGACACGATCATGGCCCAGGCGCAGGCCCGTGGCCTCGGTTACCTCGGCTGGTCCTGGAGCGGCAACGGCGGCGGCGTGGAGTACCTGGACCAGGTCACCAACTTCGACCCCAACCAGCTGACCTCGTGGGGCACCCGCCTGTTCAACGGCCCCAACGGCATCGCCTCCACCGCCCAGGAGTGCTCGCTCTGCGGCGGCACCACCCCCACCGACACGACCCCGCCGACCACACCGGGCGCCCCGACCGCGTCCAGCGTGACCTCGACCGGGGCGACCATCTCCTGGGGCGCCTCCACCGACAGCGGCGGCTCCGGCCTGGCGGGCTACAACGTCTACCGCGAGCAGGGCACCACCGACCCCCTGCTCGGCCAGTCCACCAGCAACTCCCTCGCCCTCACCGGCCTGACGGCCAACACCCAGTACCAGGTGTACGTCCGAGCACGTGACGGCGCGGGCAACCTGTCCGGCAACTCGACCTTGGTCACCTTCACCACCACCGGCGGTACCACCGACACCACGCCGCCGACCACACCGGGCACCCCGACCGCGTCCGGCGTGACCTCCTCCGGCGCGACCCTCACCTGGACCGCCTCCACCGACTCGGGCGGTTCCGGCCTGGCCGGCTACAACGTCTACCGCGAGCAGGGCACGACCGACCCGCTGCTCGGCTCGCCGACGACCAACTCGATCACCCTGACCGGCCTGACCGCCAACACCCAGTACCAGGTCTACGTCCGGGCCCGGGACGGCGCCGGGAACCTGTCCGGGAACTCGTCCCTGGTCACCTTCACCACCACCGGCGGCGGCACCGGCGGCGGCTGCACCGTGGTCGCCACCACCCAGAACACCTGGAACAACGGGTACGTGATCCAACCGGTCACCGTCACGGCCGGAAGCTCGCCAATCACTTCGTGGACGGTCACCTTCACCCTCCCGGCCGGCCACACCGTCTCCGGGTCCTGGAACGCCACCTTCACGCAAAGCGGCCAGACCGTGACCGCCAAGAGCGTGAGCCACAACGGCAACCTCCCGGCGGGAGGCAGCGGCAACTTCGGCTTCCAGGGCAGCCGCCCCAACGGCAACACCGCCGTGCCGACCGGCTACACCTGCACCACTCCATAATCCTGACCAGCGGAAATGTGGCCCCGGGACCCCTGGGGCCACACTTTTTGAAAAAGAACCAATCCGCGAGCGTCCATGGGGCGAATAGGCGGTCGAGGAGTCCGGCCGGACACCTCATCTGACCCAAACCTCCCTACCGTCCCGAGAGGACCGTTTGACATGGAGCTCCGGATTAACCGGCGATCCCTGATCGCCGTTGGGGTCGCGGGGGCGCTGGCCGCCTCCTCGATCCTGCTTCTTCGCCCGGCCGCCCCGAGCGCCTCCTCGCACCGCGAGGCTCCGCTCATCTCCGGCGACCCGCGCAACGACAACACCGACGTGTACGCCTTCGTCAGCCCCGACAAGACCGACACGGTCACCCTGATCGCCAACTGGATCCCGTTCGAGGAGCCCAACGGAGGCCCGAACTTCTACTTCTTCGACACCAACTCCCGCTACAACATCAAGATCGACAACGATGGCGACGCCAAGCCCGACGTCACCTACCAGTGGACCTTCAAGAACATCGACAAGCGCGGCAACGGCAGCGGCACGTTCCTCTACAACAACGGCCCCGTGACGTCGCTGAAGGACGAGAACCTGCTGTTCAAGCAGAAGTACACGCTCAAGCGCATCACCGAGAAGGGCACCACCACGATCGGCACCGGCACCGTCGCGCCGAGCAACACCGGCCCCGCGTCGTTCCCCGACTACGCCAAGGTGCGCAGTGAGGCCGTAGACGGCATCAAGGGCGGCGGCAAGCAGTTCGCCGGCCAGTCCGACGAGGCCTTCTTCCTCGACCTGCGCGTGTTCGACCTGCTCTACGGCGGCAACCTGTCCGAGGTCGGCCAGGACACCACCCGCGGCTACAACGTGCACACGCTGGCCGTCCAGGTGCCCAAGAAGGAAGTCGCGCTCAAGGGCGACGTGACGCGCAACCCGGTCGTCGGCATCTGGTCGACCACCGACAAGTGGAGCCCGAGGGGCTACGTCCAGGTCTCGCGCCTGGGCCAGCCGCTGGTCAACGAGGTCGTGGTCCCGGCCCCGCTGAAGGACGCCTTCAACTCGCTCAGCCCCGACAAGGACGCGGACATCCCGGCCGTGGTGAAGAAGGTCACCAACCCCGAGGTGCCGATGTTGCTGGAGGGCATCTACGGCCTGAAGGCCCCGAAGACCCCGCGTAACGACCTGGTCGAGATCTTCCTGACCGGCATCGCGAAGAAGAACGGCCCGATCAAGGCCGACCTGAACTCGCAGATCCTGAACAAGGACGCCGGCAAGCTGCGCCCGTCGGAGATGCTGCGGCTCAACCTCACCATCCCGGTGACCGCCAGCCCGAACCGGCTCGGCGTGCTCGCGGGTGACCTGCAGGGCTTCCCGAACGGCCGCCGCCTCGGCGACGACGTGGTGGACATCGCCCTCCAGGCGATGGCGGGCGCCGCCCAGACCGGCCAGCTGGTCCCGGCCCTGGCGGCGGGCGACAAGGTCGACCGGAACGACGTGCCGTTCCTGACGACCTTCCCGTACATCCCCGGGCCCAGCAACCAGGCCGTGAACCAGACCTTCAACGGTTCCTGACCCATCCAGACCCCGCCGCCGCGGCTGAGCTGTCGCGGCGGCGGCCATTCCCATGCCGAGGAGGTCCTCAAAATGCTGGAAGTACCCACTAAAAAGCGCACGGTGGGCGTCATCGCGGGGGCCTTCCTCGCGGCGGTCGTCCTCACGGCGGGCGCCACCCTGATCCCCGGATCCGAAGCTCCCGCCCCCGCGGCTCCCGCCGTGGCGGTCGGCGCGAACGGCTCCGCGCCAGGCTCGATCCCCGCGCTCCAGGTCCGCTTGAAACGGCTGCCGAAAGACGACAGCGCATGGGCCGCCCTCGGGGCCGCCTACGTTCAGCAGGCCAGAATCACTGGGGATCCCTCGTTCTACCCCAAAGCCGAACAGGCCGTCGCCCGGTCGCTGGAGCTGAAGCCGGGCAACTTCGCCGGACTCACCGGCCAGGCCGCGCTCGCGGCGGGCCGCCACGACTTCGCCGCCGCCGTACGTCTCGCCGACCAAGCCGTCGCCGCCAACCCTTACGGGCCCGTCGCGTACGGCGTGCTGGCCGACGCGCACACCCAACTCGGCGCGTACGACCAGGCCACGAAGGCGATCACCAGGATGATGGAGCTCGCTCCGGGCGTCTCCTCCTTCACCCGGGCTTCCTACGACGCCGAGCTACACGGGGACCAGGTGACCGCGCGCCGCATGCTCGAATACGCGCTCCGCGACGCCTACCTCCCCGGCGATGTCGCCTTCTGCCAGCACTACCTGGGCGAGCTGGCCGTACACTCGGGCGATTTCGACCGGGCCCGCGAGCACTACCGGCTGGCGCTCTCCGCCGACCCGCAGTTCGTGCCCGCGCAGGCGGGTCTGGCCCGCGTCGCCGCGCTCACCGGAAACCTGACCGAAGCCGCTGACCAGTACGCGAGCGTCACCGGACGCCTCCCCCTCACCCAATACCTGGTCGAATACGGCGAAGTCCTCGAAAAGCTGGGCCGCGACGCCTCCGGCCAGTGGCGGCTGCTCACCGCACAGCGCGGGCTGATGCGCGCCAACGGCGTCTACGACGACGTCACCTGGGCCGAGTACGAGGCCGACCACGGCGACCCCGCGACCGCCGTCGAATACGCCAGGGCCGAATACGACCGCAACCCCAGTGTGATCGCCGCCGACGCGCTCGCCTGGGCCCTGCACCGGAACGGCGACGCCCGCCAAGCCCTGCCGTACGCGAAGGAGGCGACCGCCACCGGCTGGCGCAACGCCCTGTTCGCCCACCACCGGGCCGAGATCGAGCGAGCGCTCGATCTCCCGGCAGCCAAGTCCGAGGCCCTGGTCAAGACCTACAACCCGCGCTTCGACCCGGAGCTCCCAGCCCTGCAGAGGTTCTCATGACCACCGCCCTCGACCACCTGGCCGACCTGCGCGGCGCCGACGGCGCCCGGCGGCCATCCCGGCTCGGCCGCGGCTTCCGGCTGGCCCTCACCGCGGCTCTGACCGGCCTCGTCGTGGCCGTCGCGTCGCTGGCCGTGCTGATGGCCATCCCCGCGGTCGCGCAGGCACACCCGCTCGGCAACTTCACCGTCAATCACTACAACGGCCTGCGCCTCTACGCCGACCACGTCGAGAACACCGCCGTCGTGGACTCCGCCGAACTCCCCACTCTGCAGTCGGAACCGGCCATCGACACCGACGCCTCCGGCTCGGTCTCGGCCGCCGAGTCCCAGGCCCACGCCACCTCCCAGTGCGCCGCCCTGATCGCCGCGCAGCGCCTCACCGTGGGCGGCTCCCCCATCCCCTGGCAGGTCGACACCGCTTCCTTCGCCTACCACCCAGGCCAGGGCGGCCTCAAGACCAGCCGCCTGACCTGCGCCCTCACCGCCGCCGCCACCCCCACCGGCACGATCGCCTTCACCGATGACTTCCTCGCCGACCGCCTCGGCTGGCGCGAGATCACCCTCGCCTCGGATTCGGTACGGCTCGCGCCCACCGGCCTCCCCGTCACGAGCGTCACCAACGAACTCCGCGCCTACCCGGAGGACCTGCTCGCCTCCCCCCTCGACCAGCGCGCCACCACCGTGACCGTCGACCCCAACGGCACGATCCCCGGCCTGCCCGAGACGGCTTCCGCCCAGAGGATCTCGACCCCCGGCATCTCCGCTCCCGGCCCGATCGGCGCCTGGCTGGCCGGTCTCGACCGCACCTTCACCGACCTGGTCGGCTCCACCTCGCTCACTGTCCCCGTGGGCTTGCTGGCCGTCCTCCTCGCCGCCGTCCTCGGCGCGGGCCACGCCCTCATCCCCGGCCACGGCAAGACCATCATGGCCGCCTACCTGGCCGGCCGCCGCGGCCGCCCCCGCGACGCGCTCGTCGTCGGCATGACGGTCACCGTCACCCACACCGTCGGCGTCCTGGTCGTCGGTCTCCTCCTGAGCGCCTTCTCCGCCCTGGCCGGCGACTCCGTCCTCGCCTGGCTAGGCCTGGCCAGCGGCCTACTCATCACCGCCATCGGCGCCCGCCTCCTCTGGACATCCATCAAAGGCAACCCCAACGGCACTGCCTACGGCCACGGACATGGGCACGGCCATGGGCACGGACACGGCCATGGGCATGGGCATGGGCATGAGCACGCCGACGAACACAGCCACGCACACGATCACGCGGAAGAACACGGACATGGCCACGGGCACGGACATGGCCATGGGCACGGTCACGCGCTTGAAACCGAGAGAGTCGGTAGTGTCACGACGCTTGAGCGGAGCGACGTCGAGGTTCTCGCAGATCTCGAATCTCCTGAACCGGAGCACCCCAAGCAGCCTGCACGCAGTGGGCGGCGAATCGGCCTGGTCGGCATGGGCATCGCCGGTGGCCTCGTGCCCAGCCCATCCGCCCTGATCGTGCTCCTCGGCGCAATCGCCCTCGGCCGCACCTGGTTCGGCATCGGCCTGGTCGCCGCCTACGGCATCGGAATGGCCGCCACCCTAACCGCCACCGGCCTACTCCTCGTCAAACTAGCAAGCCGCCTCGACCGCCTAACCACCACAGGCACAGGCCTCCTCTCCAGAATCTCCACCCTCGCCCCAATCGGCACCGCCTTGATCGTCATCACCCTCGGCCTAGGCCTGGCCATCCGCTCCCTCACCGGAAGCCTCTAAGAACACCTAACTGGCCGGGCCAAGTCCCAGTTCGAGATAGCCATCGATCGAATCCTGATGACCGAGGACCCGGCCATGGTGTTCAGCCAGTTCGCCGCCGATCTCCAGAACTATGTGCACCTGATCAACACCCTGGTGCAGCAGCTCGCGTCAATCTCACGGATCCCGTTCCACTATTTCCTCCTCAACGGCGGGCAGGCCCAGCCCGATGCGGCGATCACCTCAGCGGAGGCGGGCCTGGCCAACAAGCCCCGCGAACGGATGATCCACTTCGGTGAGGCCTGGGAACAGGCGATGAGGTGGCTGTGCGCGGTGCCGCGCTGGGTCTTGCCGTCCACGATCAAGAGGATCAGCCCGTCGGGGGTCTTCATATAGATCGGCGAGCTGGGCGGCCCGGTGAGCGGCGCACGCGGCGTCGAGGTGTACTGCGTTGCCTGCGCGACCGTGTCACACACGGGGTCGCTGTCTCAAGATCGGAGAACTCCCTCAACCCAGCGATGGCGGTGGGTAGGTAGATCTTTTCACCAGCATCGTGACCTGCGGTTTTACCGCGGATCAAGGCCAGGTTTTGAGTTCCTAACGGAAGTCAAGCCGATCAAGCTTTGAAGGATCAGGGTAGGCGGGGTCGACGCCGGGACTGGGTGTCACGGCGTTGCGCGTCGGTTGGGGGTGGTGAGGGCCGGTCAGGCCGTCGTGTGGCGGGTAGCCTTGCTGCTGGACGGGCCGGCTGCCGGAGCGTCGTGTGGCGACTCCTGACCGCGTCGGCTCGTCCCCTGTTTCGTGCCCTGTTTCGTGTCCTGTTTCGTGTCCTGTTTGGTGCCCTGTTTCAGCCGTGTGCTGGCGCGTTTGGGCCGGTTCTTGGCGCGGTCGGCGTCGCTGACCGCGTATCGCTCGGCGCAGATCGCCTTGGCCTCCTCCACGGTGAGGGGGCGGCCGTCGAGATCGCGGAGTTGGTAGGGGGTGCGGCTGCGCCAGCAGGCGGCCAGCCGGGTGACCAGGACGGCGGCCAGGGTGCAGACGGCGGAGTTGTGGTG
>NZ_BLAE01000080.1:0-13061 GCF_009687865.1 Acrocarpospora macrocephala
GGGGGAACCCCCGTTTCGGGCGTATTCGAGAGCACGCCTGATTGTTATTCGGGCTCGTTGCCGGGCTTCCATTTGATGCCGCAGCCGAGGCTGGGGTTTTGGTTGGGGAGGGTTTGGCCGGAGAGCATGGCGTCGGTGGCGGTGCGGAGGGAGGTGCCGGTGACGGGCTCGTCGTTGCGGGGGCGGGCGCCGTCGAATTCGCCTCGGTAGGCCAGGCGGTGGTCGGCGTCGTACAGGAAGAAGTCGGGGGTGCAGGCCGCCCGGTAGGCGCGGGCCACGTCCTGGGTTTCGTCGATCAGGTACGGGAAGCCGAAGCCGGCCCGCCTGGCCTGCTCGATCAGGTGTTCCGTGTCGTCGTCGGGGTAGTTGACGACGTCGTTGCTGGAGATCGCCACGGTGGTCACGCGGCCGAGGTAGTCGGTGGCGTACGGGCCGAGGCCGTTCTCGATGCGGCGGACGTAGGGGCAGTGGTTGGACAGGAACACCACCAGGACGGGGGAGCCCTTCAGGCTGCTGAGGGCGAGGCGGCCGCCGCTGATCGTGGGGAGGTCGAAATCGGGCGCGGCGGATCCGAGCGGAACCATGTACGAGTTGACGGCCACGTTTTCCCTATCTGTTTTAACGGGATCTGGGTCGGGAAAGAGTGCTTCCCGCTTTCGTCTAATTCAATACCGACGAGCACTGGCGGGCGTCAACGACACCGGTATACGCTCTTCGATGGTTACATACTGAGGAGGGAATCATGGCCATCGGAACACTCAGCGAGGTCGTGCTCGACTGTCCGGACCCGGTCGCGCTGGGCGACTTCTACGCCGAGATCCTGGGCTGGAAGGTCGTGCACGAGGCTGACGACTGGGTGACGATCAGCGGCGACGACGGAGGGATCAAGCTGGCCTTCCAGCTCGCCCCCGATTACAAGCCCCCGGTCTGGCCGGACGCCGAGCACCCGCAGCAGTTCCATCTCGACATCCGGGTCCCCGATCTGGCCAAGGGCACGGCCGACGTGCTCGCCTTGGGCGCGGTCAAGCACCACCACCAGCCGGGCCAGGGAGATGGTTTCATCGTCTTCCTCGACCCAGCCGGCCATCCGTTCTGCCTGGTCGATTAAGAGCACCTAACAGAATGAGCGGGTCACCGGGTCGCTCGCCGTTATCCGGCGCCGTTCACGCTGATGATGCATCTCGCCGCGTCGGCGCCAAGAACGCCAGTGGCGTTCTGCATAGATCCCCAGGCCACCGACCTCAGCGAAGCCTTGGTGAGCACGCAAGGACGTCCGCCCTGATCAAGCAGATCCTTGATCGCGGTCCCGTTCGAGCCGTACCGAGGCTCACGATGATGCGGCGGTGAGCACGGCGCCGAGCTGTGCGCCGGCCAATCGCGGGAGAGGCACTGGCGTGCCCTTCGCGTCGGCGTCGGCTTCGTCGGCCCAAGAATCGAACACGTCGTTGAGTGCCCCGCGGGCCGTTCGGATGGCGGGGGAGTGGTTGCCGACGGCGAGTTCTCCTTCGACAAGTCGCAAGGCGGTGCCGCAGGTGCGCAGGCGCAAGGTGTGGGCGGTCTGGCAGGCCGCGAATCGCTCAGCGACGGTTGCCCCTACCTCGCCGGCCCGTTCCGCCTGATTCCGGTACGCGGCGCTCAACCCAGCCGTAGTCCGCCGAAGGTCGTTCAGGGAGCGGACGAATGGCGAATCGGGCACACAGAGCGCGCCCAGGGCCGGGTCGATGAATGCGCCGACGCGCGGGGAGATGTCGCCAAGCATCGTCGCCGTGTCGCGGAGCATCTCGGCCCTGCGCTGGCCGCAGTCGGTGTCCTCCCCGCTGCGGGGGTCGGACCACATCGGGACCTCGATGATGAGGGAATAGGTGCCATGGCGGCCGGCGTAGTGCACGCTTGACGCGCCGACCACGACACCTTCTTCGCCTTCCTCGGCCATGGCCTGGGCGATGACGTCCGCCGGCGGCACAACGAACACTCCTGGCCCGCTCCGCCTCGCCCCGGGGATGTCCGGATCACCGGTGTGCACGGGGATCCCGGTATGGCAGGACAAATCAGCGAGAGCCTCCGCCATGCCGGGCCGTTCCTCGCTGACGTAGTAGTAAACGCCGCCGAACTCGGCGTTGTGCAGCGAGCACATCAGGTCCGGACGCACCGTGTCGATCACGTCCGCGAGAGCCCTCGTCTCGGGCATGCTCGGGTGAGACCAGTCGCCGTTGCGTGGGAAGGTCCACTCCACCTGCTCGTGAAACGGCGGCCGGTAGTGCCAGCGCGCGTAGTTCCGCCGTGTCAGCGGACCTGAGAACCAGCTTTCATTGAGGCGCGCACCATCCGGGTCCACGCATCCGATGAAATGCCAGGTATAGCCCAGTTGGTCGCGCAGCTCGTTATCGTTGCTGAGCAATTCGGCCAAGTAGGACACCGTGAGGAAACCGACGGGCTCGTTGGGGTGCGGCCCAGCGAACACGAGCGCGTCCCGCTGACCGGAGCCGATGCTGACCAGGTGAATGGGCTCGCCCTGTCGGGAGGACCCCACGCGTTGGCGGCGCGCCAGCCCCGGGTTACGGGCAACGAGCGCGGCCAGGCGTTTCTCCACCTCGTCGGGCCCTGGGAAACAATCCTCGCGCGGAATCCTGCGAAGTATCGTGGCGATCTCCGGCACCATGGACACAGACCCTATTCAAGGAGCTCACCCGCTACTGCGCAATACCTTCCTTTTCTTGGAGTCACCGTTGCCGGGAGAATATCTCCCCCGGAAAGGTAAGCAAGGGTTACTGATATTCGTAACACCCGCGTACAAGAGCATAGGAAACTGCCTGTTCCAGCGCATACCATGAAGCCTCAATAATGTTCTCGGCCACGCCGACCGTGGCCCATTCGCCGGAATCGTCACTGGACGTGATCAGGACCCGGGTGATCGCGTCCGTGCCGTGCTCACCTTCCAGAATGCGGACTCGGTAATCCACCAACTCCAGCTTCGCAAGCTCCGGGTAGAGCTTCTCCAGGCCGAGCCGTACCGCCTTGTCCAGGGCGTTGACCGGGCCGTTGCCTTCGCCGGTGGCGACGATCCGCTCCCCCTTGGCCTCCAGCTTGACGGTGGCCTCGCTGACCACCTCGCCGTAACGGGTTCGCTCGACGGTCACCCGCCAGGACTCGACCTCGAAGTGGCGGCGCTCACCGTGGATCGTGTCGCGCAGCAGCAGCTCGAAGGAGGCGTCGGCCGCCTCGAAGGTGAAGCCCTTGGCCTCCAGGTCCTTGACGCGGTCAACGAGCGTCCTGGCGTGCTCGGGGCCGAGGTCATAGCCCAGTTCGCGGCCTTTCAGTTCGACCGAGGCGCGCCCGGCCATGTCGGAGACCAGCATCCGCATGCCGTTGCCGACATGGGCCGGGTCGATGTGCTGGTACAGGTTGGGATCCACCTTGATGGCCGAGGCGTGCAGGCCGGCCTTGTGCGCGAAGGCCGACATGCCGACGTACGGCGCGTGGGAGTCCGGGGTGACGTTGGTGACCTCGGTGATCGCGTGCGCGATCCGGGTCAGCTCCGCCAGCGACGGCACCAGGTCGTAGCCCCGCTTGAGCTGCAGGTTGGCCACCACGGTGAACAGGTTGGCGTTGCCGGACCGCTCGCCGTACCCGTTGGCGCAGCCCTGCACGTGGGTGCTGCCGGCGCGGACGGCGGCGAGGGTGTTGGCGACGGCGCAGCCGGTGTCGTCGTGGCAGTGGATGCCGATCCGCGCGCCCAGCGACACCGCGTGGTGCACCACCTCCCCGAGCTCGTCGGGGAGCATGCCGCCATTGGTGTCGCACAGGGCGATCACCGAGGCTCCCGCCTCGGCCGCGGTGCGGATGACCTCCAGCGCGTACGCCGGGTTGGATTTGTAGCCGTCGAAGAAGTGCTCGGCGTCGAGGAAGACGCGCTGGCCCTCCGCGCGCAGGTGCGAGACCGTGTCGCGGATCATCGCGAGGTTCTCCGCCAAGGTCGTGCGGAGGGCCAGTTCCACATGCCGGTCGTGACTTTTGGCGACCAGGGTCACGACGGGCGCCCCGGATTCGCGCAGCGCGGCCACCAACGGGTCGTCGGCCGCCTGCACACCCGCCCGGCGGGTCGCGCCGAACGCTGCGAGCTGCGCGTGCTTCAGGTCGAGCTCTGTTCGAGCCCTTCTGAAGAATTCGGTGTCCTTGGGGATGGCTCCCGGCCAGCCGCCCTCGATGAAGCCGACGCCCAGTCCGTCCAGGTGCCGCGCGATGGCCAGCTTGTCGGCCACCGTCAGGGTGAGGCCCTCCTGCTGGGCTCCGTCGCGGAGCGTCGTGTCGTACACATGGAACCGGTCGCTGGCCATGCAAACTCCTCACCGTCGCGCGGTCTTAAACGAGTTCTTCGCCACGGGCGAGATTGCCTTTGGGAAGCGAGGAGAACACCACCACCGCGCTCAGTACGGCCAGCACGCCACCGACGAGCATGGAGATGTGCATCCCGTTCACGAACGCGTCCCGGCCGATCTCCAGGAACCTGTCGGCCTGATCCCGATCCAGCAGCGCGGCGGCTTCGGTCAGTGAGTTCACCGATCCCGACGCCTTGTCAACAACGTCGGCGGGGAAGGCGGATAGCAGCGTGCCGGTCAGGTTGCCGGCGTATACGGAGGCCAGCACGCTGCCCAGGACGGCCACGCCCAGCGCGCCGCCGATCTGCCTGGCCGAGTTGCCGACGGCGCTACCGACGCCGGCCAGGGCCGGGGGGACCTGGCTGAGGCTGGTGGCGATCGCCTGGCCCACGGTGAGCCCCGCCCCGAGCCCCGTGAAGCCCAGGCTCACGCCGACGAGCGAGTAGGTGGTGTCCGTGTCGGCGGCGACCAGGATGAACATGCCCACGCCGATCAGCAGCAGCCCGGTCGCGATGACGCCCCGGCTGCCGATCTTGGCTGCCATCGGCCCGGCGATGATGCTGGCCAGGGTGAAGAGCAGCGCGAGCGGCACCAGGCCGAGGCCCGCGTTCAGGGGTTCGTACCGCAGCACCCCCTGCAGGTACTGGGTGAGCACGAACATGATGCCGGTGAAGACGAAGAAGCTGAGCGACGCCGCCATGGACCCCACCACGAAGGTGCGCACCCGCAGGAGCCCGAGGTCCAGGACGGGCGCGGACGCCCTGCGCTGCCAGGCCAGGAACACGGTCAGGAGGATGACGCCGGCCAGCGCGGAGCCGATGGTGCCCGGCGTGGCCCAGCCCAGACGGGGCCCTTCGATGATGGCGAAGAGCAAGGTTCCGGTGCCGAGCGCGGACAGCAGCACGCCCGGCACGTCCAGCCCCCGCCCGCCGGCGCCCGCGGGCGGCTTGATCAAGAGCTGCGCGCTGACCATCGTCACCAGGACCAGCGGGATGTTGATCAGGAAGACCGACCCCCACCAGAAGTGGTTGAGCAGCCAGCCGCCCAGCACCGGGCCGAGGGGGAGGCCCAGCACGGTCATGGCGCTCCAGATGCCGAACGCCTTGGGCCGCTCCTCCTTGGGGAAGCTGATCGTGACCAGGGCCAGCGAGGCCGGGAGGATCCCGGCCCCGCCCACGCCGAGGAGCGCTCGCCAGGCGAGCAGCTGCCCCGTCGAGGTGGCCAGCACGCACAGGAGCGACGCGACCCCGAAGATCATCAAGCTGGCCTGAAGGAGCCGCTTGTGCCCGTACTGGTCACCTAGGCGGCCGCCGATGAGCATGAAGGCGGCGAAGGTGAGGATGTACGCGTCGCTGATCCAGGCGAGGTCACTGCTGGAAGCCGAGAGGTCTGCCGCCATCGACGGCAGGGCGACGTTGACGACGGTGGCGTCGACCTCCACCACGGTGACCACCAGGCACAGGACGGCCAGCACCCACCACCGTTGCGGATTCGGCGGTTCGGACGTTTCATCCGCGCCTAACTGCGTCGTCTCCTCGGACTTCCGGCTTTTTTCGGACACCGATTACTCCTGTTTTCTCGGGTGGAATCTCACCAGGTGACGGGCAGGTCCCAGACCCCGTAGAGACCGGCATCGTGTTTGAACGCGATCTCGTCGAAAGGTACGGCGGGCCGCAGGCTGGGCAGCCGATCGATAAGCGTTCCGAACGCGACTTCGAGCTCAATCGTGACGAGGTGCTGCCCCAGGCACTGATGAATGCCATGGCCGAAGGTGAGATGGTTGCGGGGATTTCTTGTGACATCGAACTTCGTGGCTTCGGGATAGGCGGAATCATCGTGGTTGGCCGCCGCGATGAGGGTCATCACGCCCTCTCCCGCCTTGATGAGCGCACCCCCCAACTCGACATCCTCGTCGGCCACTCTGGCGACGCCGATATCGGAAATGGACAGGTAGCGCAGCATCTCGGCGACCGCGCTGGGCACCAGCTTCGGGTTGGCCTGCAGTTCCGCCATCTGGTCGGGGTATTGGAACAACATGAGCACGCCCAGCGTGATCATGTTCGAGGTGGTCTCGTAGCCGTCCACGAGCAACACGACGACCGTGGCGACCAGCTCGTCGTGGGTCAGCGCCTGCGTTTCCGCGTTGTTGGCGACGAGCTTGCCCAGCAGGCCGTCGCCAGGGCTGCGCTCCTCCTCGAGCAGGCGCCTGTCGACGTAGTCGAACAACGCGTCGAGCGCGCCCTTCACCTCGTCGACCTGGGTGGTGCGGTTGGTGAGCACCTGGCTGAACTTCTGCAGAAAACCCTGGTCGTCGTACGGCACGCCCAGCATGTCGCAGATGACCCGCGCGGGCACCGGGAGCGAGAAATTCGTGACCAGGTCCAACGGCGGCGCCTGCTTCACCAGGTCGTCAAGAAGCGCGTCGACATGCCGCTGGATGGCGGGCCGCATGTTCTCGATCGACCGTGAGGTGAACGGCTTGACGAACAGCCGCCGGTAGGCGGTGTGCTCCGGCAGGTCGAGCCGGTTCATCATGCGCACCTTCTGCATCAAGTGCCGGTGCGGCATGAGAATGGGGAATCCGGGCTTCCTGCTGTCCGCGCTGAAACGCTTGTCGGTGAGCACGGTACGGGCGTCGTCGAAGCGGGTGACGATCCAGCAGGTGCTCCCGTCGGGCAGGCGTACCTTGGAGACCGGTTCGTTTTCGCGGAGCCGCGCATACTCGCTGGGGGGATCCAGCGGGTTCTCGCGCCGCAGCGGGAAATTCAGCAAGGTCTGCTCAATCGACATGATTTGTCCTCTCCAGGGTTCTCTTGGTATTGCCCCATAGCCGCCGACCGGCCGGTTCGAAGCTGATCCCGGCCATTAGTCCTGGCCCATGCGCCCGACCAGGGTTCGTGGCCTCAGGTCGGTCCAGTGCTCATTGATGTAGTCGACGCAGGCGGCGCGGCTGGCTCTTTCTTTGACTACCTCCCAGCCGTTCGGCACGTCCACGAAGATCGGCCACAGGGAGTGTTGCCCCTCGTTGTTGCGAAGAACCAAGAATTCAGCGGTCTCGTCGTCAAACGGATTCGCCATGGAAAGCCCCCTTTCCGGATTAGTTGCGCTCTCGGATCTTGTTGATTTCCTGCGACACGGCCCGGCCGATCTCGGCCGCCGGGCCGGGGCTCATCATTTCTCCGTGCGTGCAGTCGACCTGTACGTCTTTGATTTCCCCGCCCACATATGGCGCCCAGCCGTCCAGTGTCGGTGAATCGGCGGTTCGCCCTTCGGTGGCCACGAAGAAGAGCAGGTCACCGTCGAACCGAGCCGGGTCGAACGTCCGAACCAGCTCGATGTTGTTGATCCAGGTGTCGATGAGATTCGAGACCTGCTCGGGCGTGAGGAAGCGCAGGGAGTCCACTTTCTCGTCGACGATCCGCATGAATTCCTCACGGTTCATCGTCGGCCGATCTTCTTCGGCGACCGGGCAGCCGAGGTCGCCCAGGATCAGCGTGAGCGCTTCGTTCTCCGGCACCCGTTCTTCGTCTATGTGGTACTCGCTGCCCGGGTAGGAGTCGAGGATCGCGAGCAGCGCGATCTCCTCGTTCTGGCGTCGCAACTCCGTCGCCATCGCGTAAGCGACAAGCCCACCGAAGGACCAGCCCAGCAGGTGATACGGGCCGGTTGGTTGAACCGCCCGAATTTGCGCGACGTAGTCGCGGGCCATCGCGTCCACGCTCGGCGGGCACAGCTTGGGATTGGTCAGGCTGCGCGCTTGCAAGGCATACAGTGGTCGACCGCCTTCGACGGAGCCGAGCAGATTCACGTACGACCAGGCGAATCCCATACCCGGGTGAATGCAGAACAGCGGCGGCAACTCTCCGGAGGTGCGGAGGGGAAGCAGCACATCGAGGGGATTCCGGTCGCTTCCCGCAGTCGTGACGGCCTTGGCCAGAGCCGCCACTGTGGGGCTTTCGAACAGGTCGCGAACGGTCAGGTCCACACGCAGCACGTCGCGAACGCGGCTGATCAGTCGGGTGGCCAGCAGTGAGTGTCCGCCCAGGTCGAAGAAGTTGTCATGCATCCCCACAGCGGAGAGTCGGAGCACTTCGGCGAACAGGCCGGCGAGGATTTCTTCGGTGGGCGTACGGCTGGCGGAGTGCTCGGGTGAGGTTTGGTAGGTGGGTGCGGGGAGGGCTGCCCGGTCGATCTTGCCGTTGCCGGTGAGAGGGAACGCATCGAGCGTCATGATCGCTGCGGGAATCATGAAGGCGGGTAGGTGAGCGGAGAGTTCGGCGCGTAGTTGAGCGCCGTCTATCTGCTGTCCTGATGCCGGGATCACGTAGCCGACCAGTTGTTTGCCGGTGTGGTCTTCGCGGGCGACGACCACGGACTGGGCTATGTGTGGCAGCCGATCCAGCGCTGCTTCGATTTCGCCGAGTTCGATCCGGAATCCGCGGATTTTGACTTGGTCGTCGGAGCGGCCGACGAATTCCAGTTCGCCCTCGGCGGTCCACCGCACCACGTCACCGGTGCGATACATCCGCTCGCCCGGTCGGCCGAAGGTGTCGGCGATGAATCGTTCGGCGGTCAGGTCGGGGCGGGCGTAGTAGCCGCGTGCCAGTCCGGTCCCGGCCAGATACAGCTCGCCGGGAACGCCGGGAGGCAGAAACCTCAGTCGCTGGTCCAGAACATAGGCGCGCATGCCGTCCATAGGGCGGCCGATGGGGATGGTGGCCGCCTCGGCCGGGATCGGTTGAGGTACGGAGGTATTGGTGGCGAAGGTCGTGGTCTCGGTAGGGCCATAAACATGCACGATCTGGGTGTCTGGAAAGGCATCGGAGACGGTGCGCATGGCCGATGGCGAGACGAATTCGCCTCCGGTCCAAATCTCGGCCAGGCCTTCAAGTCCGGGCGGGCGCTCGTCGGCCAGGTGGTTGAACAGGGCGGTGGTCAGGAATACCGCGGTGACGTCGTGCTGGGAGATGATCTCGGCCAGCCGGGCGGGTTCGAGTATTCCGGGGGGTGCCACGATGACGCGTCCGCCGTTGAGCAGGGGGACCCAGATCTCGTAGGTGGAGGCGTCGAAGGCGTGCGGCGAGTGCATGAGCACACGGGTGTGCGCGTTGGAGTGCCAGGCGCGGTCGGTGGCCAGGGCGACCACGTCGGCGTGGGTCACAGCCACGCCTTTGGGTAGTCCGGTCGATCCGGAGGTGAACATCACATACGCGAGCCGATCCCCCCGGCCACCAGCCGAGTTTTCTGCGGCCCGCGCGTCTACCCGACCAGCCGTGGCGCCGCTATCCGCAGTCCGCGCGTCTACGCGAGCTGCTGTGGTGTCGCTTTCTGCGGTCCGCGGGTCTACGCGAGCTGCTGTGGTGTCGCTTTCTGCGGTCCGCGGGTCTACGCGAGCTGCTGTGGTGTCGCTTTCTGCGGTCCGTGCGTCTACCTGACCAGCTGCGGTCTGACCGTCCCGACCGTCCGCATCCCAAGCGTCCCTGCGCTGACTATCACGGATCTGATCCTCAGCGGGCTGGTCGTCGACCATCAGGAGCGGGAGACCGAGTTCGGTGGCTCGTTCTCGCATCGCCGTGTCGGTTACCACGATGGGTGTGTTGGTGTGCTCGGCGACCCAGCGCATTCGCTCGGTCGGAAAGCTTGGATGCACCGGCACGTACGCGCCACCGGCCTTCAGCACCGCCAGGGAGGCCACGACCACCAGCGGTGAGCGTTCCAGCAGCATCGCCACCGGCGTTTCCGCGTCCACCCCGGCGGCCGTCAGTCGGCCCGCCAGCGCTTCGGCTCGTGCGTTCAGTTCGGCGTATGTCCAGGTCACCCCGTCGCCGCAGACCGCCACCGCGTTCGGCGACTCTCGTACCCACTCGTCGAAAACCTCCACAACGGAGCGATCGGTGTGGATGTTGGATGGTTGTGCTATCGCCGCCTGGAGGATGTCTTGCTGTTCGCTGGGCGTGAGGATGTCGAGGTCGGCGATGGGCAGGTCGGGGTCGGTGATGACTGTTTCGATGATCTGGCACAGCCGCTGCGTCAGCGCGGTGGCGGTGTGCTGGGTGAACAGGTCGGTGTTGAACTCCAGGGATCCTTGGATGCCGTCGGTCTGGCGATCGGAGTTGAAATGTTCGACTACCTCGAAGGTCAGGTCGAACTTGGCCGTAGCTGAATGGACCGGGCGCACCTGCGTCTCCAGCCCGTTCAACCGCATATCGGCTTCGAACGCGGTTCGGTAGGTCAGCATCACATGTGCCAGGGGATGTATGCCCAGAGTGCGGGTGGGGTTGAGTTCTTCGACCAGGCGGTCGAAGGGGAGGTCCTGGTTGCTGTAAGCGGCCAGGTCGGTTCCCCGAACTCGACTGAGGATCTCGCGGAAGGAAGGGCTGCCGGAGACGTCCACGCGCAGGACGAGGGTGTTGACGAAGAACCCGACGAGGTCGTCGAGCGACTCATCGACCCGGCCGGCTACCACGCTGCCCACGGGGATGTCGGTTCCGGCGCCGAGTCGGTGCAGCAGGGTGACCAGCGCGGCGTGGATGACCATGAAGACGCTCACGTCGTGCTGGCGGGCGAGCTGCTGGAGGCGGGTGTGCGTCTTGGGGTCGATCCGAAACTTGACCGTGTCGCCCTGTCCGCTCGGGTGCGCGGGTCGGGGGCGGTCGAAGGGCAGGTCGAGCTGTTCGGGGGCACCGCGCAGCGTCTCCCGCCAGAAGGTCAGCTGCTGATCCAGCAAAGCGCCTTTCAGCAGCTCACGCTGCCAAAGCACGTAGTCCCCATAAGAGACTGGCAACGGCTCCCACTTCGGTGCCTCTCCTCGGCACCGAGCCGTATAGGCCTCACCCAGGTCCCGCGCCAGCGGCCCCAGCGACCAACCGTCGGCGGCAATATGGTGGATCACCAGCAACAACGTCCACCGCTGCGAGCCCGAGGCGAACAACCACGCCCGCACCGGCAGATCCTGATCCAACACAAATGGCGTGGAGGCCGCCTCGATTAGCCTCTGTCGCAAATCTTCAGAAGCAGGATCGCTGAGCTGGAGAGCTACCCGCACTTGATCGACACCCAGTACTCGCTGGTAGGGGTGTCCCTGGCGAGACTCGAACACGGTGCGGAGCGGCTCGTACCGGGCGACCACATCCCCGAGCGCCTGCTCCAGGGCGGTCACGTTCAGCGGGCCGGAGATGTCCACGGCAAGGGGGATGTTGTAGGCGGCGCCCGTTTCCTGCATCTGATCGAGGAACCAGAGCCGCTGCTGCGCGAATGACAGTGGCAGTTCCGGGGATGTGTGCTCATGGGCGCGGATGGCGGGTCTTACTGGACCGTCTCCCAGCCGCGCTGCCAGCGTCTCCACCGTTGGTGCTTCGAACAGATCTCGTACCGACAATTCAGATCGCAATACGCTGCGCACCCGGCTGATCAGTCGGGTGGCCAGCAGTGAATGCCCGCCCAGATCGAAGAAGTTGTCATGCACCCCCACGGCGGGGAGTCGGAGCACTTCGGCGAACAGCCCGGCGAGGATCTCCTGCATGACGGTGCGAGCCAGGGCGTGGTCGCCGTCGGAGTACGTTGGTGCGGGAAGCGCACCACGGTCGATCTTCCCGTTCGGGGTCAGCGGCAACGTCTCAAGTGTCACGATCGCTGCGGGGACCATGAACGCAGGTAGGTGAGCGGACAGTTCGGCCCGCAGTTGAACGCCGTCTATCTGATGTCCTGACGCCGGGATCACGTAGCCGACCAGCTGCTTGCCCGCATGGTCTTCGCGGGCGACGACCACGGACTGGGCTACGTGCGGCAGCCGGTCCAGCGCTGCTTCGACCTCACCGAGTTCGATCCGGAATCCGCGGATTTTGACCTGGTCGTCGGAGCGGCCGATAAATTCGAGTTCGCCGTCGGTGGTCCATCGCACGAGGTCGCCGGTGCGGTACATGCGTTCGCCGGGTCGGCCGAAGGTATCGGCGATGAATCGTTCGGCTGTTTGGTCGGGGCGGGCGTAGTAGCCGCGTGCGAGTCCGGTCCCGGCCAGGTACAGCTCGCCGGGCACGCCGGGGGGCAGGAGCCGCAGTCGTTGGTCTAGGACGTAGGCGCGCATGCCGTCCATGGGTCGGCCGATGGGGATGGTGGCTGCCTCAGCCGGAATCCGTCGAGGTACGGGGGTGCAGGTGGCGAAAGTGGTCGTCTCGGTGGGGCCGTAGACGTGCACGATTCGCGTGTGCGGGAAGGCGTCGGAGGCGGCGCGCATGGCCGAGGGGGAGACGAATTCGCCTCCGGTCCAAATCTCGGCCAGGCATTCAAGTCCGGGCGGGCGTTCCTCGACGAGATGATTGAACAGGGCGGTGGTCAGGAACACCGCGGTGACGTCGTGCTGGGAGACGACCTCGGCCAGCCGGGCGGGCTCGAGTATTCCGGGGGGTGCGACGACGACGCGTCCGCCGTTGAGCAGGGGGACCCATATTTCATAGGTGGAGGCGTCGAAGGCGTGCGGGGAGTGCATGAGCACACGGTTGTGCGCGTTGGTGTCCCAGGCTCGATCAATGGCCAGGGCGACCACGTCGGCGTGGGTTACCGCCACGCCTTTGGGTAGTCCGGTCGATCCGGAGGTGAACATCACATACGCGAGCCGATCCCCCCGGCCACCAGCCGAGTTTTCTGCGGCCCGCGCGTCTACGCGACCAGCCGTGGCGTCGCTTTCTG
>NZ_BLAE01000080.1:13375-40316 GCF_009687865.1 Acrocarpospora macrocephala
GCAGCTGTGGCGTCGCTTTCTGTGGTCCGTGCGTCTACCTGACCAGCTGCGGTCTGATCGTCCCGTCCGTCCGCATCCCAAGGGTCCCTGACCTGACCATCACGGATCTGATCCTCACTGGGCTGGTCGTCGTCGACCACTAGGAGCGGGAGACCGAGTTCGGTGGCTCGTTCTCGCATCGCCGTGTCGGTTACCACGATGGGTGTGTTGGTGTGCTCGGCGACCCAGCGCATTCGCTCGGTCGGGAAGCTTGGATGCAACGGCACGTACGCGCCGCCGGCCTTCAGCACCGCGAGGCAGGCCGCGATCACCTGGGGTGAGCGTTCCAGCAGCATCGCGACCGGTGTCTCGGCGCTTACCCCGGCGGCCGTCAGCCGACCCGCCAGCACTTCCGCCCGCGCGTCCAGTTCCGCGTACGTCCACGTCACTTCCGCGCCGGACACCGCCACCGCGTCCGGCGACGCCCGTACCCACTCATCGAACACCTCCACCACCGAGGTGTCGGCCTTCGCGGCGGTCGGTTCTGCTGTCGTTGCCGCCACGAGCTGCTGCTGCTCGCTCGGCGTGAGAATGTCGAGGTCGTCGACCGGTAGGTCAGGATCGGCGACGACTGTTTCGACGATCTGGCGCAGCCGCTGCGTCAGCGCGGTGGCGGTGTGCTGGGTGAACAGGTCGGTGTTGAACTCGAGGCTTCCCTGAATGCCGTCAGCCCGCTTGTCCTCGTCGAAGTGCTCGATGACTTCGAAGGTGAGGTCGAACTTGGCCGTACCTGAATGAACCGGCCGCACGCGTGTCTCTAGGCCGTTCAACCGCATATCGGCTTCGAACGCGGTTCGGTAGGCCAGCATCACGTGCGCCAGGGGATGTATGCCCAGGGAGCGGGCGGGGTTGAGGTCTTCGACTAGGCGGTCGAAGGGGAGGTCCTGGTTGCTGTAGGCGGCGAGGTCGGTTTCGCGGACGCGGTGGAGGAGTTCGCGGAAGGAGGGATTGTCGGAGATGTCCACGCGTAGGACGAGGGTGTTGACGAAGAAGCCGATGAGGTCGTCGAGGGCTTCGTCGACGCGGCCGGCGACGACGCTGCCTAGGGGGATGTCGGTTCCGGCGCCGAGCCGGTGCAGGAGGGTGACCAGCGCGGCGTGGATGACCATGAAGGTGCTCACGCCATGTTCACGTGCCACCTTTTGGATGTGGGTGTGCGTTTGTGGGTCGATTTGGAACTCGACCGTGTCGCCTCGTCCGCTCGGGTGTGCGGGGCGGGGGCGGTCGAAGGGCAGGTCGAGCTGTTCGGGAGCGCCGCGCAGCGTCTCCCGCCAGAAGGCCAGTTGTTTGTCCAGCAGCTCACCTTCGAGCAGATCGTGCTGCCACAGCGCGTAGTCCCGGAACGAGACCGGCAACGGTTCCCACTTCGGTGCCTCTCCTCGGCATCGAGCCGCGTAGCCATCAGCCAGATCCCGCGCCAGCGGTCCCAGCGACCACCCGTCGGCGGCAATGTGGTGGATCACCAGCAGCAACGTCCACTGCTGCGCACCGGTAGCGAACAGCCACGCCCGCACCGGCACTTCTCCGTCCAGCTGGAACGGTGTGCTGGCAGCGTCAGCAAGCGCTAGCTCCAATCCATCGAAGCCTGGGTCGATCACCTGCATGAGCACTTGGTCGACTTCCAGCACTCGCTGGTAGGGCCGCCCCTCCCGCGCCAGAAACACTGTGCGAAGCGACTCGTGCCGGGCGACCACATCCCCGAGCGCCTGCTCCAAGGCGGTCACGTTCAGCGGGCCGGAGATATCCACGGCAAGGGGGATGTTGTATGCAGCGCCCGTTTCCTGCATCTGATCGAGGAACCAGAGCCGCTGCTGGGCGAATGACAGTGGCAGTTCCGGGGATGTGTGCTCATGGGCGCGTATGGCGGGTCTTACTGGGCCGTCTCCCAGTCGCGCTGCCAGCGTCTCCACCGTTGGTGCTTCGAACAGATCTCGTACCGACAACTCAGATCGCAATACGCTGCGCACCCGGCTGATCAGTCGGGTGGCCAGTAGTGAATGCCCGCCCAGATCGAAGAAGCTGTCGCGCATGCCGACAGCGGGAAGTTGCAGCACTTCCGCGAACAGCCCGGCGAGAATCTCCTGCATGACGGTGCGAGCCAGGGTGTGACCGCCGTCGGAGTACGTTGGTGCGGGAAGCGCACCGCGGTCGATCTTCCCGTTCGGGGTCAGCGGCAACGCCTTCAGTACTACGACCGCTGCTGGAACCATGAACGCGGGCAGGTGAGCGGACAGTTCGGCCCGCAGGTGAACGCCGTCCACCTGATGCCCTGACGCCGGGACCACGTAGCCGACCAGCTGCTTGCCCGCATGGTCCTCGCGGGCGACCACCACCGACTGGGCTATGTGCGGCAGCCGGTCCAGCGCTGCTTCGACCTCGCCGAGTTCGATCCGGAATCCGCGGATCTTGACCTGGTCGTCGGTGCGGCCGACGAACTTCAGCTCGCCCTCGGCGGTCCACCGCACCACGTCACCGGTGCGATACATCCGTTCACCCGGCCCGCCGAACACATCGGCGACGAACCGTTCCGCGGTCAGGTCGGGGCGACCGGAATAGCCACGGGCCAGGCCCACACCCGCGACGTACAGTTCACCGGGCACGCTGGGCGGTACAGGCTGAAGCCGCTCATCCAGCACGTAAGTCCGCATCCCATTGATGGGCCCGCCGATGCCCGGGCTAGCCGCCGAAGACAGCGGCGCGCTCATCGTGGCGCACACCGTTGTCTCCGTCGGACCGTACGCGTTGATCATCTGGCGGCCGGTGGACCAGGCGGCGACCACCTCGGCGGGGCAGGATTCACCGGCGACCACGAGAGTCGTGACGCTGGGAAGGTCGTACTCCGCGAGCTGGGTCAGCGCCGATGGTGGCAGCGTGACGTGCGTGACCGCGTGCTTGGCGACCAGCCCGGCGAGCGCTTCGCCCGGCAGTAACTCCTCGGTCCGGGCGACCACGAGGGTGGCACCCGTCAGCAGGGACATGCAGAATTCCCAGAACATCGCGTCGAAGCTCGGCGAAGCGAACTGCAACACTCGGCATCCAGAGCCGAGGGCGAATGCCTTCACCTGTGAGCGCGTCAGGTTCGCGATGCCCGCGTGGGTCACCACCACGCCCTTGGGCCGGCCCGTTGAGCCGGAGGTGTAGATGACGTAGGCGGGGTTAGCGGGGTGCGGGGGCGTCCATCGGCTTTTGTCGGTCACCCTGGAGCAGGTATCGGGGCTGTCGAGAAGCATCATCCGGTGGTGGCCAGGCAGTTCCGCGGCCGTTTCCGACGTGGTCAGCACGAGTGCGGGTCCGGCGTCGGCCAGCATGTACGAGATGCGCTCGGCAGGATAGGCCAAGTCGATGGGGAGGTAAGCCCCACCCGCCTTGAGCGTCGCGACAATGGCGACCACCATCTCGACGGATCTGGGCAACGCCATGGCGACGACCTGCTCAGGCCCGATGCCGTTGGCGATGAGGTGGCGAGCGAGCTGGTCCGTACGAGCGTCGAGCTGGGCGTAACTCAGCTGCTCGTCCCCGCAGACGACGGCCGTCTCGGTGGGGACACGAACCACCTGCTGCTGGAAAAGCTCGACGAACGTGCTCTGCTTATCAATGGATTCGGTCCCGCCCCAGGATTCGAGGATCACCGTGCGCTCGTCCGCCGAGAGGACGTCGAGATTTCCCACCGGCGTGTCCACATCGCGAATCGCCGACTGGAGAACACGCAGCAGCCGATCGACCATCTCCTGAGCGGTCTGGCGATCGAACAAGTCCACGTTGTATTCGAGACGACCGGTGAACTCGCCGGGGTTCTCGGTCATCTCGAAGGTGAGGTCGAACCGAGAAATCCCCACGTGGTGCTGTCTCAGCTCGGTCTTCAGACTCGGCAGTTCGAGCGAGGGCTGCCCTTGGCTGTGGTACACCAGCATGGTCTGGGTCAGCGGGTGTACGCCCATGCTGCGGGCGGGGTTGAGTTCTTGGACCAGGCGGTCGAAGGGGAGGTCCTGGTTGCTGTAGGCGGCGAGGTCGGTTTCGCGGACGCGGTGGAGGAGTTCGCGGAAGGAGGGATTGTCGGAGATGTCCACGCGTAGGACGAGGGTGTTGACGAAGAAGCCGACGAGGTCGTCGAGGGCTTCATCGACGCGGCCGGCGACGACGCTGCCCAGGGGGATGTCGGTTCCGGCGCCGAGCCGGTGCATCAGGGTGACCAGTGCGGCGTGGATGACCATGAAGGTACTGACTCCATGCTCACGCGCCACCTTTTGGATGCGGGTGTGCGTCTGCGGATCGATCTGGAACTCGACCGTGTCGCCTCGTTCGCTCGGGTGTGCGGGTCGGGGGCGGTCGAAGGGCAGGTCGAGCTGTTCGGGAGCACCGCGCAGCGTCTCCCGCCAGAAAGTCAGCTGCTGATCGAGCAACTCACCCTGCAGCAGCTCACGCTGCCACAGCAGATAGTCCCCGTAGGAGACCGGCAACGGCTCCCATTCCGCAGCCTCTCCTCGGCATCGGGCCGTGTACGCATCAGCCAGATCCCGCGCCAGCGGCCCCAGCGACCACCCGTCGGCGGCGATGTGGTGGATCACCAGCAGCAACGTCCACCGCTGCGAGCCCGAGGCGAATAACCACGCCCGCACCGGCAGATCCGCACCCAGCACGAATGGCGCGGCGGCAGCGTCAGCAAGAGCCGACTCCAACCCATCGGGCCCTGTCTCGATCATCCGCAATGGCACCAGCGCCTGGTCCAGCACTCGCTGGTAGGGGTGTCCCTGGCGAGACCCGAACACGGTGCGGAGCGGCTCATGCCGGGCGACCACGTCCCTGAGCGCTTGTTCCAGGGCGGTCACGTTCAGCGGGCCCGAGATGTCCACGGCAAGGGGGATGTTGTAGGCCGCACTAGCTTCCTGCGCCTGATCGAGGAACCAGAGCCGCTGCTGCGCGAACGACAGTGGTAGCTCTGGGGATGTGTGTTCACGGGCGTGGACGGCTGGTCTTACCGGGCTGTCACTCAGTCGCGCCGCCAGCGTCTCCACCGTTGGTGCCTCGAACAGATCTCGTACCGACAACTCAGATCGCAATACGCTGCGCACCCGGCTGATCAGTCGGGTGGCCAGCAGTGAGTGTCCGCCTAGGTCGAAGAAGCTGTCGCGCATGCCGACGGCGGGGAGTTGGAGCACTTCCGCGAACAGGCCGGCGAGGATCTCTTCAGTGGGGGTACGGCTGGCGGCATGCTCGGGGGAGGTTTCGTAGATGGGTGCGGGAAGCGCACTGCGGTCGATCTTCCCGTTGCCGGTCAGCGGCAACGTCTTCAGCGTCACGATCGCTGCGGGGATCATGAAGGCGGGCAGGTGAGCGGACAGTTCGGCGCGTAGTTGAACGCCGTCTATCTGAAGTCCTGACGCTGGGACCACGTAGCCGACCAGCTGCTTGCCCGCATGGTCCTCGCGGGCGACGACCACCGATTGGGCTATATGCGGCAGCCGGTCCAGCGCTGCTTCGACCTCACCGAGTTCAATTCGGAACCCGCGGATCTTGACTTGGTCGTCGGAGCGGCCGATGAATTCCAGTTCGCCTTCGGTGGTCCATCGCACCAGGTCGCCGGTGCGATACATCCGTTCACCCGGAGGGCCGAAAGTGTCGGCGATGAACCGTTCGGCGGTCAGGTCGGGCCGCGCGTAGTAGCCGCGTGCCAGTCCTGCGCCGGCCAGATACAGCTCGCCGGGCACGCCGGGAGGCAGGAGCCGGAATTGCTGGTCCAGGACGTAGGCGCGCATGCCGTCCATGGGGCGGCCGATGGGGATGGTGGCAGCCTCGGCGGGGACGGGCCGGAGTACAGGGGTATAGGTGGCGAAGGTTGTGGTCTCGGTCGGACCGTAGACGTGCACGATTCGCGTGTGCGGGAAGGCGTCGGTCGCGGCGCGCATGGCCGAGGGGGAGACGAATTCGCCTCCGGTCCAGATCTCCGCCAGGCCTTCCAGTCCGGGCGGGCGTTCCTCGACGAGATGGTTGAACAGGGCGGTGGTCAGGAATACTGCGGTGACTTTGTGCTGAGAGATGACGTCGGCCAGCCGGGCGGGCTCCAGCATTCCGGCGGGTGCCACCACGATGCGTCCACCGTTGAGCAGGGGGATCCATATCTCGTAGGTGGAAGCGTCGAAGGCGTGCGGGGAGTGCATCAGCACGCGAGTGTGTGCGTTGGTGTGCCAGGCGCGGTCGGTGGACAAGGCCACCACATCGGCATGGGTCACGGCCACGCCTTTGGGCAGTCCGGTCGATCCGGAGGTGAACATCACATACGCGAGCCGATCCCCTCGGCCACCAGCTGTGGCGTGGCCTTCTGCGGTTCGTGCGTCTGCCTGACCGGCTGTGGCGTCGCTTTCTGCGGTTCGTGCGTCTGCCTGACCGGCTGTGGCGTCGCTTTCTGCGGTCCGTGCGTCTACCTGACCGGCTGTGGCGTCGCTTTCTGCGGTCCGCGCGTCTACCTGACCGGCTGTGGCGTCGCTATCTGCGGTCCGCGCGTCTACCTGACCAGCTGCGGTCTGATCGTCCCGTCCGTCCGCATCCCATGCGTCCCTGACCTGACCATCACGGATCTGATCCTCACTGGGCTGGTCGTCGTCGACCACCAGGAGCGGGAGACCGAGCTCCGCGGCTCGTTCTCGCATCGCCGTGTCGGTTACGAGGATGGGTGTGTTGGTGTGCTCGGCGACCCAGCGCATTCGTTCAGTCGGGAAGCTTGGATGCAATGGCACGTATGCGCCGCCGGCTTTCAGTACCGCCAGGGAGGCCGCGATCACCTGAGGTGAGCGTTCCAGCAGCATCGCCACCGGCGTTTCCGCGCTTACCCCGGCGGCCGTCAGCCGACCCGCCAGCGCTTCGGCTCGTGTGTTCAGTTCGGTGTAGGTCCAGGTCACGCCGTCGCCGCTGACCGCCACCGCGTCCGGCGACTCTCGTACCCACTCGTCGAACACCTCCACAACAGAGGGCGAGGCATCCAGCTCAAGTCCGGCTACCCGCACGCCGCGCGTCAACCGCCGAACGAATTCGGGCAGACCACCGAGGTCAGCGTCGGAATGAATGGAGATGCGTTGACTGTCCAACGCCTCGAAGGCATCGGTGCCCGTCGTGGCACGCCACGCCTCGGCCACGCGCTCTGCCAGGACGTCCAGGGTCTCCTCACCGCGAACCCGTACGCTGAACGGCAAGGACCTTTTCGCGTCCGCGGACTCCGCCCGGAAGAAGATCTCCGCCCTCGCCGTCGTGCGATGCAGATAGGCGGCGATAATCGCAAGCGCTGCGCATCGACGCGAGGCAGGCGGATTCACAAAGATTTCCGCGATCCCCCGATCGGCTTCCAGGAACGCGACGTCAAGCTCGATTCCTTTTTCGAAGGCCATCCCCGTTTGCCCTCCTCATCAATGAAACCGAGATAAGGCTACGAGGATGGTCCTAACGCGGATGCTAGCGGCGACATAGCAGCGCAGGTAAAACGCAGGATTGGCCGGACGGCGCATCTGGTCAGTTACTCTCCGTGATATGGCGAGCCCGCAGCGGACCTGCTGAACAACAACCATCTCAAAAATGCACCGCGGCCGGGCTGTGAAGACTCCGTATTGCGGAACCAGATCGGGGGTTAACGGAAAAGAAAGAGCTGCCAAGACCGAATGGGGTCCGGGCAGCCGGAATTTCTAAGCTGGTTGTCTTTTATTGAACGGCGTGCGACCGTTTCTCGCTGGAAATCCGTATCAACAGCTCAGCGGCGACCGAGATGCCGGGCCGGCTGAGATCTCTCGCGAAGATCTTCTGTGCTCGCTCGGCCTCAGCCTCCGCCTCGTCGAGGTGCCCCTGATCGAGCCGTACTCGTGCGAGCTGGACGCGCATCCACGCCGACGCCTGCATCTCCCCGACGGTGTCCGCCAGCGCCAGCCCGCGTTCCGCCGCCCACAGCGCCCATTCCAGGTCGCCGACGTTCCGGGCGGCGCTGGAGAGCCCGTTGAGCGCGATCCACTGGTACGTGAGATCTCCGAACCGCTCGGCCTCCTCCCACGCCCGCTGGAACTTCGGCAGGAACTCGGGCCGGTGCCGATCGGTGGCCAGCGCCGAGATCAGATCCGGCATGGGCAGCGTCCGTGCCGCGTCCTTGCCGAGATCGTCGATGGCGGCCAGTGCCCGGGCCGCGAACTGCCGGGCCTGCGACACCTGGCCGCGTACGGCATAGCAGATCGCCAGCCACACCAGCGTGTGCCGCACGGCGTAGGGCGCGTTGAGCCGCTGAAACGCCTCCAGGCACCTGGTCAGCCGATCCACGGCCTCCTCCGAGGGCTGGTGGATGAGCCGGCGGGTCAGCGCGAGCTCCGCCTGCCACCACACCAACTCGTCCCCGGAGGCGCGAGCGGCGGTCTTTACGGCGTGACAGATGCGCTCCAGATCGGCGTCGGTTCCTATGCAGATCAGCCCCGAGAGATAGCCGGCGTCGCCGTGCCAGCCGTATTCGCAGGCCCGCTCGATCAGCGGAACCACGAGCTGCCGTACCGACTCGTCCCAGGCGAGCGGTTCGGAGACCAGCCGGTTCAGGCGTTCGTCGGGCAGCGCGAGCGCGCCCGTGGGCGGCGGGCCGACGGGCGCGCGCCCCCAGAGGATTCGCGGATGCCGGTGCCAGGCCGTCACGGCCACCTGCATGAGCGTGTCCAGGAGCCGCCGGAGCGCGACGCGTCTGACGTGCTCGGGTTCCTCGGCCGCCAGTTCCGCCGCGTAGACGAAGAGCAGGTCGTGCATCCGGTAACGCGGCTCCCCGGTACGATCCCGGCCCACCGGCGCGATGAGACTCGCCACCACGAACTCCTCC
This sequence comes from Acrocarpospora macrocephala, assembly GCF_009687865.1. Classification (GTDB taxonomy): domain Bacteria; phylum Actinomycetota; class Actinomycetes; order Streptosporangiales; family Streptosporangiaceae; genus Acrocarpospora; species Acrocarpospora macrocephala. The sequence goes on from NZ_BLAE01000080.1 coordinate 22,239, forward strand.
ACCAGATGATCGACATCCTCGCGGTCGAGCAGCGCGGCGAGCACCCACTCGGGGAAGTCCGAGCCGTCAAGCAGGCCAAGCATCCGGAACGCCGACCGGGCGCCGTCCGAGAGGGCGACATAGCTGAGCTCGATACTGGCGCGCAGTTCCATCGACCCGGTGTGAAGTTCGTCCAGCCGCCGACGCGTGTCCCCCAATCGCTGGGCGAAGTCGGCCAGGCGGATGTCCGGCCTGGTGGCCAGGCGGGCCCCGGCGATGCGCAGGGCGAGCGGCAGCCTCCCGCACAAGGAGACGATGTCACGCGCCGCGTCCGGTTCCTCCGCTACCCGGCCCCCGACCAGCTCTTCCAGCAGCTCCTCCGCCTGGGCGGACGGCAACGGCTCCAGACTGACCTGTACGGCCCCCGGCAGCCCGACCAGCAGCCGCGTGCTGGTGACGATCACCGCGCAGCCGGGGCTGCTGGGCAGCAGGGCCAGCACCTGGTCGAGGTTCTTGGCCTGGTCCAGGATCAGCAGCACCCGCCGGTCGGTCAGCCGCGCGCGCAAGGCGGCGCTCCGGGCGAGCTGCCCGCCGGGGACGCTGTGCGGATCGACGCCGGACAGCTGCAGCAGGTCGGTCAGCGTGGTGTCCTCGACCCCCTCGCCGGCCTTGGTCTCGGGGAAACGTGCGTACCACTGCCCGTCCGGGAACGCGTGTCGCATCCGATGCGCGACCCGGGCGGCGAGTGCGCTCTTCCCGACTCCCGGCGGGCCGGAGATCACCACGATCGGAGCCGCGGCACCCGCCGTCAGGACGTCCTCGATGCGATCGATCTCCTCGTCCCGTCCGACGAAGTCAGGCGTGTCCGGCGGAAGCTGGCATTGCGAAACCCAGGCCGCGGGCGCCCGTGGCGGTTCGAGAGGTGCGATCGGTACTGCCTGGTCCAGGATCTGCTGATGCAGGCGCCGTAGCTCGTCGCCCGGCTCCAGGCCGAACTCGTCCATCAGCAGCTCGCGGGCCTGGCGGTAACACTCCAGCGCTTCCACCTGGCGATTGTCGCGATAGAGGGCGATCATGAGCTGCGCCCAGAAGCGCTCCCGCGAGGGATAGCGAGCGGTGAGCGTACGCAACTCGCCGATGAGCATGCCCGGGTGGCCCATGCCGAGTTCCAGGTCGATCCGGCGTTCCACCGCGCGGCCCCACGCTTCGGTCAGGCGGGCGGCCTCGTCCCGCCTGAGCGCGTCGGATGGCACGTCGGCCAGGGCAGGGCCGCGCCACAACTCCTCGGCCTCGCGGAGCAGATCGATCGCGGCCTTCGGGTCGCCCTGCCGCTCAGCGACCAGCGCCTCCTCCACGAGCCGCTGGAACACCAGGACGTCGACCGCGTCCCTGTTCAGGCTCAGCCGGTAGCCCCCGCCGGCCGTGTGAATCCGGATCCCGCCGCCGACCCCCTTGGCGAGCTCTTTTCTCAGCCGCATCAGGTAGACGTACAACGTCTCCTTGGCGGTGGCGGGCGGGAGGTCGTCCCACAGCCATGTGATCAAATCGGTGACCGGGACAATAGTGTCGGCCCGTAACATGAGCCCGGCCAGTAACACCCGGTGCTTGCCCGCGTTGGGCTGCAGTGTGCCCAAAGGCCCGGCAAGTTCGAGCGGCCCGAGAATTCGGCCGCTCACCGAGTAGCCCTTATCCGCGTCCGTTGGTCGTAGGCGTGTGGTTGCACTCACGTGTACCAGCTCCTAGACACGAGCGGGGCTCGCCTCCTTCCTCAGCATGGATAATCGCTGGTTTACAGGTAGGGCTTGCGAGATAGAGCCTACTCGGCGAAGGTTCGTCCGGACTTGGCCGATCGAGGGCGTCTCGGTCCAGGTGAGGTGACCGTTGCGTTACCCGCGACTGGCCTTCTCCCGAAACTGGGGAGAAGGCCAGGTCGATCAGACATCCTCGGGGGGAGCCTCCTGGAAGTCCGCGAAGAGGGAGCCGCCGACGGCGGCGACCGTGTGGGTGAGGCGCACCCCCGAACCGTCCCGGCGGCCGAGCTCGGTCGGCAGCGGAACCGGCTTCCCGACGGCCGAGACCGCCTTGGCTGGCGCGGGACCCGCCCACGCCAGCAGCAGCATGTCCTCCCCCTTCAGGAACCGCTGCGCCCGGACTCCGCCGGTGGCCCGGCCCTTCGGCGGGAACTCGGCGTAGTCCGCCATCTTGCCGCCGCCGATCTGGGTGCCCGGCAGGGCGGTGGACGAACCGGCGATCGTGATCACTCGGGACTCGCGGGCAGGATCGACGGAACCGAACCAGATCACCCGGGCCCCGGGCTCCAGCCTGATCCCGGCCATGCCTCCGGCCGGGCGGCCCTGGGGCCGTACGTTATTGGCCGGGAAGCGGAGCAGCTGCGCGTCCGAGGTGATGAAGACCAGGTCGTGCTCCTCGGAGGTCAGCTCGGCGACCCCCACCACGGTGTCGCCGTCGCGCAGGCCGATGACCTCGAACTCGTCACGGTTGGCCGGATATTCGGGGACCACCCGTTTCACCACGCCCTGCGCGGTGCCGAGGGCGAGGCCGGGGCTGTTCGGGTCGAGCGAACCCAGGCCGACCACCACCTCGTCGGGGTTGAGCGACACGTACTCCGCCACCGGATGCCCGCCCGCCAGCGACGGCGGGTTGGCCGAGGGCGGCAGGGCGGGCAGGTCCACCACCGACACCCGGATCATGCGCCCGTGCGAGGTGACCACGCCGGTCTCGCCGCGGACCGTCGACCGGACCACTGACACCAGCACGTCGTGCACGGTCCGTTCCCCGTCCTCGGCCAGCGGCGACGCGTCGCTCGTCCGGGCCAGCAGCCCGGTCGAGGACAGCAGCACCAGGCACGGATCGTCGGCCACCTCCAGCGGCACCGCGGCCGTCCTGGACACCCCGGAGGACTCCAGCAGCACCGTACGGCGCGGCGTGCCGTAGGTCTTGGCCACCTCGGCCAGCTCGTCCGAGACGACCTTGTTCAGCTTGTCCTCGGAGGACAGGATCGCGGTCAGCTCGGCGATCTCCCGGGTCAGCGTCTCCTTCTCCTTGTCCAGCTCCAGCTTGTCGTAGCGGGTCAGCCGGCGCAGCGGCGTGTCCAGGATGTAGTTGGCCTGGATCTCGCTCAGCTCGAAGATCTCCATCAACCGGGCGCGGGCGGCGGCCGAGTCGTCGGAGGAGCGGATGACCTGGATGACCTCGTCGATGTTGAGCAGCGCGACGATCAGGCCGTCCACCAGGTGCAGGCGCTCTTCCCGCTTGCGCCGCCGGTGCTGCGAGCGCCGCCGCACCACGTCGATCCGGTGGTCCACGTACACCCGGAGCAGCTCGCGCAGCCCGAGCGTGCGGGGCTGGCCGTCGACCAGGGCCACGTTGTTGATGCCGAAGGTCTCCTCCATCGGCGTCAGCCGGTAGAGCTCCTCCAGCACCGCCTCGGGGATGAAGCCGTTCTTGATCTCGATGACCAGGCGGAGGCCCTTGTGCCGGTCGGTGAGGTCCTTCAGGTCGGCGATCCCGGACAGCTTCTTGGCGTTCACCAGCTCCTTGATCTTGGTGATCACCCGCTCAGGCCCCACGTTGTACGGCAACTCGGTGACGATCAGCCCCTTGCGCCGCGGCGTCACGTTGTCGACGGTGGCCTTGGCCCGCATCCGGAACGTGCCACGCCCGGTCTCGTACGCATCCCTGACCCCCGCCAACCCGATGATCGAGCCCCCGGTGGGCAGGTCGGGCCCGGGCACGAAGCGCATCAGGTCTTCCAGCGTCGCGTCCGGCTTCTTGATCAGATGCCGGGCGGCGGCGATGACCTCGCCGAGGTTGTGGGGGGCCATGTTGGTGGCCATCCCGACTGCGATCCCGGTCGAGCCGTTGACCAGCAGGTTCGGGAACGCCGACGGCAGGACCGTGGGCTCGGTCTCCTGGCCGTCGTAGTTGGGCTTGAAGTCGACGGTGTCCTCGTCGATGGACTGCGTCATCAGCATCGCGGCGGCCGACAGCCGGGCCTCGGTGTACCGCATGGCGGCCGGCAGGTCGTCCGTCGAGCCGAAGTTGCCGTGGCCATCCACCAGCGGCAGCCGCATCGAGAACGGCTGGGCCATCCGGACCAGCGCGTCGTAGATGGCGCTGTCGCCGTGCGGATGCAGCTTGCCCATCACGTCGCCGACGACCCGGGAGGACTTCACGTGCCCCCGGTCGGGCCGCAGCCCCATCTCGTTCATCGAGTAGAGGATGCGCCGTTGCACAGGCTTGAGCCCGTCCCTGGCATCCGGGAGGGCGCGCTGGTAGATCACCGAGTACGCGTATTCCAGGAAGCTGGTGCGCATCTCCGCGGACACGTCGATATCGACGATCCGCTCCTCGAAATCCTCGGGTGGGGGGCTGGTCGTTCGTCGGGCCATGTCGAACATTTTGCCGGTCCTCTGGCCATGCCGCGACTCGGGCGCGCGATCGGCCACAATCGAGCCTCGCGCGGACCACTATCGTGGTCGCCTGCGGGAGGCCGCAAAAGCGGGAGGAGGCCGAGATGGCGCAGTGGTGCCTCGGCGTGGACCTGGGGACGAGTTTCTCCGCCGGGGCGATCGCGACCGACCGGCGGGTGGACATCCTGGAGGTCGGCGGCGAACGCCGGGTGCCGTCCACGATCCTGCTGAACGACCAGGGCGTGCTGGTGGCCGGGCGGGTCGCGCAGCGCTCGATGGTCCGCTATCCGGAACGGGTGGAGCGCAACCCCAAACGTTACGTGGGCCGGGCCGCCATGCTGCTCGGCGGGGTCCCGGTGGACGTCAAGGACGCGATGGCGGCCATCCTCGCGCTGTTCGTGGCGGAGGGGCGCACCCGCTTCGACGGCGCCGACCCGGCCACCGTGGTGCTGACCTGCCCGGTCGCCTGGCGGCCCGACCGGCGGGAGATCCTCAAGGCGGCCGGGACCGCGGTGGTGCCGGGGGCGCGGATCGTCATCGTGGAGGAGCCGGTCGCGTCCGCGCTGCACTACACCTCGATCCACAGCGTCTCCGGCGGGCGGCAGGTGGCCGTCTACGACCTGGGCGGCGGCACCTTCGACACGGCGGTGCTGGCCGCCGACGGCGCCGACTTCAACGTGATCGGGGAGCCGGGCGGGGACGACATGATCGGCGGCGAGGTGTTCGACGAGCGCGTCTTCGCCTTCCTGGGGGCCCAGCTGGAGCGCTCCGCGGCCGACTGGTGGGCCGAGGTGAGCGCCAACCCCGACCGCCGCTACCGGGCCGCCGCCGCCGATCTGCTGGACGAGGCGCGGGCCGCCAAGGAGACCCTCTCGGCGTACGACACCGCCAGCCAGTACGTGGCGGGCGCGGACGTGGACGTGCAGATCTCCCGGGCCGACCTGCACGCGCTGGTGGGCGCGGACATCATCAGGACGGCCGACATCCTGGACGAGACGATCGCGGCCGCCCGGGTGGATCTGCGGCAGCTGTCCGGGATCTTCCTGACCGGGGGCGCCAGCCGGATGCCGCTGGTGCACGAGACGATCAAGGCCAGGCACGGCGACCTGGTCCGCACCTACGACGACCCGAAGATCGTCGTGGCGCTGGGCGCGGCCCGGCTGGCCTGGACGATCCTGGAGGCCGAGCGGGCCAAGAACGCGGCCAAGAACGCCGCCAAGAACGCGGCCCTGGACACGGTCGCGACCACGGTCAGGCCGGCGGGCCGGCCCGCGGAGGGCGGCTCGCTCAAGACGGTGATGGAGGGCGTGTTCTCGGTCCGGGTGACCGCGAACGGGACCTACTGCCTGTGCGTGGACGGCGGGCGGCAGCTGCTCCGGCGGGTGGACGTGCCCTCGGGCCGTACCGACCGGGAACTGGCCTTCGGGCCGGTCATCGACTGGGCGGCCACCGACGAGGGGATCCTGCTGGCCGAGCGCGGCCCGAACGGCGCGGTGCTCCGCACGCTCACGCCGGAGCTGGTGATCCAGTCCACCCAGGTGCTGCCCGGCGTGCCCGACGTGCGGACGCTGGCCAAGGGCGGGATCGGCTGGGCGTTCTTCCATCCGGGCCCGGTGCTGCCGGTCGACAACTCGCGCGGGCTGCCGTGGGGGGAGACCGGCGAGCTGACCATGCTGGAGTTCCGGCTGGGCGGGTTCTTCCAGGAGCCCGCCCGCATCCCGCTCGGCCCGTCAGCCCAGTGGTTCGTGAACGAGGACGGCACCCGGCGGCGGCTGCTGGATCAGGACAGCCCCACCGGCGTCGGACCGGCCCTGGCGATCGGCTCGCCGGGGTGCACGGTCGTGCTCGGGCAGTACGCGTTCCAGAACGGCTTCCTGCCCTGGCAGGTGTTCCTGATCATCGACCCGGGCGGCCGCGTGCGCCGGGTCGACCGCCGCCCGCCCAACTGGCTGCAGCAGGTCGTGCTGCACGAGTCGAAGTGGTTCGTCGCCACCAGCCACGGCCTGGAGATCGACGCCGCCCCCAACCCGCCCCGGGTGCTCGCCTCCCGCCCCCGCGCGGGCGCGCTGCGCTGGTTCCCGGCGGGCCGGGAGATGTACGCGATCGGCATGGACACCGTGCTCCCCTCCCAGGGCTGGTCGGTCCTGCACTGCGACCGCACCACGGGCAACCTGCGCACCCTCGCCCACGAGCCCGCCACCACCCTGCTCGGCCATCTCACCTCCCGCCTGACCAGCGAGCGGCCTCGCGTGGTCGCCGACGGCGAGACCCTCTGGCTGGGCGTCTCCGGCGCCCGAAACACTTCCCGGATCATGCACGTCACGCCCACCGGGGCCCGCCAGGCCCTCAGCGCGCCCGGCTGGGCCGAACCTCTGGCCAAGGTGCCGTCGGGCCTGCTCTACCTGCGGCTGCCCGACGCCGCCCCGGGCCCGGAGCAGTCGTTACCCGGCCGGCTCTGCCTCCTGCCGGACTAGCTCCGCGCGTGGCGTTCGGTGAACGACAGGATCTGCCGCCACGCGTCCGCGCACGCGTCGGCCCACTCGCTGTAGGAGCGGTCGAAGAACGAGTGCGGCGCGCCGGGGTAGATGACCGTTTCGTTCTCGGTCCCTGCATGGTCGAGGGCGGCGGTGAAGGTGTCGAACTCCTCGTCGGTGGAGGCGGTGTCGGCGCCGCCGCGGAGCAGGAGCACGGGTGCGCCCGGCGTGTCCGGCAGCTCGCCGATGCGGCGGATCGCGCCGTAGAACCCGATCGCCCCGGCCAGGCCGTTCCCGTGCGCGCCCAGCCACCACGAATTCGCGCCGCCGAAACAGAACCCGACCGTGAACACCGGCTGGGGGAGCTCGGCCAGCGCGGCGGACATGTCGAGGCGCACGTGCTCCAGGGTCACCTCACCGATCTTCGACTGCCAGTCGAAGGAGTCGCCGCGGTCGGGGTCGGTGCCCGCCGTACGGCCGAAGTAGTCGATGGCGATCGTGTGGAACCCGGCCTCGGCGAAGCGCACCGCCAGGTCGCGATAGTACGGATGCAACCCCCGGATGTCGGGCAGGATGACGACCGAGCGCCCGTTGGGCGTGGCGGGTTCGGTGCGGTAGGCCAGGAAGCGGGTGCCGTCCGCGGAAGTCAGCTCGATCTGCTCCTGTGCGGCGACCTCGCCGATAACGGGCGGAGCGGGCGGCCGGCTGCTCGTGCTGTGACACATGAGGTGATCCCTTTCTCGTCCGGACGAGCGTCGCACATGATCACGACGCGGCTGCCGGGCGGGCACCCCCTAGCGCCGTCGCGATCTCGCCCCGAAGGCCGGCAGCGCGGTCGGTGAGGGTGGCGATGGTCTCCAGGCGTTTGGTGGCCGACTCGCGCGCGTCGCGTTTGTCGGCGACGTTGCCGGCGGCCAGCGTGCGCAGTTCGGCGCGCCGGGACTCCAGGTCTTTGCGCTGGGTGGCGAGCGCGGTGTCGGCGCTCTGCTCGACCGTGGCCCGCCAGTTCGCCACCTCCCGTTCCAGGGCCAGCGTGATCTCGCTGCCCGCCTGGGTGAACTGCTCGGCCAGCAGCCGGCGCAGGGCCTGCTGGTTGCGGTGGACCTCGTCCCACTCGCGGCGCCGTACCAGCACGGCCGCGGCCAGCGCGGGGCCGATGATGAAGCCGATCGGGTTGAGGTGGGCGATGATCAGGCCGAGGCTGGCGGCCATCGCGGCGGCGGGCACGCCCTCCCGGAACATGTCCATCTTGGCGCCCGCGGTGGGTTCGCTCTTGAGCTCGTGGGACCACACCCGGGGCATGGCTACCTTGGCCAGGTCCATGTCCATCGGATCCAGCCGCAGGGAGCGCAGGAACTCGTTCAGCGCGGTCCCGACCAGGGTGCTCACCTCGGCGACGATCTCGTCCCAGGCGGCCTGGATGGAGCGCTCGACGCTCTCCGGCAGCTGCTGCAGGTAACGTTCGAGATCGGCGCGCTTGGTCAGCTCGCCCACCGCCTGCTCGTACGGCTGCCGCACCCGGGCCAGATGCGCCCGCGCGATCGTCGCCACCTCCCGCCCCAGGAACTGGTTGCCCACCGCGTACCTGCGGCGCTCCTTGGCGATCTCGGCCAGCTCGGCCAGCGCGGTCTCCACCTCGGCGAGCCGCTTGGCGGGTTCCTTCGAATCGTCGGAGGCCCCGGCGACATGGTCGGTCGCCACCGCCGCCACCGCGGACAGCACCGAGACGCACGCCGACACCACGGTGGCGCTGCGCGCCAGCTCGCGCCCCTCGGCGCAGGAGCGCAGGTATTCCTCCAGCCGCCCGATCCCGCTCCGCTCGTGCAGCTGGTCGGCGCGCTCGGGCCGCCCCAGCCTGCGCTGCGCCACCGCCGCCTCGGCCAGCTTGGCGCTCACCGGCAGCCAGGCCGCGCCCCGCAGGATCGCCGCGTTCTCGGGCGCCACCAGCCCCGACTCGGCCACGAAGGTGTCCAGGCGACGGCGGTTCTCGGCCAGCAGCGCCTGCCAGTTGGCCGAATCCTCCACCTTGGTCAGCACGAACGTGACCGCCTGCACCCGCTGCACCGCCTCGGCCAGGAACTCCAGCTCGTGCCGGAGCACCGGCTGGTCCTGGGCGCTGAGCGCGAACAGCAGCGCGTCGGCCCGCTGCAGGATGGCCACCGTCGCCTGGCGGTGGCCGACCGTGAGGCTGTCCACGCCGGGCGTGTCCAGCAGCCGTACGCCCTCCAGCATCGGGTGGTCGACCGTCAGCTCGACGTTGACCACCTCGCGGCGTTTGGCCGGGTCGCCGGTCATCGAGGCGTAGTCGGTGATCTGGGCCGGGTCGATCGCGAAGGACTCGCTGGCCTTGTGCACCTTGGCGGTCAGCGCGGGGCCGCGCCGCAGCCCCAGGTAGCAGTTGGTGGCCACGTCGGCGTCCACCGGCAGCAGCCCGGGATGCCCGATCAGCGCGTTCAGCAGGCGGCTCTTGCCGCGCTTCTGGGCGCCGGCCAGCACGACCGTGGTCTCGGTCTCCTTCCACCTGGCCGCGACCTGGACGAGCACCTCGGCCAGGTCGGCGCGGCCGGCCTGCTTGGCGAGCGTGTTGACCTCGTTGGCCAGGCGCAGCACGCGGGTGACGAGCTCAGCCGACATGCGGGGAACCTTTCTGGACCGCCGTCACGGCGAGGTGCGCGTAGCTGTCGCTGACGCTCTCGGCCGCGCGGCGGTCGGCGGTGAAGGGGAGGAAGTGGCTGAGCGAGCGGAACCGCGCGCTCAGGGCCGCCGCGTAGGCGGCGACGTCGGGGGGTCCGGCCGCGATGCCGACCTGGGCGGCGCCGTCGGCGCCCGCGATCAGATGGGCGAGCGCCTGCCGGTCCTCGGCGGGGACCAGCGGCGAGGCCAGCAGCCGCCGGACCGCGTCGCCGTCCACCGGTGCTGGGGCGACCGGCAGGAAGATGGGGGCCTGCGTCTGGAGGACCGGCGGGGCGGCCAGGTCCTCCAGGACGCCGAGCACGTCCCGGGCGCGCTGGCCGCCGACGCGGCCACGCTCGATCATCGCGCGGGCGCGCCACCGCTCGGTCGCCCGCCGCGCGGCCTCCGGAACCTCAGGCGCGGGTACGCCGAGCTGTTCGGCCGGGTCGTCCGAGCGGGCCAGCTGGAACAGCTCGTTCTGCATGTCCTCGGCGAGCACCAGCTGGCCCCGGGCCACCGCCTCGACGGCGGCGAAGATGCGCAGGCCGTGCAGCCCGGCGGCGATCGGCTTGGTCTCGTCGAGTTCGGCCGCGAGGCCGTCCAGCACGGCCAGGTCGGAGCCGAACGCGGGCGCGCGGGAGACCCGCCGGAGCTGGGTGATCGCCGCCAGCGCCTTCAGCTGGTCCGCCCGGCGGGCGAAGTGGGCGATGCCGCCCGCGACCGTGCCCGTACGGGCGCCCACCCCGAATCCCGATTTATCGAGCAATGTCTGGCGGAGGGCTTCGGGGTCCTCGGCGCTGTGGGTGATCGCGGTGCGTAAGCCGTACCGGTGCAGGTGGCGGATCAGGCGGCGGGCCACCTCGGGGGCGAGCGGCGAGTCGGGGGAGTCGGCGAGGTCGTCCAGATCCAGGAGGAGGAACTCCAGGTCGGCTGCGTCCAGGGCGGCGAGGGCGGCCAGGCCGTCCAGTTCGGCCGGGCCGAGCGCGCCGGTGCCCGCGGTCTCGGCGAGCAGGCCGATCACCGGGACCACGTCGAAGACCGAGGCGCGCAGATCCGCGTACGCCTTGACGGCCAGCCGCCGGGCGGTCGGCCAGGGGTCGTCCTCGTCGCCGCGGCGGTCGATCTGGCTCAGCACGGCCAGGGTGTTGACGCAGGTCATGCCGCACGCCTCGGTGAGGCCGCGGAACTCGGCGAGGGTGGTGTCGTCGAAGGCCTGGACGTAGCGGAGCACGTAGATCAAGGCTTGGGCGTGGTCGTCGTCCTGGTCCGTGCCGAACAGCATGCGGCGGGCCGCGCGCTCGTTCTCGACGGTCGTGGTGTTCATGCCGGGGGTGTCGACGACGGTGATGGCGCGCAGGGCTTCCGAGGCCAGGTGCACGCGTACCCGGCGGACCAGGTCGATCGGGACACCCAGGTCGGCGGGGAGGCGGTGGCCCGGGGCCAGGCGGGTGACGACGGTGCGGCCGTCCTCGCACTCGACCTCGACCCGGCCGTCGTCGGGGCCGTATTCGTACTGGGTGACGACCCGGGTGCACTCGCCCGCGTCCACGGGCGCGACCGGCAGCCCGAGCAGGGCGTTCACCAGAGTGGACTTCCCGCTGCTCACCGCACCGGCGACGGCGATCTTCAAAGGTGCGTCGAGCCGGACCCGGACCTGGTGGACCCGGTCCCGCAGCCCGGGATCGGCCAGCTTGGCGATCGTGGTGCCGCACAGGTCGCGCAGCCGGTCACTCGGATTCATCCCAGGTCCCCGATATCGCCAATATCAGAGAAGTCGTCACTAAAGTCCGTTTCGTTAACGGGTATGTCGAAATATCCCTCGAAGTCCTGGTAAAGGTCTTCGGGTTCTGTCTCGGTGGTGCTCATTGTCTCCTCGAACATGGCCAGGCTCTCCGCCGTCGTGGGAGCCGGGACCGAGCCGTAGAGAAGGTCGTAGAACGCCCCCGCGTCATCCTCCTCCACGCCCTCATTACGGTCGAATATCATGCCGTGTCATCACATATCGGTTCAGCGGGGACCGTGGTCTGATCGTCGCAGATTTCCCGGTTGACGTTGGGTGCCGGGCGTTTAGGGATACGGGAGGAATCTCCGGCGATGCCTGCTCCTCTGGTCGGCGATGTCGGTGGCGATATCGGCGACGACGCCGAACTCCTCGCCGCCGCGCGCGCCGGTGACAGCGAGGCCTTCCGCCTGCTCTGGCAGCCGGTCGAGCGGCGCGCCTTCGGCGTCTGCTTCCACCTGACCGCCAACCGCCCGGACGCGCTCGACGCGCTGCAGGAGACGCAGCTGGCCGCCTGGAAGGGCATGCACCGGTATGAGGGCCGGGCGCCGTTCGCGGCCTGGGTGCTGGCCATCGCCCGCAACGCGGCCCTGTCCGTGGTCCGCCGCCGGAGCTCGCACGAGGACCTGCTGTTCCCGGAGGCGGCGGAACCGCATGCGGCCGAGAGCGGGTTCGACGACACCGTGGCCGATCTGGTGGACCTGCGCCGCGCGCTCGCCACGTTGTCCCCGGCGCACCGGGAGGCGCTGCTGCTGTGGGCGGGCGGCCTGACGTACGAGCAGACCGCGGCCGCGCTGGAGGTGCCGCTGAACACGGTCAAAGTATGGATCTTCCGGGGCCGCCGGAGCCTGCGCGAGCTGCTCGGGTAGCTCATGACGGTGGCTCCCGCCGGTACACCACGACCTGGGGCACGCGCAGCACCTGGTCGCCGTCCAGGTATCCGGCCCGCACGGTCTCGGCGACCGTGTCGTGCGCGTCGGGGTCGTCGGTGGGCGTGGTGTCCACGGCTTCGTGCAGCTCGCCGTCGAAGGGCAGCCCGTCGGGGCGTACCTCCTGGATTCCGGCCTCCGCGAGCGCGGTGGCGAGCAGTTCGGCCAGCTCAGGGAAACGTTCGCCGAGCTGGTCGCGGAAGCGCGCACAGGCCAGGGCCAGCGCGGTGCGGTCGCGGCCTTCGTCGAGCAGGCGCTCGATCTGCTGCGTGACAGCCGGGCTCGCGCCGCTGGCCGCCACGTCGGTCAGCGCGCGTGCCAGCCCTTCTCCCGCGCTCAGGGGGGGTTGAGCGGGGGAGGGGGCGGGACGGCCGGTGGGCATGCTGGCTCCTCAGCGGAAGGGGTTCGATCGGCCTTGGGGCCTACATGACGTTCACCATGTAGCTGAAGATCATGCCGAGCACCAGGCACACGCCGGATGTGATCGCGGCGGCGGAGCCCAGCTTCTCGCCCCGCCGATGGCCGATCACGCCCAGCGCGATGCCGATCGCGCCGAAGATGGGCGGCAGGATCAGCAGCGCGATGGCGGCCATCACGAAGGCGATGATCGACATCGTTTGGGTGCCGCTGACCGGTGGCTTCCCGTACTGCTGGCCGTAGTACGGCCCAGGCTGCTGCTGCCCGTACGGCGGGGGCGGCGGGTACTGGTAACCGGGCTGCTGCGGCGGGAGCGGCGCCCCGGGGTCGTACGGCGGGAGTTGCTGGCCGTACGAGCCGGGCTGGGGTTGGGGCGGCTGGGTCGGATCCTGGGGGTTACCCATGTCGGGTTTCCTTCCGCTGGTGGAACGTTCCTGCTACGCGGTGTACTCCGGACCGGGCAGCGCGCCCTCGACGATGTCGTGCGAGCTGAGCCCGGACTCCTCGACAGCCGGGTCGGCGGCCGTGGTGGCCTCGGGGAACAGCGGCGCGTCGTCGGCGGTGGGCGGGATGGTGACCGCCACCACGTCGGGCTGGCCGTCGCTGTCGGTGTCGAACAGCGCGGTGTCCGCGATGCCGTCATTGTCGGTGTCCAGGATCGCGGTGTCCACGCGGCCGTCGCCGTCGGTGTCGTAGGCCTCCATGTCGATGTCGCCGTCGCCGTCGAGGTCGGACACCGCCGCGTCCACCACGCCGTCGCTGTTGGTGTCCACCGCGGCGGTCTCGTAGTAACCGTCGCCGTCGACGTCGGCGAGGTCGGAGGTTCCGGCGTCGTACACGTCCATGTTCGTTCTCCAGAGTCTGATGGGTGGATCGTCATGGAGGTAGATGCGGAGACTGCCGCCTTTGTTTCACTTGGTCTTTGTATCGTTCCGATAAATCGGGCGGCGTGCGAAACCGTCACCGGGACCTGGTACTAAGGACCGGTGACCGAAGAAGAGGTGTTGCGGGAAGAGGCCGAGGAACGGCTGCGCGCGCTCGCGGGGGAGGGCGCCCGGCTGCGCGAGGACCAGTGGGCGGCGATCAAGGCGCTGGTCATGGAGCGGCGGCGGGCGCTGGTCGTGCAGCGCACCGGCTGGGGCAAGTCGGCCGTCTACTTCATCGCCACCGCGCTCCTGCGTGACTTGGGCGAGGGCCCGACGGTCATCGTCTCGCCGCTGCTGGCGCTGATGCGCAACCAGATCGCCGCCGCCGAGCGGGCGGGCATCCACGCGGCCACCATCAACTCGGCCAACGCCGAGGAGTGGGAGAAGATCTACGCGCAGGTCGCCGAGGGCACCATCGACGTGCTCCTGGTCAGCCCGGAGCGGTTGAACAATCCCGAGTTCCGCGACCAGGTGCTGCCCGAGCTGGCCGAGAGCGCCGGTCTGGTGGTGGTCGACGAGGCGCACTGCATCTCCGACTGGGGGCATGACTTCCGGCCGGACTACCGGCGGCTGCGGACGATGCTGGCCGAGTTGCCGCCCGGCGTTCCGGTGCTGGCCACCACGGCGACGGCCAACGCGCGCGTCACCCGGGACGTGGCCGAGCAGCTGGCCTCCGACGATCAGGAGACGCTCGTGCTGCGCGGGCCGCTGGAGCGGGAGAGCCTGCGGCTGAGCGTGGTCGATCTGCCCGGGGCCGGGCAGCGGCTGGCCTGGCTGGCGCAGACCCTGCGGGAGCTGCCGGGGTCCGGCATCGTCTACACGCTGACCGTGGCCGGGGCGCAGGAGATCGCCGCCTACCTGCGCGAGCAGGGGCATCCCGTGGCGGCCTACTCCGGGCAGACCGAGCCCGCTGAGCGGCTGGCCGCCGAGGAGGACCTGCTCGGGAACCGGATCAAGGCGCTGGTCGCCACCTCGGCGCTCGGGATGGGCTTCGACAAGCCGGATCTCGGGTTCGTCGTGCATGTGGGGGCGCCGCAGTCGCCGGTGGCGTACTACCAGCAGGTGGGCCGGGCCGGGCGTGGGGTGGAGAAGGCGGAGGTCGTGCTGCTGCCCGGCGCCGAGGATCGGGAGATCTGGGCGTATTTCGCGTCGCTGGCGTTTCCTGCGGAGGCGGTCGTGCGGGCCACCCTGGCGGCGCTGGAGGAGGGCGGGGTGCTGTCCACGGCGGCGCTGGAGAGCCGGGTCGATCTCAGCAGGAGCCGCCTGGAGATGATGCTCAAGGTTCTCGACGTGGACGGTGCGGTGCGCCGGGTCAAGGGCGGGTGGGAGGCCACCGGGGAGCCGTGGGCGTACGACGCGGAGCGGTATGCGCGGGTGGCGGCCGAGCGGCGGGCCGAGCAGGACGCGATGCTGGCCTACCAGAGCACGCAGGAGTGCCGGGAGCTGTTCCTGCGCCGCCATCTCGACGACGACACCGCCGTGGCCTGCGGGCGGTGCGACAACTGCACCGGGGCGCGGCGGTCCGCCGAGATTCCGGCGGCGGCGGTGCAGGCCGCGGCCGAGCGGCTGGCGCGGCCGGGGGTCGATCTGGAGCCGCGGCGGCAGTGGCCGACCGGGCTGGCCGACCTCAAGGGGCGGATCAAGCCGGAGCTGGGGGCGGAGACCGGGCGGGCGCTCGGGCGGCTCACCGACATCGGGTGGGGGACCCGGCTGCGCGAGCTGCTGGCCCAGCCGGACGGTCCCGTGCCCGACGACGTGTTCGCGGCCGTGGTGACCGTGCTCAAGACGTGGAACTGGGAGCAGAGGCCGGTCGCGGTGGTCAGCGTGCCGTCCGCCTCGCGGCCGGTGCTGATCCGGTCGCTGACCGAGCGGCTGGCGCAGGTCGGGCGGCTGGCCGATCTCGGGCAGCTGGGCTATCGCAGCGGGCCGCCGGGGCAGCAGTACAACTCGGCGCAGCGAGTGCAGGCCATCCGGGGCACGCTGGCGATGCCGCGTGAGCTGGCCGCGAAGATCGCCGAGGTGTCCGGGCCGGTGCTGCTGGTCGACGACCGTACCGATTCGGGCTGGACGGTGACGCTGGCCGCCGCGCTGCTCCGGCACGCGGGAGCGATGGCGGTGCTGCCCTTGACGCTGGCGACCTGAAACTTTCACGGCCATTTGACGGGAGGTGGCATCGGTCGCACGATCATGGTGCCTTCTGGTCAGGAGGGGGCGTCGAGAGAATCCGTTTCGATGCGAGGTATGTCCATGCCGAAAACCCTCCTGCGGGCCGCGTCGGCCGTCTTACTGACGCTGACCGCCCTGAACGTTCCCCCGGCGTACGCCGAAGAGGCCGTCGCCGTGACCGTCAACGCGCGCGCCGCGCTGGCCACGGTCCCGGCCACCGGTATCGGCGCCAATCACGCGATCTGGGACTCCTATCTGGGCACCGACGATACGGCCGACCGGCTCAAGGACGCGGGCGTGCAAGTGCTGCGCTACCCCGGCGGCTCCTACTCCGACATCTACCACTGGGCCGACCACACCGCGCCCGGCGGCTACGTGGCGCCCGGCACCGACTTCGACACCTTCATGCGCGGCGCGCGCCGCACCGGGGCGCAGCCGATGGTGACCGCCAACTACGGCACCGCCACCGCCCAGGAAGCCGCCGACTGGGTCCGGTACGCCAACGTCACCAAGGGCTACGGCGTGAAGTACTGGGAGATCGGCAACGAGAACTACGGCAACGGCCACTACGGCGCGGCCTGGGAGGCCGACAACCACGCCGACAAGAGCCCCGCCGAGTACGCGCGCAACGTCGTGGCCTACTCCGACGCGATGAAGGCCGTCGACCCCACCATCAAGATCGGCGCGGTGCTGACCACGGCCGCCAACTGGCCCGACGGGATCGTGGCCGGCGGCGACGCCGGGACCTGGAACAAGGTCGTCCTGTCGATGGCCGGATCGAAGATCGACTTCGTCATCCTGCACTGGTATCCCGGCGCGTACGACAAGGCCTCCCACATCTCCGACATGATCCAGCTCACCCGGCGGCAGATCGCCGACCACGCCGGGCCCGGCTCGGAGCGGATCGGCATCGCGATGACCGAGTTCAACACCGGCACCAGCGGCGCCGGGGAGAACACCCAGCCCGGCGCGCTGGCCGCCGCCGACGCCTACGCGACCCTGCTGGCCAGCGGGGTCTTCACCGTCAACTGGTGGAACACCCACAACGGCATCGGCACCGTCAGGCAGGTCGAGGGGCACACCGACTACGGCGACTTCGGCCTGCTGTCCAACGCCAGCTGCACCGCCGACGGCAGCGCGTGCGAACCGGCGGTCAACACGCCCTTCGCGCCGTACTACGCACTGCAGATGATGAGCCGCTTCGCCCGCCCCGGCGACCAGTTCGTCAAGGCCGCCACCGGCCAGGCGAAGGTCGCCGCGCACGCGGTCCGCCGCCCCAACGGCGACCTGGCCGTCCTGCTGATCAACACCTCCGCCGACACCGCCTACCCCGTCACCATCGGCTACGCCGGGTTCGGCCCCGCCGCCGGAGCGCCCACCGTGCTGACCCACGTCAACGGCGCCACCAGCATCACCAGCTCGACCGCGGGCAGCGCGACCAGCCAGACCCTGCCCCCGCTGTCACTGACCACGGTCGTGGTGCGTCCCGCGTCGGCCCCCGCCGGGCTTCCGGGCGCGCCGGGACAGCCGACAACCACCGCCGTCACCGACACGACCGCGACTATCTCCTGGCCCGCCGCCACCCCCGGCACCCGCCCGATCGTGAAGTACGAGGTCCACCGCCAGAACGGCGCCATCACCGAACAACTCGGCGAGACCGGCGGCACCTCATTCGCGGTCAACAATCTCAGGCCCGGCACGCGCTACACCGTCAACGTGATCGCCCGCGACAGCGGCGGCGGCGTCTCGTGGTCCTCCTCGCCGCTGACGTTCACCACCGGCACGCCCGCCACTAGCTCCTGCACGGTACGGCTGACCGATCAGACCAACTGGGGC
The DNA here is from genome assembly GCF_009687865.1 of Acrocarpospora macrocephala. Classification (GTDB taxonomy): domain Bacteria; phylum Actinomycetota; class Actinomycetes; order Streptosporangiales; family Streptosporangiaceae; genus Acrocarpospora; species Acrocarpospora macrocephala. The sequence goes on from NZ_BLAE01000080.1 coordinate 39,852, forward strand.
AGCGGCTACGTCGGCTCCATCGACATCACCAACAACGGCGCGCCCATCAACGACTGGACCCTCGACTTCACCTGGCCGAGAACCTGGCAGAAGCTGGACGGCGGCTGGAACGCCACCTGGACCCAGACCGGCTCCAACGTCAAGGTCGTCGCCAGCGGCCCTCTCGCCACCGGAGCCACCACCAACATCGGCTTCGTCGGCAGCTACAGCGGCCCGAACGTCCTCCCGTCCGTCTTCACCCTCAACGGAACCATCTGCAGAACCCAGTAGGCCTGAGAACGGGGTCGCCCATCACCACGTGTGGCGGGCGACCCGTTTCGTGTGGGACCCACATCGATGACGGATTCGGGCGGAGCCCGAGGGAAATCAATGGGCTGGGTGGGAGAACCACGTGCCGCAGCTGTCGTTTGACCGGCAACCACGGCGTTGGCGGGGTCGGGCGGAGCCCGAGGTGAATCAAAGGGT
>NZ_BLAE01000080.1:40443-50488 GCF_009687865.1 Acrocarpospora macrocephala
AAAGGGTTGGGTGGGTGGGACAACCACGCGGATCAAGCTGCCACTTCATTCGGGCAACCACGGCGCCGGCGGGGTCGGGCGGAGCCCGAAGAGAAACAAACGGGCTGGGTGGGTGGGAGTTCCACGGCGATCGACAGGCGAGGAGATCGCCTGCCGAATCACCTTAGAGGCGGGGCCGGGCGCCCAGGTTAGCGATGCACTTGGCGGCCAGGGCGTTGCCTGCCGCCAGGGCGTCGGACGGGGGCTTGCCGTTCAGCCAGCTCGGCAGGAAGCCGGCCGCGAAGGCGTCGCCCGCGCCGGTGCCGTCCACCACGCGGTCGACGGTCTCGGCGGGCACCCGGACCGGCTCGGAGCGGCTGTTGGTGTACCAGAGCGCGCCCTCTTTGTTGAGCTTGACCACGACCTGGGGGAACCACGCGGTGAGCACCTTGGCCGCCGCGTCCGGCTCCTCGCGGCCGGTCAGCACCTTGGCCTGGTCGGCGTTGGCGAACAGCAGCTTGACCCCGTGCGTCCACTCCAGGAACGGCTCGGCCCCGGTGCGCTCCACCGGCGCGGACGAGGCGCAGTCCACCGAGATCGACATGCCGGCCCTGCGGGCCAGGTCGAGCGCGGCCAGACCGGCGTCCCTGGAGCCCTCGCAGATCAGCGTGTAGCCCGACATGTGCAGGTGGCCACCCTGGGTGAACAGGTCACGCGGCAGGTCCTCGGGCGACAGCGCCGCGTTCGCGCCCGGGTCGGACAACATCGTGCGCTCGCCCTTGTGCGTCACCAGCACGACACAGGTGCCGGTGGGACGTTCCGGGTCCATCACGAGGCGGGCGTCCACCCCGTAGCCCATCAGCTCCATGTCCCGGTTACGACCCGTGATGTCGGCGCCCCGGCGGCCGATGAAGGCCACTTCGGAACCTTCCACGGCGAGCCAGGAGGCGATGTTCGCGCCGGAGCCACCCCCGTGCATGGTGACGATTGCCGGGGTGTCACTGGCGCGGGCGAGAGGGAACCTGGCGCGGGCGACCGCGTCGGTCATGAGATCGCCCACCACGACGACCCGGGTCATGATGTCACCACCTTGCCAACTGCTGAGGGAGGTGAGCCTGCCGCACCATTGGGGGGTCGGCGTCCTCTCCGTGCGATATGAGGCTGACGCCGAGAAACTTAACAGCTTCCGGTGACGCCGTGGGGGGTAGAGCGGACACTCGGGCACAGTCGATGCACAAGCGTTGCCCAACCATCCCAAGCCGGGCGTCGATACGCTCGACCTGTGGAACCACCGTACCCGGCGCACTGGGAGGCGGACGTCGTCCTCTCCGATGGCGGCACCGCTCACCTGCGGCCGATCCATCCCGGCGACGCCGGACTCCTCCGTGATTTTTACTCCCGTTTGTCCGATCAAACGATCTACTTTCGGTTTTTCGGCCCTCGGCCGCGATTGTCCGATCGGGAGATCGCCTGGTTCACCAACGTGGACCACAACGACCGGGTGGCGCTGATCGCCACCATCGGCACGGAGATGGTGGCCGTCGTCCGCTACGACCGGGTGCAGCCCCCCGACCACGCCGAGGTGGCCTTCCTCGTCGAGGACGCCCACCAGGGCCGGGGCGTCGCCGCCGTCCTGATGGAACACCTGCGCGCGGCCGCGCGCGAGCGCGGGATCCGTACCTTCATCGCCGACGTGCTGCCCGCCAACCACCGGATGAACATGCTGTTCCGCCAGGCCGGATACACCGCGCGCAGCACCTTCGCCGACGGCGTCGTACGGCTCACGCTCGACCTGGCCACCACCGAGACCGCGGTCGAGGTCACCTCGGCCCGCGAGCACCGCGCCGAGGCCCGCTCGATCCAGCGTCTGCTCACCCCGGAGTCGGTGGCCGTCATCGGCGCCAGCAGGGAACCCGGCGGCATCGGCCAGACCGTGCTGCGCAACCTGCTGGCCGCCGACTTCACCGGCCCGGTCTACCCCGTGCACCGCGAGGTCCGGGCCGTGGCCGGGGTGCGCGCCTACCGCAGCGTCTCCGCCATCGACGGCGACGTGGACCTCGCCATCGTCGCCGTCCCGGCCGAAAGCGTGCTCGGCGTGGTCGAGGAATGCGCCCGCAAGGGAGTCAAAGGCCTGGTCGTGCTATCCAGCGGCTTCGGCGAGACCGGCGAGGAGGGCGCCACAAGACAGCAGGAACTGGTCCGCATCTCCCGCCTGTACGGCATGCGCGTCGTCGGCCCCAACTGCCTCGGCATCGCCAACACCGCCCCCGGCATCCGCCTCAACGCCACCCTGGCGGCCACTCTGCCCGGCCGTGGCCGGGTGGGCTTCTTCAGCCAGTCGGGCGCCCTCGGGACCGCCCTGCTGCAGCGGGTGGCGCAGCGCGGCATGGGCATCTCCACGTTCGTCTCCGCCGGGAACCGGGCCGACGTGTCCGGCAACGACCTGCTCCAGTACTGGGAGGAGGATCCGGCGACCGAGGTGATCCTGCTCTACCTGGAATCGCTCGGGAATCCGCGCAAGTTCGCCCGGCTGGCGCGGCGCATCTCGCGTACCAAGCCGATCGTGGTGGTCAAGTCGCAGCGGGTGCCGAGCGGGCACGCGGCGTCGGCGCTCGGCCTGCCGGACACCGTGGTGAGCTCGCTGTTCGCCCAGGCCGGGGTGATCAGGGTGGACGATCTGACCCAGCTGTTCGACGTGGCGCAGCTGCTGGCCTACCAGCCGCTGCCGGAAGGGCCGCGGGTGGGCATCGTGAGCAACTCCGACGCGCTGGCGCTGCTGGCCGCCGACGCCTGCCTGGCCGCGGGTCTCGAACCTGGCACTCCGGTCAATCTGGGCGCACGCGCGGGGGCCGAGGAGTTCGGGAAGGCGCTCGCGGGCGTGCTGCCGGGGGTGGACGCCGCAGTCGCGATCTACATGCCGCCCATTCCCGGGCGGGCCGACCTGGTGGCCGCCGAGCTGATCAAGGTGGCTCAGGAGTCCGGGAAGCCGGTGCTGGCCACTTTCCAGGGCGAGTGGGGGCTTCCCGCCGAGCTTCGCGTGCCGGGGGAGGGCCCGGAGCGTGGCTCGATCCCGTCCTATTCGGCGCCGGAGGAGGCCGTTCGCGCGCTCGCGCATGTGGTCAGGCATGCCCGGTGGCGTACCGCACCGGCTGGCACGATTCCGGAAATATCGTTAGATCGGGCGGAAGCGCGGCGCGTCATCGGCGCCGCGCCCGCCGACACCGAGATCGACGCCACCGCCCTGCTCGCCTGCTACGGGATCGAGGTCGCGACCGAGCCCCCGCCGGGACCCGCGGTGCCGACCATGGTCGGGGTGGTCCAGGACCGCGACTTCGGGGCGGTCGTGTCGTTCGGGCTCGCCGATGTGGCGGCCCGGCTGCTGGGCGATCACGCGTACCGGCTCGCGCCGCTGACCGGTGCGGACGCGGCCGGCCTGGTCCGCGCCGTGCGCACCGCGCCGCTCCTGTTCGGCGAGTACGGCTACCCGCCCGTGGCCGTACCGGCCCTGGAGGATCTGCTGGTCCGGGTGGGGCTGCTGGCGGACGCGCTGCCCGAGGTGGCCCGCCTCGATCTCGACCAGGTCCTGGTGGGGGAGGGCGGCGTCACGGTGCTGGGCGCCCGCGCGGTGATCCGCCCGGTGGTCGGTCCCCGCCCTGACGGCGGACCCCGCCGCCTCGGCTAGTACGCCTCTAGCGATAACCCCGGCGGGGTAACGGGAAACGAAAGTGAAGGGAAAGGCCCGATACCCATTCCAAATACTGCTAAATCCGTATATCTGGGCTGGCGAGAAGGTGGCTTCGCATGTGAAAACCGCGCCCATGACAAGGCAGGATGGACCCATGAGGGATACCCGAGTCTCGGCTGCCGATCTGCGCGAGGCCATCGACCGCAGCGGCTACTACCCCGACCTGGTCGCCGACGCCGTCGACTCCGCCGTAGGGAAAGAGCAGGTAACGGCGTTCGTCGTGCACCACGAGGCCACGTTCGATCCGGCCATGGAGGTGCGCAGGCACGTCACCGTGCTGGTGCTGTCGCCGTCCCGGCTGCTGGTCTGCCACACCGACGAGCATCCGCCGGCCGAGGGCAACCCCACCTCGCACGCCTCCACCACGACCGAGGCCGTCCGGCTGAGCCGGATCCAGTCGGTCGCGCTCACCCGGGTGGTCCCCGACCCCGCCTCCTACGTGCCCGGCGTGCCGCCCAGCGAGGTCACCCTGACCATCGGCTGGGGCGCGATCTCGCACGTCGATCTCGAACCGGCCACCTGCGGCGACGAGAACTGCGACGCCGACCACGGCTACACCGGCGCGGTCACCGCCGACGACCTGCAACTGCGGGTCAGCGAGGCCGCCGACGGGCCCGAGGCGGTCACCCACGTCCTCGCCTTCGCCCGGGCTCTGTCCGAAGCCACCGCCCGGAGCTGACCGTGGCCGGGCCCCACCTTCCCGCGTACGGCGCCGCCTCGCTGAGCGATTTTCCCGGCTCCCTGCTCGCCACCTTCGGGGGCGACGGCGACAACACGCTCGGGCTGGAGCCCGCCTCCCGGGTGTGCCTGTTCCTGGTGGACGGGATGGGGGCCGAACTCCTGCGCGCCCATCCCGGGACAGCGCCGTTCCTGTCCGGCGCGCTGGGCCGTACGATCACGGCCGGGTTCCCGTCCTCCACCCCCACCAGCCTGGCCACCCTCGGCACCGGCGGCACCCCCGGCGAGCACGGCATGATCGGCATCCAGATGGCGGTCCCCGGCGAGGGCCGTCTCTTCAACTGCCTGCGCTGGACCGCCCCCGGGCTCCCCATCGACCCCGAGGTCTGGCAGCCCGCCACCACCGTCTACCAGCGCCTCACCGCCCTGGACGTCGACGCCGTCTACGTCGCCACCGCCGCCTTCGACGGCTCCGGCCTCAACCGCGCCGTCTACCGCGGCGTCCACCACCTGCACGCCGAGTCCATCGACGAGCGCATCGAGGGGGTACGGCACGCGCTCCAAGCCCCCCGCACGTTCGTGACCGTCTATTACGGCGATCTCGACGCCGCCGGGCACCGGTCGGGCTGGGGTTCACCCGCCTGGCTCGAGCAGCTCGCCATCGTCGACCGCATGGCCGAACGCCTCGCCGAGACCCTGCCGCCGGGGGCGGTCATGTACGTGACCGCCGACCATGGCATGGTCAACGCCACCGACAAGGTCGACGTCGACCAGCATCCCGAACTCATGGAAGGCGTCTCCCTGCTTGGAGGCGAACCCCGGGCCCGGCACCTCTACACGCTCGCGGGCGCCGCCTCGGCGGTCGAAGCCACCTGGCGCGAGATGCTCGACGGGCGGGCGTGGGTCGTGTCCCGGGAGGAAGCGGTGGATTCCGGGTGGTTCGGGGGGAGCGTGCGGCGGGAGTGGCTGCCGCGGATCGGGGATGTCGTAGCCGTGCCGTACGGTGGCTGCGTGGTCATCCCGGCGGAGACCGAGAAGTTGGAATGGGCATTCACGGGGTACCACGGGTCGTTGACAGTGGAGGAACTGAACGTTCCGCTGCTGGAGATCCATCGGTGAAGTTCGTCTGATCTGCCTGGGGGTGCACGATGGGGCCGTTGATCGCCGCTGAGAGTCTGGCCGACGAGCGGGTCACTCTGCTCGATGTGCGCTGGCGGCTGGGTGGTCCGCCGGGGATCGAGGCCTATCGCGAAGGGCACATTCCCGGCGCTGTCTTCTGCGACCTGGAGCGGGATCTGGCCGCGCCGCCCGGGTCCGGTGGGCGCCATCCGCTCCCGTCCGCCGAGGACTTCCAGGCCGCCATGCGCCGCCTTGGGGTGTCGGGCTCCCGGCCCGTCGTGGTCTACGACGAGGCCGAATCCCTGTCCGCCGCGCGAGCCTGGTGGACGTTGCGATATTTCGGGCATCCCAGCGTTCGCGTGCTCGACGGCGGGCTCCGCGCCTGGACCCGGGCCGGCCTGCCGGTCACCAAGGACGTGCCGGACATTCCCATCGGCGACTTCACCGCCACCCCCGGCGGAATGCCCACCCTGGACGCCGATCAGGCCGCCGACCTCGCCATCACCGGCGTCCTCCTCGACGCCCGCGCCCCCGAACGCTACCGAGGCGAAACCGAACCCATCGACCCTGTCGCCGGCCACATCCCCGGCGCCGTCAACGCCCCCACCACCCAGAACATCGAACCCGCCGGCCTCTTCCACACCCCCGACTTCCTCCGCGAACGCTTCAACACCCTAGGCGCCACCCCCGGCATCCCCATCGGCACCTACTGCGGCTCCGGCGTGACCGCCGCCCACCAACTCCTGGCCCTGGAAATAGCCAACCTCCCCGCCGCCCTCTACGTCGGCTCCTGGTCCCACTGGATCACCGACCCCACCCGCCCCATCGCCACGGGTTGACCTCCCGTTCAAGCGCGCGCTTTGGACGATCGTTGGGGTGCGCCGGGTGGAAAAGCATCAAGGATCTTTAGCGGTGGAGGCGATTGCGGATGAGCACCCACTTCCAGTGAGCGGAGCATGATCGTCACCATTCACCTCGGCGATCAAGAGCACCCAACAGAATGCCGCTGGCGTTCTTGGCGCCGATGTGGCGAGATGTGTTACCAGCGTGAATGGCGCCGGATAACGGCGAGCGAGCCGGGTCATCGCGCTCAGCAGCGCCACGTCGTGGCGACGGCGTCGTTCTGTTGTAGGGCTTGGCTTTGGTGAGGGAGTGGATGGGGCGAATATCAAGATCGTGAACTATCGGAGGTTCGTGTTGACGAGTCGGCGAAGGCAACGCGCGCTTGGGCGTCCTGCTGAAGGCGGGAATGTCCCCCTGGATGCCGAAGGTGTTCACTCTTGAATCTGCTTCACCGCTTGGCACCTGATCTAGAGATCGGGGCCCCGGCATGCGATGATCGCGGCTGTGACATTTACCAGAAAGGGCCATGCCGCGTAGGCGCCCTTCCGAGGTTCGCGCACGAGGATCTGTGTGCGTAACCCACAGAGCTTCGATCCATCAGGTTCCAGGTCTTGGCCGTCGGCCCATGGCCGCGGTGATCAGGCTGGAACATACCCGGATGCGGCCAGGCGAAGTGGCGGCGGCCTTGCTCGCTTGGGCGCAGGCGGTCGTTCCTGGCACCGCTGACCGGATCGCGCCTACCTGCATGTGCCCAGAGTGCTCCGGAGAAACAGCACGCCAGCGACTCGAAGAGGCACTTATCGCACTGCCGCGGTGGGCTAAACCGTACCTCTATGGTCTGGTTCTCCCTGTCGACAGACGGTTTCTCACCCGGACGTCGCCGAATCCGCACGCTTCACCCGAGTGGCCATGGTGGCGGCAACGGTGCTGATATCAGTACGAGCAGTTGGAGATCACCGCCAGCCGGTGCCTCAACGCAAGCGATCCTGGCAGAAAATGGATCCCGGTCGCCCAAGCCTGCTCGCTCTACTCGTCGAGCGGCTTCTGGGTGCTCATAGCTTGGTCGCTGGACCTTGGTGATCGGGTTAGTTTCCCGAGCCGAAGCATGCGAATCCTGGGACGTTGGTCTCGTGTGTTGCTTTTGCCAGTGCTTCGGCGGGTGGGTGACCGCTTGCGAGGAGTTCGTGGAAGCGGTCCATCAGGATTAGGGCTTCCTCGTCCCTGACTGGTACGACTCCGGCGATGACGCAGCGGGTGCCGCGTTCTAGAAATGCGCCTGCCAGGCCCCAGGCGACGCCGTCCATGGGGGCGTGTGCCATTCCGGCTTCGCATGCTGAGAGCACGACCACTGGTGGCATGCGGTTGGCGCGAAGGAGTTCGTAGGCCATCAGAGGGCCGTCATCAAGGGTGATGTTCGAGAGCATCGGGCTGCGGGGTGAGAACATGCCGTGGGCCGCGATGTGGAGGACTCCGGCCGATTCCAGTGCCTCGATCACTGATTTCTTGGCGGCTGGGATGGCTGTGGCGTTCTTGTGGGTCTTGACCACTCTTTGGACTTCGTCTTGGGCGTATTCCAGTTCGGGTCCGGCGACCGCGATAACGAGGGTGTCCGATTTGTGTGCGGCTGGAAGTCCGCCCGCGTGTGAATGGATGGAGACTGGTCGTCCGCGGAGGGAGGGGAGCAGCGGCCACGGGAGGGTGTGGAGCGAGCCCGTGGGCACGATGGTGATTGGTCCTGGGTTCAGGCGGAGAGAGCGAATCAGCAAGGCGTCGAGTGCTGCCAACTCCGCTTCGGGTATCGATTCCGTGCCGGGTCCGGTGCCGCGTCCGATGCCGGGTCCGGTTTCGAGTTCAGTGCTGGTTTCGGTGTCGCGTCCGGTGCTGTATTCAGCGCCGGGTTCAGTGCCGCCGGGTTCAGTTCCGGGTTCGGTGCCATGTCCGTTGCCATGTCCGGTGCTGGGTTCGGTGTCGCGTAGATTGCGTCGTCGGAGCTGGTAGCGGATCCGGATCGTTGCTTCGGTTATGTCCGAATATGAGCCGATCTTGTGTAATTCGCAATTGTCATGTTGGGCGACGACTGCGAATAGGTCATCTTCGTGTCGGACGAATTCCACGAGGCGGGTCGGTCCGATGGGTGGAGCGTCGCCGGTGAAGTCGCCGCGTACCACCGCACGCCATCGTTCCGCCCAGGCGAGGACGCCCTGGCCGGTTCCGCGTGAGAGAGCGAGTTCGAGACCGAAGGACGCCAGCTGCTCGGCGCCTCGAATCGCATGTGCGCGGATCTCGGCCGCGCCCATGATCATGGGGTGATCGATGCCCTGAGCCGACGTGGGGGAGATCGTTTCCAGGAAGGTGGCGATGCCTGCCTCCACTGACGCCATGGCGGCGGTGTCGTCGCCGTTCAGGTGGTGGAGGACGGCTTGCGCGTGGTGGCGGACGATCGGGCGGGTGCGGGGGGTCAGGAGCCGGGACAGCTGGGTCGTGGCCGCTGCTCGATCCTTCAGGTGCTTGGCGGTGCGTCCGGCTTGTAGGCGGAGGGAGTCGGCTTGAGTCAGCCAGCCTGTGGTGGCCAACTCGTCGGAGCATGCGTACAAGTCGGTGAGCAGATCCGCGGAGACGAGGTGCGGAGGGTCGGACTGTGCCAGTCGTGCCCGCAGGATGATTTCGGTAGCCAGAGGAGCCCAGCGGGCGCGGCCTTGGGTGAGTAGTTCGGTGTGGGCTGTCTGCGCGGTTTGTTGCGCTTGGTAGGGGTCGCCGGTGAGTAGTTCCACTTGAGCGAGGAGGAGGCGGGCGTCGCTCAACGCCACCTGGGCATTGGAAGCCGCCAATACCGGGACGGCCTGTTCCAGGAGGGCGCGTGCTTCGTTCGGGAGCCGTGCCTCGACGAGGGCTTGGGCGAAGTCGACGCGCATGGCCGCTAGGCGCTCCGGGTAGCCGACCAGGGAATGTTCGGCGGCCTGGTAGCTCGCGAAAGCGGCGGGAATGTCGCCTCGGCGGGCGGCGGCGAAAGGCAGGTTGCCTTCGGCGAGCATGGCCAGATGGGTGAATCCTGAGCTCCTGGCGATTTCGGCGGAACGCGTGAAGTCGGCGGCCGCTTCGCCGAATCGTTCAAGGAAGACATAGGCGAGACCCCGGCTGAGGAGTCCGCCCGCATGACAACGTGGGTCATCGCCGAGAGCCGGAAAAGCCGTCGTACACCGCTCAACAGCCTCCATATGCCGGCCGAGCAGGACCAGCGGCACCGCCCGCTGGACATCCAGCCGATGCCGATCGAGCCTGTCCAGATCTGCTTCGACCTTGTCGGCAAGAGCGAGCGCCCCTTCGGGATCCCCCAGTAGCGCACGAAACGGAACCTGCGACATCGCCGCTTGCGCCGCCCGCACCGGCACATCGACAGCCCGGCGAACCGCCCGCGTAAGCAGCTCATCCGCCAACCCCAAATCACCAAGCTCCCACGCGGCCAACGCCATTCCCCGCAACGCGATCGACGCCGCCTCCGCATCCCCCACCCGCTCACTCTCCCGCAGCACCCCCTCCGCCTCTTCCCGCGCCCACCGAGGATCCCGCCCCGCCAACTCAACCGCCCTAATCGCCCGCCCCACCAACCCCCTCCCGCCGACGCTCTTCCCAACCTCCTGATAGCGGATGTGAGGGTTGCGCCCAGTCGCTTCCTCCCACACG
>NZ_BLAE01000080.1:51030-53284 GCF_009687865.1 Acrocarpospora macrocephala
CTGGCTGCTCTCTGTCGCCAGTGGGAACGGCTATCGCGGTTTCCTGATGGGAGAGGTGGGGGTTGTGTCCCGTCACTTCGACCGTCGCCTGGGTTGTCGGATGGTTTGTGCCGCTATTGGGAGCGGCCTTCTCGGCGTCTGGTTGGGGTACCTGGGGGTTGTGTCCGGTCAATTCGACGCTCTCGTTGGTGGGGGCTGCGTGCCGGGTTGATGGGACTCGTTGGCGGGGTTAGGGGCGGGCTCGGAGCCAGCGGGTGGCGATGGGGGGGTTTTCGGGGTGGTGGTAGACGAGGCTGAGCCAGCCAGGTGGGAGGCCGGTTGCCGCGAAGTGGCCGTCGGGGGAGGGGACGCGGATCTTGCTGACGTGAGGGGTGCGGATCTCGATCCAGGAGTCGGGGGTTGGGGTGGGGGTGAGGTGGCCGGCTACTTCGAGGCGGCCGTTGGTGTGGGTTAGTTCGACGTCGATGGTCAGGGTTTCGGTGGTGAAGCGATGGCGCTGGGGTTCTCCTCCGGAGCGGGCTCCGGAGGCGGCGGCCACGTCGGTGGGGGTGGCGATGATCGAGCCGGGCAGGCGGAGGGTGAACGCGGCCAGGGCGTCGGCGGTGACGCGGCTGGGGATCGGGTCGGCTCCGGAGGCGAGGCGCATGGCCGCCAGAACGTAGGTGGAACGGCCTTCTGCCGTTGAGTGGCCTTCCCGGGTTGGATTACCTTCCGGGGTCGGGTGACCCTCTGAGGTTGCGTGCCCTTCCGGGGTTGAGCGGTCCTCTGGGATTGCGTGCCCTTCCAGGGTTGAGCGGACCTCTGGGGTTGCGTGGCTTTTCGTGGTTGAGCGCTCTTCCGGGGTTGAGTGGGCCTCTGGGGTTGAGTGGTCCTCGGGTTCTTTGGTCACGGGGACTCCTCCAGGAGGGCGCGGAGGCGGGATTCGCAGCGGGTTCGGGTGGCGCCGACGCTGCCGAGTGGCATGTTCATCCGGGCGGCGATCTGGGCGTAGCGGGCGTCGGGGTTCAGGGCGAAGAGGCGTAACAGGGTGCGGCAGGGTTCGTCCAGGGTGGCGGCGCGGGCCCAGACGTGGCGGCCGTACTCGGCGTCCACGACGGCGGTGGACGGGTCGGGGACGCTGGGGTCGCCGAGGTCGGGGAGTTCGACCGGGTGTTCGTTGCGGGTCTTGCGGGAGAGGCGGAAGGCCTCGTGTCGGGTGGTGGTGATCAGCCACGCGCCGATCCGGCTCGGGTCGCGGATCCGGTCATAGCTTTCGACGAGGCGCAGCCACGCGCCCTGAACCGCGTCGGCCGCATCGGTGGCGCTCAGGCCACAGGCCCTGGCCACCGCCCACATCCGGCCGTCGAACCGGGAGACCAGATCCTTCCAGGCGGTCTCATCGAGAGCGGGCAAAGGCGTCTCTTGAGGCATGGCACCACTTTCCTGGCTACTGTCCGCACTGATGGATAAGCGTTGCGTGAGCACTCTATCCAGTGGCTGCGACCACGATCCTCCGATCGGCGAATTGCCAGGCTCCCTGACGCTCGAAACGGGGCGGGGGCCACGATGCGGAATCCTGTGGCCGATCTCGCCCGGGTTCCACGGACAATTGCTGGCGTTCCACAACACCTTGAAACGCACCTCGAGCTGGCGTTCGCACGTCCGGCGAAGGCGCGGATCGCGCGATTGGCGTAAAATCCCGGATCTGCTCATTAGTCGGCCTGCAGGTGACTGCCACTTCCTGTCAGGTATCGGGACCTATCTCCCCGCGAGGCAGGAGCCGCGACGGTGTCCCGCTTCCCGGCTTCTTGTATGGCAGGCAGACCCCGGCGGGGCATCCTCATGGCCGAGGTCTGAGACGGAGGTCTGAGACGGAGGTCTGAGACGGAGGTCTGAGACGGCCGAGGTCCGAGATCGGCGAGAGCGACCGGCCCTTCCGTGGTGAACGCGCCCAAAGGACCGAGGATGCCGTGCTCACAGCCCTGCTCAAGGTCCTGCTCACAGCCTGCTCGAACGCGGCGATCCGATGCCGATCAGCTCGTGATCTTCTGTGGCCCCTTGTGATCTTCTGCGGGTCACCCTCTCCGCACCCATGGTGCTGATCTGGCCGCGCTCGTGGGGATGAGGTTGTCCGGTGGCGTCTGCCTGCAGGCGTGTGTCGTCCTCCAGGCGCGGGGGGTGAGTTCGGGGTACGCGGCCGGAGCCGGGTGTGACACCCGGTCTATGCCGCAGTTGGTTGCGATGCCCGGGGTGGGGCCGGGGTTGGGTGCGGTAT
>NZ_BLAE01000081.1 GCF_009687865.1 Acrocarpospora macrocephala
GGCCATGAGGGGGTGGTGGGGGACGACTCGGACGGAGTAGCCGAAGGCGCCGGTGCGGTCTAGGGGGATGGTGCCGGTGAAGGGGGCTCGGCCGTCGTCGCCGGGGGGGCCGGGGGTGAGGGTGACGTAGGTGGGGTCGATTAGTTCGTCGTGGGGGCCTACGCGGCCGTAGCCGGATTGCACGTGGATGTCTTCTGGGGAGAGGTCGCCTAGGGCGATGGTGGCGGTGATTTCCATGGTGGCGCCTAGTTCGGGGGTGTCGCCGATGCCGGAGGTTTCCACGTGTTCGACGCGGATGCCTGGCCAGGCCTGGGAGACGCGGAGTTTCCAGGCGGCGAAGGACTTGGCGCCGTGGTAGTGGTCGGCGGAGAGGGTGCGGGCCGAGTCGGCGGCGGGGGCGTACAGCTCGATGACGTAGTCGCGGAGCATGCGGCCGGCCAGGACCTTGGGGCCGAGGGAGCTGAGGGTGTGTTTGACCATTTCCAGCCAGCGGCGCGGGAGGCCGTCGGCGGCGCGGTCGTAGAAGCGGTCGGCGACCTCGCGTTCGATGAGGTCGTAGAGGGCGGCGGCTTCGAGTTCGTCGCGGCGGTCGGGGTCGGTGACGCCGTCGGCGGTGGGGATGGCCCAGCCGTTGGTGCCGTCATACCACTCGTCCCACCAGCCGTCGCGGATGGAGAGGTTGAGTCCGCCGTTGAGGGCGGCCTTCATGCCGGAGGTGCCGCAGGCTTCGAGCGGGCGCAGCGGGTTGTTCATCCACACGTCGCAGCCCTGGACGAGCAGCTGGCCGAGGGCCATGTCGTAGTCGGGCAGGAAGACAATGCGATGCCGCACATCCTCCATGTCAGCGAATTTCACGATCTGCTGGATGAGCTTCTTGCCGCCCTCGTCGGCGGGGTGCGCCTTGCCGGCGATCAGGATCTGCACCGGCTTCTCGGGGTCGAGCAGCAGGTCCCGCAGCCGGTCGGGGTCGCTGAGCATGAGCGTGAGCCGCTTGTAGGACGGCACCCGCCGCGCGAACCCGATGGTCAGCACGCCGGGATCGAGCGCCTCGTCGGTCCAGCCGAGCTCGGCTTCCGACGCGCCACGCTCCCGCCAGGACCGCCGCAGCCGCTTGCGCGCGTCCTCGACCAGCCGGCCCCTGAGCTGGCCGCGAATGGTCCAGATATCGCCCTCTGACAGCTTTTGCACGCTGTCCCAGCCCTGCGTGCGATCGACCAGCGTCGGCAGTTCCTTCCCGGCGAGCTCCATCACCTCGCGCCCCACCCAGGTCGGCGCGTGCACGCCGTTGGTGATCGACCCGATCGGCACCTCGGAGAGATCGAACCCGGGCCACAAGCCCTGGAACATCTCCCGGCTGACCTCGCCGTGCAGCACCGACACGCCGTTGACGCGCTGCGCCAGCCGCATGCCCATGACGGCCATGTTGAAGACGGCCTTCTCGCCGTCCCCGTCCGCCGCCTCGGGCTCGGCCCCGAGCTCCAGGATGCGATCGACGTCCACGGTCGGCCAAGCGTTGTCGCCGCCGAACTGCCGCCCGATCATCTCCGCCGGGAACCGGTCGATCCCGGCCGGCACGGGCGTGTGCGTGGTGAACACCGTGCCCGCCCGCACCGCCTCCAGCGCTTCGTCGAAGGACAGCCGCGCCTCGGTGAGCTCGCGGATGCGCTCAAGCCCGAGGAAGCCCGCGTGGCCCTCGTTGGTGTGGAAGACCTCGGGTTCGGCGTGCCCGGTGATCCTGCAGTACGCGCGCAGCGCCCGTACGCCGCCGATGCCGAGCAGCAGCTCCTGCATGAGGCGGTGGTCGCCGCCGCCGCCGTAGAGGCGGTCGGTGACGTCGCGGGCGGCGGTGTCGTTGTCGGCGACGTCGGAGTCGAGCAGCAGCAGCGGGATGCGCCCGACCTGGGCCACCCAGATCTGGGCGTGCAGGGTGCGCCCGCCGGGCAGGCCGATCCGGATCCGGGACGGCGTGCCGTCCTCCTCCTTCAGCAGCGACAGCGGCAGGCCGCCGGGGTCCAGCGACGGGTAGTGCTCCTGCTGCCAGCCCTCCGGCGACAACGACTGGGAGAAGTAGCCGTGCCGGTAGAGCAGGCCGACCCCCAGGATCGGCACGCCCAGGTCGCTGGCGGCTTTCAGATGGTCTCCGGCGAGGATGCCCAGGCCGCCGGAATACTGCGGGAGCGCGGCGGCGATGCCGTACTCGGGGGAGAAATAGCCGATGGCGGCGGGGCCGCTGGGGAGGGTCTGGTACCACCGCGGGGCGGTCATGTACTCCCGGAGGTCGTCGGCCGCGTCGGCCAGGCGACGCAGGAAGCGGCGATCGCGGGCGAGTTCGCGCAGCCGGTCGGCGGCCACGGCGCCGAGCAACGCCACCGGATCGTGGCCGACGCGCTCCCACACGTCGGGGTCCACGTCGGCGAACAGGTCCATCGTCTCCGGGTGCCACGACCAGCGGAGATTCTGGACCAGCTCACCGAGCGGGGCGAGTTCGGCCGGAAGGACGGTACGGACGGTGAACCTGCGAATAGCTCTCACGTGGCCAGACCCTAGGGGATGTGAGGGGGTGGAGGAGCACATACAGCTCTCACCATTGCCCTACTCGCTCAAACATCACAGATCCGCAGTCCTGCCCGTGAACCCACAGCCAGTCCACGGCTCGCCGGAAGGAGATGGAGTTGACCCCCGCCATGCTCTTTCATATGCATGGGTAAACGTGGAGCATTGGGGCAACTCCTGTATGAGCCACCGGCCCGCTCGGCGGGTCGTGGTTCGTGCTGCCCGACTCCGAGCAAAGATCGATCCTGCCCTGTCAACTCCGGCGGCACCGGGTGTGCCGTCGCTACGTTGAGAAACGATGATCGGAAGAATTCCAATCCAGGACATCCACCCTGTCGTCGACTGCGGGAAGCGTCCCGCGAAGGCGGCCGCAGGGGAAACCTTCGAGATCAGCGCCACCGTGTTCCGGGAGGGACACGACGCGGTCGCCGCGGGGGTCGTGCTGATCGATCCCCAGGGCGTGGCCGGGCGGCTGCAGCCCATGCGCGAGCTCGCGCCGGGCACCGATCGGTGGGGGGTGAGTGTGACCCTGCCCTCGGAAGGGTTGTGGTCCTTCCGGGTGGAGGCGTGGAGCGACCCGGTGGCGACCTGGCTGCACGACGCCGGGATCAAGATCCCCCGCGGACTCGACGCCGACCTGATGTGCGAAGAGGGCGCCCGCCTGTTCGAGCGCGCCGCCAAGGCGGTGCGGGCCGGTGACTGCCTGCCGGGCGCGAAACGGCTGGTGAAGGCGAGCGATCGGGCCCTGCTCCAGGCGGAGCTGCGGATGTGCGGGCACCGGGCCGCGCTGCTGGCGCTGGCCGCGCGGCTGCGGGACGACGAGGTGGATCCGCGGGCCAGGTTCGCGGTGGCGCAGCTGCCGGAGACGCTGGCGCTGGTCGCCGCGCATCCGCTGCGCGACCTGGTCACGAAGGCGACGCCGGCGCGGATCCGGGTGGACCGGCGGCGGGCGCTGTTCGGCTCCTGGTATGAGTTCTTCCCCCGCTCGGAGGGGGCGGTGATCGAGGACAGCGTGCCTGTCTCCGGCACGTTCGCCACGGCGGCCAAGCGCTTGCCCGCGGTCGCCCAGATGGGCTTCGACGTGGTCTACCTGCCGCCGATCCACCCGATCGGGGTGGCGTTCCGCAAGGGGCGCAACAACACGCTGACCCCGGAGCCGTTCGATCCGGGCTCGCCGTGGGCGATCGGCGGGGAAGAGGGCGGGCACGACGCGATTCATCCGGATCTGGGAACGATCGAGGACTTTGACGCCTTTGTCGCGCGGACCCGCGAGCTGGGCATGGAGGTCGCGCTCGATCTGGCGTTGCAGTGCTCGCCGGACCATCCGTGGGTGAAGGAACATCCGGAGTGGTTCAACATCCGGGCCGACGGATCCATCGCGTACGCCGAGAATCCGCCCAAGAAATACCAGGACATCTACCCGCTCAACTTCGACAAGGATCCGGCCGGGATCTACGCCGAGGTCAAGCGGGTGGTGCTGCACTGGATGGAGCACGGCGTACGGATCTTCCGGGTGGACAACCCGCACACCAAGCCGGTGGCGTTCTGGGAGCGGCTGCTGGCCGACATCAGGACCGACGACCCGGACGTGCTGTTCCTGTCGGAGGCGTTCACCCGTCCGGCCATGATGCGCGCGCTGGCGAAGGTCGGGTTCCACCAGTCGTACACGTACTACACCTGGAAGAACTCGCGGGCCGAGCTGGAGGAGTATCTCTCGGAGCTGGCCCACGAAACGGGACATTTTTTGCGCCCGAATCTGTTCGTCAACACTCCCGACATCTTGCACGAGTACCTTCAAAACGGCGGCATACCCGCCTTCAAGATCCGCGCGGTGCTGGCCGCGCTGACGGCGCCGACCTGGGGGGTGTACGCGGGATATGAACTGGGCGAGAACGTCGCGGTCCGGCCGGGCAGCGAGGAATACCTGGACAGTGAGAAGTACCAGTACCGGCCGAGGGACTGGGCGGCGGCCGAGCGGGAGGGGCGGAGCCTCGCTCCCCTCATCACGCACCTCAATTTGTTCAGAAGAGCACACCCGGCGCTCCAGGAATTGCGTAATCTACGGTTTCACAACTGCGATCAGCCGGATGTGATCTGCTTCTCGAAGCGGCTCCCCGGTGCCTACGACACGGCCACACGACGGCACGCCCTAGGCGACGTCGTTCTGGCTGTCGTCAACCTGGATCCGCACAACACCCATGAGGGCATCGTCCATCTGGACCTGCCGGCCCTCGGTCTCGACTGGCATGCCGAGTTCGTCGTGGACGACGAGCTGTCGGGCGAGTCGTACCGCTGGCGGCAGTCCAATTACGTGCGCCTCGACCCACACGTCAATCCTGCACACGTCTTCACGCTGCGTCACGGGTCAGCGCACCGCCCGTGAGGACAGCCCTTGCACAACCGGGGAGTACAACGGTGAGCCTTACGCCGATTCAGCATCAGCCCATCCCGAACACCTTCACGCACGACAAACCCCGCGATCAGTACTGGTACAAGCGGGCGGTGTTCTATGAAGTGCTGATCCGGGGCTTCGCCGACTCCAACGGGGACGGCACGGGCGACATTCGCGGCCTGATCGAAAAGCTCGACTACTTCCAGTGGCTCGGGATCGACTGCCTCTGGCTGCTCCCGCTCTACGAGTCCCCCCTCAGAGACGGCGGATACGACATCGCCGACTTTATGAAGATTTTGCCCGAATTTGGGGACCTCGGGGACTTCGTGAGGCTGGTCGAGGAAGCCCACAAGCGCGGCATCCGGGTCATCGCCGACCTGGTCATGAACCACACCAGCGACCAGCACCCGTGGTTCCAGGCCTCCCGGCGTGACCCGGACGGCCCGTACGGCGACTTCTACGTCTGGCACGACAACGACGAGAAGTACAAGGACGCCCGGATCATCTTCATCGACACCGAGACGTCCAACTGGACCCACGACCCGGTCCGCGGCCAGTACTACTGGCACCGCTTCTTCAGCCACCAGCCGGACCTCAACTACGAGAACCCGGACGTGCAGGAGGCGATGCTGGAGGTGCTGCGGTTCTGGCTGGACCTCGGCATCGACGGGTTCCGGATGGACGCCATCCCCTACCTGTTCGAGCAGGAGGGCACCAACTGCGAGAACCTCCCGAGGACCCACGAATACCTCAAGCGGGTCCGCGCCGAGGTGGACCGCCTCTACCCCGACCGGGTGCTCCTGGCGGAGGCCAACCAGTGGCCGGCCGACGTGGTCGAATACTTCGGCGACCCGGTCACCGGCGGGGACGAGTGCCACATGGCGTTCCATTTCCCGCTGATGCCGCGCATCTTCATGGCCGTACGGCGGGAGTCGCGTTACCCGATCTCGGAGATCATGGCGCAGACCCCGAAGATCCCGGAGAACTGCCAGTGGGGCATCTTCCTCCGCAACCACGACGAGCTCACCCTCGAAATGGTCACCGACGAAGAGCGCGACTACATGTACTCCGAGTACGCCAAGGACCCCCGGATGCGCGCGAACGTGGGCATCCGCCGCCGCCTGGCCCCCTTGCTGGAGAACGACAGGAACCAGATCGAGCTCTTCACGGCGCTCCTTTTGTCCCTTCCGGGTTCACCGGTGCTCTATTACGGGGACGAAATCGGGATGGGGGACAACATCTGGCTGGGCGACCGCGACGGAGTCCGTACGCCCATGCAGTGGACGCCCGACCGGAACGCGGGCTTCTCCACCTGTGACCCGGGCCGGCTCTACCTGCCGCCGGTGATGGACCCGATCTACGGCTACCAGGCGATCAACGTCGAGGCGCAGCAGAAGAGCTCGGGCTCGCTGCTGCACTGGACCAAGCGGATGATCGACATCCGCAAGCGGCACCCGGTGTTCGGCCTCGGCGAGTTCATCGAGCTCAACTCCTCCAACCCGAGCGTGCTGGCCTTCGTCCGGGAGCTGGGCGACGACCGGGTGCTCTGCGTCAACAACCTGTCCCGCTTCCCGCAGCCGGTCGAACTGGACCTGCGGCGCTTCGAGGGCGCGGAACCGGTGGAGACCATGGGGGGCGTTCCCTTCCCCCGAATTGGTGAACTTCCGTATCTTTTGACGCTTCCGGGGCATGGTTTCTACTGGTTCACCATCCCACCGGTGTCACGGGAGGACTAATAACGTGCTGACCGAGCTCCTTACCGGCTGGATCGCCACTCAACGCTGGTTCGCCGGTAAGGGGCGCCCGATCGACGAGCTGTCGATCGAGTCGAGCACCCAGCTCGCGGCCGACGACCCGATCCTCGCCCATCTGATCATCTCGGTACGGCAAGGGGATCGGGTCACCCGCTACCAGCTGCTGCTGGGGCTGCGGGACGAGATTCCGGACCGGCTCAGGCACGCGATGATCGGGCGGACCGAATGGGGTGGCCGTGATCGTTACGCGTTCGACGCGGCGCACGACGCCGGCCTGACCCGCTGGCTGCTGACCGGTATGGACGTGAACCTCACGGTCGATCCGCTGGCCTTCCACCGGGTTCCCGGAGTCGAGATCGACACGACGCCGCGCAGCCTGGTGATGACGGCCGAGCAGTCCAACACCTCGATCGTGTACGGCGACAAGTACATCCTCAAGCAGTTCCGCGCGCTGATCCCGGGGGTCAATCCGGAGCTGGAGATCGTGACCGCGCTGGCGGCACAGGGGTCCTCGCATGTGGCGAAGCCGTACGGGTGGATCGAGACCACGCTGGACGGGGAGCCGACCACGCTGGCGATCATGCAGGAGTTCCTGTCCAACTCCAGCGAGGGCTGGGCGATGGCGCTGACCAGCGTGCGCGATCTTTACGCCCAGCCCAGGGACGTGTCGGCGGCCGACGCCGGCGGGGACTTCGCGGCTGAGGCGCGGCGGCTGGGGACGGCGACCGCGCAGGTGCACCGGGATCTGGCCCGGGCCTTTCCGACGGCGGTGATCGAGCCGCCCGAGGTCAAGCGCATGACCGAGCGGTTCAGGCGGCGGCTGGATCGGGCCATCGCGGAGGTGCCGCAACTGGACGCGCACGCGGAGGTGGCGCATGCGGCCTATGACCGGCTGGCGGACATCGACCGGCCGGTGGCCGTGCAGCGGGTGCACGGGGATTATCACCTCGGGCAGGTGATGCGGACGGCGGCCGACTGGGTGGTGCTCGACTTCGAAGGCGAGCCCGGGCAGCCGCTGGCCGAGCGGCGGGCGCTGGACTCGCCGCTGCGGGATGTGGCGGGCATGCTGCGCTCGATCGAGTACGCGGCCCGGCATCTGCTGGCCGACCATCCGGACGCGGCCTCGCTGGTGTCCCGGGCGCAGGAGTGGTCGGCGCGCAACCGCGCCGCCTTCCTGGCCGGTTACACCGAAGCCGGTGGCAACATCACGGGCGCGGACGCCGTGCTGCTGCACGCCTTGAAGCTCTCCAAGGCCGTGTACGAAGTCGTCTACGAGGCACGCAACCGACCCACGTGGCTGCCGATCCCGTTGGCCGCCTTCCAGGAATAACAGATCCCGAAATATCCGGCGGCCTTACTCGGGGACAGTCAGCGGATGGTCCACTGGCCGGGGAGGATCAGCGGGCCGCCGAAGGCGGGCAAGCCGAGCTCGGCCGCCAGGGCCGACATCGGGCCCCATGCCTCCAGGCGAATCCTGGTCAGCGCGGCGGCCTTGTCCTCGCTGGACTCCGCCGGGCGCAGCCGTTCCAGCGGGTTCAGCCGCGGATAGGAGCGAACGGGAGCGTCGACCGGCAGCCCGGCGCGCTTGCGAGCCAGCGTCAGCGCGTCCTCAAGACCGCCGAGCTCGTCGACCAGGCCGTTCTCCCGCGCGTCCGCGCCGGTCCAGACCCGGCCACGGGCCAGCTCGTGCGCCCGCTCCCGGCCCAGATTCCGCCCTTCGGCCACCTTGCCGACGAAGTCATCGTAAATCCGGTCCAGCCAGGCATTGACCCGTCCCCACTGGGCCTCCGAGAACCCCCGGGTGAGCGAGAACATCCCGGCGTTGGCGCCCTCGGTGATCGTCTCCGACACCACGCCGACCCGGTTGAGCAGCTCCCCCAGCACCGGCTTGCCGCCGAAGACCCCGATCGAGCCGGTCAGCGTGCCCGGCTGAGCCATGATCACGTCGGCGGCCATGGACACGAAGTAACCACCCGACGCGGCCACGTCGCCCATCGAGACGATCACCGACTTCCCGGCCTTGCGGGCCAGCACGACCTCCCGCCAGATCGTGTCGGACGCCACGTACGACCCCCCGGGGCTGTCCACCCGGAACACGATCGCGCGGACCTTGTCGTCGCGGCGCGCGGAGCGCAGCGCGGCGGCGATGGTGTCGGAACCCATCGCGCTGCCGCCACCCAGCGGGGATCGCCCGCTGCGGCCCATCCGGATCGGCCCCTCGCCCTGGACCAGCGCCACCACGTCCTCCCCCGGATGCGGCAACTTCCGGGGCCCGCCGAGCTTGGCATACCGCGCCACATACTGAAGATGAGCGCCCTCGGGCACGACCTCGGCGTATACCTCGTCACGATATTTCAGGCCATCGATCAGCCCGGCCTCCAGCGCCTCCGCGCCGATGAAAGGCCCTTCGTCGATCAGCTCGCGCACCCGGACCGGCTCCAGCCGCCGCGACTCCGCGATCCCCGCCACGATCTGCTCGGTGACCGACTCCGCGATCCGAGACGCCGACTCGCGATGCGCGTCGGTCATGTGATCCTGGGTGTACATGTTGGCCGCGGTCTTGTACTCGTGCCGCTGCCCGACCTGATACTCCACGCTCAGCTTGGCCAGCGCGTCCTTCACGAACCGCTGCTCCAGCGCGATCCCGGTCAGGCCCACGTCGCCGGACGGCTGCAGGTAGACCCGCTCGAACGCGCTGCCCAGGTAGTAGGGCACGGTTCCGGTGCCGAACTCGCCGAACGTCTCCGCATACGCCACGGTCAGCTTCCCGGCGGCCCGCAGCTTCACGACCGCGCCGCGCAGCTCCTGTACCATGCCGAGCCCCAGCGGGCCACCGCCGATCTTCACGATCAGCGCCTTGACCCGGGGATCCTTGCGGGCCCGGCGCAACCCCGCGAGCACGTCGGCCAGGCGCGGCTTGCGCATGGTCAGCAGCGCGCCCAGCGGATCGGCGGGCGGACCCTCCGTCAGCCCTTCCGTCAGGTCCAGCTCAAGGACCAGGGGCCCCGTGCGGCGCTGCCGCATCCGCCCAACGGTCTCCACGATCGTCCTCGTCGCGTCCATACCGCCACCCTAAGCGACCCCGACGACAATGCGGCGGCCCTCGTGAGGGCCGCCGCACTGCTCAGCGGGCGGAGACGGTTCCGGCGCTGTTGATCATCATGAGCTTCAGCTGGCTACCGTCCAGGTACGTCTGCGCGGGCGTCAGGTACCCGTCGCTGGACGTGGCGGTGGACCGGTTGAACCTCTGCTGGAAGTGCGGGATGTAGCCGACCTCGGTGCGGAAGTTGGTCAGCGACGCCGTGCTCTCGTTCCAGTGGTACATGTTGGTCTGCCACTTCGGGTAGTAGTAGCCGGGCACGTCCGGCTCCCCGGCGTCGCGGGTCGGCGAGACGAGCCAGTCGTCCACCCCGTCCCCGTCGACGTCGGCGATGTCCCAGAGGAACAGGTCCTTGATGGCGTACCGATCGGTGGTGGCCCCGGGGTCCGAGATGTGCAGGTACCAGCGCCCTCCGGTGTAGACGTTGTACGCGATCCGCGACGTGCCGCCGGTGCGCACGATGGGATTCGCCGGATACGACACCCGGTTCTCGTACTTGTTGCCGTCACTGTTGTCATGCGCGTACGAGTAGAACCGGTCATCGACGGTGTTCGAGCCGAGGTCGTAGACCGAGACGTGCCGCTCGATGCCACCCCACGGGTCGCGGGTCATGGTGCCGGAGAGCCGGTCCAGATAGAGGGAGTAGTTGCTGGTCCCGGCGACCAGCACCACCTTGCTGGAGTTGCCGGGGTCGACCGCGACGACACCGTAGTTGCGCCCGCCGATGTCGGTGCGCCCACCGGTGAGGTAGGGCCGGTCGGCCACGAGCTGGCTCGCGCTCAACGGCCCGACCGCGTACTGCGCGACCCGGCCCGAGGTCCAGAACACCAGCCGTTGCTGCCCCGACACGTTGACGATGAGCCCGTTGGCCGCATGGGAGTTGGTGATGTACTTGGTGCCCGTCGGATACGTGTTGGCCAGGGCGTTGGTGTAGGTGGCGTCATACGACGACGTGGACGGGAAGTAGAGCGCCCCGTCGGTGCCGAACGAGCTGCCGTTGAAGCCGAAGAACCACGAGGTGCTCGCGTAGTACGGAGAAACCGCGATCTTGTTCGTGGGGCCCCACAGCACGCCGTTCTCGGTCCACTGATGGGTCGGATAGATCGTGCTGCCGAAGTTCCAGCAGATGTCCGTGAGCGGGGAGAGTGGCGTCTGCCGGGTTCCGGTCTGTCCGCTGTAGAAGTACAGCGTGGTGGTGACGACCGGGGTGGTGCCACAGGTGGTGCCCGTGGACGCGGACACCACGACGAAGACGTCGGGCCAGCCGTCGGCGTCGTAGTCGAAGCCGCCGTAGGGTCCGTACCCGGTGGTGCCGGCGGTCCAGAGCTGGGTGCCGGACTGGTCGACGGCGCGCAGGGTGCCGCCGGTGAGCTGGAAGCCGACGGCGCTGACGGTCGCGCTGCCGGTCACGGTGTAGACCGGCAGCACGACACCGCCGGAGAGGGTGATGACGTTGCCCACGGCGGGCGGATTCGCGGCTGCGGGCGCCACGCCGACCAGGCCGACAGCCGTGGTCATCAGCAGGCACATCGCTAATCGGGAGACGAGTCGGTTCACACGGACTCCTTGCTGGGTTATGGAACGGTCTCCAAGGCGTCCAGCACCCGCATGGCCGGCAGCACGTCTGCCACCGTGCAACGCGGGGCGCGGCCCTCGGCGACGGCGGCGAGGAAATCAGCGTCCTGTGCCTCGATCGCCGCGTCCTGGGTGGCCGCGACGCCGGGCGAGTCGACGATCACGCCGTCGGGCCCGTACAGGCGGCCGTCTCTGATGTGCAAGGTCTGGTCTTCGGCGATCAGGAGGTAGTCGCTGACCGGCTCGCGGGAGTGGTAGGACAGCGAGAGTGTGGCCAGGTCGCCGCCCGGGGTGGCCAGCACGGCGCCGACGTCCATCGGGCTGTCGCTGCCCGGCCAGGCCGGCCCGCACCGGCCGGACACGCTGACCTCGGGTGCGTCGAGCAGCCACAGCGCCGCGTCGACGAGATGCGCGCCATGGTGCCAGAGCACGCTGTCGGTCCAGTCCCGGGCCTTGCCGGTCCAGCCCACGTTGCTCTGCCGCAGTTGCAGCGACCGGGCCACGACGTGGCGTAGCCGCAACTCGCCGCGCTCGACCCGGGCCCGCACCTCCAGATGCGGCGCCCAGAACCGCAACGTGTGGCCCATCGCGACGGACCGTCCCGTCTCCGCGGCGGTACGCGCCACCAGTTCGGCTTCGGCCAGCGACACCCCGGCCGGGATCTCGCACAGCACATCGCGCCCGGCCCGCAGCGCGGCGACGGTGAGCGAGGCGTGCACGGGGCTGGGCGCGGCGACCACGACCGCGTTCACCTCGTCATCGGCGAGCAGCGCCGTGGTGTCCCCATAGGCGCGTGGAATGTCGTGCTCGGCGGCGAACGCGGCGTTCTCCTCGGGCTTCGGCCCGGCCACCGCGACGATCCGGCCACCGGCCGCGCGGATCGCCCGAGCATGGCAGGCGCCGATCGCGCCCGGCCCGAGAATGCCGATGCCCGTAGCGTTCATGGAGTCCCTCCGAAGATCGTGTCGGCGCTGCGGCCCAGCACCCGGTCCTGGTCCTCGTCGCTGAGGAACGGCATGTGGCCGGTGACATGGTCGACGGCCGCGGCATAGTCGGCGTCGGTGCCGCCCGCCCGGTTCCAGTCCCCGCTCCACATGAGACGGTCCGCCCCGAAAGCCGCCAGGGACATCCGCAGGTACGGCTCCGCGTCCGGATAGGGGTACGGGGTGCCGGCGTTGAGGAAGAAGCCCGACCACGAGGTGGAGGTGTTCGGGCGCTCGGCCAGCCCGAGGAATCGCCGGAATCCGCGATACGGCGGGGGATCGTCGGCCAGCTTCAGCCAGCCGAGATGCTCGAGCCGGAAGTGCACGCCTGGGTGCCGGTCGACGATATCCAGAAACGCGTCGTCGGTGACGTCGGCGAACGGCCCGGTGACGCTGGCGACCAGCCGATGCGTGTCCATCGCCCGCCACACGCCGGATGGCGTGCCGCCGGCCGGCAGCCGTACCCCCTTCAGCACGCCGCGCTCGCCGATCTCGTGGACGAGGCGCGGCGCGCGGGAATCCTGGGGGTCCACCAGAGCGACTCCGGCGAACAGGTCGGGGCGCTCGCGCACGCAGCGCTCGAGGTACTCGTTGTCGGGGTTCCCCAGATGCTGCACGAGGACGGCACGGGCGATCCCGTGCGTCTTCATGGCGTCGAGATAGTCGTCGATCGGGCGGTATTTGGTGAGTCCCACGTGGACGTGACAGTCGACGATCACGCGGTCAGTCCCCGGCACGGCCGCCTGCCAACCGCGCGCAGGCCGCCGTGAACTGCGCTGACGTGGCGGTGTATCCCACGTTGGACTCGATGTACCGGATCGCCAGCAGGTTGGCCAGCTCGCCCTCGCGCGTCTCCGGATACTCGAATGTCCGTACGCAGTCGCGCAGGACCACCACCCGGTAGCCCCGGTACATCGCCTCGGTGACCGTGTTGCCGAGGCAGATCCGGCTGTCGAAGCCGACCACCACCAGGTCCCGGATGTCGCGCGCCCGCAGCGTGGAGTCCAGTGTGGTCTCGTAGAAGCCGCTGTACATCTGCTTGCGGATCAGCGGTTCGCCGTCACCCGGCGCGATCACCTTGGAGAAGGCCAGGATGTCGTTGGGTTCCCGCCACGCCTCCAGAACGTCCACGTCGCAGGTGCGCATGGAGAGGTTGCGCCACTCGGTGCGCTCCGTGAGGCCGGGCGAGAGATGGTTGGTGAGGTAGACGACCGGCAGACCGGCCTGCCGCGCCGCCTCCCGGGCCGGCACGATGTGCTCCCGGACGATCTCCTTCACGACGGGGTCGGGGGCGTAGATTCCGGTCAGGTCGGGATGCTCTTCCTCGTCGTCGAAGCCCTGGCCGTAGGCGTCCACGATGAGGAATCCGGTTCGCGCCGGGTCGAGTTCCAGCTCTTCCTCCGCGTGGCCGAGCGGGTTGTCGAACGACGGGTACATCCGGTAGTACCGGCCGGTCAGGGTCAGCGTCATCGTTGTCCTTCACTGGGGAGGGCCGGCTGGGTCTGGGAGATGAGGGCCTGCGTTCCCCGATCTCCGCCGAGCGCGTCGATTACCGCCTGGCACAGCTCGCGGACCAGGCTGGTGCCGGGCAGCCGGCGGGCGTCGCCGACCTCGTCGAGGGCCAGGCCGAGGTCCTTGGCCAGGTGCGCCACCTTGAATCCGGGCTCCAGGTCGCCGTTGCTCAGCCGGGGCCAGGCGAAGTCGAGCAGCGGCGAACCCGCCACCCCGACCCGTACCGACTCGTGCACCCGTGCCGGATCGAGCCCGGCCGCCTCGGCGACGGCGTAGGCCTCGCAGATGCCGAGCGTCACGTTCGCCACGAGCGCCTGGTTGACCAGCTTCGCGGCCTGCCCGGCGCCGGCGGGGCCGTGGTGCACGACGGTCGAGCCGAGCACCTCGAAGACCGGCCGGACCCGCTCGAACGCGTCGGCGGCACCGCCCACGAAGATGGAGAGCGCGCCGCTCTGCGCCCCGGCGGGCCCGCCGCTGACCGGAGCGTCCAGAACCGAACCTCCGGTGATGTCGGCCAGCCGCCGGGCCAGCGCGGGCGACGACGTCGACATGTCCACCGCGATGGTGCCGGGCGAGGCGTTCGCGAGGATGCCGTCAGGACCCAGGTAGGCCGCCTCGACGTCGGCGGGAAACGGCAGCATGGTGATGACCACGTCGCGATCCCGGGCCGCCGCCGCGATCGAGCCGGCCCAGCCCGCGCCCAGGGCCAGCAGCGGTTCCGCCCTGGCCGGGGTCCGGTTGTGCACGGTCACCTGGTGCCCGGCCGCGACCAGCCGCGCCACCATCGGCGCGCCCATCAGGCCCGTGCCGATCCAGCCGATCCTCATGCGTGCCCTCCCGAAGGCTGCCCGGCCAGATTCGCCGCGAGCGGGGGCGACGACTCGGCGAAATGGCAGGCGGCCATGCCGCCGCCGGCCGCCGGGCGCAGTAGCGGGCGCTCCTCGCGGCAGCGCGCCGGCTGGCCCATTTCCCGCCACAGGGGGCATCTGGGCGCGAAATGACAGCCTGCCGTGACCGGCCCGGAGTCCGAGATCTCGCCCTTGATCACCGTACGGGTGAAGCCGCCACCCGGCCGGAACACCGGTATCGAACCGATCAACGCCCGCGTGTACGGGTGCACCGGGTTCTCCAGCAGCGTGCGCCGTGGACCGATCTCCACCAGCCGGCCGAGGTACAACACCGCGATCCGCTCGCACAGGAAGTAGACAGCGCGCAGATCGTGGCTGATGAACAGCATGGCCAGGCCGAGTTCCCGGCGGAGTTCGGCGAACAGGTTGAGCACCTGCGCCTGCACCGAGACATCCAGCCCGGAGACCGGCTCGTCGGCCACCACCAGAGCGGGCTGAACGGAGAGCGCCCGGGCGATGCCAAGGCGCTGCCGCTGCCCGCCGCTGAACTGCTGCGGATACCGGTCCAGCATCGCGGGCGTGAGACCGACCTGGCGCAGAAGCGCCCCCATCCGCTCGTCCAGGTCCGCTCCGGCCGCGAGCCGATGAATCTGGTACGGATCAGAAAGCACCGAACGAACTGTGCGCCGCGGATTGAAGGCGTTCTGCGTGTTCTGGAAGATCATCTGTACGTCCCGGCGGAACTCCAGCAATCGCCGCCCCGACAGTCCCCGCAGATCCTGCCCGCGCAACTCGATCTGACCAGCGGTCGGTTCCTCCAGCCGCACGATGAGCCGCCCGATCGTCGTCTTGCCCGAACCGCTCTCCCCCACCAGGCCCAGCGTCTCGCCGGGAAACACGTCGAAGGACACGTCGTCGACCGCCCGTACCGTCGACCGCCCGGGCCCGAAACCGCGCTCCCGGAAGTCCTTCACCAGACCGCGCACCGACAGCAGCGGCTCCCCGGTCACCGGACCACCGCCTCGGTGAAGTGGCACCGGCTGCGCCGCTCAGACTCAAGGTCAGCGAGGTCCGGGGCGAGCGAGGTGCACTTCTCCGGGTTGCCCAGCCGCTCGCGCAGCCAGCACCGTTCGGCGAAGCGGCACCCGGCCGGCCAGGCGCGCGGATCGGGCGGCGCGCCCGGAATCGTGGTCAGCTGCTCGGGCGGATCGCCGCCCAGCGGCGGTATGGCGTCGAGCAAGGCCCGGGTGTACGGGTGGGCCGGAGCGGTGCACACCTCGACCACGGGACCCGACTCCACGATCTGGCCGGCGTACATGACCAGGACCCGGTCGCAGATCTCCGCCACCGTGGTCATGTCGTGGGTGACGAACAGGATGCCGGTGCCCGACTGCTCGCGTACATCGAGCAGCAGGCGGAGGATCTGGGCCTGGATGGTGACGTCGAGCGCGGTCGTCGGCTCGTCGGCGATCAGCAGGTCCGGCCCGAGCTGGACCCCCATCGCCACGGCCACCCGTTGCTGCATCCCGCCGGACAGTTCGTGCGGATACCGCCGGACCTGGTGCTCAGGGCGCGGCAACCCGACCCGCCGGAGGATGTCCAGGATCCGGCCCGGCCGCTCGGCCCGCGGCAGGTCGGGCAGGTGGGCGGCGAGCCCCTCGCCGACCTGGGCGCCGATCCGGGTCACCGGGTTCAGCGCGGCGCCCGCGTCAGACGGGATGAGCGCCATCTGGCGGCCCCGCAACTGGGCCAGCTCCCGGAGGCTGAGCGTGCCCAGGTCGATGTCGCGCAGCCGCACCGAACCGGCCACGATCCGGCCCGGCCGGGGGACGAGCCCGAGCAACGCCAGCATGGTCACGCTCTTGCCGCTGCCGGATTCGCCGACCATGCCGACGATCTCACCGGCGCGCACGTCGAAACCGACCCCGTCCACGGCCCGCGCCACGCTCCCGCGCAGCGAGAACTCCACGGCGAGATCCCGTACTTGGAGCACGACAGTGGCCATCAGCCGGTCCTCTTCGCGTCGAGCCGATCGCGGAGCGAATCGGAGAGCAGGTTCATGGCGAAGACCGCGAGCACGATGGGGACGCCCGCGACCAGCGCCAACTCGGGATGCGCCAGGATGAACTCCCGGCTCTCCGCGAGGCGCGAGCCCCACGAGGCCTGCGGCGGCTGCACGCCCAGCCCGAGGAAGCCCAGCGCGGCCTCATCGAGGATGGCGAAGCCGAGCAGCACCGTCGTCTGGACCAGCACCAGCGGGACCAGCCCGGTCAGGATGTCGGTCCTGATCACCCGCAGCCGGGACGCGCCGAGCACCCGGGCCGCGTCGACGTAGGGCCGGGACCGGATGCCCACCACCGCAGCCCTGATCAGCCGGGTGTAGAACGGCCAGTACGACAAGCCGAGCGCCAGGATGGTCGTGGTCAGCGAAGGACCGAAGAGCCCGACCACGCCGATCGCCACCAGCAGCGACGGGATCGCGAAGAACAGGTCGACCACCCGGGTGACCACGAGATCCACCCAGCCACCGAGGAACCCGGTCAGCACGCCCAGCGGAATGGCGATGGCCGTGGCCAGGGCCACCGCGCCAAGCGCGATCAACGCGGTCGCCCGCGCGCCGTGCGCGATCCGGCTCGCCACGTCCCGCCCGAGCTCGTCGGTGCCCAGCCAGTGCGCCGCGCTCGGACCGGCGAACCGGTTGCCGACGTCGATGGCGTACGGATCCTTGCCGATCAGCCACGGGCCGATCACGATGGTGAGCAACACCAGCAGTCCCAGGATCGCGCCGACCACCGTGAGCAGCGGCGTCCGCCGCCGGCCCACCGCCCGGGGCTCGGTGACGAGAACAGCGGCCGGCGCGGTCATCTCGCCGCCTCAGCGGGGGAGAACACCTCGGCGGTCACGTCAGCCTGACCCTCGGGTCGAGGAGGCTCTGGGCTATCTCGCAGGCTAGGTTGACCGCGATGAACAGGCCGCCGTAGATGAGCAGTAACGCCTCCACCATCGCGTAGTCCCGCTCGGTGACCGCGCCGGTGACCAGGCGACCGGTGCCGGGCCAGTTGAACAGCGCCTCCACCACGATCGAGCCGGCCATCAGCGAGGCGACCGTCAGCCCCAGCGCGGCGACGAGCGAGGGCAGGGCGTTGCGCAGCACATACCCGATGGAGATCTTCCGTGGTGCCAGGCCCTTCGCGCGGGCGAACGGCACGAACGGCTCCTGGGCTGTCTCGAGCACCGCGGATCGGGTCAACCGGGCCAGGTACGGACTGATCGCCAGTCCGAGCGTCAGCGCCGGCAACACCGTCAGCCGGAGGCTCTGCGCCGGGTCGTCGGCGAAGGGCACGTATCCCTGGGACGGCACTAGGTTCAGCTTCAACGAGAAGAAGAGCATCAACAGGGTGCCCAGGAAGAACGCCGGCACCGCGAGCCCGAACAGGGTCGCCGACGTGATCAGCGAGTCCAGCCGGGAGCCCGGGCGCATTCCGGCGGCCACCCCCGCCGGGATGGCGATCAGCAACGACACCACCAGCCCGGCGCCCGCCAGCTGGAGCGTGGCCGGGATCCGGTCGACGATGATCGTGCTGATCGGCAGTTGGGAACGGAAGGAGACCCCGAAGTCCCCGCGCATCACCCCGGCGAGCCAGTCGCCGTACTGGCCGAGCAGGGGGCGGTCCAGGCCGAACTGCTCGCGCAGCTGGGCCACGACGGTGGGATTGCTGTTCACACCGAGCATCGCGGTGACCGGATCGCCGGGAATCAGCCTGACGTAGACGAACGAGAGCACGGACAGCCCGAAGAGCAGAGGCACCGCGAGCAGGATTCTGCCCAGTGCGTACCGGAGCATCGCCCACCTTCCTTTCCCAGGATCGGTGGTGACCGGCGCTCCCGCCGATCACCACCGATTCAGTCAACCGCCGCGCCGGCACCGGTTCAGCCGACGCTGGCCCGCACCAGGCTGTAGGAGTCGTCGTCCAGCGGCGCGGTGAAGTTCTTCACCCGCTTGCTGACCGCGACCTGGGGCCACTGGTAGCCGACCACCAGCATCGGCACCTCGTCAGCCTGCCACTGCTCCAGTTCCTTGAAGATGGCGGTGGCGTCCGCAGGGGTGCCCGCGCCGAGCGCCTGATCGATCTTGGCGTCCAGCGACTCATCGGCCAGATGGGTGGTCAGCGAGGTGAGCGAACCGCCGGTGTGGAACCAGTTCTGGTAGAGGTCCGCGGCTCCGCTGGCGCCGGCGCCGCCGTGGTACATGGCGAACTTGCCCTTGGCCACGTCGCCCCAGTACGCCGCCGGATCGTACTTCTCCGGGGTCACCTGGATGCCGACGTCCTTCAGGTTCTGCTGCAGCACCTGGACGTGGCAGCCGGCGGCCGGCCAGTTGGACTCGTAGGGCACGGAGACCTTGAACGGGGTGCCGTCATCCACTCCGGCCACACCCTTGGCGGTCCGGGTCCCCCCGGCGCCCTGCACCCAGCCGGCCGCGTCGAGCAGCGCGCCGGCCTTGCTGATCGCATCCGCCCGGCTCGACGTCTGATACGTGGAGATCTCTGTGTAGTTCGGATCCCACGGCCGCAGGATGTTGCCGTACGTGACCCCGCCGGTGCCCGACCAGCAGGCGGTCTGCCGGCCCTCGCGGTCCACGGCGAAGGCCACCGCCTGGCGGACCTTCTTGTCGGAGAACGGGGGCTTGGTCCGGTCCCAGCCCCAGAACAGGGGGGCCAGAGCGTCGGACTGGAGCACCTGCACCGAGCCGCCGCTCTTGAGCCGCTCGGCGTCGGTGTAACCGATGTTGGCGATGTCGCCGGAGCCGCTCTCGATGGCGGCGGCGTGCCCGGACGGGTCCTCCGAGAACGTGTACCGAATCTTGCTGATCTTCGGCGGCGTCGGGTAGTGCGGGTTGACGTCGAAGATCGCGCTGCCCTTCGGGACATAGGACGTGAGTTGCCACGGCCCGGAGGTGGCGGTCGGAAGGGTGAAGTAGTCGGGCTTGGCCTCCACCGCCTTCTTCGAGAGGATCGCCGCGCTGCCCGGCCGGCTGGCCGTCTCCGGGAAGATCCGCGACGGCGCGGAGAGGGTGAACCGCACCGTCTTCTGATCCACCGCCTCGACGCCGGTCAGCGTCGAGAGCAGGCCCTTCATCACCTCGCCGGTCTTCATCCGGTCGAAAGAGAACTTGACGTCCTCGGCGGTCACCGGGGTCCCGTCGCTGAAGGCGGCGTTGCCCTTGAGGGTGAACGTGTAGGTCGTGTTGTCCGGCGAGGACTCCCACTTCTCCGCGAGCGCGCCGACGAGCTTGCCGTTCTCGTCGCGCTCGGTGAGGGTCTCGTACATCATCGCCATCGGGATACGCGAGGCATCGGCGGCGGCGATATTGGGATCGAGCCCTTGGCTCGGCTCGGGTTGCAACATGGTGATCTCGGTGATCGCGGTGCTCGGGGTGCTCGATGCACCGGGTTCCGAGCCGCCACAGCCGGCCAGCGCGGACACGCCGACCAGCACAAAGGCCCCGGTAAGCGCCGTTGTTCGCCGCATCCCGCCTCCTTAGGGTTCCACGTAACTAGCGCAGAGATTAGGGCGCGATCCAAGCCGCGGTCAAGACCCCTGACTTAGGTCATAAGTGTTACATTGACCTCACACGCACGAGAGGACGGTCATGCAACCCACCACCATCTGGGGCGGGATCTTCCCCGCCGCCCTGACAATGTTCGACGCGCACGGCCGGCTCGACGAGGACGCCAGTGCCGCCCACGTGGACTGGTTGATCGGTCAGGGCGCGCACGGCGTGGTCGTCGCCGGGACCAGCGGCGAGTTCATCTCCCTGTCCGGCCGGGAACGGCGCCGGCTCTTCGAGGTCACCGTGAAGGCCGCGGCCGGCCGGGTCCCGGTCATCGCCGGCACCGGCGCGTTCAGCACCACGGAGACGGTCGAGCTGACCCAGGGCGCCGCCGAGGCCGGTGCCTCCGGTGCGATCGTGATCCTGCCGTACTACCAGCGCCCGCACCGCGACGAGGTGCTGGCGCACTTCCGGGCGGTCGGGCGGGCCGCCGAGATCCCGATCATGGTCTACAACAATCCGGCCAACTCGGGGACCGAGCCGCTGACCGCCGCCGACCTCGCCACCCTGTACGTGGAGGGCGCCGCGCAGGCGGTGAAGAGCACGTTCCCGACCGTGCACCAGGTCCACGAGGCAAGAGCAGCCACCGACGAGGGCTTCCGCGTCTTCTACGGCAGCTTCATGGCTCCGCTTGAGGGGATGGCCGGTGGCGCGCACGGCTGGGTGAGCGGGATCCTCAACGTGGCGACCCCGGACGCGGTCGCCCTGTGGGAGGCCGTGCAGCGCGGTGATCTGCCCGCCGCCAGGGCCGCCTGGGCGCGCATCCTGCCGATCAAGTATCTCTACACGCGGCAGCCCCTCGGGCCGGTCAGCGATCTGGCGATCTACCGGGAGATGCTGGCGATGCGGGGCCTGCCGGGCGGGCACAGCCGCGCGCCGCTGCTCCCGCTGACCTCGGACCAGCGCGAGACCCTGGCCCGCCTGCTCGCCGAGAGCTGAGCTGGAACCGGGCTGCCCCGCACGCGGGGCAGCCCGCGAGTCAGCAGGTGGCGCCGGGTCCGCGCAGGGCGCGGCCCGGAGTCGCCCCGGTGAGCACGCCGTCGTCGAGCACCAGCCGGCCGTTCACCGCCACATAGGACATACCCAGCGCGAGTTCCCGAGGGCGTTCGAAGCTGGCGGGCGCGTGCACCGTGGCCGGGTCGAAGACCACCAGGTCCGCCTTCATCCCGTCGCGCACCAGCCCGCGATCCGAGAGGCCGAGCCGCTGCGCCGGGAACGAGGTCATCTTGCGGATGGCCTCGGGCAGCGAGAGCAGCCGCTCCTCGCGGACGAAGTCGCCCAGCACCCGGGCGAAACATCCGTACGCCCGGGGGCTCGGGTACGCCCCGATCAGCACCGCGTCGCTGGCGATCATCCCGAGCGGATGGCAGACGAACTTCCACAGGGTCATCGCCTGCGGGCTGGGCCTGGTGAACGTGGCGCCCGGGTTGGCCGCGGCCAGCACGCACAGCGTCTCGGTGAGGTCACCGCCCCACTCGGTGACCACCTCGGCGAGATTCCAGCCCTCGAACCGCGCGTGGGCCGGATCGTTCAGGTTCCCCAGCCGTACGTCGGCGAAGGGCCGGCTCACCACGTACTGCCGGACCGCCGCGCTGTCCTGCAACTCCGCGCGCAACCGGTCGCGTAGCGCCGGATCGGCGAGCCGTTCCTGGAGCGGGTCCGGTCCATCCGCCTGCAGCCAGCCGGGCAGCAGCCGGACCAGCCGGGTGCCGCCCCACTCGTACGGATACGTATCGAACGTGACGTCGAGCCCGTCCGTACGCGCGCCCTCCACGAGGTCGAGCATGCGCTGGGCGCCGCCGGTGTACGTGGCCCGCATCGAGCGGGAGAAATGGGTTAACTGCACAGGAATGTCGGCCCGCCGGCCGATCTCCAGCGCCTCCAGGAACGGGTCGAGGTAGGTGTCTCCCAACGCGTACCGCACATGGGTGTGGTAGATCCCGCCGAACCTCGCGGCCTCCTTCGCCAGCTCGACCAGTTCGTCGGTGTCCGCGTGGCTGCCCGGCGGATAGTCCAGGCCGGTGGACAAGCCGAGGGCGCCGTCGCGCATCGCGTCCCGGACGATCCCGCGCATCCGGTCCAGCGCGACCTTACCGGCCGGCGCGTCCGACCAGCCGAGCGCGCTGATCCTGGGCGCGGTGTTGCCCACGAAGACCCCGACGTTGACCGAGGCGCCGCCGTCATAGCGGGCCAGCAGGTCGGCTACGGACCGCCAGGAGTAGTCGATCTCCGGGTGGCCGGCGATGCCGGCGTTCATCCGGACGAATCGCAGCAGGTCGGCTGGGTCGTCGAAGGGCGCGTAGGACAGGCCGTCCACTCCCAGGATCTCGGTGGTCACCCCCTGCCGTACCTTCATCTCCAGCGTCGGGTCGACCATCAGCACCAGATCCGAGTGCGAGTGCGCGTCGATGAAGCCCGGGGCGACGACGAGGCCGCGGGCGTCGATCCGGCGCTCGGCGGGCACCTGGGACACGTCGCCGCGCAGCACGTACGCCCGGTCGCCGCGGACCCCGACGGCGGCGTGGAACCCGGGGTTTCCCGACCCGTCCACGACAAGCCCGGAGTGGATGATCAGCTGGTAGGGCTCGCTCATCGGGTGCCCCCTCGGTCGAGCTCGGGTTTGAACGGGTGCTTGACGATCTCCTCGACCCGCAGCCGCGGCCCGAGCCCGGGCGCGTCCGTGACCACCCACTCGCCGTTCTCCACCCGCGGCGGATCCTCGGTATACCGCTCCCAGTACTGCATCTGGGCCGGTGTGATCATCGACTCGGAGATCAGCAGATTCGGCAGGGTGGCCGCGAGCTGCCAGGTCGCCGCGCTCTGCAGCGGCCCGAACGGGTTATGGAACGCGATCGAAAGACCGTGCACCTCCGCGCAGGTGGCGATCTTGCGAGCCGCCGTGATCCCGCCGCAGATCCCGACATCCGGCTGCACCACCGCCACCGCGTGCGCGCCGATGAACGGGGCCGAGGCGAAGTGGTTGCCCCATCGTTCGCCGGCCGCGATCGGGGTGGTCGAACGGCGGCTCACCTCGAGCATCCAGTCCACCCGATCCGCCGGCACCGGCTCCTCGATGAAGGTCAGGTCATAGGGCGCGAGCGCTTCGCAGAGCCGGATCGCGTTGGCCACGTTCAGCCGGCCGTGGCAGTCGAGCATCAGATGGACATCCGGGCCGACCGCCTCCCTGGCCGCCGCGAAATACTCCGCGATCACCTTGAACGTCCAGGTGGGCAGTAACTCGGTCTCGGTCTGCCGGGCCGGGATCAGCGCGGGCCGATCGTGCTTGACGCTGGTCACCTTCTCGTAGAAGCCGGGCAGCGTGGTCTTCACCGCCGTGAAGCCCCGGTCCACCCGGTCCCGGATCTCGGCCGCGAGCTCCTCCGGCGAGCCCCCGGCCTTCGCGTGCGTGTAGACCGGCACCCGATCCCGGAACTTCCCCCCGAGCAACCGGTGGACCGGGACGCCCAGCGCCCGGCCGTTGAGGTCCCAGAGCGCCTGGTCGATCGCGCTGATCCCGATGGTGAGCAGGGTGCCGCCGAGGAACGCGTCCCGGTACATGCGCTCGGCGTGCTGCTCGATCCGGGTGGGGTCACGCCCGATCAGGTATTCGGACAGCTCCTCGATCAGGGCGGCGACCGACCGCGTGCGCCTGCGCATCGCCACCTCGGCCTCCCCCACCACACCTTCATCGGTCTCGATCCGGACGTAGATGGCGTTGTAGAACCCGAAATCGGCGATCCACTGGCGGACACCGGTGACTCGCATGACACCTCCCACAGCTCAGCTCACTGCGACAATGTAACCCAGGTTAGGCCCTAGGTCATACCTCCTGTGTCCTGGGTGGCACGGAAGGCGCTACGCTGTCCCACAGGTGGCCGACTTGGCCGGTCGGCAGCGGCCGATTCTGGAAGGGTGACCGGCGTGACCATGGGGGAGTCAGCACCACAGGGGCAGTGGCGGCACACCCGGGTCCCGCTCGGGAAGCAGATCGCCGACCAGATCCGAGACCTCATCAAGACCGAGGGGTTGATCGACGGCGACCCCCTGCCCTCCGAGTCCGACCTGGCCAACCGGTATGGCGTGAGCCAGCGGGTGGTCCGCGACGCCCTTCGCACGCTGACCAACCAGGGCGTCGTGGAGACCCGCCAGGGCAAGCGGGCCACGGTCAGCGGGCTGCGCCCGGTCGCGGTGGAGGACTACTTCCGGCTCGCCGTGGACGCCCACGAGGAAGCCATCGACGAGCTCCTCGAACTGCGGCTGGCCATCGAGACCAAGGCCGCCGGGCTGGCCGCCACCCGGGCGACGGCCGTCGAGATCGCCGAACTCCGCACGGTCATGGCCCAGCTCAACGACGCGGAGGACGATCTGACCCGCCGGGTCGAGTTGGACATGGCATTCCACAGCGCGATCGCCCGCGCCTCGCGCAACAGGTTCTTCCAGTCGATCCTGGACGCGCTGGCCGAAGCGCTCACCGCCGAGCGGCATCGCGGCGGTCAGCTCACCGAGGCGGCCGGGCTGACCCACGCCGAGACCAACACCCAGCACCAGGCGCTGCTGCTGGCCCTGGAAGCACGTGACGCCCAGCTCGCCGAGCAGTGCATGCGGGCGATACTGGAGCGCGCCCGGCACTACTTCCGGGACCTGGACAGCACAGCGCCGGGTGCCTAACCTCGATTCTGAACTCTGTCCTAAGACAGACTTTGGGGGTCGAGGTGTCAGAGTGGTGGACCGCGCGTGGCGATGGCCGCAACCTCGGGCGTACAGACCTTCCAGGCGGATACCGCCACGCGCCGGTGGAGGTCTGGCAGCTCGACACCGGCGGGGACGTGCGATTCGCCCGTACTGTGCGGGTCCGGGGCGCCGAAGCCTTGCTGGTCCAGGCAGGCGGCACGCTCGCCGCGACCGGCTGGGACGGCAGGCCGATCTGGCGCGCGGACACGCTCGGCGTCACCCGGGTGCTGCACGCCGGGCGGTTCGGCGCGCCCGACGCGTGGCAGGCGCTGATCACCACCGACGAGCGCACCGTGGCTCTGGTCGACCTGGACACCGGTACGCCGGTGTGGACCTGGAGCACGGAGGCGCGGGCCAACCTCGCCGGGCCCGGCGCGTCCAAGGTGTTCGGCTCCCCCGGCGCGCTGCGCTGGGTGTGCTTCCCGACCTACTCGACCCGGGGCCGGTGTGTCGATTTCTCCGATCCTGGCCGGCCGTCCGTGGTGTGGGACGTGGACTACGGGGACGCGTACGACGCCGGGTTCGGGCCCACCGTGGTAGTCGCGGACGTGACCGGGGGCGGCCAGGCCGAGGTGCTGGTGTCCAGTCGCTGCGGCACGGGTTATGCCAGTGCCGACACCGAGGCGCTGGTGCTCGGGCGCGAGGACGGCCGGCTTTACCAGGCGGTGATCGACGCCGGGACCGGTGCGGTGCGGCTCGTCACGCGCTATCGGCCCGATCCCGGCGACTACCCGTGCGCCCGCCCGTACGGGCTCCTGCAAGCCGTGTCGCCGGACGGCGGCCCACGACTCGGCGCCGTCCTGGTGAGCTGCCAGGTCGAGGAGTACCTGGCGGTGACCGGGCACTCCCCCGCGGGACTCCATCGCGCCTGGGGTCACTTCGTGGAGAAGGACTGGCCCGAGGACCATCGTGAGCTGCGCCCGCAGATCACCTCGGTCGCGGACGTTCGCGGGACTGGGCGGCCCGATCTCGTCGTCGGCCTCTGGCAGGACGGTCGGTGGCGCACGCTCGTTCTCGATCTCTCCGCCGGTCTGTCCGGCGGTGACCTGGCGGCCGGGGCGTCGTCCGTGTTGCCGGGACGGTACTTCTGGGGATGCCATGACCTCGATGGCGATGGGCGTCCCGAACTCGTGGTGAGCCGCGAATCCGAGCGCCGGCCAGCGGGCCGTACCGTGCTGGAGATCGTGGACGGCACGACCCTGGAGACGCTGGCCACGCTGGCCGATGCCGCGCTGCTCACCTCGAGCGACTCGGCGCTTCCCGAACACGTCAACTTCCACGCGGACCGGCGGAGCGCGGTCGAGGTGCGGGACGGTTCAGGTTCGCCCGGACTGCTGGTCCGCCGTGACGATGGCATCCATGTGTGGAACGGGCGGACGTCGCGGCGGCTGGCCGGGCCGGAGTACACCCGGGCCGACTGGTACGGCGGGGAGCTCATCCTTTCCACCGCGGACGGCCGGGTCAGCCGGTGCGGTCCCGATCTGTCCCCGGTCGGCGACCCCGTACCGGCCTCGGGGCGGTTCTGCCAGCCTTTGGTGTGGACGCGGGACCACGGCCCCGAGATCGTCACCGACCTGGCCGGCGGGCAGGTCATCGGCGGGACACCAGGGCCCGGAGGATTGGACCGTGAGTGGCGGGTGCCAGGCGCGTTGCCGGCGCTGCACCGCGACGCCGGGGGTACGCACCGGCTAGTCGTGTCCACTGTGGACGGTGACCGCCCAGCGGCGACGGTGCACCGTGAACCGGGTGGCCAGGACGCGACGGCGATCACGATCGCGCTGGCCGCGCCGCCGGCTCTGGCGCTCGTCCCGTTCGGCCTGACCTTCCGGCTGCTCGCCAACCTGCACACCGGCGTGCACACCGCGGCGCTGGCCCTGTACGACGAGCGCGGTGCCCCACTTTGGGCCGATCCTCTGCACGGCGGGCATCCGGCCCGGCCCGGCGTGGTGCCGCTGGGCGGGGACACGTGGCTGATCGCGGCCGACGACCATGGCCGGCTGCGCCTGTACGACGAAACCGGGAAGGTCCGCGCGGAAAACGACTGGACCGCCGCGTACACCACCCCGATCGCGGTGCCGGGCACCGCCGCGCTGCTGCGCGCGGACGGGATCCATGGCCTGGAACTGATCGGCCTCGACGGCGAGACGGTGTGGCGGGTCAACACCGAACTGTGGCGCTACTTCCCGGGCCGCTCCGCGCTGGCCCGCGCGCCGGAGCCGGGACAGTGGCTGCTCGGAGCGGTGTCGCGCGACGGCCGGTTCGCGGCGTTTGACGGGCTCACCGGGGAGGTGCGCTGGCAGCTCGACACCGGACCGGCCATCCCGGAGCGCGCGGTCGCCGCCGGTGACCTGGACGGCGACGGGCGCGACGAGTTCCTGGTCGGCACCCGGGCCGGCCGGCTGCTGTGCCTGCGCGATGGCGAAATCGTCTGGGAACACCAGTTTCCCGCCGCGGTCACCAACCCGGTGCTGGCCGATGTGAACGGTGACGGCCGGGTGGAGATCCTGGTGGCCACCGCGGACGGAATGCTCCGGCTGCTCGGCACGGCCAATGAGTGACGGCCCTCGCGTCTGCAGACGCGAGGGCCGTCGATCCTCCGGGGATGGGGTCGAGCCGACCCCGAGGATCCGGGGGTGGCTAGCGGAGACCGTTGTAGATGGCGCTGATCAGCTCACCGTTGCTGGTGTCACCACTGGTCTCCCAGAAGAAGGCGCCCGCCAGGCCCTGGTTCTTGGCGTAGGTCATCTTCCCGGTGATCGTGCTGGGCGTGTCGTATCCCCACCACTGGCCGTTGCAGAACCCGTACGCGGTGCCGGCGACCGTGCCGTTGGCCGGGCACTTGGTCTTGAGGACCTTGTAGTCCTCGATGCCCGCCTCGTACGTGCCCGGCGCGGCGCCCGTGGCCGAACCGCCCGGCGCGCTCTGGGTCACCCCGGTCCAGCCCCGGCCGTAGAAGCCGATGCCGAGCAGCAGCTTGCTGGACGGGATGCCCTTGGACTTGAGCTTCTGGATCGCCGCGTCGGAGTAGAAACCCGCCTGCGGGATGCCGGTGTAGGACGTCAGCGGCGAGTGCGGAGCGGTCGGGCCCTGCGGAGCGAAGGCGCCGAAGAAGTCGTAGGTCATCGGCATGTAGAAGTCCACATACTGCGCCGCGCCCGCGTAGTCCGCCGCGTCGATCTTGCCGCCGCTGGTGCCGTCGGCGGTGATCGCCGCCGTCACCAGGCTGTTCGCGCCGAACCGGTTGCGGATCGCCTGCATCAGGTTCTTGAAGGAGGCGAAGCCGCTGGTGTCACAGGTCAGGCCGCAGGCGTTCGGGTACTCCCAGTCGATGTCGATGCCGTCGAACACGTCCGCCCAGCGCGGGTCCTCGACCACGTTGTAGCAGGAGTTCGCGAACGCGGTCGGGTTGGCGGCGGCCTGGGTGAAGCCGCCGGAGTAGGTCCAGCCGCCGAAGGAGAAGATCACCTTCAGGCCGGGGTGCATGGCCTTCAGCCGCCGCAGCTGGCCGAAGTTGCCGCGCAGCGCGCCGGTGTCCCAGGTGTCGGCCACGCCGTTCACCGAATCCGCCGCCGAGTAGAACTTGTCGTAGTCGGAGTAGGTGTCGGAGAGCGAGCACTGGCCGCCGCTGACGTTGCCGAAGGCGTACAGGATGTGGGTGAGCTTGGCGGCGGAGCCGCTGGTCTCCAGGTTCTTCACGTGGTAGTTGCGCCCGTAGACGCCCCAGTTGGTGAAGTAGCCGATGACCTTACGCCCGGGCGGCGAGGTCGGCGTGGGACTCGGGCTCGGGCTGGGGCTCGCGGTCGGGCTGGGGCTCGCGGTCGGGCTCGGCGACGGCGAGGGTGACGGGTTCGTGCCGCCGGTGCAGGCCGCTCCGTTCAGGGTGCAGTTCTGTACGGCAGCCAGCCCGCCGGGCGCCCCGATGAAGCCGAACGAGGCCTGCCCGCCCGCCGGAACCGCCCCGTTCCAGCCCTTGTTCACGAAGGTGTAGTGGTTGCCGCTCTTCGTCATGTCGGCGTCCCAGGCCGAGCTGATGGCGGTTCCCGCCGGGACGTCGAACTCGACGCGCCAGCTGGCCAGCGCGGAGTCGCCCGCCCGGACCGTCACCTTCGCCTCGAAGCCGGAGCCCCAGTCGGAGGTGACGGCATAGGTGGCGGTAGCCGGAGTTGCAGCGATAGCCGTCCCGACCCCCAACGGCACCAACAGCGCCGCCGCGGCGATCAAGGACCCGAATGTCATTCGACGCAAGGGTTGCTCCAGGTCAGATAGGGTCAGTCCTTCGTACTAATAGGAAAGTTTCCTATGAGTTGTTCCGGAGCGTATGGTCAATCATGGGGCAGGGTCAATGGGGCGACATCGGGGTTAATGTCCGC
The DNA here is from genome assembly GCF_009687865.1 of Acrocarpospora macrocephala. GTDB lineage: Bacteria > Actinomycetota > Actinomycetes > Streptosporangiales > Streptosporangiaceae > Acrocarpospora > Acrocarpospora macrocephala. The sequence goes on from NZ_BLAE01000081.1 coordinate 29,433, forward strand.
TTAACCCTGACCTAAGGCGCGGCCGTCGATCAGTTGAAGACGACCTTGATTTCGATCATGCGGCGCGTGCCGGTGGACAGGTTCGGCGCGGTGTAGCCGACGCTGATGGAGCAGCCGGCGGCGGTGACGCCCGCGGGGCGGACGGTGGCCACGATGTCGACGTCCTCGCGGAGGGCTTTGGCGACGGGCATGAGGGTGCGGCGCAGGAAGTCCTCGTCGAACTGGTTCAGGGACAACAACCGGCGCACGTGTCGATCATCCGAATTGTGCGCCGGTCGTTGTTCTAATCACGGGCGGGCTTGGCTGAAGTGCTGCCCGCCAATATTGCTCCCATGAAGGGAACGACGCGGCGCAGACGCCACGAGAAGGAATATCAACGCGTCACCGGGTGACGCGGTTTCGGGTACTGAGGTCTAGTCGCGGGGTTTCAGGGCGGTGGGAATGGAGTCGATGATGGTGGTGTCCTGGGTTTTCTCCCGGGCGTCGGTGGGGCAGGTGGCTTCGCGGCCGGGTGCGTCGACGCAGGGGAGCAGGACTGGCCGGGCCGGGCCGGCTGGGATGCCGGGCAGGCCGACGTCGACCATCGCGCCGCCTGCCTCCGCGTAGGTGGCGCACGTGGTGGCCACGGCACGCCGGAAGTAGATCTGACCTCGCATGAGGTAGCACTCCTCCTATGTGGGAAGAAATTCCGGAATTTCGTATCCCGACGCCATTACCGCCGAGACACTTCCAATCCAGACATCGCCACGAAAGAGTGCAGTCGAACTCTAATGCACGTTAATAAATCCCAAGGTCATTCATTTCGCCTATTTAATTAGATGTCGGAAATTTCCGATTTGTGGAGGAGCCAGACGGCGCCCAGAGGGGGTACCCGGAGGTGGGTGGAGCAGGGCAAACCGTGATGGGGGTCGTCGGTGGCGATGACCTCGCCGAGGTTACCGATGCCGCTGCCGGCGTATTCGTACGCGTCGGTGTTGAGCACCTCCTCCCAGCGCCCTTCCCGCGGCAGCCCGAGGTGATAGTCCTCGTGCGGGCCGCCGGAGAAGTTGGCCACGCAGGCCAGAACCGAGCCGTCGGAGCCGTACCTGAGGAAGGAGAAAACGTTCCCCGGCGCGTCGTCCGCGTCGATCCAGCGGAATCCGTCGGGGGTGAAATCCTGCGAGAAGAGGGCGGGCGTCGACGCGTACACCCGGTTCAGGTCCTTGACCAGGCGTTGCACGCCCTGATGGAAGTCGAAATCCAGGACCCACCAGTCGAGCCCCTTCGACTCCGACCATTCCGAGCCCTGGCCGAACTCGCCGCCCATGAACAGCAGCTGCTTGCCCGGATGCGCCCACATGAACGCGTACAGGCCGCGCAGATTCGCGAAGCGCTGCCATTCGTCGCCGGGCATCTTGGCCAGCAGCGAACCCTTCAGATGCACCACCTCGTCGTGCGAGAGCGGCAGCACGAAATTCTCCGAGTAGGCGTACATCAAGGAGAAGGTCAGCTGGTGATGGTGATACTGCCGGAACACCGGCTCGTGCTTCATGTACGCCAGGGCGTCGTGCATCCACCCCATGTTCCATTTGAAGCCGAACCCGAGCCCGCCCAGGTGCACCGGCCGCGACACCCCGGGCCAGGCGGTGGATTCCTCCGCGATCGTCACGATCCCGGGGGCCTCCCGGTAGGCGAGCGTGTTCATCTCCTTGAGGAACTCGATCGCGTCCAGGTTCTCCCTGCCGCCGTAGATGTTGGGCGTCCACTCGCCGTCCCGGCGCGAGTAGTCCAGGTAGAGCATCGAGGCCACCGCGTCCACCCGCAGCCCGTCGACATGGAACTCGCGCAGCCAGTAGACCGCGTTGGCGACCAGGAAGTTGCGCACCTCGCGGCGGCCGAAGTCGAACACGTAGGTGCCCCAGTCGGGGTGCTCGCCGCGTTCTGGGTCGGCGTGCTCGTAGAGCGGGGTGCCGTCGAAGCGGGCCAGCGCCCACTCGTCCATCGGGAAGTGCGCGGGCACCCAGTCGACGATCACGCCGATCCCGGCCTGGTGCAGGGTGTCGACGAGGAACCGGAAGTCGTCGGGGCCGCCGAACCTGGACGTCGGCGCGTAGTAGGACGTCACCTGGTAGCCCCAGGAGCCGCCGAACGGGTGCTCGGCGACGGGCAGGAACTCGACGTGGGTGAACCCCATGTCCGTGACGTACGCGGTGAGTTGCTCGGCCAGTTCCCGATAGGAGAGCCCGGGCCGCCACGACCCGAGATGCACCTCGTAGGTGCTCATCGGCGCGGCCAGCGCGTCCCGCGCCGAACGCTCGGCCAGCCACTCCTCGTCGTTCCAGACATATTCGGATTTGTCGACTACGGAGGCGGTCTGCGGGGGGACCTCGGTGCGCCGGGCCATCGGGTCGGCCTTGCTCCGCCATACCCCGTCCACGCCGAGGATCTCGAACTTGTACCGTGAGCCCGCCTCGACTCCGGGGATGAACAGCTCCCAGACCCCCGACCGGCCCAGCGACCGCATCGGGTGGCCTCCCCCGTTCCAGTGGTTGAACTCGCCGATGACCCGCACGCCCAGCGCGTTGGGGGCCCAGACCGCGAAAGCCGTACCCACCTCGCCGTCGTGGTCGAGCACCCGCGCACCGAGCACCTCCCAGAGCCGCTCGTGCCGCCCCTCCCCGATCAGGTGCAGGTCCACCTCCCCGAGCGTGGGCCAGTGCCGGTACGGATCCCCCGCCTCATACGGCTCCTCGCCCGAATAGGCGACCCTGATCTGATACGCCGGGATCTTATCCAGCCCCGGCAAAACCACCTCGAACACCCCGAACGCCACATGCCGCAGCGCATACGCCGCCCCGTCGACCAGCGCCTCGACCTTCTCCGCGAACGGCCGCAACACCCGGATGACGACCCCGTCCGCGGTCAGATGACCGCCCAGGATCGCATGCGGATCGTGATGCGCCCCTCCGGCCAGCCGGTCCAAATCCCTACGCGTCTGGTCATCCACGCTGCCTCACTCCTTGCCTCACCCGCCGCCCTCCTACCCTGCCCCAGAACCTCCCCCACACCCACCCCCCGCGCCCGAAAGATTCTTTTCACCACACCGGAACGCCTGCGTGAATCCGGCTACAGTGACCGACATTTGATCATTCAGGAGGACACGTCCCGTGACCAAATACCGTTACGCGGTTCTCGGCCTGCTCCTCGCGGGCGGCTACTGCGCGCTGAAGGGCGCGATCTTGGCCCGCTACTACTTCACCTGGCACGAGACCGCCACGTGGACACTTGACGTAGACCCCCTCGACTCGGCTCTCGTCACCTTCATCTGGGCCACGGGGGCGAGCCTGCTGATCGCCTGGGCGCTCTGGCAGGTCGCGCGCGGCCCGGCCAGGACCGTGCCGAAGCTCGCCACGCCATTGCGCAGCGGAGGCAACGACGGCCTGCGCCGCGCGCTCTACTGGCTGGCCGGAATACAGCTGGCGTTCATCATCATGGATGACACACCACTGTCGATCACCGGCATATTAGAGATCATCGTGGCCGCGATTGTCGTGATCCTCTTCCATCGCGTGCTCACGCGCACATCCGCAATGCTCCGGTGGACCGCGACGATCTTCGGGGCGATCGGAATCGTGGGCAAGGTCACGTCTTTCTCCATCTTTTTCGGCAGCCTCGCCCCGGTAGAGCTGGCCATGATCCAGGTCGCCGTCTACCTCGGGCCCGCAATCTGGCTAATCATGATCTTGATCGCCCAGCACAGGGACGGCCGCTGGACCTGGACCGCACTGTGGCCTGGCTGGCTGTCACTGATCGCGGCCAACCTCCTGACGCTGATACTGATCGGTCCTGACGTCCTCTACCGGGAGGTGATCGCGTCGGGTCTGGCCCTCCAGTTGCTGGCCGTGCTATCCGACACGAACGTATTCGCTCCGCTCTGGGCCGTACGGTCGGCGCATCAGTTAGCCGACGGGGAGGCAACAGGAGCGGAGCCGTACCAGGACGGACCTGAAGAAGGTGTGGTCGCCGACGGGAACGACGCGGGTGGTCTCGGCTTCGAGGGCGGCGACGCCGCCATCGATAAGGAGCGCCTCGGAGACGGTGCCCCGGTGGTGCGGGGTGCCGGCGAGGAGTAGGCGGGCGCCGGGGCGGCTGGGGGCAATCTTGTACCGCGAGCCCGCCTCGACTCCGGGGATGAACAGCTCCCAGACCCCCGAGCGACCGCATCGGATGGCCCCCGTTCCAGTGGTTGAACTCGCCGATGACCCGCACGCCCAGCGCGTTGGGGGCCCAGACCGCGAAAGCCGTACCCGCCTTCGAGTACCCGCGCGTCGAGCACCTCCCAGAGCCGCTCATGCCCTGCCCCAGAACCTCCCCCGCACCCACCCACCCCCGCGCCCGAAAGATTCACTTCGCTCCTCCTGAAGCCTCGCGTGAGTCCCGATAATGAGGGCGACATTTGATCATTCAGGAGGACACGCGCATGAGCAGATATCGCTTCTGGGTCATTGGTGTGATCCTCGCCAGCGGATATGCCGTGATCTTCACGGCGGCGAGCGCCTACCTCAATCTCGTGGGCGACGACCTCCCCGACTGGATGATCGCGCAGACCTGGTATCCGCCGTTCGATGAGGCGGCGATCTTCGCGCCGCTGCGGATCGCGGCAGCGGTGATCATCGTCTGGGCGATCTGGCAAGTTGCCCGGGGACCCGCCAGGACGACTCCCCCGCTGCGGTCGCCCTGGTGGACCGGAGGCGTCGACGGCCTACGCCGAACTCTCTACTGGGCCGCCGGAGGCTACCTGCTGCTCTGGTTTCTCCAATACATCGCCCCAAGTCTCATCCCCTGGCCCGCGACGATCCTGATGAATGTCCTGCTTGTCGTCCTGTTTCACCCGGTCCTGACCGGCACGAGACCGCTGTTCCTGTGGCTGACTTCGATCTTCGGCGCGATCAGTGTCATGGAAATGATCGCGGTCTACGTCGTCTTCGAAATTCTCGCCCTGCCCATGTCCATTGAATGGATCTTTGTCTTCAACCTCAATTCGGTCGTGCACTCGATCTGGCTAGGGATGATCTTGGTCGCCCAACGGCTGGACGGCCGCTGGTCCTGGCGAGCACTGTGGCCGGCCTGGGCCAACCTGGCGGGAGGTCACATGATCTGGTGGCACCAGCTGGACTTGCCGACCATCGTCCCCATTCCCTCAATCTTCTGGCGGATTGTCGTTCAGTCCTCCGGCATGATCAGCGCCCTCCTGGCGGTCTGGGCGGTTCGGTCGGCGCATGCGCTAGCCGACGGCGCGGTAACGGGAGCGGAGCCGTACCAGGGGGGACCTGACGGTGTCGACGTAGTCGACGGAGAGGACGGTGGCGAGGAAGAGGGTGTGGTCGCCGGCGGGGACGACGCGGGTGGTTTCGGCTTCGAGGGCGGCGACGCCGTCGTCGATGAGGAGCGCCTCGGAAATGGTGCCGCGGTGGTGCGGGGTGCCGGCGAGGAGTAGGCGGGCGCCGGGGCGGCCGGGGGTGGCGAAGCGGGAGGCGATGGCCTGCTGGCCGTCGGCGAGCAGGCTGGCCGCCCAGCGGTCCTGGCGGAGCAGGAGTTCGGCCAGGTAGCTGGAGGAGGTCAGGCTGACCAGGATCAAGGGGGGGTCGGCGGAGACCGAGAGCAGGGTGCTGACCGTGTTGCCGACGTCGTCGCGGCCGTCCCGGACTGTGACCACGGCCACTCCCCCGGCCAACTGCGCCATCGCCTCGGTGAACTCGCTCACCGGAAAACCCTAGCCCCCACGTGGGGGCCAGGGTTCCAGGTGGCTAGACAGCCCGCTGCGGCTGTCCAGATCACGACTTTCCCATTGCTACAGCAGGCCGTTCTGGGTCAGCCAGTCCTTGGCGACCACGGGCGGGTCGGCCTTGTCGACGGCGATCTTCTTCATCATGTCGAGCAGGCCCTGGGTGGTGAGCTTGGCCGAGATCGCGTCCAGGGTGGACTTCACGGTGTCGTCCACGCCGGCCTTGAAGACGAGCGGAGTGACGTTCTCGGCCGCGAACGCGCTCTTGTTGTCCTCGAGGGAGACCAGGTCGTTGAGGATGATCTTGGGGTCGGTGGTGAAGACGTTGCCGACCTGGATGGTGCCGGTCTTGATGGCGTCGGCGGTGGTGGCGCCGGTCGGCTCCCACTGCTTGAACTCCAGGCCGTAGACGGTCTTGAAGTTCGCCTCCTGGCGGTCCTTGAACTCCGGCGGGCCGCCCACGATGTAGTCCTTGGAGACCTTGGCCAGGTCCTCGATCGTCTTCAGGTTGTCCTTGGTGGCGGTCTCCTTGCTGACCGTCAGCGAGTTGTTGTCCTGCGCCGCCGACGGGGCGAGGACCTGCAGCTCGGGCGGGAGGGCGGTGCCCAGCGCGGTCACCACGTCCGTGGTGCTCTTGGCGGTGGCGTTCTTGTCGACGAAGGCCAGCAGGGAGCCGATGTACTCCGGCAGGATGGTCAGGCCGCCGCTCTTGATCTGGTCGTAGACGATCTCGCGGCTGCCGATGTTGGGCTTCTCCGTGACCGTCACGCCCTTGGCTTGCAGGGCCTGGGCGTAGATCGAGGCGAGCAGCACGCTCTCCGGGAAGTCGAACGAGCCGACGGTGACGCTGGCGGCGGTCGTTCCCCCCGAACTGGCCGGCGCGGCGGCGGTGGGAGTGGCCTGACTGAGCGGATCGGATCCGCCCCCGCACGCGGACAGAGTGAACACCGCGGCGACCGCGGTGAGTATGAGGCGTTTCATCGAGAAATATCCCTTCAAATTCGGGGGGTAAAGGTGAGATTAGCGGACCTGGCGCACCCCCGGCGAGACGACCACCCGGTTGAGCAGCGCGAAGCCGAACTGCACGGCCAGCGCCAGCAGCACGACCAGCACCGCTCCCCCGAAGACACTGGGATAGTCCTTGGTGGCCAGACCGTCGATGATGTAGCGGCCCAGACCGCCAAGCCCGACGTACGCGGCGACGGTGGCCGTGGCCACCACCTGGATCGCAGCCAGCCGCAGCCCCAGCAGGATCAGCGGCAGCGCGACCGGGACCAGCGCGCTGAACAGCACCTGCCGCCCGCGCAGCCCCATGCCGTAGGCGGCGTCGCGCAGATCCGCGTCCGCGTTCCTGATGCCCTCGTAGGTGTTGACCAGGATCGGCGGGACCGCCAGCGCGATCAGCGGGATCAGCACCGGCCAGATCGTGCCCACCCCGATGAGCAGCACGACCAGCACCAGCAGGCCCAGCGTCGGCAGCGCCCTGGCGGCATTGGCCGACAGCACCACGAGCACGGCGCCGCGCCCGGTGTGGCCGACCCACAGCCCGAGCGGCAGCGCGATGATCGCGGCGATCGCGAACGCGAGCAGGGAGAACTCGACGTGCTGGAGCAACCGGGTGGGAATGCCGTCGGGACCCGACCAGTTGGCCGGCTCCCCGAAGAAGTCGATCAGCCAGTTCACGCCGACCTCCTGGCCCGCGACCACGGCGTCAGCAGCCGTTGCAGCACGATCAGCACCAGGTCGGCGGCGACGGCCAGCAGGACGATCAGGGCGATGCCCACGATGATCGGCGTGGAGAACTGCCGCTGCCAGCCGTCGGTGAAGAGCGCGCCCAAGCCGCCCTGGCCGATCAGCGCGCCGACGCTGACCAGGCTGATGCTGGCCACGGTGGCCACCCGGGTCCCGGCCAGCACCACCGGCGTGGCGATCGGCAGCTCGACCAGGATCAGCCGCCGCAGCGGCCGGAAGCCCATCGCCGTGGCCGACTGCCGCACGTGATCGGGGACCGAGGTCATCCCGTCCACCACGGACGGGATCAGCACGGCCAGCGAGAACAGCGTCAACGGGATGATCACGGTGGTCTGGGTGAGCCCGGTCACCGACAGCAGGATGGAGAACAGGGCGAGCGAGGGCATGGCGTACACGATGTTCATCAGGGCGGTGGTGGGCTGGTAGAGCAGCCGCCAGCGGGCGCAGGCCAGGCCGAGGGGGATCGCCAGGATCAGCCCGAAGACGACCGGTACGAACGCCATGACGATGTGGTTCTCCAGCAGGGTCCTGATCGCGAGCGGGCTGCCGTTGTCCCAGTTCCTGGCGATCCAGTCCCACCGGATGAGCGGCTCATCCACGGGCCACTCCCGACACGGCGGCGTCCAGGGCGTCCCTGGCGACCACGCCGAGCACCTTGCCGTCGCCGTCCACGGCCACCGCCACGCCGTTCACCGACAGCAGCGCCGCGTCCAGCGCGGCCCGCAGCGAGTCCGTCGCCGGATTGAAGCTCCCGTACGGCCGCGTCCCGTCGTCGGACTTCCATCCCACCGGCTTGCCGTCGTCCACCACGAGGGTGTCAGGCGGCGGGCTCAGCGGCACGTCCGCGGCCGGGACGAACGACAGGCGGCGGATGCCGCGGTCGCGGCCGAGGAACTCGCGCACGAAGTCGTCGGCGGGCGCGCTCAGCAGCGTGGCCGGATCGCTGATCTGGGCCAGATGCCCGCCGACCCGGAAGACCGCGACCGTGTCCCCCAGCTTGACCGCCTCGTCGATGTCGTGGGTGACGAACACGATGGTCTTGTGCAACTCGGACTGCAGCCGCAGGAGTTCCTCCTGCAGGCTCGTCCGGACGATCGGGTCGACCGCGCTGAACGGCTCGTCCATGAGCAGCACCGGCGGATCGGCGGCCAGCGCCCGGGCCACGCCGACCCGCTGCTGCTGCCCGCCGGACAGCTGGAACGGATACCGCTTGGCCAGCTTCGGGTCCAGGCCCACCCGTTCGAGCAGCTCCATGGCCCGCGCCCTGGCCTTCTTCCGGTCCCAGCCCAGCAGGTACGGCACGGTGGCGATGTTGTCCACGATCGTGCGATGCGGGAAGAGCCCGGCCTGCTGGATGACGTAGCCGATGCCGCGGCGGAGGGTGGCCGGTTCGATGGCCTTGACGTCCTGGCCGTCCAGCGTGATCCGGCCCGTGGTGGCGTCGATCATTCGATTGATCATGCGCAGCGAGGTGGTCTTGCCACAGCCGGAGGGCCCGACGAAGACGGTGATCGTCCCGCTCGCCGCCTCCAGGCTGAGGTTGTCCACAGCCACGGTCCCGTCCGCGTAGCGCTTGGTGACGCCGTCAAATTTGATCACTCGTGACCTTTGCTATGGCCGCGCCTCCGGCACGGCGGACTTGGCCGCCCCTCAGCCAAGCTGTCCCTGCAGTCGATCTCGCCAGCCAGCCTACGAGGCGGCTGTCTGTTCTGTCGCCTGGGGCAACCTAATTGGAACTTCGGAATGATCTATCGATAAGCCGCACCAAATATCCAATCAAAAAGGCGGCTATATAGTGCGCCGGAGGGCGCGACCTTGGCATGATTGCTCTTACGATCCCTCCACAGGAACCCCAGAGGTACCGGCCGTGACACAACCGCTCACCGGTCATCGCTCCCGGAGCGATCTGATCGCCGAGCTCTACGAGCGTCACGCCGCCGGGCTGTTCGCGTACTGTCACGATCAGCTCGGTGAAACCGCCTCCGCCGCCGACGCCCTGGTGGCCGTGCTCACCAGCGTTCCCGGCAGCGAGCCGCAGCGTGCCGCCCTGTACGCGCTCGCCCGCCGCGAGATCTACCGTCGCGACGTCAGCTACGCCCTGCCCGCCGTCGACTCGGTGGCCGACCCGGCGACCGCGCTGATCGAGCGCGTGTTCCGGGACATCCGGCCGCACCAGCGCGAGGTGCTGCTCCTGTCCGCGGTCTGCGGGCTGAACGTCAGCGAGCTCTCCTGGGTGCTCGACGTGGCCGTCGACACCGCCACCGAGCTGACCACCAGCGCCAGGAACCGTTTCGGCCAGACCCTCGCGACCGCCGTGACCGCCGCCCGCGAGGCTCCGTTCGTTCCGCCGGACGTGGCCGAGATCTACGACGCCATCGGCGTCGCCCCGATCGAGGACGTGCTGGCCCGGTTGCCGTGGCGGCAGCCCGCCCACGGTGTACGCCAGCGCGTGCTGTCGGCGCTCCCTTTTGAGGAGCCGTCGGCGGCGCAACCCTCTGGTCTGATCACCAAGAAGTTATGGCCGACCACGCCGGTGTGGCCGTTGCCGTTGAAGTCTCCGGACGAGGTCAGCAACGCCTGCCTGGTGCAGGCCGAGGGGCTCGCGGAGCCCGCCGAGCAGGTCAAGCCGCAGGGGCGGCGGCGGCACGAGGCGCCGACCGAGCCGATGCCGCGGATCCGCGGGTCGATTCTGCGGGTGCTGTCGGATACCTATCCCCGGCGGAAGCGGATCGCGCCGAAGGCTCCGCTGCGGCCGGTCGACCAGGTGGAGGCGCTGGTCGAGGAGGGTCTGGCGACCTTCGAGAAGATGGAGTCGTTCGACGCCTTCACGCCCACGGAAGCGGAGGAGGTGGCTGGAAATTCGGCCGAGCCCGAAGCCGGAACCAGGGCCGACGCTCAAGTCGATGCCAGGCTCGATGCCCCGGCCGAATCCCGGGCCGAAGCGAATGTCGACGTCAAGGCCGACGCTAAGGTCGAAGTCGCGGTAGCGCCCACGGTGGAACCCGTGGCCAAGCCGGTGGGCGCGGCTGCTGCCGAGGAAGCTCGGGTCGAAGAGACTCCTCGGGAGGTTCGGGTCGAGGCTGCCGCCACGCTTCCGGTGCTGGATGACGATCTTCCTGGTGGCACGACCACGGTGGACGACACGCCCAGCGCGCTGGCGCGGGCCGTCCAGGCCGGGCGCGAGAGTGAGCGGCCGAGGCAGCGCAAGCGGAAGCGGAAGGTCAAGCCGATCAAGGTGGGCGAGCACCACTACGACTGGCTGTGGGAGCTGATCGGGTTCGCCATCTGCCTGGCCATCGCGCTGCTGGTGTTCTTCTCGGTGCCGACGCTGGTGACGCCCTAACCTCGGGTCAGGATCAGGCCGCTGGTCGGGACTCCGGTGCCGGCGGTGACCAGGATGTTTTCCAGGTCGGCGACCTGGTTGACCGAGGTGCCTCTGATTTGGCGTACGCCTTCGGCTATGCCGTTCATGCCGTGGATGTACGCTTCGCCCAGCTGGCCGCCGTGGGGGTTGACGGGGAGGTGGCCGTCGATCTCGATGCCGCCGTCGCGGATGAAATCCTTGGCTTCGCCGCGGGCGCAGAACCCCAGTTCTTCCAGCTGCGTCAGGACAAACGGGGTGAAATGATCATAAAGAATGGCCGCCTGCATATCCGACGGCCTGAGTCCCGAAATTTCCCACAATTTGCGGCCGACTACGCCCATCTCGGCTAGGCCGGTCATGTCATCGCGGTAGTAGCTGGTCATCATCATCTGGCCGGCTCCCGCGCCCTGGGCCGCCGCCGAGATCAACGCGGGGGTGCACCGAAGATCGCGCGCCCGGTCGGCAGAGGTGACGACGAGGGCCACAGCGCCGTCGCTCTCCTGACAGCAGTCCAGCAGGTGCAGCGGCTCCACGATCCACTTCGAAGCCTGGTGATCGGCCAGCGTGATCGGCCGCTCATAGAACCAGGCCGCCGGATTGCTGGCCGCATGCCGCCGCATCGCCACCGCCACCCGCCCGAAATCTTCGGATTTAACGCCATATTCGTGCATATAACGCTGCGCGAACATGGCCACCCACGCGGCCGGAGTCATCAGCCCATACGGCACATGCCAGCTCATCTCCAGCCCCATCGACGACGGCTCGCCTCCGAGCCCCGCGTCGGGCTGCCCGAACCTGCGCCCGGACCTCTCGTTGAACGCTCGATAGCAGACGACCACCTCCGCAGCTCCCGTGGTCACCGCCATCGCGGCGTGCGCGACCGTGCCACAGGCCGCGCCGCCGCCGTAGTGCACCCTGGAGAAATAGGTCAGATCGCCGATGCCGACCTCACGCGCGAGCGCGATCTCCTGGTTGCTGTCCTGCGTATAAGTGACCAGACCATCCACATCCGAGGGGGCGAGTCCGGCGTCGTCGAGGGCGGCGAAGACCGCTTCCGCGGCCAGCTGGAGTTCGGATCTGCCGGAGTTCTTGGAGAACTCGGTCGCTCCGATGCCCGCGAGTGCCGTACCAGCCATGGAGAACCTCTCGTTTCGGAGGGGACAGCGTTCAGAGAGAAAAGCGGACTGTGCCCGTGGCGTGGGCGCCCAGCGAGACCGTGCCGCGCACGTCGACGGTCCCGATGTCGCCGTCACGCTCCGCGACGGTGCCGGTGAAGGTGAGGGTATCCCCCGCGTACGCCGGAACACCGAGTTTGACGTTGATGCCGCGGATCAGAGCCTCCGGGCCGGCCCAATCGGTGACGAAACGCTCCATCAGGCCCATCGTCGTCAGGATGTTGAGGAAGATGTCCTGGGAGCCTTGAGCGCGGGCGATTTCGACGTCGTGGTGGACGGGGGTGAAGTCGCGGGTCGCGAGCGCGGTTGAGATGATCAGGGTCGGGGTCAGTGGGATCACCAGCTCGGGGAGCGTGGTGCCGACGGCCATCTCCAGCGTTCGCATGTCAGGACTCTCCCGGTGTCCACAAGGGCAGCGTCAGTTCGTCGTCCATCTCGCGGAAGGTGACCCGGACGGGCATGCCGATCTCCACCTCCGCTGGTGCGCAGTCCACGACGTTCCCCACGATCCGTACCCCTTCCGGCAGTTCCACAACAGCGACGACGAAAGGCGTCTCGCGTCCCGGAACCGGCGGGTTGTGGTGCACGACGTAGCTGTAGACCACACCGGTGCCCGCCGCCACCGCGTACGTGCGCTTGACAGAGCGGCACGACGGGCAGACAGGGCCCGGGGGATGTCGCAGCTCACCGCAGTCGCCGCACTTCTGGATCCGGAGCTCTCCGCTCCTGGCACCTTCCCAGAAGAACTCCGTGTCCCGGTTCACCGCCGGTCGCAGGGGGTACGGCTTCCGCCCCTCGGAGGGGGATCTTTCCTCCCGGGGGCGGAACTTAAGCAACCTGAAGATCATTTCCGCGACCGGTTCGTCCTGTGCGTACCAGGTGACCTGCCAGGTCACGAAATATCCGTCACCGAGCGCAGTCTTCTTCAGGCCGGTCATATCGGTCGTCCGGGTGGCGGAGGTGAGTTCCTCGCCGGGGACGAGCGGGCGGTGGTAGATGTGTTCGCAGTTGGTGGCCACGACGCCGGTGTATCCGGCCGCGTCGAGGGCGTCGAGCAGGTCGTCGAGAGGGGCGCGGGTCCGCTTCCTGCCGTTCAGGCCGTCCATGCTCCAGACCTGGATCATGGCGGGGGGCGCGATCGCGTCGGGGCCCTGGTAGCGCGGGTTGGTGTCGCCCATCGCCTCGGTCCAGTGCCGGATCGTCGTGCGATCCACCGGGCTGGGCGTGGGCAGCCGCGGGCCCTCGCCTTCGGCGATGACCTTCGCGGCCAGGTCGTGGAGGTCGGTCATCGGGGCGGCCTCGGGAGCCCCAGGCCGAGCATGGCGATCAGCTCGCGCTGGACCTCGTTGACGCCGCCGCCGAAGGTGAGGACGAGGCCGCCCTTGACGCCGCGGTCCACCCGCTCCATCAGGTCGCGGGTCTGCTCGTCGGCGGGGTCGCCCAATCTGGCGAGGGTCTCGCCGACGATCCGGCCGACGTCCTGCATGCGCTCCGAGCCGTAGATCTTGGTGGCGGAGGCGTCGGGGGCGCCCAGCCAGCCGAGGTCCATGTTGGCGGCGACCTGCCAGTTGAGCAGCTCGTTGGTCCGGAAATATGCGTATATCTGGGCCAGAGCTCGGCGAACGGCTGGGTGTTCGATCAGGCCGGTGTCGCGGGCCCAGCGCTCGAACCTGAGGTAGGTATGGGCGATGTTGCCCGCCGGGCCCAGCGTCACCCGCTCGTGGTTGAGCTGGTTGACGATCAGATCCCAGCCCTTGTTCTCCTCGCCGACCACCATGCTTACCGGTATCCGGACATCGGTGTAGTAGGTGGCGTTCGTGTGGTGGCGTCCGTCCATCGTGACGATCGGGGTCCAGGAGTAGCCGGGATCGTCAGTGTCGGCGATCATCATCGTGATGCCCCGGTGTTTCTTCGCGTCCGGGTCGGTGCGGACGGCCAGCCAGATGTACTGCGCGTAGTGCGCGCCCGAGGTGAAGACCTTCTGGCCGTTGACGATGTAGTGGTCACCGTCCCGGACCGCGGTGGTGCGCAGCGAGGCCAGGTCGGTACCAGCGCCCGGTTCGCTGTAGCCGATGGCGAAATGGCATTCCCCGGCGAGGATGCGCGGCAGGAAGAACTCCTTCTGCTCCGCCGTGCCGTACTGCATCAGGGTCGGGCCGACCGTCTGCAGGGTGATGATCGGGTACGGCACCTCGGCGCGGGCGATCTCGTTGGCGAAGATCTGCTGTTCCAGCGGGCCGTAGCCGCGGCCGCCGTACTCGGTGGGCCAGCCCATGCCGAGCATGCCGTCGCTGCCGAGGCGGCGGCAGTGCGCCATGTACGCCTCGCCGAACGGGTCCTCGGCGATCTTCTTGCGCTCTTCGGCGGTGAGACAGGTGGTGAAATATTCGCGCAGTTCATCGCGCAGGGCCTGCTGCTGGGCGTTGAGTTCGATGAACATCAGACCAGAGCTCCGATCAGGTCCAGCTGGGCGTCTGGGCCGCCGAGCAGGTGGGCGGCGTGTTTGCCCCAGGCGAAGTAGCGGTGCAACGGGTAGGAGACGTCCAGGCCGATGCCGCCGTGCAGGTGCTGGCAGGTGTAAAGGGCGCGGAGCGCGGAGTCGGCGGTGTGTAAGGCCGCGATCGCCAGGTCCTGCTCGGCCGGAAGTCCCTGGGCCAGCCGCCACGCGCCCGACCAGACGGCGACGTCGAGCGCGCGGCCGGCGATGTAGACGTCGGCGATCTGCACTGTTACGGCCTGGAATTCGGCGAGGGCGCGGTCGAACTGGCGGCGGGTCTTGATGTAGACGGTGGTGAGGGTGAGGGCGCCGGAGAGCACGCCGGAGGCGGTGGCGGTGATCGCGGCGAGGGCGTTGAGCTTGAGCGCCTCGGCCGCGTCGGCGTCGCCGACGGGCTGGCCGGGGGTGTCCTGGAGGGTGATCACCGAGCCGGGTTCGCCGGTGGAGAGGGGGGCGTCGGTGATGGTGACGTCCGCCGGGTCGACGAGATAGAGCTGGGTGTGGGTGCCTGTGTCGGCGGTCAGCAGGATTCCGGCGGACTCAGCGGCGTACGAGACGAGGCTTTTGCGGCCGGTTAGGCGGTTGTCGGTGGCGGTGGTCTTGGGGGGATCCTGGAGGTCGGCGCCGGGTTCCCTGAGGGCGTAGGTCAGGATGATCTCGCCTTCGGCCAGGGGGGCGAGGGCGTCTTTCTGGGCTTGTGTCCCGTGCTGGGCGATCGTCAGGCCGGCGACGAGGCTGGGGGCGAGGGGCACGGGGGCGACCCGTGCGCCCGCTTCGCGAAGGATCACCGCCAGTTCGACCGGGCCGTATCCGGCGCCACCCGCCGATTCGGGGAGGCAGATGCCTATAAGTCCTGCTTTGGCGAGCGCTTGCCAGAGGTCCGCGTCGTAGGGCTCGCCGCTCTTGTCGTACGCCTCCAGCCGGGCCGGGGTGGCCTCCCGGGTGAGGAGGTCGGCCGCGAGGGTGCGGATCTCGGTCTGTGTTTCGTCCAGATTGAAGTCCACCGGCGCTCCAGGGTGTGCTCACAGGCGTACTGGATTCAGGCCAACCGAGAGGCAAAGTAGAACAGATTCTATTCCGTGTCCATAGCCGGGCCGGATTGCACAGGCATTACATGTGGATAAATCGTGAAATACGTGCGTGTTGGTGGTGGCTTGTGACCGGTGAGTAACCAGTCGGGACGGAGGGAAATCAGATAACGTGTTCTTATGCGCTCTACACGGGTGATCACGGACGTGGCCGAGGTGGGCCCCGGCGTTGATCCTGTGCCCAGACAGGCCTCCGCCCCCGGCTCCGCTGCCCATGGTGTCCGTACCCGGAATCAGCATCAACGGCGCAAGCGGATCGTGCAGGCGGCCGCGGCGCTGGCGTCCCGTGGCGGGGTCGAGGCGATGCAGATGCGCACGGTGGCCGAACGCGCGGGCGTCGCACTTGGCACGCTCTATCGGTATTTCCCGTCCAAGATGGATCTGGTGGTCGCCGTCGTCGGCGAGGAGCTCGATCTGCTGGAGTCGAGCATCGAGCGGCGGCCTCCGCAGGCGGCGACCCCGGCGGGACGGGCGGTCGACGTGCTGATGCGCGCCACCCGGGGGCTGATGCGGGAGCCTGAGCTGGCGGACGCGCTGATCCGATCTCTGATCATGGCCGAGGTGGACACCCCGTTCGGCGATCGGATGACCGGGCTGCTGCTGCGGGTCGCGGCCGACGGGCTCACCCCCGAGCTCGCCACCGAGGAGCAGTTCGCGCTGGCCGGGTCGCTGTCCAGCGTGTGGGTGCACGAGCTGCTGGAGATGTTGCGCAGCCGCAGGACGTACGAGCAGATCCAGCGGCGCATCGAGATCGCGGCGGACCGGCTGCTGGCGGACTTCTAGGCTTTCGGTCCAAAGTAGAACGGGTTACATTCCCTCCAGAGTGATGTTCTGGAGGTCTGCATGGGCATGCCGGTGATCGTCGACGCGATCCGGACACCGATCGGCAAACGCAACGGCTGGCTGTCCGGGGTGAAACCGCAGGCCCTGCTCGCGGCGGCGCTCAACGGCCTGATCGAGAGGTCCGGGGTCGATCCGCTGTCGGTGGGGCAGGTGTTCGCCGGGTGCGTGACCCAGGCCGGTGAGCAGGGCGGGCATGTGGGGCGGCATGCGTGGCTTTATGCGGGCTTGCCGTACCAGACCGGGGTGACGACCGTCGACGCGCAGTGTGGCTCGTCGCAGCAGGCCGTGCACCTGGTGGCCGCGCTCATCCAGGCCGGGGTGATCGATGTGGGCATCGCCTGCGGCGTCGAGGTGATGAGCCGCCAGCCCCTGGGCAGCAACGTGCTCCCCGCCAACCCCCGCCCCGACGACTGGCGCATCGATCTCCCCGATCAGTTCACCGCCGCCGAACGCATCGCCAGACGCCGCGGCATCACCCGCGACCGGCTCGACGCCTTCGGCGCCCGCTCCCAGCAGCTGGCCGCCAAAGCGTGGGCCGACGGCCGCTTCGACCGCGAGATCCTCCCGATCACCACCGAGCACGGAACCATCACCAGAGATCAGGGCCTGCGCGAAACCACCGTCGACGGCCTCGCCCGTCTCAAGCCCATCCTCGGCGAGGAGGCTCTGCACACCGCGGGCACCTCCTCGCAGATCTCCGATGGCGCCTCGGCCGTCCTGCTCATGAGCGAGGAAGCCGCCGCCCGGCAGTCGCTGCGCCCCCGGGCCCGCATCCTCGCGCAGGCCCTCGTCGGCTCCGAGCCGTACTACCACCTCGACGGCCCTGTGGACGCCACCGCCAAGGTCCTCGCCCAGACCGGCATGGCCATCTCCGATCTGGACCTCATCGAGATCAACGAGGCCTTCGCCTCGGTCGTCCTCTCCTGGGCCACCGTGCACCGCCCCGACCTCGACCGCGTCAACCCCAACGGCGGCGCCATCGCCCTGGGCCACCCCGTCGGCGCCACCGGCAGCCGCCTCATCACCACCGCCCTCCACTCCCTGGAACACTCCGACACCACCACCGCCCTGGTCACCATGTGTGCTGGCGGCGCCCTCTCGACCGCCACCATCCTCGAACGCCTCTGACGCACGAGAAGCCGCCTGAACCAAGGGCTATACCTCGCCTATACCGGCGCGTCCGATGCTCGGCTGACCGCGTTCGATCAGCTCAATCGGAGGGGTAACGCACATGAAGATGTCATCGTCGGGGAGCGTCCGCCGTATGAGTACGGTGGCTGCTGTATTCGTGCTGGCCACGATGGGTACGGGCACGGCACTGGCGCAGGCGGCGACCAGTATGAGTTTGCGGCACGCGAACTGCACGTGGCCGCTGTGCGGAAGCGTCCACAACGAGACCAGCAATTACATCCAGGTGTCGCAGAACTACACCAGCGGCGGCGGATGCGTAGGCCCGTACGCCGGGGTCGCTCCGGGCGCGAGTTCGTACAACAACCCCTATAAGGACACCGATTGCGTGCGATCTAATTTCTGCAACTTCTCCGTCATCGGCCGGTTCAACACTTTCCGAGGCGCCATGTACCAGTGGGTACGAATCCACAACGAACCCACCGACTACAGAGTCATCTGCATCCCCTGACCTTGCGGCGGCCCTTTGTTACGCCCCGGCCGGGTGATAGAACGTCACGGAACCTCGTGGAACGCCTACAGACGGAACCGGAGAGACGCTGCGGCCAGGTCCGGGAACGGGTGGTCCGGCCGTGGCGACCGTATGAGAGGTGAAGTTCACATGGAAATCGACGTTCGCGCGCTGGAGCTCCTGCCCACGGAGGCCCCGGGGCTGCGCCAGTGTCAGGTCATCACCTGTGTTTGGTTCACCATCGTGGTGCATGCCAAGAACACGAACGGTTAAAGGCCGGAGCGAATTCGTGGAGTGGGTCGTCGCGGTCCACTCCGCATTCCTGTTGGGACAATAGAACGCGAGGACGGCCTGCAGAGCTGAAGGAGTTCTCAGACGGTGAGACCAAGAGCGATCAGCGGGTTGTGAAAGTCGTCGCGGGCCCAGCGGGTTCCGTCGGCGGTGTTGGTGAAGTTGAGCAGGCGTAGCGCGCCGATCGCGTAGCTACGCATGGTGGCCGGGATCGACAGGGCCGAGGCGGTGCGAACCCGGCAGCGGTCCTCCCCGACGGTTACGTCCCGGACGTAATGATCGCGATTGTCGATGGCCACTGGCCGTGGACGAGTTCGGCCAGGCGGCGGGGACCAGCTGGCGTCACGGTCGGGTTGGTGACGCCCGGCACCGCCACGCCCGGCAAGGGCTTGCAGTTCAAGGTCGAAGGCGTGAGGTTCGACGAGGTACACCTGTTTGAGGTGCGGGAACCGGGTTGTGGGCGGGGCGGGTCGGACCTGGATGGTATGGGATCCCGATCCGGCCTCGGTCGTCGGTCGTCCGTCGTCCGTCGTCCGTCGTCCGTCGTCGAGGAGATTGGGACCTGGTTCCAGGCCAGGTTCCAGGCCAGGTTCCAGGCCAGGGTGTCGAGCTGGTCGAACAGGCCGGGCTGGTTCCCGCCAGCCGGGAAGAGGAGCGCCCAGGCCTGGCGGGGGTCGGTGATGTGCACGGGTTCGCCGCCCTTTGCTCACCTGTCCGTGCTGGTCAGAGTGGTTGGCGATGGCGTGGATGGCGGGCAGGACCGGCAGTGTGGCCGACTGCACGGACAACG
This sequence comes from Acrocarpospora macrocephala, assembly GCF_009687865.1. Taxonomy (GTDB): domain Bacteria; phylum Actinomycetota; class Actinomycetes; order Streptosporangiales; family Streptosporangiaceae; genus Acrocarpospora; species Acrocarpospora macrocephala. Next base: position 48,636 of record NZ_BLAE01000081.1, read on the forward strand.
AGATCCCGTTGATCGACCCGTTGATCGGTTGTGTGTGGTAACCGCCGTTCTGTGGGGTCTTGTTGCGTTTCCGGCCACGCCATGCTGTAGGCGATCATCCGGTGACCTGCGGCGCTTCACCCGCTGTCCCAGGATCGGGGAACTCTCTCAACCCGGGGGTGGTGGTGGGTAGATCTTTTCACGGGATGCGTGACCTGCGGTTTTGTCGTGGATCAAGGCCGGGTTTTGTCGTAGCCGCCCGATAGCGTGAGGGTAGTTGTTCGGATCCACCGGTGCGAAAGGGGGGCGCCTTCCATGCTCGGGTCTCCGCTCGACGTGCTGGATCCCTCCCGTGCGGGGGGTGCCCGCGGACGCGAGCTGCCCGCGTTCCTGAAGGGCACGGTGCTGGACCCGGACTACGTCCCGCCCCAGCGTTCCGCCGACGACGCCTACAGCGACACATACGGCAACATGTACGGCGAAAACATATACGGCGAGGCAGACGGCGACGCAGGGCAGCAGAACGCACGGCAGCAGTTCCTCCACGGCCGCTCCCCCGACACCGACTCCTCCACAGGCGCCGGCCACTCCACCGAGGCTGGCCCTTCGGCCGACAGCCCCACTGATGCTGGCCGTTCCACTGACGCTGGCCGCTGCACCGGCGGCGCCTGCCCGGGGCCGGAGGGCTCTGCCGAGCCGGGGGATTCCGGGGTGCTGGTGGCCGAGATGCGACAGCTCGCCTCCCGGATTGCGGTGACCGACCTGCCGGAGGGCTGCGGGTTGTGCGTGGGTGAGACGGAGGATCTGCTGTTCGCGCAGGATCGGTTGAGCTCGGCGATCGCCGCGCGGGTGGGGCGGGTGCATGCGACCGGTGAGGCCAGGAGTGCCGGCAGCGGCGGGCACGCTTCGACCGGGACGTGGCTGCGCGCCTCAGCGGGGATGAGCGATGCGGGCGCCTCCCGTCTGATCCGGCTGGCCATGCAGTTGGCTCGGCTGCCTCTGGTCCGGGATCGGTTCGCGTCCGGCACGCTGGCTGAGGGGTCGGTCGAGGCGATCAGCCAGGTCACCACCCACCTGAACGATGCGCAGGCGGCGTTGGCCGAGCCGATCCTGCTGGATTTGGCCGACAGCGCGTCCCCGGCGGAGATCGGCAAGGCGGGGCGGTACCTGCGGGAGCTGCTGGACCCGGGCACTCTGGAGGCTGACGCCGAAACCGATTACGCCGCCCGTTTCCTGCTGGTGCGCCCGTCCAGTACTGGCGGTGTGGAGGGGGAGTTCCGGCTGCCCCGGGAGGCCGGCGCCCGCCTGCGTGAGTTCCTCACCGCCTACGCCCGGCCGAAAGGCAAAGACGACGACCGCCCGCTCCGGCTCCGGCAGGCCGACGCGCTGTCGGCGCTGTTGAGTAAGAAGGTCACCACCGAACTGCTGGTCCTGGTCCGCGCCGAATCCCTCCCCACCGACCACCCCACCACCGGCGACCACCCCACCACCGGCCACCCCACACATGACGCCAACTCCACCCATACGGCCTCCACCGCGGCGCCCGGCACACCCGCCACACCAGGCACGGGGGCGCCGCCCTCACCGAGCGCATCCGGACGCGCCGACACCGCTGACCCCGACACAGCCGCAGCCGACACCGCTGACCCCGACACCGCTAACCCCGACACAGCCAACGCCCACACCGCCGGCTCCAGCGATACTCGGCCCGGGACACCTCCGGCCGGTGACCGCCCGACCTGCCGCGCGAGCGGCCCTCGCCAGACTGGAAGCACGGGTTCAGCCGGAACCGGTGCCGACAGCACGGGCACGGGTTCAGCCAGAGCCGGTACCAGCAGCGCGAGCACGGGTTCGGCCAGGGCAGGTGCCAGCAGCGCGGACACAGGTTCAGCCAGAGCCGATACCAGCAGCACAGACACCGGTTCGGCCAGGGCAGGTACCGACGGCGCGGACACAGGTTCAGCCAGAGTCGGTGCCAGTAGCACAGACACGGGTTCAGCCGGAGCCGGTGCCAGCAGTACGGGCGCGGGTTCGGCCAGGGCAGGTGTCGGCAGCGCTGATGCGGGTTCGGCCGGGACGGGTGCCGGCAGCGCGGGCACGGGTGAGGGGCCGGTGGGGGATGCGTGCAGGACCTGTGGGCACGCGCCGGACCGGCTGGCACCCGGACTGCTGATCGCCACCGGGCAG
>NZ_BLAE01000082.1:0-30357 GCF_009687865.1 Acrocarpospora macrocephala
GCATCGCACCCAACCCCCGCCCCACCCCGGGCATCGCAACCGACCGCGGCATCGCCCGGGGTATTGCACTCGACCGCGGCATAGACCGGGGTGTCACGCCCGGCTCCGGCCGCGTGCCCCGGACTCACCCCCCGCGCTTGGAGGACGACACACGCCTGCAGGCAGACACCACCGGACAACCCCACCCCCCCACGAGCGCGGCCAGATCAGCACCATGGGCGCGGAGACAGTGATCCACAGAAGATCACAAGGAGCCACAGAAGATCACGAGCTGATCGCCATCGGGTCGCCCGCGTGTTCGAGCAGGCTGTGAGCACGGAATCCTCGATCGTGTGGACGCGTTCGCCACGAAGGGGCCGGTCGTTCTCGCACTCTCGCCGAGTTCGGGCCTCCGCTATGAGGACGCCCCACCGGGGTCTGCCTGCCATACAAGAAGCCCGGGGCGAGACATCGTCACGGCTCCGGCCTTCGCTGGGAAGTAGGTCCCGATATCTGACAGGAAGTGACAGCCACCTACAGGCCGACCGACGAGCAGATCCGGGACAATTACGCCCATGGCGCGATCCGCGCCCTCGCCGGACGTGAGAACACCAGCTTGAGTTTCAAGGTGTTGCGGAACGCAGCAATTGTCCGTGGAAGATCGGTGACATCGTTCGATGCCGCGCTCGTGTTCTTCACCAGCAGCACAGCTCTACCAACAGCACAGCTCTACCAGCAGCACAGAGCACTGCCCGGCCATCGAAGATCACTCAACGTAGTCGCGGCCCGAATGTGTCGCACGACGCCTCTTCTACGTGTCCCGGGCCATTTTGCTCGCGGCGGTATCGGCCCGGGCGCGGGCGGCCTCGGCGGTGCGCCGGGCGCGCGACTCGTCACGTTGTGCCGCATCAGCCCGTTTGGTCGCCATCGCGTGTTTCGCCCGCGCGTCGGTCAGCTTGGCCTCCAGTTCCGCTAGTTTCGTCTCCAGGGCGGTCACCTTCGCGGCCCGACGATCCCTTTCCTGTACGGCTTGCGCCAGCTCGCGTGCCCAATCGGCGTGAATCGCCTCCGACTCCGCGACTTCGCGTTCCGCTGCCGCGGCTGCCTCGGCGAGTTCCCGGACCCGGCGTTCCCGCTGCGCTTCAAGGTCTGCGGCCTTGGTCCGGCCGGTGGGGCGTGCGGCCCTCGGCCGATCCGTGACGGGGGCGGGGGCGGGGGCGAAACCGCTGTAGGCGAGGGCGGTGGTGAGGGTCGCCTGCCGTACCTGGGTGGCGGCTTCGGCGTCGACCACGGCGGCGTCGAGGGTTTGTTCCACCTCAGTGAGGGTGGTGAGGCGCTGGCCCGAGGAGGCGGCCAGGTCGGCGATCAGGCGGGCGACGCGGGCGGTGAGGGGGGTTCTGCGGGCGGAGAGGGCGGTGAGGGTCTTGGCGTCCTGGTCCTGCCAGGCTCGGCGTAGGTCCTCGCCCAGGGTGAGGAGTTCGGCGAGCTCCGGCGGATTCTGGCGAGCAAGCTGGTTCACGGCCCAGGCGACGACGGTGGGGCGGCGGAGTTTGCCGATATCGCGGGCCAGTGTGGCGTTTCCTGCGGCTTTGACCTCTTTGGCGAGGGCGTCCCTGGCGGCGGTGAATTCGGCGGGAGGCAGCGCGTAGAGGGTGTCCGCGGCGTCATTGAGATCCACGTACCGACATATACCCAGTCGCGATATATCTCTGGCAGATTGTCAGGTATGGCGGATCCTTCCTTCCCGCGCGACGATCTGCGCGCGACCATCGCGGCGAGGCGCGATCTCGGCCCCGAGTACGAGGCGGCGCTGACCGAGTCCTTCCTCAACCGGATCGAGGCCACCATCGCGGCCCAGGTCGCGGCCGAGGCCTCCCGGCGATTGCCGAACCCCAAGGAGCGGGCCCGGGAGGACCGCGCGGAGGGCGGACGCGCGCTCGGGCTGGCCCTCGGCTCGCTCGGCATCGCCATTCCGCTCACGGCGGGCGCGGCCATCGGCGCCGGCCTGCCGGGGATCATCACGGCCTGGAGCGGCATCGTCCTGGTCAATTTCGCGTACGCGCTCGGGCGGCGCCGCCGCCACTGACATGTGATTTGCTCTAAGGGTGACCATGCTCAAAGGGACCCGGCTGGTCCTGCGGCCCATCGCGGGCGAGGACGTGGCCTGGCTGCTGGCGCACTGGAGCAGGCCGGAGGTCCGGCGGTTCCTCTTCGACGACGAGATCGTCTCGGCGGAGCTGGTGGCGGAGATCCTCGACGAGAGTGACGACGACTTCGCGCGGCATGGGTACGGGTTGTGGCTGCTGCTGGAGGAGGATGCGGCGGTCGGGGTGTGCGGGTTGCGGGCGATGGATGACGGGGCCGAGCTCCTTTACAGTGTAGATCCGTTGCATTGGGGGCGTGGGCTGGCCAGCGAGGCGGCGCGAGCCGTACTCGATCATGTGGGGCCGATTGAGGTGGTCGCGGAGACCGACGCGGGGAACGTGACCTCCGAGCGGGTCGCGACCGCGCTCGGGCTGCGGCTGGAGTCGGAGCGGGCGGGGCCGAACGGCGTGCTCAAACGGTTCGTCCGGCCCGGGTCGTAGGGGCCTCAGCTGGCCTGGGCGGTCGGCATGATCGTGACCTGCTGGAGGTTCACTCGGGGCGGAAGGGTGGCGATGAAGGCGATGACCTCGGCGATGTCCTCCGGGGTCAGCCACTCGATCGTCTTCTTGGAGCCTTCCAGCCACTGCAGGGCGCCCTCGTCGGTGACATGATTCTGGAGTTCGGTGCCGACGATGCCGGGCTCGATCGCGGCGACGCGGACCTTCTTGGGGCCCAGCTCGACGCGCAGGTGGCGGGACAGATGCGTGACATACGCCTTGGTCGCCGAGTAGACGGCGAAGTTCGGGAAAATGTTCTCCGCAGCGATCGACGCGGTGTTGATCAGGTCGGCGACGCCGTGTTCCGCGCCCGCCTCGACGAGTTGCGGGACGAACGCGCCGATGACATTCATGAGGCCGGTGACGTTCAGGTCGATCTGTTCCTGCCACTGGTCGGTGCGCAGTTCCTCGATCGGCGCGGGGAGCATCACGCCCGCGTTGTTGAACAGCAGGTCGGCGCCGCCCAGCTCGCCCGCCACCCGGTCGGCCACCGCGCGTACGGCTCCGGCGTCGGTGACGTCCACGGCCATCGCGACCGCGCTGCCGTCGCTCTTGGCGATCCGCTCGACCAGGCTGTCCAGCCGGTCGGCGCGGCGGGCCAGGAGCGCGACCGTGGCGCCCAAGCCGGCCAGGCGCTCAGCCGACGCCTCGCCGATGCCGCTGGACGCGCCGGTGATGACCGCCACCCGGCCCTCCAGAGGCTGGGAATCCGTGTGCGTGGACATCGTCGTCCCACCTTTCTGAGCAGCTGAAAGGGTCCAGTTCCATGACATCACCGCGAGTCCCAAACCCGGCCATTGACCAGGCAAGCTCTGTCCCGGCAGGTGCGTCCGGGCGGTCACGGGATCGCCAACCAGAGCGTTCGTGCGTTTCGTCCTGCCCGGATCCGCTGATTCTGGCGCATAGTGGAGACGCGTCTTCTTGATGACGGAGGTCTGCCGTGTTCGAGCGCTTCACCGACCGGTCCCGGCGCGTCGTGGTCCTGGCCCAGGAGGAGGCACGGCTGCTGCAGCACAACTACATCGGCACCGAGCACATCCTGCTGGGGCTGGTACGCGAGGACGAAGGTGTGGCCGCGCAGGCGCTACGGGACTGCGGCATCGATCTCGCGGGGGTACGGGAGAAGGTCCGGGAGGTCATCGGTCTCGGCACTTCCGCGCCCATGGGGCATATCCCGTTCACGCCGCGCGCCAAGAAGGTGCTGGAACTGTCCCTGCGGGAGGCACTCCAGTTCAGCCACAACTACATCGGCACCGAGCACATCCTGCTCGGCCTGATCCGCGAAGGCGAGGGCGTCGCCGCCCAGGTCCTGTACGAGCAGGGCGCCCACCTCCAGCGCGTACGCGAACGAATCCTCGACATCCTCGGCCAGCCCCCCGGCGAACGCCCCGACGAACCCCTGTCCCAGACGTTCGACCCCCTCAGCGCCGCGGTCACCCGCCGAATGAACGTCCAGTACCCACTCCTGCTCCGCATCCAGGCCAGCCTGGACGCCATCAACCGCCGCCTGGACGCCATGGGCGCTCCCCCGGACCCGGGGGTTCCCGTCAAAGAGACCCCGGACGAAGAAACCCCAGAAGAGGAAGCAAGCTAGGGCCGCCTTCGTCAAGTTTCTTGATCACGGGGGTTCTCCCGCGTCGTCCGCCAAGAGGCTGCGCAGGACCAGTTGGACCCAGCGTCGCCGGGCTGGGTCCGGTGTCTCCTCGCCCGGTAGGAGGGTCAGGATGAGCGCCACGTCGTCAGCGGAAACGTCGCGGTAAAGGGCCTTCTGCCGATGGCCGGCCGCCACGATCTGGCGAAGCGCGGCTACCGCGCGGTGCTCGACGTCGTTCAGGGAAGTCCGGACGAGGTCTCCGGCCGCGGCCTTGAGCAACCGGTCCTCCCCTGCCCGGGCAGCCACTGTCGTCACGAGCGCCACCAGCTCGTCGCGGGCGCTGCCGCCGGCGTCCAGGCGAGCTGATACCGCGTCAAGGTCGGCAAGCATCTCCTCGATCCGCTCGCCCACGATGGCCGCGATCAGGTCCGCCTTGGCCGGGAAGTGGCGGTAGAGGGTGCCGACCGCGACGCCGGCCTCGCGGGCGATGTCGTCCATGCCGACGTCGACGCCGTGTGCGGCGATCAGGGCCCGGGCGGCATGAACGATGTTGGTTCGATTCCGCGCCGCGTCCGCGCGCAGTCCCCTGTCAGCCATCGCACCCGAACACCCTTTCACTCCTTGCGCTCAACCTGAACGTTGGTTCATCATAAATCATGAACCATCGTTCAGGTTAGGAGTGATCGAGGATGAGCACAGCACGCGCCTGGTCCATCGCCGGCCTGCCAGACCAGACCGGCAGGACCGTCATCGTCACCGGCGCCAACACCGGCCTCGGCAAGGCGACCGCCCGAGCGCTGGCCGGCCGGGGCGCCCTCGTGGTGATGGCCTGCCGGAACGAGGCGAAGGCGCTGGCCGCGCGAAACGAGCTCACCGCAACCGGCGTCGATCCCCGGCAGCTCGCGGTACGCCGGCTGGATCTCGGCGACCAAGCCAGCGTGCGCGGCTTCGCCGAGGGGTTCCTCGCCGAGCACGACCGGCTGGATCTGCTCATCAACAACGCGGGGCTCAGCGGCACCAGGTACGCCAAGACGGTGGACGGCTACGAGACCCAGTTCGGCGTCAATCACCTGGGGCACATGGCACTCACCCTGCGGCTCCTGCCGGCCGTGGTGGCGACGCCCGGCTCCCGGGTGGTCACGCTCTCCAGCGGCGCGCACCGGTTCGGCCGGATCAGGTTCGACGATCCCCACTTCGACCGGGGCGGGTACCGGGCCTTCCCCGCATATGCGCAGTCCAAGCTGGCGAACTACCTGTTCAGCGCCGAGCTCGGGCGCCGGCTCGCCACGGCCGGGCACCGGACCATCTCGGTGGCCGTCGACCCGGGTTTCGCCCGCACCGAACTCGGCACCAAGCAGGCGAGTCGCACGCAACTACTCGTCATGCGAGTCAGCTACCTGCTTGTCCCGTCCCATTCCGCCGAGACGGGCGCCGGTCCGACCCTCCGGGCCGCCACGGATCCGAACGCGGCCAGCGGGCAGTTGTACGCACCACGCCTGGGCACCCGCGGCGGACCGGTGGCGCAACGGCCCAGCCGCCGTACCACCGGAGACCCGCAGGTCGCCGCCCGGCTATGGGACGCGTCGCTGACCATGCTCGGCCTAGAACCCCCAGCCGTACTCGCCCATACCGACCGCTGAGCACAGGAGCTTTCGATGAAGGAACTCGACACCAAGACGGCATTGGTCACCGGAGCCGCCGGCGGCATCGGGCTCGCCCTCGCCGAACGCTTCGCCGCGGAAGGGATGTCCGTCGTGCTGGCCGACATCGACACCGCGGGGCTCACCACGGCCACGCGAAGGCTCACCGAACGGGGCGCCGCCGCTTTGTCCGTGACGACGGACGTCACCGACCCCGCGTCGGTGCGGGCGCTCGCCGAGGCGGCCCGGGAGCGGTTCGGTACGGTCGACGTGCTGTGCGCCAACGCGGGGGTCGCCGGACCGTGGTCCGACGCCGAATGGACCATTCCTCCGGCCGAGTGGCAGCGGGTGTTCGCCGTCAACGTCCTGGGCGTCGTGCACAGCCTGGCAGCCTTCGTGCCCCACATGATCGCCAGTGGTTCGCCCGGACACATCGTGGTCACGACGTCGCTGGCCAGCTACCTCACCACACCGTCAGCGGCACCGTACTTCGCCAGCAAGCATGCCGCTTTGTCCATTGTGGAAACGCTGCGGTTGCAGCTGGCGGCGCGCAACGCGCCGATCGGAGTGTCCGTACTATGCCCGGACCGGGTACGGACCCGGGTCATCGAGCGCGAACTCGCCCACCAGTACGGGCCGGACGCGGCGGCCTCAGCCATCGACCCCTTCGCCGGCCCGGCCGTGCTCGAACCCGACCAGGTCGCCGCCATCGTGATCGACGGCATCCGCGCCGAGCGCTACCTGCTCCTCACCCACGACAGCTCCCGCGCTCAGATCCAAGCGCGGCTCGACAAGCTCAACGCCGGCCTCAACGAGCCGGCGAGCTAGGGATGCCTAGGACGGCGTCGCCGCCGTCAGTACCCCCACAGGGATACGGGCCTCGAGAACGCCTGGGTCCTCGGTGTAGTTGAGGGTCGCGCCCAAGGACAGCAGGAGGCGGCGCATGCGGGTGTTGTCGGAGAGGAGGCTGGCGCGGACTTCGGCGAAGCCCAGGTCGCGGGCCTCGGTGAGGAGGGTGCGGGCCAGGGCGGTGCCGAGGCCGCGGCCTTGCCAGCGGTCTTCGATGAGGAAGGCGAATTCGGCGATGCCGGGGTCGGGGGTGAAGTTGAGGGAGGCGAGGGCGACGAACTGGCCGTCGCGGCCGGCGACGATGGAGTGGCCGCGTTTGCGGTCGCAGAGGTGGTCGAAGATGCGGGGGGTGAGGGTGGGCATGGCGGTGAAGTAGCGGAAGCGGCGGGATTCGGGCGAGCAGCGTTCGTGCAGGTCGCGCACGGCTTCGCGGTAGAGCGGGTTGAGGGGTTTGACCTGGACCTCGGCGCCGTCGGGCAAGCGGATGACGTGGTCGGCGGCGGGCTGGTCGGCGGGGGGCTGGGCGAGGCGGACGAGGGCGGCGGCGCGGGCGGCCTCGGTGAGGGTGAAGGGGAGGCCGGAGCGGCGCAGGCGGATGGAGCGGCGCGGGGCGACGGGCACGGTCAGCAGGGTCGGATCCGGCATTCCGGAGATGTCCGAGCCGAAGATCCAGCGGGCGTCGTCGGCGCGCAGGAGTTCGCGCAGGATCTCGGGAAGCCGCCAGGGCATCGCGCGCAGGCGGGCCGCCAGGAGCAGGGCGCGGGTGGGTTCGTCGGTGAGCTCGTGCGCGCTGGCGGGCAGGACGAGGACGCGGCGGCCCCCGGCTTCCTCCAGCGCCGCGCGGACGTCCTCGGCCGAGGCGGGAATCTCGGCGACGAATTCGTCCACCGTGCCGTCGGTGTCGGGTTGCACGGACAGCCCGAGTATGTTGCCCCCCTTCTCGGCCAGCGCCGAGGCGAGCGAGGCCAGCCGTCCGGGACGTTCGTCCACCGTCGTACGAATGCGCAGGAACCCCATGAATTCCGCTCCTTCCATCGCGGACAAGCCTGCCGGACAACTGTTACACGATTGCTACACAAGGGTGTGGCGGTCGTTTCTTTACCAAGAAATCACTACAAATCTTCGCTTCTCGCGGCGACATGGGGGATCGGCCGCGACTTCCGTCGCCAGATGCGGAGACTATGACGGATATAGCAGGATGAGCGTCATGAACGCTCCGCTCGCTCCGGGTTTCGTCAACGGGGACGTGTCCTTCTGGTATCGCTCGATCGGGGTGCCCGCACCCACCGAACCCCTGGCCGGGGACGTACAGGCGGACGTCGCCATCGTCGGCGCCGGATATACCGGCCTATGGACGGCGTACTACCTCAAGAAGCTCGACCCGGCCCTGCGAATCGTCGTCCTGGAGAAGGAGTTCGCGGGGTTCGGCGCGTCCGGCCGCAACGGCGGCTGGCTGGCGGGGCTGCTCCCGGGCTCCGCCGCGAGGTACGCGAAACACCACGGACGGGACACCGCGCTCCGGTTCCAGCGGGAGATGTTCGCCGCCGTCGACGAGGTGATCCGGGTCGCCCAGGCGGAGGGCATCGACGCCGACCTGGTCAAAGACGGCCTGTTCAACGTCGCCAGGACCCCCGCCCAGGCCGCCCGGCTGCGCGCCGAGATCGTCGACCAGCGCTCCTGGGGCTGGACCCCCGAGGACGTCGACCTGCTCAGCACCCGCGAGATGGCCGCGAGGATCAACGTCGAAGGAGCCCTGGCCGCGTCCTGGAGCCCGCACTGCGCCAGGATCCAGCCGGCCCTGCTGGCCAGAGGGCTGGCGCGAGCCGTACGGAACCTGGGGGTTGAGCTCCACGAGCGCACGCCGGTCACGGAGATCGCGCGAGGCCGAGCGGTCACGCCCGGCGGAACGGTCAGCGCGGACCTGGTGCTGCGCTGCACCGAGGGTTTCACCGCCGCCGTGCCGGGCCACCACCGCGACTGGCTCCCGATGAACAGCTCGATGATCGTCACCGAGCCGCTGAACAACTGGGACGAGATCGGCTGGAGCGGCCGCGAACTGCTCGGCGACATGGCCCACTACTACATGTACGCCCAGCGCACCGCCGACGACAGGATCGCCTTCGGCGGCCGCGGCCGCCCCTACCTGTACGGCTCCCGCCTGGACGACCGCGGCCACACCCACGACTGGACCGTCGACGCCCTCTGGCACCTCCTGACCTCGTTCTTCCCGGCGGTGAAGACCGCCAGAGTGGAACACGCCTGGTCCGGCGTCCTCGGCGTGCCCCGCGACTGGTGCGCCACGGTCGGCCTGGACCGCTCGACCGGCCTCGGCTGGGCGGGCGGCTACACCGGCCACGGCGTCACCGCCACCAACCTGGCCGGGCGCACCCTGGCCGACCTGGCCCTCGGCCGCGCCACCGACCTCACCACCCTCCCCTGGGTCGGCAGGCGGGTACGCCGCTGGGAGCCGGAGCCCCTGCGCTGGCTGGGCGTGCACGCGATGTACCGTCTCTACCGGCTCGCCGACGCCCGGGAGGCCACCGGCACGCCGCGCACCTCCGTTCTCGCCCGCATCGCCGACATGATCACAGGACACTGAACATGACCGACCTGCTCTTCCGCGGTGGCCGCGCCTTCACCCCCGAGGGTTTCGCCGAGGCGGTCCTGGTCCGCGACGGCCGCATCGCCGCCGTCGGCCGGGAATCCGATCTGGTACGGCTCGCGCCGCACGCCGAGCCGTACGACCTGGACGGCGGCCTGCTCACCCCCGGCTTCACCGACGCCCACATCCACCCGATCCAGGCCGGCCTGGAACGCGCCCAGTGCGAGCTGTCGGAGGTGTTCGGCCTGGACGCCTACACCACCCTCATCGCCGACTACGCCACACAGAATCCGCATAAATCATGGATTGATGGCGGTGGCTGGGATATGTCCGCCTTTCCTGGGGGATTGCCGCACCGGACGCAGCTGGATTTCCTGGACCGCCCGGCGTACCTCATCCAGCGCGACCATCACGCGGCCTGGGTGAACACGCGAGCCCTCGAACGCGCCGGGATCACCAAGGACACCCCCGACCCCGCCGACGGCCGGATCGAACGCGACCCCGACGGCGCCCCCTCCGGCGTCCTGCACGAGGGCGCGATGGACCTGGTCGGCCTCCTGACCCCCCGCCCCACCCCCGCCGACCAGGCCGCCGCCCTCCTGGACGCCCAGCGGCACCTGTTCTCCCTCGGCATCACCGGCTGGCAGGACGCCATCGTCGGCTCCTACGCGGGCTCCGACGACCAGCTCCCCACCTACCTCGCCGCCGCCGCCGACGGCACCCTGAAAGCCCGCGTCGTCGGCGCCCTCTGGTGGGACCGCGCCCAGGGCGCCGAGCAGATCGCCGCCCTGGCCGCCAGAAGAGCCTCCGCCGAAGGCCTGGACCGCTTCCGCGCCACCGCCGTCAAGATCATGCAGGACGGCATCGCGGAGAACTTCACCGCCGCCGTCATCGAGCCCTACTGCCGCTGCGGCGGCACCGGCCTCTCCTACGTCGACCCCCAACGCCTGGGCGGCTACGTCAAGGAACTGGACACCCTCGGCTTCCAGGTCCACTTCCACGCAATCGGCGAGCGCGCCGTCCGCGAGGCGCTCGACGCCCTCACCGGCACCAACCCCGCCAACCGCCACCACATCGCCCACCTGCAGATCGTCACCCCGCCCGACGTCCCCCGCTTCGCCGCCCTGAACGTCACCGCCAACCTGCAGCCCCTCTGGGCCACCCACCACGCCCAGATGGACGAGCTCTGCATCCCCTACCTGGGCTTCCCGCGCTCCGACTGGCAGTATCCGTTCGCCGACCTGGTCGCCCACGGCACCCGCCTGGCGGCGGGCTCCGACTGGCCGGTCTCCTCCGCCGACCCCATCCAGGCCATGCACGTCGCCGTGAACCGCACCGAACCTCCCGGCTCCCACAATTCCGGGTACCCGACCGCGGCGACCCCGTTCCTCCCCGGCCAGAGCCTCACCCTGCGCACGATCCTGACCGCGTACACCTCCGGCTCAGCCTGGCTCAACGACTCCCCCGCGGGCATCCTCGAACCCGGCCGCCCCGCCGACCTGGCCGTCCTCGACCGCGACCCGTTCACCCTCGACCCCACCGACATCTGGACGACCCGCGTCACCGCCACCTTCGTGGACGGCGAGCAGGTCCACTGAATGGCTGAAGCCCCCGACTTGGTGGAAGTCGGGGGCCTCAGGCCGTACCAGCTAGTAAATCGGGCGAGAAGACGAGCGCAGTCGCTCCAGCGCCTCCGCGAGGATCTGGGCGCCGTCATTGTCGCTACGGCGTTCCTTCACATACGCGAGATGCGTCTTGTACGGCTCGTTCCGCGGCGGAGCGGGCGGGTTGGCCTCGTCCTGACCGGCCGGCAGCCCGCACCGGGGACAGTCCCAGTGCTCGGGCACGGCCGCGTCACTGGCGAAGCTGGGCCGCGTCTCGTGCAGGTTCGCGCACCAGAACGAGACCCGCACGCGGGGGGCCGCCTCGCCACGCTCGGCCTCGCCCATCGGACCGGCGCCGACTCGGCTGCCACGGATCGCGTTGCCACTACCCACGGATGAACTCCTCCTCGATCGCCCCGCGAGAATAGCGGGGGAGAAATGAATCTATGTCACGCGGCGGACTGCTACGGCTTGAGTAGCAGGCCGAGCGCGATGATGCACACGAACCACACGGAACCCGTGATGATCGTGAGGCGGTCGAGGTTACGTTCCACGACGGACGAGCCACCGAACGACGACGCGAAGCCACCGCCGAACATGTCCGTCAGACCTCCGCCTTTGCCCTTGTGGAGCAGGACGAGAAGGATCATGAGGAGGCTCGACAGAATGAGCGCGATGGAGATTCCGATAGTCACCGTAGACCTGTTCCCGGTAGCGCCTTATGCGGCATGACGACGATTCAATCTTGCTCTTTGAAGGGTACGACTTGTTGTCAAGTCGCACCCCCTAAACCGATGAGCTAGCCCGACATCTCGCCAAAACGGCAAATTTTGACGAACTCTCCCGGGTCCAGACTAGCTCCGCCGACGAGCGCGCCGTCGACATCGGGCTTGGCCATGATCCCCGCAGTGTTGTCGGACTTCACCGAACCTCCGTAAAGGATACGGACGGCGTCGGCCACCTCGCGGTCATAGAGCCCGGCGAGTCGCGTCCGGATGGCCCCGCAGACCTCCTGCGCGTCCTCCGGGGTGGCGACCTCCCCGGTGCCGATGGCCCACACCGGCTCGTACGCGATGACGATCGACTTCACCTGCTCGGCGCTGACACCCGCCAGCGCCCCGTCCACCTGCGCGATCGTGTACGGCACCTGGTCCCCGGCCTGCCGGATGGGCAGCCCCTCCCCCACGCACAGGATCGGCGTGATCCCGTGCCGGTAGGCGGCCTTCACCTTGGCGTTGACCAGCGCGTCGTCCTCGGCGTGGTACTGCCGCCGCTCGGAGTGCCCGGCCAGGACGAACGCGCAGCCGAGCTTGGCCAGCTGGGCCCCGGAGATCTCCCCGGTGTAGGCGCCGGCGTCGTGCGCGGACAGGTCCTGCGCGCCGTACTCGATCCGGAGCTTGTCGCCGTCCACCAGGGTCTGCACGCTGCGCAGGTCGGTGAACGGGGGCAGCACCGCGACCTCGACCTTGTCGAAGTCCTTGTCGGTGAACGAGAACGCCAGCTCCTGAACCAGCTTGATCGCCTCAAGGTGGTTCTTGTTCATCTTCCAGTTGCCGGCGATCAGCGGTTTACGACTCAACGTGATCGTCCTCCAGCGCGGCCAGGCCCGGCAGGGTCTTGCCCTCAAGGTATTCGAGGGAAGCGCCGCCTCCCGTGGAAATGTGGGAGAACCCGTCCTCGGGCAGGCCCAGCCTGCGCACGGCCGCGGCCGAGTCGCCGCCGCCGACGACCGTGAACGCGTCCGAGGCGATCAGGGCCTCGGCGACCGCGCGGGTGCCCCCGGCGAACGCGTCGAACTCGAACACGCCCATCGGGCCGTTCCAGAACACCGTCCTGGCGTCGGCCAGCTTGCTCGCGAACAGCTCGCGGGTGCGCGGGCCGATGTCCAGGCCCTCCTTGTCGGCGGGGATCGCGGTGGCGTCCACCACCTCGAACGCGGCGTCCGGCGCGAAACCGTCGGCGGCCAGCACGTCCACCGGCAGCACCAGGTCGACCCCGCGCGCGGCGGCCTCGTCCAGGAAGCCGCGCACGTCGCCGAGCTTCTCCTCCTGCAGGAGCGAGTTGCCCACCTCGTGCCCCTGCGCCTTGAGGAAGGTGTAGGCCATGCCGCCGCCGATGAGCAGCCGGTCCACCTTGGTCAGCAGGTTGGCGATGACGCCGAGCTTGTCGGACACCTTCGCCCCGCCGAGCACCACCACGTAGGGGCGGGCCGGGTCCTCGGTGAGCTTCTTCAGCACCTCGACCTCGGCCAGCACCAGGCCGCCCGCCGCGTGCGGCAGCAGCCGGGGCACGTTGTAGACCGAGGCGTGCTTGCGGTGCACGGCCCCGAAGCCGTCACCCACGTAGAGGTCGGCGAGCGCGGCCAGCTTGCCCGCGAACAGGGCGCGCTCCGCGTCGTCCTTGGACTCCTCGCCCGGCTCGAAGCGCAGGTTCTCCAGCAGCGCCACCTGGCCGTCGCGCAGGCCCGCCATCGTGGCCTGGGCGGACTCGCCCACCACGTCGGTGGCGAAGTCCACCGGCTCGCCGAGCAGCTCGGCCAGGCGCTTCGCGACGGGGGCGAGCGAGAACTTCGGGTTCGGCGACCCCTTCGGCCGGCCCAGGTGCGCGCAGACGATCACCATCGCGCCGCGATCGACCAGGTTGCGGATCGTGGGCACCGAGGCCCGGATCCGGCCGTCATCGGTGATCGTCTCCCCGTCCAGCGGCACGTTCAGGTCGGCGCGCACGAGCACGCGCCGACCCTTCACGTCGAGTTCGTCGAGGCCACGCATCAGAGTGAGGCACCCACGTACTCGATGAGGTCCACCAGGCGGTTGGAGTAGCCCCACTCGTTGTCGTACCAGCCGACGACCTTCGCCTGGTTGCCGATGACCTTGGTCAGGCCGGCGTCGAAGATGCAGGAGGAGGGGTCGGTGACGATGTCGGCGGAGACGATGTCGTCCTCGGTGTAGCTGAGGTAGCCCTTGAGGGCGCCCTCGGCGGCGGCCTTGAACGCGGCGTTGACGTCCTCGACGGTGACCTCGCGCTTGAGCTCCACGGTGAGGTCGGTGGCCGAGCCCGTGGGGATCGGCACGCGCAGCGCGTAGCCGTCCAGCTTGCCCTTGAGCTCGGGCAGCACCAGGCCGATGGCCTTGGCCGCGCCGGTGGAGGTGGGCACGATGTTGATCGCGGCCGCGCGGGCCCGCCGCAGGTCGCTGTGCGGCCCGTCCTGCAGGTTCTGGTCCTGGGTGTACGCGTGGATCGTGGTCATCAGGCCCTTCTCGATGCCGAAGGTGTCGTTGAGCACCTTCGCGAGCGGGGCCAGGCAGTTGGTGGTGCAGGAGGCGTTGGAGATGATCGTGTGCGCCGCCGGGTCGTACGTCCCGTGGTTGGCGCCCATCACGATCGTGACGTCCTCGTTCTTCGCCGGAGCGGAGATGATGACCTTCTTGGCGCCGTTCTCGGCGTGCACCTTGGCCTTGTTGGCGTCGGTGAAGAAGCCGGTCGACTCCACGACCACGTCCACGCCCAGGTCGCCCCAGGGCAGCTTGGCCGGGTCGCGCTCGGCGAACGCCTTGATGGCCTTGCCGTCCACCGTGATCTCGTCAGCCGACGCCTTCACCTCGTACGGCAGGCGGCCCAGGATGCTGTCGTACTTCAGCAGGTGGGCGAGCGTGGCATTGTCGGTCAGGTCGTTGACAGCGACGATCTCGATGTCCTTGCCGCTGGCGGCGGCAGCACGCCAGAAGTTGCGGCCGATACGGCCGAAGCCGTTCACGCCTACGCGGATGCTCACGTGATCCGATCTCCTCATGCGTCGTTACGTGACTGAAACCTCGGTGCAGACCCTATCGGACTGAAATTGGTTTAGACCACGCGAGGGTCCCACAGGTCGAGACGTCATAAAACTGACACTAAATCTTACAGTTTGCCGTAAACCGTCCCGCTTCCGGGGG
Organism: Acrocarpospora macrocephala; assembly: GCF_009687865.1. GTDB lineage: Bacteria > Actinomycetota > Actinomycetes > Streptosporangiales > Streptosporangiaceae > Acrocarpospora > Acrocarpospora macrocephala. Next base: position 14,846 of record NZ_BLAE01000082.1, read on the forward strand.
CCCGCTCTTCCTCGGCTGATCAGCCCGAGAGCATGTCCGCGGTCAAGTTCGCCTCCGTGTTGGGCAGCCCGAGGTCCTGGGCGCGTTTGTCGGCCATCGCGAGCAGGCGGCGGATCCGCCCGGCGATCGCGTCCTTGGTCAGCGGCGGGTCGGCGATCTGGCCGAGTTCCTCCAGGGACGCCTGCTTGTGCTCCACCCGCAGCCGCCCCGCCACCACCAGATGCTCTGGGGCGTCGTCGCCGAGGATCTCCAGGGCGCGCTGCACCCGGGCCCCGGCGGCCACCGCCGCGCGGGCCGAGCGGCGCAGGTTGGCGTCGTCGAAGTTGGCCAGCCGGTTGGCGGTGGCCCGCACCTCGCGGCGCATCCGCCGCTCCTCCCAGGCCAGCACGCTGTCGTGGGCGCCGAGCCGGGTCAGCAGCGCGCTGATCGCGTCCCCGTCCCTGACCACCACCCGGTCCACGCCGCGCACCTCGCGCGCCTTGGCGTGGATCTTCAACCGGCGGGCCGAGCCGACCAGCGCCAGCGCGGCCTCCGGCCCCGGGCAGGTCACCTCCAGCGACATCGACCTGCCCGGCTCGGTCAGCGAGCCGTGCGCCAGGAACGCCCCCCGCCAGGCCGCCTCCGCGTCGCAGGTCGCCCCCGAGACCACCTGGCGGGGCAGGCCCCGCACCGGGCGGCCGTGGTTGTCGATCAGGCCGGTCTGCCGGGCCAGGGCCTCGCCGTCCTTGTAGACCCGGACCACGTACCGGGAGCCCTTCCGCAGCCCGGCCGGGGCCAGCACGAGCACCTCGGCCTTGTGACCGAAGACCTCGCCGATGTCCTTGATGAGCCGCCGCGCCGTCACGTTGGTGTCGAGTTCGGCCTCGATGACGATCCTGCCCCCGACCAGGTGCAGGCCGCTGGCGAAGCGCAGCAGCGTGGACACCTCGGCCTTGCGGCAGCAGGGTTTCAACACGGGAAGGCGACTCAGTTCATCCTTCACTACACCCGTCATCGCCATCGCCAGTGTCCTCCCCGAGAATATGTGTGTCGGCAATCAACCGGTGGCTTCGCTAAGGCCGTCGGGGGTTGTCGCTTCCCCACGCTACTCAGATCAGGCACCGGAGCGCCGTGGTCAGTCTCTCGCACCCCGGGCAGGGAGGATCACCGCTTCTCGCGGAAAATCTCGTCCAGGACCTGGGCAAGACGGGGTGCATCGTGCCGCGCGGACCCGTCAGATGCTCCCACATCAGCCAATACCAGGCGTCCGCCGAGGGCGACCGCAGCCTTCTCCAGCTCGGTCGGGTCCTCCGTCACCGAGGTGTCGGCCAGGACGGCGTCGACCAGCAAGGCGGGCGCGTGCTGGCGGAGCACCTCCAGATGCTTCTGGGGGGAGAAGCCGTCGGTCTCGCCCGGCTGGGGGGCCAGGTTGAGGATGACCAGGCGGCGGGCGCTCGTCGCGTACAGCGCGCGGGCCAGTTCGGGGACCTTCAGGTGCGGGAGCACGCTGGTGAACCAGGAGCCAGGGCCGAAGACCACCCAGTCGGCGTCGTGGATGGCCTCGATCGCCTCCGGCGAGACCGGCGGGTCGGGCGGCACCAGCGAGATGGCCTGGACCCGGCCGGGGGTGAGCGCGCAGGCGACCTGGCCGCGCACCGTGGTCAGCGTGCCGTCCACCTCGACCTCGGCCTGGATGTCCAGCGGGACGGCGGCCATGGGCAGCACCCGGCCGTGCGCGCCCAGCAGCCGGCCCACCCACTCCAGCGCCTGCACGGGGTCGTCCAGTAATTCCCACAGGGCGACGATCAGCAGGTTCCCGACCGCGTGGCCGTGCAGCTCGCCTTCGCTCCTGAACCGGTGCTGGACCACCCGGCTCCAGGTCTGCCCCCACTCGTCGTCCCCGCACAGCGCGGCCAGCGCCATCCGCAGGTCACCCGGGGGCAGCACGCCCAGTTCGCGTCTGAGCCGCCCGCTGGACCCGCCGTCATCGGCCACCGTGACGACGGCCGTCAGGTCGGCCGTGACCCTTCTGAGCGCCGACAACGACGCGTGCAGCCCGTGGCCGCCCCCCAGCGCGACGACTTTGGCGGCCGGGGCCGGTTCACTCACTCGCGACCCACATCCCGATGGCTCACTTGCACCTCCATGCCGCGCTCGCGCAGCCTGCCGCCCAGTTGCTCCGCCATGGCGACGCTGCGGTGCCTGCCCCCCGTGCAGCCGACGGCCAGCGTGGCGTAGCTCTTGCCCTCGCGGGTGTACCCCGCCGCCACGACGCCGAACAGTTCCTCGTAGCCGTCGAGGAACTCTTTCGCACCGGGCTGCCCCAGAACGTACTCCCTTACCGGGCCGTCGAGCCCGCTCATTGGGCGAAGTTCCGGGACCCAGTGGGGATTGGGCAGGAATCGGCAGTCGACGACGAGGTCGGCGTCGACGGGCAGGCCGTACTTGTAGCCGAAGGAGACGATGTTGACCTTCAGGCCGGGCCGGTCCTCGCCGCCGAAGAAGGAGACGATCTTGCTGCGGAGCTCGTGCACGTTGAGCTTGGAGGTGTCGATCACCAGGTCGGCGTTGGCCCGGACCTCGCGCAGGATGCCGCGCTCGCGGTCGATGCCGTCCACCAGGCGGCCGTCGGCCTGCAGCGGGTGCGGGCGGCGCACGTTCTCGAACCTGCGCACCAGCGCGTCGTCGCTGGCCTCCAGGAACACCACCCGGACCCCGACGCCGCGGCCGTCCAGCTCCTCGATGGCCGCGTTGAGGTCGCTGGTGAAGGCCAGCGAGCGCACATCGACCACGGCGGCCACCTTGTCGGCGGCCAGCTTGACCCGGCCCGCCTCCTCGGCCAGCGAGAACAGCAGCCCGGGCGGCAGGTTGTCGATCACGAACCAGCCGAGGTCCTCCAGCGCCTTCGCGGCCGTGCTCCGCCCGGCCCCGGACATGCCCGTGACGAGCACGAACGCGGGATCACTGGGCTGGTTCATTTCTTCTGGCTCATTTCTCTCCCTGCAACGCCGCGACGATGGCCTCGGCCGTCGAAGGACCGATGCCCGGAACCTCGCGGATCTCCTCGGCGGTGGCGTCGCTCAACCGTTTCACGGATCCGAAGTGTCGCAGAAGTGCTTGCCGCCGCGCTGGGCCAAGGCCGGGAACCTCGTCGAGCGCGCTCTCCTTGAGTGTTCTGGACCGCTTGGCTCGATGGTAGGTGATGGCGAAGCGATGTGCCTCGTCGCGCACGCGTTGCAGCAGGTAAAGGCCCTCACTGGAGCGCGGCAGGATGACCGGCTGGTCGTCGCCCGGCAGCCAGACCTCCTCCAGCCGCTTGGCCAGGCCGCAGACGGCGACGTCGTCCACGCCGAGCTCGTCCAGCGCCCGCTGGGCGGCCGCGGCCTGCGCGGGCCCGCCGTCCACCACGACCAGATTCGGCGGGTACGCGAACTTGCGCGGTTTCCCGGTCTCCGGGTCGATGGGTTCCCCGACGGGCTCCCCGCCGAGCTCCCCGGTGGCGCTGCGCTCCTCCAGGTAGCGCTTGAACCTGCGGGAGATGACCTCGTGGATGGAGGCCACGTCGCCTTCGGCGCTCTTGATCTGGAAGCGGCGGTACTCGCTCTTGCGGGCCAGGCCGTCCTCGAACACGACCATGGAGGCGACCACGTTGGTGCCCTGGATGTGGGAGACGTCGTAGCACTCGATCCGGAGCGGGACCTGGTCGAGTTCCAGCGCGTCCGCGATCTCCTGGAGCGCCTTGCCGCGGGTGGTCAGGTCGCTGGAGCGGCGCAGCTTGTGCTGGGTGAGGGCTTCCTTGGCGTTGCGCTCGACGGTCTCCATGAGGGACTTCTTGTCGCCGCGCTGGGGCACCCTGACGTCGACCCGGGAGCCGCGCTGCTCCTCCAGCAGCTCCAGGACCGCGTCGTGGTCGGGCGGCACGGCCGGGACCAGGATCTCCCTGGGGATCTCGGACTCCGAGTACATCTGGAGCAGGAAGTGCTCCACCAGCTCGCCCGGGGTGGTCTCCTCGACCTTGTCGACCACCCAGCCGCGCTGTCCGCGGATCCGGCCGCCGCGCACGTAGAACACCTGCACGGCGGCTTCCAGGGGGTCTTCGGCCAGGGCGATGACGTCGCAGTCGGTGGCGTCGCCGAGCACGACGGCCTGCTTCTCCAGCGCCTTCTGCAACGCCTGCACGTCGTCCCGCAGCCGGGCGGCCAGCTCGTATTCCTGGACGGCGGAGGCTTCCCGCATCTTGTGTTCGAGCCGCTTGATGAACCGGGTGGTGTTGCCCGCCATGAAGTCGCAGAAGTCCTCGGCGAGGGCGCGGTGCTCGTCCGGGGTGACCCGGCCCACGCACGGCGCCGAGCATCGGTCGATGTAGCCGAGCAGGCACGGCCGCCCGATCTGCCCCGCCCGTTTGAAGACGCCCGACGAGCAGGACCGGATCGGGAAGACCCGCAGCAGCAGATCGACGGTCTCCCGGATCGCCCACGCGTGCGAGTAAGGCCCGAAGTAGCGGGTTCCCTTGCGCTTGGCCCCGCGCAGCACCTGCACGCGGGGGAAGTCCTCCCCCATCGTGACCGCCAGGTACGGATACGACTTGTCGTCGCGGTATTTCACGTTGAAGTGGGGATCGAACTCTTTGATCCACGAGTATTCGAGCTGCAGCGCCTCGACTTCGGTGCGGACCACCGTCCAGTCCACCCGAGCCGCGGTGGTGAGCATCGACTGGGTCCGGAAGTGCAGGCTCGCGAAATCCGCGAAGTAGGAGTTGAGCCGCTGCCGCAGGCTCTTCGCCTTGCCCACGTAGATCACCCGGCCGCCGGGATCCCGGAATCGATAGACCCCAGGCGACTCGGGAATCGATCCGGGCGCTGGCCGATAAGTTGCCGGATCTGCCACTCTCAAAGCCTACTGTCCCGCACCGACAATCCCGTCTGGCCCAGCGAGGCCGACGCCGTGAAGGCGGGCTGGAAGAGACCTACGCCGTCCTCCGTCGCGGGCCAGGGCGATTGCAAAGTCACGCGCCTGAATAGTTCGCCGGATTCCATAGCTATTCAAATCCGGACATTTCGACTCAATCAGGCATGAGTCTGCGACCTTAGAATCCACCCCGGGTGCGAGCAGCCATGACCGGCGTGGGCTCACCCGTCATCGGGGGCGGTCGCGGCCGGGCTCTGCGACCTTGAACCCACCCTGGGTGCGAGCAGCCATGACCGGCGTGGGCTCACCCGTCATCGGGGGCGGTCGCGGCCGGGCTCTGCGACCTTGAACCCACCCTGGGTGCGAGCGGCCATGACCGGCGTGGGCTCACCCGTCATCGGGGGCGGTCGCAGCCGGGCACGGAAGGGCCCGGCCCCGCGCCCACCATGGCGGCGACGCGGGGCCGGTGCGCGCCGAAAGGGCTTCCCGTAGCCGCGGGCAGCCCTCCACCCCAGGAGTATCGGCGCGCGCGAGACCCATCCGGCCACACAGCGGACGGATCTCGCAGTCAATGACCGGGCCGGATATATCCGGCCCAGGGGTTGTATAGGCCAACCCGACGGTCGCGGCCGCGCTGATGGCCGCGAAGGCGAGGAGCGCGCGGGCTCCCCGCCGATCGGTGGCGTTGTGACGTTCTGACGCTGTGGTTTCTCGGTGTGCGGCGTTTCGGTGTGTGGCGTTTCGGTGTGTGGCGTTTCGGTGTTCGGTGTGGTGTGCGGGTCAGGCCAGGACGATGCTGTCGCCGGAGACGCTGATCTGCTTCTCCTCCAGGGGGCCCTTGGCGGGGCCACCGGCCACCGAGCCGTCCTCGATCTTGAAGCGGCTGCCGTGGCAGGGGCAGTTGATGGTGCCGTTGGAGATGCTGGCCACCGTGCAGCCCTGGTGGGTGCAGACGGCCGTGAAGCACTTGAACTGCCCGGCGGTGGGCTGGGTGATCACGACCTTCTCGTTCTCGAAGATCTTGCCGCCGCCCTCCGGGATGTCGGCCGTCTTCGCGAACGCGTCCGCCGGGGGAGCCTCCTCCACCGGGGCCGCCTCTTCGGTCTCAGCTGGGCCCTCAGTCGCGCTGTCCTCGGTCACGTCCGCCGCGGGCGGATCCTCGGCCGGCGGGTCGGCCGGTTCCGCGGCGGTGGTCCCACCTCCCGACTGGTAACCCGTGCACGCCGTCAGCGCGACCGCGAGCCCGGCCCCGCCCACGCCCAGGACCACCGCACGCCGCGTTGGCTCCCGCCGCTCAGCTGTCGAAGCATTCCCGGAAATCGGCAAGGGGTTGCCGGAAGCATCCATGTTTCGCCCTCCACTGGGGTCTGTTGTCATTAAGTACGGCTGTCACCCCGATGAGGGTTCAGCATGCCGCACCAGTAACGGGCGGAGTATGGACAATTACCGATTTCCCGAAAGTACTCTGACTCCCCCAGGCCCCCGCTCCCCCGCCCGTCACAACCGGGCCAGTACCCCCGCGAAACAGGGCAGGCGGCACCGCCACCGCCGCGTCACCAGGTCCACCTCATCGCAGCCTCAGGACATAAAGGATCTTGCGGGGAACGCGCCGGTGTGGCTGACGTCGATAACCGCCCAGGGCGCCGGCCACGGGGGCGTACACAACCGAGCATCTCGCGCAGAAACGGCGCCCATGTGGCTGACGTCGATGACCGCCATAGGGCGCTGGCATCGTGGCCCAGGGGGGCGTACACAACCGAGCACCTCGCGCAGAAACGCGCCCATGTGGCTGACGTCGATGACCGCCACAGGGCGCTGGCATCGTGGCCCAGGGGGCGTACACGACCGAGGATCTTGCGCGGGAACGCGACGGTGTAACTGGCGTCGAGACCGCCCCCAGGGCCACCGGCTTCGCGGCCCCAGGGGCGTACCAGCTTCAGAGGCCTAGGATCTTGCGGAGGAAGGCGCCGGTGTGGCTGGCGTCGATGAGGGCCACGTCCTCGGGGGTGCCGGTGGCCACCACCAGGCCGCCGCGGGAGCCGCCCTCGGGGCCCATGTCGATGACCCAGTCGGCGGTCTTGATGACGTCCAGGTTGTGTTCGATGACGATGACCGTGTTGCCGTTGTCGACCAGGCGGTTGAGCACGCCGAGCAGGCGGCGGATGTCCTCGAAGTGCAGGCCTGTGGTGGGCTCGTCGAGGACGTAGATGGTGCGGCCGGTGGAGCGGCGCTGGAGTTCGGAGGCGAGCTTGACGCGCTGGGCCTCGCCGCCGGACAGGGTGGTGGCGGGCTGGCCGAGACGGACGTAGCCGAGGCCGACCGCGTTGAGGGTGTCCAGGTGGCGGCGGATGGCGGGGATGGCCTCGAAGAAGTGCAGGGCCTCCTCGATCGGCATGTCCAGGACCTCGGAGATGGTCTTGCCCTTGTAGTGGACCTCCAGGGTCTCCCGGTTGTAGCGGGCGCCGTGACAGACCTCACACGGCACGTACACATCCGGGAGGAAGTTCATCTCGATCTTGATGGTGCCGTCGCCCGAGCACGCCTCGCAGCGGCCGCCCTTGACGTTGAAGCTGAACCTGCCCGGCTGGTAGCCGCGGATCTTCGCCTCGGTGGTCGCCGCGAACAGCTTCCTGACGTGGTCGAACACCCCCGTGTAGGTGGCGGGGTTGGACCTGGGCGTGCGCCCGATCGGGGACTGGTCCACGTGCACGACCTTGTCCAGCAGATCCATCCCGACCACCCGGGAGTGCCGGCCCGGCACCGTCCTGGCGTTGTGCAGCTCCTTGGCCAGCGCGTTGTAGAGAATGTCGTTGACCAGCGTCGACTTGCCGGAACCCGACACCCCGGTCACGGCGGTGAACACGCCCAGCGGGAAGTCCACGTCCACGCCGGTGAGGTTGTGCTCGCGCGCGCCCTTCACGGTGAGCTGCCGCTTGCGGTCGCGCTTGCGGCGCTTGGCCGGGATCACGATCTCGCGCCGCCCCGACAGGTACGCCCCCGTCAGCGACTCCTCGCTGGCCAACAGTTCGTCCACGGTTCCGGACACGACGACCTGGCCGCCGTGCTCACCGGCCCCGGGGCCGATGTCGACCACCCAGTCGGCGGCGGCGATGGTGTCCTCGTCGTGCTCCACCACGATCAGCGTGTTGCCCATGTCGCGCAGCCGGATCAGGGTCTCCAGCAGCCGATGGTTGTCCCGCTGGTGCAACCCGATGGACGGCTCGTCCAGCACGTAGAGCACGCCGACCAGGCCGGACCCGATCTGGGTGGCCAGCCGGATGCGCTGCGCCTCGCCTCCGGCCAGGGTTCCGGCGGCCCGGTCGAGGGTCAGGTAGTCGAGCCCGACGTCCAGCAGGAAGCCCAGCCGGGCGTTGATCTCCTTGACCACCCGTTCGGCGATCTGCATGTCGCGCTCGGACAGCTTGAACCCGCTCAGGAAGCGGGCGCACTCCCCGATCGACAGCGACGACACGTCCGCGATCGACGAGCCTCCCACGGTGACGGCCAGCGACACCGGCTTGAGGCGCTTGCCCTGGCAGGCCGGGCACGGCACCTCCCGCATATACCCTTCGTACTTCTCCCGGGCGGCGTCGCTCTCCGACTCGGCGTGCCGGCGCTGCACCCAGGTGATGGCGCCCTCGAAGTTGGTGTAGTAGGACCGCTCCCGCCCATACCGGTTGCTGTAGCGGATGTGGATCTGCTCGTCGTGGCCGTGCAGCAGGGACTTCTGGGCCTGCTTGGAGAGGCGGTCCCAGCGGGTGTCGAGGGTGAAGCCGAGGGCGTTGCCGAGGCCCTCCATCAGCTTCTCGAAGTAGTCGCTGGTGTGGCCGCCGGACCAGACCGAGATCGCGCCGTCGCCGAGGGTGCGCTCGGGGTCGGGCACGATCAGCTCGGGGTCGACCTCCATCCGGGTGCCGAGGCCGGTGCACTCCGGGCAGGCGCCGAACGGCGAGTTGAACGAGAACGAGCGGGGTTCCAGCTCCTCGAACGACAGGTCGTCATAGGGGCAGTAGAGGTGCTCGGAGTAGAACCGTTCCCGGTTCTGGTCGTCCGGGTCGAGGTCGACGAAGTCCAGGGTGATGGTGCCGCCGGAGAGCTGGAGGGCGGTCTCCACCGAGTCGGTCAGCCGCCGCCGCGCGGTGTCCTTGACCGCGAGCCGGTCGACGATGACCTCGATGTCGTGCTTCTCGTATTTCTTGAGGGTCGGCGGTTCTTCCAGCCGGATGATCGTGCCGTCCACCCGGGCCCGCGCGAAGCCCTTCGTGGTGAGTTCGCGGAACAGCTCCGCATACTCCCCCTTGCGGCCGCGGATGACCGGCGCGAGCACCTGGAAGCGGGTGCCCTCCTCCAGTTCGAGCACCCGGTCCACGATCTGCTCCGGCGTCTGCCTGGCGATCGGCCGCTCGCACTGCGGGCAGTGCGGCTTGCCGATCCTGGCCCAGAGCAGCCGGAGGTAGTCGTAGACCTCGGTGATCGTGCCGACCGTGGAACGGGGGTTCCTGCTGGTCGACTTCTGGTCGATGGAGACCGCCGGGGAGAGCCCTTCGATGAAGTCCACATCCGGCTTGTCCATCTGGCCCAGGAACTGCCGTGCGTACGCAGAAAGGGACTCCACGTAGCGGCGCTGGCCCTCGGCGAAGATCGTGTCGAAGGCCAGGCTGGACTTGCCGGAGCCGGACAGCCCGGTGAAGACGATCAGAGCGTCTCGCGGGAGGTCCAGCGAGACGTCCTTCAAGTTGTGTTCACGTGCGCCACGCACGATAAGGCGGTCAGCCACGGCGATCCCGGTAGGTCGATTGTCTCAACAGGAGGTGCACGGGGCAGGCTACCCAGGCCCACTGACATTTTCGCGAGGTCCTGCCACACGGCCGTCGACCTCATCCACATCTAGGGTAAATGCAGCGTCAACCGGCCGCTGGACATTCCCCGGTCCCGCTTCTGTCGCCGCCGCCGGATACGATTGGGGTTCATGTCAGTCCTCGACACGTACCAGAACCAGCTCACGGCCTCGACCGAGCGCCTGATCACCACGGTGGCCGCGCTGACCGACGCCGACGTCCTCGCGCCGTCCCGCCTGCCGGGCTGGAGCCGGGGGCATGTCATCACCCACGTCGCCAGAAGCGGGGACAGCCTGATCAACCTGTTCACCTGGGCGCGCACCGGCGTCCCGACCCCGCAGTATCCGAACATGGACGTCCGGAACGCGGATATCGAGGCGGGCGCGGGCCGTCCGGCCAAGGAGCAGCTGGCCGATCTGGAGGAGAGCGCGGACCGGTTCGCCGCGGCCGCCGGGGAGATGACGGAGAGCGACTGGACGGTCATGGTCGGCGCGATGACCGGCGGGAACCACCCGGCCTGGTATGTGCTGATGCGCCGCCTGCGCGAGGTGGAGATCCACCACGGCGACCTCGACCGGGGCTACGACTGGCCGGACTGGCCGGAGCAGTACGTCGTGTGGGATTTCCACGACACCATGCGCAGCTGGACCCCCGGCTCGGGCCCGGTCAGCGAGATCAGGGTCGTGGCGAGCGACGAGGCGCACGACGAGACCTGGACCGGCCTGGGTGAGGGCCCCAGCGTGCAGGGCTCCCGCCGTGACCTGCTCGCCTGGCTGACCGGCCGCACCACCGGCCACCGCCTCACCGCCTCGGGCCCGCTCCCTGCCCCGCCCTCCTGGCCGTTCCAGGCCGCTCCGCCCGGCCTACCCGCCCAGATCCCGGACAGCTGGCCCCCGGCCCTCTGAACCACGGGATCGCGAACTCCGCGAACCGCACGCTGGGCGACGCCTGGCCCTTGACCGTCAGAACCCCGTGATCACGAGCTCCGCGAACCGCACACTGAGCGACGCCTCCCCCCGGGCGTCTGAACCACGTGATCCCGTTCAACCCGAACCATTCGTGATCGACTTTGCCGGGTGACACCTCGCGGGCCGCGATTCCGGGCGATTTCCGGCACGATCGGGCGGCCTCGATAACGTAGGCCATACCGACCTATGAGGAGAGTCATGAGCTATACGGGAGACGTCGTCCAGGGCGGGCCCGCCGATGTGCGGGAGCTGGACAGGCTGACCATAGCCAAGATCGAAGTGGGAGGTTTCGGGAACAACGCGTATCTGCTGCGGTGCAAGGAGACCGGCGACGGGCTGCTCATCGACGCCGCCGCCGAGCCCGATCGCATTCTCGACCTGATCGGGAAGATGCCGATCAGCTCGATCGTCACCACGCACCAGCATGGGGATCACTGGCAGGCGCTGGCCGAAGTGGCGAAGGCGACCGGTGCGACGCCGATCGCGCATCCGCTGGACGCGCCGGCGCTGCCAGTCCGCTCCCGCGAGGTGGAGCACGGGGACCGGATCGCGCTCGGCGTGCTCAGCCTGGAGGTGGTGCACCTGCGCGGGCACACGCCGGGCTCGATCGCGATCTACTACCCCGGCCACATCTTCACCGGCGACTCGCTGTTCCCCGGCGGGGTGGGCAACACCCAGAAGGACCCGCAGCGTTTCGACCAGCTCTACACCGACGTGGTGGAGCGCATCTTCGACCGTTTCCCGGATGAGACCTGGGTCTATCCCGGCCACGGCAAGGACACCACACTCGGAGCCGAACGCCCGGCCCTCCCGGAATGGCGCGCCCGAGGCTGGTGACCTCAGGTTGGGCGATCTTGGGCTAGACGGTCTCGGACCCGGACGGCCTCGGACTGGACGGCCTCGGGCTGGGGCGATCTCTCTTGGCGCCGGGGCGGCGGGAACCAACACCTGCGTGAACGGCGCCGGATGACGGCGAGCAAGCCGACAACCTGCTCATTCTGGAGGCGCTCTTAGGTTGGGGGTCCTCGGGTTGGCGGCTCAGTCGAGGCTGGGTCTTGGGGGTGGCATCGGGGTGCCGAAAGAGCGGAGGATTCGGTCAGCCGCGGCTGACGGGTCGTCGGCGCTTTCCACGATGTCGCCCCACGACCAGCAGTAGAACCAGCCGTCGGCGGCGTCTACGCATTCCACCGTCTCGGTGGCCGAACCGGAACCGATCACCCTGAGTGAGGTGGGATTTGTGCGTAATGCCACCTTTATCCCCCTGAGCTCCAGCTCTCTGGCCAGCTTGCCGAGAAGGTAGGTCTGGGACTGCTCACGGGGCGTAGCGGTCATGCCTCTATTGAACGTCAAGCCCGCCAGCGGGAAAAGGGGCCCGGATCGTGCGGACCCCGTTCCCTCAGATGGAGCTCCGCTCCTTGCGCTGGGAGCGCTTGAACATCAGCACCCGCAGCGGGATGGCCGACACGATGGCGATCTGCATGATCGCGCCCACCTGGATGAGCTCGTCGCCGCCGGCCAGCCCGGCCGCCCAGATGGTCAGGCAGGCCACGTTGATCATCATCCAGCCGAGCACCACGGCCGCCAGGTTGCCCTTCGGCTTGGGATACTCGACCCGGCTGACCATCAGCCAGGCCACCGCGAAGATGCCCCCGATCGTCCACACCGTCGGCTGGAACAGCAGCACGATCGACACCACGGTCATCGCGCCCATCGGGATCGGCAACCCCATGAAGTCGCCGCTCTTGGTCTTCACGCAGGCGAACCTGGCCAGCCGGATCACCCCGGCGAGCAGCACCGACCCGGCCGCGGCCAGGACCAGCCAGAGCGGCAGCCGTTCGGCGAAACCACCCCAGATGACCACCATGAACGCGGGCGCGAAGCCGAAGCTGATCACGTCGGCCAGGTTGTCCAGCTCGGCGCCCATCGCGGACGCGCGGAACCGGCGGGCCACCAGGCCGTCGAACAGGTCGCAGGTGGCGCCGATGAGCAGCAGCACCACGGCGGTGCCGAAGAAGCGGGGATCGGGCTCGAACTTGCCGTCCACCTTGAGCTGGTCGATCGCCGAGTAGGCGAGCACGACCACGGACAGGAAGCCGGACAGGGCGTTGCCGAGCGAGAGCGAGTCGGCGGCGGAGAGCCGGAAGGCCTTGCCCACCGGGCCGCGCGGCTCCTCGGTCTCCTCGATCGAGGTGTCGATGGAGGCTTCAATCGGGGCGTCGATGGACCAGCCCGCCGTGCCCCTCGCCCCGAGATCAGGCGCGGTCAATGCGGGTCACCCCCGCCACCGTCTTGTCGCCCACGGTGACCGCGGGCTGGATCCCCTCCGGCAGGTAGACATCGACCCGCGAACCCAGCCGGATGAGCCCGACTCGGTCCCCCTGGGCGACTTTCGCCCCCACCGGGACGTACGGAATGATCCGGCGCGCCACCGCGCCCGCGATCTGCACCATCTCGATGTCGCCGAGCGGGGTGTCGAAGTGCCACACCACCCGCTCGTTCTTGTCGCTGTCCTTGTTGAACGCCGGCGTGAACCCGCCGGAGACATGCTCGACCGAGGTCACCGTTCCGGCGGCCGGGGCACGATTGACGTGCACGTTCACCGGGCTCATGAAGATCGCCACCCGGGTCCGGCCGTCCTGGAGCGGATCGATGCTCTGCACCACGCCGTCGGCGGGCGAGAGCAGTCGCCCGAAGCCGGGCCTGCGCTCCGGGTCGCGGAAGAACCAGAGCATGCCGCCGGTGAGCGCGGCCAGCGGCACCGCCGCGAACGCCCACTTGGCGGACCTCCGGGTGAGGATGGCTGTGACGGCCGCCGCCGTGGCGGTCGGAGCCAGCCACGGGGACACCCCGCGCGCCAGCCGGAGCGCGCGAGGACTAACAGAATCGTTCGACACTGGGAGCCTTTGTACTCTTTTGCGACTAGGGACCGTAATGTGACTTAACTACCTATGTTACCGATCCCACCGTCTTTACACGGCCACAACGAGACAAGCAAAGCGCCTCCCCGGTCGTTGCGCTAGTGCTGCTCCGCTTCGGCCGGGGCGGCGATGGCGTCCCTGCGGGACTTCATCAGGCTCAGCAGGGTGGTTACGACCATGGTCACGATAATGACACCCAGCGAGACCGAAATGGGAATCTCGGGCGCCCACGAGACCGTGTCGTGCATCGCTTCGAGGACGAGTTTGACTCCGATGAAGGCGAGAATGAACGACAGGCCGTAGCTGATGTAGACCAGCCGCTGCAGCAGGCCGCCGAGCAGGAAGTACAGCTGGCGCAGGCCCATCAGGGCGAACGCGTTGGCGGTGAAGACGATGAAGGCGTCCTGGGTGAGGCCGAAGATCGCGGGGATGGAGTCCAGCGCGAACAGCAGGTCGGTGGTGCCGATGGCGATCATCACGATGAGCATGGGGGTGACCATGCGCTTGCCGTCGATCTTGACGATCGTCTTGGAGCCGACGAAGTCCGGGGTGGTGCGGAACCAGCGGCGGGCGGAGCGGAGCAGGATGTTCTCGGCGAAGTCGTCCTCGTGCTTGCCGTGGTCGCGGATCAGGGTGTACGCGGTGTAGATCAGGAAGACGCCGAACACGTAGAACAGCCAGTGGAACTGGTTGAGGGCGGCGGCACCGATCGCGATGAAGATGCCGCGCATCACCAGGGCGATCAGGATGCCGATCAGCAGGACCTTGTGCTGATACTCCCTCGGCACCGCGAATCTCGACATGATGATGAAGAAGATGAACAGGTTGTCGACGCTGAGGCTGTATTCAGTGAGATAGCCCGCGAAGAACTCGCCGGATTCCGTCGGCCCGGCGAAGATCAGCAGTCCGATGCCGAAGAGCACGGCCAGGGCGACGTAGAAGCCGACCCAGAACCCCGCCTGGCGGAACGAGAACTCCTTCGCCTCGCCGCGGTCCACGATCCACAGGTCGAAGGCGATCACGATCAACAGGCCGATGATGACGGCGGCCCAACCCCAGGCAGGAATGTTCACAGCAGTAGCCCCTCCGGCGCGCGACAATACACACTGCCGGAGGTCTCTCCCGCCTGCCAGGCACGTATCGATCATGCCCGGACAGACCGACAGCCCCGGGCTCTAAAGCCGTGATGACGGGACTGTCACGAAGGGATACTCCCCCCCAACGGTCTCAGTATAGGGATCCCATAGAACCTGACCTACCGTTGGGGCCCTGTTCTTCTTGGAATCACCTTGGGGAACCCTTTGCTCACGCGTTTAATTCCCGAGCTCGCCCGGTGCGACGTCCCGGGCATAGGCCCGCAACACCGCCTGAACCGCGTCCGCCTCGGTGGGCAGCCGCCGTCCCCGCTCCGCCGCCGCTTTCCCCAGCTTTTCCGCCAGCCCCGGCTCGCTGAGCACCCGTACGACCGCGTCCCGGATCGCCTTCCCATCCCCCGGCGGCACCAGCAACCCCGCGTCGCCCACCATGCCGGGAATTCCCCCCACCCGGGTCCCGACGATCGGCACCCCCGCCCGCAACGCCTCCTGCACCGTCAGCGGCTGCCCTTCCCACCAGCTCGGCACCACGTAAACGGCCGCGACCCTCAAAAGATCCCCCACATCCCCCCGATCCCCCAGCAACCGAACCGGCAGCCCTCCCGCCGCGATCCGCTCCTCCAACTCCCCGCGCAACGGCCCTTCTCCAGCAACGACGAAGACCACCTTCTCCGGGTACGCCCCTGACGCCGCCTCCAGCAACACCTCCAGCCCCTTCTGCTGGGCCAGCCGAGCCACCGTCAGAACGACAGCCCCCTCCCCCAGCTCCTCCCGGACCTTCGCGGCACCCCGCCCGCTCTCCCGGAT
>NZ_BLAE01000082.1:30674-40283 GCF_009687865.1 Acrocarpospora macrocephala
CGCCTACCCCCACCAAAGGAGAGATCTCCCCCCTCCGGCTTTCCGGGCCGCCCCGCGGCGACCCCAGTCCCACTCTCCGCGCCCGCAGTCCCACGACCTCCACCCCCGATGTCCGTGGACGCGCCACCCTTCCCCTTCATGCCGTCGGACACATCACCCGCCCTTTCGACATTCGTGGACGCGCCACCCCCGATGTCCGTGGACGCGCCACCCTCCTCCTTCATGCCGTCGGACACATCACCCGCCCCTTCGACATCCGTGGATGCGCCACCCCCATCCCCGATGTCCGTGGACGCGGCTTCCTCCCCCTCGATGTCCGTGGACGCGGGAACTTTTCGGCTGGGGAGGGCGAGGGCGGCCAGTGCGCCTGCTCGGAGGCCGTGGGCGTGGACGATGTCGGCGTCGCCGAGCAGTTTGCGGAGGGTGTGGGTGGTGCGGAGGTCGTTGAGCGGGTGGGGGCGGTCGGAGATGGGGAGGGGGGCGAAGGTCGCGCCGGTTTGGGTGAAGTTGAAGGTGGATTGGGTGGTGGGGGGGCCTGCTACCAGGACGTCGTGACCCGCGGTGGTGAGGCCGTGGGCGAGGGTTCGTACGTGTCTGCCGACGCCGCCGGAGCTTGTGCCCAGGACCAGGACGATCCTCATGCGCGGGTGGCCTTTCGTCTAAGGGTTCGGTCGAGGAGGGTCAGCAGATCGCCGCGGTCGATGGCGGCGGCGGTGAGGGTTCCCGCAGTCAGGGAGACAAGTCCGGCGACCGCGGTTTCCAGCACGCTCGGCCAGAGGGTCTGGGGGCCGAACAGGTGGACCACGGCGGATCCGGCGAGATAGGCGGTGATTCCGCCGAGGAGGGCGGCCAGGCCCGCCCGGGGGACGCCGGTGAGGGCGTGGGGGCCGTGGGCCCGGCGTACCGAGAGCAGGAGGAGGAGGCCGCCGGCGGTCATGCCGACGGCTTGGCCGAGGGCGAGGCCGCCGAGTTTCCACGGCTGGGGGAAGGTGAGGGAGAAGGCGGTCTGGGCGGCTATGACGATGAGCCAGCCGGTCACCATGGCGCGGGCGGCGGGGCGGCCGTGGCCCTCGGCGTACAGGACTCGGCTGAGGTGGGCCATGAGGCCGTAGCCGAGCAGGCCGGGGGCGAACAGGGCGATGGCGCGGGCGAACTCGGGGACGGACACGTCCGTTTCGGTCTGCAGGAGGAAGACGGCGGCGATCGGGGCGGCGGTGGCGGCGAGGGCGCCCGCGGCCAGGCCCGAGATGAGCAGGATGACGCGGGTGGTCTGGGCGGCGAGGGCGGCGAATCCGGCGCGGTCGCCGTTTTCGGCCCTGGCGGACAGGACGGGGAACGCGCTGGTCGCGATCGGGACGGCGAGCACCGCGTAGGGGACGAGGTAAATCGCCCAAGCGTAGTTGTACGCAGTGATCTGCCCGGATCCGGCCCGATTGGCGAGTATGACCACGACCGCCATCGCGACCTGCTGGGCGACGAGCGCGCTGAGCCCGGCCAGCGCGAGAGTTCTGACCTGCGCGCCCACCCCGGCCGGGAATCGGAGGGTGGGCCGCCAGCGCAGCCGCAACCGGGCGGTGGGCCCGAGGACGGTGACGACCAGCGCGACGACCCCCAGCGTGGTTCCGACGGACAGCGCCAGTTCGGCCGCTTCCGGAACCTCGCCGGGCAGGGTCTTTCCCTCGCTGAGTGGGACGAAAGCCAGATAGGCCACGATGACCACCACGCTGGACACCAAGGGGGCCAGGGCCGGGCTCGCGAAACGGCGGTGCGCCTGGAGTACGCCGTAAAGCACCACCGCGATGCCGTACAGGACGATTTGCGGGGCGAAGACCACGAGCATGCGGGTCCCGGTCGCGATCACGGCAGCGGGGTTGTCACAGTCGGCCAGGTCTCCGACGAAGAAGCTCACGACCGGACCGGCCAGCAGGGCGGTGAGCAGGCTCAGCGGGATCAGCAGGAGCAGCACCCAGGTGAGCAGGGCCGAGGAGATCGCGCTCACCTCGTCGCGGGAGGCCCGCCCGGCCAGCACCGGGACGACCATCCCGGCCAGCGCGCCGCCGACGACGATCTCGAAGACCAGGTTGGGGATCTGGTTGGCCGTGTAGTACGCGGTGGACAGGCACGCCGTCCCCACCGTCCGGGCGAAGACGAGCTGCTTGCCGAACCCGGTGACCCGCCCCAGGATCGTGATGGCCCCGATGAGCAGCGCGGCCCCGGCGACCCCCTGCCCGAGCCGTTTGATCATGCGGTCATCGGTGAGCAGGGGGCGGCACCGGCCGCCGGCCGATCATGTCGATGCGATGCAGGACCGGGTTGTTCGCGATGACCTTCGTGAAACTCACCTTCTCCGAAGCCGCCGTCAGCCCGACGACGACTCCGAGCACGCCGAGCCTGGCCTTCCGGCTGAGCCGGGCCGACGCGGCCAGGCCAAGCAGGGCTCCCATCGAGTTGGCCCCGGCGTCCCCGAGCATCGCCCGTTCCGCCAGGTCCTCCGGCAGCAACGCCACCGCCGCTCCCAGCGGGATCGCGGCCAGTCCGGCCGTTGCCGGGCGGGAGCCGTACAGGGAGGCGGCGAGCAGCGGAGCCCCGGCGAGCAAGCCCACCTTGATCGCCCGCCCCGGCCGCAGATCGAAGAGATTCGCCAGATTGGCACTCCCCGCGATTATCGCCCCATCGATGAACAAATCCGCCACCCACGACCCGGCAGCAGCCGACAGCCCATGCCCAGGATCCCCAAATGTCGCACCAGAATCCGAAATTTCGGCACTTGCGCCAGAAGGGGTGGTGCCCGGCCGCCCGACCAAGGCGGTGGCAATCCTGCTGGAGGGGATTGTGCCTTGGCGCCCGGCTGCGGCAATCATGCCCGAGGAGAGCGTGCCCTGCCGCCCGGCTGCGGCAATTGTGCCTGAGGAGGTCGTGCTCTGCCGTCCGGCTGCGGCCATCGTGCCTGAGGAGGTCGTGGTCTGCCGTCCGGCCAAAGCCGCGGATGCCAGGCCCACCGCCCCGATTCCGACGATCTTCACGGCTCCGCTGGTGACCTCCCGGCGAGCCAGCGCCGCCAGATGCCCCTTGAAGCCCTTCGACGCCGTCGTGCCGTAAATATCGTCATAACCACCCAGGAACCCGCTACCAACCCCCGCCAGCAGAACAGCGGCCCGCACGCGCAAGGGCAAACCGGGCGTGACAGCCGCCGCCGCACCGGTCGCCGCCACATAAGCGGGACCTTCCAGAAGCGTGATCGGCTCACCACGGTGGTTGGTACGCGTCCACGTCTTCTCCTCGCCAACCGGAGGACGCCGCCGGAAGGCCGAATAAGCGGCACGCGCCGCGACAGCACCGATCGCGGCGCCGGATATGGCGGCCAACCATGAACGATTGCCCACAGCACGTGTCCTAACGCTAGAAGTCAGCCGCCCGACGCCGGCGGGCTTGGGCTGGCGCTGGGGGTCGGCTCGAAGGCCGTCGCCCCGCTGCCGATGCCGTACGCCCCGGCCCGGCCAGCGTGTTGCTCCCGCAGAGCGTAGACCAGGACGACCCGCCCCGAAGGCATATCGAGGGTGTCGACCGTGGACACCTGCGACGCCTCGTCCCCCGAGTCGAGCAGCGCCGCGATGACCCCACCGGTCCCGGACGCGGTGGCCGTCCCGGCGAGCACGGTCCCGGCCGCGGCGTTGTCCAGCGCCCCGGCCACCGACACCACCGCGCCGTTCTGCGCCTCCGCCGCCTCCCCCTCGTACGGCGTGGACGGCGCGACCACGACGGCCAGCGTGGCCCGCTTGGCCGGATCGTCGGACATCGAGATGAACCCGCCCTCCTGGAACACGTCCAGCACCGAGGACGCGGCCGTGTTCACCGTCCCCGCCTGCATCGGCGCGGTCGTCACCAGCGCGCTCGCCAGCACCTGCCCGGCCTTGTCGTACGGCGTGGCCCCCTCGGGGAACACCGTCCCGATCGGCGAGAGCTGCGCGGCGAGCCCTTCCACCACCCCAGCCTGCTCCGGCGCGATGAACTTCTCGGTCAGCGCCACCCGCCCGGTGTAGGTCCCCCCGGCCAGCTCGATCATCTCCCGCACCTGGTCACGCAGCCCGCTGGGCGCGCCCGGCGCCTCCACGACCACCACGTGCTCGGCGGCCAGATCCCCTTTGACCAGCTCGGCGGCCGCGTTCGCGACGAACGCGCTGGTGCCCTCCTCGCGCGCCTGGAGGGCCGAGATCTGGTCGCGCTGGTCCTGGTTCACCTTCTTGATGCTCTCCGCGGTCGCCTGCGCGGAGTTGATGATCGGTTCCTGCAGGACCGTGCTGCCGAGCACGATGCCCACCGTCAGCGCCAGGAAGATCGCGACGATGGAGACGAGGTGATAGCGAAAGTCAATCACGAGAAGAGTCCGACCACCCAGAAGATGAAGCCGTTCCACGTGTCCTGGAGCCCGTCCAGCCAGATCTTCCCGACCGGCGCCTTGAACAGCACCACCCCGATGGTGACCAGCGTGCTGGCGACGAGAAGCAGCAGGGACGCCGTGGAGATGCGGCTGCGATAGAGCCTGCTGACGCCTTTTGCGTCGATGAGCTTGCTGCCCAGCCGGAGCCGGGTGAGAAACGTGCTGGCCATCCCGGCCCGCCCCTTGTCGAGGAACTCGATGAGGGTGGCATGGGTGCCGACGGCGACGATGAGCGCGGCGCCCGTCTCGTCGGCCAGCAACATCGCGATGTCCTCGCTGGTCGCGGCGGCGGGGAACAGCACCGCGTCGTGCCCCAGCTTGTGCACCCGCTCGAGCCCGGGCGCCCGCCCGTCCCGGTAGGCGTGCACGACCAGCTCGGCGCCGCACGTCAGCGCGCCATCCGACACCGAGTCGAAGTCGCCGACGATCACATCCGGCTTGTAGCCCGCCTCCAGCAGCGCGTCCGCGCCGCCGTCCACGCCGACCATGATCGGCCGATACTCCCGGATGTACGGCCGGAGCGCCGCCAGATCCTCCTTGTAGTGGTACCCCCGGACCACGATGAGCACATGCCGCCCGTCCATGACCGTCTGGATCTCGGGCACCCCGACGCCGTCGATGAGCAGGTCCCGCTCGCGCCGGACATACTCCATCGTGTTCACGGTGAACGCCTCGATCTGGAGCGAGAGCCCGGCGCGGGCCTCGGTCATGGCGGCCCCGATGGACTCGGCCGTCTCGATCTCGCCCTTGCCCGCCGGTTCCTCGTCGAGATAGACCACACCCTCGTGAACCCGGACGAGATCCCCGTCGCGCACCCGCTCGAACAGCTCGGGGCTGGCGTTGTCGACGAGCGTCACGCCCGCCTCGACCAGGATCTGCGGCCCGAGATTGGGGTAGCGGCCGCTGATGCTGCTGGCCACGTTCACCACGGCCGAAGCACCGCATGCCACCAACGCCTCCGCGCTCACCCGGTCGACGTCAACGTGATCGATAATCGCGATCTCCCCGGCCTTGAGGCGCTTGGTCAGCCTCTTGGTCCGCCGGTCGATTCTCGCCACTGCCGTCACCCCGGGTAGGTCATTGACCTTCCTGCGGCGGAGGCCCGGAACCTTCACGCTCGGGACCTTCATCGGGACCATCCTGCCAGAGCGAACGACCATGAAGGCCCGACACCCCGGCACGTGTCAGGTTTGTCACAACCGTTCTGGTCAGACGGCGGCCTTCGCGGTGGCGGCTAACGAGAGAAGTTCTTCGGCGTGCGCCCTGCCCAGCTCGGAGTCCTCCAAACCGGCGAGCATGCGGGACAGCTCGCGGGCCCGGCCCTCACGGTCGAGGGTGACGACGCCGCTGCGCACGATGCTGCCGTCGCTCGCCTTCTCCACCACCAGGTGCTGGTCGGCGAAGGCGGCCACCTGGGGAAGGTGGGTGACGACGATGACCTGGGCGGTCCTGGCGAGCTTGGCCAGGCGGCGGCCGATCTCGACGGCCGCCTTGCCGCCGACGCCCGCGTCCACCTCGTCGAAGACGAATGTCGGGACCGGGTCGGCGCCCGCGAAGACGACCTCGATGGCCAGCATGACGCGGCTGAGCTCGCCGCCGGAGGCGCCCTTGTTGAGCGGGAGCGGCGGGGCGGCGGGATGGGCGGCCATCCGCAGCTCGACCTCGTCCACCCCATGCGGCCCAAAGTCCGGACTTTTCGTGATTTCGACGCTGACGCGCGCGTGCGGCATCGCCAGCGCGGTCAGCTCCTCCGTCACGGCCTCGCCGAATCGCTCGGCGGTGCCCATCCTGATCCGGGTCAGCTCCCCGGCCTGCTCGGTCAGCCGCTCGGTGAGCTCGTCGTGCTCCCGGGTCAGCTCCTCGATCCGGTCGTCGTCGCCCTCCAGCTCGGTGAGGCGCGCCGCCGACTTCCTGGCCCAGTCGAGCACCTCGGCCACGTCCACGCCATACTTCCTGACCAGGCCGGTCAGTACCGAGCGGCGCTCCTGCACGGCGGCCAGCCGGGCGGGATCGGCCTCCACCGACTCGGCGTAGGCCGCCAGCTCGGTGGCCACGTCGTTGATCAGATATCCGGCCTCGGCCAGCCGGTCGGCCAGGCCGCCGAGCACCGGGTCGAACTCGCGCACCGACTCGACCGCGGACCGGGCCGTGCCGACCAGCGAGACCGCGTCCTGCGCGGCCTCGGGCCCGGACATCGGGTCGCCGAGTAACGCGGTGTGCGCGGTGGTGGCGGCGTTCCTGAGCGCGTCGGCGTGCGAGAGCCGCTCGGCCTCCTCCTTGAGCTCCGCGTCCTCCCCCGCCTTCGGGTCGGCCTTCTCGATCTCGCCGAGCCCGAACCGCAGCACGTCGGCCTCCTGAGCGCGCTCCCGCGCCCGGGTGGTCAGCTCGGCCAGCAGCTCGCCGACCTGCTTGTGCCGCTTGTACGACTGTTCGTACGCCCTGAGTGGCTTGACCAGCTCGTCGCCCGCATACCGGTCCAGAGCCGCCCGCTGCTTGCCGGGCTGGAGCAGCCGCTGCTGGTCCATCTGCCCGTGCACGGCCACCAGTTCCTCGGCCAGATACGTGAGCGTCCCGACCGGGACGGTGCGCCCGCCCAGCCAGGCCCGGGAGCGCCCCTCGGCGGAGACGGTGCGGGAGATGATGAGCTCGCCGTCCTCCACCTCGCCGCCGATGTCGAACACCTGCTGGGCCGCCCGGCCCGCGGGGTCGACCAGCAGCGTGCCCTCGATGGTGGTCTTGTCGGCGCCCGGGCGCACCCGCGCCGGGTCGGCCCGGCCGCCGAACAGCAGCCCCAGGCCGGTCACCACCATGGTCTTGCCGGCGCCCGTCTCACCTGTGACAACGGTGAATCCCGGTGACAGCTCCAGGACGGCCTCATCGATGACGCCAAGCCCCTGGATCCGGACCTCCTCGACCCTTGGCCGCACTGGTCCCTCCCGTTCAACTGCGATGTCGGATGAGATCCTACGCGTAACTCGCCAAGATTTTCGAGTCGCGCGGACTCCATCAGGGGTTCCTGACGCGCCCGCGCCAGCCTTCCACCGGCAATCCGAACTTGGCGACCAGCCGATCCGTGAACGGCGCGCCGGTGGTCTCCGCGCCGAGCAGTCGGGCCAGCCGGACCGGGATCTCACCCTTGGTGACCTCCACCCGCGCCCCCGGCGGCAGGTCGAACCTGCGCCGCCCGTCGCACCACAGCACGCCCGCGCTGGTCTCCGGCAGGATCTCCACCGCCACCCGGGCCCGGGGCGAGATCACCATGGGCCGGGCGAACAGGGCGTGCGCGCTGTTGGGCACCAGCAGCAGCGCCTCCACTTCGGGCCACACCACCGGCCCTCCGGCCGAGAACGCGTAGGCCGTGGACCCGGTCGTGGTGGCGCAGATCACCCCGTCGCACCCCCACCGGGACAGCGGCCGCCCGTCGATCTCGGCCACCACCTCCAGCATGCGGTCGCGTTTCTCCACCGACGCCTCGTTGAGCGCCCACGTCCTGGCCAGCACCGTCCCGTTGACGCGGACCACGACGTCGATCGTCATCCGCTCCTCGACCTCATAGTGGCTCTCCACCACCCGGTCGACGACCTCCTTGAGGTCCTCCACCTCGGCCTCGGCCAGGAATCCGACATGCCCGAGATTGACGCCCAGCAGCGGCACCCCGCCCTCGCGCGCCAGCTCGGCGGCCCGCAGCAGGGTGCCGTCCCCGCCCAGCACGATCATGAGCTCGGCGTCGGCCGCCGCGGCCGCCGACGCCGACACCACCTCGGCGCCCGGCTCGGCGACCAGCTCGGCCTCGTCGGCGGGCACCCGGACGTGCAGCCCGGCCCTGAGCAGCCGGTGGATGACCAGCCGGGCGCTGTCGACCGCCGCCTGCCGCCCGGTATGGGTGGTGATGAGAACGGTTCTCTTGGGAGTCATAAGGACCTCTCCGGTCTCCCGGAGGGGATGTCCGGGCGCACGGTCAATGGGGTCCCTCCGCGATGGCGCGGTCGATGGCGGCCGTGAGGTCGGCGACGGGTTCGTGCTCCAGGCCCTTGCCGAGCCTGATCAGATATTCGACGTTGCCGGACGGACCCGGCAGCGGGCTGGCGGTCACGCCCTTCACGATCAGGCCAAGCCCTGAGGCGGTCGCGGCGACCTCGCGGACGGAGTCGGCGCGCAGGGCCGGGTCGCGGACCACACCGCCGGCGCCGACCCGGTGCTTGCCCACCTCGAACTGGGGTTTGACCAGCAGCACCAGCTCGCCGCCGTCGGCCAGGCAGGCGGTCAGGGCGGGCAGGACCAGCCGGAGCGAGATGAACGACAGGTCCCCCACGATCAGCGTGGGCGGCTCGCCGACCAGGTCCGGGGTCAGGTCGCGGACATTCGTCCGCTCCATCACCGTGACCCGCTCGTCGGTGCGCAGCGACCAGGCGAGCTGGCCGTAGCCGACGTCCACCGCGAGCACGTGCGCCGCCCCGTGCCGGAGCAGCACGTCGGTGAAGCCGCCGGTGGAGGCGCCCGCGTCCAGGCAGCGCCGCCCCTCGACGCGCAGGTCGGCGAAGGCCGCCAGCGCGCCAAGCAGCTTGTGGGCGCCCCGGGACACGTAGTCGGGCCCCTCGGCGGTCACGGCCACGACGATGGCGGACGCGGTGTCCACCTGCGTGGCCGCCTTCCCCGCGACATGGCCGCCCACGCTCACCCGGCCGGCCTCGATGAGCTGCGCCGCCTGCTCCCGCGAGCGGGCCAGCTTGCGCCGCACCAGCTCGCTGTCCAACCGCCTCCGCTGGCTCACCGCGCCGCCCTCACCCTCGGTGCGAGCGGCGCGCGGCCGTCACCGCTTCCGATCACGTACGCTCGTCCACCGACGCGAGCGTGTGCTCCAGGTCACCGAGAACCTCCTCGAAAACGGCCACATGCTCCACTACGGGACGCTCGGCGAGCCCGTCGAGCCGCGCCATCGCGCTCTCGACCGACCCGTCACCCCCCGAGGTACGCCCCGCGACCGCTTCCGGTTCAGGCGACCCCTCCGCCTGGATGTTATGCGGAAACGCCGGTTCCGCGCCCTCCCAGCCCGCTTCCGTCATGAACGCCCTCCACTCCCCACCGACCGCCGCCCACCGGCCGCGGCCTTCTTCGCTGCGGCCTTCTTCACTACCGCTTTCTTGGCCACCGTCTTCTTGGCCACCGCTTTC
>NZ_BLAE01000082.1:40931-51836 GCF_009687865.1 Acrocarpospora macrocephala
CCACCGCCTTCTTGGCCACGGGCCGCCCAGCGGCCACGCCCTTCTTCGCTCCGGCCGCCTTTCCGGCGGCCATCTTGCCGCCGACCGTCTTAACACCGGCCTTGGCCGCCGTCATCCTGCCCGGCTTGACGACTGCCGAACTGACTCTGCTGGCCGACTTGGCCGTAGCCCGGCTCAGCGGCTTGGCCACCGCCTTGCTCGCGATCCTGCCCGCCGTCTTGGCGATCGCGCGGCTCGCGGACGCCGCCTTCGTCGTCTTCCGAGCGATTCCACTCGCCTTCGTGCTGGTACGGCTTCGCGTGGTGGCCGGCTTCGTGGCGCCGGTGGCCCTGACGCTATCGGAAGCCGCCGACATCTTCCTCCCGGCCGGACGGGCGGCGGGCTTCATGCGGGCGCTGGTGACCCTGGTCCGGCTCGCCCCGGCCGCCGCCGCCACCTTCCGCGAGGAACCCGGCGTGCTCCTCGTGGTCCTGCTCGTCCGGGACGTGGCGGTCCGAGACGTGGCAGTCCGAGACGTGCCGGTCCTGGTCGCGGCAGTCCTGGTCGCGGCAGTCCTGGACGTGGCGGTCCTGGGCTTCGCGGGCGTGGACGAGGCGCCTCGCGTGGACACGCGCTTGGCGGTCCCGGCGGCGGAGATGCTCTTCGCCTTGGCCGGAGCGGATTTCGCGGCCGGCTTACCGGTGGATTTCGCGGCCGGCTTGGTCGCCGATTTCGCGGCCGGCTTCGCCGCGGATTTCGCAGCGGATTTGCCGGTGGCCTTCGTGGCCTTCGTAGTGGCTTTCGTAGTGGCCTTCGCGGCCTTGGTGGTCTTCGTGGTGGCCTTGGTGGACGGGCTCTTGCTCGCCGGGCCTCGTTTCACCGAAGCCGAACGTGCGGTCGCCGAACGTGCGGTCGCCGAACGGGCCGTGGTGCGGGTGGCCGTTCCGGTGGACTTCGCCGACAGGCGGGATTCGAGTTCCTCGACCCGGTCCTGAAGGCGGTCGACCTTTTCCGCCCGTACCAGATCGAGCACAAGCAGGACCTTGTCCACCTCGGTGCGGATGATCTTGGTGAGCTGCTCGCGGTTGGCCTTGCCGACCGCGACGAGTTCCTCGACGAGCTGACCGGCCTGGGCGGACACCTGGCCGAGGCCGGCGTCCCGCGAGGACATCATCTCCTTGACCGCGGCCTGCGCTTTCGCTTTGGTCACGTCGGTCAGCCCGGTGGCGACCTGGACGTACCCGCGGAGTGCTTCGAACACCATGCGAACCCCCTTATCCCTGACACGCCCCCACGTGCCAGATTTCGCGTAGTACTCATGTGGAACGCTACCGTCCGAGGTGTAGAGGCATTTGACCGGTCCGCATATAGAGGGGTGGACGCATGGCGAGCGTCGAAGAATGCCGGGCTGCGCTGGAGAAACTCGTCGAGCAGTTCGACGAGATCAGTGACGAGGATCGAGCCCGTCACGTGGTCGAGCGAAGGCTCTCCTGCCGCATCTCCGACCTCGACGTCACCTTCTACGGCCGCATCCACCCCAACGGCCTCGACCCCTTCAAGGAAGCCCCGCCGCCGGACGGCCAGCAGCCCGAGATCAGGCTCACCATCCGCAGCGAGGACCTGCTCGCCCTCGTCAACGGCGAGCTCGACATGGCCAGGGCACTCCTCGGCGGCCGCGTCAAAATCGACGCCAGCCTCGGCGACCTGCTGCGCCTGCGCCGGCTGCTGTAGCGGCCTCAGCGCTGCGGCAGCGCGTGCAGGACGGATTTGACGGCGTCCTCGTCCGCGGCGGTTTCGCCGACCGCCGCCCAGGTCGCGGCGCAGGCGGCGCGCAGGGCGTCGATGGGCTCGCCCGCGCCGGTGAGGTGCAGCCGCCCGCCCCGCCAGGACGCGGTCCAGGATTCGCAGCTCCAGTCGCCGCCCGACCGGTGGATCTCGGCGGCGGGGGCGTGCAGGCCGGAGAGGTCCGCGGCCATGTGGGTGGGACGGTGGGCCGGGACGGCGGTGAGCAGGTCGAGGGGCGTGGTCACGCCGGTGAGGACGAGGAGGCTGTCGACATCCGCGCGGGTGGCGCCCTCGATGTCGGTGTCGAGTCGGTCCCCGACGATGAGGGGGGATTCGGCGTTGGTGCGGATCATCGATTCGCGGTGGAGCGGGGGCTCCGGCTTGCCCGCGACGACGGGCCGCACGCCGGTGGCGGTGGCGATGACCTGGGTCATCGAGCCGTTGCCCGGGAGTTCGCCGCGCGCGGTGGGCATGGTGGTGTCGGCGTTGGCGGCGACGAACCAGGCGCCCTGGCGGACGGCCAGCACGCCTTCGGCCAGCAGGCCGTACGAGATGCCTTCCCAGATGCCCTGGACCACGGCGGCGGGGGCGTCCAGCGCGGTGGTGACCGGGCGCAGGCCGAAGTCGCGCAGGGCGCCGCGCAGGCCGGTGCCGCCGACGACCAGGACCGGGGAGCCGGGCGGCACGTGCTCGGCGATGAGGCGCGCGGCGGCCTGGGCGGAGGTGACGACGTCCTCGGGGGCGGCGGCCACGCCCAGGTGGGTCAGGTGTTCGGCGATGGCGGCCGGGGTGCGGGAGGCGTTGTTGGTGACGAACGCCAGCCGTACCGACTTGTCCCGGGCGGCCCGCAGGGCTTCCGGCGCGCCAGGGACGGCGTTCCTGCCCAGGTAGACGACACCGTCGAGGTCGAGCAGAAGCGTGTCATACCGGTCGATCAGGGTCACGCCTGCCTCGCGTGCAGGGTGGCGCGGATCTGGGTCAGGGCGGAGACGTAATGCCGCAGGTCGGGGCGCATCGCCGCGGCGACCGCCAGCGGTTCCTGCGCGCCCTCGATGTCGCCGGTGCGCCACAATGCCATGCCAAGACCATAGTGGGCGTAGTCCTCCGCCGGGTTCGCGTTCACGATCCAGCGGAAGCTGTCGGCGGCCTCCGCGTACCGCTTGGAGTTGAACTGGGCGCGGGCCAGCGCCTCGCGGATGCTGCGCGAGCCGGGTTCCGCGTCCGCGGCGCGCTCCAGCAGCGACGCGGCGGCGGCCGGGCTGCCCTCTTCCAGGAGTTTGACGCCTCGCTGGTACCAGTCGTAGACGTCCCCGGCTGGGCCGCCGGGGGAATCAGCGCCGCCGTCCTGTGCATGGATCATGTGTGAGGCCTCCTGCGAACCGATTTCCTGACGAACCGGGCACCGCTTCCGTGGGGAGTCCGGGCGTTTATGGCAACATGCCCGGTATGGAGAGTTCTGAACGGGCGGGACTAGTGCTGCGTCCGTTCCACGGTGTGCGATACGACGTCGACGACATCGCGGCCGTCACGTCCCCGCCTTACGATCTTATTTCCCCCGGCGATGCCCAGGCTCTGTTGGACGTCCATCCCAACAATGTGGTGCGGCTGATCCTTCCCGGCGCCGGCCACTACGCGGACGCGCACGTGCTGCTGGAGGACTGGCTGGCCTCCGGCGTGCTGGTCACCGACCCGGAACCCGCCCTCTACGTGTACGAGCAGAGCGGCGTCGGCGTCTTCCAGCGCGGTCTCATCGGCGCCGTGGGGGTGGACTCGGATTCCGTGCTGCCGCACGAGAACGTCATGCCGGGACCGGTGGCCGACCGGCTGGCGCTGATGCGGAGCACCGGGGCCAATCTGGAGCCCATCTTCCTGCTGTACGCGGGGGGCGGACCCGCGTCCGCGCTCGTGGACGAGGTCGCGACCGGGCGCGAGCCGGTGCTGGACCTGCACGGCCGGGATGGCGTACGGCACCGGCTCTGGGCGGTGACCGGCGCGGATGAGATCGCGGCGGTGGCGGCGGACCTGGCGGGGCGGCAGGCGCTCATCGCGGACGGGCACCACCGTTTCGCCACCTATCAGGCGTTGCGCGAGGAACGAGGGGTGCCGGGGCCGTGGGACTCCGGGCTGGCGCTGCTGGTGGACTCCACCGCGTATCCGCCGGATCTGAAGGCGATTCATCGGGTCATTCCCAGTCTGCCCTTGGAGGAGGCGGCGGCGCGGGCCAAGGGCGCCTGGCAGGTGCAGGAGTTCAGCTCGCTCGAAGACGCGCTGGCCGGGCTCGCGTCGGCTCGAGGGCCGGCGTTCGTGCTGGCCGGGGAGGGTAACGCGCATCTGCTCACCGATCCGGATCGGATGCAGGTGGAGCACGCGATGCAGGGGGACAGGTCGGCGCGGTGGCGGTCGCTGGGGACCTCGATTCTCAACGAGTTCCTGCTGCCGAAGGTGTGGGGCATCGAGGACGACGAGCAGGCGGTGCTGATCGTGCATCATGACACGGACGCGGCGGTGCGGCTGGCCCGGGCGCACTCGGGGACGGCTGTCCTGCTCAATCCGCTGAAGGCGGATGAGGTGTTCGCGGTGGCCGCGAACGGGGAGCGAGTGCCGCGCAAGTCGACGTCATTCGCGCCCAAGCCCGCCACGGGACTGATTCTCCGCACCTTCGCGGCAGGCTGAAGCCGCCGGGTTGCTCGCCGATCAGGTCCGCCTTCCTTCTCGCCGTACCGGCCCGAGAAGGCGCATCCGCCGTGGGTGACGTGGCGATCGCGTACTTCCCGCCATACCGGCCCGAGAAGGCGCATCCGCCGTGGGTGACGTGGCGATCGTGCTTACCTCCCGCGGGAAAGATGCGGGTGCCACGCGGGAATCTGGGCGGGCTGGTTAGGCTCGGCCTGTGGAGAATGTGACGCCGCTGGGCGGGGATGTGTATGAGATCGATACTCGGATGGCGGGGTTCTCCGGGATTACGGCCGGTTATTTGATCTTGGGGGATCGACCCTGCCTGGTGGAGACGGGGACCGCCACGTCGGCGCCGGTGGTGCGGGACGCGCTGGCCTCGCTGGGGGTGGGGGCCGGGGATCTGGCGACGGTGGTGGTGACGCATATTCACCTGGATCACGCCGGTGGGGTCGGGGATATCGCGGGGATGTTCCCGGCGGCGGAGATCGTGGTTCATGAGAAGGGGGCGCGGCATCTGGTCGATCCGTCGCGGTTGATGGCCAGTGCGGCGATGGTGTGGGGGGACAAGCTGGATGTGCTGTTCGGGGCGCTCGCGCCTACCGAGGCGGCGCGGATCAAGGCCCTGGGAGATACGGGGGTCATCGATCTCGGCAACGGGCGCACGCTGGCCAGTCACTACTCGCCGGGGCATGCCAAGCATCATGTCGGGCTGATCGATTCGCTCACCGGGGATCTGTATGTGGGGGACGCGGCCGGAGTGTACATGCCGGAGACCGGTGATCTCCGGCCTGCGACGCCGCCGCCGGATTTTGATCTGGAGACGGCGCTCGGGTCGATCGCGTTGTTCGAGGCGCTCGGGCCGCAGCGGTTGTTGTTCAGCCACTATGGGCCGGTTGACGATGTCGCGGCGGTGCTGGAGAGGTCCGCGGAGGAGTTGCGGGTCTGGGTGGATCTGACCAAGCAGGCGCGGTCCGAGGGGCTTGATCTCGATCATGCGGTGGCGATGGTGCGGGACAGGACCAAGGAGCGGTACGCGGCGTTGCGTGGCGCGGACGAGACGGCCGAACATTTCGAGTTGCTCAGTGGAGCGCCGTCGAATGTGGCGGGGATTCTGCATTGGCTTGACCGGGTGGAAGTGCCACGGTAACGCGAAACGGATCCCCGCCCGGGTGGGCGAGGATCCGTTTCCGCCAGCGTTCGTTCCGTCTACATTCGGCCCCGTCTACATTCGGCTCCGTCCGCATTCAGTTCCGTCCGCCAGCTCTGTCGGCCTTCGGCGCTTAGGTCAGGCTTCGGGCTTCGGCTTCGGGTCGTCGAGGACGTCGCCGAAGTCGGGCTCGATGAACGCGGGGCCGAGCGGGACAATCGGATCTTCGGGCTTGGCCGCCTGGTCCGGGCCGGTTGAGGTCGGCTCGGCAGGCGTTTCATCGCTCGCAGACTCGGTCGTCGTGGAGGTAGCGGCCGTTTCGTCGACGACAGGCTCGGTCGCCGTCTCGGTGGTGGGCTCTACGGCGGGCTCAGCGTCCCCTTCTTCCGGCTCAGTTACCGAAATTTCCGACTTCGGCGCAGCTTCCGCGACGATCTCAGCTTCTTCGACAGAATCATCGGACTCCTCATCATCGGACTCCTCACCCTCGTTTTGCGGTGAGTTGTCGGCCTTCGCCGTGTCAGCCTTCGCAGCGTCGGTCTTCAGCGTGTCAGTTTCCGCCGCGTCAGTTTCCGCTGCGTCGGTCTTCGCGTTATCTGTCTTC
Source organism: Acrocarpospora macrocephala (assembly GCF_009687865.1). Lineage (GTDB taxonomy): Bacteria > Actinomycetota > Actinomycetes > Streptosporangiales > Streptosporangiaceae > Acrocarpospora > Acrocarpospora macrocephala. The sequence continues at coordinate 47,123 of NZ_BLAE01000082.1, forward strand.
CCGTTGTCGGGCTTGCTGCTGTCGGTCTCGGTGTCCTTCGTGTCCGACGGTGAGTCGAGAAGGTCGCCGAGGTCGACTGGCAGGTCGTCGAGGGAATCGTCGAGATCGTCCTCGAATTCCTCCTCGACGTCTTCGATGACCGCGCCGGTCAGTTCCGCGTAGCGTTCCGCGGCGTCGGTTTCGCCCTCCTCGTCGAAGGCCATCGCGCGGCCGAACCAGTCGGTGGCGGCGGCTTCGTGGCCCGCGTGCGCCAGCGCGTCCGCGTACGCGAAGGCCAGGCGTGCCGACCACGGCTTCGGCTGGGGGTCGCGCAGTTCGGGAATGCGCTGGAGGGTGATCACGGCCGCGTCGTGCTGGCCGAGGTCGCGGCGGGCGCCGGACTCGACGATCGCGAGCTCGATCCGGCCGGCCCGGTCCAGGCGCTCGGCCTCCTTGGACTTCACCAGGTCGAGGGCACGCTCCGGACGCCCAAGGCCACGCTCGCTGTCGGCCATGATCGGCAGGTACGCGTCGGACCCGGTCATCCGCCGGGCCGCCCGCAGATCGCCGAGGGCCTCCGCGTACTGACCGGCGTGGTAGGCCGCGATCCCGGTCGCCTCCCGGACGATCCCGATCCGGCCGGCGAACCTGCGAGCCACTTTGGCGTGCTCATACGCGCGCTCCGGGTCCTCCTGCTCCAAGGCCCTGGCCGTGGCGACCAGATGGCTGGCGACCAGGTCGGCCAGATCACCGGGAAGCGAGCGAAGCTCGTCGCGCGCCTCCTTGTCCAGCTCGTCCGGCGTGATGTCCGCGTCCAGCTCGGGCAGCTGCTCCCGCTCCTTCGGCTGCGGCGCGTCCTCCTCCCGGCCGTAACGCGCCCGGCTACCCTCGGCGTCCCTGCTGAACGGCCGCACCCCCGCACGATCATCGGACGACCGCTGCGGACGATCACCCCTGTCATCGAACGAACGTTGCGGCCGATCGCCACGGTCGTCGACCGGCCGCTGCGGCCGGTCGTCGCGGTCGTTGAACGAGCGCTGCGGCCGATCCCCGCGATCCTCGAACGACCGCTGCGGGCGGTCACCACGATCGTTGAAGGAACGCCCGCCGCGATCATCCCGCGAGCCATAACGGCCGCCGAAACCACCGCCACCACGCGAATCACGATCACCATACGAACGCTGCGGCCGATCCCCACGATCGTTGAACGGCCGCTGCGGACGGTCTCCCCGATCGTTGTACGGCCGCTGCGGGCGATCTCCCCGGTCGTTGAACGGCCGCTGAGGACGATCCCCGCGATCCTCGAACGACCGCTGCGGGCGATCGCCACGATCGTTGAAGGAACGCCCGCCCCGGTCATCCCGCGAGCCATAACGGCCGCCGAAACCACCGCCACCACGCGAATCACGATCACCGTAGGAACGCTGCGGCCGATCCCCACGATCATTGAACGGCCGCTGCGGACGGTCCCCACGGTCGTCGAAGGACCGCTTCGGCCGGTCATCGCGGTCGTTGAACGGCCGCTGCGGGTGATCTCCCCGGTCGTTGAAAGGCCGCTGCGGGCGATCCCCGCGATCGTTGAACGGCCGCTGCGGCCGGTCGCCACGGTCATTGAACGGCCGCGCCGGGCGGTCACCACGGTCGTTGTACGGCCGCTGCGGACGGTCGCCGTAGGGGCGCTGAGGCCGATCGCCCCGGTCGTTGAATGACCTCTGGGGCCGATCACCGCGATCGTTGAAGGGCCGCTGGGGCCGGTCACCGCGATCGTCGAACGAACGCTGCGGACGGTCGCCGTAGGAGCGCTGGGGCCGGTCGCCGCGATCGTTGTAAGGCCGCTGGGGCCGGTCGCCGCGCTCGTTGAATGATCGCCGGGGTCCGTCGTTCTCGCGGAACGGACGGTTGCCTCGGTCGGAACCGTACCGGTCACGGGTGGCGTCACGGTCGCCGTAGCGCTGCGGGCGGTCGCCGCGGTTCGCGTCGCGGTCGCCGTAGGGGCGCTGGGGACGGTCGCCGCGCTCGGCGGAAGGCCGGTCACCGCGGTCGCCACGGTCGCCGTAGGAGCGCTGCGGGCGGTCGCCGCGATCGTTGTAGGGCCGCTGGGGGCGGTCGTCGCGGGAGCCGTACCGGCCGCCGGAACCGCCGCGGGAGTCACCTCGGGAGTCGCCCTCGCGGGGGCGGAAGGGGCGTCCGCCCCGGTCGTCGGAGCTGTATCGGTTGCCGGACTCGCGGGGGCCGCCTCGGCTGTCCGCGCGGAAGGGCCGGTCGCCACGGGCTCCAGGGGCGTCATCGCGCCGCTCTCGATGGCCGCTACCGGCCCGGTCGCTGTTCTCTTCGCCACGGCCCGCGCCGTCACGCCCGTCTTCTCTGTTCACTTCTGTCCTCTGTCGCTCGCTCACCGCGTACGGCTCGGCGTCCCGTTTCGGAGGCGGCTGCGCGGTTCGGGCATATCTCGGCTCGCGTCCCTGCTCCGACGCGACGAAGGCCACCCAGCTTGGTGGGGTGGCCCGGCCCGTCCAGCCTAGCAAGTGATGGCGACTGCGCGAGCCCCCCTCACGGTTTGCGCCCGTAGGTGACCGCGTGCATCGGGGTCAGCTGGAACCAGCCCAGCTCGGTGAACCCGTGCCTGGCCAGCAGTTCGTCGTACGCCTCGCGGGGCAGCAGCTGGTCCCCGATCTGCGCCTCGAAGAACTGGATCCCCGACATGATCCGCCCGGGCACCTCGCGCAGCCCGGCGTCGGAGGCCGGGAACGGGAAGTCCGAGATCACGAACCATCCGCCGGATTCGAGGGCGTCCATGCTCCGCCGGGTGACTTCGTCGATGTCACGGCATTCGTGCATGGAGATGTTGTTGAGGACCAGGGTGAACCCCTCCCCCGGCGCCATCGTCTCCAGCGGGCTGGTGACCAGCTCGGCGCGCACGCCCTCGGCGCCGAGCAGCTTGGCCGCGTTGGCGACCGAGTGGGCGTCCCCGTCCACTCCGGTGAGCTCGCAGGCGGGGTACGCCCCCGCGAGCCGGAGCAGGCCACGACCGGAGCCGCAGGCGGTCTCCAGAATCCTGCAACCGGCGCTGAGACGCTCGGCGAGGCCGGGGATCTGGTCCAGGCCGGCCGGGATCAGGCGGGTGTAGAACGGGGTTCCGGTGCCCGCGACTCCGGCGATGAAGCCGGGGTCGCAGCCGTCCCACCACAGGCGCTCCCCGGACGCGAGCACGCGCTCGAAGCGGCCGAACATCTCGTCCTGTTCGAGGACGGTGAAGACGCCGCCGACGTAGGCGGGGCTGGTGGTGTCGAGCAGGAGGGTGGCCATGTGCGGTTCCAGCCAATACGTCTCGCCCTGCCGGTCGCAGACCTGGGCGCCGTAGGCGGCCCGGCACCAGGTGGCGACGTAGAACGGGTCGAGTTCCAGGTCGGCGGCGAGCTTGTCGGCGGTGAGGCCGCTCGGGGTCTCGGCCAGGGCGCGGATCAGGCCCTGGCGGATGCCGATGGCGATGGTCCGGTGCGCGGTGTAGCCGGCCAGGTGGGGCATGAGGACGGCGGCCTGGTCGCGAATGGTGGTCATGATGTCGTGCTCCTTGCGTTCTTCCACGTCGCTGTTGCTTCCACCCTCGGGGCGCGAGGGCGGTGGTCGATAGTGCGGGAAGTGGAGCGGCGGCGGTACACATTGTGTACTGGCATGCGGGCGCGGCGGGCCTTACGTTCAACCTATGACGGGATACGGCCAGTTCTGCCCGGTCGCGAAGGCCGCCGAGTTGCTCGATCAGCGCTGGATGCTGCTGGTCGTGCGGGAACTCATGGCTGGAAGCCAGCATTTCAATGAGATTCGGCGGGGTGTGCCGAAGATGTCGCCGACATTGCTCAGCCGGCGGCTACGGGAGCTCGTCCAGGCCGGGGTCGCCGAGCGGACCGACGACAAGCGGTATGTGCTCACTCCGGCCGGGAAGGAATTGGGGCCGGTCGTGGACGCGCTCGGAGCCTGGGGGACGCGGTGGGTTCCCGAGCTGGGTGATCCCGATCTCGATCCGCATTTGCTGCTGTGGGACATGCACCGCAGCGTCGATCTCACCGCATTGCCGCCGGGACGCACCGTGGTGCATGTGGTGTTTCCCGAGGTGATTCCGGCTGTCCGGCGATGGTGGCTGGTCATGACGCGGGACGGCGCCGAGATCTGCGATTTCGATCCGGGGTACGACGTGGCGGTCACCGTGGAGACGTCGTTGCTGGAGATGTCGCGGATCTGGCGGGGGGATGTGGGGTGGGAGCAGTCGCAGCGGTCGGGGGCGCTGCGTATTCGGGGCCTGGCGAGTGCCTGCCGGGACCTCGGCCGATGGCTGCAGTTGAGCAAATTCGCGGCCACGCCTCGGCCGATCTGACCTGGCCCAGAAAACACGAAAGGCCCCAACCATTCGGCTGGGGCCCTTCGATAAAGATTGTCCGGCGGCGTCCTACTCTCCCACACCGTCCCCGGTGCAGTACCATCGGCGCTGGAGGGCTTAACTTCCGGGTTCGGAATGTAACCGGGTGTTTCCCCACCGCTAAAACCACCGAAACACTATGAAACAAACAACCAACACACACAAACGTGCGCCTGCTTGTTGTCTCAGAATCACATAGTGGACGCGAGCAAAACCAATGCCACAAACAGTTCGCGCAGCCCCAGAACACGACACGCATGCCCTAGAGCGCAGCACAACCACCGCAGCAAAAACTGCTTTGTGGTCAAGTCCTCGGCCTATTAG
>NZ_BLAE01000083.1 GCF_009687865.1 Acrocarpospora macrocephala
CACACGCACGTCCCGTACGGGAAGTGCGGCACGACCTCGCCGGGATCGGCGCGCCAGGCCAGATACCGGCCCTCGGCACCGGGCTGCTTCCCGGGCTTGCGCTTACCGCCCATCTTCTGGCCTGCCCGTTTGTCCTTCGGCGGCGGCTTACCCGGCTGATCATCGCTGGAGGGCGGCATCCCCGAGTTCCCGCTGTTACGCGAGATCAGCCGCTCCAACCGCGCCAGGCGCTCAGCCAGCTCGGTGTTCATGGCCGCCAGCTCGGCGCTCTGTTCTTCCAGTTCCGCGACCCGCGACACCTGCTCGGCCAGCCGCGTGATCTGCCCCTGCTGAGCGCGCGCGAGCACGATCAGCTCATCGCGGGACATCTCCTCCAGAGCGGACACTCGATGATCCCACCAGATCCGCCCGCACTGATCAACTTCACAGACCGTCACATCAAACAGGATGGGAGGGCGCCGTCATCACACTACGTGCCAAGCCTGAATATTTACGCCGGGAACGCGTCGACTATTCCGACCTGCTGAATCCTCTTCGCACGTATGCCGCTCTGCTCACTCAGGCGCAGCCAGAGAAAAATGACCCAACCGCAAACACCTGTCGCACTGATCGAGGTACCAACCGCAAGCCATACCGGCTCTCCTAATTGACCTATCAGGAGCCCGCCCACGAACAGCAGAACGTGGATGAGAAGATAGATCTGATGCTCTGGCCCAATCGAGAGCGGGAAACGCAGTCTCCGACGTCTTAGCCATCCAGCTCTACCCGTGAGTGCACCTCGACGGGCGACGTTAAATGTGTCCTTCCGGCAAGCCGAATAGTACCCGCGATATCACAACGTGTCACGCGACGTGTGGTCCCACTCTAGGGTAACCGTCACCGAATTCGAAGCGTTATAGGCCCGTCAAGACCCCATTTCAACAACCGTCGACGCCGGATGTGAGCACGTCCCGCCAGTCGCCCGAGCTGGTGGCCACCGCGTCGAGCACCCGCTGGACCCGCAGCCCGTCCTCGAACGACGGCGTGGGCCGCACGCCGGATCCGATCGCCTCGACGAGGTCCCGCGCCTGGTGGGTGAAGGTGTGCTCGTAGCCGATGGCGTGGGAATACCACCACGCGGGATGGGCGACCCTGATCCGCCGGAAGCCCCGCTCGGCGGGCGGGTCGGTGGCGTCCAGGAACGACACCTCGTTGGGCGAGCCGAGGTCGAAGATCACGCTGCCGAGCGAGCCGTCGAGTTCGACGCGGAGGCCTTCCGCGCGCCCGTCCGCGTAGCGGGTCGCCTCGAAGACGCCGAGGGCTCCCCGGGAGAAGCGGGCGACGAAGGCGGCCGCGTCGTCCACCGTCACGCTCCCCCGGCCGCCGCCGTCAGCCAGGGGTCGTTCGGGGACGAAGGTGCGGGTGATCCCCGACACTCCGGCGATCAGGTCGCCCGCCAGGTGCTGCGCCAGGTCGATCGCGTGCGCGCCGAGATCGCCCAAGGCCCCGCTGCCCGCCTCCTCCACGCGCAGCCGCCAGGCCATGGGCGCTTCGGGGTCGACGAGCGAGCCGTTCAGGTACGCCGCGCGGACATGCCTGATCTCGCCCGCCCGCTTCGCCACCAGCTCCCGCGCGAACTCCACCGAGGGCAGGCGGCGGAAGTTGAACCCGGCCATCGCGAGCCCTGGCGCGTCCCGGGCCGCCCGCACCATGGCCTCGGCCTCGGCGACCGAGTTGGCGAGCGGCTTCTCGCAGAGCACGTGCTTGCCCGCGCGCAGGGCCACGATCGCGATCGGCGCGTGCGTGTCCCCGGGGGTGCAGATGTCCACCAGGTCCACATCGTCGCGCTCGACCAGGCGCCGCCAGTCGGTCTCCCAGGCGGGGAAGCCGAGCCGTACGGCCGCCGCCCCGACCGCGGGCGAGCGTCCGCACAGCACCGACAGCCGCGGGCTCAGCGGCAGGTCGAAGAAGTGCCCCACGCTCCGCCAGGCGTGCGCGTGCGCCCTGCCCATGAAACCGTGCCCGACGACTCCCACCCGCAGGTCGGTCATGGCGAGCCTCCTCTCGTACGGGCCTTGCGGTACTCCGCCACGACCAGGTCGGTGAGTTCCTGGAGCGAGGTCTCCGCCGTGGGCTTGTCAAAGGTGATCGTGCCGTGCTGGAGGAGGTTGACCCGGTCGCAGACATCGAGGATCTGGGCGTAGTTGTGCGCGATGATCACAATGGACACCTCGCCCCGCGCCTTGAGGTCCCTGACCAGGTCGAGGATCAGGGCGCCCTCCTTGGCGCCCATGGCGGCCAGCGGCTCGTCGAGCAGGAGGATCCGCGACCGCGAGTAGACCGAGCGGGCGACGGCGATCGCCTGCCGCTGGCCGCCGGAGAGCTTGGCGACCTCGACGTCCACCGAGGGGATGCGGACGCCCATGGCGTCCAGGTGCTCGCGGGCGAGCCCGCGCATCCGGCGGTTGCTCAGCAGGCGGGCGAACCCGACGTGCTCCCGGCCGAGGAACATGTTGTGGTAGACGCTGAGCTCGTTGATCAGCGCGAGGTCCTGGTAGACGATGTCGATGCCGAGCGCCCTGGCCTGCCGTACCGACTTCAGCGTCACCTCCTCGCCGTCCAGCAGGATGTGGCCCGAGTCCGGCTGGTGGAAGCCGCACAGGAGCTTCACCAGCGTGGACTTGCCCGCGCCGTTGTCGCCGATGAGCCCGAGGACCTCGCCCGCCGCCAGGTTCAGGTTGACCTCCCGCAGCGCGGTCACCGCGCCGAACCGTTTGGCGACGCGCTCCATCTGGAGGACCGGGGTCATGTCCTGCCCGCCCTTCGCAGCCGGGTGAGATACACGTTGGCGATCATGGAGACGAGGATGGCGAGCCCAAGGATGAGGAAGTAAGGGTTGGCGGAGATGCCGATGAGGTTCATCCCGTTCTGGAGCACGGCCAGCACCAGCGCGCCGAGGGCGCCACCGACGATCGTGCCCGAGCCGCCGGCGAGAGCCGTACCGCCGATGACCGCGGCCGAGACCGCGGTGAACATCAGACCGGTGCCGCCGCCGATGTTGGGGTCGATGGTGTGGATCCGGAACGCCTCGATCAGCCCGGCGAAGGCCCCCAGCGTCCCGGCAATCATGAAATTTCCTATTTTGATGCGGGCGGTGCGCACGCCCGCCTCCGCGGCGCCCAGCGGGTTGCCGCCGACCGCGACCGTGTGCAGTCCCCACCGGGTCCTGGTCAGCACGACGTGCAGGAACACCACGATGACCAGGGCCCAGCCGAGATGCGCCCAGTCGGCCGCCCCGAGCCACGCGCCGATCGCGCCGTCGACGGGTCCCGGGATCTCGGCCGGGTAGGCGTGCGAGGTGGTGAGCACCACGCCGGTGACGAAGTACAGGGTGCCCAGCGTGGTCACGAACGACGGCACCCGCAGCACCACGGTGACGAACCCGTTGCCGAACCCGATCAGGGTCCCGGTCAGTAAGGCCAGCAGTATCGCCGGGATCGCGGGCACCCCCCAGAAGTCGATCGCGTAGTGCATCATGAACGGCGCCAGCGCGGCCACCACCCCCACCGACAGGTCGATCTCGCCGCTGACCAGCAGCAGGACCGTCCCGCACGCGACGATCGCCGCGGGAGCCATGGCCTGGGAGATGTTGACCAGGTTGGCGGCGGACAGGAAGACGTCCGTCACCGACATGAAGTACAGCCCGAGGCCCAGCGCCACCACCAGGACGCTGGCCTCCCGGTGCCGCAGGAACTCCTCGCGGACCCTACGCATGGGCGATGGCGCCGGAGCGTTCGACGACCTTCTGCGCGGTGTCGGAACCCTCGAAGCGGGTCTTGGTCGTCTGGTACGGGCCGACGTTGTCCTTGGTCACGAAGAGCAGTCCCGTGTTGGTCTCGGAGGGGAAGAGCAGTCCTCCGGAGAGCTTGTACAGATACAGGTAGAGCACGGGCAGGAAGCCCTGCAGATAGGGCTGCTGATCGATGGTGTAGTCCAGGTCGCCGTCCTTGATGGCGGCCAGCGTCTCCGGCACCAGGTCGAAGCCGCCCGCGACCTTGAGGCCCTTGCCGCGCATGCCGTACTTCTTGACGGTCTGCCCCACCGACTGGGTGGACCCCGCGTCGACGGCGAGCATCCCGGCCAGGTCTGGATGGCCCTGGGCGTAGGCGTCGATGATGGACAGGCCCTTGGTGATGTCGGCGTTGGTGCCGATCGGGGTGAACGTGATCGGCTTGCCCGAGTCCTTGATCGCCTGCTGGGCGCCGTCGATCCTGGGCTGGATGTTCAGCGCGCCGGGGGTGGCGATGAAGCCGGCGACCTCCCCCGAGTCCAGCTGCTGCAGGGCCCGCTGGCCCAGGGCGTACCCGGACTCGTAGAGCCCCTGCCCGACGTAGGCCAGCCGCGCGGTGCCCTTGTCGTCGCGGGCGCCGTCGGCGTTGTACGAGATGACTGGGATGCCCGCGTCGAGCGCCTTGTTCACCGGGTCCCGGAACGCGGCTTTGTCCACCACGGCCACGGCGAGCCCGTCGACCTTGGCCGAGACCGCCGTGTTACACGCGTTGACCATCTCGGCCACGATCGAGTCCCTCGAGCCCGTCCACTGGAACTCGGTGCCGAGCAGGGCGCACGCGTCCTGCGCGCCGTACTGGGTGGGGGTGAAGAACGGGTTCGTGGTGACGTGGCAGACCAGCGTGAACTTCCACCTGGGCGTGGACGGGAAGTCGCCGGCCCCTGCCGCAGCGCTTCCCGAGGCGGCGGGCCCGTTCCCGCCCGAGTCACTGGTGCACGCGCTGAGCAGCGCGGTCGCGGCGGCCGAGGCGCTGACCAGGCCGGCTCCGGTCAGGAGGCGACGACGCGCGACGCGGTTCAGGTTAAGCGTGTCGAGGGCTTCCTCGACCTTCGGATGGATGTCTTTCATGATCCTGCCTCATATGTCACCTGGCGATTGGCCGTGGTTGCGTTAACAACTCGCCGTGCGAGCGCCTGCGAGCGATACCCGGCGAGCTGGATTACGAAATGAATACGGTTGTATGCAATCGTATTCATTTCAGTTACGTTGCCAGCAGCAGGGGGTCATGTCAACACCGGTTCACACTCCGACGAGAGGAGCCTGGCAAATGAGGAACCGTCCCAGGTGGCCTGTCCGGGCGGCCGCAGTGGCGCTGTTGCTCGCAGCCGCCGCCTGCGGCCAGGAGGAGTCGCCCCCCTCGGCCAGTCAGGCGGCGCAGGCCGCGACAACGACATGTGCCAGCAAAGGCGCCCTGACGATGTGGGAGCGCTCAGGCGGCAACAAGCAGATGGTGGACATGCTGGTCGAGGCGTGGAACACCAAGAACCCCGACTGCAAGATCAATCTGACCTACATCCCCCATACCGAGATGGTGGGGAAGATCGCCCAGGGGGTCGCCTCGGGCGATGTGCCCGATCTGATGGGCATGGACCTGATCTACGCCCCGCAGTTCGAAAAGGAACAGCAGCTGGTCGACATCACCGACCAGATCAAGGACTGGCCAGAGCTGAAGACCGCCAGCGAAGGGCACATGACGGTGGCGACCTTCCAGGACCGGCTCTTCGGGGTGCCCCTCTATGCGGATGTGTCCGCCCTCTTCTACAACAAGGATCTTTTCACTCGGGCCGGGCTCGACCCGGACAAGCCGCCTACGAGCCTGGCCGAGCTGCGTAGCTACGCGGACAAGATCACCGCGCTGGGCGGGGGCGTCAAGGGCTACTACCTGCCCGGCAACTGCGCCGGCTGCAACATCTTCACCGTCGGTCCGCTGATGTGGGCCTCGGGGGCGACGATCGAGGCGGCAGGCCCAGGAGACGAGCCGCTGGTCGGCGATGGCGTCAAGCAGGTGCTGCAGTTCACCCGCGACATGGTCAAAGCCGGCAACGTGCCCGAAGGAAGCCGTACAGAGAACGGGGAGACGTTCCACCTCCAGTTCGGCTCGGGCAAGGTCGGCATGATGGGCACCGGCAATTTCAACATCACGCTGGCGCGCCAGCAGAATCCCGGGATGAAGTTCGGCATCGCCCTGTTGCCTGGAGTCGCACCGAATTCTTCGGCGTCTTTCATCGGCGGCGACCTGGTGGTGATTCCCAAGGGGAGCAAGCGGGTCAACGACGCGGTCAACGTGATGAAGTTCCTGCTCTCCGACGAGGTACAGGTCGAGGTTTACGCCAAGGCGCTCAACCTCACCACGCGAACCGACATGGTGGACAACAAGTACTTCGAGGCCGAGCCGCTCGTGCGCGACGTGGCCAAGGCGCTCACGGTGGGGCGCACGCCGTACACGGTCACGTTCTTCGAGCAGATCAACTCGCCGCAAGGGCCGTGGCTGAAGATGCTGCAGCGCGCCTATTACAGCGACGACGATCTCGACACCGTCATCGCCGAAACCAAAACCGAGATGAAGGCCATCGCAAGCCGGTCGTAGACCCGTGCCCGCCGGGCGGCCCATCGTCCGGCGGGCACCTTACTCCCCAGGAGGAGCTGCCATGCGCCACGGCCCACGCGGCCGTCTGGTCGGATTCGCCTACCTCGCACCGGCACTGCTCTTCGTGCTCGCCTTCACCGCCTATCCCCTGGCGCAGATGGCCTGGATGTCGTTGCACAACTGGTCCCTGCTGTCCCCGCCGAGATTCGTCGGGCTGGCGAACTACGAGCGGGCTTTCAGCGACACCCAGTTCTGGGTCTCCTTCCGCTTCACCCTGCTCTACGCCGCGCTCATCACTCCGGTCCTCATCATCGGCGGCTACCTGCTGGCGCTGCTCACCGCCCGGAACACGGTCCTGCGCCGGGTCACCCGCACGGTGGTCTTCATCCCGGTCGTGATCGGTCTCGGGGTGTCGAGCCTGCTCTGGTACTGGCTTTTCAGCACCGATTTCGGTCTGGTGAACCGGGCCCTGCTCGATCTGGGGGTCATCGACAAGCCCGTGCTGTGGCTGGGCGTGGACGCCACGGTCTCCAGCGTCGCGATCAGCGCCTCCGTGGTCTGGAAGGTGATCGGCTTCGGGATGATCCTGTTCGTCGCCGCGATCCAGGCCGTGCCGACGGACGTGGTCGAGGCCGCCCTCGTCGACGGGGTGAGCCACTGGCAGCGGGTCACCCGGGTGATCCTGCCGTTGACCCTGCGCACCGTCCTGCTGGTGACCCTGGTGAGCGTGATCGGCTCGCTGCTCGCCTTCGACCAGTTCTACATCATGACCGCCGGTCAGCCGCGCAATGAGACGGCGACCTCGGTCTTCTACATCTACCTGAATTCCTTCCCCTACCTGAAACTCGGGTACGGCGCCGCCCTGTCGATGATCCTGGCCGTCACGATCCTCGTCTTCACCGTGATCCAGCTGCTGCTGACCCGCCGGAGCCACCAGTGAAGGGACGCGGGAAGTACCTGGTGGCGGCGGCTTGTCTCGTCGTCTGCACCGTCATGCTGATGCCGCTGGCGATGTCGATCCTGGCCTCGGTGAAGCCGACCGAAGAGGCGGCCGCCTCCCCGCCGACCTACTTCCCGCACGGGCTCAGCTTCGACAGCTATGCGCGGCTGTGGAGCTACCAGGAGGGACTGCCGGTCTACCTCGCCAACAGTCTGGGCACGGCGTTGCTGGCCATCGTGCTCGCGCTGCTGCTGACCGTTCCCGCGGCCTACGCGTTGGCGCGCTTCCCCATCCCGGGCAAAGAGGTGATCTTCGTGGTGCTGCTGCTCGCGCTGATCATTCCCTACCAGGCTCTGCTCACGCCGATGTTCCTCATGTTCGCGAAGATCGGCCTGACCAACTCGCTGGTCGGCCTCGCGATCCTGCACACCGCCATCCAACTGCCGTTCAGCCTGTACGTGCTGCGCAACAGCTTCAGCGCCATACCCAGGGAACTGGAGGAAGCGGCCATCATGGACGGTTCCTCGTCGTGGGAGGCGTTGCGCTGGGTCTTCATCCCCTCGGCTGTGCCCGCGATCGTCACCACCGCGCTCTTCGCCTTCATCACGTCCTGGAATGAATTCCTCGGCGCGCTGGTGATGATGAGCCGCAGCTCCACATTCACCCTGCCGCTGATCCTCGCCACGTCGAGGACGGAGACCAGCCTCGGCGGCACGGACTGGGGCATGCTGCAGGCCGGCGTCACCATCTCGATCATCCCGTGTGTCCTCGTCTACTTCCTGCTTCAGCGGTACTACGTGTCGGGTCTGATGAGCGGAGCCATCAAATGAACGCAGGCAGCGTGTGGCCGACCGCGGCGGCGAAACAGCGGCTGTGCCCGATCGAAGCGGGCAATGTGGAGATCGTCGGCGGGTTCTGGGCGCGCCGGCAGCGACTCAACCGCGAAAAGACGATCATGCATGGCTTCGGCCGGCTCCAGCGATCCGGGGCGCTGGGCAATCTCCGGCTGGCCGCCGGCGGGCAGGGACGGTATCAGGCCGAGTCCGACAGCGGCGGCTCGACCTTCCCGTTTCTCGACTCCGACGTCTACAAGTGGCTCGAAGCCGTCGGCTGGGAGCTGGCTCGTGGCACGGATCCGGCTCTCACCGCCGCGGCGGAGGAGGCGATCGGGGTGGTGGCCGCGGCGCAGCGGCCCGACGGCTATCTCAACAGCTTCGTCCAGGTGGTCAAGAATGGCGTCCCCTATGGTGATCTGGCCTGGGGGCACGAGTTCTACTGCGTGGCGCATCTGATCCAGGCCGCGGTCGCCTGGCACCGAGGGCTCGGCGACGACCGGCTGCTCACCGTCGCCACGCGCGCCGTGGCCCATATCGACGCCGAGTTCGGCGCGCACGGCAGGCCGGGCATCGATGGGCATCCGGGCATAGAGATGGCGCTGGTGGAGCTTGCCCGGGTCACGGGCGAGGAGCGCTACCTCACGCTCGCCGAGCGCATGCTCGGGCTGCGCGGGCACGGGCTGATCGGTCCGGGGCGCTTCGGGCCCGAGTACTGGCAGGACCACGAGCCCGTACGCGAGGCGGCGACCGTCGCCGGGCATGTCGTCCGCCAGCTCTATCTGGACTGCGGCGCGGTCGACGCCGCCGTGGAACTCGGCGACGAGGAACTGCTCGCCGCCGTACGGCGCCGCTGGAGCGAGCTGGCCCGGAGCAGGACCTACCTCACCGGCGGGATGGGCAGCCGGCATCGCGACGAGGCCTTCGGCGACCCCTACGAGCTGCCTCCCGACCGCGCCTACACCGAGACGTGCGCGGCCATCGCGAGCGTGATGCTGGCCTGGCGCCTGCTGCTCGCCACCGGCGAGCCGGAATACGCCGACGCGATCGAGCGGGCCATGTACAACGGCGTGCTTTCCGGGATCTCGCTCTCCGGCGAGGAATTCTTCTACACCAACCCGCTGCAGCGGCGGACTCACCGCGCCGCGGAGCCGGTCGGGCACGGCCGGCGCGCCCCGTGGTACCCGTGCGCCTGCTGCCCGCCCAATCTCATGCGCCTGTTCAGTTCCTGGCACCACTACCTGGCCACGGGTGACGAGGGCGGCATCCAGATCCACCAGTACGCGGACGCCGACCTGACGGTCGGGGACATCCGCCTCGCGATCCGGACGGAGTACCCGTGGCAGGGCCGTGTCACCGTCCGCGTCCTCCAGACGCCGGATCGGCCGTGGACGCTCTCGCTGCGGGTGCCGGCGTGGAGCCGCTCGGGACCAGTGGTCCAGCATTCGCGACAGTGGGACGCGGGTGACAGCGTCGTACTCGACCTCGAGCCGGTGATCCGGGTCACCATGCCCGACCGGCGCGCCGACGCGATCCGCGGGTGCGTCGCCGTCGAGCGCGGTCCACTGGTCTACTGCCTGGAAGCCGTTGACGCTCCGGCCTCGACGGAGCTGGAGGACCTGGCGTGGGCCGGCGGCCGCCGGCCCCAGGAGGTGCCACGGCCCGACATCGAGCCGGCGATGATCGGCGTCAGCGTCCCGGTCGTCGATCTGAGCTCTGGCGAGGACCTCACCGCCGGCGCGATCCCCTACTTCGCCTGGGCGAACCGGCGGGTGGCGGCGATGCGGGTCTGGATCCCGGCATTCACCTCAGAACCGGAGGTGCGGTCGAATCCCGCACGATCAACTCCGGCCTGAAGATCTCGAGAGCTGGCTGGCGCTGGACATCGGCCGGTTCCCGAGCCAGCCTGACCGCCTGCGTGACCGCGTAGCCGACGATCTCCGATATCGGCATCCGCACGGTGGTCAGCGCCGGCACGGTGTGCGCCGCGATGAGAATGTCGTCGAAGCCGACGACCGACAGGCGATCCGGCACGGTCACGCCCAAGCTGTGCGCGGCGTGCAGCACGCCCACGGCCACCACATCGGTCGAGGCGGCAACCGCCGTGGGCGGGTCGGGCCGGTCCATCAGGCGGCGCAGCGCGGCATCGCCGCCGGCCAAGGTGCTCGGGCTGCGCTCGGCATAGCCCGGCGGCACCGCGCCGAACCGATCGCGCATGAACTCGAGATAGGCCTCCTCCCGCGCCCGATACTCATTGGGAAGCTCCGCGTTGACGAAGGCGATCCGCTCGTGTCCCAGGGACACCAGATGGCTCAGCCCCGCCCGGATGCCGGCCCGGTCGTCGGCGTCAACGGTCGGGAACTCGCGCGGGCTCGTGCCCGGCCAGAGCGCGACCACCGGCACGATCGAGTTGCGCAGGTCGACCAGGAGCTGCGGATACTCCTGCATGTCACCGAGCAGCACCACCGCATCGGTGTGCCGGGTCTCCAGCACGGTGGTCAGCGAGACCGCCACATCGCCCAGCCGGCCCGGCGCGTGGCCCAGCACGACGTTGTAGCCGTGCGCCATCGACTCGACCACGAGCGCCTCGATCGCCCCGGCGAAGAAGGGATCGCTGAAGTCGCGCACCACCGCGCCGATGAGGTTCGTCGAGGCGCCGCGCAGCCCGCGAGCCAGCGGGTTGGGGCGGTAGCCCAGCTCCCGGGCCGTCCGCAACACCCGCTGGCGGGTCTCCGGCGCGATGGGCACGGTGGTGGGCGCGCCGCTGAGGACACGGGACACGGTGCTCTGCGAGACAGCCGCAGCGGCGGCGATGTCACGCATGGTAGGCACCGGCCGCTTGGCCGACTGGTCTTCAGACATCCAGTCGAGCCTAGCATCACGATGCAGGCATACGATTTCGCCCACCTGACGAGCCACGTCAATCACCGGGCTCACCCGCTAGGACCCCGCCTGCCACTGCCCCGCTTCGACCGCCTGCCCGCCGCCTCGCAGACCGCCGTCCTCGCCGTCGCCCGCACCCACTTCGCCAGGACGCCGCGTCCTTCAACCAGATCCCTGACGTCTCAGCCGCCGCAGGAGGCGTAGACGAAGGTGTCCTTGAGCAGCTTGTACTTGTCGCGGACCGTGGTGGCGCCGGAGGTCACGTCGTGCTGCAGGACCGTCATCCGGGTCGGGGCGCTCCCGGACTCCTGCGAGACGTGCAGTGTCACCTGGGTGCCGCCGGTCCAGTCGAGCGCCTGCGCGGTGCCGTCCTTGGGCAGCTTGATCGGCTGGTCGCCGGTGACCTGGCCGGACTCCAGGTCGTAGAGCGCGACCTTGCGGTTGGCCACCAGCACGGCGATCGTCTTGCCGTCGGCGTGCAGCCCGTACGGACCGTTGTCGGTGATCAGCTGCGGTGTCTTGCCCTGGCGCAGGAGGCGGCCGGACAGGTCGTAGACGCGCAGGGAGTCGTCAGCGCCGCTGCTGGTCAGCACCTTCTTACCGTCGCCGCTGAAGCCGACGAAGTAGCGGCCCTTGGGCAGCTGGCCGAGCCGCGTGCTGGAGGCGGTGTCGAACAGCTTCGTCCTGGCGGCGGTGACCGCGAGCACGACGCCGTCGTCGGACAGTTGCAGCGTCACGTGGTGCTGGGCGGTCTTGCTGGGCAGCGTGTTCTTGGGCAGCAGCCGGACCTTGCCGTTGAGAGTCCGTACCGCCAGCCGCCCGTCTTTCCTGAAATAGGCGATCTTCTGGCCGTTGCCGCTGACCGCCACCGGCGCGGTCATGCCGATCATCGGATTGCCCTTCGCATCGAGTGCCCTGAGCTGGGCGTCCTTCAGCAGGATCACCCTGCCGTGGTGGGTTACCAGCCGCCATGTCCCGCACGGGACGGCGCCGTTCTTCTTGACGCATCCCTTCGCCGAGGCGTAGCGAACGCTGTCGCCGTGCCCGTACTCGGCCTGCGCCGTCCCCTGCACCCCGAGCACGGCGGCCAGCATGGCCGCCAGCGCCACCAGAATCCTGATCTTCATCTCGTTACTCCCCCGTGCGTGTTCCCCGTCACCCCGTTGGACTCAGAAGGCGGGAGGTCAGTTGGTCACAGGTCGGACACGATGGTCAGACGCGGGCGCGCGCAACGGCTGGCAGCAAAATTGCGGGCGCCCGGACGCGGCACAGCCTCAGTAAATGCGGACGGTGGTTCCCGGATAAGCTGGGTGCTGCAGAGATCAGAGACAGCGCCGGTACAGTCTGGTTTGAAGAGAAGTAACCGGAGCTTTCGCACCTGAAGCACTTACTACATTATCGGGTTAAGTTCCCGGGTTCATCCGAATATTCGGGGCCTTCTGATGACCGATCAGAAGCCCAGCTCAACGGGACTGGGGTCGTCGAGAGCGCCATCCGCGAGTTGCCCCTCGTCGATGACCTCACCCGCCGGCGGCGCGGAAATCACCACTTTCCCACCCCATCCGCTCACGCGACCATCCGTCGCGTACGTGAGGGGGGTGTCCACGATATGCATCGTCATCGTGGCGTACACGCGCTTGACCAGCCCGCGGGCATCCAGCCACACGGTGTAGTTCACCTTGGAGGCCTTGCCGTCAGAGGTCTTGCCGCTCCCGAAAGAGGCGCGGAACGACGGCGAAATCTTCGCCAGGCTCGAGCTGGAGATCCAGCCCTTGAGGACGCTGCCCTGCCGCGAACCGGCCCGGTCGATGATTTTGTCCAGCGTACGCGGCTCGAACGGATTGACCAGCAGCGAACCGGGGACGGGAGCGCCGGAGAACCGCCGGACCCACGTCTTCCCTTCTGGGAGGTAATTCTTGACCCGCGCCCCCGAAATGTACGCGTACTTGGACGTCGAAATCGTCCGCGTCAATCCCAGGGTCGCCTGCAGTTCCTCCCGTTCGGCCTCCGGCAGCGCGTCGAGGAACGCCTTGCTGTACTGCGCCTTGTCCTGGATATCGGTGGCGGCGACCCCGCTCCGCCCGAAACCGACGGAGCCGACCTCGCGCAGGGTGGCCCACACCTCCCCGCCGGTGGAAACCTTCGTCAGGTTGCTGACCTTGACGCCCTTGCCGGTCGCGAACCGCGCCTTCAGCGCTTTGACCGGATCGGCTTTCGCGACGGCGGGCGCAGCGGGCACCAGCAGAACGGCCGCGCCCACGACGGCCGCGACGACTAAACGCTTCACACGAATCCCTTCACTTGAACGGAAATTTGAGGCCCCCGGATCACATGCCGATAACAATGGCCGCCGCGACCGAACTTTCCGGAAGATGAACAGCGTCGGTCGCGTGACCATATGAAGACGTACGGTAAATGAACGGGCGTACACTTCACGCCGAAGGGAACACATCAACGGCGAGAGCGAAGTAGTACGGAAACCTGGGACCCCCGACGTGCTTTTCTACCACAGCGACTCGGACAAGCAACACAAGTTTCTACGAAGTCGCCTTATGTCGGGATTTATCAGGATGAGGGTTGTGGCATAAGAGCCCATGGCGAAATGCGCCCGCAGCACTTGCGCGCCAGGCCACCAGCGTCACCCGTCAGCGCACTGCGGGGACCGTTGGCGACGCCCGTCAGGATCCGTCACTCAGGAAGATCGGGGACTGCGCGCCCACGTCCCTGACCTTGATCGCCGCGGCGAGGCGTCTTGCCAGGGACGGCGGCGCCAGTTCGGTGACCTCGTCCGCCGTGCAGAAACGGGTCTCGGTGATCTCGCTGTCGATGAAGCGGATTCCGCCGAGCTCCTCAGCGTGCAGGACGCCACCGTCGAAGATGAAGGCCAGCATGGGTCGCCGGTTCGAGGTGGCGGGGACCTGGTCGATGCACAGCAGCGGACCAACCTCGATGTCCAGCCCGAGTTCCTCGGCTATTTCACGGCGCGCCGCCCGGACAGGAGTCTCGCCCTTGTCCGTCTCGATGATTCCGCCGGGTATGTCCCAGTCGTCCTTATAGCTGGTGTGCACGAGCATGACCCGGCCCGCGCCGTCAAAGAACAACACCCCGGCTGAAGCGATTGTCACCGGCAGCGCGGCGTACCACTCGGGCCAGGCAGAAACGTGATCATCTCCCACGACACGACGGTACTCGACAAGGTTCGTGAGTAGTCACGGCTCCGACGCTGATGTCTGGTCGGCAGGGGCGTCCATGGAGTTCCTCTCCATCGGGCGGAATCGTTCCGTTAGACGCGTCCACACGAGGCGCCGACGACCACGCACAGTTCCGATCTTGTAACGCCAGGAGCTTGTCCCTGGTTCGTCGGCCTGCTGTGCCCTCCCGGGAGATCAAGGCCGTTCGGCCGTCCCTACATTTCTGGCTTGTTACGGGTTGACCGAGATTCGCCGTACACATTAGCGTGTGCAGCCTGAAGAAAACCGGTTTTCTTAAGTGATCACCGGAGGTCGGCAACCGACAGGGAGCTAACGTGGCGAGACAACGATCCAGGCCGTGGACGACTCCGCGTAGCCGGCTCATCGCAGGGCTGGCGCTTGCGGTGAGTGCGGTGATGTTCATGGGTGCCTGCGGCGGCGGGAGCGGCGCGTCGGCCAATGAGGTGCGTCTCACGGTGTGGACGTGGAGCAACGAGGCCATGAACGCCTTCAAGAAGGCCGGCATCATCGACGCCTTCGAAAAGACCCACCCAGGTATCGCCGTCGAGGTGGTGGCTCAGCTCGACAAGAACTACGAGACGCTGCTCACCACCGGGCTGGCCGGATCGGGAAGCCCGGACATCGTGGCGCTGCGCTCCTACGGCGTGCTGTCCAGCTTCGCCGATAGTGGCAACATCGTGCCGCTCGACGACGTCGTGAAGGACTGGAGCGGTTTCAGCAAGCCGGCCCTGGCGGGCGCCAAGGGCAAGGCGAACGGGAAGTTCTACGCGGTGCCGCAGGGCATCCAGACCGCGCAGGTGTACTACAACAAGAAGATCTTCGCTGACCTCGGCCTCGCTGTGCCGGCAAGCTGGGACGAGCTCATCGCGGCCGCCCAGAAGATCAAGGATTCCGGCGTCGCCCCCATCGTCATCCCGGGGTCCGTGGCGGCGCAGATTTCGCTGGCCGCCGAGATCCTCGGCAACGCGCGGCGCGGAGCCGGTGACTTCGAGCAGGCGTTCATCGCGGGCAGGAAGAACCTCACCGACCCGGACAACGTGGCCGCCGTCGGCTTGCTGGAGCAGATCCAGCCGTACCTGGTCGACAACGTCACCTCGGTCACCCTCGACGAGGCGGTCACCCTGTTCGCGACCGGCCGGGCGGCCATGTTCCCGTCAGGCGCCTGGCAGGTCACCACGTTCGCGAACCTCGGCGCGGAGGTCGATTACGGGACTTTCGACGTGCCGGTCAACGCGGAGTGGCCCTCGAAGGCGGTCACCGTCAGCTATGCCGACGGCGGCTGGGCCCTGGCCAAGCGCAGCGCGCACCCCACCGAGGCGGCCGTCCTGCTCAACTGGCTCGCCGGCGCCGAGTTCGCCAACCTGTACGCCAACGCCATGGGCACCATCCCCGCCCGGGACGGCGTGACGCTCAAGAATCCCCAGCTGGCCGAGATGTACCAGCGCTACCAGTCCACGCCTTCCACCTACCTGGGCGCGGCCTACCTGCGCTACGGCTCGCCGTCGGGCACGGATCTCCTGGGCGAGCAGGTCCAGAAGATCTGGCTCGGCGAGACCACCCCCGCCCGTGCGGCCCAGAGCGTCCAGACCGGCGTCAACGCCTGGTTCCGCCCGGCCGACTTCCAGCACGAATAGCACCCCATGGCACAGACAACCAAGAACGCCTCCAGCGTGCAGCGCGCGCCGGCGATCGTCGTCGCCCTGTTCATCCTTCCGGCGTTCGCCCTGTTCGCGGCCGTCCTGCTCTACCCGATGGCGAGCGCCCTGGGCTACTCGCTGTTCGAGTGGCGGGGCGGCACGAACCTCGTACGCTTCAACTGGTTCGACAACTTCGTGGTCCTGTTCACCGAGCACCCGTTCGTCGAGCAGATGCCCCGCGCCTTCCTGCACAACATCGCGATCTTCGCGGGGACGCTCGTGCTGCAGAATTCCGCCGGGTTGTTCCTGGCGGTGCAACTGCACAGACTCGGGCCCGTACGACGGCTGTTCCAGGTGCTCTACACCACCCCCTACCTGGTGAGCCCCCTCGTCGTCGGCTACCTGTGGACGTTGCTGCTCTCGCCCACCTTCGGCCCGGTCAACGCCGCGCTCGACGCGCTCGGGCTCGACTCGCTCGCGGTGTCCTGGCTCGGTGAGCCGGCCACGGCGCTGCCGGTGCTCATCCTGGTGAGCGTGTGGCAGTGGATCGGATTCCCGGTCCTGCTGTACGGCGCGGCGCTCGGCGCGATCCCGCCCGAGTTGAACGATGCCGCGAGCGTTGACGGGGCCGGCGGCTGGCGGCGCTTCCGCCACGTCACGCTGCCGCTGCTCACCCCGGTGATCGGGACCGTGTCGATCCTGACCTTCATCGGCGCGATGGAGATGTTCACGCTCCCGTACGCCTTCGGCGGCGCGACGGGCTCACCCGCCGGGGCCACCGACGTGCTGAGCGTGCTCTTCTTCCGCGTCTCGTTCCAGTCGGGCGCGAGCAACGCGCTCGGCGTCTCCTCAGCGCTCGCGACGCTGCTCTTCCTGTTCATTCTGGGCGGCGCGCTCCTGGGCAGGCGCGTGATCCGCGCGCAGGAGGAGAAGCTCTCATGACTCTTACGCTGGACACCGTCGAACGCGCTCCGGGCGGCGCGACGGCACCGGCTCGCCGGCGGCGGGGCCGGTGGAACGCGCAGGCCGTCGTCATCACCACCGTGCTGTGGCTGTACGCCGCGGTCTGCGTGCTGCCCCTGCTCACGATGATCCTCAACTCCTTCCGCACCCATCTGCAGATCGCGACCGACCCGTGGCCCATCCCCACCGACCCGACGCTCGAGAACTACGTGAGCGCGTGGGCGGACGCGTCCTTCAGCCGATACGCGCTGAACTCGATCCTGATCACGGTCTCCTCGGTGGCGATCTCCACAGCCGTGTCGCTGCCGGCGGCGTATGCCCTCGCCCGATGGCGCTTCCGCGGCCGCGACGCCCTGGAAGGGCTGTTCATGTCCGGGTTGCTCATCCCGTTCATGCTGGCCATCCTGCCGATGTTCTACCTGATGGACTGGCTGCGGCTGATCGATTCGCCGCTGAGCCTCATCCTCATCTACTCGGCCAACGGCATCCCGTTCTCCGTCTTCGTCCTGGTCTCATTCTTCCGGCAGCTGCCCGGCGAGCTGGAGGAGGCGGCCTTCCTGGACGGCGGCAACCATTTCACGGTCTTCCTCCGGGTCATGGTGCCGCTCGTACGGCCGGCCGTCGCGACGGTGGTGGTCTTCCGGTTCGTGCCGATCTGGAATGACTTCCTGATGCCGCTGGTCATGCTCCGTTCCCGCGACAACTACACCCTCGGCGTCGGGCTCACGACCTTCTTCGGCGAGTACCAGAACGACTGGGCGTCGCTGTTCGCGGGGCTCGTCATCACGACGCTGCCCCTGCTCGTCCTGTTCATCCTCGCGACCCGGCAGATCATCCAGGGTCTCACCGCCGGGATCGGCAAGTAGCCGCTCCACCGCACAAAGGACACCGGAGATCCCATGACGACACCAATCGAGATCCAAGATGTCGCGTCGCTCGTGCGCGCGCAGCTTCCGCCGCTGGCCGGGGTCCGCCCCGCGGGCCGGGTCGAGATCTCCCGGACCACGGCGGAGATCACCTCCTCCAGGCTCGGCATCGGCTTCGAAACCCTCGATCGGAGAATGTTCACCGCGGAGCGGGTCTATCCGCACCTGTCGCGGCTCGGCGCCACATGGGCACGCGTGCAGACCGGGTGGAGCCGCAGCGAGACCGAGCCGGGCAGGTACGACTTCGCCTGGCTCGACGAGATCGTCGACAGTCTCGCGGCGGCCGGCGTCGAGACGATGTTCAGCGTCACCTTCGGCAACGAGCTGTACATGCCGGGGGTCCCGCACGAGTCCGCGGTCGGCTATGTGCCGCTCTACTACGACGGCGCGGTCCCCGCGTGGACGGCGTTCGTCCGCGCTTTGGCGGAACGTTATCGCGGCAGGGTGACGCACTGGGAGGTGTGGAACGAGCCGAACATCCCCCAGTTCTGGCAGCCGCGGGAGGTCAGCGGGCGCGACTACGCCGAACTCGTGCGGGTCACCGCGCAGGCCGTACGGGCCGAGATCCCGGACGCCACGATCATCGGGGGCGCCACGTCGCTCGTCGACCCCGCCTTTCTCGTGGCCGCGCTGCGGGGCGGGCTCGCGCGGTCGATCGACGCCTTCTCGTTCCACCCGTACCAGATGGTGCCGGAGCACAACCTGCGGAACACGCACGACCTGCTGCGCCGCATCCTCGACGAGCACTCGCCGGACCGGCGCATCGCCCTCTACCAGGGCGAGAACGGATGCCCCTCGCAGCTCGCGGGCCACCACGACGACTGGCTCGGCATGTACGCCATGGACCAGGTCGTGCAGGCCAAGTGGATCGCCCGCAGGTTCCTCGCCGACCTCAGGGTGGGCTTCGACAAGATCTTCTACTTCCACGCGGTCGATCTCATGGAGCGCCCGTACCGGCAGGCCGGCGACAAGGTCAACGCGCCGGTGATGATGGGCCTGATCCACGGGGGGAGCTACCAGCCGAAGTACTCCTTCGAGGTCGCGCGCCGGGTGTGCCATCTTTTCGACGACCGGACGCGGCGTACCGAGCTCATGTGCCTGTTCACCGAGCGGGATCCCTCGGCGCCGCAGCGGGCGACGCTCATGGCCGCGCCGTACGCCGCCACCTTCGAGCGGGACGGCGCGCCGCTGTTCGCGTACTGGCTCGCCGAGGACCCGCAGCAGCGGTCGGCGCAGGCGACGATCGACGTGGAGCTGTGGTGGGACGATCGGCTCAGCATGGACCATCCCGTGCTGTTCGACGTTCTCACCGGTGAGGTCTACGCGGTCGAGCAGCCGGCGGATCTCCTCACGACCGACTGGCGCACGCGCGGGACCAGATTCCGGCTTCCGCTGACGGATTATCCGCTCGTCCTCACCGACGCGTCGGTGGTGGCCGGGCTCGACGCCCAGTGGCGGGACCGATGAAGCTACGGTCGCTGACCACCTACATCTGCGACGCGTACCGCACGAACTGGGTCTTCGTGAAGCTCGAGACCGATGACGGGATCGAGGGCTGGGGCGAGGCGACCCTGGAGTATCGCGAGCACACGGTCGAGGCGGCGCTCCTGGCGCTGGAGCACGGGCTGGCCGGACGGGAGCTCGGCAACATCCAGGGCTGGTGGCAGGACGCCTACCGGGACGCGTACTGGCGCGGCGGCCCCGTGCTGACCAGCGCGCTCTCGGCCATCGAGATGGCGCTGTGGGACATCAAGGGCAAGGCGCTCGGGGTGCCCGTCTACGAGCTGCTCGGCGGCAAGCTGCGATCCTCCGTCGAGTGCTACGCCAACGGCTGGTTCGCCGGGGCCAGGCGCCCCGAGGAGTTCGCCGAGAAGGCGCGCGCGGCGGTCGCGTGGGGCTACCGCGCGCTCAAGTGGGACCCCTTCGGGTCGGCCTTCCGTACCCTGTCGCCCTCGGCGTTGCGCACCGCGATGGCGGCCGTCGAGGCCGTGGCCGAGGCCGTCGAGGGCGAAGCCGGCCTCATCGTCGAAGCGCACGGCCGCTTCGAACTGCCGGCGGCGGTCCAGGTCGCCGGAGCCCTCGAGCAGTTCGGCGTGCTGTGGCTGGAGGAGCCGCTCATCCCGGGGAATCTGGCGAACTACGCCGCGTTGAAGGGACGCACCTCGACGCCGATCTCGCTGGGCGAGCGGCTCTACACGCGATGGGACTTCCGGGAGGTCTTCGACCGGGGCTGCGCCGACGTCGTGCAGCCCGACGTCTCCCACGCCGGCGGCGTCTGGGAGGCGCGCACGATCGCCTCGCTGGCCGAGCTGTGGCAGGTCTCCTTCGCTCCGCACAACCCCTCGGGCCCGGTCGCGAACGCGGCGACCCTGCAGCTCGCCGCGTGCACGCCCAACTTCACCTACCTGGAGACCATGGCGACCGACGTGCCGTGGCGTGCCGAGATCTCGTCCGAAAGCTCAGTCGTGACCGGCGGTCTGGCGCAGATCCCCGAGGAGCCGGGCCTGGGCGTACGGATCGATCCGGACGCGATCGCCCGGTATCCCTACGTCCGGCACGACCTGCGGCACTACACCGGCGCCCTCACCGAGATCCGGCCCGACGCCGAGGTGACGCTGCACGTGAAGGAGAGCCGATGAGCACGGAGCGGATCGCCCTCGTCACGGGGGCGAGTCACAACCTCGGCCTGGCCATCGCCAGGCAACTCGCCCGAGACGGGGCGGTCGTGGTCGTCCACGGGATCGACGAGGCGGTCGCGGCCTCGGTCGCGGCCCGGATCGGCGCCGAGATTCCGGGCGCCGAGGTCCATTCGATCGGCTTCGACCTTTCCGACCCCGAGGCGATCGAGGCGGGCTTCGCCGCGCTCACCGCACGCGGCCTCGCGCCGGGAATCCTGGTGAACAACGCCGCGCATCTGGGTCTCGGCGATGACGACGTGCTGGCGGAGAAGCCGCGTTTCCTGCGCGAGGTGTTCGAGGTCAACGTCTTCGCCACGCACCTGTGCTCCATGCTCGCCGCCCGGCAGATGGCGCGCGCCGGACGGGGTGTGATCGTGAACATCTCCTCGCTCGCCGGGGAACGGGCCATTCACGGACGGACCGCGTACAACGCCAGCAAGGCGGCCGTGGACGGCCTCACCCGCAGCATGGCGATCGACCTGGCGCCGCTGGGCATCCGGGTGAACGCCATCGCTCCCGGCTACGTCTGGAGCAGCCGCTGGGACCTGCTCAGTGATGAGGAGGCGGCGAACCGCCGCGCCCGCATCCCGGCGGGCGAGCCGACGGCGCAGGAGGAGATCGCCCACCTGGTCGGCTTCCTCGCCGCCGATCACGCGCCCACGCTCACCGGTGCGCGAATCGTCATCGACGGCGGCATCGACGCCCAGCAATCTCCGCCCTAGGCTAGCCTTGAAGTGATCAGTCTGCCGGTCCGCGGAGGAGACTGCAGGTGAAAGGAGTTCAGCCCGATCGGGTGCGCCTCGTCGACGTCGCCAACGTCGCGGAGGTGACCAAGAGCATCGTCTCGCGGGTGCTGAACGCCGACCCGACTGTCGCGGTGCGGCCCGAGACGCGCCAGCGCATCCTCCAGGTGGCACACGACCTCGGCTACCAGCCGCACGCCGGGGCCAGGGCACTGGCGAAGTCGCGGACCATGGCGCTGGCCCTGATCGCGCCCTCCATCGACAACCCTCCGTACATCACGATCGCGCGCGGCGCCTACCGCCGCGCCGCCGAGCACGGCTACCTGGCGCTGCTCGCCGAGGACTTCGACGAGCAGCCGGCCGGGCGCCTGCTCATCGACGGTGGCCGGGTCGACGGGCTGCTCATGGGCTCCTCCGTGCCCGACCATCCGCTGGTGGCGCACCTGCGGGAATCGTCTTTCCCGCACGTGTTCGTCAACCGCGCGGTGGCCGGCTCCGGGCGCAACGTCACCATGAACGTCGCCAGGGCCAGCGAGCTCGCCGTCGAGCACCTCACCGGCCTCGGGCACCGGCGCATCGCCCACCTGGCCGGGCCCGCGGAGGTGGAGAGCGGCGCGGACCGGCTCGCCGCGTTCGAGAGCGCGATCGACGCGCGGGGTCTCCCGCTGCTCCCCCCGCTGTTCGGCGACTTCACCGAGGCGACGGGCTTCGCCTCCGCCAGGACCTTGCTCGACGCGGAACCGACCGCGATCTTCACCAGCTCTCCCGGTCAGGCCATCGGCGTCATCCGATTCCTGACCAACGCGGGGCTCCGCGTCCCCGAGGAGATCTCGGTGATCGCCTATGGCGACTTCCCGGCGGCCGGCTTCACCGTGCCCGCCGTCACCACGATCGGCCTGCCCCTCCTGGAACTGGGCGCCGCCGCCGTCGACGAGCTCGTCGCCCAGCTCGACGGAGCGCCCCCGCGCGACCTGGTGATCCCCCAGGAGCCACGCCTGTTCGTCCGGGAGTCAACCGGCTCGGCCCTCGCGTCACCACCCACGCCGCCGCGATAACGCCCGTGCCGTGGGCTCTCTTGCGGCTTGAGGGGAGTGCGTGGCGGTCTATCTCCTCGCGCATATGTCACGCCTTCCCTCCGAGAGCACTGACTCTGGCGCGCGACGATCTTTCGCGAGTGTTTACGTGTCGCTCGATAGGTTAGATCCGTTGCCCAAGCGGACATTTGGGGCACTCGTCCGTCTCCCTGACAGATGGGATGTTCGTTGATGAAGTTAGCAGTAGTCCTAGCGGGGTTCCTGGCCGCTCTCGTGGCGGCCCCGGTCGCGGCCGCCGAAACCGGGTCTGGTCCTGTCCAAGCGGTCTCCGCGAGCAAGACAGTCTTCCCCACTGAGTTCTCCCTCCCGGATGGTTTCCAGCCGGAAGGGATCGCCATCGGCTTGGACGCGACCGCGTACTTCGGATCGCGGGCGACCGGTGCGATCTACCGCGCGGATCTGCGTACCGGACAGGGACAGATCATCAATCCCGGGCCGGGCACACCGTCACTCGGCCTCAAGATCGACGGGCGGGGCCGGCTCTTCGTCTCCGGCGGCACCGGCGGCGATGCCCGGGTGATCGACACGCGGACCGGCGAGGTGCTCGCGAGCTACCAACTCGCATCCGGCGTCGCGTTCATCAACGACGTCGTGCTCACCCGCCACGCGGCGTACTTCACCGACTCGACCAACCCGGTGCTGTACAAGCTGCCGTTCGGGCGCCATGGAGAGCTGCCGGCGGAGGCGGTGCAGATCCCGCTGAGCGGAGACCTCGTCTACGCGACCGGCATCAACAGCAACGGCATCGCCCCCGCCCCTGACGGCAAGGCGCTGCTCGTGATCCAGTCGAACACCGGCAAGCTTTTCCGCGTCAACCCCCAGACCGGCGTCTCCACCCTGGTGGACACCGAGTCCCTGGCCAACGGTGACGGGCTGCTTCTGGAGGACCGCACGCTCTACGTCGTGCAGAACCGCCTGAACACGGTGACCGTCCTCCACCTGGACCGCCACGCGAAGTCCGGCAAGGTGGTACGCAACCTGGTGGACGCCCGCTTCGACGTGCCCACCACCGTCGCCGCCTTCCGTGACCGCCTCTACCTGCCCAACGCCCGCTTCACCACAACCCCGACGCCGACGACTCCGTACACCGTGGTGGCCATCAAACGCCGTTGATCGCTCAGAACGCCCATCCGGGATGGATGGGCGTTCTGGCGTGTTTAGGTCAAGTGGCGGGTGAACCAGTCCCGCGCGAGAGCCGCGACGGTCTCCAGGGCTCCAGGCTCTTCGAACAAGTGGGTGGCGCCGGGGACGATCTGGAGCAGATTCTCGCAGCGCAACCGTTCCTGCGCCGCCTTGTTGAGATCGAGCACCACCTGGTCGCGGCCGCCCACCACCAGGAGGGTCGCCGCCCGTACGGCGGAGAGCCGCGGGCCGGCCAGATCGGGGCGCCCGCCCCGGGAGACGATGGCGGCGACCCCGCTGCCCGGCTCGGCCGCCGCCCACAGCGCGGCCGCGGCTCCGGTGCTCGCCCCGAAATAGCCGATCGGAAGACCTGCCGACCCAGGTTGATCACCCAGCCAGGCGGTGACCTGGATCAGCCTGCGAGCCAGCGACTCGATGTCGAACACGTTGGCTCGGTCGGTTTCTTCCTCCGGGGTGAGCAGGTCGAACAGCAGCGTCGCCAGACCCGCGCCGTTGAGCACCGATGCCACGTACCGGTTGCGCGGGCTGTGCCGGCTGCTGCCGCTGCCGTGCACGAACGCCACCACTCCCTCGGCGTTCGCCGGGACGACGAACCGGCCAGGCAGCCGGACCTGCCCGGCGTCCACCTGAACCTCCTCGGCGGAGCCGGACGGATCGGATTCCGTGGTGCCTTCCTCGCGCGCCCGCCGCAGCAACTCGACTACCTGCTCGTCGGCGAGCTGGGGAAAATGGGAGTAGCAGGCGCTGATCGCGTAGAACTGGCCGGGCGTCTCAAGGCATACCACCTCATCGGCGACCTCCCGCATCGCCTCGATCGTGTCCGGCGGTCCCACCGGAACCGCCAGCACCACTCGTGCGGCACCGCGCGCACGGGCGACCTGGCAGGCGGCGCGAGCCGTCCCGCCCGTGGCGATGCCGTCATCCACCACGATCGCCATACGGCCAGCCGGATCCACCGGCGCGCGGTCGCCACGGAAACGGCGCACGCGACGCAGCAGCTCGGCCCGCTCCTCCTCTTCCACCATGGTCATATTCGCCGGCGTGAGATGCGCGCGCCGGGCGATGCCGTGGTTGACCACCCGCGCTCCGCCCTCCCCGATGGCGCCGAACCCGAGTTCGGGATGGAAGGGCACCCCGAGCTTGCGAACCACGATCACATCCATCGGAGCGCCGAGAGCGCGCGCGACCTCGAATGCCACCGGCACACCACCCCTGGGCAGCCCCAAAACGACCGGGCTCTCGGCGCCGACCAGCCCACGCAGCCGCTCGGCCAGCCGCATGCCCGCATCATGACGATCAACGAACACTCCGCCTTGCCTCCTAACCCCGTTCCTCCCGGGAGGGGCGGACGATGGCGACGGGCTTTGGTTCTCCCTCCATGGAACCCTGCCGGCACGACCGTGCGCTGCGGACGAACGTCACTTCCACCAGGGACCAAAGCCCGCGACGTAGGTAAAACCATTGCGGCTGCCGGCCGGGAAACCGCTCACACGTCCTCGGCGGTACCGACACGTTGAGCTTAGAACGGCCTCCAGAAATTATCAACGGCCTTGTTGACACATGGCCGCTGGCGCGTTTCGATGCCGTTCAGACATTCACCCCCTCCCGGGTGGTGGCGCCACAACAGCAAGGAGGTGAGCGTCGTGCTGGACGTCAGGACCGCCATGCGTCGCTCCGCAGAGTTCCACTGGGACCGCCCCGCCATCGCCAGCGACGGCCGTCAGTTGACGTTCGGTGAGGTCTGGCGGCGCGGGACGCGGCTGGCCGGCGCGCTCCTCGCGGTCGGCCTCGAACCCGGCGACCGCGTGGCGGTCCTCGAGGACAACTGCGTCGAGGCGGCCGACTTCTACATCGGCTCCGCCGTCGCGAACCTCATCCGCGTGCCGCTCTACCGGCGCAACTCGTCGGCCGCGCACCGATACATGCTCTCGGGCACCGGGTGCAAGGCCGCCGTCGTGGCCGAGGAGTACGCCCACGAGATCAAGGACATCGCGGCCGATCTCGGCATCACGCTGATCGTCCGCGACTCAGGCTACGAGGACTGGCTCGCGTCGTTCCCCGACACCGATCCCGACCCGCGCGTCGAACTCGACGACCCCTTCATCATCCGCCACTCGGCGGGGACCACCGGCAGGGCCAAGGGCATCGCCTACACCCACCGGGCCTGGATGAACACCACCCGCGACTGGTTCTTCATGCTGCCCCCGGTCGAACCGGGGGACAGGTGCCTGCACGTGGGCCCGATCAGCCACGGATCGGGGTACCTGTTCCTGCCCGTGTGGCTGGCGGGCGGGTGCAACGTGCTGGACCGCAGATTCCAGGCCGACGGCTTCGTCGAGCGCGTCGCGCGGGACGAGATCGGGTGGTTCTTCGCGGTCCCCACCATGATCGCCGACATCGTGGCCGCGGTCGACGGCAGAAAGCAGGACCTGCCGTCCCTCAAGGCCGTGATGATCTCCGGTGCGCCGATCAGCGTCCGCACCGCGCGGGCCGGGCACGAGGTGTTCGGGGACAGGCTGTTCCAGATGTACGGCCAGACCGAGGCCGTACCGGTCTCCTTCATGGGATCCAAAGAGT
The DNA here is from genome assembly GCF_009687865.1 of Acrocarpospora macrocephala. GTDB lineage: Bacteria > Actinomycetota > Actinomycetes > Streptosporangiales > Streptosporangiaceae > Acrocarpospora > Acrocarpospora macrocephala. The sequence continues at coordinate 26,046 of NZ_BLAE01000083.1, forward strand.
GGTTCACTGAGGTCCCCGGGTCCGAGCCGATCGTCTCGGCGGGCCGCGTGATGCCGTTCGCCGAGCTGGAGATCCGGGACCCGGACAACAACTCCCTGCCCATCGGCGAGGAGGGCGAGATCGCCATCCGCTGTGACGGACAGATGACCGGGATCTGGGGCGACCCCGAGCTGAGCGACCGCCGGCTGCGGGACGGCTGGGTGCTCACCGGCGACGTCGGCCGGCTCGACCGGAACGGCTACCTCTACGTCGTCGACCGCGTCGACGACATGATCGTCTCCGGCGGCTTCAACATCTGGCCCGCCGAGCTGGAGCAGGCGATCCAGACGCTCCCGGACGTGCGGGAGGTCGTCGTCTTCGGCGTGCCGCACGACAAGTGGGGCGAGGCACCGATGGCCGTGGTCGTGAAGCCCGCGGACGCGGACCTGGACGAGGACACGGTCATCGAGACCTGCGCGCGCCTGCTGGGCTCCTACAAGAAGCCCCATACGGTCGTGTTCCGGGACAGTCCGCTGCCGCGTAGCCCGGTCGGCAAGATCCAGCGCAAGGTGTTGCGGGAACCGTACTGGGCCGGGGAACAGCGCCGCGTGCGCGGCGCCTGAGGCCCGCGAGCTCCTCGATGGCGACTGTCAACATACATGTTGACATTGGCAGACCAAGAGGCCTATCAATAGGCCTCACATGCGCCAGGAGACGATGAAGGAGTTCGGCGATGATCATGATGTACGAGACGAGGGGCGGCCGGTGACCCGCCATCTGGGCAAAGCCGTCCTTGTCACCGGGGCCGCGAGGGGGATCGGCCGTGCCGTGGCCGAGACCTTCGCCGCGGAGGGCGCCGACGTCGTCGCGTGCGACGTCGGCGCCCCCGTCCAGGGAGCCCAGTCCACGACCGCCTGGCGGGACGACCTCGACGGGACCGCCAGTTCCGTACGCGCCCTGGGCCGGCGCTGCCTCGCCGTCCCCGTCGACGTGCGGAGCCAGGCGTCGCTGGACGAGGCGGTCGCCCGCGGTCTCGAGGAGTTCGGGCGCCTGGACGTCGTGGTCGCCAACGCCGGGATCATGCAGTCGGCGCAGTTCTGGGAGATCGCCGAGGAGACGTGGCAGGCGGTCCTCGATGTCAACCTCGGCGGGGTCTGGCGGACCGCCAAGGCGGTCGCGCCGCACATGATCGAGCGCCGCTCGGGAGTGATCCTCGCCACCGCGTCGGTCCAGGCCCGCAGCGCGCGCAAAGGGCTGGCGGCCTACACGGCGTCGAAGCACGGGCTGCTGGGCCTGATGAAGAGCCTCGCGCTGGAGCTCGGCGATCACGACGTCCGGGTCAACACCGTCCTGCCCGGCGCCGTGCACACACCGATGATCGACAACGATGAGACGGGCCGGCTCGGCGGGGACTCGCCTCGAACCGCGTTCTTCCGGAAGATGGCGGCGCTGCGCAACCGCTCCGCTCTCCCGCCGTCCGCCGTCGCGGCGGCGATGTCGTGGCTGGCCTCGGACGAGGCCGGGCACGTCACGGGCGCGGAACTGCAGGTCGACGCGGGATCGCTGATCCTCCCGGGGCTGAACCACGCACCCGTGATCGACTGAACCGTCACGGGCGGGCCGGTCGCCCTCACCTCTCGTCGAGCTCGAGTCGCGACCGACGCTCGTCCGTGCGCGCACACGTCAACGGAGTTGTTGATAATTCAGGGCGGCATGGAATCATAGTCGGCCGCGCAGAGCCGCTGCGTCGTCCGATTGTCAAGTATTGGCCTCTACCTGCTAGTACAGACACCGAACACCCTCACCCCAAGTTCAGAGATGCGTTATCAGGACGCGAATCTGTAAACAGAGGCGTTGACAACCCTGCGGCCGGTAATTATCGTTCCGGGTCACATGTCCGGATCACATTGGTTTCCGGCCTTGAGACATCGGAGAGCGACATGGTCGTCTTGCGGCTTCGCCATGCCCGGATAGTGGCCGCCACCGCGGTGATGCTCGCGATGGCAGCGTGCGGCGGTGACGGCGGGACATCGTCGAACACCCCCGGCGCGCCCTCGGCGAGCACCCTGAAGCTGGGCGTCTGCGTGCCCAACGGTCCTGGCCTCGCGGGTGTCGGGGAAGGTATAGAGAAGGGCGCCGACCTGGGCGCCCAGAAGGTCTCCGCCGACGGCGGGCCGGCCGTCGAGATCGTTCCGATCGACACCGGTCAGCTGAATACCGACCTCGCCATGGAGAACGCGCAGAAGGCGGTCGAGCAGAACGGCGTGCAGGTCGTCCTGTGCTCCGGCTCCAACGTCGTCTCGGCGATCGTTCCCTATCTCGAACGCCGGGGAGTGGCCAGCCTGCTGATCTCCAGCAGCGCCACGCCGTACACCAACGGCGCCAAGCTCGCCCAGCAGATGCAGGCGCTGCCCGCGACCGAGGCGTCGGCGATGTGGGACTTCCTCGCCTCCGGAGGGCCCGCCGCCCGCCGCGTCGGGGTGCTGTACGTCGACTACGAGTTCGGCCAGTCGATGGCCACGGCGGCGCAGGACGCGGCACGGAAAGCCGGCCAGGAGGTCGTCGCGGTCGAGTCCTACCCGCAGGGCAGCACTGACGTGCGGTCTCAGCTGGCGAAGGTCCTCGCCGCGAACCCGGACGCCATCTTCCTGGCCTCCACCTCCGGAGACGATGCCGGTCTCGCCGTGCGCCAGGGGCGCGAGCTCGGCTACTCCGGTGTCTTCCTGAGCAACTCCGGCGCGAAGACAGCGGCCCTGTCGTCCCTCCCGACCGCGCGGGACGGCGTCTACGTGTCGGGCAACGATGTGCCCGCGGCCACGCCCGGGCCGCTGTCAGACCTCGTGGCGAGGACGACCATCCACGCCCTGCTGACCTATGACTCCGTCGTCGAGGCGGGCACCGCCGCGAGGGCGGTCGGCGGGTCGATCACTGGCCGGGCTCTGATCGACGAGATCCGCCGCGCCGGCGGCAGCGCGCCGACCGCCGGAAAGTACACCTTCCGGCCCGACGGCAGCACGGACATGGCATTCGGAGTGTTCCGCGTGTCTGCGAGCGGCTTCGAGCAGGTGCACACCTACACGCCGTTGGCCGGCTGAGAGAGACTGTCATGACCGCTGTGCTGTCTCACGGGCTCTCGTCCGGTGCTCTCGCCGCGCTGTTCACGGTCGGGATCGCGCTGGCCTGGCGGGTCGTCGGCCTCATCGACTTCCATCTGCCGGCCGTCTTCGTCGTGGCCGGCTATGGGTCGGTGTCGTTCCAGGACCTCGGGCTGCCGCTGCTGCCCTCAGCCGTGCTGGGGGTCGGCGTGGCCGCGGGTTACGCCGCGCTGCTGTTCCTGCTGGTGCACCGGCCGCTGTTGCGCCGCGGAGCGAATCCGGACGTCGTACTCATCGCGACGCTCGGACTGCTCGCGATGGCACAGGCGACGCTGGGATGGGTCTACGGGCCCGTCCGCCGCTATCCCTTCTCCGGGGTGCAGGCCACGGTGGAGATCGTCGGCTTCCGTTTCAGCGCGGCCGATCTGGCCGCCATCGGACTGGCGATTCTCCTGATCCCGGCGCTGCTCACGTTCTTGCGGCGGACCTCGCTCGGCCTCTCCCTCGAGGCGCTCTCCGAGAACCGGCAACTCGCTCTGGTGACCGGAGTGAACGAACCCGCGGCACAAGTACTGACCTACGCCCTGGTGGCGGTCTTCGCGGGCGCGGCCGGAGTCGTGTCCGGTGTCGTCGCGGGCGTCGATCCGGCTATCGGCGTCGGGCCGTTCCTCGTGGCCTTCGGCGCGGTGCTGGTCGGTGGCCACCAGTCGCTGGTGCGCCCGGTCGTGGCCGCCGTGCTGCTCCAGATCGTCGTCGCGTTGATCAGCTGGCAACTGCCCGCCCAATGGGATCGGACGGTGCTGTTCACCGCGATCGTCGCCACGTTCCTCACCCGTCGCATCGTGGTGCGCCAGGTCCAGCGCCGGCGGGTCACGCAACTGGCGGCGTCATGACCTACCTGCTGGCGGTCCTGCTCACGATCTGCATCTGGACGGTCGTCGCGCAGGGACTGGTGCTCGTCTTCGGGCACGGCGGCGTGTTCTCGGTGGCCCAGATCGCGTGCATGGGCGTCGGCGGATACACCGCGGCGCTGATCGCGTCCGGCTACGAGAGCCCAGGGCTCGGGTTCCTCCTGGCGCCGGTCGTCGCCGCGGCGGTCGGGGCGGTGATCGGGCTCGCCGCTGTCGCGGGCGCGGGCGAGAGCGCCCTGCTCGTCACCTTCGCGGCGCAGTTCGTGTTCGAGGATGTGGTGACCAACCTCCGGGGGCTCACGGGAGGCGCCAACGGCATCTCCGCGATACCCCCGCTCACCGTCAGCGGCGTGGCGCTGCTCGACCCGCCCGAACTGCTCGCTCTGACGGTTCCGGTCCTGGCTGTGGTCGCGCTCGGGCTGTGGGCACTGACGTCGAGCCCGTGGGGACGCCGGCTCCGGGCCCTGCGGGACAACCGCCATGCCGCGCCGGCCTACGGCGTCCCGCGGACGGCGCCGCTCGTCCAGGCGTTCGCCGTCTCGGCCGGCGTCGCGGGGATCGGCGGCGCGCTCTATGTCGCCACCGCCGGATTCGTGTCGCCCCACTCCTTCGGCCTCGACCAGCTGGTGATGGTGCTCACCATCGTCGTGCTCGGTGGCCAGACGCGGCTCGCCGGTGCCGCCGTCGGCGCGGCCATCGTCGTCCTCCTGCAGCGGCTCCCCGCGTACGTGTCGTTCGGCGGGTCCGTGGACCAGCATCTGCCCCAGTTCCTCTTCGGTCTGCTCCTGGTGCTCGCGATGCTCCTGCTGCCCAACGGCCTGCTCCGGGAGAGACCGTCGGTACGGATCGAGCCCCGCGGTGACCGGACCTCGCAGTTCACGACCTGGTTGAGCACCTTGAGGAGAACACCATGACCACTGGGGGCACGCTCGACGTGCTGGACGTCTCGAAGAGCTTCGGCGGGGTCCAGGCGCTCGACGGCTGCACGTTCTCGATGCGAGGCGGTGGCGTGACGGGGCTGATCGGCCCGAACGGCGCCGGGAAGAGCACCGTCGTCAATGTCGTGACCGGGTTCGTCCAGGCGGACCGCGGCACGGTGCGGCTGGGCGGGCACGGCCTCCATTCCCTCTCTCCGCTGGAGATCGCCCGGATCGGAGTCGGGCGAACCTTCCAGGACCTGCGGCTCTTCGACGGGATGACCGTCCTGGAGAACCTGCTCGTTGCCCGGGAGGCGAGCGCCCCCGTCGCGCGACGCGGCAGACGGCGATCGGCGCGGGGGCCGGGTCTCGACGCCGCCACGGCGGTGCTCGATCGGCTCGGCCTCAGCGACGGCGCCGATCGGTGGGTCCGAGAGCTCTCGTACGCGGAGCGCAAGCTCGTCTCGCTGGGGCGGGTCCTGATGACCGAACCGCGCGTCGTGTTCCTCGATGAGCCGAGCTCAGGAGTCGACCTTAACGCCCTTGATCACTTCGGCAACGAGATCCGGACCCTGCGCGAGCGGGGCGCGATGGTCGGGGTGATCGAACACAATGTGGAGGTAATCCGGATGTGGTGTGACGACGTCGTATTCATGACACGCGGCCAGGTGCTCCGGCAGGGCAGCCCCGGCGAGGTCTTCGCGGACCCCACGGTGCTGTCGGAGTACGTCGGCGGAGGTGCGGCGCATGCCTGACGCGCTCGTCGTGAGGGGGGTGACCGCTGGATACGGCTCCTCCCGCGTCCTCCGCGATGTCGATCTCACCGTCCGGAGTGGTGCGATCACCTGTCTGCTCGGCGCGAACGGCGCCGGCAAGACGACGCTCGTGCGGGTGGTGTCCGGTTTGATCACCCCGGTCGCCGGAGGTGTCACCGTCGACGGGGCAGCGCTGCTCGGCACGCCGCCGTGGCATCGGGTCCGGGCCGGGCTCGGCACCTCACTGCAGGAGAACATCGTCTTCCCGGGTGTCTCCGTCCGGCAGAACCTCCTGCTCGCGGGCCGCGGCCTGCGGCGCAGGGCAAGGAATGAGCGGGCCGCGGAGCTGCTCGACCTGTTCCCGGCGCTGGCCGGCCGGGTCGACGTGCGAGCGGGCGCGCTCAGCGGCGGCGAGCAACGGATGCTCAGCGTGGCGATGGCGCTGACGCCCCGCCCCACCGTCCTGATGCTCGACGAGCCGTCGATCGGGTTGTCACCCGTCATGGTGGAAACCATCTTCGATCGCCTCCGGCACGTCCGCGACGCGACGGGCACCTCGATCCTGCTGGCGGAGCAGAACGCCATGGCCGCCCTCGCGATCAGCGAGGAGGCCTACGTCCTGCGGTCCGGATCCGTCGTGGCCCACCGCCCGGCCGCGGAGCTACGAACGAGCGAGCAGGTCATGGCGCTGCTGTGAATCACGCGGTGAGCGTGCTGAGCGTCAGCGCCGCGATGCTCAGCACGAGCATTCCGCCGGACGAGGTGAGGCTCCAGTCGCCGACCCGCAGGTGGGACGCGACAGCGCCGACGAAGTAGAGCACCACGCCGATCGCGGCGGCGATCCCGAGGGCGGGCACAGCGAAGCCGACCACCAGTCCCCCCGCCCCCACCAGCTCGATCACTGCGAGGTACGGCACCAGGTTCTCCGGTACCCCGACCGTGCGCATTACTTGCATCTGCAGGTTCAGCCGGAGCAGCTTGCCTCCGGCGGAGGCGATGAGCGCGAGGATCAGCACGGCCGACACGATGACGCTGGCGATGGCCACGTGTACTCCATTCTCATTCGGAAACTGATGGGACCTGTTCAGCGGAACGTCGAGTTCAGCGGTTTCCCGACGAGCACACGGCCGTAGTGCTCGTCGGTCGAATTGGGCCTCGTGTCCGCTGGGCGTACAGGAATGGCTTACTACGAAGCACCGATCACGAGATGCTTCTCCCAGCGAGGTGTCCCTCGCGGATCGCAGTCTGCAGATCTCGCGGCGAAAGGGCATCGCCCACCCGGCGCACGTCCTTGTCGGCTGCGCGAAGTTCCACCGAAAGGCCATCGCACGCTGTCCGGTGCGTGAGGAGCACGACGGTATCCGCGGCCACTTCCGTTTCACCGTGGTCTACCGAGTGCACGACGCAGGATCCTGGTGAGATACGTGTCAGCAGAGCATTCGGCCGGACGTCGAAACGTCTCCCGGATTCAGCGAAACGCTTCCGCGCCGGAACAGTTCGCAACGTTCGATCGGCTACCGGAGCGAAGGACGGGAATCGCGTGACGACCGTGACGTCAAGTCCCCGGGCCAGGAGATACTCGACAATCGCCACCGACTCGTAGTGGCCGACGTCGTCATACACGACCGCCGTGCGTCCGAGTTCGCGCTTGTCATCACTAAGAAGTTCCATCGAAGAGAGCACATGCGATTCTTCGACGCCCGCTACACGTTCGCCCGGAGCCGAGATAAGGACGCCCGACTTATCGGGAACGCTCCCAGTAGCGACGATCACGAAATCGGCATCCTGCCGCAGTACTCCCGCCGCGTCGATGGGGCTCGACTTCCGCACATCCACACCCAGCCGGCCCAGTTCGGCCTCCTGCCAGGTAACCACGTCGAAGATTCCACCGAGATTCGGCGCACGCCGAGCGAGATTCAGCGCGCCCCCGACACGAGGGGCGGCTTCGTAAAGAACAACTTCATGGCCCCGTATTGCCGCGGTTCGTGCGGCTTCCAGGCCGGCGGGCCCGCCACCGATGACGACAACCTTCCGAGGATTCGCCGTACGGCCGATCTGCGCTTCGGACAGCACATCGTCGAATCCGGCGACCGGATTCACCACGCACCCGGTTCGCGTGTCCGTGCCTGAGATGACCCCGAGGCAGCCCTGATTACATCCGATACACGGCCTGATTTCTCCGTGACGGCCGGTTCTCGTCTTCTCCACGATATCGGGAGCGGCAAGATGCGCCCGCACCATGCTGACGATGTCCGCGGCACCCGACCGCAGGACCTCCTCGACTTCGTCCAGGGCCCGGAACCGGCCTGTGACCAGGCGTGGAACCCTGGTGACCGAGGCGGTGATCTGCCCGCTTGAGGGCAACTGGTAGCCCGCCTTCGTCTCCATTCCGCCGATCGCGATATGCGGGCCGAAGAAGTCGCCCTGCGAAACGTTCAGATAGTCGATCAGGCCGTGATCGACGAGGCTGTTCGCCACCTCGCTCAGTTCGAGCTCGTGGACTGCTCCCTTTCCCGCACCGGCGCCCACCCGGACGCCAACTGCCATATCGGGACCGACCGCGTCGCGAACGGCTCGCAGCACCTCGACCAGAAAGCGTGCCCTGTTCTCGAGGGAGCCGCCGTACTCATCGTCCCGAGTGTTGGTCATCGGCGACAGGAACTGCTGAATCAGATAGCTGTGAGCGGCGGCTATCTCGACGCCGTCCAGACCTCCGGCGGCGACGCGCCGGGCCGCGCCGGCATATGCCGAGACCAACTCGGCGATGTCGTCCCGGTCGAGGGGAACGGGAGGCACACCCAAGATCGGGCTCGTAATGGCAGAAACGCCCCTTGGCGGACGTCCGTCACCGGGCCCGAAATGATGGCCGCCATGCCATAGTTGTTGAAATACCCGGGTGCCATGAGGCCGAACTGCCGCCATGAGGCGCTGGTAGCCTTCGATGATCCTGTCGTCGTAGGCCGCCAGGCAGGCGGGATTGTTGCTCACCGTGCTCGACGGATGTACCGTCGCCGCCTCGAGAATGATCAGGCCAACACCGCCCTTCGCCCTTTCCGTGTGATAGGCGACGAGAGCGTCTGTTATTATGGGCCCGTTGGCAAATCGCGTCTCGTGCGCTGCCATTGCGACGCGATTTGGAATGATCGTCTTGCGGATCGTGATCGGCTCGAACGTGCGCTCTAGTTCCATGGACATTCGACTCTCCAGGTGATCGTTTTCATGCGACAGGGCCGCTGCGGGCGGCAATGGCTGTCACGAATCGTTCGAAAAAGCACCTGATAGCTTCCGCACCGGCGAAGGATCCATGAAGATCCGATACTCTGCCAGGTATTCCCCCGAGAAGCGCATCAGCGTCATCGCCGGTAGCCTGACTTGACCACCCGACTGCCCCGTATATGTAACCTCGACGAGGGTGACGATGGAATCATCTTGTTCCCATGTCTCGAGGAGCTCGTGCGAGACTCCAGAAATGCCCCGCAGATACTCCCCCATCCATCGTTCGATGGCGGCTCTACCTGTCACAGGCGAGTCGTTGGCCATCTGAAATACGGTTTCGCCGTCGAAGAAGCCCAGGAGGTGGGCTGGGTCCGCGTCACCCGCGTGCAGTAATTCCGCGGCGCGGGCAACCGCCGGTCTGGCCGGACTCGACATTTGAATTTCCCTTTCCGTCATTCGCGATTGGCTCGTCTGCGTCTTGTCGCCGCGTCGCCCTCATGGGCGGTTCGTCAGCGGTGCAGAACCGTCCCGATCGCGGCGGCCAACTCGTCGTCCGCGACGCCGGCGCAGTCGTGGGCCCGCCAGGCCACGTGGTTGTCCGGCCGGACAAGAATCGCGCCGTCGTCGGCGACCTCACGTAACCGGGCCCACGCACCGTCCGGATCGATGTAGGCCGCGCCCTCTCCGATCACCAGCGTGGAAACTGGGACCCCGAATTTGGCTGTGGCGCGTGACGCGGCGGATTCCCAGAGGGATGCCCCCGACGGACCCGTCAGGAGAACGAACCCACCCGGGACACCGACAAGATCGTGCGTGGACAGTCGCCGCCCGTCGTGGGCGAGCCACGCGTGCGGAAGCCGGTGACCGGGCCGGGTCGTGGGCTGATAGGCGAACCCCATCGGGTCACGAGACGGCGCCTCGGAGCCGTCCGGGACAAGCGCCCCCGCCTCGTAGCCGAACCCGATCTCGATGTCGTGGGCCTGGAACTCCGTCCGCTGGGTGTCGGCGACCTCCGTGAAGCGGGCTCGAAGTGTCGCCCCGTGCGGAGTCTCGGAGAAGTGCGCGGCGTAGGCCTGCTCGACCATCTCGGTCGGCGCTCCCGGCGGGAGCCCGAACCCGGCGTCGACCACGGCGTGGTTGGCGAAGGTGAACATCGCCCATTCGACGTTGCGGGCGCCCACCGGTCTGCGCTCGGCCTCGTACGTGCCGAGCAGCGCATCGTCGGCCCGCCCGTCGAGTACGGCGGCGAGCTTCCAGGCGAGGTTGTGCGCGTCCTGGATGGCGGTGTTCAACCCCAGACCGGTGGTCGGCGGGTGCCGGTGGGCGGCATCCCCGGCCAGCAGGACTCGGCCCACCCGATAACGATCGGCGAGCACGGCCTCGACGATCCAGTGGCTCAGATTGATCGGGATGATGTCCAGGTCGGGGACGTTGAGCAGGCTCCGGATCTTCGGGATGATCGTGGATTCGTCGAACTTCTCCGGGTCATCGGGCCGGAACCCGAAGGTGATGCTCCACTCCTCGGAATGCTTGCCCCAGGTCGGCCCCATCTGGGCCATCGCCCCGGCACCCCACGTGGAGCCGCCCGACGGGTTGTTGAAGAACGTGATCACCGCCCGGTCGTCCCACCAGGGCGACAGGTCGGCGCGAAAGTGCAGGTTGACCATGTCGACGAGACCGGTGGGGCCCCGCAGCTCCACCCCGAACATCGGTCCGACGGTCTTGCCGCCGTCCGCCGCGATCAGATACCGGGCCCGCACCGTATAGGTCTGGTCGTCGTCTCGATCGCGGATGATCGCGAGGACCCCGTCGTCGTCCTGGGTGAGGGTGACGAGCTCGTGGTGGAAGCGGATCCTGCCCGGTGCGCGACTCTCGGCATGCCGCCGTAGCAGCGGCTCCAGCCGGAGCTGGGGGTAGTTCGTCGACGGTCCTGGGCTGTCACGGTCGTAGGCCTCGGCGAGGGATCCGCCGCCGAAGGCGTCCATCTCCTGCAGGGTGCGGCGGTCGAGCGGGCCGTCACCGCCCAGCGTCGTCACCATCTTGACGGTGCCGAGGTTCGCCATCGGCGTGCCGACCGCGTAGACCTCGTCCGCCAGGCCGTGCTGCCGGAAGATCTCCATGGTCCGCTGGTTGAGGTAATGCGCTTTCGGCAGGAGCGAGGTCGACTGGTGACGCTCCACCAGCAGATGGTCGATCCCGTGGTCGGAGAGGAAGATCGAGCTGGAGAGGCCGCAGCCTCCGCCACCGATGATCAGGACGGGCACGTCAAGACTGCCGGGCACGGGTCAACTCCTCATTGAGTGCAGCCGAAGACGGTCAGGTCAGCGGACCGGACCGGCGTGGAAGTGGTGCCTCATCGTTCCGATGCCCTCGACGTGGGTCAGGAGCACGTCGCCGGGTGTGATGAGGCGTTTCGGGTCTCGTACGAAACCGACCCCGGACGGGGTGCCGGTGAAGATCAGGTCACCCGGCAGGAGCGGGACCACCGAGGACAGGTAGGCGACGATGTCCGCGACCGAGAAGATCATGTCGCTGGTGCGCGCCTTCTGCATCTGCTCACCGTTGAGGTGACACCCGATCTCCAGGTCGGAGGGGTCGTCGAACTCGTCCGGGGTCACCACGGCCGGCCCGATCGGCGCGAACTTCGGGAACGACTTCGCCAGACTGAACTGCGGCGGATGCGGGGGCCCCGTCTGCAGCTCCCGCTCGGACAGATCCTGCCCGGCGGTCAGCCCGGCGACATGCTCCCAGGCCCGGTCAGCGGGGACGCGTTCGGCCTGCTTGCCGATGACGACCACGAGCTCCGCCTCGAAGTCGACCGAACCGGGGGGCAGGGGGACGTCATCGTACGGACCGGCCACCGAGGACGGGAACTTGGTGAAGACCATCGGCGTCGTGTCAGAGGCCTCCAGCCCGCCCTCGGCGACGTGGTCACGGTAATTGAGGCCGATCGCGAAGACCTGCCGGGGCTCCGGAACCGGAGCGGCCAGGGTGACCTCGTGCAGCGCGGGGCCGGATCGCATGCCACGCTCCTCGGCGGCCCACGCCACGAACTCCTCCCATCGGGCGTAGACCGCCTGGGGGGCGGCGTCGAACCGCCCGCCGCTGGCCCGCTCGACATCGACGACCTGGCCGTCGACGACCATCGCTAGCCGACCCTCGACACTCACCACACGCATGTCACGCTGCTCCTCACCACTCCGAGTCCGGAAACGCTGATCACGCGGGCGCGAACAGGCGAGCCATCGGCTCCGCGTAGGGCGGGCCGGCGTGGACAGCCCAGCTTCGGGTCGTGAGCTCCGCAGGGGAGGTGCCGGCGCGCAGGGCCTCGGCCATCTTCCGCGGATCGAACGAGGGGCCGACGGGGTCAGCCCCGTACTCGGCTCCGGTCATGTAGGCGGTCGCGTCCTCGGGCTGGGCGAAGTTGTCGATCTGCAGCTCGACCGTGTTTCCGTCGGGGTCCCGGTAGTACAGCGAGGTCGTCACGCCGTGCTGGATGGGCACCTGCGGCTCGATCCCGGCGGCGCGGAGGTCATCGAACTTCTCCAGCAGCGTCTCGAGGCTGGGGAAGGTGAACGCGCTGTGCTGCAGGCCGACCGTGAACGGCGTCCGCTCGACCCACGGCTCGGCCGGCGACCCGACCAGCGCGATCCGGTGGTGCTCCTCGTCGAAGGTCAGGAAGCACATGCCCGGGTTCTCGTAAACGACGTCGGCGCCCAGGACGGTCCGGTACCAGTCGCGCATCTCGGCGACCCGGTTCGTCTGCAACACGACGTGCGCGAACTTCGGGGTGGCAGTCATCGTCGTCCCCACATCCTCGTCTGTTGGTGATCACCGGTGCAGCGCGGGCCAACGGTGACCCCGCTTTCACAAACCGGTTTCGGCCAAAATTAGAACTTAGTTGAGTGGAAGTCAATGAGTAGCACTCAACGAGTATCTTCACAGGTGGAAGCGGCCTCGACGTGCTCAATCAACAACACTGTTGACAGCGGTCCGCAGTGTCGTTACCGTCCCGGGAGAACTGGCTGGCACCCGGTTCGTCCCGCCACGGACACGTTCGGAGCGGGCTGGACTCCTCGCCGCGCCGAGATCCCTGCCACTGAAATGAGTTGATCGTGCCCGCTCTATCCAGACCTGCTGTGGTTGCGGCAGGCAGCTACACGCCGTCGTTCTCGGTCCGCCGTGGCCGCCGCCGCGTCCTCGTCGCCAACGGCGACGAGGACGCCGTCACCCTGGCGATCGAGGCCGCTCAGGACTGCCTCACCCGGTACGAAGGACCCGTCGACGAACTCCACCTCGCGTTCGCCCGCCCCGAACTGGTCAACGGCCCGCAGGCCGAGATCGTCCGCGAGGCGGCCGGACTCGACGCCAGCGTCACGGTGTCGGTCAGCGCCGGCGACTCGCTCGCCGGACTGGCGGCGCTCGCCGCGGCCATGAACGCCGTCCAGGCGGGCCGCGTGCGTTCGGTCCTGCTCGTCGCGGCGGAGTCCGGTGACGGGGAGCGGGTCTCGGCGGGGGCCGTCGCCGTCCTCGTGGCCGGCAGCGACGCGCCGGCGCTACGACCAGGGGCCCAGCGCAGCGCCGGCGACGTCGTCTACGGAAACTGGACCGACGGCGATGGCGTGCGGCACATCGGCGACGGCCGTTATCTCGACCGGTACGTCGCCGATCACGCGAAGGCGGCCCTGGCCGCGCTGGACGGGCCCCCGCCCGCCGCCGTGACCGGCGTGGCCGCCGCGGCGGTGGCCGCCGCCTGCGGGAGCGACCGGTCCGCCGTCCTCCCGGATCGCGGGGTGGCGGGTCCGCTCCTGGCCGTCCTCGCGGCCGGGTCCGCCGCGACGGGTTCGGCGGCCACCGTGGTCGCGACCACGGCGAGCCGCGCCGTCGCGCTGAGCATCGAGGTCGACGCGGGGGCCCGGCCCCTCCTCCCGGCCCTCCCCGGGCCCGTCCCGGAGTTGCCGGAGCCGATCGAGGTCCGCTCGTCGCCGCCGCTGTCGCTGCCGGGCGGCTCGCCCTTCTTCAGGCGGTCCGCGCGGGAGCTGCTCCGGCTGGAGGGCGCCCGCTGCGACGGCTGCGGCCACGTCGTCTTCCCGCCCTCGCAGCGCCCGGTCTGCCCGTCGTGCCACGGCTACGGCTTCACGCCGGCACCGCTGAGCCGGACCGGCCGCGTCTACACGTCCATCGTCAACCGGTTCCTCCCCACCGGTTTCGGCGACCAGATGATCCTCGTCCTCGCCGAGCTGGACGACGGCTCGCGGTACTGGGCGCCGACGTCCGGCATGGGCCCGGACGAGGTGGAGATCGGCGCGGGCGTCGAGCTGCGGATCCGCCGGTTCACCGGCGACGGCGGCGCACCCGTCTACGCCATGAAGTTCGTCCCGCCACGCACCGCCCGCGAGACCGAGTCGAGGGATGTCGCATGAGGAACAAGGTGGCCATCGTCGGAGCGGGCATGACCCCCTTCGGCGAGCACTTCGACCGCGGGCTCGAGCAGCTCGCCGCGGACGCCTACCGGACGGCGCTCGCCGGCGTCGACAAGGGGATCGACCCCGCCGACATCGAGGCCGGGTTCTTCGCCAACGTGATGGGCAGCCTGGGCGGCAACGAGATCCCGTCCGGCGCGACGCTGGCCAACGCCATCGGGCTGCCCGGGCTCCCGGTGAGCAGGATCGAGAACGGGTGTCCGAGCGGCAGCGACTCGATCCGGATCGGCGCGATGGCCGTGGCCTCGGGCGTGCACGACGTCGTCGTGGTCGTCGGGGCGGAGAAGCTGCGCGAGCGGCCGACCAAGGAGAGCCTGCTCGAGAGCGGCCGGATGGGCCATCCCATCCTTTCCTACGCCAACACCGCGGCGACGATCTTCGCCCCGCAGGCGGCCCGGCACATGCACGAGTACGGCACGACCCGCGAACAGCTCGCGATGGTCGCGGTCAAGGCCTGGGACAACGCCGCGCTGAACCCCAACGCCCAGCGCCAGCAGTCGATCACCGTCGACGACGTCCTGAACAGCCCCATGGTCTGTTCCCCGTTCACCGTGCTGGACTCCTGCCCGCAGTCCGACGGCGCCGCGGCGGTCGTGCTGTGCCGGGCGGACATCGCGCACCGGTTCACCGACTCCCCCGTCTACATCGCCGGGGTGGGGCTCGCGACCGAAGGGCTCTACTACCACGAGAAGACCCGGATGACCGGCTGGGACTGCACCCGGCTCGCCTCCGCTCGCGCGTACGAGATGGCCGGGATCACCGCACGGGACCTCGACGCGGTCGAGCTGCACGACTGCTTCACCGGCACCGAGATCATGACCTACGAGGATCTCGGGCTCTGCGCGGAGGGCGCCGGGGGCAAGCTCGTCGAGTCCGGCGACACGACCCTGCACGGGCGGATCCCGGTCAACCCCAGCGGCGGCCTGCTCGCGAAGGGACACCCCGTGGGCGCCACGGGCGTGGCCCAGGTCGTCGAGCTGTTCGGGCAGCTGCGCGAGCAGGCCGGCGCCCGGCAGGTCTCGCTGCGCCACGGCAAGGCGCTCCAGCACAACGTCGGCGGCTACTCCGTCGGCATCTCCGTCGTCACAGTCCTGTCACGGGACTGAGCAGAGAGGCTAACGATGGCTGAGCTCAGCACCCCGGATCTCCGCCGGCTCGTCGAGACCGACCGGGATCTCCGCCGACTCGTGGAGGACCGTGCCGAGCGGTACACCGACAGGACGTTCCTCCGGTTCGGCGGTTCCGACCTGTCCTACGGCGAGATCGACTCCCTCGCCGACCGTGCCGCCCAAGGCCTGATCGCGGACGGAGCAGGCCGCGGCGACGCGGTGGCGATCATGATGCGGAACTCCCCCGACTGGCTGTCCGCCTGGTTCGGCGCCATCAAGATCGGCGCGACGATCGTGCCGATCAACGTCGCGCTCCGCGGCGACGGCCTGGTCCACGTCCTGAACGACTCCCGGGCCGCCATCGTGATCGTCGACGCCGACCTGCTCCCCCAGCTGCAGGCCGTACTGGCGGAGCTCCCCCGCGTACGGCGCGTCGTCGTGCGCGCGGCCGGCGGCCAGACCGGCCACGGCACCGGGCACGCCGACATCCGGGAGTTCTTCGACCACCCCGCGGTCCGGCCGCCGGCGCTGGACCTGCGCACCAAAGACCCGGCGACCATCCTTTACACCTCCGGTACGACCGGTCCGGCCAAGGGCTGCCTGCTCCCGCACGGACAGTACGTCGCCGCCGCGCACCAGATGGCCGTCAACCTCGAGTACGACCGCTCCGACACCCTGTACTCGTGCCTGCCGTTGTTCCACATCAACGCGCAGAACTACTCCGTGCTCTCCGCCTGGACCACCGGCGCCACGCTGGCCCTGGACGCGACGTTCACCGCGTCCGGCTTCTGGCGGCGGATCATCGACACCGGCGCCACCGCGTTCAACATCATCGGTGGCATCCCGCAAATTCTCTGGAACCAGCCGCCGTCCGAGCTGGACCGGGCGCACCAGGCCCGGGCCGCCTTCGGGGTGCCGGTGCCGCTGGAGATCTGGGAGCAGTGGGAGGAACGCTTCGGGGTGCGGATCGTGTACGCCTACGGGATGACCGAGAACGGGCTGCCGACGCTGTTTCCGTACGCCAACACCCCGGCGCCCGCGCACCTGCGCGGATCGGGCGGGCAGGCCAGCGCCAGTGCGGAGGTCGCGATTCTGGACGAGGACGACCGGCTCGTCCCCGCCGGGACGGTCGGCGAGATCGCCACCCGGCCGAAGATCGCCCACACGATGATGCTGGAGTACTTCGGCAACCCGGCCGCGACGGTCGCCGCGATCCGCAACAGCTGGTTCCACACCGGCGACCTCGGCTACCTGGACGAGGAGGGCTACCTCTTCTACGTCGACCGCAAGAAGGACGCCATGCGCCGCCGGGGTGAGATGGTGTCGAGCTGGGACGTCGAGTCCGTCGTGCGCAAGCACCCGTCGGTAGCGGACTGCGCCGCGTACGGGGTCCCCTCGCCGCTCGGCGAGGAAGAGATCATGATCGCCGTGGTGCCCGAGGCGAGTGGCGAGTTCGACCCCGCCGCGCTGCTGGAGTTCTGCCGCGAGCGGATGGCCTTGTTCCAGCTTCCGCGCTACGTCCGGGTCGTCGCGTCCCTCCCCAGGACCCAGACCGAGCGGATCGAGAAGTACAAGCTCCGCGCGGAGGGGATCACGGCGGACACCTGGGACGCGACAGTGTCCCCCAGCGGACGCTGAGCGGGGTACTCGCGGCTATCGTCGAACCGTGACAGGTAGCCGCCGAGCAGCGGGAGACGCCGTGGAGACCCCCGAGCCGCCTAACCCCCGCATCTCGCGGCGCCAGGCCTCGGCCGAGGAGAGCAGGCGCAAGCTTCTCGAGGCCGCCCTTTCCCACTTCTCCCGCCGGTCCTACGACGAGGTCACCGCCGCAGAGATCACCGACACCGCCGGCGTCGCGGCCGGTCTGCTGTTCCACCATTTCCAGAACAAGCGCGGCATCTACCTGGAGGCGCTGGCCGAGGCGACGCGCCGGCTCGAGGCCGCGCACGACACCGATCACGAGGCCGAGCCCGGCGTGCAGGTGCGCCAGATGCTGCACCACCACTTCACCTATCTCATCGAGAACAGGGAACTCGCGCTCAACGTGATCCTCGCCCGCAACGCCGTCGGGCACGAGGCGTCCGACGCGTTCGAGCTCACCAGGTGGGACACCATCACCTGGGCCTGCCGGCTGCTCGACCTGGATCCCGACCATCCCGCGCTGCGCCTGATGTGGCGGACCTTTGGCGGTGCCTCGGACCAGCTGACCGTCACCCTGCTGCAGACCGGCCGGCCCTACGCCATCGACTCCCTCGTCGAGGCGCTCGTCGAGATCCTGGCAGGCGCGTTGCGGGGCGCCGCCGTACTGGACCCCGAGCTCGAGGTCGGCAAGGCGGTGGACGAGCTCAGGCGGCACAAGCCGTCGGCGAGGTAGCACGCACCGCCCTCAGGTGTCGTCCTTCACGTCGCCGACCAGGGAGATCGCCTCCATCGGGCAGGCGTACGCGGCCTCACGCAGCTCGCTCTCGGTCCACTGCCCGGACGGCAGGAAGACCGCCTGCCCCTCGTCGTCGAAGTCGAACGCGCCCGGGGCGTGCTGCACGCACATGCCGACCCCGGCGCATCTGTCGTGGTCGACCTCGGCGGCTGTCATGACTCGTGGAAGGTGACGTGCAGCTGGGTGAGGCTGCGGGAGACCACCGTCGGCGCGTAACGCAGCTCCTGCTCGTGGATCGTGTAGCGGGGGAACGCCTGCGACAGGCCGCGGAACGCCTCCTCCGCCTCCAGCCGGGCGAGCGGGGCCCCGAGGCAGGTGTGGATCCCCTGGCCGAACGCGGTGTGCTTGTTCGGCCTGCGCGCGATGTCGAGCCGTTCCGGGTCGGTGAAACCGGCGGGATCGCGGTTGGCGGCGTGCTGCACGAGCAGCACCCGGTCACCGGCCTCGATCCGCTGGCCGGCCAGCTCCAGCGGCTCCTTCGCCCAGCGGGCCTGGGCCCGGATCGGCCCGTCGAAGCGCAGCACCTCGTCCGCGGCGGAGCGCGCCAGCGTGGGGTCCGCGCGCAGCCGGGCCCACTGGTCGGGGAACTGGTCGAACGCGACCATGCCATTGGCCAGCAGGTTCATCGTCGTCTCGTGGCCGGCGAACACCATCAAGATCGCGTTTGCGACCACCTCGTCGTCGGTGAACGCGTCGCCGCCGTCCGCGGCCTGCAGCATGCCCGAGATCAGGTCCTCCCGGGGATCCCGCCGCCGCTCGGCGATGACCGGCTTGAGGAACTCGGCGAGATCGTGCATCGCCTGCTCGCCCTTGCGCATCCGGTCGGTGTCGTTGCCCCGTACGAAGATCACCGCCCCCAGGTCCTCGGACCACTTCCGCACCGACTCCCGGGCCTCGGCGGGTACGCCCAGGTACTCCGCGATGACCACCACCGGGAGGGTGAACGCGAAGCGGGCGAAGAAGTCGACCTCCCGCTGTCCCCGCATCGGCTCGATGAGCGAGCTGACGAGCTCCTGGATCCGCGGCCGGAGCACCTCGACGCTGCGCGGGGTGAAGGCCTTGTTGACCAGCTTGCGCATCCGGGTGTGGTACGGCGGATCCTTCCACACGAAGATCTGCGACAGCAGTCTGAAGAGCTGCTGGTACTGGGACGACGCCTCGCTGAGGTCCTCTCCGAACGGACCCGAGAAGCGGTCCGAGGACAGTTTCGTGTGGTTCCGGAAGCCTTCGACGACCTCCGGGTATCCGGTGACGATCCAGCCGTTCCACCGCTTGTTCCAGTAGACGGAGCGGGTCTCCCGGAGCCGCCGGTAGTACTGGAACGGCCGGTCGATCGCCTCGGGCGACAGCAGGTCGTCGAGATCGGGTGGGTTGTCCGGCAGGACTGTCTCGCTCACTGCCGCCTCCGTTCGTATCCGCTCTTACGGGCGCGTCGCCGCACCTCTGCTCGCCGGCCCGACTGTAGGCAGTGCCTCGCCGAAGTGTCAACACAGTCGTTGACGTACCTGGAGACAGGGGGCGGACGCTGTCGCTCGTCACCCAGCGATGAGACCAGCTATGTCAACGGGAATGTTGACATAGCTGTTCAGGGACTCTCTAATGGAGCGCACCGCTTGCCTTCCTGGAAGGATTCCCCGTTGACCGCCGACATCAGCACGGAACACGCCATCGGGCACCTGGAGACGCTGCGCACGATCGAGCAGCGGGTGCTGTGGCTGTCGACCGCGATCGTCGACCATGCGAACCGGGTGCGGCCCAACCCGACCGGGCTGAAGGTCGGCGGGCACCAGGCTTCGTCGGCGTCGATGACCACGATCATGACCGCGCTGTGGTTCGAGCAACTGCGGGCCGGCGACCGGGTCTCGGTCAAACCGCATGCCTCCCCGGTGCTGCACGCGATCAACTACGTGCTCGGTACCCTGGACCAGTCCTACCTGACGACATTGCGGTCCTTCGGCGGGTTGCAGTCCTACCCTTCGCGGTCGAAGGACCCGGATCCGGTCGACTACTCCACCGGCTCGGTCGGGATCGGCGCCACGGCGCCGATCTGGGGTGCGCTCGCGCGCCGCTACGTCTCCACCCTGGGTGACCAGGCCGGGACAGGCCGCCAGTACTCGCTGGTCGGGGACGCCGAGCTCGACGAGGGCGCGGTGTGGGAGGCTATCTGCGACCCGATGGTCGCCGAACTCGGCGAGGTCGTGTGGATCGTCGATTTGAACCGGCAGTCCCTGGACCGGGTCGTGCCCGACATCGGCGCCCCGCGATTGCAGGGCATGTTCGACGCCGCGGGCTGGCAGGTCCTCACCGTCAAGTACGGCCACCTGCTGGAGGAGCTGTTCACCCGGCCCGGCGGGGAGCACCTGCGCCGCCGCATCGACGAGATGCCCAATCCCGAGTACCAGCGGCTGCTCCGCTGCACCCTCGCCCAGCTGCGCGAACGGCTGCCCGGCACCGGCGACGACGCCGGCGTGCCGGCCTCCCTCGTCGCCTCCCTGGACGACGCCACGCTGCACGCCGCGATCCGCAACCTCGGCGGGCACGACCTGCGCGCGATCGGAGACGCCTTCGCCGCGATCGACGACACCCGGCCCACCGTGATCTTCGCCTACACGGTCAAGGGCTTCGGGCTCCCCTCCGAAGGACACCCGCAGAATCACTCCTCGCTGCTGTCCGAGGAGCAGATGCGCGATCTCGCCGCCCGGTGCGGGACCTCGCTGGAGAATCCGTGGGAGCCCTTCGCGGAGGGCACCGAGGCAGCGCGGCTGTGCACGGTCACGGCACAGCGGCTGCGCCGTGACCCGATCGACCCTGTCCCGGCGCCCGCGCTACCGGCCGACATCGGCCGCACCCCTGCCGGGAAGGCCACCACCCAGGCCGCGCTCGGCCGGGCATTGCTCGACCTGACCCGCTCCGCCCCCGACGCCGCCCGCCGGATCGTGACGCTGTGCCCCGACGTGTCGTCGTCGACGAACCTGGGCGGCTGGGTGAACAAGGTCGGCGTCTGGTCACCCGACGAGCGCCAGAACTGGTTCGAGGACGACCCCGAGACGATCCTGCACTGGCGGGAACGCCCGACCGGGCAGCACATCGAGCTCGGCATCGCCGAGGGCAACCTCGTCGGCGCGCTCGGCGAGCTCGGCGCCACCTGGTCCCGCTGGGGCCAGCCGCTGCTGCCGATCGGGGTGCTCTACGACCCGTTCGTCGAACGCGCCCTGGAACCCTGGTCGTTCGGGATCTACGCGGGCGGGCAGTCGATCCTGGTCGGTACCCCCTCCGGGGTCACCCTGGCCCCCGAGGGCGGGGCACACCAGTCGATCACCACCCCGTCCGTCGGGCTGGAACAACCCGGCTGCATCACGTACGAACCCGCGTTCGCCCTCGACACCGAATGGACCCTGCTCGCCTCCCTCGCCCGCCTCGGTCGCCCCGACGGCAGCTCGGCCTACCTACGGCTGTCCACCCGCCCGGTCGAGCAGTCACTCGCCGCGGTCCCCGCCGACCCGGCCGCCCGGGAACGACGCCGCCGCCAGGTCGTCGCGGGCGCCTACCTACTCCGCCGGGCCGACGCCGACACCCCCGCGCTGACGATCGCCGCGATGGGCGCGACCGTGCCCGAAGCCCTCGCCGCCGCCGAACGGCTCGAATCGCTCGGCACCCCCGTCGACGTCGTCTGCGTGACGAGCCCCGGCCTGCTCTTCGACGCCGTCCAGGCCCGCGCCGGCCGCGGCGCCGCCGAGACGTGGATCCTCGACGCCGCCTTCCCCGCCCGCCGGGCCGCGCCGCTCGTCACCCTCCTGGACGGGCACCCACACACCCTCGCCTTCCTCGCCGGGATCAACCAGATCCGCGCCATCCACCTCGGCGTCACCCGGTTCGGCCAGTCCGGGGACCTGGAATCGGTGTACCGCTACCACGGCCTCGACACCGACAGCGTCGTCGCCGCAGGCCTCGACCTCCTCTGAACCGACCTCCCCGACCCTGCGCTGCCAGGATTAAAGTTGCGACGTGGCAGTCCCCTCCCCGCCCGTGGCCCGCGTGAGCACGCTCGAGCTGTTCTTCGACCTGGTCTTCGTGTTCGCCGCCACCCAGCTGACCGCCACGCTGGCCAACCATCTGACCTGGGCCGGGACCGCCGAGGCGGTCCTGATGCTCGCGACCATCATGTGGATGTACAGCGCGTACGCCTGGCTGACCAACGCGATCGTGCCGAACAGCCCGGGCCGCCGGGCCCTCATGCTGGTCGGGATGGCCGGCTTCCTGATCATGGCGCAGGCGATCCCGGCCGCGTTCACCTCGGCCGGGTGGGCGTTCGGGCTCGGGTACTTCGTGGCCAACGCTGTCCACACCGGACTGTTCGCGCTGGCCGGTGGACCCGGGATGGTCCGGGCGTTCCGGACGCTGGCACCGCTGAACCTGCTGAGCGCGACGATCATCCTTGTCGGCGGGTTCACCCCGGGCGGGTGGCGGTGGGGCCTGTGGATCCTGGCGGTCCTGATTCAACGGGCCTCGCCGTATATCGATCCGGTCGACAGGTTCATCATCTCGCCGTCGCACTTCGTCGAACGGCACGGGCTCATCATCATCGTCGCTCTCGGTGAGTCGTTGGTCGTCATCGGGGCGGGGGCCGCCGGGGTTGAGCTGGACCTGCCGCTGGTCGTGGTCGGCGTGCTCAGCCTGTCGATCGCGTACCTGATGTGGTGGATCTACTTCGGCGACGACGAGCGGGCCGAGTCGGCGCTGGAGGCGGTCGAGCCGCGCCAGCGGGCCCGGGCCGCATTCAACGCCTACGGCTGGGCCTACCTCGGGCTGCTCCTCGGCATCGTCGCGGTGGCGGCCGGCATCAAGAAGGCGGTCGGCCATGCCTCCGGGCACCTCGAACTTCCGCAGGCGGCCCTGCTAGCGGCCGGACTAGCCGTGTACCTCCTCTCCGACGTCGCATTCCGGCTGGTGTTGCGCATCGGGCCCGTCCGGTTCCGGGCCGCGGCCGCCGTGGCGGTACTCGCCACGATCCCGGCCGGGATCGCCCTCGGCCTGGCCCAGTTGGCCGCACTGCTCGCCGTACTGACCGGAATGCTCTACCTCGAGGACCGGGCCGGCGGGAGGCGCTGGTCGTACCAACGGTTGCGGCCCTAAGACCTGCGACTTTCAGGCCGAATTTTGAGTCAGCCACGGGGGCGCTTCAGGAACAGGGGTCCATGTTTGAGACAGGGCCGGGCACGTCCGGGCGCTCCAGCGTGGGGCTGACCAGGAGAAGTGCCTCGCCAGGCGCTGACATGACGCCGTCGTGGACGTACCAGGAGCCTGGTGTCGGCTTCTGGGTGCGGTCGGGGCGGGCGAACTTCACGGTGGTCACGCCGCGGGCCGCCAACAGCGCACGCACTGCGTCGACGGTCTTCCCCACGAAAGGTACGCAGTGCAGGGGCTGGCCTGAGGCGTGGATCGGTGCGATCACCTGGTAGCTCTCGCTGGGAAGAGCCTTGCGCGCCAGCACGATCGTGACCTCCTCCCGGTATCCGACCGGCACCTTCAGCCCGATCGTGCAGCTTCCCCGGCCCAGGCAGTCACCCGGCCCTTCGATGGTCTTGATCCCGTCGACGGCAGTGTCGTCATGCATCGGCAGCATGGTCCCCTCCTGCCCCGGGGTCGCGGGCTTGAGCTCCAGCCGGATGTTGAGCCCGAGCGCCCGCAGCTGCTCCTGGTACCGCTCGGGATCGGCGAAGAGGTCTTTGACCGTGATGACGTAATAGCCCCCGTCGCGTACCACGTCCAGCGCCGCGGCCGTACCGGGCACCCAGCTCACCCCCAGCGTCACCGCCACCCCCACGGCGAGCGCCAGAACGACCTTCGACCGGATCCGCCGCCGCTCCGGCACCGGAACCGCCGTGATCTCCTCGAAGAGATCCAGCGCACCCTGGGTCATCCCCAGCTCTTGATCAGTCGTCACGGCGATCCCCGTGACCAGCCGATCGATGTCCCTTGTCATGACTCTCCTTTCGCGAGGGACACGGCCCGTGAGCCGTAAGCAGACAGATCAAGTTCTGCCGAGTCGAGTTCCTTGGCGAGGCGCTTCCGCGCCCGATGCAGCCGCAGCCGCACCACACTCGGCGGCCGCCCCAGCACCTTGGCGATCTCGCTCGCGGTCAGCCCTTCCCAGCCCACCAGGCCCAGCAACTCCCGGTCCGCCGAACTCAGCCGCCCGAACGCCGTTCGCACCGCACTCGGATCCTGCTCGACGGCCGCCTCCGCGCAGGAGACCAACTCGGCCCGGAGCTTCAGCGCCAGCGCGCTCCTGCGCCCCGTATCCCGGTGATGATTGGCCAGCACCCGCCGCGCGACGCCGTACAACCAGAGCCGCGCCTCCGCATCCGGCGGCACGTCTTCCAGCCGTCGCCAAGCTGTCATGAACGCCTCAGCCAGCACATCCGCCGCATCGTCCGCCGAGTCTGTACGCCGCCGGACATACCCCAACAGAGCCGGATAGTGAGCCCGATAAATATCCTCAAACCGCCGCTTCCGCTCAAATTGCCCCACTTCACGCCCTTCCAAAGGGATCCCTTTGCCTCACCACATGTCAGAACTCACCGCGACGTTTCACCCCAACCCCAAGAAATCTCGCTCGGCACCCCAGGTCGTGTTCCTGCCTCCATCTGACGAACGGGAAACTCCCGAAGAGGTCGTACGCACAGCGCAACCTCGTCAAGGTCAATGAGCCGTTGTCTGTAACGGTTCGTGGCTGTAGGTAGTGCGGGCGTTGCCCGAGTCGTGCCGCGGCATACCGGTGGATGCCGCAGCCCGATGATCGAAAAGCGTAAAGCCCCTGATAGAAGTGGTCTTGACTAGAGATCAACTTCATAAATCAGAGGCTTCACGTGCCCACCAGTGAACGTTTTTCAACCTCATATAGGCGGCCTGCCGATCACAACGTGATCGCGGAGCCGGTGTTCTCCTGACGACGTAGAAAGCTCCTGGTAGATGGGTTGATCACCACAACCAAACCCGTCACAACCAGGAGCTTCGGTGCTGTTCTATCGTGCCGCCGTCGATTTGTCGCGTTCAACGCTCAACTACGTGGCCGGACTGATCCGCAGGCGGCGTAAGGCGATCGGCTCGGCCTGGCGGCGGCTCAACCCCGGGCAGCAGGCCCTTCTGGTCCTGGTCTACCTGCGCAAAGGCGAGACGTTCACCGAGGTCGGGACGGGTTTCGGGGTGTCGGCGGCCACCGCGTGGCGGTATGTGGAGGAAACCGTCGCGCTGCTGTCCGCGCGCTCGCCCAAACTGACGGCGGCGTTACGCAAGGCCAAGAAGGACGGGCTGCACCACCTGGTTCTGGACGGCACCCTCATCCGCACCGACCGGGTGAAGGCCGACCGCCCGTACTTCTCCGGCAAGCACCGGGTACACGGCATGAACATCCAGGTCATCGCCGGTCCCGACGGCACCATCGTGTGGACGTCCGGCGCGCTGCCGGGCAAGACGCACGACCTGACCGCCGCCCGGATCTGGGGCATCCTGCGCGAACTGGACAAGGCCGGGATCATCACCCTGGCCGACAAGGCCTATCAGGGGGCGGAAGCCGAGATGGTGATCACTCCGTACAAAGGCAAGAACAAGCCCGAATCACAGAAGCGGGCCAACCGGTCCCACGCCAAGCTCCGCGGACCAGGCGAGCGTGCGAACGCCCAGCTGAAAAGCTGGCGCATCCTCCGGAAACTCCGGTGCAGCCCCAGCAAGGCCGGCCACCTGGTCAAGGCCATCGCCGTCCTTCAAAACCACAGGGTCGCCCAAGGATGAAAAAGGTTCAGT
>NZ_BLAE01000084.1 GCF_009687865.1 Acrocarpospora macrocephala
CCCCCAGCCCGACCCCCACCCCGCCGCCGTCCTCGCCGAGCCCGACGCCCTCCCAGCCCCCCGCGGGCGGAACCTGGGCAACCGGCGTGTTCTACGCCGTCGGCGCGCAGGTCACCTACGCCGGCGTCCGCTACCAGTGCCTCCAGCAGCACACCTCGCTGGCCGGCTGGGAGCCGCCGAACGTGCCCGCCCTCTGGCGCAGGCTCTGACATAAGCGACCCGCGCCCGGGCTCCCCCCGGGCGCGGCCCTCGCTCCAGGAGAAATCATGAGGCGGTACGTCCTACTCGCGGCCCTGCTCCTCACGGGCTGCGGCACCCTCGAACCCGCATCGCCCGTCAACGCGTCCGACGTGATGTTCCTGCAGATGATGGTCGCCCACAACCAGCAGGGCGTCGGCCTCACCAAACTCGCCGAAGGCCGTCAGGTACGCCCCGAGGTCCGAACCCTGGCAGCCGCGATCGGCTCCACCCAGAGCACCGAAGTCCAGACGATGTCCCGCTGGCTCCTCGAATGGGACCAGCCCCTGACCGCGGAACCCGACGAGCACTCCCACCACGGCGGCATGCCGCAAACCACCAAGGCCGAACTCACCCGCCTCCGCAAGACCCCCGACTCGGACTTCGAACGCCGCCTCCTCAACACGATGATCGCCCACCAGGACGACGCCATCCAGCTGGCCCGCTACGAAACCGGCGGCGGCGCCAACCCGGCCGCACTGGACCTGGCCCGCCAGATCGACGTCTCCCGGACAGCCCAGATCAAGTACATGCTCGACCTCCTGGACGCGCCGTCCAGCACCTAGCCCGATCGTCAGACGGAGACGCCGACGCCGCCGCGGGTTTCCGCGCCGAAGCGTTCCTTTTCGCGGGCGATGTTCAGGGGTTTGATGGCGGCTTTGGCGTTGATGATGTCCTCGCTGAGCAGGCTGAGGGGGACCAGCCAGGAGACCTCGAATTCGAGGCCGTCGGGGTCCTTGGCGTAGAGGGCCTTGGTGGTCGAGTGGTCGGAGGCGCCGACCAGGGCGTTCAGTTCGGTGAGTTTGGTGGAGATGCGTTCCAGTTCGGCGAGGGTGTCGACTTCCCAGGCCAGGTGATAGAGGCCGACGGAGGTGCGGCCGGCGCCGGAGGCCGCGGCTTGGGGGCCGATCTGGAAGAGGCCGAGGTCGTGGTCGTTGCTGGAGCCTTCGGCTTGGAGGAAGGCGGCGCCGGGAAACTCCATGACCACGCGGAAGCCGAGGGCCTCCCGGTAGAAGGCGACGCTGCGGGCGACATCGCGGACGTAGAGCACGGCGTGATTGAGGCGCTGGACTGGCATGTTCCCTCCCAGGAATCTTCTCGCTCTCTTCAGCGATATCCCCGGGCGAGGTTGTTCCCGCCCCGGCGGGGGCGGCGATCCCCGAAACTGTCGGTGGCTCGTCGTACGGTGTCCAGCGGACCAGAGGGGGACTTGATGATCATCGACCGGGTGTCACGAGAGCGCGAGGCCAACCGGCTGCTCTTCCGGATCGTCCATCACGTGGCCATCCACCACGCGGGGCGGCCCTTCGACGAGATCGTCGGCGTGCTGCGCCGGGAGCTTCCTGGCTCGCCGCCGTTGGCGGAGGAGGAGATCCGCCGCATCGCCGAGCAGATCAGCGTGGGGCGCGACCCGTCCGGCCTTCCTAGTCCGGAATAGGAGGTTGGAGTAGGGCGGCGGGGTCGGCGATGACGCGTTCGATCACCTGGCCCGCGGCGCCCAGGGCGGCGGCTTCGAAGCCGAGGTGGGAGACCATGATCGGGGGGACGGAGACGCGCATCTGGCCGAGGCGGGATTGCAGGGTCTGGGTGACGATGTCGCCGATCCAGGGGAACAGGGGGACGAAGACGCCGCCGAGGACGATCGTGTCGGGATCGACCAGGTTCACCGTCGAGGAGAGGGCGACGCCCAGCGCCCAGCCCGCTTGATGGCAGGCTGCCGTCGCGGCGGGGTCCTGGGCCTTCAACCGGCCCACCATGGTCATCACGCCCCCGGCGGGGGCTCCGTTCTGGGCGCCGAGCAGGGCGTCCTGTCCCGCGTACTGTTCGAGGCAGCCTCGGCCGCCGCAGCGGCAGGGCGGGCCGTCGGGGGAGACGACGACATGGCCGAGCTCGCCCGCGAAGCCCCGCGCGCCGCGGAACAGCGAACCCGCGACCACCAAACCCGCCCCGATGCCGATTTCTCCCGACACATAGAGAAAGTCGGTCGGACCAGAGCCGAACCAGAGCTCGCCCAGCGCCGCCAGGTTCGCCTCGTTCTCGACGTGCAGCGGGATGCCCAGATCCAGCAGCGACAGCACCGGCACATCCCGCCAGCCCAGGTTCGGCGCGTTGTGGACGACGCCGCTGCCGAGATCCACAGGCCCGGGCACGGCCAGCGCGCCGCCCACGATCCGCAGCCCGTTACCCACAGCTTCATCCACAGCCGAAAGGGCCAAATCCCTGAGCCTGGCGATGACATCCACAGGCTGTGCGGAACGGTTATCCACAGCCTGTGTACGACGGAGTCGTACCGACCGGGAAAGATCGACCACCCGGACCGCCAGATAGTCGACGTTGATCTCCAGCCCGAGCGCGGCCACCCGATCCCCCCGGATGCGCACCTCGACCCCGGGCCGCCCCCGCTCGCCCCCGCGCACGGCCCCGGTCTCCACCACCAGGCCGGTCTCGATCAGGTCCGCCACCAGCTTGGACACCGTGGTCTTGGTCAGCCCGGTCACCTCGGCCAGCGCCGCCCTGGTGAGCGAGCCGCGCGCGCTGACGGACCCGAGCACCAGCGCCAGGTTGCGGGCCCGCATCGCATCGTGCCGTACGGCCTGGGTCATCCACGCCTCCGCGCACCTGAGAGAAAAGAGATCAGTGAAATCCTAGTAATGACTACTTGACCCACGCCGACCTACCACCGATATTTAGTCCACAACGTAGACTAATTGGAGGCGGCCCCATGTACACCCCCACTCCCGAGGATCGTTTCACGTTTGGGCTGTGGACGGTCGGATGGCAGGCACGGGATCCGTTCGGCGACGCGACCCGCGCCCCGCTCGACCCGGTGGAGAGCGTGCACCGGCTCGCTGAGCTGGGCGCTTACGGCGTGACCTTCCACGACGACGACCTGCTCGCGGTGGAGTCCGACCGGGCCACCGCGATCGAGAGCTTCAAGAAGGCGCTCGCCGAGACCGGTCTGAAGGTGCCGATGGCCACCACCAACCTGTTCACTCACCCGGTGTTCAAGGACGGCGGCTTCACCAGCAACGACCGCGAAGTCCGCCGCTACGCGATCCGGAAGGTCATCCGCAACATCGACCTGGCGGCCGAGCTTGGCGCCAAGACCTACGTGTGCTGGGGCGGCCGGGAGGGCGCGGAGTCCGAGGCCGCCAAGGACATCAAGGCCGCGCTGTCCCGCTACAAGGAGGCCATGGACATCCTCGGCCAATACGTGATCGACAAGGGCTACGACATCAGGTTCGCCGTGGAGCCCAAGCCGAACGAGCCGCGCGGCGACATCCTGCTGCCCACCGTCGGCCACGCGCTGGCGTTCATCAACGAGCTGGAGCACCCCGAGCTGGTCGGCCTCAACCCGGAGGTCGGGCACGAGCAGATGGCCGGGATGAACTTCGCGCACGGCATCGCCCAGGCGCTCTGGCACGGCAAGCTCTTCCACATCGATCTCAACGGCCAGAACGGCATCAAGTACGACCAGGATCTGATCTTCGGCCACGGCGACGTGAAGAACGCCTTCTTCCTGGTGGACCTGCTGGAGAACGGCGGCTACGACGGCCCGCGCCACTTCGACTACAAGCCGCTGCGCACCGAGGACGCCGAGGACGTCTGGGCGTCGGCCGCGGCCAACATGCGGACCTACCTGATCCTCAAGGACAAGGTGGCCAAGTTCAACGCCGACCCCGAGGTCCAGGAGGCGCGGGCCGCCAGCCTGGTCCCGGACCTGTCGCTGCCCACCCTCGGCGAGGGCGAGACCCTCGACGAGCTGCTCGCCGACGAGCGGGACCCGGAGGAGCTGGCCACCCGCGGCTTCCACTTCACCCGCCTCAACCAGCTCGCGCTCGAACACATTCTGGGCGTTCGATGACGCTGGTCGCGGGGGTCGACTCCTCGACCCAGAGCTGCAAGGTAGTGATCAGGGAGGCGGCCACCGGCGCACTCGTGCGCGAGGGCCGCGCGTCCCATCCGGACGGCACCGAGGTGCACCCCGATCACTGGTGGCACGCTCTCCAGCAGGCGATCGACCAGGCGGGCGGCCTGGCCGACGTGGCCGCCGTGGCGGTCGCCGGCCAGCAGCACGGCATGGTCTGCCTGGATTCTTCCGGCGAAGTCGTCCGGCCCGCCCTGTTATGGAACGACACCCGTTCCGCGCAGGCGGCGCGAGATCTGATCGACGAGCTGGGCGGCCCGGAGAAGTGGTCGGAGGCGGTGGGCAGCGTGCCGGTCGCCTCGTTCACGGTCACCAAGCTCCGCTGGCTGGCCGAACACGAGCCGGAGCACGCGAAACGGGTGGCCAAGGTCTGCCTCCCGCATGACTGGCTGACCTGGAAGCTGGCCGGCCGCCCGGAGACGATCACCACCGATCGTGGGGACGCTTCGGGCACCGGATACTGGTCGCCGTCCACGGGGACGTACCGGACTGATCTGCTCGCGCTCGCGCTGGGCGCGAGCCCGGGACTGCCGCGCGTGCTGGGCCCGGCGGAGCGGGCCGGGCAGATCCCCGGCGGCGCGCTGCTCGCGCCCGGCACCGGCGACAACATGGCCGCCGCGCTCGGCGTGGGCGCGCGGCCTGGCGACGTGGTGGTCTCGATCGGCACGTCCGGTACGGCTTTCGCCGTCACGGACCGCGCCGCGAACGACCCGTCCGGAGCGGTCGCCGGATTCGCGGACGCCACCGGGCGGTTCCTGCCGCTGGTGGCCACGCTCAACGCGGCCCGGGTCCTGGACGCCGCCGGCAGGATCCTCGGCGTCGGCCCGGAGGAGCTGAGCGCGCTGGCCCTGTCGGCTCCGCCGGGTGCGGACGGTCTGGTGCTGGTGCCGTACCTCGAAGGGGAGCGCACGCCGAA
Source organism: Acrocarpospora macrocephala (assembly GCF_009687865.1). Lineage (GTDB taxonomy): Bacteria > Actinomycetota > Actinomycetes > Streptosporangiales > Streptosporangiaceae > Acrocarpospora > Acrocarpospora macrocephala. Next base: position 5,082 of record NZ_BLAE01000084.1, read on the forward strand.
CCGGCCGGACGCGACCGGGTCTGTGCACGGGCTGCGGCTGGCCAACTCGACGCCCGCGCATCTGGCGCGGGCGGCTGTGGAGGGCATGCTGTGCGGGCTCGCCGACGCGCTGGACGCGCTCGGGCTGGCCCCGAATCGGGTGCTGCTGATCGGCGGCGGCGCCCGGTCCGAGGCGGTGCGGCGGATCGCGCCGGGCGTGTTCGGGTGCTCGGTGCAGGTGCCGCCGCCCGGGGAGTACGTGGCCGATGGCGCGGCCCGGCAGGCGGCCTGGCTGGTGGCGGGCACGCCGGAACCGCCGGAGTGGGCGACCGGGGAAACGGTCGCGTACGAGGCGGAACCGACCCCGGGATTGCGGGATCGCTATCATGAGGCAACCGGCTGACCTGGGACGACCGCGGTGGGGTGGGGTTTGCCCCACCGCGGACCCTGACGGAACCCTGATGCCGCCTCGGGGGTGGGCATCAGGGGTATATCGGTACTTAGCCGGATGGTGGGGCAAAGCCGCAAACACCAGACTTTAAACATGGTCAAGAGGCTTGCTCCCCTGGTCGCCTGCGCGGGCGTGGTCGTCGCGCTGGCCGCGCTCGTCCCGGATCAGATCGATCCGGTGAACATGACGATCAGCACCGCGCTTGATCACAGCTGGAGCACCCGGCTGGCGCTGGCCGCGCTCGGGGTGGCCGCGTTGGCGTTATGGGCGGGAATGCGGGCACAGCGGGCCCCGGTGGGCGGCTGGCCGGAGCGGTTGATCGTGGTCTGGGGCGTAGGGATGATCGCGTCTCCGGTGCTGCCGGAGATGGTCTGGCAGGTGCTGGCCTGCACCACGCTGCCCGTCGCGACCGCCCAATTGGTCGGCAGGTTCACCGACGACAAGCGGTGGCGGGTGGTGGCCCGCCCGGTCGAGTGGCTGGCGCTGGCGGCGGGGCTCGGGGTGGCCGCGCTCACCTATGTCGCGCTGCCGGGCGACGGCGTCATGATCGGCTTGGTGGAACGCGTCCTGCTGGGCGTCGAGGTGGCCACGCTGGCCTTGCTCGCGGCTCGCCTGGTCCACCTCACCTGGGCCCACTCACTCCCAAATCTGACGGGTCCGGCATTTCGTAACATGTCCTTAACTAGATCCAAATAGCACGCAGCAAACTGCTACTCTCATCGGCTACGTACGGCCTTTGAGGGTGCCATGACAGCGAGCAGATCCGTCCGTTTCAAGATTTCTACGTTGCTGGTCATCCCGCTGGTATCGCTTGTGGCGCTCTGGGGATTCGCCACGACGATCACAACGAGCGAGTCCCTGAACTTGTTGACCATTTCCACCTTGTACGAATCGATCGGGGTTCCCGGCGACAAGCTGGCCCGATCGCTCCAGCGCGAGCACCTGCTCTCCGCCGAGTATCTGGCCACCGGTTCCACCGAGGCCAGAAGCCTGCTGGACGATCAGCGCCGGCTCACCGACGACGATCGGCAGGAGTTCCGGCGCAGCTCCAGCACCAGCCAGGCGCAGAACGCCATGAGCCCGCCGATGAAGGCCAGATACAACGACGCGGTGGCCGCAGCGGATGAACTGGACGATCTCCGGCAGGACGTGAACGGGCGCCGCATCGACCTGGTCACGCTGGGGCAGCGGTATGCCTGGCTGCCCACCGCCATGATCGCGCTGATCAACAGCATGACGCTCAGCAACAACGTCGAGCTCTACCAGCAGTCCCGCAGCCTCACTTCGATCGGCCTGGCCGAGGACCACATGACCAGGGAGTTCGCGCTCGCCTCCGGGCTGCTGCTGGTGCACAGCCGGTGGGAGGAGCCGGAACGGCGGGCGTTCACGCAGCTCGCCGCCAAGCGGGAGTTCCTGTTCGAGCAGGGCATGACGGAGCTGGAGCCGGACCTGCGCGCGCCGTTCGAGAAGTTGATCGTCTCGGACGCGTACCGGCAGTTCCAGCGGATGGAGGCCCGCATCGTCAGCGGCACCATCGGCCCCGACCTCACCCACGCCGCCTGGCGGCAGGTGTCCCTGGATGTGGACAAAGTCTTCCGGGCGGCCATCGACAACGGCGGGGTGGCCCTCGCATCCCGGGGCGAACCCGTCGCGATCGCCACGTTCGTGCGCGCCGGAGTGGCCGGGATCCTGGGCCTCGCCGCAGTGGTGCTGTCGCTGTTCGTCTCGTTGCGCGCCGCCGGAGCGCTCTCCCGCGAGCTCGGCGGCCTGCGTTCGGCCGCCCAGCAGCTGGCCGAGGTACGGCTGCCGCGCGTCGTCGAGCGGCTCCGCCGCGGCGAGAAGGTCGACGTGGCCCTCGAGGCCCCCGAGCTGGAACCCCCCGGCACCACCGCCGAGGTGCGCGACGTGGCGCACGCGTTCAGCGCGGTCCAGCACACGGCCGTGGACGCCGCCGTCGACCAGGCCAGGCTGCGGGAGAGCGTCGGCCAGGCGCTGCGCAACCTGGCCCGTCGCAGCCAGGGCCTGCTGCAGCGGCAGCTCAAACTGCTGGACGCGATGCAGCGGCAGACCGAGGATTCCACCGCGCTGGAGGATCTGTTCCGGTTGGACCATCTCACCACCCGAATGCGGCGCCACGCCGAAGGCTTGATCGTGCTGTCGGGCGGCTCGCCGGGCCGTACGCACCGGAATCCGGTTGCGGTGGCCGAGACGTTGCAGGGCGCGGTCGCCGAGGTCGAGGATTACCCCCGGGTGCGGGTGTATCCGATGCCGGAGGTCTCGGTGAAGGGCTCCACCGTCACCGACCTGATCCACCTGTTCGCCGAGTTGATCGAGAACGCGACCGCGTACTCGCCGCCGCACACCGAGGTCTCGGTTCGCGGTGAGGCCGTGGCCAAGGGCTTCGCCGTCGAGATCGAGGACCGCGGCCTGGGCATGTCCGCCGAGGACATCGACGCGATCAACCGGCGGCTCGCCAGCCCGCCCGAGTTCAGCCTGGCCGACACCGAGCGGCTCGGCCTGATCGTGGTCGGCCGCCTGGCCACTCGCCACGGCGTCCGCGTGCAACTGCGCCCCTCGCCCTTCGGAGGAACCACCGCCATCGTGCTCATCCCCGCAGCCGTGCTGGCGCCGGAGGCCGTCCTGGAAGGGGCAGGCGCATGACCGGCCACTACGAGGAGTGGGTGGACGACGGCCCGGTAGTCCGCTCCTACGCGCTGACCCGCGGCCGCGCCAGGACCAAAGCCCCGCTGGACCTGATGTCCGTGGTGGCCGCGACCGGCGCCCTGGTCCCGAACAACGCCGACCTGGGCCGCGAACACCGCCGCCTGCTCGAACTGATCCCGCGCTCCCGCCAGGTCGCCGACGTCGCCTCCGAAGCCGACCTCCCGCTCGGCGTGGTCCGCGTCCTGCTCGGCGACCTGCTCGACCACGGCCTCATCCTGGTACGGCCTCCGGCCGGCGGCGGCTACGTCCCCGGCGCCACCCAGTCCGCGCCCCCACCCCCGTCGGAGAGCATCCTCAAGGAAGTGATCACCGGCCTGCGCGCGCTTTAGTGGCCTTCGCGGGGCACCCCGAAGTGGTCGTAGTAGAAGGCGAAACGTTCGCGCAGGGCGGGGACGCTGAGGCCGAAGTCGGCGGCGTCGTAGGAGTGCACGCCGTGGCGGCCGCGCCTGTGGCGCGGGTACCAGACGGTCATCAGGCGTTCGGTCTCCTCGGTGAGCTCGGTGCCGGTGGCGGCGTAGATCCGGCGGACCGTGGCCATGGGGTCGGCGTTGAGCTGGGCGAAGTGCACGTCGACGAAACGGCGGTCGGCGCGGGCCCGGTCCCGTACGGAGGCGCGGAGCAGGCGTTCGGTCAGGTCGGTGACGTGCCTGCCGATCAGGTGCGGGTCGGGGTGGTGGTAGTTCTGGCGGGAGGCGTACGACATCGTCGCCGACAGGGACAGAACGCTGCGGATGGGGTCGCGGTGGGTCTGCACGAACGTGCCGTCGGGGAAGGCCGCGGTGAGCGGGCCGAACTGTTCCAGGTGCTGGGGGGACTTGAGCAGCCAGCGTTCGCCCGCCGGGCGGATCCACTGCATCGCCTGCAGGGCGCGGCGGAGGTAGACGTATCCGGCGGTGTGGTCAGTCGTGACGTACCAGGGCAGGTAGCCGGGAAGGGGAGAGATCGTCTCGAAGAACATCGAGGAGAAACCCATCGCGAGGGGCATCACCTCCTCCTCGGGGGCTTCGTTCTGCCTGTCCTGCGCCTCGGGCGCATTCCAGCGGATGAACTTGAGCACCCGCGCGCCCGCTTTGATCCGCGGATCCGGAGCCTGGATCGGCTCCGCGAACGGCATCGGGTTCAGCGCCTCCCAGAACGGAATCGACCGTAGCCCCGGATCCCGCGCGAGCAGGCGGTGCAGGAAGGTCGTCCCGCTCCGCGGCAAGCCCGCGATCACGATCGGCCCGGTCACCGGCCGCTCGAATACCTGCGGCCGCCGCCGGGCCAGATCCTCCAGCCGCAGCCGGTTGCTCAACGCCACCAGCAGCGCGTAATGCGTGCTCAACCGGCCCAGCGCGTGCAGTTCGGCGTCCTCGTCGAGGGTCCGGCACAACAGCTCCAGCGGCACGTCCAGCGGCGCCAGCTCGCCGAAATCCGTCAGCCGGGTCCGCCGGCGCGCCTTCGCTTTCAGCGCGGACGCGTCCAGCGGCCACCACATCCGGGCGAACGGCAGCCGCGCCGCCACCCGCAACGGAATCGGCAGGCGTGGATTCTGAAATGCCAGCGCACGCTCGGTCAGGTCAGCGCGCCGGGGCCGAGGGATGCCCTTCAGCATGCGAACTCCGAATCCGGAAACCACCGCCCCCCGGGGTCTCCAGCGAACCTCGGGAACCGTGAATCTCACTCATGCCGAGTGTCGCAGCGCCGGGCCTGCTACGGAACCACTTCGATGTTCGCCATCATGCCCTTGTCCTCGTGGCTGAGGATGTGGCAGTGGAACGGATACTTCCCGAGGAAATCCCGGAACCGCATCCTGATGACCACTTCGCCGCGCACCGGCAGTTGCACGGTGTCCTGCCGGCTTCTCGCGTCGTACGGCGTGCCGTTGACGCTCATGACCTGGAAATCATTGACGTGGATGTGAAAGGTGTGCTCCTCGTCGGAGGTGTTGCGGACCGTCCACTCCTCGGTGGTGTTCAGCCGGGCGCGTACGTCGATCCGGTTGAGGTCGAACAGCTTGTTGTCGATGAAGAACTGGGTGGCGTTCTCGGAGAACGTGATGACACGACGCCGATCGACCCTGCGCTTACGCAGATCGTCGAACGGTGCGAATGTCGTGGGCAGCGTCGCCGGTTTCAGGGGTGAGCCCGCGGACACCAGGGTGGCCAGGGCCGCCTCCGGATAGGTGTCCCCCGCGGGTCCGGTGCTGTACGCCAAGGTCCGCAACACGCTCTGACCCGCCGGGGGCCCCTGCACCAGCACGTCGAAGCGGCTGCCCGGGGGCAGCACGAGCGTGTCGGCGCTCCACACCGCGCTGACGGGGTTGGCGTCCTGCGCGATGACGTGGAAGCGCGACCCCGGCAACTGGACCTTGTAGGCGATGTTGGCCCCGATGTTGGCTAGTCGCCAGTGCTGGGTCTCGCCGGGGCGGATGCCGATGATCGGGTCGACCAGCCCGTTGACGGTCCTCGTGGTCGGCGCGTTGCTGTCGATGCCGGCGGTGGGAATGGCGCCGTCGCGGATCTGGAAATCCTTCAACGCGATAAGGCGCCGGGTGATGTGCTTCAGGTTTTCCGGCAGGTATTTCTCCAGACCGTCGATCACGATGGCCCCCGACAGGCCGGCGAACACCTGCGGTTCGCTGAGCGGGTGCGCATGCGAGTGGTACCAGTACGTTCCCGGGGGCAGGTCTTTCGGCAACCGGTAGCTGTAGTGGAAGATCTCGCCCGGGTGAATGTGGACGTAGGCGTTGTCGGAATGCCCCTGCGGTGAGATATGCCAGCCGTGCGTGTGCAGGTTGGTGTGTTCCGGCAGCTTGTTCACCAGGGTCAGATCGAGGCGGTCGCCGGGGCGTAGCCGAATCGTCGGGGGCATGTACTCGCCGTTGTAGGTCAGCGCTCGCAGTCGCTGGCCCGCCAGATCGACGGTGCGTATCTCGGCAACCAGTCGTACTTTCAGGGTCTTGTTCCTGCTGACCAGCTCGTATGGCTGGCGGAAAGCTTTCCGCGCCTTGCTTGCCGTCGGTTGCGGGTCTGATTGGACGGGGGGAACGGCGCCGCAACCGCTGATCACGACGATGCCGGCGATCAAGCTGACCAGCGTGGCCCGGCTTGCGGACATGGAGCCCCTCACGTGCGACGAGTGGGGGCGAGGAAATCGTATGACCGATTGGCGGGAGCTCCGAGCCGACACTCAGCCCCGGCTCACCCGGGAATCCGGTGAATCGCTTCACCAGGAGCACGCAGAGAAACGTGTCTAGTAAAGCCTAAAACGCAACTTGACCGTAAATTGCAGATGTTCCCCGACAATTCCCAAGAGCTTAAGCCGGAAATCTTGCCTTTCTTGGCATGCTGTTCATCCAAAGCAGGCGACGTCATACCGCACGATAAGGAAAGGGAGTTTTCTTGCTCCAGCGCAATCCCGCGTGAGGGGGAGAACGATGTCTTGGCAGGATCGCGCGGCCCGCGCGCTACGGGTGCTCGACGGCGACCCCAGCGGCAACGGGGACCACAGCCGGCAGATCTTCAACCACGTCCTGAACGAGTCGAACCGCGACGACTACATCAGCCGCGACTTCTTCAACGTCCAGCAGACCGCGGGCGGCCTGCCCGAGGGTGTCTCCTTCGACCAGTTCGTCGGGCTCGTGGCCGGGCATGTGCGCAACGAGTTGGAGGGGAGCGGCTTCGGCGACGAGCTGAGCGACGACGACTTCCGCACGGCCGCGCTCAGCTTCGACGAAACCATCCGCCAGCACATCCGCTTCCTCAACGGCGTCGTGCACCAGGCGGCGCCCGGCGAGGTGCATCTCAACCTGTGGGACCTGATCCTGCGCTCCCGCGACGACAGCACGAGCATCTACTCCTGCTACCGGGACTTCCTCGTGAATGCCTAGCCCGGAACCTTCCCGAAGGGACGCAAATCCTTGCGGGGGCGTGCAAGTCCTTACGAGGCGCCGCAAACCCGCGAGCCATCGCCTAGGACGCGGTCACAGACCGGTCACCTCGGCGCTGGCCGCCCACAGGGCCTCGGCTCGCGCCAGATCGCCCATGGTGGCGGGAACGTTCCGCGGCCGGTCCTTCTTGAAGTAGCGGCCGGAGTTCGTGACACCGTCCGCCGCGGTCGCCAGATGGACCAACCGGGCGGCCCCGGACTCGGGTGGCTCGGCGAGCCCGGGAAGGGTGAGCGCGCGCATGATGAAAGTTCCAGCGGCGAATCCCGTTCTGATCACGCCGGGATGAAAGCAGGTCGCCGCGGTCCCCCGCGCCGCGAGGGCGACCGTAAACAGAACATTGGCCTGTTTGGAGTCCCCGTACTGCTGCCACCCATTCCACCGCCGCCCATTTCGGGACAAATCCGAAATATCGAGCTTTGCCCAATAGGCGGCGCGGGAGGTCGTCGTGACCACCCGCCCCACCCGGTCCAGGAGCAGGTTGGTCAGCAGGAACGGCGACAGGTGGTTGACCTGGATCATCAACTCGTGACCGTCTGAGGTGAGCTCCCTGCGCGGGGTCATCACTCCGGCGTTGTTGGCCAGAACGTCTACGCGCGCGCAGTGTTCCTTGATCTCGTCGGCTGCCTGCCGTACCGAATCGAAGGACGCGTAGTCGGCCACGACGATCTTCGGATCACTGTCCGAAACCGATCTCGCACGCTCGGCCACCGCCGTGAGGCGCGCCCGGCTGCGCCCGACGAGGACAAGTTGGTGCCCCTTTTTGGCGAGATCAAGGGCGGAAGCTGCGCCGATTCCCGCGCTCGCCCCCGTAATCACAGTAATCATCAGTTCCTCCACTGCGCACGAACTGTATCGGTGCTAGTCTCCTGTGCGATCTTCCGGAGGTGCATTTCCCCCCAAATGCGGCGCGAGCCTCCACGCACTGCAGGAGTGGCCATGGGTTCAAGAAACCGGTCGATTCGGTTCAAGATCTTTCTCTTGCTGCTCTTACCTCTGCTGACCTTGAGTGCTTTGTGGGGATTCGTCCTCAATCTGACCGTCGGCGACGGCCTCGCGCTCCTGCGGGCCGCCACGCTGTACGAGACGATCGGAGTGACCTCCACCGACCTCGGCCTGCGGATCCAGGAAGAGCGATCACTCTCCGCCGACGTGCTCAGCAGCGGCCAGACCAGCTCGGCCGAGCTCAGCACCATGCAGGCCAAGACGACCGCGGCCGTGGACGCGTTCACCAAGGCCGCCAAGGATCCAGAAGCGCGCGGCTCGATGAGCGAGGAGCTGCTCGCGCCGCTCGACAGCCTCATCGTCGGCCTCGGGAACCTGCCGCGAATCCGGGACTCGGTCGCGCTGGGCAACGCCACCCGGCTGGAGGCGATCAAGTCCTATAACGCGATCATGGACGATCTGTTCCGGGTCTACGATCGGCTCGTCTCCGTGCCGGATCTGAGCATCTTCCAGCAGGCCAACGCCATGCAGGCGATGGGCAACGCGCACGAGATGATCGCCCGCGAGGACGCGCTCATCCGCGGCGCGCTGTCCAGGGGCAAGCTGACCGCCGAGGAGCACAACGCCTTCAGCGAGTGGGTGGCCACCCGCCAGTTCCTCTACGCGAAGAACCTCCCGGTGCTCGAAGGCGGCATGCGCACGCCGTACGAGACGGTGCTCAACTCGGATCTGTTCACCCAGTTCCAGCTGCTGGAGAACCAGATCGTCAACCAGGTGCGCTCCGGCGGGCCGCTGCCGGCCGAGGCCGGCAAGTGGAAGTCCACGGTGGACAGCCTGATCGTCCGGCTGGACGACGCCCGGATCCGCTCCTCGGACGCGCTCAACAGCAACGCCACCTCGGTGGCCACCGGGATCATGGCCAGGATCGCCATCGCCGGCGGCCTCGGCCTGGTGGCCGTGGTGGCCACGATCATCTTCTCGGTCCGCTTCGGCCGCCGCCTCGTCCGCGACCTCGCCGGGCTGCGCCTCGCCGCCATCGAGCTCGCGGACGTACGCCTCCCGCGGGTCGTCGAACGCCTCAAGAAGGGCGAGGAGATCGACGTCGAGACGGAGGCCCCGCCGATCGTCGCGGGCGGCTCCACCGAGGTCGAGGACGTGGCCCACGCGTTCAGCTCGGTCCAGCGCACCGCCGTCGAGGCCGCCGTCGGCCAGGCCAACCTGCGCCGCGGCGTCAACCACGTCTTCCTCAACCTGGCCCGCCGCAAGCAGAGCCTGCTGCACCGCCAGCTCACCCTGCTCGACTCCATGCAGCGCCGGGCCAACGACCCGGAGACCCTGGAGGACCTGTTCCGGCTCGACCACCTCACCACCCGGATGCGCCGCCACGCCGAAGGCCTGATCATCCTGTCCGGCGCCACGCCCGGCCGGTCCTGGCGCAAGCCGGTCCCGATCATCGACGTGGTCCGCGCCGCCGTCGCCGAGGTGGAGGACTTCACCCGGGTGACCGTGCTGCCGATGCCGGAGTCCGCGGTGGCCGGCGCGTCGGTGGCCGACCTCATCCACCTGGTCGCCGAGCTGATCGAGAACGCCACCGTCTTCTCCCCGCCGCAGACCAAGGTCCAGGTGCGCGCCGAGATGGTCGCCAACGGCCTGGTGCTGGAGGTGGAGGACCGCGGTCTCGGCCTCGCCCCCGAGGAGTACGAGGCGATCAACGCGAAGCTGGCGACGCCGCCCGAGTTCGACCTGGCCGACAGCGACCGCCTCGGCCTGTTCGTGGTCGGCCAGCTCGCCGCCCGGTACGGCATCGGCGTGGTGCTGCGCTCCTCCCCGTACGGCGGCACGACGGCCATCGTGCTCGTGCCCAGGGCCCTGGTGGCCGAGGAGGGATCACCCGCCTCCATCCCCCCCGCCAAGATCCAGGCGGAGGTCGTGCCCGCCCAGCCCGCGCTCACGGCCGCCGAGCCCCCGATCGACGTCGACGACCCCGAACGGGCCGGCCCGGAAACCTCGCCGTTCTTCACCCCCGCCGCGCTGCGGACCGAGCCCGTCCCGTCGGCGCCCCGCAACGACACCGGTCTCGCGGTGGTGCCCCAGGCCGCCCCGTCGAACGGCGGGCTGCCCGTGCTGCCGTCCCGGCGGCGGGCCGGCCGGACGGAGGAACCGGCTGCGCCGGTCTCGCCCCCGCCGCCGAAGCCCAGCTCCTCGGTGGCCAGCGGAACCCACGCGGGCCTGCCCCGCCGCGTTCGCCAGTCGCACATCGCCCCCCAGCTCAAGGAATCCGAGCCGGAGCGGGCACTGCCACTGTCCGCGCCCACGCCCACGCCCACCGAACGTACGCCTGAGGAGGCTCGGGCCATGTTCTCCGCCTTCCAGCAGGGGGCGCGGCGGGGCCGTGAGGATGCAGACTACGCAGATACCACTAACGGCGAGAAGGGTGAGGAATGACCGGGAAAGTGACTGCGTCTGGCGAGCTGAACTGGTTGCTGGACGACCTGATCAGCAGGGTCGGGGCCGTCCGCCAAGCGGTGATCCTGTCCACCGACGGCCTGGTCGTCGGGGCCTCCCAGGGACTCACCCGCGAGGACGCCGAGCACCTGTCCGCCGTGGCCGCCGGATTCCAGAGCCTCGCCCGAGGCGCGGGACGACATTTCGCCGGCGGCGAGGTGCGCCAGACCATTGTGGAAATGGAAGCTGCGTTCCTATTTGTCACCGCCGCCGGGCAAGGCACCTGCCTGGCCGTCTTGGCCGCTTCTGACGCTGACGTGGGCCACATCGCGTACGAGATGGCGATGCTCGTCAAACGCGTCGGGCAGCACATATCCACCAATCCCCGGCGGAACTCCCCATGACGCCGCCGCCGGAGTGGCTCGACGAGGAGGCGGGGCCGATCGTCCGGCCCTACGCCCTCACCCGTGGGCGCGCCCATTCCTCGGCCGACGACATGGACCTGATCGCCATGGTGACGGCCGTCGGAAAGATCCCGCGCGACCCCGCGGACATCGGTCCTGAACAATGGCGAATCCTGGACATCACCGCCAGAGCCACCTCCGTGGTAGACATTGCTTCCGAACTGGATCTCGCCCTCGGAGTCGTCCGCGTCCTCCTCGGAGATCTGCAGGACCAAGGTCTGATCCGGGTACGGCCACCGGCCCAGGTCGCGCCGCTCCCCAGCGAGCGCATTCTCAAGGAAGTGATCAATGGCCTTCGCGCCCTCTGACGAGCCGGTCGCCCTCAAGATCCTCGTCGCCGGCGGCTTCGGCGTCGGCAAGACCACGCTGGTCGGAGCGATCAGTGAGATCCGCCCGCTGCGCACCGAAGAAGTCCTCTCCGACCGGGGAGTCGGCGTCGACGACGTCGGCGGCGTCGAAACCAAGACGACGACCACCGTCGCGATGGACTTCGGCCGCATCACGATCCGCGAAGGCCTGGTCGTCTACCTGTTCGGCACCCCCGGACAGGAACGTTTCTGGTTCATGTGGGACGAACTCTCGTACGGCGCCCTGGGCGCGGTCGTCATCGCCGACACCCGCCGACTAACCGACTGCTTCCCGTCGATCGACTACTTCGAACAGCGGGGCACCCCGTTCATCGTGGCCGTCAACTGCTTCGACGGCGCGGAACGCTACGAGCCAGACGACGTCCGCATAGCCCTGGACCTGGACCCCGAAGTCCCGGTCCTGCTCTGCGACGTCCGCCGCCGCGCCTCCGCGAAAGTCGTCCTGGTCACCCTGGTCGAACACGCCCTGAAAACCCTCACCGCCGCCCAGAGGTAAGTGACGACCGCGCTTCCCGGCGCGGTCGGATACCCGCTCAATCGGGCTGCTGGCGAGTCCTGGGATCGCAGATCATCCGGTTGCAATAGAGCTTCGGGTTGCTCTCCAGCACCTCCCGCTCACCATTGGCGCTGAATCCGATCCTTTCGAACAGGCGCCTGGCCGGCTCGTTGCCCTCGGTGACGAACAACCCGACAGTCGGACGGCCAAGCTCGCGAGCCCACCGGAGAACGTCGTCGACCAAGAGTTCGGCGATTCTGCGGCCTCGGGCCGACGGCATGACCCACATGCTGATCAGCTCGACCAGATCGGCATCGTCCTCGGGAAGGTAACCACCGACGATGCCGACCGGCTGATCATTGAACGCGACCACCTGTACGCCCTTGCCGGGCTGCATCCTGCTCCGCCAGGTCGCCTCGTCATAGCCTCGCTCAACGTCCAGGGACGCCCCAAACGAGTCAGGCGAATCCCCAAGCGCCACCAACCGCATATCCCGCCACAGCGCCCAATCCTCGGCCCCGATCCGCCGTATCTCCACCATCCGCGACCTCCGTCCCTCCGGCGATCGCGCCACTGTACGGACTCCGCTCTGGCGGCGGCCACCCGATTACGGCCGGGTCTGCGAGGGTGTCGTGGTGAGTTCGGCTGATGTTCGGGCGATGTTGGCCGGGGGCTAGAAAGGGCTCGTTACACTCCGGCGCGTGACAGCGCCGTCTCCTGCCCACCCCGAAGCGTCGCCCCGTTCGACCGCTGCGACCACCGCGGCCAGCCCGGCTGGACCGGAGGCTGACAAGCGTCGTGACCCGTTCCTGGACAACGCGAAGTTCCTGGCGATCGTCCTCGTGGTGGCGGGGCACCTGATCGAGGACTTACGCGATGTCCAGGCGGCCCACGCCCTCTACTTCTTCGTGTACCTGTTCCACATGCCGCTCTTCATCGTCATCAGCGGCTACTTATCACGAAATTTCACCGCTCTCCGGGCCCGAAAGCTGATCACCAGCCTGGCCGTCCCGTACATCATCTTCGAAGTGGCCTACTCACTCCCGCGCTACTTCTTGTACGGCAAGCTGGAGATCACCCTCCTCGATCCCTACTTCCTGACCTGGTTCCTCATGTCACTGTTCCTCTGGCGACTGTCGACCCCGCTCTGGTTCCAGGTGAAATGGCCCCTGGCGGTCGCGGTGGGGATATCGGTGCTGTCAGGAATGAATCCCCTTCCCGACGAACTGTCGATGAACCGGACGATGGGCCTACTGCCCTTCTACGTTCTCGGCCTGATGCTCAAGCCAGAACATTTCCAGTTGCTCAAGCGCAAATGGATCAGAATCACCGGGGCCGTGGTCCTCGTCGCCGGACTCGGGATCGCGTTCGCCGTACACACCGCTGTCAAGACCGAGTGGATCCGCTGGCGCCACGCCAACGGCCAGATCGGCGTCGACGACCTGACCGGAAGCGCGATCCGGCTGGCCCTGCTCCTCGTCGGAGCACTCCTCGTGGCCTCATTCCTGGCCGTGACCACCTCCCGCCGAACCTGGTTCACAGCCCTCGGAGCAGCCACGATCTACGCGTACCTGCTGCACGGATTCGTGGTGAAGGTCATTGAACGGTTCCACGATTATCTGGTCAATCCGGCGGGCGTTGCCGCCATGTTCGTTGTCGCCGTGGCACTCACCGCTGTGCTGTGCACGCCAATCGTGCGAAAGTTCACCCGCTGGGCGGTGGAGCCGAACATGTCGTGGGCGTTCAGCCGCAGAACACGACGCTGACGCTCACCAGCCCTGACATCGGCTTGGCGGAATCAGGCCCAGACCGTCTGCTGCTGCACTTCCAGGGCGGGCGTCCATGGCCCGGAGCCCGGCCGACGTTGATCGCATGCCCGTCATGATGAATCTCCCGAACGTTATGTCACGGCGGGGCGCGCTGGGCCGGACCTTCGTCCTGGCGGTCGTGTTGCTCGCCGCGGCGGGCCTGGCGCAGTTGACGGACACCTGAATCCGCGGCAGGGCTCCTATTTCCCGATCAACTGCTGAACGCCGACAGCGTGCCGAGCACCGCACCCAGAGCCGCCGCGCGAATCCCGAAGGGCTGTTGCTCGGCATCGCCCGTCGTGCGAGGATCGGATTCCGTCCAACCGATGGAAAGAGATGTAACATGTCTCGTCCCTGGGAGGCCGATCCTACAGCGGATCTGAGCAAACGCCTCGGAAAGTCCGCACTGGAGCTAGGGGAAACGACCGGAAGCCCGTCATGCCCTGACATTTGGGAACTATCGAACGGGGATATCGCCATAATCGGTCGAGACTTAACCCGAGCGTATGGAGCCCGATTGCCGCAAGGTGTCAGCATCGGCGAGGATGAACGGCTGGTAGTCATCCCGCGCAGCATGATCGTTACCGCCAAACCGGACATGCCTGATGCTTAGCCACATCGCTCATGCTGAGTCGCAGACCTTGAGTTCTAAGGGCTACCTGGAGGACTTCTGGCCTTATTTCCGAGAGCTGAAACATGCTTTCTGGAAGCTGGAGACTTACCAAAACTTCAGAGAGCCGGAAGACGCGAGCTGGCGGGCGCTCGATGACGGCGACTGGGCTGAGGCTGTTCGCCTTATCGACGAACGTCGCGCAGAGATCCAACAGCCGCTATCCGACGCTCAAGGATTCACAATGCGGCGCCTTCGTATTGTGGATAAACCATACACGTCGTATGTGCAGTGGGAACTCTATTACATCCGGTTGCGTGCGCTGGCCGGCGAGGATATTCGTGTTCTAGAGTCGGACTCGCTCCCGGCGCTTGGAATTGCGTATCGGCTGCCTGAACTCGTCATCCTGGACTCGGTGGTCATGTACGAGGTGCTCTACACCGACGACGGGACACTATCGGGTGCGCGGAAGATCGTGGATTCAGCCCTGATCGATGCTTGTCGGCATGAGGTTGAGAAACTGTTCGAGGCGGGCCGCGAGCTCCTCCCGTATATGAACAGTGAACGATCGGTATTACCGCCGCCCTTGCAGCACACCAGCGGTCTCATCGTTTAGCGTGCCCAGACGACGCCTCTTCCGACCCATTGCGGGCGGTAGCGGGCGTCGTTTTGTTGTGATCTCGCTATTGCTTCTATCGATTGTTTCTATTTCCGGCCTGGTGCTGTCTTCTCCATTCTTCTTGGCTGCTCTGGGGGGTCGGCGTACCGACTGGATGATACTCAGTAACATTGGACAGACGTATGGGGCCGCATCCGCACTGGTGTCAGTCTTGGCCTTGGTCGGGGTGGCCTTTTCGCTCATCGTGCAGTCACGGGAGGCAAAGGCCACGCGTGAGCAGGCCATGCGAGCCCTTCATGCCGACCTGATAAAGATGGCGATGGATGACCCTCTTTACCGGGCCTGTTGGGGCGCCTTTTTCACTTCCGAAGATGAAGATAATCAGCGGGCCCATATGTATGTCAATATGATCGTCAATCACTGGTTGCTGATGTGGGAATTGCGCTCGATCACAGAACCACATCTTCGAGCTGTGGCTCGCACCGTTATCGAGGGGCCGATTGGTAGGAAATTCTGGGAGGATGTGCGTGACCTCCGTATCGCGAGTGCGGGAACACGCCGGGAGCGTGAATTCAATCGAATTATAGACAGCGAATATGTGGGGATGGCTGAAATTACCCCCGCAGTCCAACGGCCCGCTCGTCAGGATGGTCGATCGTTCGCCCCCGACGGTGTTCACGCGCGAAACATCGTTGACCGGACCTTTGTATGGAGAATCTTAGTCGCCTTGGGTGCGGGTCTGGCCTTTGGCGTAATTCGCCGGATACTGCGAGCCAGGCCCAAGAAGGGAAATGGGAAGTATGCGTGAGATTCGGTTCCGCTGGCGATCGCGCGCCTGTGTTGATGTCTTGGCACGGATGAAGGTGACGAAAGGAACTAACCATCTGAGTATTGGTCATTGTGTATGCCAGTGAAGGGATTTCCCGATTCTTTGTTTTGTCTTTGCCGGGCGGATAGTCTGGCGGGGGCGAGGATTTCGGGGAGCTGGTAATGCGAAAAATGCACCATGTCGTGCTAGCGGCGTTGCTCGTGTCTGGCTTGGGATGTGCGGCAGAGCGTGTTATTCCGCCTTCGAGGGGCGTCGCGAGCAATGGGGCGGGGGATCTCACCGAGCTGTTGTTGACGCATGTTGACGGGATGCGGCGGGTGTACGGGCCTGAGACCGGTGCCTTCGGGGGGTTGCGAGCTACCAGGGCAGGGCTTCACGCGCTTGGGGCGGCCAGGGTGGACAAGCCGCAGTGTCGTTCCTCGGGGCAGTTGGACGCACGCGCGCTCGCTGAGGCGCCCGGTGCTGTCGTCTCGTTCGCGACGCCCTCGGTCGGCTCCTCGGGGCCGACGCGTACGGTCACCCAGGCGGTCATGGTGGCGGACTGGTTTCCTGGGACGCCGCCCGCTGATTGCGCGCGCTACACGGCGACCATAGGCACCGAGACGATCGCCTATGTCACGACTCCGGTGACGGCTCCTGGCTGGGGTGAGGACGCTCAGGGGTTCTTTACCACGGCGGAAACCGGGAGGCTGCGGACGAACATTGGTTCCGTTGTCGTGAAATATCGGGGCGTGCTGATGAGCCTGCTCGTGGTCGGAGCCAACGTGACTCGGGCGGATGTGATCCGGCAGGCCGATCTCGCATCAGAGAACCTTCGGCGGGTGGTCGTCTAGGTCGCGAGACCGTCGGCGGGCGGAGCTCTTACCCGGAGAGTCCGCCGAGTGGGTTGACGACGCGGGTGATGCGGTCGCGGAGTTGGAGCATGATGGCGACGACCTCGAGTTCGCCTTCCGTGGAGAGTCGGGCGAGTGGGATGGACACGCTTATCGCGTCGACCGGGGGGTCGGCGTAGTGCAGGGCGACCGCGTAGCAGCGTAGGCCGAGGCTGTTCTCCTGCTCGTCGATCGCGTAGCCGCGCTTGCGGGTGCGATCCAGTTCGGCCTCCAGCGCGGCGCGTGAGGTGATGGTGTGGCGGGTGAGCGCTTCCATCGTCTTCGGCAGGTGTGCGTCGAGCTGTGCCGGGCTGCGCTCGGCCAGCAGGGACTTGCCCAGCGCCGTGCTGTACGCGGGCAGCCGCCGCCCGACCCGGCTGTACGGCCGCAGATACTGGCTCGACTCGCGGGTGGCCAGGTAGACCACGTCCGGCCCGTCGAGCCGGCCGAAGTGGAACGTCTCGTCGACCTTCTCGCGCAGCTCCTCCAGGAACGGCACGATCAGCGCCAGGTAGGGGTCGGTGTCCAGGTAACTGGTGCCGGCCAGCAGGGCCCGGATGCCGATGCCGTAGAGCGAGCCGGACGAGTCGGCGCGCACCCAGCCGTGCTTGACCAGGGTCCGGAGCAGGGCGTGCAGGCTGCTGCGCGGCACGCCGAGCGCGTCGGAGAGCTCCCGCAGCCGGGCCGGGCGGTTGCGCCTGGCCGCCAGGTATTCCAGCAACTCGACCGTACGCGCCGCAGATTTGACCTCGCGGACTCCTCCGGTCTCCTCGAGATCATCCGTCATGCTGCTCAGCGTAGCCGGAGCGGCAAGTACTGTCCACATATGCGGACACTTTCCAGCATTGTTCGAGCATGTAGACATATGCCAGAATATCGAACATGGTTCAGGACCGTGTCACACGTATCACAACCACCCCGGTGGCCTTCCATGACCTGCCGCTGCTGAACACCGTAGGCGTGCACGAACCGTACGCCCTGCGCGCGATCGTCGAGGTGGAGACCGCGGACGGGCTGACCGGGCTCGGCGAGACGTACGGCGACGAGGCTCACCTGGCCCGGCTGCGCGCCGCCGCCGACGCCCTGATCGGCACCGAGATCTTCGATCTCAACGACGCCGCGGCCCGGGTGACCCAGGTGCTGGCCGCGGACACCACCACCGGGGGGCACGGCATGAGCGGCATGGTGACCGGCTCCAGCACCGCCGACCGGGTGCTGTCGCCGTTCGAGGTCGCGCTGCTCGACATCCAGGGCAAGGCCGTCGGCCGGCCGGTGTCCGATCTGCTCGGCGGACGACTCCGCGACCGGGTGGCGTACAGCGGCTATCTCTTCTACAAGTGGGCGGGCCATCCCGGCGCTCCGGCGGACGAGTGGGGCGCCGCGCTCGATCCGGAGGGCATCGTGGCGCAGGCCCGTACCATGATCGACAGGTACGGCTTCGGCGCGCTGAAGCTCAAGGGCGGCGTGCTCCCGCCCGAGGAGGAGATCGCCGCGATCCTCGCGTTGCGTGCGGAGTTCCCGGACCTGCCGCTGCGGCTGGACCCGAACGCCGCCTGGACGGTGGAGACCTCGGTGATGGTGGGCAAGGCGCTCGCGGGCGTACTCGAGTACCTGGAGGACCCGACCCCCGGCATCGAGGGGATGGCCGAGGTGGCCCGGCAGGTGCCGATGCCGCTGGCCACGAACATGTGCGTGGTCGCCTTCGACGACGTGCCGCCGGCCGTCCGCGCGGACGCGGTCGGCGTGGTGCTCTCCGACCACCACTTCTGGGGCGGGCTGCGCCGCTCGCAACTGCTCGGCGGGCTGTGCCGGACCTTCGGTCTCGGGCTGTCCATGCATTCCAACTCGCACCTGGGGATCAGCCTGGCCGCGATGACCCACCTGGCCGCGGCCACGCCGAACCTGGACTACGCCTGCGACACGCACTGGCCGTGGAAGCGCGCGGACGAGGACGTGATCAAGCCCGGCGCCATCGGCTTCGCGGACGGCGCGGTCGCGGTGCCGGACGGTCCCGGGCTCGGCGTCGAGCTGGATCGCGAAGCCCTGGGCCGGCTGCACGAGCAGTACCTGTCCTGCGGGCTGCGTAACCGCGACGACACCGGCTACATGCGGACAATCGATCCGTCGTACCGGGCGGTGTCGCCGCGATGGTGACGCCGCTGCGGGTGCTCCAGACCGACCGGATCATGGACCGTTACGCCGACGTGCTGACCGCCGGCGGCGCCCACCACTGGACCTTCGCGTCGGGCTGGGACCAGGAGCGGCAGATCGAGGCCCTGCGCACGGCCGACGTGCTGGTCGCCGCGAGCATGACCACCGAGATGGCCCGCGCCGCCGGGCGGCTGCGCCTGGTGCACGTCACCGGCGCCGGCTACGACAAGATCCCGCTCGCCGACCTGCCGGCCGGCGTCCGGGTGGTGAACACCTTCCACCATGGCCGGTCCATCGCCGAGTACGTGCTGGCGAGCGCCGTCCTGCTCGCCCGGCGAGTGCCGCGGTCGGACGCCGAGTTCCGCCGCGGTGTGTGGCGGTCGGTGCTCACCGACCCGGCGGTCCCGCTCGGGCCGACACTGCACGGCCGGATGGTCGGGCTCATCGGGCTCGGCGAGATCGGGACGGAGGTGGCCCGGCTGGCCGGGGCGTTCGGCGCCCGCGTGCAGGCGGTGCGGGCGCGTCCGTCGGCGACGGGACCTGCCGGGGTGGAGCTGGCCTGGGTGGGCGGCATCGACGAGCTGGACCGTCTCCTGGCCACGTCAGACGTCGTGGTGGTGACCGTGCCGCTGACCGACGCGACGCGCGGCCTGCTCGGCGAGAAGCAGTACCGGTTGATGCGCCCGGACGCCCTGCTGATCAATGTCGCCCGCGGGCCGGTCCTGGACGAGGCCGCGACCTACGCCGCGCTGGCCGACCGCACTATCGCGGGGGCGGCGCTGGACGTGTGGTGGGGCCACCCGCGCGAGGGCAAGCCCCCGGCGAGCCACGACTTCGCCGCGCTGCCCAACGTGCTGCTGACCCCCCACCAGGCGGGCCACACCGATGACACGTTCCGCGGCCGGGCCCAGGACATCGCCGCGGCGATCGACGCACTCGCCGCCGGCCGTCCGCTACGCAACGTGGTTCACTGACGAGCGGCGGAGACCCGCGCGTCGAGCGGGTAGTGGCACTCAGCGGTGTGCCCGGGCGACACCCGATCGGCGGTCGTCGGCGGGGTGGTCGCGCACAGGTCGGTGGCCTGCCAGCAGCGGGTCCGGAAGCGACAGCCGCTGGGCGGGTCAAGCGGGGACGGCAGCTCGCCCTTGAGCAGGATCTTCTGCTTCTTCTCCCGGTCCGCTCGGCGCAGCGAGGGCGCGGCCGACAGCAAGGCCTTCGTGTACGGATGCCGCGGGTTCTCGAAGATCTCCTCAGTGGTGCCGGTCTCCACGATCCGGCCGAGGTACATCACCGCGACCCGGTCCGCGACGTGCCGTACCACCGAGAGGTCGTGCGAGATGAACAGGTACGACACCGACAGCGCCCGTTGCAGCTCGTTCAACAGGTTGAGCACCTGGGCCTGCACGGACAGGTCCAGGGCGGACACCGGCTCGTCGCAGATCACCACCTCCGCGCCGAGCGCCAGGGCGCGGGCGATGCCGATGCGCTGCCGCTGCCCGCCGGAGAACTCCTGGGGGTAGCGGTCGGCGTCGCCGGGCCGCAGCCCGACCAGGTCCAGCAGCTCGCGGACCCGGGCGGCGCGCTCACGCGAGGTGCGGAACAGATCGCGGTGGGTGTGCCACGGCTCGGCGATGATCTGGGCGGCGGTCAGCCGCGGGTTCAGCGACGCGTACGGGTCCTGGAAGACCATCTGCACCCGGCGCCGCCAGCGCAGCAGCTCGCTCTTGCGCAGGGCGAACGGGTCCACCCCGCTGAACCGGACCGTGCCCTGGTCGGGCCGTTCCAGCAGCATCAGCGTGCGGGCCAGGGTGGACTTCCCGCAGCCGGACTCGCCGACCAGGCCGAGCGTCTCGCCCTTGCGGAGGGTCAGGTCGACGCCGTCGAGGGCGCGCAGCCGGTCGTTGCCGTTCGGCCCTTTGGGCACGTGGAAGGACTTGCTGAGTCCCTGGACGTCGAGCAGCGGCGAGTCGGTCATCGGGCGGTCCCCTCGGCGACGTGGCAGGCGACCGTGCGGCCGGCCCGGGTCTCGAGCGGCGGGCGCTCGGTCTGGCAGACGTCCCGCACCAGCGGGCAGCGCGCCTGGTACGGGCAGCCCGGCGGGATGGAGAACAGGTCAGGCGGGGCGCCCGGGATCGAGCTCAGGTCGCTGCCGCGCTCGGCGTCCACCGGTACCGAGTCGAGCAGCCCTCGGGTGTACGGGTGCCGTGGATCCTCGAACACCTCGTCCACCGGCCCGGTCTCGACGATCCGGCCGGAGTACATGACGGCGACCGTGTCCGCCTCCTCGGCGACCACGGCCAGGTCATGGGTGATCAGCACGACCGCCATGTCGTGCTCCGCGCGCAGCCGGGCGAGGAGCGCCAGGATCTGCGCCTGCACGGTGACGTCCAGGGCGGTGGTCGGCTCGTCGGCGATGAGCACCTTGGGGGAGAGCGCCACCGCCATCGCGATCAGCAGCCGCTGCCGCATGCCGCCGGAGAACTGGTGCGGGTAGGCGTCCACCCGCGACTCCGGCTCGGGGATGCCGACGTGCCGCATCAGCTCGATCGCCTTCGCCCGGGCCTGCCTGGCCGGCATCCGCTGGTGGATCCGGTACGGCTCGGCCAGCTGGGTGCCGACCTTGAGCACCGGGTTCAGGGCGGTGAGCGCGTCCTGGAAGACGATCGACAGCGCCGGCCCGGCGAGCTGCCGGCGCCGTTTGCGGCTCACCTTGAGCAGGTCCTCGCCGTCCACCTGGACCGAGCCGGCCGTCACCGAGGCGATCGGCTCGAGCAGCCCGGCGACCGCCTGCGCGGTCATGCTCTTGCCGCAGCCGGACTCGCCGAGCAGCGCCAGCGTGCGGCCGCGGTACGCGGTGAAGCTCACGCCGTCCACCGCGCGGACCGTGCCACGCGGGGTGGCGAGCTCCACGGTCAGCCCGCTGACCTCCATGCCGATCGCGGTCATGTCGTCTCCAGCACGGTCGGCCGGGCGGCGCGGCGCCGCCGGCGGGGTGTGGTCAGGCGCCATCGCTGTCCCGGGTCGGTGGCGATCCTGACCCAGGACGCGAGCAGGTTCGCCGACACGGTGGTGATCACGATGGCCAGGCCGGGCAGCACCGAGAGCCACCACTGGGTGCGCAGCTGGTCGCGGCCCTGGGCGACCATCAGGCCCCAGCTCACGTCCGGCGGCTGCACGCCGATGCCGAGGAAGCTGAGCGAGGACTCGGCCAGCATCACGTAGCAGAAGTCCACCGTGGCCACGGTGAGCAGGGTGGGCAGCACGATCGGGAAGATATGGCGGCGGATGATCGCGCCGCTCGGGGTGCCGAACGTGCGGGCCGCGTCCACGAAGAGCCGGGTCTGCAGTTCGGCCGACTCGGCGCGGGCGGTGCGCAGGTAGACGGGGATGCGGGTGATCGCGAGGATCGCGATGATGCTGGCGATGCTGGGCGAGAAGATGTAGAGCACCACGACCGCCATCAGCAGCGACGGGAAGCTGTACACGACGTCGGCGATCCGCATCGCCACGGTCTCCCGCCACCCGCGGTGATAGCCCGCCCACATCCCGACCGAGGCGCCGATCACCAGCGAGATCAGCACCACCGGCACGACCACGCTCATCGTGGTCTGGGTGGCCACCATGAGCCGGCCGAGCAGGCTGCGGCCGAGCAGGTCGCCGCCGAGCACGTACTGCCAGCCGTGGTCCAGGCTGAACGGCGCCAGCCGGGACAGCGACAGGTCGCCCGTGACGGCGCTGTCGCCGGCCAGCCGCTTGCCGAACACCGCGACGAACGCGACCAGCAGCAGGATCAGCGCGGAGACGAAGGCGGCCGGGTCGGCCAAGAGCAGCCGGAACCAGTTCGCCTTGACCGGCCTGTCCGGGGCGGACGCCTCCGGTGGGTTCTCCAACAGGGTCATGCCGCCGCACCTACCTTCTGTCGAACGCGGGAGTCCAGCAGCGCGTACCCGAGGTCGATTCCGATGTTGAGCACGAAGATGCTGATCGCGGTGATCGCCACGGCCGCCTGGAGCACCGCGAAGTCGCGCTGCAGGATGGAGTCGATCATCAGCTTCCCGATGCCCGGCCAGCCGAAGATGCTCTCCACCACGACCGCGCCGTTGATCAGCCCGACCGCGAGGTCACCCGCGACGGTCAGGGCCGGCGGGGCGGCGTTCTTCAGCGCGTGCCGGACGACCACGCGGCGCTCGCCGGCGCCCTTGCTGCGGGCCACCTTCACGTACGGGGAC
This sequence comes from Acrocarpospora macrocephala, assembly GCF_009687865.1. Classification (GTDB taxonomy): domain Bacteria; phylum Actinomycetota; class Actinomycetes; order Streptosporangiales; family Streptosporangiaceae; genus Acrocarpospora; species Acrocarpospora macrocephala. The sequence goes on from NZ_BLAE01000084.1 coordinate 28,000, forward strand.
CCGAGCGCCGCGATCATCGCGCCGCGGACCACCTGGGTGAGCACGCCGGCCGGCCGGAGCATGAGCACCGCGATCGGCAGCACCCAGCTCAGCCCGCCGGCGTCCACGCCGGAGGTGGGCAGCACGCCGAGCATGATGCTGAACACCCAGATGCCGAGGATGGCCAGCCAGAAGTCCGGCACGCTGGCCGCGGTCATGGACATCAGGCTGGAGATCCGGTCGCCCAGGCCGTTCGGCCGCAGCGCCGCCCAGCACCCCACCGCCGTCGCCACCGCGCAGGCCAGGAGCATGGTGACGACGGCCAGCTGGAGCGTGGCCGGGAAGGCCCTTAACGCCATCACCGCGGCGGGCTCGCCGGTGCGCAGTGACGTCCCGAAGTCCAGCCGCGTCACCTGGGCGAGGTAGTCGATCAGCTGTGACCAGATCGGCTGGTCGAACCCGTGGGCCGCGCTGAACTGCTCCCGCGCCTGGGCTGTCGCGTTCTCCGGCAGGTACAGCGCGGCCGGGTCGCCGGTGAGCCGGGCGAGCACGAACACGCCCAGCACGACGGCCAGCAGGGGCGGCAGGCTGGTCAGTGTTCGTCGTCGCAGGAAGGTCAGCATTCCGGGGGTCCGATCTGCGGGTCAGCTCTTCGGCTTCACGTCGGCCAGCCGCAGCTCGTCGCCGGTGGCCGCGTCGGGCGTGTAGGAGACGTTCTTGGCCAGGCCGAGCACCGCCCCCATGTTGGCGAGGAAGGTGAAGCCGCGGATGTCCTGGTTCTCACTGGCGAAGACGTCGGCGAACGCCTGCTGCCGGGCGTCGCCGGTCAGCGCGCCGGCCGCCTTGATCTGCTGGTCCAGTTGCGGACTGCCGCTGCTGCTCTGCGCGCCGTCGGTGGCGAAGTACTGCCCCACGGTGAACGCGGCGTCGCCGGCCTGGTTGCCGTGCATGATCATCAGTGCCACCGGCCCGGCGCCCTCGGGGAACGGCCGCAGCTGGTACTTGATCTGGGCGGAGGTGTCCAGCATCTCGATCTTGGCGGTCAGGCCGATCTGGGTCAGGGCGCTCTGGATCAGCTCGATGCTCTCGGCGATCTTCGGGAACTGTGCGGTCCGCCCGATGATCCGGAACGGGGTGTCCACCTTGACGCCGTCCGCGCGGGCCTGGTCGACCAGCGCCTTGGCGGCGGTCAGGTCGTACGGGGTCGGGGTGAGCGACTCGTTGTAGCCGACCACGCCGGGGCCGATCAGCTGGCTGGCCGGTTGCCCGATACCGCCGAACAGCGAGGTGATGATGCCCTGGCGGTCGACCGACATGTCGATGGCCTGGCGCACCCGGATGTCGTCGAGCGGCGCCTGGTCGGTGCTGAAGCGCAGCGCGGTGGTCTCGTTGTTCGGGTACTGCACCCCGGTGTCGCCGGCGCCGTCGTCCGCGCCCAGGTTGGTGGCCAGGTCGGCTTCGCCGTTGACCACCATGGCGGCCCGGACGGTGCCCTCCTCACGCCACTGATACTCGGCCTTGGCGTACCTCGGCTTGCTGCCCCAATACCCGTCCCAGCTGGTGAGGGTCAGCTTCTGCCCGGCGGCCCAGCTCTCGATCTTGTACGGGCCGGTGCCGACCGGCTCGCGCACCTTCTCGGTGGTGCTGATGTCGGACTTGGTCATCTCCACGAACGAGACGCGCAGCGGCAGCAACGGGTCGGGCTGCTCGGTCTGGACGGTGACCGTGGCCGCGTCCGGCGCGGCGAGCGTGAGCTTGCCGCTGTCGCCGAACACGTAGCCCTGAACGTTGCAGGCCAGGGCCGTGTTGTTCGCGCTCCGCTCGATCGCGGCGACCGCGTCCTCGCTGGTGAAGTCGCTGCCGTCGGAGAACTTCACCCCCGGGCGCAGCTTGAAGGTCCAGAGGGTCGGCTGGGTCTGGGTCCACTCGGTGGCGAGCTTGGGCTCCAGCGCGCCGCTCGTCGGGTTCCGCTCCAGCAGCGGCTCGGTGATGTTGGACCGGACCACGACGCCGGTAGCCGTCAGCGACGCCTCGCAGGGCTCCAGGGTGGGCGGTTCCTGCGGCAGGACGACGCGCAGCGTGTTGCCGGCACCGGCGGAGTCGCCGGAGGTGGTGTTGGCGACCGAGCAGCCGGTGGCGGCCAGCGACACCGTGGCCGCGGCGAGCAGCGCGGCGGCACGGGAATTCCGGGCCCGTAGTCCGTGGGGGGTATGGGTCATGTTCCGCTGACCTCTCAGACGTTGTCTGTATATGTAGACGGAATCTGCGTTCGTGAACGACACCGTAATTTCGGCACAAGCCGCCGTCAAGGTCCCAGGAAACTCTGGTGAAACATCCGGGCGGTGGACCGGACATGCTCGAGCAGCACCGCGAGAGCCGGGCTGTCGTCGTCGGGGCGCCAGGCCGCGTACACCTCGACGCAGTCGTCCGGGATCTCCGCCACCGGCAGGAACCGCAGGTTGCGAAGGGTGATCACGGACGCGCAGGCGGGCACGAGAGCGACCCCGAGACCCGCGTCCACCAGGGCGAGCACGCTGTTCACCTGGGTCACGTGCTGGGCGTACGTGGGCTGCACGCCGGCCGACCTGAAGGTGGAGACGACCAGGTCGTGGAAGTAGCGGGCCTCCACCGGCGAGTAGGTCACCACGCTCGACCCGCCGATGTCGGCCAGCTCAGGGGCCCGGCCCAGCCGGGTCAGCGGGTGCCCGCGGGGCACCGCGAGCAGCAGCGACTCGGTGTGCACGAGCATCTGCTCCAGCGCCGCCCCGGGCGGCACGCCGCGGGTCAGGCCGATGTCGATCTCCTCGGCCAGCAGCGCCTCGATCTGCCTGCCGGTGACCATCTCGCGGAGCACCCGGTGCACCTCGGGCAGCTGGTCGTCCAGGAACGTCACCCACGCGCCGAGCACGCTGAGCGCGGCGGTCGCGGTGAAGCCGACGCGCAGCGTGCCGCGCGAGCCGTGCGCCGCGCGCTGGGCCAGCAGCGGCGCCGCCGCGGCCAGTCTGAGCAGGCGCCGGGCCTCGTCCAGGAAGACCCGGCCGGCCGGGGTCAGTTCGACCGAGCGCGAGGTGCGGATGAGCAGATCGACCCCGACCGCCCGCTCCAGCTTCTGCATCTGGCGGCTTAACGGCGGCTGGGTCATCCGCAGCCGCTCGGCGGCCCGGCCGAAGTTGCGCTCCTCGGCAACCGCGACGAACCCCCGGAGCTGATCCAGACTGAACATCGTTCCTCCCGCGCTATGCAGTCTGGGTATCAAACCATGCTCTAAGCGTCTTGGACAGGTATCGCGGCATCCGCCTACCTTCGTCGTACCAATTGCCTCGGATCTGGAGCCTTCATGACGACGTTCTCGCCCACTCAGCTGCGCGACACGCTGGGTTCCGGGCTGCTCTGCTTCCCGGTCACGCACATGACCGCGGAGCTCACTTTCGACGAGCCCGCGTTCCGTTCGCACCTGCGGTGGCTGGCGGCCTACGACGCCCGCGGGGTGTTCCCGGCCGGCGGCACCGGCGAGTTCTTCTGTCACACCCCGACCGAGGTCGGGCAGGTCGTGCGCGCGGCGGTGGCCGAGGCCAAGCCGGGCGTGCCGGTGGTCGCCCCGGCCGGGTACGGCACCTCGCTCGCGGTGGAGATGGCCCGCGACGGCGAGCGGGCGGGCGCGGACGGCATCTTCCTGCTGCCGCCGTACCTCACCGAGCTGGACCAGGAAGGCCTCAAGGAGCACGTGCGCGCGGTCTGCCGCGCCACCTCGCTGGGCGTGGTCGTCTACCACCGGGCGAACGCCCGGTTCACCCCGCGGACCTTCATCGAGCTGACCGAGGAACTGCCGAACCTGATCGGCTTCAAGGACGGCATCGGCGACGTCGACGTGATCGCCCACCTCTACGCGGTGCTCGGCCCCCGGCTGGTCTACGTCGGCGGCCTGCCCACCGCGGAGACCTACGCGCTGCCCTATCTCGAGCTCGGCGCCACCACCTACTCCTCGGCGATCTTCAACTTCGCGCCGCAGTGGGCCAGCGACTTCTACACCTCGGTGGTCAAGCGTGACCGTGACGACGTGTACGCCCGGATCCGCGACTTCGTCCTGCCGTACCTGGACATCCGCAACCGGCGCAGCGGATACGCGGTGTCGATCGTCAAGGCCGGCATGACCGCGGTCGGGCGCAGCGCCGGTCCGGTCCGCCCGCCGCTGTCCGACCTGACGCCGGCGGAACTGGCCGAGCTGACCGATCTGATCGCGGCCACGGACTCGATCGAACGGGCGGGCTGAGCATGTCCCCGACCGCCACCATCGGCCTCACCGGCGACCTGCTCGTCGGCGGCGGCGCCTACCGCGGCACGCACGGCGAGATCGCCGCGGTCGACCCGCGCACCGGGCAGGAACTCCAGCCGTCGTACGGCCTGGGCGGCCCCGCGGACGTGCGGCGGGCCGCCGAGCTGGCCGAGGCCGCCTTCGACACCTACCGGGAGACCACGCCCGCGGTCCGCGCCGGTTTCCTCACCGCCATCGCGGCCGGCCTCGACGCGCTCGGCGACGAGCTGATCGCCCGGGTCACCGCCGAGACCGGCATCCCGGCCGCCCGGGTCACCGGCGAGCTGGCCCGCACCACCAATCAGCTGCGGCTGTTCGCGGACGTGGTGCGCGACGGCGATTGGCTGGGTGCGCGGATCGACCCGGCGCTGCCGGAGCGTACGCCGCTGCCTCGCCCCGACATCCGCCGCAGGCTGGTTCCCCTCGGCCCGGTCGCGGTCTTCGCGGCCAGTAACTTCCCGCTCGCGTTCTCGGTGGCCGGTGGCGACACCGCGTCGGCGCTGGCGGCCGGCACCCCAGTGATTGTGAAGGCGCACAGCTCGCACCCGGGCACCTCCGAGCTGGTCGGCCGGGTGATCCAGCGCGCGGTCGCCGACCACGGCCTGCCCGAGGGGGTCTTCTCCCTTCTCTTCGGCACCGGCCGCGAGGTGGGCATCGCGCTGGTCACCGACCCGCGGATCAAGGCGGTCGGCTTCACCGGCTCGCGCAGCGGCGGACTCGCCCTGGTCGCCGCCGCCCAGGCCCGGCCCGAGCCGATCCCGGTGTATGCGGAAATGTCCAGCGTCAACCCGGTGATAGTGCTGCCCGCCGCGCTGCGCAGCCGGGGCGCCGAGATCGGCCGGGCGCTGGTCGCCTCGATGACCGTCGGCCAGGGACAGCTGTGCACCAGCCCGGGCCTGGTCTTCGCGGTCGACGGGCCTGGTGTGGCGGAGTTCGTGGCCGCGGCCGCCGAGGCGCTGCGCGCGGTCCCGGCCGCGCCCATGCTCTCGGCCGGCATCCAGCAGGCGTTCGCCGAGGGGGTGGAGCGGCTGCGGACCGCGGCCGGCGTGGAGATCGCCGCCGCCGGGGAGGCAGGCGACGGGATCGCCGCGCCAGGGCAGGCCCACCTCTTCCGGACCGCGAACGCCGAACTCCGCGACAACCCGGCCCTGCGGGAGGAGGTGTTCGGGGCCAGCTCGCTGATCGTCACGGTGAACTCGGCGGCCGAGTTGCGGGACACCGTGGCGGGCCTGGAGGGCCAGCTCACCCTGACGCTGCACGCGGACGACGCGGATCTGGACACGGCTCGCGCGCTGCTGCCGCTGCTGGAGCGCAAGGCCGGGCGGATCATCGTGAACGGCTGGCCGACCGGCGTCGAGGTCGGGCCCGCGATGGTGCACGGCGGGCCGTTCCCGGCGACCTCGGACCCGCGTTCCACCTCGGTCGGCACCGCCGCGATCGAGCGGTTCCTGCGGCCGGTGGCGTACCAGAACCTGCCCGCTGGACTGCTACCGGCCGGGCTCGACGACGCGAACACGCTCGGCCTGCCGAGGCGGGTCGATGGCTGAGACGCCACGGGTCACCGGGATGCGGGTGGTGCCGGTCGCCGGGCACGACAGCATGCTGCTGAACCTGAGCGGCGCGCACGGGCCGTTCTTCACCCGGACGGTCGTGGTGCTCTCCGCCTCCGACGGCAGCACCGGCGTCGGCGAGGTGCCCGGCGGCGAGGAGATCGCGCGCACCCTCGAGGAGTCGCGGGACCTGGTGGTGGGCCAGCCGATCGGAGCGTACCTAAGCGTGCTCGGCGCGGTGCGTACCCGGTTCGCGGGCCGGGACGCGAGCGGCCGCGGGCCGCAGACGTTCGACCTGCGCACCGCGGTGCACGTGGCGACCGCCCTGGAGGCCGCGCTGCTCGACCTGCTCGGCAAGCACCTCGGGGTGCCCGTCTGCGACCTGCTCGGCGACGGGCGGCAGCGGGACCGCGTGCGCACTCTCGGCTATCTGTTCTTCGTCGGCGACCGCACGGCCACCGACCTGCCCTATCGCGCCGAGGGCGGACCGGACGCGTGGACCCGGCTGCGCGACGAGCCGGCGCTCACCCCGGAGGCCGTGGTCGCGCTGGCCGAGGCCGCGCGGCAGCGGTACGGCTTCGCGGACTTCAAGCTCAAGGGCGGGGTGCTGCCGGGCGAGGACGAGGTCGCCGCGGTCACGGCGCTGAAGGCGCGGTTCCCGGACGCCCGGATCACGCTTGATCCGAACGGTGGCTGGCCGCTGGCCGACGCGATCGGGTACGGGCTGGCGATGCGCGGCGTGGTGGCCTACGCCGAGGACCCGTGCGGCGCCGAGCGGGGCTTCTCCGGCCGGGAGGTGATGGCCGAGTTCCGCCGCGCCACCGGCTTGCCGACGGCGACCAACATGATTGCCACGGACTGGCGCGAGCTGGGCCACGCGATCCGCGCCGGCGCGGTCGACATCCCGCTGGCCGACCCGCACTTCTGGGGCATGCAGGCCTCGGTCCGGGTCGCCCAGCTGTGCGCTGCCTGGGGGCTGACCTGGGGCTCGCACTCGAACAACCACTTCGACATCTCGCTGGCGATGTTCACCCACGTGGCGGCGGCCGCGCCCGGCGAGATCACCGCGATCGACACGCACTGGATCTGGCAGGACGGCCAGCGCCTCACCCGCGCGCCGCTGGAGATCAGGGGCGGCTACCTGGACGTGCCCACCGTCCCCGGTCTCGGCGTCGACCTCGACGAGGACCGGCTGGCTGAGGCGCACGAGCTGTACCGCGCCCAGGGGCTGGGCGGTCGTGATGATGCGGTGGCGATGCAATACCTTGTGCCCGGCTGGTCCTTCCACCCCAAACAACCCGCCCTGGTCCGATGATCCGGAGGTACGCATGACTGTGCTGCAGGTCGGCCCGCTGATGCCGTTCCTGGAGGCCGACCTGCGCGAGCTCTACGCCGCGCGGCGGCTGCCGGACCCGCCGGACTCCTTTCTCGACGGCCCCGGCGCTCAGGTCGAGGTCGTGGTCACCTCCGGCCGGACCGGCGTGGACGCCGGCCTGATGCGGCGGCTGCCCGCGCTGCGCGCGATCGTCAACTTCGGCGCCGGATACGACACCACCGACGTGGCCGAGGCCGCCCGCCGCGGCATCGCGGTGTCGAACACCCCGGACGTGCTGGACGACTGCGTGGCGGACACCGCGCTCGGGCTGATCATCGACGTGATGCGCGGGCTGAGCGCCTCCGACCGGTACGTGCGCCGGGGTGACTGGGCGGCGGGTGGCAACTACCCGCTGGCGCGGAAGGTGAGCGGGGCCCGGGTGGGGATCCTCGGCCTGGGCCGGATCGGGCTGGCGATCGCCCGGCGGCTGGAGGGCTTCGACTGCGTGATCTCCTACCACAACCGGCGGCGCCGGGACGTGCCCTACCGCTACGTGAGCACGCCGGTCGAGCTGGCCGCCGAAGCGGACGTGCTGGTGGTGGCGGTGTCCGGCGGCCCGCAGACGCGGCACCTGGTGTCCGCCGAGGTGATCGCCGCACTGGGCGCGGACGGCTTTCTGGTGAACATTGCCCGCGGCTCGGTGGTGGACGAGCCGGCGCTGGTCGCCGCGCTGGTGGCGGGCCGGCTCGGCGGCGCCGGTCTGGACGCGTTCGCGGACGAGCCGCATGTCCCGGCCGACCTGCTCGCGCTGGACCGGGTGGTGCTGACCCCGCACCTGGCCAGCGGCACCACCGAGACCCGGCGCGCGATGGCCGACCTGGTGCTGGCGAACGTGGCGCAGTTCCGCAAGAACGGCACGCTGGTGACGCCGATCGTTTAGATCATGACGTGCTGTTCGGGGTGGCCGACGAAGCTGAACTGGGCGTTGCGGGTGAGTTTGTAGTCGGCGGCCTGCCAGGTGTGGGCGGAGGCGTCTGAGCCGCGCATGTAGACGAAGTTGAAGCGGTCCGCGGAGTAGATGCGGATGCCGTCCTCTTTGAGGCGGCGGACCAGGCGGGTGTCCTCGCCCGCGTTGACCGGTTCGAAGGGGATCGAGCGGAGCAGGTCGGCCTTGGCGAGGATGGTGGCGCCCTGGACCAGGTGGGCGTAGCGGTGTTCCAGGCCGGGGAGGCGGTAGACCGTCTCGTTGCGGTCGGGGAAGTAGGTGTAGTGCGCGCCCTTGCCCACCATTTCGGCTTCGGAGTAGTCGAAGGAGCGGACCAGGTCGGAGAGGTAGTGCTCGCCGTAGAGGTTGTCGTCGTCCATTTTGGCGATGAGCTCGCCGTCGGCGTGGGCGATGCCGTGGTTGAGGACCTCGCCGAGGGTGAAGCTGGGGGGCGCGGTCAGGACCTTCACCGCGGGGACTCCGGCGGCGAGGGCCTTGTCGCGGATGACGCTGGGGTCTTCGGAGAGGCCGTGCAGGACCAGGACGAGCTCCAGGTCGCGGTGGCGCTGGCGGGCGACCTGGCTGATCGCGTGTTCGAGCTGGCCGGCCCGGTTGGTGGGCAGCACGACGGAGATCGAGTGCGAGCGGGCGACCACCGGGCGGCCGACGGCGCCCAGGATCTGGTCGACGCGGTGGGAGAAGAGGTGCTTGTCGAAGACTTCGCGCATGGCGAGGTGGCCCTGGCGGGCGCGCAGCTCAGGGCTGTTGATCAGGTAGAGGGCCCGGTTGTACGCCTCCTCCTGCGAGTGCGCGACCGGGATGAGATCCCCGAAAGTCTCCTCGATCGCCCGGGACCAGCCGGAGAGCACGGTCGTCCCCGAAGCGGACAGTTCGAAGACGCGGCGCGCGCACATGGTCGGTGAGTCGATCACCGAGTTCACGTTCAGGAAGACCTTGTACATCTTGTACGCGGCGAGCATCTGCTCGTAAGGAAGCTCGCCCACGATGTGCGGCCGATACTCCTCCGGCCAGGCGTACTTGTCGGCGACCGTCCCGTTACGAGCGAAGATGTGCAGCCCGAGCTCCCGTGCCGGGGCCAGAATGGTCTCCATCTGCTCGCGACGTTCCGGGTGCTTGTCCCGGAAATACATCCCGCCGAACACGATGTCGTACATCCGGCCCTGCTTGGTCTGGATCGGATTGTGAATCCGCGGCTGCGCTGCGAACTGCAACACATCCACCCGATCATGTCCCAATATTTCCCGATATTTCGGGATCATGTCGCCGTCGCACGTGTACACGTGGTCGAACAACTTCGCCGTATCGATGAAGAAGTCGAAGTTCGGCGGGTCCTCCTTGTTCCAGAAGACCGACGGAATCCCTTCCGAACGACACCACGCCAGCAGGTCGCGGAGTTCCTGCTTCGGGGCGTTCGTCCCCGTCATCTGGTAGCGCCAGCGCCCCTGGTTCCCATGCCACGCCGACTCGCAGAACAACAGATCAGGACGCTTCTCGGCGAAGATCTCCGGCCAGTCCGCCAGCCCGAACTCGATCTGATCCCACTCGTACTGGAAGGCCATTCGCGAGAAGTCGTCCAGGATGACCGCCACCTTGAGATCCGGACGTGTCATCACCCCTTGCGGCCACTGCAATGTCGGGATCTTGACCTCGGGCCCCTTCAGCTCCGCCTGCGCCGCCGCCTCGACCACGGAAATGGGCGCCTTCGGGCTCTTCCGCCCCTTCATCGCCTTCGACAGATCCCGCGGCAGCCGTACGAACTTGGCCGGCTTCGCCGCGCCCGTCAGCGCCTGAGCGACCCGGAACGGCCGCTGCGTCTGGGTGGCCTTGAGCTTCCAGATCGCATATTCCGCCCGCGCCTCCTGGGTGGCGAGCTTCTTCTCCAGCTCCCGGATCCGCTGCTCGTAGCGCTCGACGACCTTACGTTCCTCGGGCAGCCAGTTCACCGGCCCGAGCCGCTGGAACCGCGGCTCGTCGAAGGTCTCGTCGCTCTCAGCCATGCTTCAGCCCTTGCTAGGTTCGTCGTGATCAGCCATGGTACGGCGGAAGCCGTGGGCATTTGTGAGTTTTGTACGGCTTAGCCGACTGTTCCCCGCGCCGCAGGCGAGAGGTTCTCTCCCCGCAACCAGGCCGCGATCACCCGCGCGATCCGCAGTCCCGACTTCCCATCCCACAACACCGGCAACTCCTCGCTCGGCGTCGAAGCCCCGTCGACCAGGGCCTGAGCGGCGGCGGCCGGCAGCTGCGCCGGAGTCACCAGGCGGTTCGTGCCGTGCGTCACCGTGATCGGCCGCTCGGTGTTGGGCCGGATGGTCAGGCAGGGCACGCCCAGCATGGTCGTCTCCTCCTGAACCCCGCCGGAGTCGGTCAGCACCAGCGCCGCGCCGCGGACCAGCGAGAGGAAGTCCACATACCCGAGCGGTTCGACGATCTTCAAGGCGGGCCCGTCCACCAGGCCGGCCTCCGCCAGCCGCTGCCGTCCGCGCGGGTGCAGCGGCACGACCACCGGCACCTGCTCGGCCACCCCGAGCACCGCGTCCACGAGCTCCTTGGCGGAGGCGGGATCGTCCACGTTCGCGGGCCGGTGCAACGTTCCCACCGCATAGCGGCCGGACAGCCCGAGCCGTTCCTGCACGGGCGCGGGGTCCAGCTTCGGCAGCGCCGAGAAGAGGCTGTCGATCATCGGATTGCCGACGAGATGCACCTTCGACGGGGAAATGCCCTCATGCGCTAGATGCGACAGAGCGTCCGGCGAGGTGCAGAACAGGATGTCGGCCAGCGCGTCGGTGACGATCCGGTTGACCTCCTCTGGCATGCTCCGGTCGAAGGAGCGCAGCCCGGCCTCCACGTGCGCGGTCGGGATGCCGAGCTTGGCGCAGACCAGGATCGCGGCCAGCGTGGAGTTCACGTCGCCGTAGACGACCACCAGGCCGGGCTGCTCGCGGAGCATGACCTCTTCGAGACCGGTCAGCAGGGTCGCGGTCTGCTGGGCGTGCGTCCCGGAGCCGACGGCCAGGTTGGCGAGCGGCTCGGGCAGGTTCAGGTCGACGAAGAACACATCCGACATCAGCGCGTCGTAGTGCTGGCCGGTGTGGATGAGGCCCTGCCGTACCCCCAGCTCGGCCAGACCGGATATGACCGGTGCCGCCTTGACGAAGTTGGGCCGAGCGCCCAGAACATGCAGGACGAGGGTGTCATTCAGCCGTGAATCCCTCAATGACCTTGCCTTTCTTCTGGGACTGGGGCAAACGTTGCCTATGGTACGGTCACGCCGTGGTAAGCGAGGCCAACAAGCCAACGAAGGTGTCCGCCAAGAAGGCGAAGGCCGGTGTCGGTGGACTTCTGCGGGGATTCGTGAAGAATCCCGTGATCGTGTCGCGAATCGTGGTGGGCAAGGTCAAGTCGGATCCCATGCGGGTCGCCCAGGCCGCCGCGGACGCCATGCCGGCCCGGATGCGGCCCCTGGTGGGCCGGATCGCCTGGCCGGTCGCCCGGTATGCCCGGGTCACGATCCGGAAGATCGTTCGCCGGATGGCCGACGGACCGCTCGAAGCGGCCAAGGTCCACTGGGAGGGCGGGCGGATCACCAAGGCCATCGAGGTGCTGCAACCGCACACCCGGTGGCCGTTCATCCGCCGCAGGATCGCCTACTACGAGGGCGAGCTGGCCGCGATCGGCAGCGATCCCATTCCGCCCAAGGCCAAGGTGATCATGGGCGATCGGGTGCCGGGGCGGGTGCTGCATATCGTGACCAACGCCTTGCCGTACACGCAGGCGGGGTACACGGTGCGAACCCACCGGATCGTCACCGCGCAGCAGGCGGCGGGGCTCGATCCGCATGTGGTGACCAGCTGGGGCTGGCCGATGTTGCAAGGCCACACCGACGCGACGCCGTACGACGAGATCGACGGGATCCCCTACCGGCGGCTGCTGCCCAGCGGCGAGGTGCCGAACGAGAGCCGGGGCCGCATGATCCGCGGCGCGGCGGACGTGACCGAGCTGGTCCGGCAGTTGCGCCCGCAGGTGCTGCACGCGGCCACCGACCACCGCAACGGTTCGGTCGCGCTCGCCGTGCGCGAGCGCACGAACACCCCGTTCGTCTACGAAGTGCGCGGCTTCCTCGAAGAGACCTGGACCTCCAGGGACCCCAGGCGCATCGGCAGCGAGCGGCACCTGCTCCAGAAGGAGCGCGAGGCGCACATCATGCGCTCCGCCGACGCCGTGGTCACGCTGGCCGAGACCATGGTCACCGAGATCCTCGAACGCGGCGTGCCCCGCGAGCGGATCTACCTGGCCCCGAACGCGGTAGACGACAGCCTGCTCACCGCCTCCTACGACGGCCACGCCCTGCGCCACGAGTACGGCATTCGCGACGACGAGATCGTGGTCGGCTCGGTGTCCAGCATCGTCGGGTACGAGGGATTCGCCACCCTGCTGAGCGCTGCCGCGCTGCTGAAGGCCCAAGGCACGCCGGTCCGCGTGCTGATCGTCGGCGACGGCGCGGAACGGCCCGCGCTGCTCCAGCAGGTCGACAAGCTCGGTATCGGCGACATTTCCCTGCTGCCCGGGCGAGTCGGGCCGGAGGAGGCACTACAGGCTCAGGCGGCCATCGACATCTTCGTCTGCCCGCGCGACGATCTCCGCGTCACCCGGCTGGTCACCCCGCTCAAGCCGGTCGAAGCGATGGCACTGGGCAAACCGGTCGTGCTCAGCGACCTTCCCGCGCTGTCCGAATTGGTGGGCTCCGACGGCGCCGGCCTGCTGGTGAAGCCGGAGAGCCCGGAAGAGCTGGCCAAGGCCCTCGCCGAGCTGCGGGACGACCCGGAGCGGCGGCGCGCAATGGGCGAAGCCGGTCGCGCAGAAGTTGCCGCAAAACGGACATGGAGCAGCCTCGCAAAGACCTATCGTGACATTTACGAATCGATCGTCAGCACGTGAGTTCCACCGAAGAAGCCGGATCTGGTGCATCAGGCATCCTTGGTGCCGAGTTGAGATAGCCTTTGCGACCATGAAGTGTTGTTCCCGTTCCCAGGTCTCATCGTGACCCGCTTCGATCTCACGATCATCGGATTGGGCTACGTAGGCATGCCGCTGGCCAAGGAGGCCACCGCGGCAGGCTTGACCGTGGCCGGGCTCGACGTGGACCCCCGCAAGGTGGACGCGCTCAACGCGGGCAGGTCGTATATCGACGACCTGACGGACGCCGACCTCGACGGCATGATCGGCAACGGCTTCACGCCGACGCTGGATCCTTCGGTGCTGTCCGAGTCGTCCACGATCGTGATCTGCGTGCCGACGCCGCTGGATGAGGACCACCGTCCGGACCTCTCCGCCGTCGAAGGAGCCACCGCCGCCGTCGCCGCCCACCTGCGGGCCGGCACGCTGGTGGTGCTCGAATCGACCACCTGGCCGGGCACGACCGACGAGGTGGCGCGGCCGATCCTCGAGAAGTCGGGTCTGGTCGCCGGGACCGACTTCCACCTGGCGTTCTCGCCGGAGCGGATCGACCCGGGCAACACCAAATACGGGCTGCGGAACACCCCCAAGGTGGTCGGCGGGTTCACGCCCGCCTGCCGGGAGCGGGCCGAGGCCTTCTACTCGCAGTTCATCGAGCGGGTCGTGCCGGTCAGCGGCACCCGCGAGGCCGAGATGGCCAAGCTGCTGGAGAACACCTACCGGCACGTCAACATCGCGCTCGTGAACGAGATGGCGATCTTCTGCGACGAGCTCGGGGTGGACCTCTGGGAGTCCATCGAGGCGGCGGCTACCAAGCCGTTCGGGTTCCAGAAGTTCCTGCCGGGGCCGGGCGTCGGCGGGCACTGCATTCCGGTGGATCCGTCGTATCTGTCCTACACGGTGCGCAAGCTCGGGTACCCGTTCCGGTTCGTGGAGCTGGCGCAGGAGATCAACGAGCGCATGCCGTCGTATGTGGTGGCGCGGGTGCAGCGGCTGCTGAACCGGCATCGTAAGCCGGTTAACGGGTCGAAGGTGCTGCTGCTCGGCGTGACGTACAAGCCGGATATCGCCGATGAGCGGGAGACGCCCGCGATCCCGGTCGCGGAGGCGCTGCTCGAACTCGGCGCGGATCTCTCGTTCTGCGACCCGCATGTGCGCGAATGGTCGGTGGAGGGCACCCCGGTGGCGCGGAAGGACGATCTCGCCACCGCTATCGCGGAGGCGGACGTGACCGTGCTGCTGCAGCAGCACTCCGCGTTCGACCTGGAACTGATCGAGCGGCAGGGTGTCCTGGTGCTCGACACTCGTGGCGTGCTCGCCACGAGCGAACGCGTCGAGCGGCTGTAGGGAGGCCTGGCGCGTGCACGTGCTCGTCATGACGGTGGTGCATCACCCCGAGGACGCCCGGATCCTGCACCGGCAGATCCGGGCCCTCGTCGACGCCGGTCATGAGGTCACGTACGCGGCGCCGTACACGGCGCGCGGAGTCGTTCCCCGGTCCTGGGTGACCGGCGTGGACCTGCCGCGAGCCGCGGAGCGGCGGCGGGTGACCGCGGTGCGGGCGGCCAGGCGGCTGTTCAAGAGCATGCGCGGCAAGGTCGACCTGGCCCTGGTGCACGACCCGGAGCTGCTGTTCGCGGTGGCCGGCGTGCGCAACCGGCCGCCGGTCGTCTGGGACGTGCACGAGGACACCCCGGCGACCCTGTCGCTGAAACCGTGGCTGCCCGCGTTCCTGCGCCCCCCGACCCGCTTCCTGGCCCGCCTGCTCGAAGGTACGGCCGAGCGCCACCTGCACCTGCTGCTGGCCGAGACCGCCTACGCGGGCCGGTTCCGGGAGGCGCACCTGGTGGTGCCGAACGAGACCTGGGTGCCGGACAACGTCAGCGCGCCCGGCGACGACCGGGTGGTCTACCTGGGCTGGCTGTCGGAGGCGCGCGGCGTCCGGGAGGCGGTCGAGGTCGCGCGGCTGCTGCGGCCGCATCGGGTGGCGGTCGAGCTGATCGGATACGCCGATCCGCAGACCCGTCCGGTGCTGGCCGGCGCCGTCGAGGAGGGCCTGCTGGAATGGCGGGACTTCATGCCGAACGACGAGGCGTTAAAGCGGCTGGACGGGGCGCTGGCCGGGCTTTCGCTGCTGCATGACGAGCCGAACTACCGGCACTCCATGCCCACGAAGATCGTGGAGTACATGGCACACGGCATACCCGTGATAACGACACCCTCGCCCCGGGCCGTCGAGCTCGTGGAGCGTTACCAGAGCGGCATGGTCGTGCCCTGGCAGGATCCGCAGGCGGTCGCCAAGGCGGTGCTGTCCCTGCGGGACAACACCGAGGAACGACGGGGAGCCGGCGCGCGCGGATACGCCGCCGCCCGGGCCAACCATCACTGGCCGAACTCGGCCCGCCGGTTCGTCGCCCAGCTCGAAACATGGGCAGGCGTCAGGCGTTAGTGTCCCAAATGCCGAATATGTCAGGGGTGACGGTTTGCGTTGGCTGGCTCTGATCCTGGGCGTCGCGATTCTCGGCGGTGTCGCGTCCGTCGTGGTCGCGCTCAACGAGCCGGAACCTCGCGCCGCGAACGTGGGCAATAGCGCGCCCTCCTCGCCGAAGCCGAGCGAGTCGGTGAAAGAGAACGAATTCACCGATCCGTGTGGAACGTTCGACACGAATGTGACGACGCCGTACTCGATCACGGGCTACTGGGTCCTGCCCACGACGGATCGGTGTAACTGGCGGCGGCAGCTGGAGGCCATCCACCATCTGGGCGGCGACACCGTGGTCCGGATCGGGTTCGGGCTCTCGCCGCGGCAGGTCAGCCCCGAGGGGTGGATTCTCGACCAGGTCACCGCTGAGGGTAAGGATCCGCTGGCGGACAAGCGGTATGCGTTCTGCGTGGAGAACGGGGTGCCCTGCGTGAAGGCGGCCGAGAACGATTTGAAGGCGGCCAATCCGGGAAATCGCATCAGCTGGAACTTCACCTATCGCACGGATGAGCAGTATGGGGACGGGGTGTTCCGGTGCCCGGCGATGGAACGCAAGATCGTGATCGGGGACAAGGTCTTCTACCGCCTGCTCGCGTCCGAGGATGGGTCTGACGACGCGACCTGCGATTTCACGTCCAAGGGCAAGGCTTACCATCTGATCCTGGTGTCCGCCGGGACGACTGACAGCCTGACCGAGTTGCTCGATCTGGGGGACCGGTTCGGGATCAAGGTCTTTCCCGCGCTGCCGCTGGCTCCGCGCGATCCGACCGGGACGACGAGGGCGAATCCCCGGCATGTCGGTACGCTCACGACTTTGACCCGGCGAATTCTCCAGGATTATGGCGACCGGCACGCCGGGCGGGAGTCGCTTGGGGGGGTTTATCAGCCGTTTGAGTTACAAATCCGGGATTGGGCTGAGCCGGAGAACGTGCCGACGCTCCAGGTGTACGCGGAGCAGCATCGGATCGTGGAGCAGGAATTGCCGGGGAAGCCGATCCTGGTGAGTCCGTATCTGGACGCGCGGCGGCGGGTGGGGTACACCTCGACGCCGAAGCAGGTGAAGAGTGGGTTCAAGGCGCTGGCCAGGACCGGGGTGGGGATCATCGCCCCGCAGGACGGCCGGGGGACGGGCAAGGGCGGATTATTCTGGCCCAACTGGAAGAACCAGCCGGTCGATGAGCGGTTGAAGCCGGTGGTGGGGGAGAGCACGTACAACACCGCTTACTACGGTGGCACGCGCGAGTACTACCGGGAGATGGCGCAGGCTCGTAAGGAGCTGCTGGACGAGGGTGTTGAGGTCCAGTTGTGGGCCAACGTCGAGTCCTTCGAGCCGTCGGCCACGGAACGGTGTGGGACGCAGGGGTCCCGGGGGCGTACGGACAAGCCTCGGATGGACACGGCGGTGACGCTCGTGGGGCCGTACGTGTCGAAGATCATTTCGTATATGTGGACGGATTTCTATACCTGTGGGTCGCCGTCGCTTTCTGAGGAGATTGCCCGGGACTGGGATAGGCCGGTGGCGATCCAGGCGGTGCGGGAAGAGCGGCAGATCCAGGATGGGCTGGAAATTCGGGGCTACCACATGCAGGACGCCAAGGTCACGTTGAGCTGGCCCGGTTTGGAGACTCCGCGCGTAGTCGACTCGGCCACCGTCGGGTGGTTCGACGGCAGCCCGATGGCGGATCTGCCCAGCACGGTCGGGCGGGTCTGGATCCCCGTGGACTGGGAGTCCGTGCCCAAGGACACGTGGGTTCGCGTCGAGGTCACCTCCGCCGACGGACGCAAGGCGGCCGAGCCTGTTTACTACCGCCACGAGTGATCCATTCAGCGTGTAACGTGCCTGACATGGTCCCGCGTATTCCCGTCAGCGTGGATCTCGTTGTGCTCACCGTGCGATTTCAGCAGCTCAGCGCGCTGGTGTGGCGACGGGATCGCGCGCCCTACAACGACTTGTGGGCGTTGTCGGGCGGGTTCATTCAACTGGAGGAGGACCTGCCCGCGGCGGCCGCCCGGGTCCTGGCCGAGCGGGCCGGGCTGCCCGGAGCTCCGGTGCATCTGGAGCAGCTCAAGACGTATGGGTATCCGGATCGGGATCCTCGGCAGCGTGTGGTGAGCGTGGCGTATCTGGGGTTGGCTCCGGATTTGCCGGCCTCGACTGAGGCGCATATGAGCTGGCAGGCGGTGTCGTCGTTGACGGCGATGGCGTTCGATCACCGGCGGATCGTGCTGGATGGGATCGAGCGGGCTCGGGCCAAGCTGGAGTACACCTCGCTGGGGGCGGCGTTCTGCCCGGAAGAGTTCACGGTGGCGGAACTGCGGCGGGTGTATGAGATCGTGTGGGGGCGGCAGCTCGATCCTCGCAACTTCCACCGGAAGGTGACGAAGACCGAGGGGTTCCTGATCCCGACCGGGCGGACGACGACGCGGGATGGGGGGCGCCCGGCGATGCTCTACCGGCGCGGACCTGCGGTGTTGCTGCATCCTCCGATGTTGCGGGTGTGACGTGGGGTGGGGCGTCCGGCGTTGCTCGACCGGTGTGGACCTGCGGTGTTGTCGCGTCCGCTGATGGTGCGGGTGTGGGGTCGGGTGGGGGTTCTGCGCTGCCCTACTGGCCTGGATCTGCGGTGTTGCTGCATCCTCCGATGTTGCGGGTGTGAGGGGGGGATGGGGGCGCCCGGCGCTGCTCGACCGGTGTGGATCTGCGGTGTTGTCGCGGCCACTGATGGTGCGGATGGGGGTTTCGGCCCTGCTCTACCGGCGTGGACCTGCGGTGTTGTTGCATCCGCTGATGGTGCGGGTGTGACGTCCGTACCCGAATGGGACAGAATGCGATCTCCCAGGGTTTTCTCAGGATATATTCGCCCATGTGCTGATCTCGGCGCCTCCGTCTTCGGCGGCTATCGCGGAAACCCTGGCCGTTGAACCTCCGGTTCGCCAGCGGCTGCGTGTGCTTGATCTGCTGCGGTTTGTCGCGGCGCTTGGGGTGGTTCTGTTTCACTTCGTGGAGACGCGGGCGTGGGGGACTCCCAATGCGTTTCCGGGGTTGAGCGCGGTCAGCGTCTTCGGGGCGTACGGCGTGCGGTTGTTCTTCATGATCAGCGGGTTTGTGATCCTGATGAGTGCGTGGGGGCGGACCACGGGGGAGTTCGCGGCTTCGCGGATTGCGCGGTTGTATCCGGCGTACTGGGCGAGTGTGATCGTGCTGGGGGCGCTCGCGCTGGCGGGGTGGGTCACTGATCATCGGCCGACGTTGTCGGAGCTGCTGGCTAATCTGACCATGCTTCAGCATGGGATGAAGATTCGTGATCTTGAGATCGTGTACTGGACGCTCTGGCAGGAGCTTGTCTTCTACGTGATGATCGGGTGTTTCGCGGCGGTGGGGATCACCTATAGGCGTTGCCTGGGGTTCATGGCCGGGTGGGTGTTTCTGCTGCTGGTGGGGGAGCGGCTGGATATCAGCGTGCTCAAGGTGGTGTTGGTGCAGTTCAGCGCGCCGTACTTCATCGCGGGGATGGCGCTGTTCCTGATCTACCGGTTCGGCGGGTCGCTGCTGCCGTGGCTGTTCGTGGGGGTGGCGTGGACCATCGGGCTGATTCAGGCGCTGGGAGAGCGTCCGCCGGCGGTGGTCAGGTTCGGGGAGGCGCTGGGGTCGGCGCTGGTGGTCGGGGTGATCTCACTGATCTTCCTGGTGATGATCCTGGTGGCCCTCGGAAAACTGGAGGGGCTGGACTGGAAGTGGTTCACGGTGCTGGGCGCACTGACGTATCCGCTGTACCTGTTCCACCACCATGTCGGGTTTCTGTTGATCCAGTGGCTGCATCCGGTTCTGGGGAATCGGGTGACGTTACCGCTGGTGCTCGGAGTTGTGCTGGGGGTGGCGTGGCTGGTCTATCGGCTGATCGAGGTGCCACTGCAGCCACGATTGAAGTCAGCCCTGGCCCGCTCACTACGGGCCGACACCTGAGTCACTTCGTCTGAGCGCATTTTTCGCGCTTATTCTGGTCGCTCCCTTGCCCGGGGTTCAGCTTCGTCCGGGTCACGTCTTCGGCCGTCGTTCCATCCAGTACGCGGGGTTCCCCCACCCAGCGGGAATGGGGCGGAGCCCCGAGAGGGCGTACCGGCGGGGGCGGGCGGAGCCCGAGGGTAATCAAAGGGCTGGGTGGGGGGGAAAATCACTTCTTTTTGGGCCAGACCTCGCCGGGGGCAAGTTTGCGGTTGCCGAGCAGGGTTGAGATGGTGACGAACTTGTAGCCGCGCTTCTTGAGGGTTTTCAGGACGGCGGGCATCGACTTGACGGTCTCGGGGACGATGTCGTGCAGAAGGATCACGCCGTTGCGCTTGGCCAGTTTGAGGGTGCGGGCGGTGATGATCTTCTGGTTTCTGGCCTGCCAGTCGAGGGTGGAGCCGGTCCACATGATCTGCGGCAGGCCGAGTTCGGCCATCCGCGCGCCGACTCGGGCGTTGGTGGCTCCGGACGGCGGGCGCATCATGGTCGGCCACAGGCCGATGGTCTCGTGGATCACTTCCTGGGTGCTGGTGATCTCAGCGACGATCTCCTCGTCCGAGAGCGTGGTCAGGCTGGGATGATCCCACGTGTGGTTCCCGACCTCGTGCCCTTCCTTGACCATGCGCTGCATCATCTCGGGACGGTTGGCGACCTTCCGGCCGAGCACAAAAAATGTCGCCTTGGCTTGATACTTCTTGAGGGTGTCCAGCAGCTCGGGGGTGTACGGCCAAGGGCCGTCGTCAAACGTCAGCGCGATGCACTTGTATCGCTCGCAGTACGGCTTGGCCGCCTGGGCGGTCGCCGGCGGCATGAGCAGGCTCGCAACACATAAGGTGCAGATCGCGGCAACCGCAACCCGGGAAAATCGTGCAATCTTCGCATTTCGGACGCGGCTGGTCCACCTGCCCCGAGCGCTGCTCATTATCCTCGCGACCCTCGCGATCCTTGCAACCTTCATGAACCCGGCAACTCGGGCAACATCGGCAACTTTGACATTTCTGGCGATCAACCGCATGGTGCCGCATCTTAACGTTCGTCACCGCATGCGGTTTAACACCTGTCACGGTTGGCGGTTCCGCGTCAGTCACGGTTCGGGGCTTCACGCCAGTCACGGTTCGGGGTTGCGCCTTCGTCACGGTGGAGGGTTTCGTGTTCGTCACCGTATGCGGTCACATTGGCGATCTTTCAGGATTTCCTTGCGTCTGATGACGTGGTGCGATTTGATCCATACCGCTCTTGTTCGTGTCCGCGCGTCCCCACTGCTGATGGCTGGGAGAGACGGTGGAGTTTCGAGTACTGGGGCCCGTCGAGGTGTGGGACGGGGTGCGCAGCCTGCAGCTGGGGGGCCCGAAACCGCGCACGTTACTGGCCGCTCTCCTGCTGGAATCCGGGCGAGTCGTCTCGGTGGACCGGCTCATCGACATCCTGTGGCCGCTGTCGCCTCCAGGCAGCGCGCCCTCGCTCATCCAGACGTACGTTTCAGCGTTGCGCAAGGAGTTGCTCGCCGCCGGACGAGGCGAGGTGATCGAGACGCGGGCGCCGGGTTATGTCGTCCGTACGCGGCCTGGAGAGCTGGATTCCGAGCAGTTTGAGGCACTTGTCGCGGAAGGGCGGCGCCGGGCGGCTGCGGGGGATCTGGAGGGCGCCAGCGGCTCGTTCGTGGCGGCGCTCGGATTGTGGCGCGGAGAGGCTCTTGGGGGCCTCGGGGAAGCGTTGCGAGCCGAAGCCACCCGCCTGGAGGAGATGCGCCTTTCAGCCATCGAGGAACGAATCACCACCGATCTGGCCAGGAACGCCGAATCCGAGATCGTGGCCGAACTCCGCTCGCTGGTCGGTGAACACCCCACCCGCGAACGGCTCCGCGGCCAGCTGATGATCGCCCTCTACCGCCTCGGCATGCAGGCAGAAGCCCTGACAATCTTCCAACGCGGCCGCGACCTCCTCGTCGAAGAACTCGGCATCGAACCCGGCCCAGAACTCCGCGCCATCCACGAGGCCGTCCTCCGCGCCGACGACACCACCCTCGGCTGGACCAGCCCCGACCAACGCCTCCGACTGCAAGACCCCCACCTCAGGCTGCCCGACCCACGCCATGGATTCCAGGACCCCGGAGCCGGTGGACCGGACTCCCGGCATGGAGCTCAAGACCCTCGGTTGGGTGGGGCAGGCTCTAGGCGTGGGGGTCAGGATCCCGGGTTCGGTGGGTCGGATTCCCCGCATGGGGCTCGGGACCTCAGGCATGGAGCTCAAGACCCTCGGTCCGGTGGGACGGAATCCCAGCAAGACCCTCGGTTCGGTGGGGCAGGCTCTAGGCG
>NZ_BLAE01000085.1 GCF_009687865.1 Acrocarpospora macrocephala
ACCGGGTGCCCTGCCTCCAGCAGCAGATCGACCAGACGGCCGTTCGGTCGTTCGATCGCGATCTGCACGTCGGCGGCGTCGGCGAGTTTGGCCAGGCGGTGGATCAGCATCGCGATCCCGTCCGCGGTGTGGGCGATGGTGAACCGGTCGGCGATCGTCCCGGTGGTGTCCATCACGCAGACGGCGTGGACCTCGGTGGCCCAGTTCAGTCCGGCGAAGAACTGCGCGGGGGGCAGCGAAACGGGCAAAGCGACTCCAGACGGTGGCAGCGACGATCCGGCGGCGACGGGGCCTGCTCCCGGGTGGTCACTAACCGGCGCTCTACGGCGCATCTCCCTGTTGCCGGTCCCAAGCCCCGCGAGAACCGGGGGCGGCGGTGTCATGGAGGCCCTCGAAGAGCGACCGCACAAGGCCGTCACCCCGGCTCCCGCCGGGTTCCAACAACAAGCACCATACGGGTGCCTGTGAGAAGGATGGTGCCCTAGTGACCGCGAACACCCACGAAAGGGACACCGCCCAGGCGACCGGCACCGCCGCCCTCGTCCGCCACCAAAGGATCACCATCCACGAGGTGAACACCCGCCTGACCCACCTCCGCACCGGCCCCCTGGCCGACCGCCTGCCCCATCCCGACAGCCCCGAAGGCCGCAACCTCCGCAGATGGCTGGTCCAACTGATGGCAGCCGAACTCATCGTCCACCAGGAGACGAACGCTTTTGCCCATGATTCCCCGCTGCTGATCGACCCCGCCCAGAACGCGACAGCACCAGTCGAGCAGGCCGACGGTCAAGCCGCGGAGGCACTTGCCGGTGCGGGCGGGCAAGAAGTAGCGGCTGTTGCCAGCGGACCAGGGCGAGCCGCCGGTCAAGCCGTAGATCGAGCCGTGGAGGAGCCCGCCGGTGCGGGTGGGGCCGTTGTCGGTAGACCGGGGCGAGCCGCCGGTCGAGCTGCGGAGGCGCTTGCCGGTGTGGGCGGGCAAGAAGTAGCGGCCAGTGCCTGCGATCTGGGGCGAGCCGCCCGTCGAGACGAGGTGATCGGCCTGGACCTCGCGATGCGGACCGGGGGAGTGGCCGCGGCTGTGCTCGCGACCGTTGCGGGTCGTGCGCTCTTTGAGCGGGTGACCGCTGGGGTGCACGTGGACGAAACCGAAATATCCGGCTATTACGTGCGGAATCCGGATGAGTTTGCTGTGCCGGAGACGCGGTGGACGCGGGAGCTCGGTCCGATCCGGCGGGGTGAGCTTGCCGGGGCGATCGAGGATGCCGTCTTTGGGGCGGCCGAAGGAGAGGTCGTTGGCCCGGTCGACGGGCCTGGGGGGCCGTGGACGCTCACGGTTGAGCGGATTGATGGGGGAGGGCGCAAGCCGTACCAGATGGTGCGGGAAGGGATTGGGCGGGAGCTTGCGCTGGCGCGGCGGGAGCAGGTGTTCGGGCGGTGGTTGGAGGGCAGGATGGCCGCGTGGGTGCGGCTGTCGCCGGGGTTCGAGCATCCCGGCGATCCTCGGCAGCCCGACGCCGTCCACCGGCACTAGGGTGAGCCTCATGGGACGGCAATTGAGCGCGCTGGACGCGCAGTTCCTCAACTTCGAGACGGCCGCCAATCTGGCGCACATCGCCGGGCTGACCGTGCTCGACCCCACATCCGCCCCCGGCGGGGTGGTCACCAAAGCCGGGATCATCGATCTGCTCCGGAAGCGGGCGCATCTCGCGCCGCCGTTGCGGCGCAGGCTGGTGGAGGTGCCGTTCGGGCTGGATCATCCGTACTGGGCGGAGGACCGCGAGGTCGACTTCGACTACCACGTGCGGGAGCTCGCGCTGCCCCCGCCCGGCAACGACCACCAGCTCGGCGAGCAGGTCGCCCGGCTGCACGGGCGGCGGCTCGACCGGCGCAAGCCGCTCTGGGAGCTGTACCTGATCCACGGCCTCGCGGGCGGGCGGGTCGCCATCTACACCAAGGTCCACCACGCCGCCATCGACGGCATCGAGGGCGCCGAGGTGCTCGCCGCGCTGATGGACCTGACGCCGGAACCCCGCGAGGTCGAGCCCGACGACGAGCCGCTGGAGACCGCGCCGGACCTGCCGGAGATGGTCACCCGGGGGTTCTCCCGGCTGCTCGACAACCCGTCCGCCGTGCTGCGGTTCGTGAGCAACGCGGTGCCCCGGCTCGACGAGCTGCCGGTCGTCGCGCAGATCCCCGGCGCGGGCCTGGTGGCGCGGCTCATCCGCGGGCTCGGCTGGACCGGCGACACACCCGGACCGGAACTGCCCGACCTGCCCCGGCTGACCGTGCCGCGCACGCCGTTCTCCGGGCCGATCACCCCGCACCGGCGGTTCGCGTTCGGTCGGCTGCCGCTGGCCGACGTGAAGAAGGTCAAGAACGCGCACGGGGTCACCGTCAACGACGTGGTGATGGCGCTGTGCGCGACCGCGGTCCGCCGCTGGCTGGTCCAGCGCGACGAGCTGCCCGCGGAACCGCTGGTGGTGGGCATCCCGTTCTCCACCCGGGGCGAGGCCGACGACGACTCGATCGCCAACCAGGTGCTGCTGGCGACCACGACCATCCCGACGGACGTGGCCGATCCGGTGGCCCGGCTGTCGATCGTCAGCACCGCGATGGCCGCCGTGAAGGAGCGGTTCTCGGTCGCCCCGGCGACCTGGCTGCTGGAGTTCAGCCAGGCCATGCCCGCCGCGCTCAGCGGCCTCGCCGACCGGGCCGCGTTCCGCCTGGCCGCCAGGACCGTCCCGGTGATGAACCTGATGATCTCCAACGTGCCGGGACCGCAGCTGCCGCTCTACATCTGCGGCGCACGCGTGCTCGCCCAGTTCCCCGTCTCGGTGATCACCGACGTCAGCGGCGGCATCAACATCACCGTGTTCTCCTACGACGGCTTCCTGGACGTCGGAATCGTTGCCGACCGGGAGATGGTGCCCGACATCTGGGACTTCATCGACTACCTGCAGGACGCCCTGACCGAGCTGATGCCCTGACTTATCGAGAAATATCCGGCACGTCGTGCGTTGGCGCGATCGAGGTGTTTCACCGCTTCGCCAGCCCCGGGGGCGGACGACCTTGGGCATTCGCGCCAACAACGGCTGGGCGCTACTTGATGAAGCATGTGCCTGGCACGGCTCTGCCGAGGACCCCGCCGACACAGCAGTAGCTGCGCACAGCCCGGGCGAACGCTTCGGTCGACTCTTGGGGCGTGTCTACTTGGCGAAGTATGTGCCCGGCGCGTCTCTGCCGAGGACCCCGCCGACACAGCGGTAGCTGCGCACGCCGCGGGCGAACTCCTCGGTCGACGGCGGTAGCACCGACAGCTGCCATCTGTCGGCCGTGTAGCGCGCGGCCGCCGGCGACCTGGAGGCCATCAGCACGCTCATCGAGCACAGCTTGGCGACCTTGGGGTGGTCTTCGAGCTCGTTGAGGTTGCTGGTCAGGGCGTCCAGAGGTAAGGGTGAGACGGCGAAGGTCTCCCAGGCGTGTCGGGCCTCGCAGCCCACCCGGGGCGCGGTTACCGCGCCCGCGATGGAGACGATGCCGCTCCAGCATTCGGCTTCCTTGACGCAGGCCCCGCCCTCGACGACCGTGGCCGCGCAGCCCTCGGTGTAGGTTGCCACCTCGATGGTCGGTTTGTCCTGGCCTGTGCCGATGGACTGGCCGATGCCGGGGTTATCGCCGGTGGACCGGATCTCACTGCTCGCGGGCGGTTCCTTGTCCAGCACCATGTACGCGATACCGCCCGCCAGCGCGAGCGCGAAGATCGTCGCGACCACCGCGAACACGATCGAGGAGTTCCGGGCAGGCGGCGTCGCCGGAGGCACGACCTTCGGTGTGGTCGGGGAGCGATGCACATCCGCTACGGGATGTTTTCCGCCGGGCGATGTCATCGCATAAGGATGGGCGACATATCCGGCTTGCCCGGGAGGCGGAGCGTAAGCGGGCGGGCCAGACGGCGAAGCGTAAACGGGAGGACCGGGAGGCGGTCCCGCGAAGCCGCCGGGACGTCCCGCCTGATTGCCCGGCCCGGGCGGCGGAAACGCCCGCGATCCTGGCGAGGGCGGCGGGAACTCGCGCGACCCTTGCGGGAACTCAGGCCCAGGTGGCTGCGCGGCGTACTCGCGCTGCCGTTCCGCGGGATTCGCCAGAGCCGCCGGGGCCGGGCCCGCGCTGGTGCCGTCCACGGTCAGCAGGGTGAGAGCGTCGCGGAAACGCGCCGCCGTCGGAGTCCGGCGGGCCGGATCGCTGGCCATGGCCTCGCGCAGCACGTCCACCAGCGCCACCGGAACGCCCGCGATGTCCGGAATCGGCTGCCGGTGCAACGCCATGATCACGGCGATGTTGACCACGCCGCTCTGCGGGAACCTGGGCGGCCGCCCGCTCAGCAGCGCGTAGAGGGTGGCGGCCAGCGCGTACACATCACCGGTCGCGGTCGGCTCGCTCAGATCGAACGCCTCCGGCGGCGCGTACGCGGGCGTCAGCGACTCCCGGGTCACCGACATCTCGGCGCCCTCACCCGCCGACGGCATCGTGGCCAGCCCGAAGTCCGACAACGCCACCAGCCCGTACGAATTGAGCAGGATGTTGGCCGGTTTCACGTCCCGGTGCAGCACCCCGGTGGCGTGCGCGGCGGCCAGCGCGTCCGCGATCTTGATGCCGATGTCACGCACCTCGCGCACGCTGAGCGGCCCGTGCTTCCGCAGCCGGTCGGCCAGCGACCCGCCGGGACACAGCTCCAGCACCATGTACGGACGCCCGTCCGGCAGCACGCCCGCGTCGTACACATCGGCCACATGAGGATGCCCGGACAGCGCGCCCGCCGAGGTGACCTCGCGCATGAACCGCCGCCGGTCCCGATCCGACACCAGGACCCGGTTGTCGATCTTCAGCGCCACCTCGCGCCCGACCGCCAGCTGCCTGGCCCGGTAGACGATGCCGAACCCGCCCTGCCCGAGGATGTCGAGCACCTCGTAGCCCTGCACCAGCGGGGCGCCCGCCTCACTCATGGCCTCCTCCTTGCCAGCGGCACCTTACCGCACCCGAAGGAGACCCGTTTATTCACTTTGCTCGGCTTTCACGCCCAGAAGTTTCTCGGCCTCCGTGTGCAGGGCGTGGATGAGAACCAGGCGCACGCGCAGCTCCGCGTCGCCCGGGTCCTCGGTCGTGATGGGATCGTCCATTCCGGAATGTGGACGCCCCGTCGGGCCACGTGGTTTGCGCGGTATAACGGTTGTGTATACGAGTGGCTACTCACCGAAGCGGGACAACCGGCCCTTGGTGCGGGCGTGGCGGAGGGTCAGGCCGTACAGCCAGAGGGCGAGCGCCACGTATGCCACGTCGAGGAGCCCGGCGGCGGCGAGCGAGCCCCAGGGGATGGCGCCGCCGTCGAGGACCGTGCGCATGCCCTCGAAGACGTAGGTGGCCGGGATGACCGCGGCGATCGCCTGGAGGACCTCGGGCAGGACCGACACCGGGTAGAAGACGCCCGCCAGCGGCTGGAAGACGAAGACCAGGCTCCAGGCGATGACCTGGGCGCCCTCGCCGAAGCGGAGCACGCAGGAGATCGCCACGAAGGCCAGCGACCAGCCCATCACCATCAGGACGGCCATGAACGGCACCAGGCCGATGCCGATGGTGAACAGGCCGAACCCGTACAGCGCGTAGGCGAGGAGCGCCATGAAGGTGATCCCGGCCGCGATCTTGGTGAGCGAGAAGAGCACCAGGCCGGTCATGTACTCGGCCGGGGTGACCGGGGTGACGTGCACGTTCAGCAGGTTCCTGCTCCAGATCTCCTCCAGGAAGCCGATCGCGACCTCGTTGGCGGCCCGGTGCAGCACCTGCCAGAGCAGGATCGCGCCCAGCAGCATGGAGACGACGAACGGCACCTTCTGGGCCTGCAGGAAGAGCGTCAGGTAACCCCACACGACCAGCTCGATCACCGGCCAGAAGACGATCTCGAACACCCGGATCGGGCTGCGCCGCAGCGCCGCCAGGTCCCGCACCACGACCCCGCCGACCCGCCTCCGCCGCGCGGCCATGCTCAACGGCGGGTACGCGAGACTCGCCGCACCATCCACGGACATATCGCGACTTATGGTCATGCGGGGACCGCGCCTTCCCTGGCGACCTTGAGGAATACCTCTTCCAGGTCGTCCACCCCGAAATCGTCCGCCAGTTCCGTTGCGGTGCCTTGGGCGATGATCCGCCCGGCGGACACGAAATGGATCCGGTCGCACATGCGCTCTACCTCGCGCATGTTGTGCGAGGTGATCAGCAACGCGGTTCCGGTCTCCCGGGCGACCCGCACCAGCAGGCCCCTGATCCGGTCGCCCGCGTCCGGGTCGAGCGCCGCCGTGGGCTCGTCCAGGATCAGCAGCCGGGGTTCGTTGATGAGGGCTTTGGCCAGTTGCACGCGGGTGTGCTGCCCGGAGGAGAGCTCGATCACCTTGCGTCTGGCCAGCGGCCCGATCTCCAGCAGGTCGATGATCTCGCCGACGCGTTCTCGGGGGCGGCGCAGGCCGTACAGACGGGCGAAAGCGTCCAACACCTCCCGCACATGCAGCACGCCAGGCAAGCCCAGATAGCTCGCCGAGAAATTGACCTGGCTAAGCACCTCGGTCCGATGCCGGGCCAGATCGAGCCCGAACATACGAACCGTCCCCGAATCCGGGGTGATCAGCCCAAGCAACATATGCAGGGTCGTCGACTTCCCCGCCCCGTTGGGCCCAAGCAGCCCCGCGATCTCCCCCTGCCCAACCCTGAGGCTGATCCCGTCGACGGCCTGAACGTTCCCGAACCGTTTGGCGAGATCTTCCGCCTCAAGAATCAGCACCCACCCAGCGTGAGCGCTCGCCCTGCCACTCGCAACGCGTTTTCCAGGCGGCCGGCGACTCGGCTGAAGCCCGCAGATCCCGATGCGCCGGGCGGTCGAGCGTGCGAACACCATCTGGGTGAAGGAGACCGGCCCCCAGATAGAAGGTGAGGCCACCGAGCGCGGTGCTCGGATCAGCTTCGTGGACGAGCTGGGGCAGGATCTACCGGACGCTCACCCAGGAATATGCGGTCAACGCGGGCGACTTCGGTGAGGCTCAGAGTTCATCCCGGGATAGCCAGCCGCCCGGTATCAGGCGAGCCAGTTGTCCCTCCAGATAATCGGAAAGCGGATCACCGCTCGTGCGAAGCTCGTGGTAGATCTTGATAAGACGATGCGGGCGTTCCAGTATTTCGTCGAGGCTGTCTTCGAATCGCACGAAACCATCGATCAGTTCGGGGAGCCTCGCGCGGAACTCGTCCAGGCGATCTAAATGGAACAGGCTGCAGGTGGAGTATTCGCTGACCACCAGGTGGCGCCAGTAGATGTCTCGCTCGACGAAGTAGTCGCGGCTGATGCGCGTGGACAGGTCGAGGACTTGGGCATGCTCGCCCCTGGCATACCTGATCGCGATGGCGTGGAAAAGCGCGAACTGGTGGCTCGGATCCAACTCCAGCGAGGTGGTGAGTTCGCTGAGCGCCTCCGCCTGGAGCGTGAATTCCTCGGTGGAGAGCTGGTAAAGACAAAGGCCACGCAGGTAGTGTGCCTCCGCCGATCGGTTGAAGCGGCTTGTGACCAAGGTGCATTCAGCGAGAGCGGCTTGCCACGCCTGAACCGATTCCGGCGTGTTCCACGCGTCTTCGGCCGCGTCGATGAGACTGTATACGCGCTCGCCTTCCAGCGGGTCCTCCGGCATTATCGATTTCCAGGTTCGTGATCATCCCAAAGATCGGCAGCGAACAATGCCGAGGCAATTTGTCCCCACTTAAGTCGAATCAAGTATTCGTCTCCGTCGCGATCCAGGTCTTGGCTGGCAACGAGCCCAATTAGTGCGAGCTGTCCAGCGAGGGACCGCATGAGGGTTTGTTCAAAGGTCTCAGCGGAATGTGGATCCAACTCCTCTCGTGCCCAGGCGGCTCTGGCCGTCTCTATCAAGGTCACGGGAAGGCGAACTTCTACGGGGCTAAGCTGTTCTCGGAGGTGGCGTCCTATCTCTGCTAGATTAAAGCTGTCCTTGCGAAAGCGTTCTTGGGCTGGAGATTCAGTCATATAGCCGTTTCTTATTGGGCTATTCGTAACTTTCGATAAATGGTCAAAGGGAATTGTGGGGGGTGGTTCTTGCTGGTGTGGTTAGGTGGCGGGTTCGGGGGCCGGTTTTGGAGGTGGCGCGGGCGCGGCCGGTTTCTGGTCGTCCGGCGGTGGGGTTACTGGGGGGCCGGAGTCGGGGGAGCGGCCCTGGGCGTTGCGGATTAGGGCGACGATTACGGAGGTTACGGGGGCGGCCAGGAAGGCGCCGACGATGCCGGCTATGACGCTGCCGATGGCTAGGGCGACCAGGATGATGGCGCCGGGGAGGTCCAGGGCCTTGCCGTAGATCATGGGGGCTAGGACGTGGCCTTCTAGTTGCTGGATGAGGATCACGACGGCGATGACGATTAGGGCGACCAGCCAGCCCTGGGCGACGAAGGCGACGACGGCGGCGAGCAGGCCGGCCAGGAAGGCGCCGACGACCGGGAGGAAGGCGCCGAGGAAGGTGAGTACGGCGAGGGGGAGGGCGATGGGGACGCCGAGGATCCAGAGGGCCAGGCCGATGAAGAAGCCGTCGACGAAGCCGACCGCGGCCACGCCGCGGATGTAGCGGCCGACCACGTCGAAGACGACGCGGCTGGTGTTGACGATGTGCGGGCGGCTGGGGCGGGGGGCGAGGTCGGCCACCCAGCGCAGCAGTACGTCGCCGCTGTGCACGAGGTAGATGGCCAGGATGACGGCGAGGACGGCGCCGATCACGATCTCGCCCGCGATCGTCACGCCGGTGAGGGCGCCGGTGGCGATCACCTGGCCGCGTTCCTCGATGAAGGTGCGGGCCTGGGCGATCAGCTCGTCCAGACGGGCCTGGTCGAGGCCGAGGGAGGCGGCGAAGGTCTGCAGGTCGGCGACCGCCGTGTCGACGCTCGCGCCGAGCTGGCCGAAGCCGCTGATGGTCGGGGGGACCAGGATGGCGATGAATCCGGCGAACAGTGCCATGCCGCCGACGATGACGAGCACGGTGGAGAGGGTGCGGTTGAGGCCGCGGGAGCGGAGCCAGCGGGCCGGGGGATACATCAGGGCGGTGAGGAAGATGGCGAAGACCACCGTGATGGCCACGGTTCTGACCTGGTAGAGCACCCAGAGCACGACCGCCACCAGGGCGATCAGGATGAGGATGTGTTTGGCGGTGAGGCTTGCCCGGTAAAGGGCGCCTCCTCCGTTCTCGGCGTTCGCCGGTTTCATCATCGCTCCCTCACTCGTCTCAGGATCTGCCCGCAGATGATCGCAGATGATCGCAGGTCGGCGCGATGGGGATCTACGCGAGGCGCGCCCGGTGGTATTCGCGCTAGGCACGCCCGGCGGTATCTAAGCGGGGCAAGCCCGGCGGTGGGGGGAAACCGCCGGGCTTGCCGGGAGGAGGGCTCTGGCGGAAGCCCTCCGGCCTCTATGCGGCCCGAGCGGTTTCGCTGGGCCCAGGGGTGTCGCGTGGAGCCGTTTGCGGGCCGAGCGGTTTCGCCGGGCCCTGGGATGTCAGGTGGAGCCGGTGATTTCCAGGTCCCGGACTCGGGGGTCGTTCGCGTCGGCGTAGTAGTCGTCCGGGCTGGTCGCGTCGGGGCCGTCGGCGACCTTCGCGGCGCGGGCGATCCAGGTGCCGAGGACGGCGACGACCAGGTTCACGATCAGCGCCAGGAAGCCCGCGTAGATCGTCATCTTGGTGTCGAGGCCGAGCTTCTCCAGCGGGAACGCCGAGCCGCCGAAGTGGGCGTGGTCGATGGCGGGGTTGGCGATGTTGTAGAGCAGCAGCATGCCGGCCGACATGCCCGCGACCCACCCGGCGATCAGGCCCACCCGGTGGAACCACCGGCTGAACAGCCCGAGCGTGATCGACGGAAGCGTCTGCAGGATGATCACCCCGCCGATGAGCTGCAGGTCGATGGAGAACTGCGGGTCGATGAGCAGGATGAACAGGACCGCGCCGATCTTCACCACCAGGGAGGTGACCTTGCTGACCGAGGCCTCCTGGGCGTCGGTGGCGTCCGGGCGGAGATACTCCCGGTAGATGTTGCGGGTGAACAGGTTGGCCGCCGCGATCGACATGATCGCCGCCGGCACCAGCGCCCCGATCCCCACCGCCGCGTACGCCACACCCGCGAACCAGTCGGGGAACATCCGGTCGAACAGCTGCGGCACGACCGTGTTGACATCCCGCCCGATCGGGGTGACCCCGGCCGCGATGGCCATGTACCCGAGCAGCGCGATCAACCCCAGCAGCAGGCTGTAGGCGGGCAGCGCCGCCATGTTCCGCTTGATCACGTCCCGGTTCCTGGACGCCAGCACCCCGGTCACGCTGTGCGGATACAGGAACAGCGCCAGCGCCGAACCCAGCGCCAGCGTCACGTACTGCAGCTGGTTGTTGGCGTTGAGCAGGATGCCGTCGCCGGGCGCGGGCGTCGCGTCGAACTTGGCCTGCGCCGCGTCGAAGATCGACCCCCATCCGCCCAGCTGGGCCGGGATGTAGATGATCGCCACCAGGATCACCACGTAGATGAGGATGTCCTTCACGAACGCGATCAGCGCGGGCGCCCGCAGCCCCGACTGGTAGGTGTAGGCCGCCAGGATCGCGAACGCGATGATCAGCGGCAGATCCCCGGACACCCCCATCGTCTTCAGCACGGCCTCGATCCCGACCAGCTGCAACGCGATGTACGGCATCGTCGCCACGATCCCCGTGATCGCCACCAGCAGCGCCAGCGACGGCGACCCGAACCGCGCCCGGACGAAGTCGGCCGGCGTGACGAACCCGTGCACGTGCGACACCGACCACAGCCGGATAAGGATCAGCAGCACCAGCGGATACACGATCACCGTGTACGGCACCGCGAAGAACCCCATCGCCCCCGCCCCGAAGAGCAGCGCCGGAACCGCCACGAACGTATACGCGGTGTACAGATCACCCCCCACCAGGAACCAGGTGATCCACGACCCGAAGTTCCGCCCGCCGAGCCCCCACTCGTGCAGGCTGGCCAGGTTCTCCGCCCGCCGCCACCGCGACGCGACGAACCCCATGCCGCTCACCAGCACGAACAGCGTGGTGAAGATGATGATCTCGGTGATGTGCCCGCTCATGCCCGGGTCCGCCGATACACCAGGATCGTGATGGACACGCTGAGCAGGATGAACAGCAGCTGCAGCCAGTAGAACAGCGGGATCCCGAACAGGCGCGGCTCGATCGAGTTGAACAGCGCGGGGATCAGCGGCACCACGACGGGGACGACCAGCAACCAGTACCAGGGGTTGCGATCGGAGCGGGGAGCGTCCATCGCGTCTTCCTTCCGGGAGGCCGGACAAGTTGTCGAATCGCAGCGTAAAGTGACCCGCGTCACAGATGGCCTCACCGATCGGCGAGCGGTGCCGTTAGCGCGGCGAACGGTCAGAAGGGGTCACTGGTGCGGCAGCAGCACCGCCGACGGGCGCGCCGGATCGTGGAAGACCTCCTGGTCACTGGCCACCATCGGCCCGCCGGAGCCCAGCGGCTCGCCGGTGCCGGGATTGCGGGGAATACGGGGATACGCCCCGCTGGCCACCTGCACCCGGATCTGGTGCCCGCGCCGGA
Organism: Acrocarpospora macrocephala; assembly: GCF_009687865.1. Classification (GTDB taxonomy): domain Bacteria; phylum Actinomycetota; class Actinomycetes; order Streptosporangiales; family Streptosporangiaceae; genus Acrocarpospora; species Acrocarpospora macrocephala. The sequence continues at coordinate 11,670 of NZ_BLAE01000085.1, forward strand.
ACCGGTGCCCGATCGGCCACAGCTCGACCAGCACCCGCCGCACCCCGTCCGCGTCCGCGACATCGGCCGGGGTCAGCCGGCGTACGCCCTCGCACACGTTCCGCGAAACCCCGTCCGGACGCACGTCGCACACCCGGACCACCAGGTCGGTGTGCTCGCGGCTGGTCCGCACGAACAGCTCGGCCGACACCGGCCCGATCACGTCGGTGTCGGCGGTCAGCACCGGCGAGGTGTAGACGAGCACGTCCCGCCGCGCCTCCAGTCGCCGGTTGTCACGCGGCTCGGAGTTCCCGATCAGCACAGGCCCGCCCAGCACCGGTGTCGGATATTTCGGGTCATATCGGTACCTGTCCGGGGAGGATGTTCCCGGGCTCTCCGGCCCCAGGTTGAAGCCCGGCTGCAGGTGCCACCGCCGCGTCCGCGTTCCCGGCACCGGCCAGTCCGGATAGTCGCGCCACTCGTTCGCGCCGGTCACGAAGATCCGTACCGGCTCGGCCCGCAACCCCGACGGATCCCCGAGCAGATGCGCCCGGAACCAGGCCAGCGCGTCCGCGTTGGCCGTGCGCCCGTGCCGCACGTCGGCGTGATACCACGGCCCGATCGTCAGGTACGGCTGCCGCCCCGCGGCCCGCATCGCCGCGTAATCCTTGAGCTGCCACGGCAGGAACACGTCATACCAGCCGCCGGTCATCGTCACCTCGGCCGCCACCCGCTCGACGGAGGCCGAGAAATCCCGCTTCCGCCAGTACGGCGACGACACCTCCCCGTGATGGGCCAGCAGATCCTGGAAGAACGGCAGCGGCCGCCCGGCCGACAGCCGGTCCAGCTCGCCCAGCGGCCGTCCGGACAGCACCGCGCGCCGGGTCCGCCGGGGCGCCAGCAGCGCCGACGCGCCGCCGATCCGGCTCTCCATCCCGGCCGTCAGCGTGGTCCAGATCAGGGACGACTCCAGCGCGAACGCCCCGCCCACGTACGCCGCCTCCCGGAAGGAGGACGCGGTCACCTGGGTCGCCATCGCGCGCAGATCGGGCGTTTCCGCCGCGATCGCCCACTGGGTGAAGCCCAGGTAGGAGGGGCCGTGCATGGCGAAGCTCCCGCCATACCAGGGCTGGGCGCGCATCCAGGCGACCGTGGCCAGGCCGTCCTCGTGCTCGTCGCCGAGCGGGTCGAGCAGCCCGCCGGAGCCGAAGCCGCCCCGGCAACTCTGCACCACGACCTGGAAACCCTGGCGGGCGAAGCCCTTGCCGTACATCCAGCCGATCATGCCGCCCCGGCCGTATGGCGAGCGGATCAGGATGGTCGGCGGGCGGGAGACGCCGACGGGGGAGTAGAGGTCGGCGAGGAGGGTGACACCGTCGTGCATCGGCACGCGCAAGTCCCGCCGAACAGTAATGCGTGACATCACGTACCAATTGGTAACATATCGGACATCCGGATGTCACCTGCTGAATTGCCGATCGTCGGCGGCCCGGCTATTGTGTGCCCCATGCGAACTCCTCAGCAGTGGTGGCGCCGCTAACAGGCGGCAGTCGAACCCAGGGTTTCGCATTCGCGAGCAAGCACTGGCCGCCCCGGTTGGGCGGCCTTTTTGTGTTCGCCTCCGGGGCTCGATAAGGGATCAAGGGGCGAACGGTGGAGATCACCCGATATAGGACCGACGGGGGCGTCGAGGTCGAGCGCGGCGTGCGCGAAGTTTCCGAAGCCGCGCTTGAGGAGATCGTGACCGCGCTCGGGGAGCGGCGCGGCGGGGCGTTCTCCTCGGGCATGGACTATCCGGGCCGATACAGCCGGTGGGCGTTCGGCTACGTGGATCCCTGCCTGGAGATCGTGGCGCGCGGGCGGAACATCTCCGCGCGGGCGCTCAACGCGCGCGGCCGGGTGGTCCTGCCCGCCGTGGCGGCCTGCCTGCTCGCGGCCGGCGAGATCGTGGGGGAGCGCACTGGGGACTGGATCGAGGTGGCCGTCGCCGAGTCGGCCGAGTTCCTGCCCGAGGAGATGCGCAGCCGCCGCCCGACCGTCTTCACCGCGATCCGCGAGGTCATCGCCGCCTTCAAGGGCGAGGACCCGCACCTCGGTCTGTACGGCGCGTTCGGCTACGACCTGGCCTTCCAGTTCGAGCCCATCCGGTACGCGCTGACCCGCCCCGAGGACCAGCGCGACCTGGTGCTCCACCTGCCGGACCGGCTCGTCGTCATCGACCGCGTCCGCGAGACCTGCGTCGAATACTCCTACGATTTCACCCTCGGCGGCGCGTCCACCAAGGGCTTGCCGCGCACCGGCGACACCCGCCCTCTCCGCAAAGCCACCCAGATCCCGAAAAATCCGGAAAAAGGTGGCTATGCGGATGTGGTGGCCAAGGCCAAGGAGAAGTTCAAGCGCGGCGACCTGTTCGAGGTCGTGCCCGGCCAGGTCTTCCACGCGCCCTGCGACGACCCCGCCGCCTTCTACCGGTCCCTCCGGGTCAGCAACCCCGCGCCGTACGAGTTCCTGATCAGCCTCGGCGACGGCGAGCACCTGGTCGGCGCGTCTCCCGAGATGTACGTCCGGGTCGCCGGCGACCGCGTCGAGACCTGCCCGATCTCCGGCACCATCGCCCGCGGCGCCAACCCGGTCGAGGACGCCGAGGCCATCCGCACGCTCCTGTCCAGCGTGAAGGAGGAGTCCGAGCTGACCATGTGCACCGACGTGGACCGCAACGACAAGTCCCGGATCTGCGTGCCCGGCTCGGTCAAGGTCATCGGCCGCCGCCAGATCGAGATGTACTCCCGGCTGATCCACACCGTCGACCACATCGAAGGCCGACTCCGCCCCGAATTCGACGCCCTGGACGCCTTCCTCACCCACATGTGGGCCGTCACCGTCACCGGCGCGCCCAAGACCTGGGCGATGCAGTTCATCGAGGACCACGAGGCCACCACCCGCCGCTGGTACGGCGGCGCCGTCGGCTTCATCGGCTTCGACGGCTCCATGAACACCGGCCTCACCCTGCGCACCGCCCAGATCAGGGACGGCGTCGCCATGGTCAGGGCCGGCGCCACCCTGCTCTACGACTCCGACCCCGACGCCGAGGAGCGCGAGACCGAGCTCAAGGCCAGCGCCCTGCTCGGCGCGCTCGCCGCCGTCGGCAAGCCGGACCAGGCGGGCACGCCGGGACCCGAGCGCGAGCAGCCGGGCGCCGGCCACAACGTGCTCCTGATCGACCACGAGGACTCCTTCGTCAACACCCTGGCCGACTACTTCCGCCAGCAGGGCGCCACCGTGGTCACCCTCCGGCACGGCTTCCCCATCGAGATGGTCGACCAGATCGCGCCCACCCTGGTCGTCCTGTCGCCGGGCCCCGGCTGGCCGTCCGACTTCGGCACCGACTCCCTGATCAAGGCCCTGTACGCCAGGGAGCTGCCCGTCTTCGGCGTCTGCCTGGGCCTGCAGGCCATGGTCGAGCAGGCGGGCGGGACGCTGGAGCTGTTGCCGTACCCGGAGCACGGCAAGCGCGGCCAGGTCAAACGGGAGGGGGACAGCGCGCTGCTGGAGGGACTGCCGGAGGCGTTCACCGCGGCCCGTTACCACTCGCTGCACGCCAAGCACCCGGGCGTGCACGGGTTCACCGTCACGGCGGCCACCGCCGACGGCGCGGTCATGGCCATCGAGGACGTGCCCAACCGGCGGTTCGCGGTGCAGTTCCACCCCGAGTCGATCCTGACCACCGAGGGCGGCGCGGGCGCCCGGATCATCGCCAATGTGCTGCGCCTGTGCGGGTTTAATTAGAAAGTCGTGATCTGGACAGCCGCTGCGGTGAGTCGCCTGGTCGGCGGCCATGCGGCTGGCCATGGGACGGGTTTCTGATTAACAAAACCGAGAGTGATCGGTGGACACGGAGGGTGACGGACTCCTAAAGTCCTGGTGTCCTCGCACGTCATCGACAGAAAGGGCGGTCCGGCCGGGCCGCCCTTCTGGATTGGCAGGCCCATGAACCTTCCCGATCAGGTCGCCGAAGCCCTGCTCGCCCCGCTCGTGGATCAGCACTGTCGCGGGGTGCGCCGTGACGACCTGGTCAGGTCCGCGTTCGAGACGCTGATCGCGGCGAGCGAGACGCCCGCGCCGCCGGGGACGACGCACTTCGACAGCCCGATCGGGATGGCCGTGCGGCGCTGGTGCGCGCCCGTGCTCGGCCTGGAGCCGCACGTGCCGCCCGCCGTCTACCTGGCCAGGCGCCTGGAGCTCGGCGCGGCGGAGGTGAACCGGCTGCTGCTGCGGGCGGCCGGGGTGGTGGCCTTCCTCATGGACGGCGGGGATGAGCAGGATGTGCTGTCCGTCGCCGAGACCGGGCGACTCGGCGGGGCCGCCGCCGACGAGATCGTCCGGCTGGAGCGGATCGAGGAGGAGATCGCGGCGGACGGGCTGCCGTCACTGGACTATCTGGATCGGCTGGCGCACGAGGTGGGGGTCCGCGCCTCGCGGTGTGTCGGGTTCTCCTCGGTCGTCGCGTACCGGTGCGGGCTGGATTTCGAGCCGGGCCGGCCGTCCCGGGGGCTGCTGCTGGCGGCGGCGGGGCGGCGGCTGGCCGACCCCAAGCAGCCGCTCACCGACCCCGTGCTGCTGCGCCACCTGCTCTGGATCGCCGTGGACGTGGCGCGGGAACGCGCCCTGCCGATCCAGTTTCCGTGCGGGAACGGCGGGGACCGGCCGCATCGCGGCGATCCGGCGCTGATGAGCGGGTTCATCCAGGCGCTGCTGCCGCTCAGCGTGCCGGTGATCCTGCTGGACTGCTACCCGTTCCACCGGCAGGCGGCGCATCTGGCCGCCGCCTTCCCGCACGTGTACGTGGGTGAGGCCACGACGGCGGTGCTGGGCGAGCTGCTGGAGCTGGTGCCCTTCCACAAACTGCTCTTCGGCTCCGGGGGAGCGGGCGTAGCCGAAACCTGCTATTTGGGCGCCCATAATCACCGGCGCGGCCTGGGCCGGGTGATCGCCGACCGGCTCGAATCAGGCGATTGGTCGGTGGCCGACGCGGTTCGCGTTGCCCACATGCTGGGGTCCGCAAACGCGCGCCGTATATATCGTCTTTAAGTAGGAGGACAAGAGGTGGATCTTGGGCGGATAATCTCCCCTGATGAGTGCTATTGAGATTAGAAACCTATCGAAATCGTTCGGGCTCGTCCGAGCCGTCGACGATGTCTCCTTCACCGTGGAGGCCGGGACCGTCACCGGATACCTCGGGCCCAACGGTGCGGGCAAGACCACGACCTTGCGCTCGCTGCTCAGCCTGGTGACCCCCGACGCGGGGGAAGCCCTGGTGAACGGGCGGCGATACGCCTCACTCGAGCACCCCCTCACCGAGGTGGGCGCCGTCCTTGAGGCCACGAGTTTCCATCCGGGCCGCACGGCCCGCAACCATTTGCGCATCATGTGCACCGCGGCGGGCCTGCCCGCCACCCGGGCCGACGAGGCGCTTGAGACGGTCGGCCTGGCGGACGCGGCGGGGAAGCGGGTCGGCGGCTTCTCCCTCGGCATGCGCCAGCGGCTGGCCCTGGGCTCCGCCCTGCTGGGCGAACCCAAGATCTTCATTCTGGACGAGCCCGCCAACGGCCTGGACCCGGCGGGCATCCAGTGGCTGCGCGGCTTCCTGCGCCACCTGGCCCACGAGCGAGGGGCCGCCGTGCTGGTCTCCAGCCACGTGCTGTCCGAGGTGGAGCAGACCGTGGACAACGTTGTGATCATCGCGCGCGGCAAGCTGGTCCGGCAGGGCTCGCTCGCCTCTCTGACCCAGAACGGCGACAGCGCCGTCCGGGTCAGGACCGCCGCCGACTTCCGGCCCGCGCTGGAGGCGGCCGGCGCCCGGGTGGACGAGGTCGAACCCGGCCTGCTCCGGGTGTACGGCCTGGACGCCGAGGCCATCGGCCAGCTGGCCCTGGACAACCGGGTCCTGCTGACCGAGGTCACCCAGGAGCGCTCGGACCTGCAGCAGGTCTTCCTCGAACTCACCGAGGACACCCCGGTCGCGGCGGAGGGCGTCAAATGAGCAACCTGATCCGCGCCGAGCTGCAGAAGCTCTTCAGCACCCGCATCTGGTGGGCGATGCTCATCGTGATGCTCCTGCTGACCGGCCTCAGCCTGACCTTCATCGTGATCTTCGCCGGGGACCCCGCCCAGAACGGCGCACCCGGGCTGCCCGCCCTGGACGACCCGGCCTGGCTGCCGATCGGCCTGTCCACCGCCTCCGGCGGCACCATCTTCACGATGATCCTCGGCGTCATCATGATGACCAGCGAGTACCGGTACCAGACCATCACCGGCACCTTCCTCACCACGCCGCAGCGGGGCCGGGTCATCGCCGGCAAGCTGGGCGCGGGCGTGCTCGTCGGCATGCTGTTCGCGGTGATCTCCCTGCTGGTCGTCGGCGCGGTCTGCGTCACCGCCGTCCTGATCGCGGGCGGCGAGGTCAGCCTGACCGGCAACCGGGTGCCGCAGATCGTCATCGGCGTCTTCGCCAGCCTCGCCCTCTACGCGATGTTCGGCATCGGTCTCGGCGCCCTGATCCGCAACCAGATCGCGGCCCTGATCGGCGCGATCGTCTGGGCCTACGTGATCGAGTCCATCTTCGCGGCGATCCCGGCCCTGCAGGTCGTCGGCAAATGGCTGCCCGGCGGCGGCTCGCAGGCGCTCATGAGCATCGACGTCGACACCGGCCTCGGCCGGCCGGACCTGCTCCCCGCCTGGGGCGGCGCGCTGCTTCTGGTCGGCTACGCGGTGCTGTTCGCCGCCGTCGCCAACCTCACCACGACCAAGCGCGACATCACCTGAGCCTGACGCGTGCCGGTACGGCGGTGCCGTACCGGCATGCGATCTTCTTCTAAGCTGAAGGTCATGGTAAAGATCCAGAGTGATGTCACCGTCGAACTGGTCAAGCACAGCGCGTCCGACAGCGACGTGCTGTGGGCGGCGCGGGTTTCGACGGCGGGGGAGCAGTCACTGGAAGAGGTCCACAAGGATCCGCAGCGGTCCAAGGGCCTGATCAACTTCCTCATGCGCGACCGGCACGGCAGCCCGTTCGAGCACAACTCGATGACCTTCTTCATCAGCGCGCCCATCTTCGTGTTCCGCGAGTTCCACCGGCACCGGGTCTGGTCGTACAACGAGGAGAGCGGGCGTTACCGGGAGCTGCAGCCCGTCTTCTACGTGCCGGGCAAGGACCGCAAGCTCGTGCAGGAGGGTCGGCCCGGCAAGTACGTGTTCGCCGACGGCACCGACGAGCAGCACGCGCTGGTCGAGCGGGTCATGGAGGCGTCCTACCGGCAGTCGTACGCCGCCTACCAGGAGATGCTGGAGGCCGGGATCGCGCGTGAGGTGGCCCGCGCGGTGCTCCCGGTGGGGCTGTTCTCCTCCATGTACGCGACGTGCAACGCCCGGGCGCTGATGCACTTCCTGTCGTTGCGCACCAAGGACGACCGGGCCGCGGTGCCGTCCTTCCCGCAGCGGGAGATCGAGATGGTGGCCGAGAAGATGGAGGCGCTCTGGGCCGAGCTGATGCCGCTCACCCACGAGGCCTTCAACGGCAACGGGCGAGTAGCGCCCTAGCTCAACGCCGGGAGGACGTACACCTCCGCCCCTGGGGGGAGGGCGCAGTCCAGGCCGCCGAAGCGGCGGGCGTTCTCACCGCACACGAAGATGCTGATGTGGCGGCGCAGGCTGCCGTACTCGTCGCGCAGGCGCTCCTCCAGCGACGGGTGGGTGCGGCGGAGCGTGTCGAGCGCTCCGCCCAGGGTCGGCAGGTCGTCGTCGGAGGCGGCGACGGCGAACACCTTGACCTCGGTGAGGTCGCCGACCCAGTGGCGGAGCGTGCTCGGCAGCACGAACGTGACCAGCGTGACCGGTTTGGCCACTACAGCACCGCCGCTCGCGTGGTGAAGACGTCGGGCAGGCGGCGGGCGATCAGGTTCCAGCTCTCGCCCTCGTCGGCGGAGCCGTAGACCTCGCCGTCCCGGGTGCCGAAGAACAGCCCGGCGGCGGAGGCGGTCATGGCGTCGCGCAGGATCGAGGAGTAGACAGGCTCGTCCGGCAGGCCCTGGGCGAGGGCCCGCCAGCTGTCGCCCGCGTCGTCGGTGCGGAAGACCTGATACCGATGCCCGACCGGGCTGCGATCCATATCCCCATGGAGCGGGAAAACGAACGCGGTGTCCGGCTTATCGTTATTTATCACGATTGGGAAGCCGAAGTCCGACGGCAGGTTGTCGCCGATCGATGTCCAGTTCGTGCCGAAGTCGTCGGATCGGTAGACGCCCCAGTGGTGCTGCAGGAACAGCCGCTCGGGCCGCGCCGGGTGGTTGGCCACCTTGTGCACGCACTGCCCGAACTCCGGATACTGGCTCCCCTCCGGGTTGAACGGCACCTTGATCCCGCGGTTGGCGGGCTCCCAGGTGCCGCCGCCGTCCTCGCTCCGGAAGAAGCCCGCCGTGGAGACCGCCGCCCCGATCCTGGCCGGATCGGTGGCGTGCGGGATCACCGTGTGCAGGCACATGCCGCCCCCGCCCGGCACCCACTGCGGCCGGGTCGGGTGATCCCAGAGCCCCTCCATCAGCCGGTAGCTCCGGCCGCCGTCCTCGGAGCGGAACAGCGCCGCCGGCTCGGCCCCCGCCCAGACCACGCCCGGCTCGGTCGGCGACGGCTGGAGCTGCCACACCTTCTCCAGCGTCGTGCCCGTCCGCTCGGGAAAGGCCACCGGCGGCTGCTCCGCCTCCTGCCAGGTCGCGCCGAGATCGTCCGACCAGAGCACGGAGGGCCCGAAGTGCCCCCACTCGATCGCGGCGATCACCCGCGGCGTCTCCGTCCGGGTGTCGATCGTCACCGCGTGCACGGCCACGTTGGCGAAATGCACCGGATCCATCTTGTACGGGCCGTTGCCGGACGATCGGGCGAGAAACAGCCCTTTGCGGGTGCCGATCGCGAGCAGTGCGTCCATATGGAGACCTCCTTGGGATATGGGCGAAGTCCCGTGGCGGACGGCTCAGGCCCCATGCTGCCAGTCAGGCCGGGATCGGTGTGGGTGGACGTGAGATTACAGCTCTCCTTGGATCGTGTCCCGGTGGATCCGACTCAGCGGAATCCCGGCGCGCTGCAGGCGGCGTACGGTCTCGTTGACCATGCCGGCCGGCCCGCAGACGTAGACCTCGTGCTCCGCCCAGGAGTGGAACCGCGCCATCACGTCGGGCACCCGGCCGCGCATGCCGTCGAAGGCCGGCTCCTCCGAGACGATCGGCATCACCCGCAACCAGGGGAACCCCGACTCCATCCGGACTAGATCCGGCATGTCGTACAGGTCACAGGCCCTGCGGGCGCCGACCAGCAGGTGCACGTTGGGCCGCTTCCCCGAGGCGATCACCTGCTCGACGATCGCCTTCAGCGGCGCCAGGCCGGTGCCGCCCGCCACGCACAGGAGGTCGCGGCCCGAGTCGGTCGGCGCCATCGTGCCCACCGGCGGCCCGAGCAGCACCTGGTCGCCGATCCGGGTGTGCAGGGCCAGTGCGGTGCTCACCCAGCCGCCGGGCAGGGCCCGCACGTGCAGCCGGATCGTGTTGTCCTCCCGCGGCGCGTTGGCGATCGAGTACGTCCGCCAGACGCGCGGCCAGCGGGCGGTCTGCACGCTGACGTACTGGCCGGCGGTGAAGTCCAGGCGCTGGCCCGGGCGGAGCGTGACCACGGCGATGTCGGGCGCGCGCAACTCGTGGTCGATCACCTCCGCCAGCCACCAGGCCGGGGACACCCCCGCGTCCGCGTCGGCCGACCCGATCATCAGATCGGCGGCGGCCGTGTACGCGGCCACCCAGGCGGCCTCGACCTCGGAGTTCCACGCCTCGGCGGCGAACCGCTTGATCGTGGCGACCAGCGCGTTGCCGACCGCGGTGTAGTGCTCGGCCATGACGCCGTACTTGCGGTGATCGCGGCCCAGCTGTCCCAGGTACCCCCCCAGGCTGCCCGGGCTGTCGAGCATCCAGACGATTCGGGTGAGCGCGCCGAACAGGCGGTCGCGCTGCACGTCCATGGCCGGAGGGAACATTCCCCTCAAATGTGGATTTTCCGCGAAAAGGCGCCCATAGAAGTACGCGGCGGCCTTGTCCGCAACGGGCTCGATGGCCGAGAAACTCTCTTTGACGAGGCGCGGATTTAACGACATGTGCGTGAGTCCCACCCTAGGAGACCGGAAATCGACTCCGGTCTAGTCCATCCACCTCCCTGACGGCTCCGGGTGATGAGCGCCCAGCGGCCCCGGCTCAACCGGACACTCATTTCGGAGTGTTCCACTCGCACTCGGGCGTCACAACTGTTTCCCTACAAGGTGGTGCGAAAGCATACCCTGAGTAATGGGAAAGTCATCCTCCGTGATTATGGATGGGCTTATTTCGGACAATGAAGGTGAGGAGCCTTCACGTTGATCGGGAGTGCTGCCATTGATACGTGGGATACGTGACAAAACCGAAATCGAGTACGCCATGATGGGCTTGCCGTCGCGAAGAACCCCCTGGAGAACGCCATGCCCCGTCCGCTCGTTGGCATCACCACCTATCTGGAGGCCGCCCGCTGGGGCGCCTGGGTGAGGGAGGCGGTGCTGTCCCCGCAGGCGTACGCGCGCGCGGTGGAGAAGGCGGGCGGATTGCCGGTGCTGCTCCCGCCCCTCAGCCCCGCCGGCGCCGAGGACCACCTCCGCGGCCTCGACGCCCTCCTCCTCGCCGGCGGCGCCGAACTCGACCCCGGCATGTACGGCGAGTCCCGCGACTCCCGCGTCGACGAGCCCCAGACCCACCGCGACCGCTTCGAACTCGCCCTCACCCGCGCCGCCATCGCCGCCGGCCTCCCCCTCCTCGGCATCTCCCGCGGCATGCACATGCTCAACGTCGCCCAGGGCGGCACCCTCATCCCCTGGCTCCCCGAGGTCGTCCACCACGACCGCCACGCCACCGCCCGCCACACCATCACCGTCAGCGTCTCCAGCAAGACCGGCAAAGCCATCGGCGACCGCGCCGAAGTCACCGGCCCCCACCAGCAATCCGTCAAACGCCTCGGCACCAACCTCCTGGCCGTCGCCTGGGCCGACGACCAGATCGTCGAGGCCATCGAACTCCAGGGCCACCGCTTCGCCGTCGGCGTCCAATGGCACCCCGAACGCACCGAGGACAACCGCCTCATCGAAGCCCTGATCGACGCGGCCCGCCCTTAACGGGCAACGCGGAACGCGCTGCCACCGTTCGGTGCCCTACCGTCCGGGTGCCACGGTGTGGGCGGGGGCGGGCGGAGCCCGAGGGCAGTCAAAGGGCTGGGCGGGTGGGAACAGCCACCGTTCGGGTGCCACGGCGACGGCGGGGGCGGGCGGAGCCCGAGGGTAATCAAAGGGCTGGGCGGGTGGGAACAACCACCGTTTCGTCAGAACTCCTCGTCGGCGACGAGACGGCGGACCGCGCCGAGGTGGGAGTCGAGTTCTCCGGGTTCGAAGCGGCACATGGCGATGGCGTACCAGAATTCGCCGTGGACGTCGCCTTCCTGCTTGTAGCGGCCGTCGGGGGCGAAGGCGGCCCAGCCGTCGGGGATGCCCAGGAGTGTGACCTTGCGGGTGGGTTCGGGGGTGCTGAGGTCCCACAGGATGATCGTGCCGTCGTCGCCGGCTGAGGCCATCAGCGGCTCGGTGGGGGAGAACACGACGGAGAAGACGCGGCGCGCGTGGCCGGGCAGCGTGTGCAGGTGCTCGCCGGTGCGTACGTCCCACAACCGGATGACGAGGTCGTCGCCCGCGGTGGCCAGCATGGCGCCGTCGGGGGTGAAGGCGCCGGTCCACAGCCGCCCGGCGTGCCGTTCGAGCACATGCAGCTCGGCCCCGGTGGCGTGGTCCCAGATCCGGGCCCGGCCATCATTGCTGATGCTGGCCAGCACCGTGCCGGCGGGGTTGAAGACGACCTTGTAGACGCGGTCCTCATGGCCCCGCATGACGCGCAGGCACTCGCCCGTGGCCGCGTCCCAGACCCGGACCGCCCGGTCGTCGCAGCCCGTCGCGACGAGATGGCCGTCGGGACTGAAGTCGATGGACCGCACCCGGCCCCGGTGATCGGCCAGATTGACCATGAGCTTGTTGCTCGTCCGGTACCACAACCGCACCGAGTCGTCGTCGTTCGCGGTGGCCAGGACCATGCCGTCCGGGCTGAACGCCTGCGCCCAGACGTAGTCGGTGTCGATGTCGAGCTCGCGCTCGAAGGGCCACCGGCCGCCGGTCTGCCACAGGTGCACGCCGCCGTCGTTGGTGGCGGTGGCGATGCGCTCGCCGTCGGGGCTGAAGACCGCCGAGGTCAGCTGGTCGCCGACGCCGGTGAGCTTCTCCAGCAGGCGGCCCGAATGCGGATCCCAGATGCGGACGATCCCATCGTTCCCGCTGCTGGCCAGCATGGAACCGTCAGGGCTGAAGTCGACCGAGCTGACCCGGCGGCCGTGCCCGCGCAGCGTCCGGGTGACCTGCCCGGTGCCCAGGTCCCACAGCCGGATCGAGTCGTCGTTCCCGGTCGTGGCGAGCTGGCTGCTGTCGGGGCGGATCGCGAACGGCCAGATCGAGCCCCGGTGCCCGGCCAGCCGCTTGCTCGGCCGCCCGGTTTCCGCGTCCCACAGCCGCAGCGAGCCGTTGCTGTCCGCGCTGATCAGCGTCTTGCCGTCGGGGGTGAACGACACCTGGTAGACGGCGCCGGTGTGCCCCGCGAGCTGCCGCGGGGTGTGCGGGGCGCGCAGATCCCAGATCCGCATGACACCTTCGGTGTCGCCGGTGGCCAGCAGATGGCCCGCCGGGTGGAAGTCGACGGCGTACACGCGGCCCGGGTGGCCCTGGAGCTCGTGCCGGATCGCGCCCGTGGCGGTCTCGAAGACGCGGACCAGGCCGTACTGGTCGCCCGCCGCCAGCAGCACGCGGTCGGGGCTGAGCACGAGCCGGTAGACCGGCCCCGTGCCCTCCGACAGCACGCTGCGCACCTCGCCGGTGGTCAGATCCCAGACGCGTACCGTGGCCGAGGCGTCCCCGGTGATCAGGGTGTCGCCGCCGGGCCCGAACACCGCCGTGTAGACCGGCGCGGTGTGCCCGGGGAGCGAGCACAGCAGCTCGCCGGAATGGGCGTGCCAGACCCGGATGACGCCGTCGGCCGAGCCCGCGGCCAGCAGCGTGCCGCCCTCGTTGAACAGCAGCGGCCAGACCCCCTCGGGGTGCACCTTCAGGATGTGCGTGCACAGGCCGGTCGCGGTGTCCCAGATCCGCACGTTCCCATCCGCCGAGCCGGAGGCCAGCAGCATCTGCGAGCCGAACGCCAGCGCGTAGGCCCGGTCCCGGTGCCCGTGCAGGGTGCGCAGCGGCTGCCCGGAGGGCGCCTCGAAGATCTGCACGCCGCCGTCGTCACTGCCCACCGCGAAGATCTGCCCCTCCGGGTCGTACGCGATGGCGTTGGGCAGCCGGCTCGTCCCGGGATGGAACCCGTACGGCACCCCGACCGTGGCCGGGGCCAGCTGCGCCTCGATGGGGCTGCCCGGCACGATGGCGGCGTCCCGCAGCTCCGGCGCGCTCAGCAGCCGCTCGCCCGCCCGCACGTTGATGAGGATGGCACGCGACCACCTGCTCCCCGCGATGGTCGCGTCACGCAGGTCGGTGCGGGCCAGCCGGGTCCTGGACAGGTCCGCGCCGCGCAGGTCGGCCCCCGTCAGCCGGGCCTCGTCCAGCCAGGCGCCCGCCAGCTTGGTGCCGCGCAGCACCGCCCGCGACAGGTTCGCGCCGACCAGCCGCGCGTCGGTCAGGTCGGCGTCGGTCAGATCCACCTCCTGCAGGTCGCGGTGCGAGAGATCCTCGCCACGCAACCGCGCCCCCCGCAGGTTGGTCCGGGCGGGCGTACGCAACCGAGTGATGATCTTCAGCGCGTTCCGCCGCGAGACGTCCTCGGCCGCGGGGTCGGCCAGGACCTTGTCGGCCCAGCTCTGGCAGTGGCGCGCCTCGGCCAGGTCGCACAGGAAGTCGACCGTGAGCTGGGACAGCACCCGCCGCGACAGTGCCTTCGGCGTCTCGCCCCCCGCCGTGAACTCGTCGGCGATGTGGTGGGCGACGAGCCATTCGGCCACCGATCCGTGAATGAACCCGAAAAGACCCTCGCTGGTCCTGACCAGCAGGCTGGCGGTGCCCACCGTGTGCGCCGCCTGCTCGCCCGACATCCGCCCGTCGGCCAGCCCCGACAGGGTGTCGGCCACCTCGGCCAGCTCGGCCAGGCGCAGGAACGGCTCGTTGGTCTCCCACAGCCGCATGGCCAGCGTGTGAACCGCCGCCCACAGGTCGGCCACCTCGAGCCCCGCCTGCACACCCGGCAGGTTCCCCAGGCGCACCTGCTCGAACTGCAGCCAGGAGTCGAGGATCTCCTGGTAGAGGACGGCCGCGCTGACCGTGTGGCGGGCGTCTGCGACGGTGCGCAGCCGATCCTCGGCCAGCTGGGCGATGAAACTGAGCATCCGGGGATTGCGGGCCAGCCCGCTCAGGTCCTCGATGCCGTCCAGCAGCCGCAGCCGCTCCTCCGCGCGCTTCCGATCGCCGTACGCGTTGACCAGGTAGGCCAGGATCTGCTCATTGGAGAAACCCTCGACACTGAGGACCCGCCGCTGCGGCAGCACCCCCACCATCCCGCCGAGATTGGTGAACACCTGCTGGTCGGACTTGAAATGCTGGGTACGGCTCGCCACGACGATCTTCGCCCGATCCTGCGCCGCCTGGAGCAGCGTTTCCAGATGATCGGCGGCCCGGTCATAGGTCACGCGGGTGACCAGCTCATCAAAACCATCGAAGAACAGCACGATCCGCCCCTGCCGGAGCATGTACTGGAACGCCTTCAGGTCGATGTGCTCCTCGCCGTGATTGGCCAGGTGCGCCGCGATGAGCCCCTCCACCGAGTGCGCCTTGTCCAGGGTGCGCAGGTCGATGAGGATCGGGATGATCTGCGCGGTGTCGGCGGTCATCCGGCGCACCACCTCGCGCAGCACGAACGTCTTGCCCCGGCCGAAGTCGCCCAGCAGCAGGATGAACCGGCCGTGCTCGCCGCCGAGCAGCGAGATCAGCTCACCGGCCAGGTCATGGCGTACCCCGCTCTCCGGCCGGTCGAGCTCCCGGAAGTCCTGCGGCACGTAGAGGTGCGCGGGATAGGCCGGATCGTCGTTGAGCCGGTTGGTCTGCCGGATCGCGTACTCCGACAGGTCGACCAGCCCCTGGAACTCCACCAGGCTGCGCAGCCGGACGCCCCGCCGCGCCGCCTCGTCGCGCAGCGCGGACGGCGGGGCGGCGCCCAGATAGACCAGCTCCGCGCTCTGCTCCATGCTGCCCGCGTGCACCTGCCGGGCGAACGCGTCCACGTCGGCGGCGGTGGGCTCGCCCACCACCGCGCCCACCCAGAACTGCCGGACGAAGTCCTCCTCGCGATAGGTCACCCGCAGGCGCGGCGGGTCGGACTCGACCGTCCTGATCACGGTCCGCTCGAACCGCGACTCGCACGCCTCCGCGATCCGCTCCAGCAGGTCCGCGCGCGGGTCGGGCGCCGCGATCGGAAGCGGTTCCGCCACCTCCATCATCCCGTTGTCGGCCGGGCCGCTCACCGCCGGGTAGACGCCGCTGACCGACGACCAGCTCCGCTCCACCCGCCGGGCCTCGGCGCCGATCCGGTGCACGCCGACCCCGCCGGGGGTGAACTCCAGCACCTGGTGCCGCCCGGGCGCCAGGCCGGGCAGGCACAGCGCCCCGGAACCGAGCTCGACCGGCTCGCCGCCGCCGCTGCCCTGCAGGACCGCGTGCAGCTTCCCGCCGAGCAGGGCCTCCACGCTCGCCCGGTCGGTGAGCGAGTCGCTCTGCCCGGCCCGCAGGTTGTGGTAGAGGGCGCCGATCCGCAGCCAGCCCTCCCGTTCGAACGGGCGCAGCCGCTCCGCGAACCAGGCGGCCTGCGACTCCCCGACCAGGCCGTGGTCGTCCTCCGGGCGGTGGCTGAGGGCCATCGTCGAGTTGAGCCCGGCCACCACCACCTTGATCTCCGGAATCGCGAACAGCGTCCACGGCTGCGCGCTGTCGAACATGATCGAGTCCAGGCCCTGGTAGAGCTCCTCGAACAGCGACGCGAAGTGCCGCCACTTCGGCCAGTACGGCGGCTCGGGATGCTCGTCGTCGGCCCGGCAGTGGTGGAAGTACGCCTCGCAGGCCGCGATGTTCACATCCTTGGCCCCCGGCACCACGATCATCCGCTGCGGTTCGAGACCCACGAGCGCCCGCAGCCCGGTGAGGAAGTCCATCGCCATGGCCGACTGCTTGCGGCTGCCCGTCGCGGTCAGGTCGCCGGTGACCACCAGCAGCTCGGGCCGGGGCACCCCGCCGTCGGTCAGCTGGATCAGCTCGGCGAAGACGCGGGCCTGCAGCGCCTCGGGGCTGAGCGGCGCCTCGTGGCCCAGCGTCCGGCCGAACCTCGGCCCGGCCAGGTGCAGGACGCTCACGCTGCCGCGCTGGCCCTGGGCGTGGAAGCCGGCGGGAAAGGTGGGCGGGACCACCGGCGCCCGGCGCGCCCGGCCCTGGCCGGTCAGCACCCGCGGCTGCGGGAAGGCGAGCGGGGACGGGGTCCGCGCGGCGGCCTCGGACGGGAAGTTCGGCCCGGCCACCGGCTTGGCCCGGCCGGTGAGCGCCTCCCTGATGCGGGTCAGCAGCAGCCCTCTGGCATGGTCGGGATCGGTCACCCCCAGCAGATCGACCCAGGTGATCGTGGACAGCAGCCCGTCGACCTGGCAATCCTCCAGCCGTACCGTGATGAGTTTCTTCCCCGGGTTATCCGGATTCGCGCGAAGTGCCGCCTGCCATTCCAATCGACCGAATCGCGACCCCATATAATTCTCGGTGAGCAACGCCAGCACGATGGCCGACTCCTTGACCCCCCGGTCCATGAAGTCGACAAAGTTGGTGCCCGGCACGAAGTCCCAGGCCTGCAGCATTGTGCGATATCCTGCAGCCTCAAGTTCCCAGGCCAGCCACGTCGCCCACCGTTCATCGGCGGGGGAGTAGCTGATGAATATGTCGGTGGGGCGCTCCATGACGTCAGTATCGCTGAGCCACTCCGGATCGGTACCCTGATGTTCTCATTGGTACGAGATATGGGACAACGGTCTGTGCCTCTCTGGAAGCGGGCCGTAGCCGCCTTGACCCCTCTCGACTGGGTTCGCATCGCGTTACTGGCAATCGGAATCGGGTGCGTGGTCACCGGCCTGCTACCGGCTGACGAGGCCTTTTCGAGTTTTCAGCGAATAGCCCCGCTGATGCTTTTCCTGGCGGCCGTCATCGTGCTCGCCGAATTGACGAAGCAAGCCCAGGTGTTCGACGTCATCGCGACCCGGCTGGCGCTGCTGGGCCGCGGCTCCTATCCGATGCTTTTCCTGCTCTGCGTGGCGTTCGCGTCCTGCACCACCATGTTCCTGAACCTGGACACCACCGCCGTGCTGCTCACTCCGGTGATGCTCGCGCTCGCGCCGCGCGCGCGGATAGCGCCGCTGCCGCTGGCGATGACGACGGTCTGGCTGGCCAACACCGCCAGCCTGCTGCTGCCGGTGAGCAACCTGACGAACCTGCTCGCGCTGGACAAGGTGGGCCTTTCCGCGCCGCAGTTCGCCGCCCGGATGTGGCTGCCCCAGCTGGTCTCGATCGCCGTCACGATGGTGCTGCTCTGGGTGTTCTTCTGGCGCGCGGGCGCGCGCGGCGCGGACCGCTACGAACCGGCCGCCCCCGAGCCGATCGGCGACCGGGTGCTGTTCTGGGTCACCGCCGGGGCCTGCCTGATGTTCATCGCCGCCATTCTGGGCGGCCTCCAGATAGAGATCGCGGCGCTCGCCGCCGCGGCGCTGGCCATCGTGGCCTACCTGGTGCGGGATCGCGGGTCGCTGCGGCCCTCGCTGATCCCCTGGCAGCTGCTCGTCTTCGTCACCGGCCTGTTCCTGGTGGTGCCGACCCTGATGCGGCACGGCCTGGCCGACGTGATGACCTCCATCATCGGCGCCGACCACGGGTTCGCCGGGCTGCTGCGCGCGGGCGGCGCCGGCGCGGGCCTGTCCAACGTGGTCAACAACCTGCCGGCGTATGTCGCGGGCGAGCAGGTCATCCCGGTGGACAATCACGACCAATTGCTGTCGCTCCTGGTGGGCACCAATGTGGGCCCGGTCATCACCCCGTGGGCCTCGCTGGCCACGCTGCTCTGGTTCGAGTCGTGCCAGCGCCACGCGGTGAAAGTCCCGCTCGTGAAATTCATGCTGACCGGCGCTCTCCTGGCGGTGTGTATCGTGCCGGCCGTGGTCGCGGTGGTGACTGTCTGACGAAAACCGGCGGTTCGGCCTACAATAAGCGCATGGTGGATCTCCCGGTTTATGACGCCGTTCTGCTGCCGCCCGAGGCCGTGAATGCGGGGTCAATTCGGCTGAGCGAGTGGTGCGCGAGCCAGACGCCGGCGGAATTCACCCTGAAAGCCGGTGAACTCTATCCTCACATCTCGCTCTACATGGCCAACTTCACGCCCGCCGACCTCGATTCCGCGCGAGACGAGCTACGATTAATCAGCAAATCGATGCCCGAAATCCCCCTTGCGGCGGACCATTTCTCCGGCAACGACCAGGGCATGTTCGAACTGTTCTACCGGAAGACCGAAGCCGTCACCCGGTTGCAGGAGTCCATCATCGAGCGGCTCAATCCGCTGCGCACCGGCCTGCGGCTGCGCGACCCGGTGGGCCGGGTGCTCGCCGACCACCGGCTCAGCGCCCCGCCGACCGCCCGCGCCAACCTCGACCGGTACGGCTACGACGAGATCGGCGACCTGTTCCGGCCGCACATCACGATGACCCGCTTCCGCGAGCGCGGCCACCAGATCGCGGCCGATCTGCTGCCGCCCCCCGAGTCATTCACCGCCGTCTACCGCACCCTCGCGCTCTGCGTGATGGGCGAGCACGGCACCTGCACCGAGATCGTGGAGACCTTCGAGCTCGCCAGCGAGCGCTGACCGGATCTCGGCGAGGTGGCCGGGCCGGCAGGCGATGAAGTTGCGCTCGGCCTCGGGGAGATCGATCCGCTGGTCGAACAGCCCGCCGTCGAAGGCGCGTAGCTCGACCCCCGACTCGTGGGCGATCAGCGCCCCCGCCGGGAGATCGACGAGTTCGGCCCGGTAGCCGATGAATCCGTCGATCTTTCCCCTGGCCAGCAGGGTCCACCCGACCAGCGGCGCCCACAGTTGCAGCAGCCGTCCGGCCTTGGCTTCCAGCGCCGTACGCAATCCGCGCGCGGTCGCGTCCTCGCGGCCCACCGAATGGCCCTGGGTCCAGGCCAGCAGCAGCGACCGCCGCCCGGGCGGCGGGTCCGGCGGCAGGCCCGGGCCGTGCGCGCCGGCGCCGCGGACGGCCGACCAGGTGCGCCGGGAGACCGGGTCGTGGACGACGCCGGCCTGGGGGAGCTTGCCGACGCACAGGGCGATGCCGACCGCGTAGACCGGCAGCCCGATCGCGACGTTGTTGGTGCCGTCCAGCGGGTCCACGAGCCAGACGCGGTCGCCGTCCGCGCCGCTCGCCCCGGATTCCTCGGCGAAGATCTGGTCGTGCGGGTAGGCGGCGCGCAACCGGCCGACGATCAGCTCTTCGACCCTGAGGTCGAGGTCGGTGAGGACGTCCGCGCCGTCCCCCTTGGCCTCGATCCACTGCGGTTCCTCGCGGAGCAGTTCGCCCGCTGCCTCGACCGCCTCGATCGCCAGGCCCAGTTCCGCCGTCACGTCCACGTGCCGTCTCCCCCCGGTTCGCGGGTCAGCCTGGCGATCGCCAGCCGGGCCGCCTGGATCGTCTCCGCGCTCGTGCAACGCGAGCGCGGCAGCGTGTGGCCGGCCACCTCCGGCGGTCCCAGCGAGAGGTCCGGCCGCGAGCCGCCCGTCCGGCCGAGGACGACCGTCGCCGCCTCGCCCGAGTCTCCGACTTCGGTGCTGTGAAAAACCCCAGAGGGCAGGGAGTAGGTGGTGCCGCCGCGGTGGACGTCGGCCCGTCCGGGCAGGTAGTGGACCGTGCGGTCGGAGGCGCGTATCTCGTCGACGTCGCCGTGGCTGACGACCTCGAAGATCCGGTGGGTGGTTCCCTCGCGGAGATCCCCGAGCACGTTGCGGATCTGGCCGTACAGGACGAAGCTGGTCAGTTCCCAGCTGTGGCAGTGGACCTGCGAGGTGCTGCTGGCGGCCGAGGCGAGTTCGGGCGACCACAGGTGGATGCAGACTCCGAGCTCGCCGCTGCGCTCGACGGGCAGGCAGAGGAAGCCGAGCGGATGCCGTACCGCCGTGAGGGGCAGGTGGCCCGCCGCGATGTCGCGCAGCACGGATTCCGCCCAGCGGGGGAGGGCGGCCGGGGCCGTGCCCTCGTCGATGTGGAGCTGTAGATCCGAGTAGCGCATGTGTCGCTCCTCAGTCGGCACCAGGTCTCCCTCAGGGGCTCATAGGTATGGGTCGGACGCCGCCAGCGCGCGCCGGGTCAGCTCGATGACCTCGGCGTCCCGGAACGAGTCGAGCGGGAGACCCAGCGTCTGGAAGAGATCGCGCACCTCGTCCAGGGCGGGCTCGTCGGCGAGCGGCACCCGCAGCACGCGGTCGATCGGAACGTGCCTGGCCTGGCTGAAGCTGATGTTGAGCTCGGTCTGGCACCAGGAGTAGTAGAGCTTGTCGTGCGCCGCGAGCAGGGCGGGCGCGGCGGGATCCTCGCGGGTGACGATCACGTGCGAGGCGGCCATGTCCCAGCGGCACGTCGAGATCGTCGAGGACAGGCCGACGGCGATGGTGAGGAAGTCGTTGTGCTTGCGGTACCAGCTGGCCGCCAGGATGGTCGCGTAGGACTCCAGGCGCGCCCGCTCTGCCGTCCACGGGTCGCCCTTGCCGGTCGGAAGGGATCGGCGGAACCGGGCGTACGCCTCGCAGACGGTGGTGTTCTCCGGGTCGATGATCTCCAGCTGCACCCGGAGCGGGCGGCGGGCCGCCCGGGAGTTCTCCACGCACTCGCGCAGCGTCACCGCGCGGATGAACGTTCCCGTGCCGCCCTTGAAGATCCAGCTGTTGCTGTCCCGCCAGGCCGCCGCCAGCTCGGCCCGCACCTGCGACCCGGCGAGCAGCGACACCACGGACACCTGGTCCAGCGTGTGCCGCGTCTGCTCGAGCAACCCGGTCACCTCGTCGTGGCGCTCGGCCATCGTGGCGAGCGCGTCCCGGGAATCGGCCGCCAGCTGCCGGAGCTCGGCCGGCTGGGCCAGCATCCGGTTGCGGATCAGCGTGGTCGCCACCAGCGCCAGCACGAGCAGCGTGCCGTTGCTGGTGACCGGATCCTTGAACCTATCCGGTATGCCCGGAATTGTGTCGACCAGGATGGCGATGATGGCGATGATGAGCGCAATGCCCGCGTCAGGCTCATTACGCAGCCAGGTCAGCCGTAACCGTTGCCACATGTTCCGCTCGGAACCGCCCCCGCCGTTCTCGATCGCCATGAAGCTTCTCTCGCATTCGTGAACGAGTTGAATTACCCCTACCCCATAACTAGTCTGTACGTCCAGGCACATGTCCGCCACCCTGGCAATTATCTCAATTGAGGTGAGGACCGAAATGAAGCGGCGGATTGTCTGGCTGGTTACGAACTCAGACGTCGCCCTCGCGTTGTCCGTCGCCATCGTGGTCGCCGTACTCGGGGTGGTCGGGCCGGATTCGGAGAAGGCGGGACCCGCCGAGAGCGCCACGCTGGCCACCCTCGCCGTCCTGGCGGTGATCCTCCTGCGCGACCGGGCCCGCAACGACCAGCGGGACCAGGACTGGCGGGAAGCCCTGGCGGAGACACAGCTCCGGCTCGACCGGCTGGCCGACGGAATCGACCGCAGCTCAGGGGTCTACTTCGTGATCGGCCTCGAGTTCGGCAAGGTCCTGGCCGCCGCCCGGCAGTCCACCGACCGGTGGCTGTTCAAGGGCGCGACCGGAACGTACGTGCGCGCGGTCACCCTGCCGGAGTGCGTCGACCACGCGCGGCTGTCGAGGCGGGCGCTCGTTTTCCGGCTGGAGATTCTCGATCCCACCGACCCGGAATTATGCGAACGGTACGTCCGCATGCACCAGCGACTCACCACCCGGGCGGACAGCCCGGAACACTCGTGGACGATGGACGAAACACGCCGCGAACTGTTCGCGACAATTCTGGCGGCCTGCTGGTACCAGCAGCGGTACGAAATGCTCGATATCGACATAGGCCTCTCGTCGAAACTTTCGATTCACCGGTACGAGTTGTCGTCCCGATGCCTGATCATCACGCAGCGTGGCCCGAGTTTTCCGGCCACGATCGTGGAGAGCGGGAACCTGAGCTACGACCTGTGGAACACCGAGCTGGCGGTCAGCCTCCGCCAGTCGAAGCTGCTCCCCATGAAGCAGATCCAGGACGTGCCGCTGAGCGCCTCGCCCAGCGCCGACGAGGTCCGCAGCGTGTTCTCCCTGCTGGGGGTCGCCCTTCCGGACACGTACACGGACGCCGACCTGGAGGAGATCTCGGAACTCGCCCTCGCGTCCGCCAACCCGTACGAATAGGGCTGTCCCCGACTGAGGCCCTGGCGTGACCCGGCTACCCGGGCAGATCCCAGGCCTTCCTGATCTCCCGCAGGGCCTCGCCGGCGCGCTCGTCGGCGACCCCGAGGTCACGGCGGACCCGCGCCAGCGCGTCGAACGAGCCGGGAAACCCCGAGTCGGAGGCGCGCGTCAGCCGGTCCAGGGTCAGCTCGGCGGTGAAGATCTGCTCGATGGTGCGCAGGAAGCCGCGATCGTCGGCCAGGCGGGCCGACTCGCGGGTGAGCAGGGCGGCGGTGATCTCCGGCAGCGTGCGGGGACGATCGGGCACGATCAGCGCCGCCGCTGCCCGGGCCGTACGCAACAGGTCGCGGGGCATGCCGCCGGACAGGCAGTGGAACAACGCCGCGAACGGCACCGGCAGGCCGACCGCGCGGGTGTCGAGCAGCCGCGTCGCCGTGGCCAGATCCAGCGGCTCGACCCGGATGATCTCGTCGATCGCGCTGTCGAAGGCGTCGCGGCGGCCGACCGGGGCCAGATCCGCCTCCCGCAGCGCCTCGTCGGAGACCGACAGCAGGAACAGGCAGTTCGGTACGTCGAAGACGACCTTGAGCTCGTTGACGAAGTCGCGGGCGCGGGCGGCCGGCTCGATCCGGTCGAGTTCGTCGATGCCGACGACCAGGCCGCGGGGTTTGAGGCCGGTGGTGGTGAGTTCGTCGGCCAGCGTGTGCAGGAAACCTTTCAGGGCGTCGACGATCTCCAGGTAGGTGAGCGGCTGGCGGGCCCGGCTGCCGCCGCGTTTGGCCGAAATGCCGAAGCCCTGCCAGCCCGCGTTCATGCTGGCCTCGCTGGTGCGGGTCTGCAGGTAGTGGATCCACTCCAGGTGCTTGGCGGCGGCCCCGGCGGCGGTCTTGAGCTCGGCGGCGATCGCCGACCGGCACAGCTGGGCGAACAGGCCGAGCATGAACTCGCGTCGCTCGTAGACGACCGGCGCGGAGATCACCAGGCCCAGCCGCTCGGAGCCGTCGCCGCAGAAGGCGTGCAGCAGGTCGGTCTTGCCGACGCCGCGCGGGCCCGACAGCGCGATGCTCCCGCCGTCCATGCCGTTGGCCACCACCGTCAGCGTCTCCTCGGCGGCGGTCGAGACGTGGAAGGCCAGGCCGCGGACCTGGCGCAGGCCGGGGGTCTGTTTGAGGTGCAGCGTCAAAGCGTGGCGGCGGGTGATGTGGGCGCCGATCTGGGCGCGCAGCAACCCGCGCAGCGCCTCGGCCACCGAATCCCACCAGGCCGCGCGCAGCCGCTCGGCGTCCTGGTTGTCCGGGGCCAGCAGCCCGCGGCGCCACACCTGAACTCCCGCGCCTTCTGAAGCCTGCAAGAACAGCAGATATGGCGCGACGAACAGCGCCCCGACGATGAGGCTGACCGGCGTGCCCCAGGCGTAGCCGTCATCATCCCCGGCCGGACGGTTGTGGGCCATCTGCCAGAAAAGCTGATCCGCGGCGGAGGCCCCCGCGACCACGAGGGCGGTCATCACGAACAACGCGACGTCGGCACTCCAGGAGTAGCGGGCTGACTCGTTCCCCGCGCGGACCCGCGGCAAGAGGGAGAACAGGGCGAAGGCCACGCGCCCCGCCACCGCCGCGATGACGATCGAGGTCAGCAGCAGGCCGATGCCGCTGCCCACGACCCCGATCATCGACACCGGCCGATTTTCGATCAGTGCCGCTTTGAACTCGTCATTCCACGCCCCCGTCATGATGGCCGCCAGCGCGACGAGCAGCGCGAACGCCCCACCGGCCCAGAAGATCACCCGCACTCGCCGCCGCCGGCTCCATACGCTCTGCGCCCGGCCGGCGGCCTCCCGGTACTCTTGCTCCGCGGCGCGCGCGTGGCCAAGCAGGGCCCCTCGTTGCGCCAGCGCCGCCGCCCGCAGGTCAGCCGCCGAAGGCGCGTGCTCCCCGGCCATGGCGACAGTGAACTCCGGCTCCTCCAGGACCCGCCTGACGAGCTCATCGAACTCCTGGCTGCGCTCATCGGCGACCATCCCTGAAGCCTCCTGTCCACGTCCTTCCGACAGGATGGCGTGGCTCAGCCTCGCGCGTCAGCGCCGTACGGCATCAGCGCCCTCGTGCTGGGGTGCGCAGCCCTTCAGCACGAGGGCGACCAGTGCGTTCGCGTCGTCGGCGGTGGGCGGGCGCTGCCGGGCGAGAACGCGGTACAGCAGCGAGCCCACCAGGGTCGAGGCGACCGTGGGCAGGTCGGCGTCGGAGTCGATCTGCCCGGCCCGCTGGGCGCTTGCCAGCCGCTGGAGCAGCGACGTCTCGTGCGGCTCGGTGAAGTGCCGGTACAGACGATCCGCGACCTCCTGGTTGTCCACCGTGGCGGCGGTCAGGGCCAGGACCAGGCCCGAGCCCTCCGGCGACGTCAGCCGTGCCACCCAGGCGCGCGACCACTCGCGCAGATCGTTGGCGATATGACCGGTGTCGGGGAGCGGCTCCACCTGCTGCGACAGGCCCCCGCTCAACGCCGCCTCGGCGACCACGGCGCTCTTCGAACCCCACCAGCGGTAGACGGTCTGCTTGCCCACCCCGGCCCGGCCGGCGATCCCCTCGATGGTCAACCGCTCGTAACCCACAGCCGCGAGCAGGAACCGGGTCGCTTCGAGAATCGCCAGCCGCGAAGCCTCGCTGCGCTTGCGGCCACTTGACATGACACCAGCGTAGGCACCTCCGGTAGTCTCCATTACGAGACGTGTCGTCTCGAAATCTCGGATTGGAGTCACAGACATGGCGTACGGAGTATTGGTCGTGGTCGGAACCGGCGGGATGGGCGTCGCGGCGGCGCGCAGGATCGGGCCCGGAAAGCGCGTTCTGCTCGCCGACTTCAACGAGGCGGCGCTGGACGCGGTCGCCGGCGCGCTCCGCGACGAAGGGCACGACGTCACGACTCAGGTCGTGGACGTCTCATCCGGGGAGTCCGTCCACGAGCTCGCCCGTACCGCGGCTCGGCTCGGCCCGGTCACGCAGGTGCTCCACACGGCTGGGCTCTCCCCGGCGCAGGCGCCCGTGGAGGCGATCCTGCGGGTCGACCTGCTCGGCGTCGCGCTCGTGCTGGACGAGTTCGCCGAGGTCGTCTCCCCGGGAGGGGCCGGTCTGGTCATCGCCAGCATGTCCGGGCATCTCATGCCGCCCCTGCCCCCCGAGGTGGAGATCCAGCTCGCGACGACCCCCACCGGCGAGCTGCTGAACCTCCCCGCCGCTTCCCCCGGCGCGTTCGCGTCCCCCGGCCATGCCTACTC
This sequence comes from Acrocarpospora macrocephala, assembly GCF_009687865.1. Taxonomy (GTDB): domain Bacteria; phylum Actinomycetota; class Actinomycetes; order Streptosporangiales; family Streptosporangiaceae; genus Acrocarpospora; species Acrocarpospora macrocephala. The sequence goes on from NZ_BLAE01000085.1 coordinate 37,569, forward strand.
TTTCGCCAAGCGGGCCAATCAGGTGCGTGTCCGCGCCGCGAGCACACAGTGGGGCCGTAAGGGAGCACGCGTCAACACCATCAGCCCCGGCGTCATCTCCACGGCGATGGGCCGGCAGGAGCTGGCCTCACCCTCCGGCGCGTTCATGAGAGCGATGGTCGACGGCTCCGGCACCGGCCGCCTCGGCTCTCCGGACGACATCGCATCCGCCGCCGCGTTCCTGCTGTCGGACGCCGCCTCGTTCATCACCGGCACCGACCTCCTCGTGGACGGCGGCGCCGTGGCCGCCGTGTCCACCGGCCACACCGCGTTGTCGATGGCCGCGAGCTGACCCCGTACCCGACAACAGGAGACGTGACCATGCCCATCAGCGCACTGGACCCGACAACCGCACTCCTCGTGATCGATCTCCAGCACGCCACCGTTAGCAACCCCACCGTCCACCCGATCGGCGGCATCGTCGCCAACGCCGCCCGGCTCGCCTCGGCGTTCCGCCGCCATGGCCTCCCGGTGGCTCTGGTCAGCGCCGACCTGAACGACCCGCCCCCCGGGGCGTACGGAGCTTGGCCGGCCCAGGGCGCCGATTCCGGCGGACGCGCTCGAGATCGTTCCCGGGCTCGCGCCGCAGCCCGGGGACATCAGGATCACGAAGCGGGGATGGAGCGCGTTCGCCGGCACCCCGCTCGACGCGCGGCTCGCCGAGCGGGACGTCACGCAGGTCGTCATCGCGGGGATCGCGACCAGTTTCGGCGTCGAGTCCACGGCCCGGTACGCCTACGACGCCGGTTATCACGTGACGATCGCCCTGGACGCGATAACCGACCTCGACGTTGGGGCGCACGAACGCGGCGTGACCAGGGTTTTCCCCGTACTGGGCGAGACCGGCACCACCGATCAGATCCTCACGCTGCTCTGAGGGTGACCGATCTCATAATGCGGGGACGAGAATGTGAGGGAGAAGCAACACGGAGCGTTCTTGATGGGGGATTGCCGTGCGCTTACGCTCCGCAGGAGGGAACGGATGCGTGCGGCATGGCAAAAATGTTCGACACCGCGCTGCGGATGGACGCGGCGGGACCTGGTGGGATTCCCATCCTTAATAATCTTCGTTTTCTACGGCATTCCGCTTGGTACGCGCTGGATCGGGTCGCACCGAAGTTTCCCGGGCCGGTCGTACCGCTGACCGGTGGGAACGGGTCGGTCGTCCTGCTCAGGGGCGAGGAGGCGATCCGGCGGTATTTCACCGACAACGACACCTTTCATCGGCTGAGCGATGGCCTCTTCACGCTGCCGGAAGGGCGGCCCTGGTCGCGGATGTTCGACGCCGTCATCACCTTCAACGGGGAGCGGCATCGTCGGGCGCGCAAGCTGCTCATGCCCGTCGTGCACAAAAGCGCGATGGAGCATTACGCGGTGGTATTCGCCGACACCTTCAAGCGGACCAGATTCGCCGCGTCCGATAGCGAGCCGTTCGACATGGCGGCCGAATTCCTCGACGTCACCCGGGCCAACATGCTCACCTGCCTGCTCGGCCTCGAACCGGACGAGGAGAACGTCGCCCTCGCCCACGCCGTCCACCGGCTGCTCCAGGCCACGCTGAACCCGATGGTCTTCATGTACCAGAAGGAACGCGACTGGACCCCGTACGGCAAGTGGACCCGGCAGGTCGCCGGCGTTTACGACCGGCTGGCCGGGATCATCGAGCGCAAGCGCGCCGAGGAACCCCGCCCGGACGCGTTGTCCATCCTCTGCCACACCACCGACGAGAACGGCGACTCGCTGACCACGCCGGAGATAGCCGGCGAACTGCACGGCCTGTTCGCGGCCGGGTTCGAGACCACCGCGATGTCGATGACGTGGGCGTTGCTGACCATCCTCGGCACACCTGACCTGGAGGTCTCCAGCGAGGAACAACTGGACGCCGTCGTGAGGGAGTCGCAGCGGCTCATCCCGACCGTGCCGCTCTCCCTGCCGCGACGCGTGACGCGGGACGTCGAGATCGACGGGGCGCCGCCGATCCCGCGTGGCGCGCTGGCCTTCACGGCCCCGCTGCTCGAACACCGCGACCCGGTGGCGTTCCCCGATCCCGGCGCCTTCCGCCCGTCGCGCTGGACCGACGCCCGCCCCTCGCCGTACGCGTTCCTGCCGTACGGCGTCGGCCAGCGGCGCTGCCTCGGAGCATCCTTCGCGGACCTGCAGATCAGGACGACACTCGCCCTCATCCTCGCCTCCGGCAGACCACAACTGCTCACCACCGAGGTCGACTACCGCATCAAATCCGGCGCGACCGCGTTCCCAAAGAAGCCGATCATGGTCAGCACGGGCGGCAACGCCTCCGCCCCCGGGCCGGTCACCGGCACCGTCACCAAGCTGTGGAACCGGTCATCAGCCGGTTGACCGCCGTCCTGCGCGGGCGGCGGTCAAGCTCGTCTCAGCGGTGCAGTGCGGTGAAGAGCGTGACCCACTGGTCGGGATGAACGAACGCCACCACCGTGCCACGCGCGATACCCGCCCGGGCGAAGGCCGCGCCCACTCCGTCGTAATGCCGGTTGAGTGAGGCGTACAGCGAGCCGCCGACGCCGGAGAAGCCCAGCTCCACCAGCTCCTGCCACGCGTGGCCATCGTCGACGAGCGGCTCGGGCCGTCGCTCGATCCGCAGGATCGCCGAGTCGACGGAGGGAACGGGCCGGAAGCTCTCCCTGCCGATCCTGCCGAGCAGCTCCCACGAGAACCACGGCCAGCTCTCCACCGTCACCAGGCTCCACCTGCCGAAGTCGCCGCTGCGCTTGCGGGCGTACTCCACCTGGGTGAGCAGCGTGGCCGAGGTCAGCTCCGGCGCCCGCAGACACCAGTCGACGATCTTGGAGGTGATCGAGTACGGGATGTTCCCCACAACCGCGAACGGCTCGCCCGGCGGCCGTACCGCGGTGAAATCACCCTTGACGATCCTAAGCTTGGTCTTGGCTCTGAGCTTGGCCACCAGCAGCGGATCGATCTCGTACCCCACGACCGTGGCGCCCGCCCTGGCCAGCGCCATCGTGAGCACTCCCTCTCCGGCCCCGGGCTCAAGCACGAGACCACTCGGCCGCGCCGCCTTGACCACCTGCTCTACGGCATGCCGATCGACCAGGAAGTTCTGCGAGAACTCCCGCCGCGCCCGATCCCTGGGCGTGCGACCGCCACCACTTTTCCTGGCCTTCTTCTGGGTATACGAATAGTTCCCGTGCGCGAAGTCCTGCGCCACAGCAAAAGCCCTTTCGGGTCCTCGAGATGAATGGAATCTCGACGGGCCCTGGGCTCGCGTCCCGCGAAGCTAGCGAGCCAGAGCCCGGCTGCTGCGCATACGCATGAAACAGATGCAGTACATGCGGATCACCCTACGAAGGATCCCCTGAAATCGCGACGTATTTTCCGGAACGGTGCGTCCGTGACCGTCACCGAAAGTGGCTCACGGCCTGGTCAATCGTCCACCTGTCAGCGTGCTATGCGATCGAGAGCCACTGAACGCGGACGATGTAGACCTCGCCGCGTACACCTATGCCTGCACTCCACGCTCGGCGAGTAGTTCGCGCCAGGTTCTGTCTCCACGGGGCACTGCTTGGCCGCGGTCGGCGAGTTCTTGTACTCGCGCGGCGTGCTCATACATGCGTTCGCGACCTGCGCGGTCGTGCATGGAGTCGTGGGCGATCAGCCACCAGGTATGGATGAACTCGTTCAGCTTGCCGAGATCGAGCGTGGCCCGCACCTCATCCAGTGCCATGCGTAGGCCCGCGTCGAAAGCCTCCCGGTCCTGCGGCACGGTCAACGCCACGCGGATCGAACCCAAGTTCTTATCCAGCACGGGTGCGCTCACGTTCACCGGCTCATGCGGTTGCGCGGTCATGAGGCAGTCCCCCCTTTCGCTGGCCCGATTCAGAGGTTACGTCAATTCACTGGTGTGACGTGTCGGCTAGGCGGAACTTCTAGTGATCAAGGTAATCGCAGGGGGCTTACTGAGGGTCGGATAGGAGTTCTCGGATGGCGTTGGCGATTACGGGGTCGACGGTGAAGTGTTTCTCTAGCCAGGTCAGGGTGGTTGTGGCGGCCTGTCTGTTGTGTTCGTAGCCGGGGGCCATCTCGGCCAGTGGCAGCACGGCCGGTGGGTATGCCTGCTCTACGCGTCGGCTGGGTTCGAACGGGTCGCGGCGGGGGTGAGGGTGGGCGGAGGTGAGGTGTAGCAGGGCGATCACTCGGTCGATGGCGTACGACTGGATGAAGCGGGTTGCGGTCAGGCGCTCGCCGCGCAGTTCGCGGTGGAGGCCGACGTAGAGGTTGGTCAGGGCCTCGTTCAGGTGGAACTCGACCGTGTCGTACTGCGGGCCAGAGGGTGGTGCGCCGCGATTCGCCAGGTCGGTGGGGGCGTCGTCGCGTTGCCAGACGACTCGCGCGCCGTGGAAGGGGATCTTGGGTAGTTCGTCGACCGTGAAGATCGCGTACTCGACGAAGATCCCGTCGGTGAACAGCGCCTTGCGCCCGTTTTGGTCGGTGGCGAAGCTGTACGCCACTGGGCAGGGCGCCTGCAACCAGTCGATGGAATCCACATAGCGGGGCTTGGCGGCGTCCTCGACGACGACGAAGAAGTCCAGGTCGGAGTGCTCGTCGAGCCGGTCGTGCTCGGAACCCGCCGAACCGACGCCGAGTAGCGCGAGAACGTCACCGCGCGTGGCCAGATGGGCGGCGAGATCGTCCAGCCGTCGCAGCATGGGGTGCATCCACGTCTTCCCTTCGTGAAGAGTCGACGTTTCAGCCCGTACAGCCCCTTATAGCCGCCGAGGTCGCGACACCTGCTCCCCGTGAGCCTCGGCGAGGCGGCAGGTGTGTGTCAAGAGGTGGGGGCGGGACAACGTCGCCTGAAGAGGTACTAGACTTGGAGTGTTCGTTATCTTGTATTGTTCGTGTTTATGAAGGCAGGCTGCGCGCCATGACCGCATCCAGGATCCCGACCACCGCCGAAGAGTTGCGCGGTGCCGGCCTGCGGGTGACGGCCGCCCGCGTCGCCCTGCTCGAGACCGTCCGCGACGGTGACCACCTCGACGTGGAGGCGCTCGCCTCCGGGGTGCGTGACCGCCTGGGCCACATCTCGCTTCAAGCCGTGTACGAGGCCCTGCACGCGCTCACCGCGGCGGGACTCGTGCGCCGTATCGAACCGCCCGGCAGCCCGGCCCGGTTCGAAGGACGCGTCGGGGACAACCATCACCACATCGTGTGCCGGTCGTGCGGCGTCGTCGCCGACGTCGACTGCGCGGTCGGTCACGCGCCCTGCTTGACCGCGTCCAACGACCACGGCTTCGTGATCGACGAGGCAGAGGTCGTCTACTGGGGCCTATGCCCCGACTGTTCCACCGCCCGCAGCGCCTGAGCACCGCGGTCGGCCTAGTCCCGGAAGGATTCTCATGTCTGATAACCATGATGCAATCGTCGTAGACGCGAAGACGGAGGGCGCGGAGGGCTGCCCGGTCGCGCACGGGCGCGCCCCGCACCCGGTTCAGGGCGGCGGAAACCGCCAGTGGTGGCCGGAACGGCTCAACCTGAAGATCCTCGCCAAGAACCCCGCCGTGGCCAACCCCCTCGGCGCGGAGTTCAACTACGCCGAGGCGTTCACGAGCCTTGACCTCGCGGCGGTGAAGCAGGACATCGCGGAGGTGCTGACGACCTCGCAGGACTGGTGGCCGGCCGACTACGGCCACTACGGCCCGTTCATCATCCGGATGGCGTGGCACAGCGCGGGCACGTACCGGATCAGCGACGGCCGCGGCGGCGCCGGGGCCGGCCAGCAGCGCTTCGCCCCCCTCAACAGCTGGCCGGACAACGGCAACCTCGACAAGGCTCGCCGCCTGCTGTGGCCGGTCAAGAAGAAGTACGGCCAGAGCCTCTCGTGGGCCGACCTCATGATCCTCGCCGGCAACGTTGCCCTGGAGTCCATGGGCTTCAAGACCTTCGGCTTCGCCGGCGGTCGCGCGGACGTCTGGGAGCCCGACGAGGACGTCTACTGGGGTCCCGAGTCCACCTGGCTCGGCGACGAGCGCTACACCGGCGACCGGGAGCTGGAGAACCCGCTCGCCGCGGTCCAGATGGGCCTCATCTACGTCAACCCGGAGGGCCCGAACGGCAACCCGGACCCGCTCGCCGCGGCCCGCGACATCCGCGAGACGTTCCGCCGGATGGCGATGAACGACGAGGAGACGGTCGCCCTGATCGCGGGCGGTCACACCTTCGGCAAGACCCACGGCGCGGGCCCGGCGGAGAACGTCGGCCCCGACCCCGAGGCCGCCCCGATCGAGGCGCAGGGCCTGGGCTGGAAGAACGCCTTCGGCACCGGCAAGGGCGGCGACGCGATCACCAGCGGCCTCGAGGGCGCATGGACGAACACCCCGGTGACGTGGGACAACAGCTTCCTCGAGATCCTGTACGGCAACGAGTGGGAGCTGTCCAAGAGCCCCGCCGGCGCCCACCAGTGGAAGCCGAAGGACGGCGCCGGGGCGGGCACCGTCCCCGACGCCCACGACCCGTCGAAGAGCCACGCCCCGACGATGCTGACGACCGACCTCGCGCTCCGCGTGGACCCGGTCTACGAGCAGATCTCGCGGCGCTTCCTCGCCGACCCCGACGAGTTCGCGGACGCCTTCGCCCGCGCGTGGTTCAAGCTGACCCACCGCGACATGGGCCCGATCGTGCGCTACCTCGGCCCGGAGGTCCCGGCCGAGACGCTGCTGTGGCAGGACCCGCTCCCCGCGGTGACGCACGAACTCGTCGGCGCTGAGGAGATCGCCGAGCTCAAGGGTCAGATCCTCGCCTCGGGCCTGCCGGTGTCCGCGCTGGTGTCCACCGCGTGGGCGTCGGCCTCGTCCTTCCGCGGCAGCGACAAGCGCGGCGGCGCCAACGGCGCGCGCGTCCGCCTGGAGCCGCAGAGCGGGTGGGAGGTCAACGATCCCGACCAGCTGGCGACGGTGCTGCGCGCCCTGGAGGGGATCCAGGAGGCCTTCAACAACGCCCAGACCGGCGGCAAGCGGGTCTCGCTCGCCGACCTGATCGTGCTCGCCGGCAGCGCGGCCGTCGAGCGGGCCGCCAAGGACGCCGGCTTCGACGTCGAGGTCCCGTTCACGCCGGGCCGCGCGGACGCGTCGAAGGAGCAGACCGACGTGGAGTCGTTCGCCGCGCTGGAGCCGACCGCCGACGGGTTCCGCAACTACCTCGGCAAGGGCAACCGGCTCCCGGCTGAGTACCTGCTGATCGACCGGGCGAACCTGCTGACCCTGAGCGCCCCCGAGCTGACGGTCCTCGTCGCCGGCCTCCGCGTCCTGGGCGCGAACCACCAGCAGTCGCCGCTCGGCGTCTTCACCACGACCCCGGGGTCCCTGACCAACGACTTCTTCGTCAACCTGCTCGACCTGGGCACGACGTGGCAGGCGACGTCCGGGGACGCGAACGTCTTCGAGGGTCGCGACGCCGCCACGGGCGAGGTCAAGTGGACCGGCAGCCGCGCCGACCTCGTCTTCGGGTCGAACTCCGAGCTGCGCGCGCTCGCCGAGGTCTACGCGAGCGATGACGCGAAGGAGAAGTTCGTCAACGACTTCGTCGCGGCATGGACCAAGGTCATGAACCTCGACCGGTTCGACCTGGTCTGATCACGACGTCCAGGCCGGCCCGGTACCGGCCGGCCTGGACGTCCTTGTCAACGGGGCATTCGCTTGACGAAGGCCTCGGCGGCATGGAGCAGGACCGGGTCCCTGGTCCGGCTGTATTCGCGTAGGGCCGCCTCGGTGAGTTTGATGACGTGTTCGTCGCCGTGCTCGACCGCGCGCCGGAGCAGCACCGCCCGGTCGGGAGTGTCGGGCGGGTCCTCCCGGTAGAGACCGTCGCCTGCCGCGTCCGCGGCGAACGCCGTGATGATCGCGCCGATGATCTGCCAGCTTGCCGCGATCGTGGGCCGATGGAGCTCGACCGGCAGTGACGGCAGTACGAGCCGGGCGGCGGCCGGAGCGGTGACCGCGTGGCAGAAGGCGATGGGCGCGTCCGGACGGGTCCAGAGGACGCGCGCGGCCGCCGCGATGAGCCGATCCAGGGCCACGTCGGGATCGGCGGGGGCGCCGTAGGCGTCAAGCCCTTCAGCGAAGCGCGGGACTCGGACAAGCGCGGCCAGCCGTCCGCCGATGCCGGCCCCGGACGAAGGCTCCGCCGAGTCCATGCGGGGCAGGCGCGCGATCGAGTCAGCCGGGCCGAAGGCGCCGTTCAGAGCCGGCGAGCCGGGCAGCGGCTGGTAACGCGCGGCCCAGAACGCGAGGCCGTGCGCGAACTCGTCGACGAGCGGCCATGGGGGAGGGTCGCCGGCGGCGGAGAGCACCCGGACGATGTGCGCGGTCCGGATGACACCGTGCGTAGCGCTGGCAGCCATCCCGGGCAGTAGCCTCGGCCACCACGTCACCAGGACCTGCCGCCATGGGGCCTCGCCAAGCTCCCGCCGGAAGGTGGCCACCCAATCCCCGAGCCGCCGCATGTCCCCGGTCGCGGACCGCCATTCGTCAGCCTTGATCGGCCGCCCTGCCGGTGGCTCCGGCTCCAGCTTGGCACGATACGCGTCAACCCAGTCCGGAACCACGTCGCCCGCGCCCATGGCTATCAGCGCTTCGGCGGCCATCGGCCCATGGTTGGCAAGAAACCCCGCGAACTCCACCCCCGTACCCCGGAGCCGATCCAGGGCGTCCAGCAGTCGATCCGGTGGCTCATGACGATCGGCCACGTGCCCTTCTGCGATGTCCATAGGTCCAAACTAAGACAAGATCAACAGCCCTGCCGTATTGATCGCCGGCCCGGCCGTCAGGTTGCGGCCTGCCAGGAGCAGGTCAGCGCCCTGGTCCGCCTGCGGGTTCCACGGTCGTGGCGCCCGGCGTGAAGTGGTGAGAACGGTTCACCCGGGTCCGTACTTATTTCCGAATGGCGGGTCTATATGTATATATACCCGACCATCACTGTCTGGGCATCGGGATGCCGTAATGCCCGAATTGATCTTGCTGATCCGGCATATTGCAGCCTCTGTCATGAGGTGGTTAAATCTGAGTAAACCTAGCAGTAGAGACATAACGGACCGCACCGCGATTAACCGCGAAAGACGCGTCGGAACATAGACGCGAAGATGTCGCGCGCATCCTCACTCAACAACTCCCTGCAGGAAACCCGGGTTATGCCATAGCCATCCCGATTTCTGTCATGCCCATCCACCGAAGGTGTGGATAATCCGCTCAGAAGGAGTTTATCATGATAGGACACGCTGGCCCGATCAGCGGTATCTCTGCCTATGGGGATGACTTTATCGCGACAGCGGGTTACGACAATCGGGTCATCCTGTGGAATCAGAAGACGGGCGAAGCGGTGTCCCGTGTCATCCACGATCACCTTGCCAACCAGTGCACTTTCAGTCCTGACGGGAGGCTGCTTGTATCATCGTCCAGCGATTACTCTGCTCGCCTCTGGTCGGTGCCAGACCTCCGGCTGATGGCAGTGCTAGGAGATCACGAAGACGACGTCGAAATGTCGGTCTTCCACCCGACGGAGCGTATGGTCGCGACCGCTTCGCGTGATTACCGGGTACGTGTATTCGATTACAACGGCGAGCTGCTCCATTGCTTTACCGGCCACACCGCGGACGTCATCAGCGTTCAGTGGAACCATGGCGGGGACCAGGTCATCAGCTCCAGCGACGACGGGACGATCAAGCGCTGGTCACTCGTGAGCGGCCTGTTGGTGCAGGACATCGACCTGGGCGGAGTCGAGACGGACACCATCGCGATCCACCCGAATGGAGTGATCTACGCGGGAAACGACGACGGGCAGCTAATCGTGCTCGATGGAGAATCGGTCACGAAGGTGGACGCGCATGCGGCCGGCATCAAACGTCTCGCGATCGGCATCGAAAAGAACCTGTTGGTCAGCCTGAGCTATGACAGAACCATGCGTATCTGGGATATCAGTTCCGGTTTTCCACGTCCGAAAGTCTCGACGAATCTTCCCGCGGAGGTCTGGCCCCGGTCCTGTGCCTTCGCCGGTGACTCGTCCATAGTCCTCGGCACATTCGGCTCGACGTATCAATCATACGACTACCAGCAGGACAGGTGGATCGGCAGAGAAGTAGCGCCGACCTACGGCCTAAATGCCATATACGCCCATGAAAGCGGGCGAATCACCGTGGGTGATGCCGGTATAGTGTGGCGAGACAACCAAGAGCTGTCACGGCCAGGCAGTCTTTGCAACTTCTTCGCTCCCATCGCCGATCGGCTCATCACGGGTGGACAGCTGGGAATAATCTTCGACGTGCTCACCGGACTGCCGATCCACCAGCACAGATCACCATTGAACTGTGGAGTCTCCTTCAAGAGAGACGATCTCGACCACGTAATCGTCGGCACTTACACCGGTGAAGGGCTTGTCTTCTGCAGATCGAACAACGGCATCGACTACGTGGCCGAACTAAAACTCCACGACAACGCGGTAAAAGGCGTCGCCTCGTCTGGTCGCTACATCTTCTCGGTCAGTGCGGACGGTAGCTGTACCTGGTTCGACAAGGACGATCTCACCCTGGTGAAGACGATCCACCGTGCCCACGACAAGATAGCGAACGGCTGTGTCGGCCTGGGCGGTGGAGAGTTCGCCAGCATCAGCCGGGACCTGAAGCTACGCATCTGGTCAGCCGACTTCACTGCGACCGTTATCGACACGCCCTACACGCACTCGATCAAGTGCATCGCGGCGAGCGCCGATGCTCGCTGGATCGCAACCGGAACCTACGACGGTCACATCGGCATCTTCGACCGCATCACGGGGACGTGGGCGGCGCTCACCCGCCCAACCGCGTCTGGCATCAGCTCGCTGGCGTATGACCCCCGGCACGATGTGTTCCTTGGCAGCTCGTATGACGGGCAGGCATACGAGTGTGCCGTCCCCGTCACCAGCGGGTAGCGAGTCTCGGATCTCGCGTAGCTGCGCGTACAGATGAGCCCAAGAGGCTTCTCATAAGCCTTCGCCGACCCTGGCGATCGATCTTGTGGCCATCGCCTACCGCGAGAACGTCCAATTGCGTGCCAGCCTCCGCGGCCCGGAGTTCCTGGATAAGCCCTTGGGGAGCCCAGAGCCGGCTGCCCAATGGGAGGACGCCTGCCGTCCGAGTGCACAAGGAACCTACGCATGCCCTGCAATTGAGGCTGCGCAAACCGTTGAAACGTATCCACGATCGGGATGAGGCGTGACTAGGACCGTCAATCGCGGCAGATTACCCCGTCTGCAGAGAATTCTGTCGGCGGCCGGGCTGCCCATGCTGCGTGGCTACAGAACGGTCATCATAGCGGTCCTGATCGATGGAATCGGCGCGGGCATGTTCCTGCCCTTCTCCATCATTTTCTTCGACAATTCAACCGACCTTTCCCTGTCTTGGATCGGAACAGCCCTCACGATCGCCACCCTGCTGGCAATGCCGGCCGCGCTGCTGGCCGGATCCGGAATCGACCGGTGGGGGCCCGCATCCATTCTCGTCGCCAACAATGTGGTAGCCGCCCTCGGCTACATCTCGTATTTCTGGGTCCATGACGTCATCACACTGATCGCGGCATCGGCCATAGTGCTGATTGCGGATCAGCTGTACTGGTCGGCCTGGCCGGTGTATGTGGCCGATATCAGCCGGGGCCAGGACCTGGACCGATGGTTCGCCCTGACCAATGTCGTCAGAAACGTGAGCGTCGGACTAGGCGGCCTGCTTGGCGGCGTCATCGCCTCCAGCTATGGGCCGTCGTCTCTCTCCTGGCTGCTCGGCGTGAACATAGTGACCTGCTTCATCGCGGGGGCGATATTTTCCAGCAAACGCA
>NZ_BLAE01000086.1:0-4263 GCF_009687865.1 Acrocarpospora macrocephala
GCAAACCCACCCTGGCCTGGAGCTTCGACCAGGACGCGATCGACGCCGACGCCGCCACCGACGGCTGGTACGCCCTGCTCACCAACCTGCCCCCCGATCAGGCCGACACCGCCACCGTCCTGACCCTCTACAAAGGACAGGAAGCGGTCGAACGCCGCTACTCCGCCTTCAAAGGCCCCCTGGCCGTCGCAGCCCTCTACCTGAAGAACAACCGGCGCATCGCCGCCCTGGTCACCGTCATCTGCCTGGCCCTGCTCATCTTCTCCCTCATCGAACGCCAGGTCAGACACGCGCTGGCCGAACAAGGCCAGATCAGAGTCGAGGGTTTGTATGCCGGACGACCGGCCATCCCCACCGGCAGGCTCATCCTCGACGCGCTGGCCACCATGAAGATCATCCCTGGAAACGGCCAGGACCCGCCGATCATCCCGCAACCGACGGTCCTTCAACTCCGCTTGCTCGACCTCCTCGATACCGACCCTCGGCAACTTCGCTGAAGATCACCGATGCGCGGAAAACGGGTCTAGCCGCCTAGCACACCACCCGGGGCCCTGCCGAGCACGCGGAGGTGTACGGCAGAGTCCCGGGCCTTGGCGAGGATCCCACGTACGCCAAAGTGATGGCGCTCCCGTCCACCTTGGCGGCACTCGGGGTATCCCTGCTTACGCCAAAGTGATGTTGGTCCCGTCTACCTTGATCGGGACCTCGGGGAGTGGGCGGGTCGCCGGGCCCGAGGTGACCGAGCCATCGGCGATGGAGAAGTGCGAGCTGTGGCACGGGCAGACGATCTGGTTGTCCGCCACGCTGGTCACCTTGCAGCCCTGATGGGTGCAGGTCGGGCTGAAGCCCTTGAAAGTGCCCGCCTCCGGCTGCACGACGACAACCTCGCCCAGAACGACGCCGCCACCGACCGGTACCTCGGCCGTGGTCGTCAGGGCTCCGCCCCCGGCGGCGGGCGCGGAGGACCCGGCGGGTTCCGCGGGTGCCGCGGTGGTGTCGCCGCCGCCGGAACAGGCCGCCACGGCGACCCCGGCTCCAGCGAGCGCGGCCACACTGATCGCGTGCCGACGCGTGACGTTCTTATCCACGAAATGCCCTTTCATCCGGTTAACTGGCCCCCAGCCCAGCCAACCACCCGTACCAGGGCATGCTCGCGGTCTTGATCGTATTCTCATCCTTTATTAATGCAGGCCGAGAAGCCAAGCCGAGCTCGCGGGCGATCAGCATGCGCTGGATCCCGCTGCCTGCCCTCACCGCTTCCGAGGAACAACGCGTGTTACCACCCGGCCAGATTGCTGCCGCCGGATCAGAAGGGAGGTTGCCGGTCTCGATCATGGGCACAGCCAAGCAGTGATGTGGCGTCCTCAGGGAAAGACTGCCGAGATTTCGTGCAGCCGGGCCTCTCGGACCCTGAACAAAGGGAGGATCGCTCTACTGATCACAGCACCAACTGCGGTGTGAAAGGGCGATCAAGCGTGAGGACCAGCGTTTACTTCGGCAAATCGTTTCTGGCGCTGTTCACCGCTGCCGCTACCTACGTCCATGGTTTCTGGGCCGGTGGCTTCCTTGAGCTGCGAGCCACCAGCGAGTATTGCGCTGATAAGCCTCTGGCGTTCCCAGCGACCAGTTGGTCCTGGCTTCCCTTGAGGCATCAGTGCCGTTGGCACGATGGTGGCGCCACCGATCTTGTGCCTTGGTACGTGAACCCGGTCGTGTTCATCTGTCTTGTCGCTGCGGCGGTCTGCATGGTGCTGGCCATCCGGACCGCTCACCGCAACCGGATCGACGACACATGAAGAAGCGCCGATCTGCCTTCGCGGATCTAGTTCAGCGGCGTCCGCCGCCGTTGCCACCGAGTTCGTTCCAGGTCAGAGGCCGGAGAGGCCGAGTTCGCGGGCGATCAGCATGCGTTGGACCTCGCTGGTGCCCTCGCCGATTTCGAGGATCTTGGCGTCGCGGTAGAAGCGGGCGACTGGGTACTCGTTCATGAAGCCGTAGCCGCCGAAGATCTGGGTGGCGTCGCGGGCGTTGTCCATGGCCGCGTTGGAGGAGGCGAGCTTGGCGATGGCGGCCTCCTTCTTGAAGGGGAGGCCGGAGCGCATGCGGTCGGCGGCGTGGTAGTAGGCGAGGCGGGCGGTGTGGGTGCGGACCTCCATGTCGGCGATCTTGAACTGGATGGCCTGGTAGCCGCCGATCGCGCGGCCGAAGGCGTGACGTTCGCGGGCGTACCGGAGGGATTCGTCGACGCAGCCCTGGGCTAGGCCGACGGAGAGGGCGGCGATGGCGATTCTGCCCTCGTCGAGGGTCTGCAGGAACTGGGCGTAGCCGCGGCCGCGTTCGCCGAGCAGGTTGGCGGCGGGGACGCGGCAGTCGGTGAAGGCGAGTTCGCGGGTGTCGCTGGCCGACCAGCCGACCTTGGAATACTTCTCGGAGAAGGTGAAGCCGGGGGTGCCGGACGGGACGATGATCGTGGAGATCTCGGGGCGGCCGTCCGCGCGGCGGCCGGTGATGGCGGCCACGGCGACGAAGCCGGTGATGGCGGTGCCGGCGTTGGTGATGAATGCCTTCGAGCCGTTGATCACCCATTCGGCGCCGTCCAGGGTGGCGGTGGTGCGCATGCCGCCGGGGACGTCGGAGCCGCCTCCGGGTTCGGTGAGGCCGAACGCGCCGAGCTTCTCCCCGGCGGCGAGCGCGGGGAGCCATTGGGCCCGCTGCTCGTCGGTACCGAATCTGAGCAGCGGCATCGCGCCCAGGGAGACTCCGGCCTCCAGGGTGATCGCCACCGAGGAGTCCACCCGGGCGAGTTCCTCCAAGGCCAGGCAGAGGGCGAAGTAGTCGCCGCTCATGCCGCCGTGTTCCTCCGGGATGGGCAGGCCGAACAGGCCCATCGCGCCCATCTTGCGGATGATCTCGTACGGGAACTCCCCCCGCTCGTAGAAGTCGCCGATCACCGGGGCGACCACCTCGCGAGCGAAGGACTCGACGGATTTGCGCAGGTCATCGTATTCGTCGGTGAGCATCACGGCTCCTTGGAGAGGGCGCGGACGACGGAGGAGGGGCTGGGGCGGCCGAGCCGCCTGGCCAGCCAGCTGGAGGTGTCGACCAGGGAGCCGAGGTCGACGCCGGTTTCGATGCCTAGGCCGTGCAGCATCCAGACCAGGTCTTCGGTGGCGAGGTTGCCGGTGGCACTCTCCGCGTACGGGCAGCCGCCGATGCCGCCCGCCGCGGCGTCGACGACGGTGACGCCGCAGCGCAGGGCTTCGAGGGTGTTGGCGAGGGCCTGACCGTAGGTGTCGTGGAAGTGCACGGCGAGCGGGCCGGGGCCGCACGGGAAGGACTCGATGAGGGCGCGGGCGTGGCCGGGGGTGCCGACGCCGATGGTGTCGCCGAGGGAGAGTTCGAAGCAGCCCAGGTCGAGCAGGCGCATGCCGACCTCGACGACCCGGGCGATGGGCACCGGGCCTTCCCAGGGGTCGCCGAAGCACATCGAGACGTAGGCGCGGACGCGGACGCCGCTTTCCAGGGCGCGGGACACGACTGGGGCGAACATTTCGAACTGGGAGTCGACGGTGCGGTTGAGGTTGCGCTGGGCGAAGGTCTCGGTGGCGCTGCCGAAGATCGCGATCTCGGTGACGCCGTGTTCGAGGGCGCGGTCGAGGCCGCGTTCGTTGGGGACGAGCACGGGGTAACGGATGCCGGGGCGGCGCTCGAGGCGGGTCAGCAGGTCGGAGGCGTCCGCGAGTTGGGGGACCCAGGTGGGGTGGACGAAACTGGTCGTTTCGATGGTGGTGAGTCCGGCGTCCACGAGGCGTTCGACGAATTCGGCTTTGACGTCGACCGGGAGGATGGCCGCCTCGTTCTGGAGGCCGTCCCTTGGGCCGACTTCGTAGATGGTCACGTGGTCGGGTAGTCCGTCGATGCGGTGCATCAGGCCTCCTCGGGAGTGATGGCGGCCAGGGTCGCGTCCATGGTGACCTGCTGGCCGGGGCGGACGGGGAGTTCGGCGAGGGTGCCCGCGATGGGTGCGGTGACGGTGTGCTCCATCTTCATCGCCTCGACGATCAGCAGCGGTTGCCCGGCTTGGACTCGATCCCCGAGGGCGGCTTTCACCACGAGGACGGTTCCCGGCATCGGGCTGCGAACCGTGCCATCTCCGGTACGGCTTGCGCCGGCGCGGTCACCCGGATCGCCTGGGTGGTGCAAGGTCACCGACCAGGTCCCGCCTGAGGCGATCCACAATGTGTCGTTGTCTCGGGGGGATTT
>NZ_BLAE01000086.1:4535-47835 GCF_009687865.1 Acrocarpospora macrocephala
ACCCTTTGTTTTCCCTCGGGGCTCCGCCCCGCCCCCCATTGCTTGCCCTCGGGGCTGCGCCCCGCACCCGCGATGATGTATCGCCTGGTCATTCCGTCGACGGTCGCGGTTCCTTCGGGTCCGAGTCCGGCGGTTACCACCGTGTCGCCGATCGCGACCTCGGCGTGGTCGCGAGTGCCTCGGACCCGGACATCGACGATCTCGCCGCCGGCTTCGAGGCGATATCGCGTCCAGGCCCGCTCCCCCAGCCGCCAGCCATCCGCGACCTCCCATGGATCGCCGCTCTCATCCCCTTCGGGATGGAAGTTCAACGCGGCCACCGCCAGCACGAATACCGAAATATCCGAAATTTCGGCGCTTGTGAGCAGCTCGTCGAGGTGCCGCTCCACCAAACCCGTGTCCAGGCGTCCCGCGACCACTTCGGGATGCGCCAGCAAAGCCCGCAAGAACGCGATATTGGTGGGCACCCCCAGAATGACCGTCTCGCCAAGCGCATCCCCCAAAGCCCGAAGCGCACCCTCACGCTCCGGCGCCCAGGCGATCACCTTCGACAACATCGGGTCGTAATCGCTCCCGACAACGACCCCTTCAGCCAGCCCGGAATCCACCCGAACACGGGTAGGTGTCCGCGACGCAGGTCCCAGCGAGGAAGGGACGCCCCGCCCGGGTTCCTGCGGCACCCGCCCACCCGAGGCAAGAAGTTCTTGACCCGCTTCTCGCAGTTGCCCGCTCGACGCAAGGGCGTCTTGACCCGCTCCTTCAGGTTGCCCGCCCAACGCAAGAACGTCTCGCCCGGCTTCTCCAGGTTGCCCGCCCGACGCAAGGACGTCTCGCCCGGCTTCCCGCAGTTGCCCGCCCAAGGCAAGGAGCTCCTGCCTGGATTCTCTCGGCACTCCTCCCAGAGGAACGAATCCCGCAGGCTCGCGCAGCGCCAGAACGGTCCCGCCTGTTGGCAGGAATCCGCGCCGGGGATCCTCCGCGTACACCCGCCCCTCGACCGCGTGCCCGACAAGCCGGACATCATCTTGCTCGAACCCCAGCGGCTCCCCCGCCGCCACCCGCAGCTGGCGCTCCACCAGGTCGAGTGGCTCCCCGGCGACCCGGCACACGAGTTCGGTGACCGGATGTTCCACCTGGAGCCGCGTGTTCATTTCCATGAAGAAGAACTCGCCGGGCCCTTCGCCGCCGGGGACGATGAACTCCACAGTTCCGGCCCCGGCATACCCGACCGACCGGGCCGCTTCCACGGCCGCCGAGCCCATACGCTCGCGGGTCGCCGCGTCCACGAACGGCGACGGCGCCTCTTCGATGATCTTCTGGTGTCGCCGTTGCAGGCTGCATTCCCGCTCGCCCAGATGCACCACGTTCCCGAACCCATCCGCGAGCACCTGGATCTCGATATGCCGGGGATTGGCGACAAATCGCTCGATCAGCAGCGTGCCATCGCCGAACGCCGCAAGCGCGGTCCGCCGCGCCGACTCGATCGCCTCCGGCAGTTCGGCGGCCGACCGGACGAGCAGCATGCCCTTCCCGCCGCCCCCGGCCGAGGGCTTGATCAGCGCAGGGAACTCCGCCCACCCGGACAGGTCGCCGGTCGCTCCGGGCACCACCGGCACCCCGGCCTTGGCCACCGTCTCCTTTGCCCGGATCTTGTCGCCCATCGCCTCGATGGCCTCCGGCGGCGGCCCGACGAAGACCACCCCCATTTCCGCACAAGCCCTGGCGAAACCGGCGTTCTCCGCCAGGAACCCGTAGCCGGGATGGATCGCCTGCGCCCCGGACCGGCGGGCCGCGTCCAGGATGCCGTCGATGTCGAGGTAGCCGCGCGGGAGCCGTACCGCGATGTCGGCGGCGCGGACGTGTGGTGCGCCGGAGTCGGCGTCGCTGTGAACGGCGACGGAGCGCACGCCGAGCGCACGCAGCGTCCGGATCACCCGGACTGCGATCTCGCCGCGGTTCGCGACCAGGACCGTGTCGAACATGAGGATCACATCCTGAAGACGCCGTAGGCGACGGGTTCGAGGGGGGCGTTCGCGGCGGCCCCGAGTGCCAGGCCGAGCACGGTCCTGGTGTCCACCGGATCGATCACGCCGTCGTCCCAGAGGCGGGCGGTTGAGTAGTAGGGATTGCCCTGCTCCTCATACTGCGCCCGGATCTCGGAGGGATCGGCGTTGCCGACCGTGGAGAGCACGTTGGCGGCCTGCTCGCCGCCCATGACGGAGATGCGGGCGTTCGGCCACATCCACAGGAATCTCGGCTGGTATGCCCGCCCGGCCATCGCGTAGTTCCCGGCCCCGAAGGACCCACCGATGATCACCGTGAACTTGGGCACCCGCGCGCACGCGACCGCGGTGACCATCTTCGCGCCGTGTTTGGCGATTCCGCCCGCCTCGTACGCCTTGCCGACCATGAACCCGCTGATGTTCTGCAGGAACAGCAGTGGCGTGCCGCGCTGGTCGCACAGCTCGATGAAGTGCGCGCCCTTCAGCGCCGACTCGCTGAACAGGATGCCGTTGTTGGCGATGATCCCCACCGGGTGGCCGTGGATTCTGGCGAAACCGGTCACCAACGTCGGACCGTACTCCGATTTGAATTCGAGGAAGCGGCTGCCGTCGGCGATTCTGGCGATGACCTCGCGCACGTCGTAGGGGGTGCGGGTGTCGCCGGGGATGATGCCGTAGAGGTCGTGCGGCGAGTGCCGGGGGGATTCGGTGGGTTCGACCGTCCACGGGCGTTGTGCCGGGGGGCCGAGGGTGGCGACGATGTCGCGGACGATGCGCAGGGCATGGGCGTCGTCCTCGGCCAGGTGGTCGGTGACGCCGCTGACGCGGGCGTGCACGTCGCCGCCGCCCAGTTCCTCGGCGGTGACCGTCTCGCCGGTGGCCGCCTTGACCAGGGGCGGGCCGCCGAGGAAGATCGTGCCCTGGTTCCGGACGATCACGGCTTCGTCGCTCATGGCGGGCACGTAGGCGCCGCCCGCCGTGCAGGAGCCGAGGACGGCGGCGATCTGCGGGATGCCGCGCGCGGACATGGTCGCCTGGTTGTAGAAGATCCGCCCGAAATGCTCGCGGTCGGGGAAGACCTCGTCCTGGCGGGGCAGGAACGCGCCGCCGGAATCGACCAGGTAGACGCAGGGCAGGCGGTTGTGCAGGGCGACTTCCTGGGCCCGCAGGTGCTTCTTGACGGTGATCGGGTAGTAGGTCCCGCCCTTCACCGTGGCGTCGTTGGCGACCACGACGACCTCGCGGCCCGCGACCCGGCCCACTCCGGTGATGATCCCCGCCGCGGGGGCCTCGTCACCGTACAGCCCGGTGGCGGCGAGTGCGGAGAGCTCCAGGAAGCGGGACCCGGGGTCGAGCAGGCTGTCCACCCTGTCGCGGGGCAGCAGTTTGCCGCGCTCGACATGCCGGGCGCGGGACCGCTCGGGGCCGCCGCGTGCCGCGATCTCCAGGCGTTCCCGCAGCTCGGCGGCGAGCCGCTCGTTGGCTTCCGCATTCCGCTTGTACGCCTCCGCGTTCTGATCACAGGTGCTCGCCAGCACCGGCCAGGTATTCACGCGCCACCTCCCTGTTAATTGAGACTAACATTGCCTCATGGCAGTCCCTACCCGCAATCGGCGCGTCGAGATTCTTGAGGCGGCGGCGGCCCTGTTCGCGGAGCGCGGCTTCCACGGCGTGTCGATCGAGGACATCGGCACGGCCGTCGGCGTCACAGGACCGGCCCTCTACCGCCACTTCCGTGGCAAGGAGGCGCTGCTCAGCGAGATCCTGCTCGACATCAGCGCCCGCCTGCACGACCAGGGCGCCGCCACCGCCGCGCTCCCCCCGCAGGACGCGCTGAACGCCCTGCTCACCGGCCACATCGAGTTCGCGCTCGGCCATCCCGCCCTGATCCGCGTGCACGAGCGCGAGCTGCACAACGTGCCGGAGACCGCCCGCCGCCAGATCCGCCGCCTGCAGCGACTCTACGTGGAGGAATGGGTGAGCGTGCTGCGCGACCTGCACCCGGCGGTGGCGCCGGTCCGGCTGCGCTCGGCCACCCACGCCGTGTTCGGGCTGATCAACTCGACCCCGCACAGCGCGGGCGAGCTGCCCGCCGACGAGATGGCCGAGCTATTGCACCGGATGGCCCAGGCCGCCCTCGCGGTTAGCGGTGACTAACCTCAGGACAACATCTTCCTGGCCGCCTGCTCGATCTCGTGCTCGGTCAGCAGCACGTGGTCGGCGGCGGCGCCCAGCGGGATGAAGCTGTCCTGCGAGGTCACCCGCGCGATCGGCCCCGAGAACCCGTTGTCCACCAGGGCCGCGACGATCCCCTCCGAGACGCCGCCGGTCCTGCGGGTCTCGTCCGCGATCAGCACCTTGCCGGTCAGTTCGGCGGCCCTGAGCAGGTCGTCGATCGGCAGCGGGTTGAGCCAGCGCAGGTCGAGCACCCGGCAGCTCTTCTCGTCCTTGGTCAGCTTGACCGCCGCGCGCAGGCTCATCCGCACGCCGTTGCCGAAGGTGACGATGGTGAGGTCACGCCCGTCGCCGTACGAGCGGGCCCGGCCGATCGGCACGTGCGTCTCCGCCCAGCGCGCGGGCGGCGCGTACTTCGCCAGCCACCCGTCGTCGCCCTCCTCGAACAGATCCTTGGTGTGATAGAGCGCGATCGGCTCGATGAAGACGCAGACGCTGCCGTCGGTCCTGGCCGCGGCCAGGCAGGTGCGCAGCATGGCGGCGGCGTCGTCCGGCCGGGCCGGGGAGGCGACGACGAGGCCCGGGATGTCGCGCAGCGCGGCCACCGAGTTCTCGTTGTGGAAATGCCCGCCGAAACCCTTCTGGTACGCGTAACCGGGCACCCGTACGACCAGCGGATTCTGGTAAGCGCCCTGGGAGAAGAACCGCAGCGAGGACGCCTCGCCCCTGATCTGGTCGAGCGCGTTGTGCAGGTACGCCAGGTACTGGATCTCCGGCACCGGCAGCAGCCCGGAAACCCCGGAACCGAGCGCCAGGCCGAGGATGGCCTGCTCGTCCAGGAGGGTGTCGAAGACCCGGGAGACGCCGAACTGGCGGAGCAGGCCGCGGGTCACGCCGTAAACGCCGCCTTTGCGGGCCACGTCCTCGCCGAACAGCAGCACGCCGGGGTCGAGGGCCATCGCGTCGGCCAGGGTGCGGTTGATGGCCTGCGCGAGGGTGAGGCGGTCCTCGTCCTCGGGCAGCGTCCGGAAGGCCTGCTCCCGCGCCGGGGCGACCCGGGCCACGTCGGCCGCGACGGCGGCGGGGTGGCGGGGCGCAAGCGGTTCCATCACCTGGTGGGCGGATTCCAGCCGGGGGCGCCGGGTGCATTCCAGGGCGAGTTTCAGCACGTGGTCGCGTTCTGCCTCGTACCGGGCGAGTAGCCCTTCGGGGGTTTCCAGTCCGGCTTCGACCAGCAGCCTGGCGGTGGTGACCAGCGGGTCGAGCGCCAGGTCGACAGCGATCTCCCGGCGGGTCCGGTAGGCCATCTCCACGTCGGATCCGGCGTGGCCCATCAGCCGTACGGTCCTGATCCGCAGGAAGGCGGGCGACCGGCCGGCCCGGACGTGGTCGGCGGCGCGGCGGGCGGTGTCGTACACGTCGGGCAGGTCGCAGCCGTCCGCCTCGAAGTACGGCAGCAGCGGGTGGTGCCCGGCCTCGACCCAGCCCGGCGGGGTGCGCACGCTGATGCCCAGGCCGTTGTCCTCGCAGACGAACAGCAGCGGCAGCTTCAGGCCGCGGAACTCGCCGTACGCCGCGGTGTTGAAACCGGTCAGCGCGCTGGCGTGGTTGACGGTGGCGTCGCCGAAGCTGCACACCGCGATGGCGTCGCCCGGCCAGCGGCCCGGCACGCCGAGCAGTTTGGCCCGCTCGATCGCGAAGGCGACGCCGACCGCGCGCGGCAGGTGGCTGGCGATGGTCGAGGTCTGCGGGATGATCGCCAGGCCGGGATGGCCGAAGACCTTGTGCCGCCCGCCCGCGATCGGCTCCTCCGCCGCCGCCGCGAGCCCGAGCAGCACATCCCGCAGGCCCTCCTCGGCGAGCCGCCCGGTCTGCGCCGAACGCTCCAGATAGAACGCGCCGGAGCGGTAGTGCAGCAGGGCGGGATCGGTGGGTTGGAGGGCCGCCGCCACGGCCGCGTTGCCCTCGTGCCCGGACGAGCCGATCGTGTAGTGGCCCTCGCCCTGGGCGCGCAGCCACCGGGCGGCGATGTCAAGGAGCCGGCTGCCGAGCTGGATCCCGAAGAGTTCCCTGCACCGGGTCCCCGTCAGGGTGGTTCCGTGCCGCACCGGCAGGCTCGGATCCCTCGGGGTGCCCGGCTGGAGAGCACCGACGGCCTCGGCGAAATGCGTCTCAACAGTGTCCCGCGCCACAAGCCCGATTATGTCGCCACGACGCGGGCTCCGCGACAAGCCTTGCTCACTCTGTTCATGTCTTGTTGCAGAGCGCGTTCGGTTCAACAGGAGTTAATGACAGCTTGTAAAGAGATCCAACCACTCGCCCCTTAAAACCGTCTACTAGTAAGGAACATGACGTGGCACCCTCAAACGCCGCGTTCAACAGCACCGGGGAGTAGAAAGGACCCGCATGTTGAAACGCATCAGCGCCGTGGTCATCGCGGCCGCTATGGGAGCGGCGACCTTGGTCGCCAGCCCTGCGGCCCACGCCACGAGCGTGGCAAAACCGATCATCAAGGACATCTCCATCAGTCCGAGCCCTGTGGTGGTCACCAGCAGCACCGAAGTCAGCGCGACCTTCAGCTTCGGCACCGAGTTCGCGGATCCCACCAAGGTCACGGCGTCCCTCCAGGCGCCAGGTGGGGCGACGACGTCGCTCACTCTCACGGCGTCCGACAACAGCACCAAGTGGAGCGGCGGCGCGAAGTTCGCCCGCCAGTCCGCTGAAGGCGACTGGAAGCTTCAGATCACCGCTGCCAGCGGTAACGAGTCGACCAGCGAATCCCGTGGATTCAAGGTCGTCCAGGTCTGGGAGACCGACATCCGCGGCTTCGGGGCCTCCCCCGAGCCGATCGCGGCCGGTCAGTACCTGACCGTCCAGGGCGCGCTGGTCGCCAACAGCACCACCGGCTGGAAGGGCCTGCCGGGTCAGGGCGTCTGGATCACCTTCAAGGAGGAGGGCAGCTCCTCCTACAAGCGGATCGCCTGGGACCGCACCGACCACCGGGGCGGGTTCTCCGACCGGATCAAGGTCTTCAAGTCGGGCTGGTGGCGCGCCGAGTTCGAAGGCGTGAGCAACCAGTTCCACCCGAGCACCAGTGACAGTGACCAGGTCGACGTCCGGCACAAGCCCCGCCCGCCGGCGCCCAAGCCCGACCTCGACAGCCGCATCATCAAGTTCAACGCCTCACCCGAACCGGTGAAGTACGGCAAGTACGTCTACCTGCGTGGCGCGCTGCAGGTCAAGGACGGCTGGAGCTGGGACGGATACGACGCCAAGGTGTCGGTCTGGTTCAAGACCAAGCACGGTTCCTGGAAGTACGTGAAGACGACCTGGAGCAACGGCTCCGGGAAGTTCTACACCAAGACCAAGGCCACCAAGTCCGGCTACTGGAAGGTCGTCTTCAGCGGCGACCGCGACGTTGACCCGTCGTCCAGCGCGCGGGACTGGGTGCGTGTGAAGCGCTAACCCTGTTCAACGGACAGCCCGGGGCCTATGCCCCGGGCTGTTCCTATTCGGCCCGCTTGAACTGCGCGATCGCGACCCCCAGCAGGACGACCGCGAGCGCGGCGACGATCCCCAGTTCGAGCCCGATCGGCAGCCGCCACCCGAACCACACGATCCCCGGATTGAGCGCCGCGTCCACCTGCGGCGAGACGGTCAGATACCCGAACACGGCGTGCCGCATCGGGTCCACCGCGTAGGTCAGCGGGTTCACCGTGGTCAGCACGTGCAGCCAGGACGGCAGGTTGGCCAGCGGGAACATCGCCCCCGACAGGAAGACCATCGGCATGATGGCCATCTGCATCACGCCGAAGAACGACTGCATCGACTTCATCCTGGCCGCCAGCAGCGTCCCGAACGCGGTGATCACGAACGCCGCGAGGAACATCTCGCCGAGCAGGGTGAGCAGCAGCCCAGGCGCGTACGGCACGCCGACCACACCGGCCAAGGCCAGGATGATCACGCCCTGCAAGGTGGCCACGATCGCCCCGCCCAGGCACTTGCCGAGCACGATCGCGCCCCGGCTGACCGGGGCGACCAGCATCTCGCGGAGGAAGCCGAACTCGCGGTCCCACACGATCGAGGCCGCGGAGAACATGCCGGTCGTGATGACGGTCATCGCGATCATGCCGGGGAACATGAACGTGCGGAAGTCGATGCCGGGGATCGAGTTCCGCACCAGCGAACCGAGTCCCGTGCCCAGCACGAACAGCCAGAGCACGGGCTGGACCAGCGAGGACACCATCCGGGTCCGGTCGTTGACGAACCGGAGCATCTCCCGGTGCAGCACGACCCGCACCGCGCGCACATCATGCGAGGCGCCGCCACGCGGCAGCGCCACGCGAACCACATCGGTCACGGTCATCGGCGGGCCATCACTTTCATCCACTGGTTCTTGCTGCCCTCGGACTCGGCGTCTCTGATCGTCGAGCCGGTGTATTCCATGAACACGTCGTCGAGGGACGGGCGGGAGACGCTCACCGACCGGATCGGGAGGCCGAGTTCGGCGAACAGGCGCGGCACGAAGGACTCGCCACCGGTCACGCCGAAGGTGACCTGGCCCTCCCTGACCTGGGCTTCCAGGCCGAACTGGTCGCGGAGGGCGCGGATGGCGGCCTGGTCGTCGCCGGTCTGGATCTGCACGCGGTCCTTGCCGATGCTGGCCTTGAGCGCTTCCGGGGAGTCGATGACGACGATCTCACCGTGGTCGATGATCGCGATCCGGTCGCAGTATTCGGCTTCTTCCATGTAGTGCGTCGTCATGAAGATGGTGATGTCCTCGGTGCGGCGCAGTTTGTTGATATATCCCCAGATGGCGGCGCGGGTTTGGGGGTCGAGGCCGACGGTGGGCTCGTCCAGGAACAGCACGCGCGGGGAGTGCAGCAGCCCTCTGGCGATCTCCAGGCGGCGCTTCATGCCGCCGGAGAAGGTCATGACCTTGCTGTCCTTGCGGTCCCAGAGGGCGACCATCTCCATGACCTGGCGGAGGCGGTCGTCGACCACGTTTCTGGGGACGCCGTAGAGTTCGGCGTGGAAACGCAGGTTCTGTTCCGCGGTCAGGTAGCCGTCGAGGGTCGGGTCCTGGAAGACCAGGCCGATGTTGCGGCGGACCTCGTCGCGCTGGGAGACGATGTCGTGCCCCGCGACCGTGGCCGTCCCGCCGGTCGGCGTCACCAGCGTGCAGAGCATGCTGATCGTGGTCGTCTTCCCGGCGCCGTTGGGCCCGAGGAACCCGAACACCTCACCGGGCGCGACCTCGAAGTCGACGCCCTTGACGGCCTCGACCTTCCCGTAGATCTTCTGCAGCCCTCGGACCGCCACGGCGGGATCCGCTTTCTGCAGCCCTCCGGCCAGCCCTCGGACCATCTCCGCCGGATCCGGCTCCTGAAGTCCTTCGGTCTCCGCTGCTGGATTCATCGCCGTCCCTCTCCTTCGTCCTCCGAGTCATCGTCGGCGAGGATCCTGAAGATCTCCCGCCGGGTGTTCTTGAGCAGTTTCTTCGTCTGCGCGACCTGCCCATCCGAGGCCACCTGGGTGAGATGCACGAACGCCTCCCCCAGCTGCCCCCACAGCAGCCTCAGCTCATGCCGGTCCTCCGGCATGCTCCGCGCCACCTCGTCCCACGGCTCCGCCCCCGACCACTCATCGGCCCGCCGCCGACCTTCGTCGGTCAGCCGATAGGTACGGCTACCGCCGGACTCCTCCGCCCTGACCAGCCCTTCGTCTTCGAGCTGCTGCAACGCCGGATACACGGAACCCGGGCTGGGACGCCAGATCCCGCTGCTGCGGCGGGCGATCTCTTCGATCATCTGGTAGCCGTTGCGGGGTTCCTCGTGGAGGAGGCGCAGGAGCGCTTGCCGTACATCGCCTCGCCGGACCCTCGGCCCCTGAAGGGGGACCCCGCGCGCCGGCGGGCGCGTGGCATCGAACGGACCCACCCCGCCATGGGGAGGAAAGGGAGGAGGAGGGGGCGGGAAGGGAGGCCCGCCCACCCACATCAGATTGTCTTCCATGGCACCACCCAACTATCGAGATACGTGAACGATATATCTAGATAGTTGGCGGAGCAATGGGATTTTGGGCGTTTTGTTGCTGATCACCAGGAGGGATGCCCCTGGCCGACGCGCGGGAGCGACAGCCAGCCTCCACCCAGGCCCGGCCGTATCAGCCTGCGGCTATTACCTCGATCTCGACGAGCCAGTCGCTGACAAGCGTTTCAGCGACGATCGCCGTGGTCGGGACGAGGCGGTTGCCCAGGGCGGCCACGCGAGCCCTTGCGTTCGCCTCGGCGTAAGAGGCATCGCGCAGGTAGCTGGTGACCCGCACGATGTTGTCGACGGTCATGTCGGCGGAGGCGAGGATGGCTCGAAGGTTCGACCAGATGAGTTCGAGCTGCTCCGCGAGCGTTTTTCCGGGTACGCCCGCGGGATCCAGCCCCATCGTGCCGGCGACGAATAACAGACGCTCGGCGTTACGCACCTCGATCGCGTGCGCGTAGTCACCGGTGGCGGCGTAGACGCCCTCGGTCGGGGTGTGCGTCACGGTCTCCATGGGAATTCCTTCTTGATCGTTCGTCAGACAAGGGAGCGGCCCCGGCGGGATCATGAAGATCACTACCGAGGCTGCGAGGACGAGTCTGCTGCACGAACAGAACCGTGTCGACGCACTTAATCAGGACTGCCTGACCGCCGCGTTGTTCGAGCTCACCGGCGTACGACCTGGCACGTCATGGCCGGACGGCCACCACCCGGAAGCTGACACCGCGGGCCATCCGGGAGACCGACTCGAGCTGGAAACCGGCCTGCTCCAGGAACGGCCGGGGATCGCGGGTGAGGTAGTCGGCTGCGAACCGGACGAACAGCGGTTCCACCAGTCGCATCCCAGCCCGGATGATCAGGTTGCTGGACGGCCCGTGTTCGGCCAGCACGAAGCGCCCGCCCGGCTTGAGCACCCGGTAGGCCTCGCGCGCCGCGGCCGCCGGGTCCGGGATGGTGCACATCGTGAACGTGGACAGCACGGTGTCCGCGATGCCGTCGGGCAACTCCAGGTGCTGCACATCGCCCTGCCGCAGCTCCACCCGCTCGCCAAGGCCGAGATGCGCCACCCGCCGCCGCGCCAGTTCCAGCATGGGCTCGGACAGCTCGATCCCGACCACCGTGACGTCGGGGCCGTACAGCGGCAGGTTGAGCCCGGTGCCGAGCGCGATCTCCACAACGTGGCCGCGCGCCTCCCCGACGGCCCACTCCCGGCTCCCCGGGAACAGGCGCCGTTCCCAGGCCTGCATCTGGTCGTCATACCGATCCGCGATCCGGTCGAATACCCGGCGCACGTCGGCACCCGTGGTAGTACGCATCGAGCGACCTCTCTGGAACGGGTACTCCGCGAATCATTTCACGATATGAGACGGGGAAAATCGCCCTTAAGGACCAGCTCGAATCGCCCTTAAGGACCATGGGAAGCGGCTCGTTCACAACCAGTCGCGGCGTTTGAAGACGAGGTAGAGGGTTGCGCAGACGACGCCCATAAGGACGACGGCCAGGGGGTAGCCGAAGGTCCAGTGGAGTTCGGGCATGTTGTCGAAGTTCATGCCGTAGATGGTGCCGACCAGGGTGGGGGCGAAGAGGATGGCGGCCCAGGCGGAGATCTTCTTGACCTCGTTGCCCTGGGCGATGCTGGCGGCGGTGAGTTTGGTCATTTCCTCGTTCTGGGCCTGGCTGACCAGGGTGGAGTTGACGATGAGAATGTCCTGGAGCATCTGGCGGAAGCCGGCTACGCGTTCGGTGACGACGATGGCGTGATCGGCGACGTCGCGGAGGTAACTCTGGAGTTCCTCGTCGGCGCCGTACTTCGGGGAGCCGGCGATGAAGCCGTCCAGCATGGCGATGAGGGGGGTGGTGGCGCGCTGGAACTCGATGACCTCGCGGGAGAGGGCATAGATGCGGCGGGGCGCGGCGGGGTCGCCGCCGAAGACCTGGACTTCGATTTCGTCGATGTCGTTCTGGAGTCCGGCGACGACGGGGGCGTAGCCGTCGACCACGGCGTCCAGGATCGCGTACAGGACGGCTTGGGGGCCCTGGCGGAGGAGGTCGGGGTCGGCTTCCATGCGGCGGCGGACCACGGCCAGGTCGGGGGCTTCGCTGTGCCGTACGGTGATGACGAAGTCGGGGCCGAGGAAGACGTGCAACTCGCCGAAGGCCACTTTTTCGGGTTGGTCCAGGTATTGAGCGGCCCGGAGGACGACGAAGAGGGTTGTGCCGTATCTATCGGCTTTGGGGCGTTGGTGGGCGACGATGGCGTCTTCGATGGCGAGGTCGTGGAGGGAGAACTCCTCGGCGACCTTGATGAGTTCGTCGTCTTCTGGGCGGTAGAGCCCGATCCAGGCCATCGATCCGGGCCGATCGCGGAGGCAGTCGATCGCGCCGCCGAGGGAGAGCGGGGAGTCGACACGCTGGCCGTTCACGTAGATGGCGTTGTCGATCACGCTCTGTTTGATCGACTGATCGTCCACGCGACGGGGGTCCATCGAGTGCTCGGGCGCGAGTTCCCGCTTCATCCAGGATCGCAAACGAAGTCTTGCCACACGCTGACGTTATCCCCGAAATGATGACGTATACCGATGGTGTTCGGCATACGGGACAATGATCGCCAATGAAGTTTCGCTTTCCTGGAGGTGGCCGCGCTGGAGGCGTTATGGAACCAGCTGATCGCGACGCAGGCCGCGCCCCCGTTGTGGCTGATCGGGGTGTCTGGGCTGGTGGCGCTGGTCGTCGTGGGATATCGGCCGTCCTGGCATCTGTCGCGGGGTCTGATCACGATCGCGCATGAGGGTGGGCACGCGCTGGCCGCTGTGCTGACGCGGCGGAAACTGCGCGGCATTCGCCTGCATTCGGACACGTCCGGGGTGACGCTGACCCGAGGCAACCCAACCGGTCCAGGAATGATGATCACGGCGGCGGCGGGGTACGTGGCGCCCTCGCTGGTGGGGGTGGGGGCGGCTTGGCTGACGTCGGCCGGATATGTGACGTTGCTGCTTTGGGGTGTTCTGGCGCTTCTCGCGTGCATGCTTCTGTTGATCCGCAATGCGTTCGGGGTTGTCTCCCTGCTGGTGGTGGGCGGGGCGGTGTTCGCGGTGTCATGGTTCGCTCCGGCTGATGTGCAGGGCGTCATCGCGTATGGAGCGGCCTGGTTTCTGATGCTTGGTGGGGTACGGCCGATCCTTGAACTCCAGGGGAAGCGACGGCGCGGCCGGGCGCCGGATTCGGACGCGGATCAGCTGGCACGGCTGACGCGGATTCCCGGAGGGTTCTGGGTGCTGGTGTTCTTTGTGATCGCGCTGGCGGCGCTTGGGTATGGGGGGTATCTGCTGGTTCGGTCGGAGATTGCGCTGCCGTTGGCATTCCTGAGCTAGGGAGCGAAGACACGCGTCCGATCCGGAATTCGACGGAACGCAGCGGCGGAACTCCGGTGCTGTTCGTGGGCAGCTACCACAAGGAGCCCGCCTGCGACGTCATCCTGTCCGCCCTCGGCGGCGGGGCGTACCGCTGACTGCGCTTGTCCTGGAGCCCGGCGCGCCGCCCGGGGCGCGCTCCCGGTGGCCGCCGTTCCCTGGCCGTCGGCATTCCCAGACGGTTGGCGCTCGCCGGCCGTCCGCGTTCCTAGGTTAGGAAGGTTTGGACGTCGGAAATTTCGTCGTTGAGGGGGACTTGTTCGGCGAAGAAGGTGGGCGTGATCTGTTTTTGGCGGATCGTCCATGTGCCGGTGACTGTGGCGTTCACGATGATCGTCGGTCGGATGATTCCGCCGCCGGGATGGATCTCTCGGACGTGGGACAACATTCCTTCGCGGTTGCGCCAGCCGAGGAGGTATTCGTCGAAGGCGGGCAGCAGCCGTACCAGATCGGCGGGTGGGTGGGGTTGTGGTTGTTTCTCGGGTGATCGCGCGAGTTTCCAGGCGCGGCGGGCGTCGCCCAAGGAGACGCCTGACCAGGCGGCGAGGTCTTCGGGAGCTGCGGGGCTGTGGGCGTGGAGATATCGTTTCGCCAGCTCGGTGAGTGCTTTGTCACGGTCAGGTTCGAAGGCGAGAGGAGCGCCCAGCCAGTCGGCGGTGTGGACATATGTGGCTTTGCCATCACGGTTGGGGCCGAGCACGAGGAGCCCTTTTTCGGCGGCGAGGGCGGCCAGATGAATGACCGTTTGGCCTTGGGCTGAGGTGTTCAACCGGGCGGCGAGTTCCGCCTTGGTCAGCGGGCCTTGGTCACGCATCGCCCGGTCCACACGATTGACGAGTTGTTCCGGGGTCTGTCCCTCGACGCCGAGCTGGCGGAGTCTGCGCATCGCGTTCTGGACTCCTGGGCGTACCAGGGAGAGCAGCCAGGGCAGGTCGTCCGCGGCGATCAGGTGGAGCGTGCCCCGAGGCCCCCAGGCGCGAACGATCTCCGCTTCGGCCAGCGCGCTCTCCACGTCCGTCCGGTGGAACCCCGTCCCCCGCGCGCGCAGCGCCAGCGCCGCCGCGCGCGCGTCCTGTGCCTGTACGGCGAGCAGGTGCCGTACGATCCCGGCCGGGGTGCCAGGTGGGCGGTGCAGCAGCTGGGACACCGCCCGCGCAGGCCACAGATCGTTCATGGGGATTCCTCAGAAGGTCGGCTTGCCGGAGAACTGTCGGCGGCGTGTCCTACGGTAGGGCGCGTGCTTGAGGAGAACGTGCCGGAGACGCTGGATGCCGCGCTGACCGATGAGGCGGTGCTCGTCACTTATCGGAGGATGTTCGCGGCGCTGGCTCGCGATAGCGGGGCCGTGGTCGACGATCCGGAGCTGGTGGACATCGCCGAGACGTTGTTCGCCGCGTTCGCGGAGGCCGGGGAGGAGTGGCTGACGCATGAGCAGATGCGGCATGCCTGCCGTGCCTATCCGGCCGATCAGTTCGAGAATCGGCTGCGGGTGCTGCGCGGGCTGGGCGCGGTTCGCGAGGTGTTCCCCAAACCGAACCAGCTCCGATATCGGGCGTCGTTCACCTCGGTCGTCGGGTTGATGTTCATCCGGCGGATGATGGACGACGGCGGGCAGAGCGAGATGCATCGCCTGCTGGCGTTGGAGGATCTCAACGTCGCCGATCCGCGGACCACGATGGAGCAGGCCAGGCAATCGGCGTACAACCTGGCCAGGGCGTTCCGGTTGTGGGCGCTGGAGCTGATCACGCTCAGCACGGGGACGATCGAGGAGTTGCGGGAGCAGGCGCCCAAACTGTGGGGCACCGAGGAGATCGCCCGCCGGGCGCAGAGCCTGCACGGCACGATTCTCGGCCGCTGGCCCGCCCTGGACCGGACGTGCACCGACCTGCGTACGGCGATCTACGCCTACAGCGACGCCTCCCGCCGCGCCGCCGGACGATTGGCCGATTCCGCCGGAACCACCAGGAACCTCACCCTTCTCCCCGCCGAAACCTGGCGCACCTTCGCCCAGACCGCGACCAGGGAACGCCTCGCCGCCGTTCTCGACGGTTTCGCCTTCGACGCCGCCGCCCCCTGGCACGATCCCGCCGCGATCGCCCAGGCCGTCGACGAAGCCCCTCGCCCGGCCCCGATCCGGCCGACTCCGCCCAGGTCCCCTCTTCCCGACCCGGGTCCCGAGAATTCGTACGCTCCGGTCATCACCGGCCTCGACCGTCTGACCACCGTCGCCGAAGCCGCCCTTGCCGGCCGGTCCGAAGTCCCCCTGAGTGAGATTCTCACCGACCGCTGGCCCGCGATCCGCCGGCTCCTGGCCGACCTCACGGCCGCCGACCTTCGTTCCGAACTGCCGTACCGGTTGCGCTGGTCCGACACCCTGACCTCGCATCCGGCGGGTCACCCCAGCTGGCTCTCCCACGGCACCTTCGAAAGGCACCCAACCGATGCCTGAGCCCGAGCCACAGACCCACGCATCGCGGGACGACTTCGAAGCCACCCGACCTAGACCTGATCGTCCGCTACGGATCCACGAAATACAGAGCACCTTGGAAGGCGCCCAACCAGTACTTGGTTATCAGCCATCGCAGACCTCGACAACGCGGAGCACAGGTCAATCACCGATCCACGCATCGCGGGACGCATTGGAAGGTTCCCGGCCTGTATCGGAACGGCAGCCGCAGGCGCACGCTCGGGCGCGGATGAATGGGGTTCTCCCCCTGAGTCCGGCTGAGAGCGTTCCTGCGGGGTTTGTCCGGCTCGCGCAGGGTCTCGCGCAGGGTGAGGCCGCGCTGGCTCTCGCCCAATGGCCGGATGGCGCTACGCCGTCGGTGCTGGATGAATACCAGCTTCCCGCGTTTCCCGTCGAGCGTTCGGGCGAGACCCGTCGCATGCTCGCGGCCTGTCTCCGGGTGTGCTGGACCGACCTTGGCAGCGATCCCTGGCCTGGCGCTGCCGTTCCCGTGGCCTCCGTGCTCACCTGCTACCGGGCGCTGACGGGCCGCCCCGACGATTCCACCCGAAGCTGGGCGATCGGCGCCCTCCGCCG
Organism: Acrocarpospora macrocephala; assembly: GCF_009687865.1. Classification (GTDB taxonomy): domain Bacteria; phylum Actinomycetota; class Actinomycetes; order Streptosporangiales; family Streptosporangiaceae; genus Acrocarpospora; species Acrocarpospora macrocephala. The sequence goes on from NZ_BLAE01000086.1 coordinate 21,205, forward strand.
CCTCAACGACACCGCCTGGATCACCCTCACATCCGGCTTGGACGACATCGCCACACGCGGCGGGCGAGCCCGGCTTGGTGATCTGACGAAGGCGTATGTCCGGCTTGGTCCCCGCTGCGCGACCTGGCCCGCCGATTCGCATGCCCAGCTCCGCGAGCTGATGCGAAGAATGCCGGTTCCCCCGCCGAACGAGGACACCGGATCCAAGCAGCTGCCGGTGAGCGGTTACCGGGACGAAGGGGCCGCCGATCTGGAAGATCTCCTAGCCCCGTATGACGAGCGCCGCCGGGCGGAGCTGGTGGCGGCGTTCATGGTCGTCGAGCAGGTCGCGGAACCGGTGCACGAGGCACGGTTCGCCGCCCTGCGCGACCCGGCCCTGCGCCGCACCCTCGCCGACATGCTGTCCCGCCGTGGCCGAACGCTGATCCAGCGCCGCGACACCTGGATCTCCGGCTACCAGGACGGCATCGCATCCGGCGACGGGCAACTCTCCGAGGGCGAGCGCGCGGTCCTGACCCTGGTGCTGATCCATTCCGTGGCGATCCCCCGCTCTGAGGGCCTGCTGTCCGAGGACACCTGGCTTTCGCCGTATCCCGTGCCAGTCGAGGAACTGCGCAAACGAACCCTTCTCCCGATCGGCGAACTGGAGGCCGCCCTCAGAACACTCCGCCACGCCGGACTCCTCACCCAGATCAAGAGCGCCGACGAAATCTCCGGCGGCTACGTTCCCGGCCCTCAGTTCCACCGCCTCACCCAAACCGCCCGGGCCCGCCTCCAGGAGGAACTCATCCTCGCCGCCGGCCCGCACACCCCCCTGGCCATCGCCATCCGCTCCCGCCGAGCCACCACCACAAGGGGACAAGCGTGACGCAACCCTCGCCAGCTCCCTCCGACTTCACCCCCGCGGAGAGCGAACCCACCCATCCACCGACACGGCCGACCACAAAGAAGGCCAGCACAACCGCCAACCACACCCCTGCCGAGGACGAAATCACCCAACCGCCAGCACAGCCAGCCACAAAGAAGACCGCCACGACCGCGCATGATCCATCCGCCAAGGGCACTGGCCCTGGGGTGCGTCCGGTGAACAGGGGGGCGGGAGCCGTACCAACCCTGCCCGAGACGGCCGCAGCCATGCGGACGGCGACCGACGTGACTGCGGCGGTCCTCACGCCCACGGTGACGGAGAATGTGGTCGGGGATCGGGTGTTGGTGGCTGTGCAGGCGATCAATATTTCGCGGTTGTCGACGCATCCGGTGCCGACAGTGCCGGGGACGTTGATCGTGGTGGCGGGGGCCGGGCCCAAGGACTCCAATGGGGCGGGGAAATCGTCGTTCATCGCGGCGATCACGGCGTTGCTCGGGGATGAGCAGTGGCGGTTCGCGTCGGGGGCGAAGGCCGTGTCCGAATTGCTGTTCAACGCCGAGTTGGCGGCGCAGGGCGATCAGCAGTGGGCGAGCGCCGATCACGGATACATCATCGGTGTCTTCGACGTGCCCTCGGCGGGGTTGCCGATCACGGTCTGGGTGCGGGTGAATCAGGAGGCGCCGCATCTTGAAGTGCGGTGGGCGGAGGGCGTGCGCCTGTCCAGGGCGGCGTCCGAGGCCGATCGGGTCAGCAGAGCCGATGAGCTGTGGGCGGAGCTGCCGAAGAGCGCGGGGCGCCGGGACGTGGTCGCTCGTGACCTCACCCGGGTGCTTTATGGGGATCGCGTGAGGTGTGTCTCGTTCCTGTCGACGTCCGTCCGGAGCAAGGTCGCCACGAACCTGCTCTCGCAACCGCTGAATGAGATCTCGCCCGAGCGCATCTTCGAAGCGATCGCCGCGCTGACCGGCCTGGACGGGGAGCTCGACCAGGAACGCGAAGCCCGGCGCGACGAGCACGCCAAACGTGTCCGCGCCGCCCAAGCCGAGGAGCGCCTGCGGGAATTCGAGCGAGACTCGGCCGCTCTGCTCGGCACGTTCGACCGGCGTGACCAGGCCAGAGCCCGGCTGGCCGAGGCACTGCGCTGCTGGCGGGGCAGGATCGCCCGCCGATTCGTCGACGCCGCGGACCGCGACCAGGAACTCAAGACCGACCTCACCGCCCACGAGGACGCCGCCGACACCACCTCCGAGGCGATCGCGGCGGTCAAGACCGAGATCAGCGGATTGAAGGACGACTCGCTCGACCGAGCTCTGGCCGCCGCCCGCCGCGAACTCGCCACCATCCAGGTTCGCGCCAACAAACTGGAGACCGAACGCGCCGTCATCCAGAACACCGCCGACGAACTCCGCGCGCGAATCCCCGCACTTGAGGATCTTCAGCGCCAATCCGACGGCCTTGACGTCCCCACGGCGAACACCGAACTCGCCGACGCCCGGCATCGCCTCAACGAGGCGCTCAAAGCCCAGGGCGTGGCCGACCGTGAAGCCCAAACCGCGGAAACCGCCCTCCAAGAGGCGGAGAACGGCCCCGCCTCCGCCCAGCTCAGAGCCCTGTCCGCAGCGGGCCTGCCCGCCGCCAGCCTCCTGGACGCCCTCGACGTCGCCGAACACGCCCACGACACCCTGCCCACCCCCGGCGGATGGCCCCACGACCTCGCCGTGATCGTCGACTCGGGACACATGCGGGCGGCGGCACAAGCATTGGCGGATCTGCCCGGCTCTGTCCTGGTCAGTCCTGCCGGAGTGACCGTGATCGGGGCTTTCGAAGACGCCGTGACCGGCCGTGACGCACGTATCAAAGCCGCCGAACAACGCCTGACCCGGGCACGGGACACCCAGCAACGAGCACTCCACGCCGTACGCCAAGCCGAAGAGGGAGTGGCCGCCGCGAAACGCCGCGTAGAAGGCGCCGAGGCCACCATCCGACTCGCCGAAATCCACCGGCGACTGACAGACCAGCGCGACCAACTCGGCATCCTGCAAGCGGCCATCACCGAACTGACCCCCACCCTGGACACCGCAGAACAGGAAGTGAGCACCCTCGACTTCCGCGCCAGAACCCGCAACATGGAGATCGAACGCCTCGACGCCCGCCGCCAGCGCCTGGAATCCGAACGCGACCAGGCCAGACTCCGAGCCACCGAGATAGCGACGGAACGCCACGCCCTCGACCTCCCAGCCCTGTCCCAAGAATGGGCAAGCAACTGGCCCCCTCCCCCAACGCCTCAGCCGAGAACGGCAACAGGCTCCACGCCCCGCACCCCAGAATCGGCCCGTACTCCAGAAACGGCCCGTACCCCAGAAAAGAACGGCACGCCGGGTGAGCGGGTGGGCCAACCACTGTCTGGCGACCTACCCAGCGGCGCTGCCGACGGCCAAGAGGCGGCCCGTGCCCCAGGGACGGACGGCATTTCGATGGCCGCCCGCACCTCGGAGAGCGGCGGCACCCCGGAAACGGCGCCGACCCCGAAGGCGGCCCGCATCCCGGAAACGGACGGCATTTCGAAGGCGGCTCGCATCTCGGAGAGCGGCGGCACCCCGGAAACGGCGCGGACCCCGAAGGCGGCTCGCACATCAGGGGCGAGCGGCAGGCCGGAGATGGTCCGCGAACTGGAGGCGGCCCGGGACTGGCTGACCGCCGCCGACCCCTTGACCGCCGACGAATGGTGGCGCACTGCCGAACGGCACCTTGACGCCGCTCTGCGGGCCACATTCGCCGAAACCGATGAGACTCCCGAAGAGCTCGACTTTCTTATCAAAGAGCGCCGCAGCGGACGCTCTGCTCAGGAACTGGCGACCTTCCCCGCCCTCTGTGCTTCCCTCGCCTCTTACCTTCGCGGCCAGGAAGAATACGAACGCCACCAGCGCCGCCAAATCGAATCTCAGGTGACGTCACGCCGCCGCGACCTATCCGCCGCCACCAAAGGCGCCGAAGAAGCCGCCCAATCGACTGCCGTCCACCGTGCCGCCCTGACCGAAGCCATCAGAACAAGACTCGCCCGAGTGGCTGAAGAATTCGGAAAACTGGACACCGGTTACGGCGGCTACGGTGCCACCCTCGACTTCCCCGTCCCCACCGCCCCCGCAGACCCGGAACAACGCTGGTCCTGGCGAGTGATCCCCAAATGGCGCCGCGGCGAAGGCCAAAGCTACGTCCCCTACAACCGCCGCGCCAACACCGCCCTCATGGACGAGAAAGCGGTCAAACTAGTCTGCGCCGCCGCCATCGCCTCCTCCGGCGGCACCCACCTGACCCTCGTCCTCGACGAACTAGGCCGCAACCTGGGCAAAGAACACCGCCGAGAAGCCGTCTCCCTGTTCCGCCGAATAGGCGAAACCCACGGCATCACCGTAATCGGCGCCCTCCAGGACGACATGGAACCCTACGCCATTGACGCCTGCGGCCAGTACATCAAACTCCGACGCTCCTCCGACACGACCCCCTACAACGACCCCCCAATCATCATCGCCCACGACCGCCACCCCGAACGAGTCCACACCCTCAGCCCCTGGATAACTCGCTGAGTTACCTGAATCGGTCTTGGAATCCGTGGGAACGGGGGCAAGAAGCAGCCTCCGGAAAGGAGCGTTCTTGGCGGGTGGATCAATTCTCAAATGCTTTCAGGCCCGGGATTCACGCTGAATCCCGGGCCCGCTCCAGGATGCCGTCACGGGTTCAGGCGGATGTAGCCCGTTGCCGTCAGGCGGCCACCATGATCCCGGATCCTCGTGTCCCAGTTCGGCTCGCCGGGACGTGCACCCACTACCAGCCCTTCATGCGCCAGGAGGGGGGCTACAAGTTTGTACTCGATTGCAGCGGCCCGACGACCCGATCGTCGTACCGCCTCCGCCATGAGGAGTGCTTGAAGGGGACCATGAGTCACCAGCCCTGCGTACCCCTCGACGTCGCGGGCGTAGTCGCGGTCGTAGTGGATGCGGTGGGCGTTGTACGTCAGCGCTGAGAATCGGAAGAGCAGCGTCGGATCGGTCTCGACCTCCCACTCCTCCCACTCCTTACGCTCCGGCGGCTGCGGTACGAACGCACGGGCTGCAGATTCGGACCCGGGGCCGGGGCGAGCGGCGTCACGGTATACGACGTCCTGCTCCTCCACCACCGCGACATCCTCTGCTTGGGTGATCGTGTGTCTGACCGTCACGAAGGTCAGACGCCCCGATCGCCCCTCCTTGTCGGCGACCGAGGTGATCTCCGACCTGCGGGTGGCCTCTCGGTCCAGCATCAAGGGGCGCAGCCGGGTCACCCGGCCGCCCGCCCACATTCGGCGGCGACCTGGCTCCGGCGGTGTGGGGATCACCCCCCGGACCGGATGGCCGTCCGCCCCTAGATCTGCCTGGTGCGGACACTCGAGGAGGTAGAGCCAGTGCCATAGCAATGGCAGGCCGTCTCGCTCCAGGTTCGGAGGCGCAACGTCGAGCAGCCGGGCCAGGGCGACGGCCGGCGCGGGCCGCAGGATCTCCGTCCGCACAATCACGTGGGAGTCGCTCATCGACCTACCACATCACGAGGTGCCAGAAACTCGGCGCGGAGCAGGTCATTGTGCTCGCCGAGCCGGGGCACGGCACCCATCGGCGCCTCCTGCCCGACGATCGACGCCAGCGGCAGCAGAGCTTGGAACGAGCCGCCTGAGGTCGTCACCGTCCGCCACCGCTCTCGCGCGAGCAGCTGCGGATGGCTCAATAGGTCCGCGGGCGTGCGCATCCGGGCGCAGGCGATCCCCGCAGCGTCGAGGCGGGCGACGACCTCGTCAACGCCGAGACGGCTGAAGGCTGCCTCGATCAACGGCCGGATCGCGGCGTCGTTCGCCACCCGCTCAGGGTTGTGCGCGAAACGTGGGTCCTCGACCAGGTTCGAACGATCCAGCACCTCACGACAGAGGCGTTCCCACTCCCGGTCGTTCTGGACGCTGAGGAAGACCAGCGCGCCGTCACCTGCGGCGTACGGCCCGTACGGCGCGATCGAAGCATGCCTGGCACCGGTACGGCGAGTCGCTTGTCCGCCGTACCCCGAGTAGTACGCCGGCTGCAGCATCCACTCGCCGAGCGCGTCGATCATGGCCACCTCGATCGTGGCCCCTGCGCCCTGAGTGGCACGTTGCAGGAGCGCGGTCAAGATACCGGAGTAGGCGTACATACCCGTGGCGATGTCGGCGATAGAGATCCCGACCTTGCTTGGCTCCTCGCTGGTGCCCGTCGCCATCACCAGACCGGCCTCGCACTGCACGAGAAGGTCGTAGGCCTTCCGCGCGCCGTCCGGCCCTCCGGTCCCGTACCCGGAGATCGAACAGTGGATGAGCTCCGGTCGTCGCTCGCGGAGGGTCACCGCGTCCAGTCCCAGCCGCTCGACGGCTCCGGGGGTCAGGTTCTGCACGAGGACGTCGACCCGGTCGATGATCGCGTCCAGCACCGCACGATCGGCGGTGGACTTGATGTCGAGTTCGATCGACTCCTTGCCTCGATTGAGCCACACGAAGTAGCTGGACTCACCGTGCACCGTGCGGTCGTAGTCACGAGCGAAGTCCCCGGCTCCGGGGCGCTCGACCTTGATGACCCGTGCGCCGAGGTCGGCCAGTTGGCGCGTCGCGAACGGCGCCGCGACCGCCTGCTCGAGCGCCACGACCGTCACGCCGGAAAGGGGAAGCATCTGACCTCACTGGGGGTGGGAGCGCAGGATGTTCCGGGCGCGCTCAACGACGGGCTTGTCGACCATCCGGCCGTCCGGAGCACTGCTCACGGCTACTGGCGACTCGTCCTGGGCACGGAGCACCTCGCGCGCCCAGGCGACCTCTGCCTCAGCGGGCGCAAGACCTCTCGAGGCGGCGGCGAGTTGGGCCGGATGGATGCACAGCTTGCCGCGGAAGCCCAGGCTCCGCGCACGGCGGGCGTCTCTCTCGACGGCGCCGGCGTCGTGGATGAGCGTGGTGACGCCATCGACCGGGGCGGGGAGCCCGGCCACCCTTGAGGCTAGGACCAGGCTGCTGCGCGCGTGGAGCAGCGGCGTCGGGTCATCCTCGACACCGAGATCGGCGGCAAGGTCCAGCGAGCCGAACGCCAGCCGCGCGACGCCCGTCCCTGTCGCAACCTCATGGACCCGATGAAGGCCCAACGCCGTCTCGATCAGCGCGACCACCGGGCCCATCCGTTCGCTGACCGCAGCCAGCACGCCCGGGGACTCGGCCTTCGGCACCATGACGCCCGCGAGCCCCTCGACCCCCTCCAGGGCGTCAAGGTCATCGGCGAACCAGGGCGACGTGGCATCGTTGACCCGCACCCAGGCACGTCCGCCGGAGCTGAGCCACTCGCGGACCGCCGAACGTGCTTGGTCCTTGTCCTCGGGGCGGACCGCATCTTCGAGGTCGAGCAGAACCGCGTCGGCGCCCGAAGCGACCGCCTTACCGAACCGGTGGGCGTCACTGCCTGGGACGAACAGCCACGTCGCGGCCCCGGCCACCGTCATCGCGCCACCCGGTTGCGCGCCACGAGCTGGCGGACGATGACGTTCTTCAGGATCTCGTTGGTGCCCTCGCCGACGATCATCAGCGGCGCGTCTCGGAAGTAGCGCTCGACATCGAACTCGGTGGAGTAGCCGTAGCCGCCGTGGATGCGGACCGCGTCCAGCGCGATCTTCATCGCGGTCTCCGACGCGAACAGCTTGGCCATCCCGGCCTCCATGTCCGCGCGACCACCGTCGTCGTACCGGCGCGCCGCGTACTGGACCAGCTGCCGCGCCGCGGTCAGCTGGGTCACCATGTCGGCCAGGTAGTTCCCGACGGACTGGTGCTTCCAGATCGGCTGGCCGAAACTCTCCCGTTCCTGGCTGTACTTGAGCGCATCCTCCAAGGCAGCGCGGCCGACGCCGAGGGCACGGGATGCGACCTGGATCCGTCCGATCTCGAGACCGCGCATCATCTGACCGAAGCCGCGGCCCTCCTCGGTCCCGAGCAACGACGTCGCCGGGACTCGGAGGTCGTCGAAGGCCAGCTCGCAGCTCTCGACGCCCTTGTAGCCGAGCTTGGGGAGGTCACGTGACACCGAGAAGCCGGGACCCTTCTCGACCAGCAGGATGCTCATCCCGCTGTGCGTCGGCTGCGCATCGGGGTCGGTCAGGCACAGCAGCGCGATGAGTTGTGAGCGCCGGGCGTTGGTGATCCAAGTCTTCGACCCGTTGATGACGTAGTCGTCGCCGTCCCGGCGAGCGACGGTGCGCATCGCCTGCAGGTCGGATCCACCGCCGGGCTCGGTCAGCGCCATCGTCGCCCGGATCTCACCGGTTGTCATCCGCGGCAGGTAGTGGTCCTGCTGCTCCTGGGTGCCGAAGTTGACGAGGAGCTTCGCCACGACGCTGTGGCCGCCCATGGCACCGGCAAGGCTCATCCAGCCGCGCGCCAACTCCTCGGTCACCGCGGCGTAGCAGGGTGTGGACACCCCCGCGCTGTTCCACGGCTCGGGGATCGCGAGACCGTAGATCCCCATCAACTTCATCTGCTCGATGAGCGTCTCGGGGTAGGTGTCGGCGTGCTCGAGATCCCGGACGACCGGCTTGACCTGCCGGTCGACCCAGTCCCGCACCACCGACACGATGGCGGACTCTTCGGCGTTCAGCTCGTACATTCCATGCTCCTATCGTCGGGCCGCGCCGGTCAGGCGACGGTGGGTCAGCAGCGACGAGACCGCGACTGCCACGATGACCGCGCCACCGTTGAACACCGGCTCGACCCAGTCCGCGGCACCGGCCAGGGTCAGGCCGTTGATGCTGATAGCCACGAAGAACACCCCGACGAGCGTCCCGGCGACGGTGTAGCGGCCGGGCCTGATCGTCGTCGAGCCGAGGAAGATCGCCGCCAGAGCAGGCAGCAGGTAGCCGACGCCGACGCCGGAGGCCGCGCTGCCAGTACGGGCGAGCAGCAATGCACCGGCCAGGCCCGCGAGCGCACCCGACGCGACGAAGCTGAGGGCGACCGTCCGCTGGACCGGGAGGCCGACGAGGTGCGCGGCCGACTCATTGACTCCGACCGAGAGCAGCCGCCGGCCGAAGACCGTCAGGCCCAGCAGGAACGACACGCCCAGCGCGACCGCGACCACGAGGATTACCGGCCGCGGAAGGCCCAGCCAGAGTCCGTTCCCGAAGTTCGTGAGCGCCTCGGGCACACCCACGATCGTCCGGTAGCCCGACCAACTGGCGGCCACCCCGCCGAGCAGGGTCGCCATCCCCAGGGTGATGACCAGCGAGTTCGCACGGCAGTAGGCGACCAGCACCCCGTTGGCCAGGCCGATGATCGCGCCGGTCCCGACGGCGAGGCCAATGCCGACCAGGATGGGGAGGTCCATCGAGGTGGTGGCCTTGGCCGCCGCGATCGACGTCAGCGCGACGATCGCCCCAACCGAGAGGTCGAATCGGTGGGCGACCAGCGGGATCAGCGCGGCAAGCGCGACCAGGATCAGCACCGACTCGTTGGCCGCGATGTTGCGGAAGTTCGATGTGGTCGGGAACGTCGCCGAGGTCGCCGGGTTGAGCGCGAAGTAGGCGGCCACTCCCGCCAGCAGGATCACGAGCCCGAAGCGCTCGGCGACGCGCAGCGACGCGGTGAACGGTTGACGCTGCGGCACCTCCTCGATGTCTGGACTCACGGCGCGCGTCACGCTCTGGCCGTCATGCGATGTCATTTCGGTGCCTTCTCATGCTGGTAGACGTTCTCGAAGATCCAGTGCCGCGTGATGCGGTCACCCGAGGCCTCGCACGTGACCCGACCGTCGACGAGGACGATCACCCGGTCCGCCAGGTAGAGCAGCTCGTCGAGGTCCGACGTCGCAAGGAGCACGCCTGCGCCAGCGGCGACTGCCGCGTCGATCTGTGCGTAGATGTCGGCCCGTGCGCCGACGTCAACCCCCTGCGTCGGCTCGTCGAGGAGCAGCACAGCTGGGGAGGTCCTCATGGCTCGGGCAATGATGGCCTTCTGCTGGTTCCCCCCGGAGAGCCTGGAGATGGGCGCATCGATGGCCCCCTTGATCCCGTAGGCAGCCACGTCCCGCTCGGCGTCGCGGCGTTCGGCGGAACGGCGCAGCCACCCGCCGCGTCGGTACCGGCCGACCGTGGTCGCCGAGAGGTTGTCGGAGACCGAGAGGCTCTGGAACGCCGCATCGCGACCCCGTTCCTCGGGGACCATGGCCAGCCCCTTGGCGATCGCGTCCGCGACGTGGCCTCGGCGCACGGGCAGGCCGGCTACCTCCACCGACCCGCTGCGGGGGCGGACCGCGCCGAAGATGTTCTGCAACAGGCTGGTTCTACCGCTTCCGACCAGTCCGGCCAGGGCGACAGCCTCGCCCGAGTTGACATCGAACGAGATGTCCTTCAAGGGGCCGCCGGTGAGTCCGCGCACCGACAGCACCACGGCGTCCGACGCGGTACGGCTCACCCGGTTGACGTCCTCGGGAGCATGTCCGGCGATGCTGGCGACCAGGCCGGCTCGATCGTGCTCCGCGGCCGGGCGGGTGTCGACGTGTCTCCCGTCGCGGAGCACCGTGATCGTGTCGGCGTATGTGAGCACCTCGTCGAGGCGGTGCGTGACGTAGAGGATGCTCTGTCCCTGCTGGCTATAGGACTTCAGCCGCCGCAGCAGCCCCTCGACCTCGTCCGCAGGCAGGCGGGTCGTCGGCTCATCGAGGACGAGGAGCCCCACCCCTCCCGCGTCACGGTCGCGGAGGCACCTGGCGATCGCGACCAGCGTCTGATCGGCCGGTCGCAGGTCGCGAACAGCTGTCCGCGCGTCGACCTCCGCACCGAGACCGTCCAGGAGTCGCTGCACGGAGCGGTGCGCCTCCCCCCAGTCGAGCCCGCCGGCCCTGCGCGGGTACGACGACCCAGCCAGGACGTTCTCGGTGACGGTCAGCTGCGGGAACAGGCCCAGATCCTGATGGACGAACCTGATGCCGGACTCCCGCGACCAACGTGGCGAGAGTCGCTCGACGTCGAAGGTCGCGTCGCCCAGTCGCAGAGATCCGCCCCGATCGGCGCCGTACACGCCCGCGAGGATCTTGATCAGCGTGGACTTGCCCGATCCGTTACCGCCGACCAGAGCGTGGAAGTGACCGGGCTCGATCGAGAAGCTGACGTCGGCCAAGGCTCTCGTGCCCGGGAAGGTCTTCGACACCCCGACGAGCGACAGCGCGCTCGCCGAGGCGTCGACGGTGGCGTCGAACACTCAGTCCACGCCCCAGATCTTCTTGTAGTTTCCCTGGTAGTTCGACGACTTCGGGTTGCCGTCGTAGACATCTCCCTCCGGGAGGTGGTCGGCGTCCATGCTTCCGATACCCGTGCCAGAGTCCACCTGGTCGACACCGGCGAACAGGCGGTTCAGCCCGTCGGCGGCGGCCCAGCCGGTCCACGTCAGCGGTCGACCGACCGCGTACGACTGGGTCCCCTTACGGATCAGTTCGATCGACGAGGGCACGCCTTCGTTGCCGGTGAGCAGGAGTCCGTCCCGACCGCTCTTGCGGGCCTGGTCGACTGCGGCGCCGACGCCCAGGGTGATCGCGGAGTCCGCGGGAACCATGACCACGCCGGCATTCGGGTGCTTCTGCAGCGCTGCCGTGGCCTTGCCCTGGAGCTTGCCACCGAAGAGGTCACCGGCAGTGAACGGGACCTCGTGCACGAGGCAACCGCCGCATTCGGCGAGCCGCTCCGCCTGCGCGTCGCCGACGAGCCGGAGGGTGGCATTGTCGTCCTGGCGCATCAGGATGATCTCGGCCTTGCCGTCGGTCTCGGCGATCACCCAGTCGGCGATCGTCGGGCCGACGAAAGTGCTCATGTAGTCCTCGTACGAGATCAGGTCGTCGTTGAACCGCAGGTATTCATCGAACAGCGGCTTTCCGCCGCCGCTGAACTTGTCGTCGCAGTCGAGTGCGTTGCCGCCGAAGACCTTCACGCCCACGCCCTGCACGTGCTCGATCGAGGCCTTCACCATCGAGCAGTCGACGCCGAACAGTGCGACCGCATCCACCGATGCGGCGGCTGCTGCGCGCAGCTGGGCGTTGTAGACCGCTGGATCGGCCTTGCCGTCTACGAGCTTGACGTCCCACCCCAGGGCTTCCGAGGCCGCCACGAAGCCCTCGGCGGGGAGTACGCAGCCCGCTGCCTGGGTGCTGCAGGCGAGCGCCCACACGGTCTTGCCCTCCTGCGCTGAGGGCCCGTCAGCAGGCAGCGCACGGTCGGTGCCCGCGAACGCCGCCGCTGTGGCAGCCTTCGCCTTGTCGATCACGTCGGTGCTCGTCGACCCGGCAGAGTCGCTCGAGGACCCCCCGCACCCGGCCAGAACCAGCGCCAGGAGCGGCGCGCACAGCGCCGCGATACGAGTTCTCTTCATCCCATCTCCTCGGTTCTTGCGGCCGCTGGTCCTGTAACCGTGCCGTCTTGTGGCAGGTCGATCGATTCATCCGAGTGGCTCGATCGAGCTCTTCGGCACACCCCATGCCGACTACGTCCAGCCCAATGAACGTGATGTGGCCCACAGTGGGGTACCGTGAGCGGTATCGTAGGAACGATTCTGGTACCACGTCAACCCTGTCGCCACGCGCTCCGCACGCATCGGCAGCGGGTTTCGGGCACGCCTGGCCACCGTCGCAGGAGCGGGTTGTCCCGTTCGCACGCGCCGATCAGACGACGGATTCAGGGCACGCGGCAGCACCAGGAGCTGCGCGGTACGGCGTCAGGGACGCGGCGTTCAGGCCAGTCCGCGACGGCAGAAGTGCCCGAACAGCTCCAGTGCGTCACCGCGTGAGGCGCCGACCCGATCGAGGACTTCGGGGTCCCGCAAGCGCCGGATCACGGCACCGAGCATCTCCGCCCACAGGGCGGGTGTCCCTTCGGTCACCTCGCCCCTCTGCATCGCCTTGCGGACGATGCTCTCGAGCTCGCGGATAGCGATCTCCTGGTGCCGGTCGTAGACGTGCCGGGTCGGTGCGTAGTTCTCGACGTCGTGGATGAACTGGCGGCTGGCGCGCCGGTTGCGTTCGACCGACGCCGACAGGTAGGCCTCGATCTGATCGTGGACCCCGGCGGCGTCTTGCGCCCGCCGCAACGCGTCCTTACCCATGCCGTTGAAGAATCGGTCGATGACGCCGACCACGACCTCCTCCTTGCTCTGGCCGAGCTGGTAGAGCGTGCGACGCGAGGTGTGCGCCAGCCCCGCCATGTCACCGATTGTGAGGTGGCGGAAGCCCTCGGCGAGGAAAACCTCCTGAAGCGCATTGAGGACGTCGGCCTGCCGGGCTGAGAGCAGGTTCGGTCTCACATCGCTCATTCAGCACCTTGATCCCACGGTGGACGCCGGGCGGCCGACACGAGCGCACGGCGGTACTTTCCTGGCGAGGAGGATACCAGCGCCGCATCGTCGCCTCGTCGCCTCGTCGCCAGGTTGATCACTTGCCCTGGTGGCGCTGTCGCCACCGCGCCATCTCCGCGAACAGCTCGGTCGCCTGGGAGACCGGCGTTTCAGGGCGGGCACCCCGGTAGGCGTTGTAGACGGTGACCACCACCCGCTCCGCCTGCGGCCAGCGCGCGTAGGGCCCGAGATCGAGATGCTCGACGGCTTCGCGCCAGGAGCGGCCCGCTGCCAGCGAGGCGTCGACCCCGTCGCGAACCACCGCCAGGTAGTCGCGCATCGTGAGGATGCCGTCGACATCGGTCACGGCCCCGTGTCCGGGGACGACGACCTCAGGCCCCAGCTCGATCATGCGGTCGCATGCGGCGATCCAGCTCGATATGGAGTCTGCCCACATGATCGGCGTACCACCGTTGAACAGCAGGTCGCCGGTGAAGAGAACCCCGCAGTCGGGGACGAAGGCGACCGCATCGCCGTGTGTGTGTGCCGGCCCCAGCCGACGGAGCTCGACCAGACGTCCCCCGACGTCGACGGTGCGTGCCTCGTCGAATGTCGTGTCGGGGCCGCGCAGGATGATCCCGTCGAAGGCGAACGCGCCGAAGCAGTGCTGAAAGAACTCCGACAGGAGCGGCTCGTGATCGCCCGCCACCAGACCGGCCAGCCGCTCGGGGGTCGTACCATGTCGCATCTCGTGCTCGGTGTCAGCCGTCGCATGGATCGTCACCTCGGGTCCCAGCAACTGGTTGCCGAAGCAATGGTCTCCGTTCGCGTGGGTGTTCAGCGCAGCACGGATCGGGTGTTCCTCGGTCACCGAAGTCATCGCCTCGAACATCTCCCCGGTCAGCTCCAGGTCGAAGAGCGTGTCGATGAGGAAGGACTCCCCCTCCCCTCGGACCAGTCCCGCGTTGCTCCAACCCCACCCACCATCGGGCAGCAGCCACGCCCAGACGTCCTCGGCCACACGATGCAGCCCACGTGTGTACTCGACCACATTCACCAGCTCCTTTAGAATCCGGACGGCAGACGGTGGACCGGGACACCGGGGACGACTCTCTGCTCCGTACGCCCCAGGAGGTCGCCCCCCAGGGAGACCACGTCCCCCGGCCTCAGCCAACGATCGAATGTGTCGGGATCCCCCGTGAGGTGCTCCAGCAGACACCCGCCGGGCAGGGTGCCGGAGCCGATGACGTCACCGGGGCGCAGATCGGTCCCCCGCGAGACATAGGAGACGATCTCGGCGAACGTCCAGTCCATGCCGGCGAGCGTCCCCCGAGCGATCTCCTGCCCGTTCACCGACGCCCAGATCTCCAGGTCCAGCGCGCCGTCGCGCACCGAGTCCGCGATCTCCTCGGCGGTGACCAGCCACGGACCCAGGGTCAGACCTGAGTCCTTGCCCTTCCCCTGCCCGATTCCCAGCGCCGTGTCGAGCCGCTGCAGGTCGCGCGCCGTCCAGTCGCAGAACAGGGTGTAGCCGACGATGGCCTCCTGCGCGGCACGCAGGCCGAGGTCGCGACCCGTCCTACCGATGACGGCACCGACCTCGAGCTCGAAGTCGAACCAGCGCGAGCCGGGTGCCATCGGCACCTCGTCGTAGGGCCCGAGGACGGAGGACGGGTTCCCGAAGTAGAACGCCGGCACCTGGTGCCACACCTCCTCCAGATGAGGATCCCGACCGTAGGCACGGCGGCAGCCCCGGACATGGTCGAGGAACCCAACAGTGTCGCGGACCGAAGGCGGGCGCGGTATCGGCGAGACGAGGTGGCACTTGTCGAGCGGCAGTACGTCGGACGGCGACCGCCGCAGGCGCGCAGCGACCTCTGCCACCTCGCCGCCGTCGATCACCTCGATCAGGCCGGGCCCCCTGTCGTGCAGGTGGACGTCGTCCCCGACGATGAGCCCGACGCGCTCCTCGCCCTCGAGTTCGCAGGTCACCCAGCGCATGCTCGTGCCATCCCTCTGCTCATGCCTTGGTGGTGGGTGCGCCCGACCCGGCCGTGTCCGCGCCCCACCAGTCCGGCTTGGGCGGCACGAGCCCGCCGTAGGCCTGGGACTGCTCTCGGATGTAGGCGCCGGACTCCTGGAGCCCACGCGTCGCCTTCTCGAGCAGGTCGGCACGCATCCGTCCGCCGCACTTGACGACCTCTCCGCCGACGACCACGGTGTCCACGTCGGCGATGGTCGCGTTCATCACGATGGTCGAGAGCGGGTCAAGCGACGGGTTGAGCCTGGGTCCGCGGCGGTCGATGAGCACGAGGTCCGCTGCCTTGCCCACGTCGATCGACCCACACTCCGACTCCAGGCCCAGGCCGATGGCACCACCGAGCGTCGCGTAGTGCATCACGTCCGCTGCCTTGAGCTGAAGTCCCTCCATCTCGTAAATGCCGACCTCCTCGAGGGCCTTCTGGTTGCTCCGCGCGCGCTCGCCGGACAGCATCAGCCGCATCGCGGTGAACATGTCGGGTGAGTTGTTGGACTGGATGTCGGTACCGAGCCCGGCCGCGACACCAGCGCGGTCCGCCGCCGCGGCGATCGGGTACCCCATCCCCATGCCGAGCTCGGTCTCCGGCGTAGAGGAGACCTTGCACCCGAACTCTGCGAGGAGTGCCAGGTCCGCGGCGTCGGCGGTGTTGCAGTGGGAGTGCAGCTGGTGCGACCACAACAGACCGGCCTGGGCGAGCTGCTGGATTTCCGAGGGGTAGCCCGGCCGCCAGCGAGCGTTGGTGTGGGTGTGGATGAGGCAGTCGAGGTCTCGGCCCACCTGCATCTCGCGGGCGACCTGATCGATGCCGACCAGACTCATCTCCGTCGGCGCGATGCCGAACCTGACCCGGTCTTCGAGGTCGCTGGATCGGGTGTTGCGCACCCGGTGGGCGTCGGCGATCCGCTGCTCCACACTCGTGAACGTCCTCGTCGCCGCCGGCTGGTCGTACAGGCCGTAGCACCACACGCCGCGGATGCCCGACTCGACGAACGCCTCGAGACCGGCGTCGGCATGGTCCGGCGTGACGATGCAATGGTTGTAGTCGACCGAGCACGTCGTACCCGAGTCGAGCAGTCCGACGGCGGCTCCGAGCGTGCCGTTGTAGACGTCCGCCGCACGATGGATTCCGGAGTGATTCCGGCGGATGACCCAGACGTAGTCGGCGAGGGTGAAGTCGGCCGTCAGGCCGCGCATCGTGGCCTGCCACATGTGCTGATGGGCGTCGACGAATCCTGGAATGATCCAGGCCCAGCCGACGTCGACGACTTGGGCGCCTTCGGCCTCCAGGTCTCTGCCGAGGCGCGCGATACGTCCCTCGACGACCTCGACGTCGACGTCCTGGAAGGAGCCTGCGCGTGGGTCTCCTACCAGAACCCGGGCACCTTGGTAGATGGTGTGGTTGGTCACCGTGCGCTCCTCCTGAGCTCGTCCTGCCGATTACGACCATCGGCGAAATCGCATGCCGTGCGGTCGCGTACCTCCTCGAGCGTGACGTCCGGGGCGAGCTCGACCAGATCGAGTCCCTGGTCCGTCACATCGAACACTGCGAGGTTGGTGATGATGCGGTCCACGACACGCCGCCCGGTCAACGGGAGGTCGCACGACCTCACGACCTTCGAACGGCCGTCCTTGGCGGTGTGGTCGGTGACGACCACGACGCGCTTGGCGCCGACGACGAGATCCATCGCACCGCCCATCCCCTTCACCAGCACGCCCGGAATGGTCCAGTTGGCCAGGTCGCCGAGTTCGGAGACCTGCATCGCGCCAAGGATCGCGAGGTCGACATGGCCGCCCCGGATCATCGCGAAGGACTGGTCGGAGCCGAAGAAGCTCCCACCCGGGTTGATCGTGACCGTCTGCTTCCCGGCGTTGATCAGGTCGGCGTCCTCCTCGCCCTCGACAGGGAACTCCCCCATGCCCAGCAGGCCGTTCTCGCTCTGCAGCGTGACTCGCACGCCCGCGGGCACAAGGTTGGCGACCAGCGTGGGGATCCCGATGCCGAGATTGACGTAGGAGCCGTCGACCAGCTCCCGGGCCGCGACACCTGCCATCTCCTCACGCGTCCACATGCGCCACTCTCCTCGTCGTGCGCTGCTCGATCTCCTTCTTCCGGGGCGATGCGACGACCACCTCGTCCACGTAGATGCCCGGTGTCTCCACGGCGTCAGGGTCGATGAACTCCGGGAGGAGCTGCTCGGCTTCCGCGATCGTGACCCGTCCCGCCGTGGCGACGACAGGGTTGAAGTTGCGGGCGGTCCGGCGATAGGTCAGGTTGCCCGCCCGGTCCGCGCTCTGCGCCCGGACCAGTGAGAGATCGGCGACGATCGCGCGCTCGAGAAGGTAGATGCGGCCGTCAATCTCCATCGTGGGCTTACCCTCGGCGACCGAGGTATGCGCACCGGTCGGGGTGTAGAAGGCAGGGATACCGGCGCCGCCGGCCCGAAGTCGCTCCGCGAGCGTGCCCTGCGGGGTGAACTCGACCTCGAGATGCCCGTCGAGGTACTGCCGGGCGAACAACTGGTTCTCGCCGACGTACGACGCCACCACCTTGCGCACCTGCCGGCCCTCCAGCAGAACACCGAGGCCCTTGCCATCCACGCCCATGTTGTTGGAGACGATCGTCAGATCCTTCACCCCTGAGTCGCGTACCGCCTCGATCAGGTCGAACGGGTTGCCGCAGAGGCCGAAACCTCCGACCGCGATCGTCATCCCGTCGAACAGGTGCGGGTAGACCACTTCCTGGACGGACCCGAGCCCGCCTGCCGCCCTCACGACCGGTCCTCGATCCCGGCCGGCAGCACGACGGCTCCGGCGTCGACGTGACGCCGCACCTCGCGCTGGTCCATGCCGAGTTCGGCGAGGAGCGCCGCGCCGTCGCTACCGACGATCGGCGCCGGCCGAGGGTCGCCTGCGGGGGTCCGGTCGAATCGTGGAACCGGCCGAGGCATGTGGCCGCTGCCGAGAGCCACGTAGGTTTGTCGATAGGCGTGGTGCGGGTGCAGCGGTGCCTCGTTCATCGACAGGACGGGCGTGACGCACGCCGAGCTCGTCGTGAACGCCTCTGCCCACTCGTCGCGGGATCGTGAGGCGAACTTCTCCCGCAACCGCTCGATCATCACCGGCCACCGGTCGCGGTCCTCCTGGTTGGAGAACGCCGGATCATCGGAGAGTTCCAGTCCGTCCAGGAGGGCGGCGTAGAACTGGGGCTCGATACAGCCGACGGCGACATGCCGGCCGTCGCCGCATTCGTAGGTGCGGTAGTACGGCGCCGCCCCATCGAGGTGGTTGACCCCGCGCTGGTCCACCCATCGACCTTCGACGAGGTAGCCGTGCAGCATCGCCATGAGTGCGGCCGATCCGTCGATCATCGCCGCGTCGACCACCTGGCCGCGACCGGTCGTGCGAGCACTGACGAGGGCGGCGAGCACGCCATAGGCGAGGAGCATGCCGCCCCCGCCGAAGTCGCCGATCAGGTTCAACGGGACGACGGGGTCGCCGCCGGCCGGGCCGATGGCATGAAGCGCTCCGGTCAGGGCGATGTAGTTGATGTCGTGCCCTGGCAGCTGCGCCCACGGTCCGTCCTGACCCCAGCCGGTCATCCGGCCGTAGACCACCCGCTGATGGGCGCGATGGACGTCGCTCGGGCCGAGGCCGAGGCGCTCGGCGACACCCGGACGGAAGCCTTCGATGACGATGTCGCTGGCCTCGATCATCCGCAGTGCGACCGTGCGTCCCTGCTCGGACTTCAGGTCCAGCGCGATGGACCGCCGGCTGCGGTGGAGAACCGGGTGGAGCTCTGCTCCGGGGCGATCGATCCGGATCACGTCGGCGCCCAGGTCCGCGAGCATCATGCAGGCGAAAGGCGCCGGTCCGATCCCGCCGAGCTCGACCACCCGCACACCGTTGAGAGGCCCGCTGTTCATCGGCCGCTCCAGACCGGTCGGCGCTTCTCGGCGAAGGCGAGCGCCCCTTCACGAGCGTCCGCCGACTCCATGACAGGGCGGGCGACTTCCAGCTGGCGGTCGTACGCCTCGTCGTGGCGCCATGAGGGCGAGGTCATGACGATCTCCTTGCTTGCTCGCAGTGCCAGGGGCCCGTTGGAGGCGATCCGGTCCGCCATCGCCCGCGCTGCCGCGAGCGCATCTCCGTCCGGCGCCACGGCGTTGACGAGACCGACGTCGTGCGCGCGGGAGGCGCCGACCATGTCGCCGGTCAGGATCCACTCCATGGCGATCTGGTAAGGGATCCGCGCGGGAAGCTTGAGGAGCGCTCCGCCCACGGCGACCAGGCCCCGCTTGACCTCGGGTACGCCGAACCTCGCCGACTGCCCCGCGACCACCAGATCGCACGCGAGGACGAGCTCACATCCGCCGGCGACGGCAGCACCCTCAACGGCGGCGATCACCGGGATCGCGGGCGGTCGAGCCGTGAATCCCGCGAACCCACGACCGGGGATGGAGGACCGCTCACCGCGCACGAACGCCTTGAGGTCCATGCCCGAGCAGAAGCTCCCCCCTGCCCCGGTGAGGATGGCGACCCGAAGGTCGCTGCGCTCGTTGAGGTGGTCGACGATTTCGGCAAGGGCTTGCGCCATCGCCGCGTCGACAGCGTTGCGCGCCGCCGGGCGGTTGAGCGTGATCGTCGCGACGCCGTCCGCCTCCTCGAACAGGACGGAGTCGGTGGCCCCGGTCACCGGGCAGCCATCCTGATCGCGCCGTCGAGCCGGATGACCTCGCCGTTGAGGTATCGGTTGTGCAGGAGCTCGTCGGCTAGCGACGCGTACTCCTCCGGGTCCCCGAGACGTCGGGGGAAGGTGACCGTGGCCGCGAGCCGCTCACGAACCTCGGCGCCGAATCGGGCCAGCAGCGGCGTGTCGAAGATTCCGGGTGCGATCGTGTTGACCCGGATGCCCAGGTCGGACAGGTCGCGCGCCGCACACAGGGTCATGCCGACGACGCCCGACTTCGCAGCGGCGTACGCGATCTGGCCCACCTGTCCGTCCCAGGCTGCGACCGATGCCGTCATGACGACGGAGCCGCGCTCGCCCTCGTCCGGTTGGTTGCCGGCCATGTGCGCTGCGGCGAGACGCAATGCGTTGAACGTCCCCACCAGGTTCAGCCGCAGGGCGTTCTCGAACTGGTCGAGGGGGAAGGGGATGCCCTCGCGGTCGACGATCCGACGGGGAAATCCCTTGCCGGGGCAGTGGACGAGCCCACGCAGCGGCCCGCGGTCGGCAGCGATGTCGAAGACGCCGGCGAGGTCCGTCTCGGAGCAGACGTCACCCTGCACGAAGGTGATGCCTTCTCCCCACCGTGCCTTCGCGGCGGTTTCGTCGACGGCGACGATGTCGGTCACGACGACCGTCGCGCCGCGATCCGCCAATCGTCGGGCAGTGGCGCCTCCGAGGCCACCGGCCCCGCCGGTGACCACGTACACCGGAGATTTGTTGCTCACCTAGGTTCCTCTCGATCAGTGCGGCTGCCGCCGCGGCACAGCACACGGCGGGTGAGGGCGGCCGCGTCGCTGGCGGGTCCTGCCTTCGCGGTCGTCGGGAGAAGGACCTCGTCCAGGATCCGAGTCCTGTTGACCTTCCCCAGGGACGTTCTGTGGACCGAGTCGACAAACCGGTACTCGCGCGGGCTCTTGAAGCGTGCGAGACGGGGGGCCAGGTGGCGGCGGAGCCGCTCGACGGCTTCCTCTCCGGCCTCTTCGCCGGGCTTGAGCTCGACGACAGCGACCACTCGCTGACCCCACTCGGTGTCCGGGACACCGACGACGACGGCGTCCGCGACCGTGGGCTCGGTGACCAGGGCAGCCTCGACCTCGGCCGGGTATATGTTGACGCCCCCGGAAAGGATTAGGTCCGCCCGCCGGTCGCCGACGTACAGGAAGCCGTCCTCGTCGAGGTACCCGACGTCGCCGGCGGTCCGGAAGCCGTCGGCAGGGCCTTCTTGGTCGCTGGCCGCACTCACGGCCGCGCCACTGTAGGCGAACTCGTAGCCGCCCCGGACCCAGATGGTCCCGATCTCACCGGGCGGCAGGCTCACCCCGTGGTCGTCGCGGATCTGCAGCGAGATCCCATCGGCGGCGCGACCAACCGAGCCTGGCTTGTCCAGCCAGACCTGCGAGGTCACCAAGGTGGCCATACCGAACTCGGTGCATCCGTAGTACTCCGTGAGGACGGGGCCCCACCAGCGGATCATCTTGTGCTTGACCTCGACGGGACAGGGCGCTCCGGCGTGCATGACGACCTCGAGCGAGGACCCGTCGAACCGGGCCCGATCCGCTTCGGGGAGCTCGAGCATCCGGTGGAACATCACCGGCACCATGAAGGTGCTCGTCACCCGGTGAGCGTCGATGAGTTCGAGTATCTCCCGTGGGTCGAAACGCGGCCGGAGAACCAGCTCCTGACCCAGGTGCAGCGCACTGAGAGCGTTGAGGTTCGGGCCCGGGTGGTAGAGCGGCGCGACGGCGAGATGCACTTGGTGTTCCTCACCCATCCCGAACTGGGCCGAGCGCTGGCGGGACCGGGCGTCGGCGGCCTCATCCGGTGTGCTGGTTGGGAAGGGGCGTCTGACGCCCTTGGGGCGACCGCTGGTCCCCGAGCTGTAGAACAGCATGGATCCGGCGTGCCTCCCTGATGGCATCGCCACCGGCTGCTCGGCGAGCAGCGCCTCGAGGGCGATCCCGGTGTCCGGCCGGCCGGTGAGGAGGAGTGCGTCGCCGGCGATGCCGACCTCGGCCGCCGCCTCCCCCACGACATGTGCATGCCGCGGATCGGTGATCACCAGGCCGGAGCCGGAGTCGTCGAGGAGATAGGCGATCTCCGCAGCGGTCAGGTGCCAGTTGACCGGAACCATGCGAAGGCCGGTCTGCTCGACCGCGAGTTGGGCCACGACGAAGTCGAGGCTGTTGGGCAGCACCACGGCGATCGTTCCGCCTCGCGAGACGCCCCGGGGCCCCGACAGCAGGTGCGACCACTGGTTGACCCGGCCGAGCAGGTCGCCGTACGTGACCACGGCACCGTCGACGTGGATCGCAGCGCGCCGGGGATCGGCGGCGGCGATCTCGTAGAACCCGCGGGCCTCCCGCGCTCCGGCATCGGTCGAGGCGGTCACATCGGCTCCTGGTTCGACAAGACCAGCGTCGCAGCCTCGGAGAAGAAGTGGCCCACTCCCTGTACGACACTGATCTCGACGTCCTCCAGCTGGGCGAAGGCCTCACCGCGGAGCTGACGAACGGACTCCTGGATCGCGAACATTCCGTACATGCCGGTATGGGTGTACCGCAGGCCGCCGCCATTGGTGTTGAGGGGCATCCAACCGCCGGGGCGGGTGTTGCCATCGGCAATAAAGGCGCCCGCCTCTCCCCTGCCGACAACTCCCAGCGCTTCGAGTCCGTAGAGCGGCACATGAGCGAAGGCGTCGTAGATCATCAGGTGGTCGATGTCGGAGACGGCGATACCCGCCTCTCTGAAGGCCGCTGTCGACGAGCGCTCGAACGTCTCGGCCCTCGTCAGGTCGGGCATCTGGGACACCAGAGGACTCTGACCGGCCTCACCGGCACCCCAGAGGTAGACCGGGGGTCGCCTGCCGTCCTTCGCTCGGTCCGCGGCCGTGACCACGAGTGCACCTCCACCGTCGCTGACCATGCAGCACATGAGCTTGGTGAACGGCCAGGCGATGGGCTGGGAGGCGAGGACGTCATCGACAGACACCCGGGTCGGACGTGCTGCGCGCGGGTTACCGTCAGCCCATTCGCTCTGAATCGCCGGCACCGCGGCCAACTGCTCGACGGTCGTGCCGGTCTCATGCGCGTACCGCATATACGGCAGAGTGAACATGGTTGGCGGGCCGTAGACGCCGTAGGGGAGCTCAAACTGTCCCATCATGCCGTCGGCCGGGATCGGCCGCGGGTGGCGGCCGACCGTCGACCGGCGGGACTCACCATGGAGGACGAGCACCACATTCGCATGGCCCGCAGCGATGGCGTCCGCGGCGTGACGGACGTGGACGAGGAACGACGTGCCCCCGACGGTCGTGCCGTCAAACCAGGTGGGCTCGACTCCGAGGGCATGTGCCACCTCCACCGGGTTGTGGACAGCGCTGGTGACGCCGTCGACGTCCGCCAGACTCAGTCCCGCGTCAGCGAGCGCGAGAAGCGCCGCCTCCACATGGAGGTCCAGTTCAGAGCGGTCGTCCAGCCGCCCCAGGTCGGTCTCGGCGGCCCCGGTGATCGCGGCGAGCGACCTCCTCAATGGACACCCCCGGCCGGAGCGAAGACGGGCAAGACGCGACCAGCGCGCTGCTCGAACCGGACTTCCAGCTCCATGTCCACCCGCAGGTTCTCTGGCCGCGGTTCGACGCCAACGATGTTGGTCATCATCGACGGACCTTCGACGAGCCGGACGATCGCCAAAACGTACGGAACGGCGTCCTCGAACCCCGGAGCAGGCAGATGAACGATGACGAAGCTGCTCAGCGTGGCTCGCCCGCTCGCAGTTACCCACGTCAACTCCCGAGCGCCGCACCCGACGCACGAAACCCGCGGGTAGAACACGACGGTCGCGCAAGAGTCACACCGCTGGATGTCAAGCCTGCCGTCGCGCGCGGCGGACCAGAACGGTTCCGTCGTCGGTGTGGGTTGTGCTCTGGCAGCTCCGACCGACACGGCCATCGATGAGTCGTGGATGGGTATCACGAGCGGTACTATATGCCTTGATTCGGTACCGGACAAGCGCACATGCCCGCCAGGCTGAGGCCCGAGGCGCCTAGACGCCCGCCCTCAAGCCTGGGCTACGACGGTTTCGCGACTATCGGCGGCGCACCCGCGATCTGCTTGAGTGCCGCGAGCCCGACGGCGTGCTGCCGCGAGCCAGGGACGACATGGCTGCGCGGATTCGCCGGAGCGTCGATTTCATCCCGAACGAGTTCGGCGAGAGCGGCCGATGGCCTGAGGCCACGTGCCTTGCAGTCACGCAGCTTGATCATCCATGGATAGTAGGCGCTGTGCGCCTCGTGGCCGGCAGCTGGACGTACCTGCCACCCCACGACGTCGTCCTCGTTGTTGGCGTAGATGTACGCGATGATGACGTCGGACTGATTCGCGATGGCGATGTAGTCGACGGATTTGTCGGTGATTCCCTTGTAGCTCGGCGGGCCTGAGATCTCCCGCAACTGCAGGTCCTCGGTCATGTAGCCCGGCGGATTGCGGTCTGTGCTCATCAAAGTGAACTCTACGTCGGAGAAGGCCGTCCAAGCCCTCATGCGTCTTCCTCCACCCGGGCCCGCGCGGCGAGTTGTTCGCGCACTTGGGACAGGCGAGCGATCTCCGCGTCGAGGGCGGCGATCCTGCGCTCCACCACGCCGCTCGACATGGTGCAGCCGGGGCCGCCACGGGGCGGGAGCGTGTCGCCGTCCAGCAGTTCCAGGCGATCGGCGCAGCTGCGGACGTCCTCGACGGTCAGCCCGAGCGACAGCAGCTCGCGGATAATGCGCACTCGGGCCACCTCGCGCTCCCCGTACTCACGCTGCCCGGTCATCGTGCGCGGGGGCGGGGTCAGCAGCCCGCGCTGCTCGTAGAAGCGCAGTGCCCGGGGTGTGGTGCCCGCCGCGGCCGCCGCGTCACCGATGCGCATCCGTCCTCCAGAAGTCCTACAGTTCGACGATGACGGTCCCGAAATGCCGTCCATCGAGCACTTCGTGCAACGCCCGGGGTGCGTAATCGATGCCCGTGACCCGAACGTGCGGGAACGTGATGTCGCCCGCGCGTAGCCAGCCTCCAAAGCGTTCGAGCCACTCGGATCGTGCCTGCTCGTCGAAGCCTTGGAATGCCTGCATCGAGATCCGCTTGAGGATTAGCTGGTAGGTGTCGAGTTCGACTGGCGCCGTCCCACCCGTTCCGTTGGGTGACATCTGGCCGGACAGTGCGCCGACCAGGACGAACCGGGCGCCAGGCCGGGCTGTGGCCACCGCCGCCTGGAGCTGGTCGCCGCCGACGTTGTCCAGGTAGACGTCGATGCCGTCGGGGGCGACCTTCGCAAGCTGCTCCTCGATCGGCGCCGCGCCGCGGATCACGGCCGCGCCGTATCCCAGCTCAGAGATCAGCCGATCGGCCTTCTCTCGCGAGCTGGTGCTGCCGATCACCTGACCGGCGCCGAGCAGCCGGGCGATCTGCCCGGCCAGCGATCCGACCGCGCCCGCGGCGCCCGAGACGAACACCGTGTCCCCCGGCCTGACCTCGGCATCCCTGGTCAGCGCCGCGTAGGCGAACGCGCCCTGGCCCAGATGCGCGACTGGGTCGGGCAGCGCGTCGCCCAACGGCGTGACCTGGCCGACCGGCACGACCGCATACTCGCGCCAGCCCAACCAGTGTGAGACCAGGTCGCCCGGCCGCAGCCCGCTATCCTCGGTGGCCGACACGACCTCCCCAATCGCGGGCCCGAGCAGGGTGTCGCCGGGGCGCAGCGGCGGCATGGGCGAGCCCTTCACACTCCCACCGATCAACGTGCGAAGCGCGGCGAGGACGTGGAAGAAACGATTGCGGACCAGCACGTGGCCATCGTCCGGCAGTGGCAGCGAGACCTCGGCGACCACGAAATGCTCTGGCTGGGGCAGCCCGTCCGGCACTGTGGCGAGCCGAACTTCTCTTGACATGTGCGGCAGGGACGGCACGTTACGCTCCTCAGATTCACGGCCAAAGGGCGTGGTGACCCTAACCCTTGACGCGCACGTCAAGAGCAACCCCATAGCAGGGCCGAAGGAATTCTCACTTTGTGAGACCGAGGGCGATGAGCGGGTTGTGGAAGTCGTCGCGGGCCCAGCGGGCGCCTTCGGCGATGTCGGTGAAGTTCAGCAGGCATAGCGCGCCGATCGCGTAGCCACGCATGGTGGCGCACCGATCAGGTGGCTACGCATGGCGGGCCAGGATTGACCCTTCACGCGCTGTCTCAGGATCGGAGATCTCCCTCAACCCCCGGGGTTCCCGGCCTGGGTGGGTGGCGCTCTCGTGCCGGTTCGGTTCAGCGCCGGAACCGTCCGGCGAAGCGGTTTCGTTTGCCGTGGTAGAGGAGGGTCCAGGTGCCGTCGTGGTTGCGGCGGGTGCGGTAGCGGTCGGGGTGGGTTGCTTTGTCGCGGTTGTGCCAGGTGCAGGCGGGGGCGAGGAGATCCAGGTCGGTGGTACCGCCCTCGGCCCAGCCTTGGACGTGGTCGATTTCGGCCATGTCGGCGGGGATGGGGCAGCCTTCGCGGTAGCAGGTGGCGTAGCGGGCCAGGACGGCCCGCCGCTGGGCGGGCGTGGCCAGGCGAACGGCGCGGCCCATGTCCAGGACCT
>NZ_BLAE01000086.1:48074-48664 GCF_009687865.1 Acrocarpospora macrocephala
TCCCGCACGCGTCCTCCACCGGCCCCTCACCCGTGCTCGTGCTGTCGGCACCCGCCCCGGCCGAACCCGTGTCTGTGCTGCCGGCACCTGCCCTGGCCGAACCCGTGCTCGCGCTGCTGGTACCGGCTCTGGCTGAACTCGTGTCTGTGCTGCTGGTACCGGCTCCGGCTGAACCCGTGCTCGTGCTGCCTGTACCCGCTCCGGCTGAACCCGTGTCCACGCTGTCGGCACCCGTCCCAGCCGAACCCGTGCTCGCGCTGTCGGCACCCGCTCCGGCTGAACCTGTGCTCGTGCTGCCTGTACCCGCTCCGGCTGAAGCCGTTCCTTCAGTGTGGCGGGGACCGCCTGCGCGGCAGGTTGAGCCGTCACCGGCCGGAGGTGTTCCGGGCCGGGTATCGCTGGAGCCAGTGGCGTTGGCGGTGTCGGTGTCAGCGGTGTCGGCTGCAACTGCGTCGGCCGCGGCGGTGTCGGCGTGTCCGGCTGTGCTCTGCGTTGGCGGCGCCCCCGTGGCGGGCGTGGCGGGCATGGTGGATGCGCCGGACGCTGCATGGGTGGAGTCGGCGTCATGCGTGGGATGGCCGGTGGTGGTG
>NZ_BLAE01000086.1:49220-50029 GCF_009687865.1 Acrocarpospora macrocephala
CCAGCGTGCCGGACGCGAACCGATCCCGGACCAGAGGCAGCCGGGCCAACTGCATGGCCAGCCGGATCAGCCGGGAGGCGCCCGCACTGCTCATCCCCGCCGAGGCGCGCAGCCAGGTGCCGGTGGAGGCGTGCCCACCACTGCCGGCACTCCTGGCCTCACCGGTGGCGTGGACGCGCCCCACCCGGGCGGCGATCGCCGAGCTCAGCCGGTCCTGGGAGAACAGCAGGTCCTCCGTCTCGCCCACCCACAACCCGGCATCCTCCGGCAGGTCGGCCATCGCAATCCGGGAGGCGAGCCGCCGGAACTGGGCCACCAGCACCCCCGAACCCACCGGCTCGCCCCAGGCCTCCGGCCCCATCGAGCGGCCAGCGTCAGCCGAGCGGCCAGGGTCGGGGGAACGACCAGGATCGGTGAAGCGACCGGCGTCGGTCGAGCGGCCAGAGTCGGGGGAACGACCGGCGTTGGCCGAGCGGCCAGGGTCGGTGGAGCGGCCAGGATCGGGGGAAGGACCAGAGTCGGTGGAGTGGCCGTAGAGGAACTGCTGCCGTTTGTTCTGCTGCGGAGTGTTCTGCTGCCCTGCCTCGCCGTATGGGTCGCTGTGGGCGTCGTCGAAGGTGTCGTCGGCGGGACGCTGGGGCGGGACGTAGTCCGGGTCCAGCACCGTGCCCTTCAGGAACGCGGGCAGTTCGCGTCCGCGGGCGCCCTTCGCGCGGGAGGGGTCCCGCACGTTGATCGGAGAACCGAGCATGAAGGCGCCCCCCTTTCGCTCCGGCGGATCCGAACAACCACCCCCACGCTATCCAGCA
>NZ_BLAE01000087.1 GCF_009687865.1 Acrocarpospora macrocephala
GTTCGGGGGGAGCGGGCGGTGGGGGCGCAGCGGCTTGCTGTGCAAGGGGGGACTGGGCAAGGGGGGACTGTGCGACGGCGAGGGGAGCCGGTGCGGATTTCGCGGCGGCGGACGGTGGGGGATGTGTTCGCGGGGCTGGCCGCGATGGTGGCTCTGGCGGGGTTGGTCGGTGGGGTGCCTTTCGCGTTGATCCGGCTGGCTGGGCCGCCGGTGCCGGAAGGGCTCTTCGATCTGGATGTGTTCACCAGCCAGGTCGGTCCGGAAACGATCATCGCGGTGCTGGTGCTGCTGGTCTGGCTGGCGTGGCTGCAACTGGTCGTTTGCGTAATCGTCGAGGTGTATGCCGGGATCCGGCGGATTGGCATGCCCGCCAGGGTGCCGCTCGCCGGTGGCACTCAAGTGCTGGCCAATCGCCTGGTGGGCGCGGTTTTGGTGCTGTTCACCGCGACTGCGGTGGCGGTTCCGTTCGCCAGGGTCGCGGCGCCGCCGCCGATTCCGTCGCACCTCACCGCGCAGACCACACCGGTGCTCGCCCCGACCGCTGAAGATCGGCCCGCCCTGCAGCCGCGCGAGGTCAAAAAGGTGTACGTGGTGCAGCCCCCCCACGGGCGCCATCACGAAAGCTTGTGGGAGATAGCCGAGAAATGCCTCGGCGACGGCCGCAGATACCCGGAGATCTACCAACTCAACCAGCACAAGGAACAACCAGACGGCAGCCGCCTCCACATGGCCGACCTGATCCGCCCCGGCTGGGTCCTCGACATGCCGGACGATGCCAGGAACGTGCACATCGTCTCCGCCGACGACTCCCGCCGCGAAGTCCTCAACGATCACCCAGGCCCGCCCGCCGAACTGGACGGCCAGACCCACTACGCCACCCCAGGCGTGGACGACACCCGTATCCCCAAGCCAGACGCGGGCAGGTCGGAAATCAGGCCGGGCGAAACCGGCAAGTCCGGTTCGGGCACCGAAGGAAGCGGTCGCTCTTCAAGCATTCCGGACGCAGGCAATCCAGACACTGGCAGGCCGGACACGGGCAAGTCGGAGATCCGGCCAGGTGAGAGCGGTAAGTCTGATGTGAATCGTTCGGGCACCGATGGAAGCGGACGGTCTGCGGAACCGGAGCAGGACATCACCCGGCCGGACACAGGGGACGTGGGGAGCGGGCAAACCGGAGACGGACGCGCGGACCTGGACGATTCCCCGACCAGGCCCCGAATCGTTCTACCGAAACCCGCCTGGCCCGACCAGACGACCCAGCCGCAACAGCCCGGCACCTCCTCCGTGGAGGAATCCGGCGACCGTCCGGGCTCTTCCAGCGGCTCCGGCGATCGTTCGGGTGCTTCCGGAGACCGTTCGGGTGCATCCAGCGATTCCAGCGAGCGCCCGGGTCCGTCCGGCGAGCGTCCTGGTGAGCTAGCGGAACCAGACAATTCCCCGACCCGGCCCGGCGGAGTCGACAGCCTGCCAGGAGTTCAGCAACCGGGAGCCGTACAGAACGATGGCTCGCAGACCGGGCCGACAGACATCGCCATTGCCGAGCCAGAGGAAGCGGCGGCCGGGCTGGATCTGGTGGACTACCTGGCGGGAGCCTCGCTGCTGGCAGCCGGATTGCTCGCGTTGCTCGGGCGCAGACGGCGGGAGCAGCTGTGGCGGCGCGCGTTCGGCTACCGGGTAGTCCGGCCCCGAGGCGACGCGGCCAGCGCCGAGGTGGCCATTCGTCTCGGATCCGACGCACCAGGCAGCAGGATGCTGGACTCGGGCTTGCGCCTGCTGGGCCGCCTGCTGGCCGAAGCCGACCGCCGCCCACCGGCGATCTACGGAGTCCACCTGTCCAGCCGAAGCATGGACCTCTGGATTCACCCACCGGACCGCAACCCCCCCGAACCCTGGGAGGTCGCCGACGACGGCCAGGTCTGGCGACTCGCGGCCCACGAAGGCCGCCGAATCGACGAGAACGCGATGAACGACGTCCCAGCGCCATACCCGGGCTTGGTCTCCCTCGGAACAGCAGGAGGCGGCCGCGTACTCGTGGACCTGGAAGCCGCGCACGGCGTCATCTCGATGACCGGACCCAACACGGTCGCGGCGCTCTCCGCGCTCGCCGTGGAAC
Source organism: Acrocarpospora macrocephala (assembly GCF_009687865.1). Taxonomy (GTDB): domain Bacteria; phylum Actinomycetota; class Actinomycetes; order Streptosporangiales; family Streptosporangiaceae; genus Acrocarpospora; species Acrocarpospora macrocephala. The sequence goes on from NZ_BLAE01000087.1 coordinate 2,114, forward strand.
TGGCCACCAACCGATGGTCCGACCAGATGCGAATCACTCTCGTCGGCTTCGGCGAGGAACTCGCGCTAATCGCCCCCGATCGCGTACGCGTGGCGGGCAGCCTCGCCGAAGTCCTCCCCGACCTGGAGGAACACGCCCACGACCAGCCCGGCGACGTGCTCACCGGCCGGATCCACGGCCGCGCCCACGATCCGGCCTGGCCGCCCCACTACCTGCTGTCGGCGATCCAGCCCACCCCGGAGGAAGCACGCAGGCTGGCTCTGCTGAGCAAGGGCACGCGGACGGCTCTGGGATTCGTCGTCGCGGGAGCCGTACCACACGCGACCTGGACGTGGGAGATCACCGCGGACGGCCGGGCGGTGGTGGAGACGCTCGGGTTCGACGTGGACGCGCAGTTGCTGCCCCGGCGGCACTACCAGGCGGTCGTGGACCTGTTCCGCACCGCGGGCCGGACTGAAGGCGAACCGTTGCCCGAGCCGGACGCGCGAAGGGTCGACCTGCCGCCCGCGATCGAGGTGCGCATTCTCGGGCCGATCGAGATCAGCCCGGTGAACACGCTGGAGGACGGGCGGGCGGCGCTCGCCCAGGAACTGGTGGTGTATCTGGCCACGCACCCCGGTGGCGTACACCCGGTGGTGCTGGGCGGCGTGTTGTGGCCGCGCGGCGTGCAGCCGATGGTCAGGGACGCCACGATCGCGCGGGTCGCCCAGTGGCTGGGCGAGGATTCCCGGGGACGCGCCCACCTGTATGTCGATGATTCCGGCCGATTGCGGCTCAGCTCCGAGGTGCGCACCGACTGGGACCTGTTCCGCGAGCTCGTACGCCGAGGAGATCTGGAACCCGCACTCGGCCTCGTACGCGGCCCACTCCTGAACGCCCGCCCAGGCAACAGATACGCCTGGCTCGCAGCGGATTCGCTGGAATACGACGTCACCGCCGCCGTGGCCGACGCCGCGCACCGCCTGTGCGAGGCCCGGCTGGATCGCGGCGAACCAGACGCGGCGGTCGCGGCAGCCAGGGCGGGCCTGCTGCTCGCGGCCGACGACGAGGCCCTCTGGCGCGACCTGCTGAGAGCCGCGCACGCCACCGGCGACCACGCCAGACTCCGCGCCGTCGTCGACGCCCTGCACCGGCGCGCGGCCTCACACCCGTACGGCGGCGGCATGGCCCCCCAGACCGAATCGCTCATCGACGAACTGCTCCCGGCCTGGCGCCGGACTCTCCGCACCTCGCGGCTGGCCTGAGGAGGACCGAAATGCGCCATGCCGAAACCCGCATAACGATGGATCCACCCAGGCGTCCCTCACTACCGTCCGATCGACGCAGAGGAGGACATGTGGCCATAACGCTGATGATCCTGGCGTTATCGGCCTGCGCCACCCCCGCCGGACCGGAATTCGCCCCAGGAGGAGGCGGAACCACCACAAAAGCACTCCCCACCACGTCATCCGCCCCGGGCATCGAAACGATCACAGCCGCACCAGGCCTTGAGATCGCGATCGACTGGCCATCCGACCGCAACAAGATGATCAAAGCCTTCACCGACAACTACGTGGACCAATGGCGCGCGGTCGGCACGGCCGGCGTCGACGACACCTACCTGGACAGCGTCGAGGAACCCGCCAACCGCGACGCGTACCGCTGGGTCTGGAGCTTCCTGAAAGGAAAGCAGTCCGCCCAAGGCACCGCCAAGCTGTACGCGCTCCGGGTCGCCTCGGTGACCGGCCGGGGCGCGGAGATCAACGCCTGCGTGGACACGTCCGGCATCCAGGTCACCGATGCCACCGGCGAGCCGATCGACGATCAGCCCGCCTGGACGACATCCCCGCAGTCCACCTACTTCCAGGTCGCCGCCGTGCGGAGAGGGGACGACGGCACCTGGAGGGTCAAGCTGTTCCGCCACGCGAGCTACCCCGATGAACGCGCGAAGGAGTGCCTGCGATGAGAGTCTTGCTCGCCCTGGCTCTCGCCCTCGCCCCGGCGGCCGCCCCCGACCCGGGCGGACCCTCCGGCGAGGGCTTCCAGCACGGCCGTACGGTCGGCGTGCAACTGGAGAATTCCACCATAGTCATCAGCGGGAACGGCCTGGGCGCCAAATCCGACGGCTACCGGATCAAACGCCCCTGCTGGTACGAGCCCGGCCGCAGCGCCGAGGACATGCTGAAGATTCAGGAGGACCTGCGGGCGTTCTGGTTCCGCACCAACCCCGGCAGCACCGAGGAGGACTTCCAGAAGTTCCTGAAGCAGTTCAAGGACAAGGTCGGTCAGCCGGGGCGCTGGTGGTCACCCGCCTACAACGCCGCCGATCCCGAGGGGATGTCCTGCTGGACCGCCCTGGAAGGCGCGATCTTCGTGGGTCCGGGCAACACGCCCCCCGCCGGGATCACCATGACCGAACTCCTGGACATCGCCCGCGCCGCGCTGACCGTCCCCGAGCCGCAGGTCCAGCTCAACCCCGACGCCAAGAGCTACGTGAACCTGCCCACCTGGGTGTGGCTGGACGGCCAGGGCCAGACCACCCGCTCGGTCACCGCGACCCTGCCAGGCCTGCTCAGCGCCACAGTGACCGCCACCCTGGGCAATATCGAGATCGACGCGGGCACGACGGCCGACCGGGCCGAAGTCAAGGAGAACTGCGGCCCGAGCGGCCGGCCGTACGTCAAGGGCGGCACGTTCACCTGCGGCGTGCGCTACCTGCGCGCCTCGGCGGACCAGCCCCGCAAGGTCTACACCCTGACCGTCACCACGGTCTGGCCGGTCACCACCAACGCCGACCAGTCCGTGGTCCCCTTCGTCTTCGACCCGGTTGAGGGCACTGTCACCCGGGACATCCCCGTGGGCGAGGTCCAAAGCAACGTCAGACGCTGATCAACCGGGCCTCGTGGTTGAGCAGCCACTGTTTGACCGGAGGGCCGTAGTAGTAGCCGCCGTAGCCGCCTGCCGCCGGGAGCACCCGGTGGCAGGGGACGAACGGGGCGATGAGGTTCTGGGCGCAGGCGGAACCGGCCGCCCGGGCCGCCGTCGGGGGCAGTCCCGCGTTGCGGGCCAGCTCGGCGTAGCGGACGGTGGTGCCCGCGGGAACCGCGCGAAGTGCCTCGTAGAGGCGCTGGCGGGTGGGCGTGCCGGGCTGCGACACCGGGATCGTGTCCAGGGCCTCCAGCTTGCCGTCCAGGTAGTCGGCCACGGCTTGGGCGGCTTCGGGAAGCTCGCCCATCCGCATGCCCTCGGCCTGGAGTTGGGGCGAGAGGCGTACGAACATGTCGGACGGGTCGGCGGTGAAACCGGCGGCGACCAGGACGCCGTCGCGGGCGAGCAGGGCGAGCGGGCCGACGGGTGTCGGAACGGTACGGGTCACGATCACGATGGTCTCCTTACGCATTCCACAGATGGAGGGCGGCGTAGGCGCGCCAGGGGCGCCACCGCTCGATTTCGGATTCCTCGATGGCCAGCTGGGCCATCTTCTTGCGGAGCACGAGATCTCCGCCGGGCCAGGCGTCGGGATCGCGGAGGGCGCGCAACGCGATGTAGCTGACCGTCCACGGTCCGATGCCGGGAATTTCCAGCAATTGCGCCGAGGTCTCCGCGGGGTCGCCGCCGTCCAGGTCGATCTGGCCGTCGGCGACGGCGCGGGCGACCGCGCCCAGCGTGGCGATGCGGCGCCCGGTCAGGCCGAGGCCGGTCAGGTCCTTCTCCGCGAGCTCCGCCGCGGTCGGGAAGGTGTCGCCGCCCGCGATCCGGCCGAGCAGGGTACGGGCGCCGGCGACCGAGATCTGCTGGCCGACGATCGCGCGGACCACCAGCTCGAAGGCGTCGAAAGCCCCAGGGACCCGCAGGCCCGGTCGTTTCATCACCAAGGGTCCCAGTGCCGTGGGCTCCAGGACGGCGGCGATGGCGTCGGGGTCGGCGTCCAGGTCGAGCATGCGGCGGCAACGCGCCACGATCCTGGCCAGCTGGCGCGTGTCATCCGTGCTCACGGTCAGCCGGATGTGATCGCTGGCGGGCGTCAGCGTGATCGCCCCACCCGGAATCACCCGCTGATAGCTGGTCACCAGGTTGTCCTGAAATATCGTGCTTTCGATGCCGGGGATTGCGCGGGAAGCCAGGAAACGCAGCAGCGCCTGGGCGTCGTAGGGCGGCCGGTACGCGAGCCGCAGCGTCACCCCTTCCGGCCCGCCCACCGCGCGCAACGGTCCCACCTTCTTGCGGAGATCGCCGGGCGCGAATCCGTACGACTCCTTCATGGCCGCGTTGAACTGCCGTACGCTCCCGAACCCGGCCGCGAAGGCGACATCGGTGATCGGCAACGACGTCTCGGTGAGCAGCTGCTTGGCCAGCAGCAACCGCCGCGTCCGGGCCACCGCCAGCGGCCCCGTGCCCAGCTCGGCCACGAACAGCCGGTGCAGATGCCGCTCGGTCACGTGCAGCCGCCGCGCCAGCCCCGCCACCCCGACCTCGTCCGCGATACCGTCGTCGATCAGCCGCAACCCCCGCCCGACCAGGTCGGCCCTGGCGTCCCAGCCCGGCGACCCCGGGCTCAGCTCCGGCCGGCAACGCCGGCACGGCCGGAACCCAGCCGCTTCGGCGGACGCCGCGTGGGTATAGAACCGCACATTCTTCCGCGCGGGGGTCCGCGCCGGGCAGATCGGCCGACAGTAGATCCCGGTCGACGTCACCGCCGTGTAGAACCGTCCGTCGAAGCGGGCGTCGCGGGCGCATATCGCCAGGTAACACCGCTCGAAGTCCAGACTCGTGCTCATAAAGAACACGTTATGCGCTGCTCAGCCGACCCTGCTGGCGGAAATCGGACCTCAGCGTGGCAGGCCTCGCTACTTGCTGGAGATCCCCACCCCCAGGTCGAACTCCCGGTACACCCGGGCCCAGAAACCGTCCCGCAGCCACACCCGGGCCTCCGGGTAGGGCCGCAGCGAGTGGCCGAGCTCCTTCTCCGCCTCGATGAGCAGCTCGGTGTCGATGACGGTGGGCAGGATCGGTCCAGGCAGCAGGTCCCTGATGTTGTCCCGGCCGCGGGTGAGGATCCACTTCTGCGCCACGTGCTCGCCGACCTCCTCCACCCGGGGACGGCTCGGGCCCAGCTTGGGACTGCTGGGCGCGCCGTGCACCTGCTTCGGCGGCGCCGCCGGTTTCGCGGCCCGGGCGGCGAACACCTGCGCGGGCGACGGCGGCGGCGTGACCGGCACCGGGATGGGGGCCCGGTTGAAGTACGGCCGGAGGAAATCGGCGCTGAGGATCTCCACCGTGTCGGACTCCCACACCAGCCGTTCCGCCTGGTTCGTTCCGAACGGGGGTTCCACGCCCCACAAGTGCACTCGCACCCCATAAGCCTGAGCGGCTTCAACGGCGGGCACCATGTCTTCGTCGCCGGCGATCAGCACGGTGTCGCTGACCGCGTGGTGCCGGGCCAGCGCCTCCAGGTCGCTGCGGATCTGCGCGTCCACGCCTTTCTGCTGGCCGCGCGCGTTCAGGTTGCCGAGTCGTACCTTGACCCAGGGAAGCTGGGCGATGACGCGCTGGTCCACGGTCGGTACGCGGTCGCGGGCCGCGTCGTACCAGTAGACGCGCAGTAGCTCGCCGGGGATGCGTTCCAGGGCGTGCTTCTGCAACGACTGGATCAACTCGTCAGCCGCGACCCGATACTCCTTACGCTCCTTGGCCGAGAGGAGAACCTCTCCTGCCGCCGCGTAGAGGTATCCGACATCGACGAGTACCGCGTATTTGGCTGCCATGCTGTGCGCTGCGAGGTCCGGGATGGCCATCTTGTCCTCCAGGCCTCGTCTCCATGTGTTTGGCTGAGGGTAATTGCCCTTTTGTAGATACTCCCAACTCTTGGGCCACTTGACACCCGGTTCGGCGGATCTAATCCATCGCTAATCCCGCCGTGCGCTCGCCCGCCAGGCGCCCGGACCGGCCCGCCAGGAGCGACCTTGCCGCATGCTCCTGACCGGGTCTCGCCAGGCCTCTCCGGCCCGTACGGCTTCCGCGTGTGATGGCGTGGCTGCGGTGAGTGCCACGATCAGGGCCGCGATCTCTTCGGGGGAGGCGTCTCCCCGGACGATCTTCAGATGGTTCAATTGGCTCACAGCGGGATGTTCCCATGCTTCTTGGGGGGCAGCGAAGCCCGTTTGTTGCGCAGTGCGCGCAGCGCGCGCACCACTTGCGGGCGGGTGTCCGACGGCCGGATGACCGCGTCCACGTAGCCGCGTTCGGCGGCCAGGTAGGGGTTGGCGAGCGTGTCCTCGTATTCGGTGATGTATCCGGCGCGGGCCGCGTCCGGGTTGTCGGCCGCGGCCAGCTCCCTGCGGTAGAGGATGTTGACCGCGCCCTGCGCGCCCATCACCGCGATCTGCGCCGTCGGCCAGGCCAGGTTAACGTCGGCTCCGAGGTGTTTTGACCCCATAACGTCGTACGCCCCGCCGTACGCTTTTCGGGTGATTACCGTGACGAGCGGTACGGTGGCCTCCGCGTATGCGTAGAGGAGTTTCGCCCCCCGCCGGATGATGCCGTTCCATTCCTGATCGGTCCCCGGAAGGAATCCCGGGACATCAACAAATGTCAGTACAGGGATATTGAAAGCGTCACAAGTCCGGACGAATCGCGCTGCTTTTTCCGAGGCGGCGATGTCCAGCGTGCCCGCGAAACTCAGCGGCTGGTTGGCGACCACCCCGACGGAACGCCCCTCCACCCGCCCGAATCCGACCAGGATGTTCGGCGCGAACGCCGCGTGCACCTCCAGGAACTCCCCGTCGTCGAGCACGTGCCCCAGCACGGTGTGCATGTCGTACGGCTGGTTGGCCGAGTCGGGGATCAACGTGTCGAGTTCCGGCACCGGGTCGAGCGTCGCGTCCGCGGGGAAAACCGGGGGTTCGTCCAAGTTATTCGACGGCAGGTACGACAACAGCGCCCGCGCGAACGCCAGGCAGTCCTCCTCGTCGCTGGCCTCATAATGCGCCACACCGGACTTGGAGTTGTGCGTGTGGGCGCCTCCGAGCTCCTCGAAGGTCACCTCTTCCCCGGTCACCGTCCTGATCACGTCCGGCCCGGTAATGAACATGTGCGATTTTTCCTGAACCATTAGGACAAAGTCGGTCAAAGCGGGCGAATAGACGGCGCCGCCCGCGCATGGGCCCATGATCAGCGAGATCTGCGGGATCACCCCGGAGGCGTGCACATTCCGCTTGAAGATCTCCGCGTACAGCCCGAGGCTGACCACGCCCTCCTGGATCCGCGCCCCGCCGGAGTCGTTGATCCCCACCACCGGGCAGCCGGTCTTGAGCGCGTGGTCCATGACCTTCACGATCTTCTCCCCGAAGACCTCCCCGAGCGATCCCCCGAACACGGTGAAGTCCTGCGCGAACACGGCCACCGGCCGCCCGTCCACGGTCCCGTGCCCGGTCACCACGCCATCCCCGTACGGCCGCTCACGGTCGAGGCCGAAACTCGTGGAACGATGCCGGGCCAGCTCGTCGAACTCCACGAACGACCCCTCGTCCAGGAACGCGGCGACCCGTTCCCTGGCCGTCATCTTGCCCTTGGCATGCTGCTTCTCGACCGCCCGCGCCGATCCGGCGTGCTCGGCCTCATGCAGCCTGCGCTCAAGCTCAGCGATCTTGCCGGCGGTCGTGTGGATGTCGATCTCGGAAGCCCGAATTCCCTCAGCCGTCATGCCCACAGGGTAACCATGCGCTCACGGCTGTTGTCGCGCGGGCTGGGGCCTTTGTGCGAAGTGCCCGGTCGGCGGTGATCAGGTAGCCATGTGCTCGCGGCTGTCGTCGCGCGGGCTGGGGTTTGGGCGCGGAGTGTCCCGTCGGCGGTGATCAGGCAACCGAGTGCTCACAGCCCTCGCCACGCGGGCTGGGGCCTTTGTGCGGAGTGCCCGGTCGGTGGTGATCGGGTAGCCGTGTGCTCGCGGCTGTTGTCGCGCGGGCTGGGGTTTGGGCGCGGAGTGTCCCGTCGGCGGTGATCAGGCAACCGAGTGCTCACAGCCCTCGCCGCGGCGGGCTGGCTCATGCTCCGCGATGGCGAAATCGTCGGCTGGGACTCATGGCCGTCGGCGCGCGGGCTGGCTGAGTATTGTCGGTCACGCTGGGTAGTCTTCCGGTCATGGAATCGCAAACATCGCTCCGGCGGGTCATCGGGCGCAGGGTGCTGCTGCTGTTCGTGCTCGGTGACATCTTGGGTGCCGGCATCTACGCCCTGGCCGGGAAGGTCGCGGGGCAGGTCGGCGGTGCGCTGTGGGTTCCGTTCCTGGTCGCCTTTGTGCTGGCGGCCCTGACCGCGACGGCGTATGCGGAGCTGGTCGGCAAATATCCGCAGGCGGCCGGAGCCGCCCTTTACGCGAACAAGGCGTTCGGCATCCCCTTCGTCACGTTCATCGTCGCGTTCGCCGTGATGATGAGCGGCATCACCTCGGCCAGTGCCGCCGCTCGTGCCTTCGGCGGGCAGTATCTGGCCGAGTTCGTCAGCCTGCCCACCCTGGCCGGGGCGCTGATCTTCCTGGGTCTGGTCACCCTGGTCAACTTCGTCGGCATCTCGGAGTCGATCAAGGTCAATGTGGTCCTCACCCTGATCGAGGCGTTCGGCCTACTGGTCATCATCGCCATCGGGGTTTACGCGCTGGTCGCGGGCGATGGAAACCCCGGCAGGGCGCTGGAGTTCCACCCCGTCAACGGCGCGTTCCTGGGTGTTCTCGGCGGCACCGCGCTGGCCTTCTACGCCCTGCTCGGCTTCGAGGACTCGGTCAACCTGGCCGAGGAGGCCAAGGATCCGCAGCGCGACTTCCCGCGCGCCCTGTTCGGCGGCCTGGCCGCGGCCGCCCTCATCTACCTCGCGGTCGCCTTCACCGCCACCATGCTGGTCGACACCGAGACCTTGCGCACCTCCAGCGGGCCGCTGCTCGAAGTGGTCAAGGTGGCCGGGCTTACCTTCCCGCCCAAACTGTTCGCGCTGATCGCCCTGCTCGCGGTGGGCAACACCGCGCTCATCAACATGCTGATGGCCTCGCGCCTGGTCTACGGCATGGGCCGCGAGAAGATCGTGCCCGCCGTCTTCGCCACCGTGCACCCGTCCCGGCACACCCCTTGGGTGTCGATCCTGTTCACCGTCGGCATCGCGGTCGTCTTGGTCAGCACCGGCGAGGTGGGCGGCCTCGCCGACACCACCGTACTCCTGCTACTCTGCGTGTTCGCGCTGGTCAACGTCTCCGTCCTGGTGTTGCGCCGGGATCCGGTGGAACACTGGCACTACCAGGCCCCCACCTGGGCGCCCGCGATCGGCGCGGTCGTCTGCCTCGTCCTGGCGCTCCCGATCACCGGCCGCGACGGCTCGGTTTACCTGCGCGCCGCCGTCCTGATCGCCCTCGGTGTCCTGCTCTGGTTCGTGAACCGGCTCTTCGTCGGCCGGGTGACCGACCTCGATCCGGCGAAGATCAGCTCGTGAGCGCACCGAACCGCTGATCGCGCGTTCGTCATCAGTGGTAGCGGTAAGTAGTTTGCAACTTAGGTCTGGTTATGTTCGTTGTCACAGAGGACGGGGGCGCCGTCACGTAGAGAAGAGTTGAGCGTATGGATGAGGCGGTTCGCACACGGGGGCTGTTCAAGCGGTTCGGGCAGCAGGTCGCGGTGGCCGGGGTCGAGCTGATGGTGCCGAAAGGCAGCTTCGCCGGTCTTGTCGGCCCGAACGGCGCGGGGAAGACGACCACGCTGTCCATGATCACCGGTCTGCTCCGTCCGGACTTCGGGACGATCACCGTCGACGGCTTCGACGTGTGGGCCGACCCCCTGAACGTGAAGTCCCGGATCGGCGTGCTGCCCGAGGGCCTGCGCCTGTTCGAGCGCCTCTCCGGCCGGGAACTCCTCCTCTACAACGGCCAGCTGCGCGGCATCCCCCGCGCCCAGGTCCAGCAGCGCGCCGAGGAACTGCTCCGCGTCATGGACCTGGTGGAGTCACAGGACAAACTGGTCGTGGACTACTCCACCGGCATGCGCAAGAAGATCGGCCTAGCCGCCGCGCTCCTGCACAACCCGGACGTCCTCTTCCTGGACGAGCCATTCGAAGGCGTCGACCCAGTAAGCGCGAACACCCTGGTCGAAGTCCTCCAGCGCTACACCGCCTCCGGCTCCACGGTCATCTTCTCCAGCCACGTCATGGACCTGGTAGAACGCCTCTGCGACTGGGTCTCGGTAATGAGCCGCGGCCAGATCGTCGCCCAGGGCCCAGTCCAGGACGTCCGCCAGGGCCGCACCCTCAACGAGGCATTCCTCGACCTGGTCGGCGCCCGCGGCCACGGCGACGGCGAGGGCCTGTCCTGGCTAGGCGCCCGATGACCGCCTCAACGCCCAGCTCAACGCCTGACCCCACACCTGGCTCGACGTCTGGCCCTACGCCTGACCCCACGCTTGGCTCGACGGTTGGCTCTACGGCCGACGCTATAGCTGGCTCGACTGCTGTCTCGGTGTCTGGTTCGGCAGGTGGCGCGATGGTCGGCACGTTTGTGCGGCTCAAGCTTCGGTTGATCGCGGGTAGTTTGCGTGGGGATCTGATTCGGCAGCTTGGGTTTGGGTTTTCGATCTTTGCGGCTGTGGTGTGTGCGTTGTTTGGGTTCCTGCTGTTCAGCCTGACTCGGCTGGGGTCGGCGGAGCTGGCGCTGCAGATCGGTTCCTCGGTGTTCACGCTGGCTGTGCTCAGCTGGATGATTGTGCCGTTGCTCGCGTTCGGGTTGGACGAGACGCTCGATCCGTCCCGGTTGGCCCTGTTCCCGCTCACCACCCGGCAGTTGGCGACCGGTATGTTCGCCGCCTCCGCCACGGGCGCCTGGCCGATCGCCTCGCTGGTCGCCCTGTTCGGTGGCGTGGTCGGCTTGGCCAGGGGGATCGGGGGCGTGCTGCTCGGCCTGGTCGCGGTGCCGCTGGTGTTCGCGCTCTGCCTGGTCGCCTCTCGGCTGGTCACCACCGCTCTGTCCGGCGCGCTGCGCAGCCGCCGCGGGCGGGACATGCTCGCGGTCGCCGTGGTGTTCGTGGTGCTGCTCACCCAGCTGCCGAACCTGATCATCAACCAGGGCCTGCCGAGCGACTCGCTGGCTGTGTTCCGCTCCACCGGTGACGCGCTGCGCTGGACCCCGCCGGGCCTGGCCGCGCACGCGATCGCCGACGGCGGCCTGGTCGGCGTGCTGGACCTGCTGATCCTGGCCGCTGTCGTGGTGCTGCTCGGCTGGCTCTGGATCGTCGCGCTGCGGGCCGCGCTGGTCCGCCCGGACGCCTCCAACCAGGGCGGCTCGGTCCGGCGCTCACGCCGCGGCGGCCTGATCCCGGACGGCAAGCTGGGCGCGATCCTCGCCAAGGAGCTCAAGTACGCCCGCCGGGAACCGCGCGGCAGGGTCGCCTGGTTCTCGGCCGTGGCGGTCAGCGGCGTCATGCTGTTCTCGCTGCGCGGCTCGGAGGGCATGAGCGGCTTCGGCCTCGTGGTCGGGCCCGCCGTGATCGCCGCGATCGTGATCGGCGTGCAGTCGTCCAACACGTTCGGCATCGACGGCAGGTCGCTGTGGATGAACGCGGTGGCCTTCGGCACCGAGCGTGACCTGCGTACCGACTTCGCCGGGCGGCAGCTGGCCAACTTCGTCATCTCCGGGCCGCTGCTCGCCGTGGTCTCGGTGGCCGCGGCGGTGCTGGCCGGGAACGCGGGCTGGGCGGTGCCGGCCACGCTGCTGGCCTGGTGCGTGCTCGGGCTCGCCATGGGAACCGGCTCGGTGCTGAGCGTGATCTCGCCGTACACCTATCCGGAGCGGATGAACGCGTTCAGCGGCGCCGCGCCCGGCCAGGGTGGTCAGGCGTTCGTCGCCGGGTTCGGGGCACTGTTGGGGGCCGGGCTGCTGGCGCTGCCGGTGGTGATCCCCACGCTGTTCTTCGGGCCCTGGGTGAGCGGGATCGCCGTGCTGTACGGCGCGGCGGTGGCCTGGGGCGGGCGGCGGATCGCGTCCAGGATCGGTTTCCGGCGGATGCCGGAGCTGCTCGCGGCGGTCTCCCGGCCCACCTGACCGGCCCACCTGACCGGCCGCCTCACTGGTCTAGTCCAATGGGTGAGACCGGTATCGGGGAGGTCAGGGTCACTCGCTAGTCTTCGAAACATGGCCTCGACCGAACGCCACAGCGCTGTCACTGAGATGCCCGACGAACTCCGCGCCGACGTCCGCTTGCTGGGCGAACTGCTGGGTCAGGTGATCGCCGAGCAGGGCGGGCCCGACCTGCTGGCGGATGTGGAACGGCTGCGCAAAGCGGTGATCGCCGCGCGCCGCCGGGAGACCACCGTGGACGAGGTGGCCGCCCTGGTGAACACCTGGCCGGTGGAACGCGCGGTGGAGATCGCCCGCGCGTTCACCTGCTACTTCCACCTGGCCAACCTGGCCGAGGAGCACTACCGGATCCGCATCCTGCGCCGCCGCGACAGCGACAACATGCCGGTGCCGGAGTCGCTGGCCCAGGCCGTCAGGGACCTCAAGGACGATCTCGGCCAGGACGAGCTCAACCGGCTCATCGCCGGGCTGGAGTTCCGGCCGGTGCTGACCGCGCATCCGACCGAGGCCAGGCGGCGGGCCGTGGTCACCGCCATCCAGCGGGTCAGCGCCCAGCTCGACGCGTACAACACGCCGGGGCGGGGGGCGGCTGAGCGGGAGGAGGCGCACCGGCGGATGCTGGAGGAGATCGACCTGCTCTGGCGTACCTCCCAGCTCAGGAGCACCAAGCTGGACCCGCTCGACGAGGTGCGCACCGCGATGGCCGCCTTCGACGAGACCCTCTTCCGGGCCGTCCCGCACATCTACCGGTCGCTGGACGCCGCGCTCGAACCCGGCACCAGCACCCGCGCGCCCCGCTCCCGGGCCTACATCCGCTACGGCAGCTGGATCGGCGGCGACCGGGACGGCAACCCGAACGTCACCGCCAAGGTCACCAGGGAGGCCGTGCTCATCCACGCCGAGCACGTGCTGACCGCGCTGGAGACCGCCGCCACCCGCATCGCCCGGACGCTGACCGCGGCCTCCGCCTACACCCCGCCGTCCGAGCAGCTGCAGGCCGCGCTCGCCCAGGCCGAGGGCGATTTCCCCGATCTGGTCTCGGAGATGGCCACCCGCTCGCCGCAGGAGCCGCACCGGCAGTGGCTGCTGTTCACCGCCGCCAGGATCGCCGCGACCCGCCGCCGCGACCTCGACCTGGCCTATCTCTCGCCGGTCGACCTGCTCTCCGACCTGCGCCTGGCCCAGGATTCGCTGCGCGACGCGGGCGCGTTCCGGCAGGCCTACGGAGAGCTGCAGAACCTGATCTGGCAGGTGGAGACGTTCGGGTTCCACCTGGCCGAGCTGGAGGTGCGGCAGCACTCGCAGGTGCACGCCGAGGCGCTGGCCGAGCTCAACTCGGGGGGCCGCCGCTCGGAGCGTACCGAGGAGGTGCTGGCCACCATCCGGACCATCGCCTGGATCCAGGAACGGTTCGGGGTCAAGGCCTGCTCCCGGTATGTGGTCTCCTTCACCCGTTCCGCCGATGACGTCGTGGCCGTGTATGAGCTGGCCAAACACGCGCTCGGCGAGCGGGCGCCGGTGCTGGACGTGGTGCCGCTGTTCGAGTCGGGCGCCGACCTCGACAATTCGGTGGCGGTGCTCACCGGGATGATGGAGGCCGAACCGGTCCGGCGCAGGCTGGCCGCGAACGGGCGCCGGATCGAGGTCATGCTGGGCTATTCCGACTCGGCCAAGGAACTCGGCCCGGCCGCCGCCACCATGCGCCTCTACGACGCGCAGGCCGCGCTCACCGCCTGGGCGACCGCCAACGGCGTGCGGCTCACGCTCTTCCACGGCCGCGGCGGCGCGCTCGGCCGGGGCGGCGGCCCGGCCAACCGGGCGGTGCTGGCCCAGGCCCCCGGCTCGGTGGCCGGCCGCTTCAAGGTCACGGAACAGGGCGAGGTGATCTTCGCCAGGTACGGCCACCAGGCCATCGCCCGCCGCCACATCGAGCAGGTCACCAACGCCGTCCTGCTCGCCTCCACCTCAAGCGTGGAATCCCGCACCGCCGAGGCCGCCGCCAAGTTCCGCGCACTGGCCGGTCAGGTGGCTACGGCCTCCGAACAGGCCTACCGGGCACTGACCGAGGCCCCCGGCTTCCCCGAGTGGTTCGCGCTGGTCAGCCCCCTGGAGGAGATCGGCTCCCTGCGCCTCGGCTCCCGCCCCGCGCGCCGCGGCCTGGGCGCGCCCAAGTCGCTGGACGATCTGCGAGCCATCCCCTGGGTGTTCGCCTGGGCCCAAACCCGGGTCAACCTCCCCGGCTGGTACGGCCTGGGCAGCGGCTTGTCCGCCGTCCTCGACGCGGGCGGCCGGGCCGAACTCCAGTCCGCCTACAAGGAATGGCCGCTGTTCGCCTCCCTACTGGACAACGTCGAGATGTCCCTGGCCAAGACCGACAAGGCCATCGCCTCCCGCTATCTGGCCCTGGGCGGGCGAGACGACTTCGCCAAGCAGGTCCTGGAGGAGTACGACCTGACCCGCAAGCTGGTATTGGAGATCACCGGGCACACCCGTCTCCTGGAGAGCCGCCGCGTACTGTCGCGCGCGGTCCAGCTGCGTGATCCGTATGTGGACGCGCTCTCGCATCTGCAGCTGCGGGCGCTGTCGGCGCTGCGCTCGGAGGAGCCACTGACCGAGCACGAGCGGGATCGTCTGTCAACGCTGCTACTGCTCAGCGTCAACGGCGTCGCGGCCGGACTCCAGAACACGGGCTGACCTCAGCGGACGGGGTCAGACGTCGGTTATTCGATGCGTTCGGCGCCCGCGTAGACGTTGAAGCGTTCGTCGCGCAGGAAGCCGATCAAGGTCATGCCGAACTCTCTGGCTAGGTCGACGGCCAGGGAGGAGGGGGCGGAGACTGCGCAGAGTAGTTCGATTCCGGCGGCTAGGGCTTTTTGTCCGATCTCGTAGCTGGCTCGGCCGCTGACCAGGAGTAGGTGGCCGGTCAGGGGGAGGCGGTCGTGCAGGAGGGCCCAGCCGACGAGTTTGTCCACCGCGTTGTGGCGGCCGACGTCCTCGCGGGTCTGCACCAGCGTGCCGTCGGGGGTGAAGAGTCCGGCCGCGTGCAGGCCGCCGGTGCGGGCGAACACGCCTTGGGCGTCGTGGAGGGTGGCGGGCAGGCCGTACAGGATTTCGGGGGTGACGCGCAGGGCGGTGGTGGTGAGCGGGACGCAGCGGTCTTTCAGGGCGTCGAGGCTGGCGCTTCCGCAGACGCCGCAAGCGCTCGATGTCATGAAATGTCGTTCTAGGTGGGGGATGTCGGGGAGTTGGGGGAGGCGGACGGAGACCGTGTTGTAGCGGGCTTCGGGGAGTACGTCGTCGTCGGTGCAGTAGCCGATTGCCTGGATGTCGCCGGGTTTGACCAGGCCCTCGCCGTGCAGGAAACCCGCCGCGAGCTCGAAATCGGCTCCCGGCGTGCGCATGGTGATCGCGACGGTACGGCTGACGCCTCCGGCCAGCACCCGGATCTCCAACGGCTCCTCGGTAGCGAGATCATCACGCCGATCTTTGGCGATATTTCCGGATACCTGCCGGACGCGGTACCGGGTCACCGGGCCTGGGCGGATCATGACGGGTCGAGCGTCGCGTAGGCGTTGTAGTCGGGGATACGCGCGTCAGGGGAGCGGCGGGCCTTGTCCAGCAGGACGTTGCCCTCCGGCCAGTGGATCTGCACGTTGCCCGGCATCAGCGGAGCCCGCAGCACGTTCCCGGTGAAACTTCCGGTCGAGCTGGTCAACGTGACCTCGGCGCCGTCGGCCAGGCCAAGCCGGTCCGCGTCGTACGAGGAGATCAGCACGGCCTGCCGGGTCGCCCCGTTGAACCCGTCCCGGCGCTCGTGAACCATGCTGTTGAACTGCTTGCCACGCCGGGTCGCGACCAGGAACGAGCCGTCGGGCCGCTGGAGTTCGGGCAGGCCCACAGGGCTGAAACGGCCACGGTGATCCGGAGTGGGGAACAGGCCATCGGGGCAGAGATGCCTGCCGCCGTATTGCACGTTGTCCCCGAACGCAGACAGACCGGAAATACCCTCATAAAAGGGCACAGAGCGCTCGATGTCCTCACGGATGGCCGCAGTTCCACCGGGGTAGCGGATCAGGTCCGCCAAATCGGGCCGAGCCCGGGCGGCCAGCTCAGTGAAGATCTTCCACTCCGGCCAGGCTTCCCCGATTCGAGGGCCTTCGACCTCGGGGGAGTAGATGATCCGGCGTTCCGTGGACGTCTCCGTGACACCACCCGCCATCTCGTAGCGAGTCTGAGCGGGCAGCAGCAGCACATCGCCCGCCCCCGGAACGAGCATCTGGGAGGAAAGCACGATGTCGATGTGCACGCGCAGCCCAGGCCGGGACAGCGCCTCGCGGCAGTAACCCGGATCCGGCAGGACCTCCAGGAAGTTTCCGCCCGAGGAGATCAGCACATCCAACTCACCCGCGTGCGCCGCGTCGATCATGTCCGTGGCTGTCAACCCCGGCGTTGTGGGAATCTCAAATCCCCACAACTCCGCGAACTTGGCCGCGTTCTCCGGAGTGACCGGCAGCCCGCCAGGCAGACCGGTGGCATATGCCCCCATCTCCGCCCCACCCTGCACACCACTGTGCCCCCGGATCGGCATCAGACCGCAGTTATCCCGGCCGACAAAGCCCCGAGCCAGCGCCAGGTTGACGATCGCCCGAACGTTCTCCTCGCCATACGCGTGCTGGGTGATACCCATCGACCACACCAGCACGGCCGACTTGGCCTCACCAAGCAGCTTGGCCAGCGCGAACATATCCTCCCGAGTGGCCCCCGACAGGGCTTCCAGCGATTCCCACGTCTGCGCGGCGACCGATTCCCGTACGGCGTCGAACCCCGACGTATGCGTATCGATGAACGCCTTATCCAGCCAGTCGTTCTCGACCAGATGCTTGAGCACACCGTTCAGGAACCCGATGTCCCCACCGATGTTCACCCCGAAGAAATGATCGGTGATCTTCGTCCCGAACAGCGCGGACTCGGCGTTGGACGGTACCCAGTACCGCTCCATCCCCGGCTCACGATAGGTGTTGACCATCGCAATCTGAGTGCCCGCCTTCTTCGCGTGATACAGGTATTTCATCGCGACCGGCTGGTTGTTCGAGGGATTCGACCCGATGAACACGATCAGATCCGACCCGATCCAGTCCTGGTACGAGCACGTCGTCGCAGCCGCCCCGATCGCCTGCTTCAACGCCACCGTGGACGGCGAGTGACAGATCCGCGCGGCATTGTCGATCGAGTTCACCCCGATCGCCCGAACCGCCTTCTGCGCCGCGAAGTAGTTCTCATTGGGCACTCCCCGGCTGGTGAGATAAACCCCCACCTTCCCGCCAAGCCTCGCCGCCGCGAGATCGAGCGCCTCCTCCCACCCGATCCTGGCGAACCCCGCCTCTCCCTGCCGCCGGATCATCGGGTACGGCAACCGCCCAAGCCCCCGCAACTCCCCACTCCGCGCCGGCAACGCGGACACATCTTTCAGCAGGCCCACATCCAACGCGGGCATCGTGTTCAGCTGAAGCAGCCGCAACCGGATGTTGCACAGATGGATCTCGTCCATCGTCCAGTCGCGCATCCCCTTGGTCCCCAGCGCGCACCCGTCACACGTCCCCCGCGTGAGGATCCGCCACGCATACCGCCGGTTCCCCTTGACCGACCGGAAGGCCTTCCACAGCTCCAGGTAGTTGTTGGGCTTCCGCTCGCCGATCCCGAAGGGTTTCCAGCTCGCCCAGTTCTTCCGGTCCATTTCCGCTCCTCAAACGTACTTTCCCAACCTTATGCCGAACCTTGACCACTTGTTGTAGTGGTTCAACTACACAACGTAGTTATTCCAGGTCATTGCGGCAATCCGGTCACAGAGTGCCGCTCGGGAGGGGAAAATGGTCGGGTGCCAGAATCACGGTCTTTCGATCTTGAACGTACCCCGTTGTCGCAGGCAGCGCTGCAGAGCGCGCTCGTCCGCCCCGGCTCGCTGTGGTCGGCCGTCAAGGTCGTCGAGCGCACCGGTTCCACCAATGCCGATCTTGCTCAATCGGCCAGGGAGGGCATCCGGGAAGGAGCCGTCCTGGTCGCCGAGTCGCAGTTCGCCGGGCGTGGGCGGCTCGGCAGGATCTGGACCGCTCCGCCCAGATCCGGGCTGACATTCTCGGTGCTGCTGCGGCCGGACGTCCCGCTGCCCAAGCAGGCCTGGCTGTCGCTGCTGTTCGGCCTGGCCGCCGCGACCGCCGTACGGGCCGAGACCGGGGTCGACGTGCGGCTCAAATGGCCCAACGACCTGCTGGTGGGGGAGCGCAAGCTGGCGGGGGTGCTGGCCGAGCGGGTGGATCGGGCGGTCGTGGTCGGGATGGGGCTCAACGTGACGTTGCGCCAGGAGGAACTGCCGGTCGAGCGGGCCACCTCGCTGCTGCTGTCCGGCGCGAGGACGGTGGATCGGGGCGTGTTGCTGCTGGCCGTGCTGCGGGAGCTGGAGGCGCGGTATCGGGAGTGGGTGGCGGCCGATGGGGACGTGGAGTCGTGCGGGTTGCGCACGGCGTACCTGGCGGGGAGCGCGACGGTGGGGCAGGAGGTGCGGGTGGAGCTGCCGGGGGAGCGGGTACTGATCGGGTTGGCGACCGGGATCGACCGGTCGGGATACCTGATGGTGCGGTCCGAGGGGACCGATCACCTGCTGAGCGTGGGAGATGTGGTGCATGTCCGGCCAGCCAATCCGTGACAACCAAGTGCCGGACAAAACACGACACGAAACTGATCGTCGTGCCACGATTCGGTCCATGGGTTTGCCCGATCATCACCTCACCGAGGGGGAGCGAGTCGTGCACTCGTTCCACCCGCACTGGAAGCGGCTCGTCGTGCCCTTCCTCGCGCTCCTTCTGGTCGTCGCCGCCTCCAGCGCCGCGATCTACTTCATCCCCGGCGATTTCGAGTGGGCCTGGCTGGCCAGGATCACCGTCGCCGTGGTCGCGGTCGTCG
The DNA here is from genome assembly GCF_009687865.1 of Acrocarpospora macrocephala. Lineage (GTDB taxonomy): Bacteria > Actinomycetota > Actinomycetes > Streptosporangiales > Streptosporangiaceae > Acrocarpospora > Acrocarpospora macrocephala. The sequence continues at coordinate 21,153 of NZ_BLAE01000087.1, forward strand.
CGCTCACGCTGTTCTCCTTCGTGCCGTACCTGCGCTGGAAGACCACGTCGTACACGCTGACCACGCACCGGTTCAACATCAGCACCGGCATCCTGAACAAGTCCGACGACGACATCCCGCTCACCAAGGTCAACTCGGTCAGCTCCGACCAGACCCTGATGGAGCGCCTGTTCGGCTGCGGCACGCTGAAGGTCGAGTCGGCCTCCGATCGCGGCGAGATCCTCTACCGCGACATCCCCAAGATCCAGACCGTCCGCACCGAGCTGTTCCGGCTGGTGGAGGACGCCTCCGACGGGAACATCGACGGCAAGTGACGCCCGACGGCAGGACCCCGGACCGACGACCGACTTCGGACGACATCCAGCGGCTTTTTCTGGGCCTGCCGCCGCGCTACACCCGCCGTGAGATCGCCTCGGCCGCCGGGATCCCGCAGGAGCTGGCCGAGCGGATCTGGCGCGCGCTCGGCTTCGCCAGCCTGGCCGACGACGCGGTCGCCTTCACCGACGCCGACCTCCAGGCGCTACAAAGGATCCGGATGATCCTGGACGCCGGATTGCTGGACGAGGTCACCCTGATCCGGATGACCCGGGCGCTCGGCCGGACCACCGCGCGGCTGGCCCAGTGGCAGACCGAGATCATGATCGGCGCCCTGCGGGACCAAGCGCCCACCGACGCCGACCTGGCCCGGGTCCTGCGCGCTGCGGAGCTGCTGCTGCCCGACTTCGAGCTCACCCTGGTGCACGTCTGGCGGGCCCAGCTGGCCGCCTCGGCCGGCCGCCAGCTGGCCCTCACCGAGAACGGCGACCGTACGACGCTGGCCGTCGGCTTCGCCGATCTGGTCTCCTTCACCCGGGTCTCCCGCGAGCTGGACGAGCTGGCCCTGGCCGACCTGGTCGAAGGCTTCGAGGCCCGCGCCTCCGACGTGGTCGCCCAGCACGGCGGGCGCCTGGTCAAAACCCTCGGCGACGAGGTCCTCTTCACGGCCACCGAAGCCGAGACCGCCGCCCGGATGACCCTCGACCTGGTCGACGCGCTCGGGCAGGGCGATCCCGGGGTGCGGATCGGTCTCGCCTACGGCCCCGTGCTGCCGGTGATGGGCGACGTCTTCGGCACCACCGTCAACCTGGCAGCCAGGCTGACCGCCATCGCCCGGCCGGGCAGCGTGGTCGCGGACAGCGCGCTGGCCGAGAGCGTCACCGGCCTGGCGGGCATCGAGGTCGTCAAGATCCGCCGCCGCCCGGCCCGCGGGCTCGGGCTGGTCCAGCCCTATCTGCTGCGGCGAGGGTCAGCTTGACGGCGAGGCCGCTCATGGAAATCCTGATCAAACACACGGAGGTGCGGAATGTCGTATGAAGTCCAGGGCGTGATCGCTAAAGGTAAGGGTGCGCCGGTCACCTTGGAGACCGTGCTGGTCCCGGACCCGGGCCCCGGCGAAGCGGTTGTCACGATCCAGGCCTGCGGGGTCTGCCACACCGACCTGCACTACCGCGAGGGCGGCATCAACGACGACTTCCCGTTCCTGCTCGGCCACGAAGCCGCCGGCGTGGTCGAGGCCGTCGGCGCGGGCGTGACCGGCCTGGAACCCGGCGACTACGTGATCCTCAACTGGCGGGCGGTCTGCGGCAACTGCCGGGCCTGCCTGCGCGGCCGCCCTTGGTACTGCTTCGCCACCCACAACGCCACCCAGAAGATGACCCTGACCGACGGAACCGTGCTCAGCCCCGCGCTCGGCATCGGCGCCTTCATCGAGAAGACGCTGGTCGCGGCCGGTCAGTGCACCAAGGTCGACCCGCGGGCGAAGCCGGCCGTGGCCGGTCTGCTCGGGTGTGGCGTGATGGCCGGGCTCGGCGCCGCCATCAACACCGGCGGGGTGAGCCGGGGCGACTCGGTGGCCGTGATCGGCTGCGGCGGCGTGGGCAACGCGGCCATCCTCGGCTCCCAGCTGGCCGGAGCCGGGACGATCATCGCCGTGGACGTGGACCCGCGCAAGCTCGAGTGGGCTCGCGACTTCGGCGCCACGCACACCGTGAACTCCCGCGAGAGCGACCCCGTCGAGGCCATCCGCGAGCTCACCGGTGGTCATGGCGCCGACGTGGTGATCGAGGCGGTCGGGCGGCCGGAGACGTACGAGCAGGCCTTCTACGCCCGTGACCTGGCCGGGACCGTGGTGCTGGTCGGCGTGCCCACCCCCGACATGCGCCTGGACCTGCCGCTCCTGGACGTCTTCGGCCGCGGCGGCGCGCTCAAATCCTCCTGGTACGGCGACTGCCTGCCCAGCCGCGACTTCCCCATGCTGATCGACCTCTACCTGCAGGGCCGCCTCAACCTGGACGGCTTCGTCTCCGAGACCATCGGCCTGGGCGACGTCGAGGAGGCCTTCGCCAAGATGCACCGCGGCGAGGTCCTGCGCTCGGCGGTGGTGCTGTGAGCATCGACCGCCTGATCACCTCGGGCAGCTTCTCGCTGGACGGCGGGACCTGGGAGGTCGACAACAACGTCTGGCTGGTCGGCTCCGGCGACGAGGTCGTGATCATCGATGCGGCGCACGACGCGGCCGCGATCCTGGCGGCGGTGGCCGATCGGCGGGTCACCGCCATCGTCTGCACGCACGGCCACAACGATCACATCGACGCGGCGGCCGAGGTGTCCGCGGCGACCGGGGCGCCCATCCTGCTGCATCCGGCCGATCAGGTGTTGTGGGAGATGCACTACGGGAGCGATGTGCCGTACGTGCCGTTGAAGGACGGGCAGGTGATCGACGCGGGGGAGGTGGCGCTCACCGTACTGCACACGCCCGGGCACTCGCCGGGGGCCGTCTGCCTGCACGCGCGGGAGCTCGGGGTGGTGTTCAGCGGGGATACCCTGTTCCAGGGCGGGCCCGGGGCGACCGGGCGGTCGTACTCCTCGTTCGAGACGATTATCGAGTCGATCGAAGATCGGCTGCTTACGCTGCCGGCGGAGACGATCGTGCACACCGGGCACGGTGATTCCACCACCATCGGCGCGGAGGCCCCGCATCTGGCGGAGTGGCTGCACAGGGGACATTGACGTGTGGTGAGCCTCACATAGGCAAGCCTTACCAAAGTAGGCTACCTTAGGTGTGCCTAACCTACTTCTGAGAGGCTTTCTCCCGTCATGTATGTCTGCATTTGCCACGCCGTGACCGATACGGAGGTTCACGCCTGTATCGCGGCAGGCGCGAAGAGCGCCCGGCAAGTGCGCGACACCACCGGCGCGGGAGGCGACTGCGGCTCATGTGTCCGGAAGATCTGTGCAATCCTGAAACGGTCCGAAGACCTGATCACCACCGCATAGATCCAAGGGGCCCGTCATGCAGGGCGACAGAGAGATCATCGCGCTGCTCAACGAGCAGCTGACCTCCGAACTCACCGCCATCAACCAGTACTTTCTGCATGCCAAGATGCAGGAGAACTGGGGTTTCACGAAGCTGGCGAGCTACACCAGGGCCGAGTCCTTCGACGAGATGAAGCACGCGGAGAAGCTCACCGACCGCATCCTCTTCCTCGAAGGCCTGCCCAACTACCAGAAGCTGTTCACCCTGCACATCGGCCAGACCGTGCGCGAGCAGATTCAGGCCGACCTCGACCTGGAGCTGGGCGTGGTGCAGCGGTTGCGGCCCGGGATCGCGCTCATGCGCGAGCGTGGGGACATCGTTTCGGCCCTGCTCTTCGAGGAGATCCTCGAAGACGAGGAGCACCACATCGACTACTTGGAGACCGAACTCGAGTTGATGGACACCCTGGGCGATCAGCTGTATCTCCAGCGATACGCGGAACCACCATCGGCCTCGTGATCGGCCGCCCGTCGGGTCCACCCGGCGGGCTTCTTTTTTCCCGTGCCCCTACCCCCTTCGGGCGGATGAACTACCGCGATAAACCGACCTTTAGGAGTGTTTGCCCAGGTCAATTGATAAGTCAACGACGAGTCAAACCGCGCGCTGCTGCCGGGAAACGATCGCTTAAGGTCCTACGATCGCTTCATGACCTGCGTACTTCTCGCCGAGGATGACACCTCGATCTCCGAGCCGCTTGCGCGCGCACTGCGCCGGGAGGGCTATCAGGTAGAGGTGAGTCCGGACGGCCCGCAGGCCCTGGAAAGGGCTCTTTCGGGGGGCGTCGACCTCATCGTTCTCGACCTTGGCCTGCCCGAGATGGACGGGCTGGAGGTCGCCCGTCGCATCAGGGCCGAAGGCCACGGGACGCCCGTGCTCATTCTCACCGCCCGTGTCGACGAGGTCGACACGGTGGTCGGCCTCGACGCCGGGGCCGACGACTACGTCACCAAACCGTTCCGACTCGCCGAACTACTCGCCCGGGTCCGGGCTCTACTCCGGCGCGGCACCTCGGAGACGCCCGTGGTCCAGGGCGTCAGGATCGACGCCGACTCGCGCCGCGCCTGGATGGGCGACAAGGAACTGCATCTGACCACCAAGGAATTCGACCTGCTCCGGGTCCTCGTCCGGGACGCCGGAAAGGTCGTCACGCGCGAACAGATCATGCGTGAGGTGTGGGACACCAACTGGTGGGGTTCCACCAAGACCCTGGATATGCACATTTCGTGGCTGCGCCGCAAACTCGGCGACGATGCCGCCAAGCCTCGGTACATCACTACCGTGCGAGGGGTCGGCTTCCGCTTCGAACGCGAGTAAGGGGCCATGCGGAGGCGTTTGCTCTCCTCGATGCTGCTGGTGGCGGTCATCGCGGTTCTGCTGCTCGGTGTGCCCCTGGGCGTGGTCGTCGTACGGCTCATCAACGACGAGGCCGCCCAGGAGCTCAACGCCGAAGCGACCCGCGTGCTGATCAGCGTGGAGTACGCGATCAGCCAGGAGCAGCCGGTCGACCCCAAGCAGCTGGCGAGCAACTACCCCAACCGGTATATCCAGGTCGCGTTCCGCGGCATCGCCCCGATCGCCGTGGGCACGCAACCCCCGGCGAACCGCTCGCTCACCGAGGACGCGCGCTCCGAGAACGGCGTGGTGCGGGTCAGCAGGGACACCGCCCAGATCGACCACGAGATACGGGCCCGGCTGCTGCTCACCATCGCCCTGGCGGTCGCCGCGCTCGGCGTGGCCATCGGCCTCGCCGTGGTGACCTCGCGCCGGCTCTCCCTGCCGCTCCTGGACCTGGCGAAGATCGCGGAGCGGCTGGGATCCGGCGACGCCCGGCCCAGCAGGCACCGCTACGGCATCCCCGAACTCGACCGGGTCGCCGAGGTGCTGGACCGCAGCGCCATCCGCATCTCCGAGCTGCTCGGCCGCGAGCGCGAGTTCGCCACCGACGCCTCACACCAGCTCAGAACCCCCCTGACCGGTCTCACCATGCGCCTGGAGGAGATCGTCGCCGCGGCCGCGGAGCCCGCCATCGTGCGGGAGGAGGGCGAGGCCGCCATCCTGCAGGCCGAGCGCCTCACCGCCGTCATCGACGAACTGCTGGCCGCCGCCCGGCGGCAGCGGCACTCCCAGGCCGAGCCGATCGACATCGACGAGGTCCTGATCCAGCAGATCGGCGAGTGGGAGCCCGCGTTCCGGCGGTCCCACCGGGTCATCGAGCTGCTGGGCACCCGGGGCCTGCTCGCGCTGGCCACCACCGGCGGGCTGAGCCAGGTGGTGGCGACCCTGCTGGACAACTCGCTCCAGCACGGCGGAGGCCCGGTGCGGATCACCACCACCAGCTCGGAGAAGTCGATCGTCATCGAGGTGTCCGACCAGGGGCCAGGCGTGCCGGAGAAGATAAGGAACCGGGTGTTCGAGCGGAACGTGACCGGGGGACGCGGGACCGGGCTAGGGCTGACGCTCGCGCGCTCCCTGGTGGTGGCCGACGGGGGGCGGCTGGAACTGATCAAGCCGCGCCCGGCGACCTTCGCCATATTTCTCCGCCAGGTGGGGGAGGGCGGCCGCCGTCACCGGGTGGTGAGCGGGCCCGCCTGATCGACCGCCTCCGGCTGGAGCTCCGGAGCCAGGAAGACCCATCGCTTGTACGACCAGAAACGGAACAAGGTGCCGAGTCCTGTGCCGATCAGGGTGGCGATGTTGTTGGCGATCAGGCTGTCCAGGCCCAGGGTGTAGCGGCTGAAGCCCAGGCAGAGCAGCTCGATCAGCAGGCCGACCCCGTTTAAGATGAAGAACAGCACGTATTCCCTGGCCAGGCCGCTCTGCTCACGATGGCGGAAGGTCCAGTAGCGGTTCCCGAAGTAGGCGAAGGTCGCGGCGATCACCGTCGCGATGACCTTCGCGGTCAGGGTGCCCTCCGACCCCCACAGGGCCCACAGGATGTTGACGACGCCAAAGTTGATCACGAAGGCCATGGCACCCACGGTGCCGAACTTCAACACTTCGTGGACGAGTGCGGCGAACCGCTCGTATGCGCGACGGATGAGCTGCACGAGCCGTACGGTCCTTCCTGCTTGGGGGTTCGTCTCAGGCTACCGGCCCGTGCTCCGCACCGGAGTCCCGTTCCACCCTGACACAGGTTCTTCCCAGCTCACCCAAGAACATTTCAGTAAATTTCCGGCTATTGGGGCAAAAGGCGGTGTTACGCTCGCGCGGACATTGGGCGTTTCGCTGGTGAGGAGACTCCGGGATCATGGGCCTCATGGGGGGGCGCGTTCGTCGTGGGGTTTGTGTCTTCGGCCTGGTGGGGGTCGTGGCGTGTGGGGGGCAGCCGGTCGCGGCGCCGGTTTCCAGCGAGCCTTCGCCGCTGGCCTTGACGCTGGACGCGGCCGAGCGTGCGCTGGAGATTCTGCCGGAGTTGCGGGATGCCTGGCGGGGGGTGGACTGCGGCAAGGTGGATTCCTTGACGGCCTGGGCGGAGGGCGAGCTCGGGGCGACCGTGTGTGCGGCCGTGCAGAATGGGCTGCCGGGGGTTGATATTCCGAATTATTCGGAAATTGAGGTGTTTCTGCCGGGGGATCAGGAGGAAGGGGCCTGGTTCGCGGCGCTCGCGCGGCAACCTGATCCGGCGTATTTCGTCTTCGCTTTCGAGGATGGGGTGTGGCAGCTGGCGTACGGGCCGATTCCGTTGCTCGGGAAGGCGCCCGCGGAGGACGCGGTGCCGACGGGGGCGACGGACATGATCGTCAAGGCTCGGCTGGTGCCGCAGCAGTATCTGACGTATCTCACCGATCCGGCCGGGGTGAGCGGGGTCACCTTCCCGGCGGGGGATCCGGTGCGGACACTGCTGGAGGAGCTGCTCCGTACCCCGCGGAAGGCCAGGCCTGATCGGGTTTCGGTGGATGTGCGGCTGGCCACGGATGCGTCCCGGGCCTTGCTGCTCGCCGATGGGGGCGCCCTGGTCTTCCATGCGATCACGCTGGTCTTCACGCAGAAGCCCGGGGCCGGCCGTGGTGCTCTTCGCCACGCTCGGTACGGCTCTGCCACGGTGAAAGCGTTTACCGGGAAGGCCAAGGCGGGGAAGCTCACCGGGAGTGAGGTCCTCTTTCTGACCACGCGGGTCAGCAAAGCGGGCAAGATGACCACGATCGGGGTCCGGCGGGAACTCGCGCATATCACCGCGGGCTAAGCTAGCCCTTTGTGAACAGCCCTAACGTTGCGCCTGTCGTCGGCATGGTCGGTGCTGGGCAGCTTGCCCGGATGACTCAGCAGGCGGCCATCGCGCTTGGCGTGGAGTTGCGGGTGCTGGCGAACGCGCCTGACGAGAGCGCGTCGCGGGTGATCACTCAGACGGTGCTTGGGGATTATCGGAATCTGGATGATCTGCGGGCGTTCGCGGATGGGTGTGACGCGGTCACGTTCGATCATGAGCATGTGCCGGGTGGGCATATTCGGGTGCTGGCGGAGGCGGGGGTCGCGGTGCGGCCCGGGGCTGACGCGCTCATCCATGCTCAGGACAAGGCGGTCATGCGTGAGCGGCTTGGGGCTATTGGTGCGCCTTGTCCGGCTTGGGCGCGTGTGGATTCGGTGTCGGCTGTTGAGGAGTTCGCGGGGGAGAACGGCTGGCCGGTCGTCTTGAAGGCGGTTCGCGGGGGTTATGACGGACGAGGGGTCTGGGTGGTCGAATCCGCTGGCGAAGCCGCACAGGTCCTGAAAAATGGTGTTGAGCTGATTGCTGAGGCTTTCGTCCCTTTCGAGAGGGAGCTTGCCGTGCTTGTCGCGCGGTCCCCGCACGGGCAGGGGGTCAGCTATCCGGTCGTGGAAACCGTTCAGGAGGACGGCATCTGCGTGGAAGTGATCGCCCCCGCTCCTGACCTGGACGCCGAAGACGCCGCCCAAGCCCAGCGGATCGCGCTCACCATCGCCGCCGAACTCGGCGTCACCGGCCTGCTCGCCGTCGAGATGTTCCAGACCAAAACCGGCCTGGTCGTCAACGAGTTGGCCATGCGCCCACACAACAGCGGCCACTGGACCATCGAAGGCGCCCGAACCTCCCAATTCGAACAACACCTCCGCGCTGTTCTCGACCTTCCGCTCGGCTCTCCCGCCATGACCGCCCCCGTCGTCGTCATGGCCAACCTCCTCGGCGGCCCCGACCCGGACATCTTCTCCCGATACGAGCACGTCCTCGCCCACGACCCAGGCATCAAGCTGCACTTCTACGGGAAGGAAGTCCGTCCAGGCCGAAAAATCGGACACGTCACCGCACTCGGCACCGACCTGGACGATGTACGCGCCCGCGCCCGTCATGCCGTGACCTGCCTGAGGGGACCGGTCTGACGTTGGCCATAGGCGATGACCGGCCTGGGGCGACGACCGGCGTGGTCTTCATGATGTTCCGGGCGGAGTTCACACGCGGGCTCGGTACTACTTCTTCGTTTGAAGGGATCCTGACATGACGCAAACCCAGCCAGAGGCCACCCCGCAGGTCGGCATCGTCATGGGCAGCGATTCCGACTGGCCGGTCATGAAAGCCGCCGCCGAAGCCCTGGCGGAATTCGGTGTGCCATTCGAGGCCGACGTCGTCTCCGCCCACCGCATGCCCACCGAAATGATCGACTACGGCAAACACGCCGACTCCCGCGGCCTGAAAGTCATCATCGCCGGCGCGGGCGGCGCGGCACATCTGCCCGGCATGCTCGCCTCGGTAACCCCACTCCCCGTGATCGGCGTACCCGTTCCGCTCAAATACCTCGACGGAATGGACTCACTCCTGTCCATCGTCCAGATGCCCGCAGGCGTCCCCGTCGCCACGGTAGCCATCGGCGGCGCCCGAAACGCAGGCCTCCTGGCCGTACGCATCCTCGCCGCCCATGACCCCGCCCTCCAGGGCCGCATGGTCACCTTCCAAACAACCCTCCGCGACCAGGCCCACGCCAAAGGCAAAAACCTCCGCACCGAAGCAGCCACCATCCACCCGTAGGCATCGGGAACCAGCCGATGCGCTGGCACCCTTTTGGCGCTGGTGCGGTGAGACGTGGGACGGAGGTAAAGGGCGCCGGATAACGGCGAAGAACTCCACACTGAAGCCCCGCTTCACCCGTGGGCATCGGGAACCAGCTGACGCGCTGGCACCCTTTTGGCGCCGGTGCGGCGAGACGTGGGACGGAGGTAAGCGGCGCCGGATAACGGCGCGGAGCCTGGAACGCGCTCGTTCTATGGGCGGCCGAGGGCGCGGTAGTTCCAGTGCGCCGCGCGCCAGACTTCGGAGTCCAGGGCGTTGCGGCCGTCGACGATGTTGCGGGTGTTGACGACCGTGCCGATGGCTTCGGGGTCGAGGTCGACGAATTCCTGCCATTCGGTGAGGAGAAGTACCACGTCCGCGTTCCGGACCGCGGTCAGGGCAGAGTCGGCGGTGCCCAAGGTGGGGTGGACCTTGCGGACGTTGTTCAGGGCGACCGGGTCGTACACAGTCACGGCGCCGCCTTCCTGGCGGATTGTGAGGGCGACGTCGAGGGCGGGAGAGTCGCGGATGTCGTCGGAGTTCGGTTTGAAGGCCGCGCCGAGCACACCCACCGTCCGAGTATGGAAGGAACCGCCGACCAAGTCGCGCGCGAGATCGACCATACGAGCCCGCCGTCGCATGTTGATCGCGTCCACCTCGCGCAGGAAGGAAAGCGCCTGATCCGCGCCCAGTTCCCCGGCCCGCGCCATGAACGCCCGAATATCCTTGGGCAGGCACCCACCCCCGAAACCCAGCCCCGGGTTGAGGAACCGCCCGCCGATACGCTCATCGAAAGAGAGCGCCAGCGACAACTGCTTCACATCCGCATGCGCCGCCTCACAGACCTCGGCCATCGCGTTGATGAAGGAAATCTTGGTCGCCAGAAACGCGTTCGCCGCGGACTTGACCAGCTCGGCCGTCGGGAAATCGGTGACCACGGTCGGCACATCACCCAGCGGCGTGTACACATCACGAAGAATTTTCTCGGCCCGCTCTGACGCGACCCCGAACACGAGCCGATCCGGCTTCAGCGTGTCCCGCACCGCGAACCCCTCACGCAGGAACTCCGGATTCCACGCCAGCTCAACATGCGGCCCCGCCAAGAGCGCGAGTTTGTCGGCCAGACGCTGTGCCGTACCGACCGGAACCGTCGACTTCCCCACCACCAGGCACTCCCGCCTCAAATGCGGGGCCAGCGACTCCACGACGGCGTCGAGATAGGACACGTCCGCCGCATACTCCCCCTTCTTCTGCGGCGTCCCCACGCACACGAAGTGCACGTCCCCGAACTCCGCCGCCTCCTCATAGGACGTGGTGAACCGCAACCGCCCAGTCGCCAGATTCCGCCGCAGCATCTCCTCAAGCCCCGGCTCATGAATGGGCAACTCCCCCCGCTGCAAGCTCGCGATCTTCTCCGGATCGACATCCAGCCCCAGAACCTCGAACCCCAGCTCCGCCATACACGCCGCGTGCGTGGCCCCCAAGTACCCAGTCCCCAACACGGTCAGACGGTACGCCACAGCCACGCTCCCCTCATTTGCCCAGCTTTTTGCGTCCCGGAATGTTATCCCAGGCTAGACACCCACTCCGGGCCTCCCGACAGCGCACCCCACCGCCGGCGACCTGCCATCTCAGAGCGAGCCAACCTCGGATGTCGCCCGAGTCGCGGGGCCAACCGCCGACCCATCCGGGCGTGGGTACCCACCCCGCGTCCGACCAATACTTGGACGTCCTACAATCCTGTTATGAGTGTGCCTCTCTACTCGCCCAGCGAAGAGCACGAGATGCTGCGCGAAGCCGTCCGCGCTCTCGCTGACGAAAAGATCGCCCCCCGTGCCGCGGCCGCCGACGAGAACGAGGAGTTCCCCGCCGACGTCTACAAAGACCTGGTCGCGGCCGACTTCCACGCTGTCCACATCCCCGAGGAATACGGCGGCGCCGGTGCCGACGCCCTGGCCACCGTCATCGTCATCGAAGAGATCGCCCGCGCCTGCGCCTCCTCCTCGCTGATCCCCGCCGTCAACAAACTCGGCACCGTCCCTCTCCTGCTCTCGGCATCCGAGGAACTCAAAACCCAATACCTCACCCCGGTCGCCCGCGGCGACGGCATGTTCTCCTACGCCCTCTCCGAAGCCGACGCTGGCTCCGACGCCGCCGCCATGAAAACCCGCGCGGTCCCCGACGGCGACCACTACATCCTCAACGGCACCAAGTCCTGGATCACCAACGCCGGAATCTCCGAGTACTACACGGTCATGGCCGTAACCGACCCGACCGCCGGCCCTCGCGGCATCTCCGCCTTCGTCGTCGAGAAATCCGATGAGGGCGTCTCCTTCGGCCCCAAGGAAAAGAAGCTCGGCATCAAGGCTTCCCCCACCCGCCAGGTCATCCTGAACAACGTCCGCATCCCCGCCACCCGCATGATCGGCGCCCCCGGCACCGGCTTCAAAACCGCCCTCGCCACCTTGGACCACACCCGAATCACGATCGCCGCCCAGGCTCTCGGCATCGCCCAGGGCGCCCTCGACTACGCGATCGGCTACGTCAAACAACGCAAACAATTCGGCCGCCCCATCGCCGACTTCCAGGGCCTCCAATTCATGATCGCCGACATGGCCATGAAACTGGAATCCGCCCGCCAACTCACCTACGCCGCCGCCGCCAAATCCGACCTGGCCATGCACGGCACCCCCGTCAAAGACCTCACCTTCTTCTCCAGTGCCGCCAAATGCGCCGCCAGCGACGCCGCCATGGACATCACCACCGACGCCGTCCAACTCCTCGGCGGCTACGGCTACACCCGCGACTACCCAGTAGAACGCATGATGCGCGACGCCAAAATCACCCAAATCTACGAGGGCACCAACCAGATCCAACGCATGGTGATGGCGAGGCAGCTCTTGAAGTAGCCCCTGACATGCAGAAACCCCGCCACACGGGGTTCGATGGCGGGGTTCCTTATGTCCGATTCAACATCTTAAACGATCACTGTTCGTCCCTGTTCCGTGAGAGATCGGCCGCGGCCTGAACAGGCCGTCGTCGATTGCCTGCGGGCGCGATCGTGGGAGCCCGGCATCATGTGGGCGTAGAGCCTGAAGCCGGATCGGCATGCTTGGCCGGTTCAGAGCCAGGAGACGTCGCGGATGATGTCACCGGTGGTCATGAGCGCCGGATGTCTGAGCATGCCAATCCTCCCCTTGGTAGGATTGGAGTATGGGTGAACCGTTGAGGAGCGACAAGATGAGCATCACCGTGCCTTCAGATGTTGCCGCCGAATTGCGGGCCCGGGCAGGGCAGGGCAACGTCTCGGCGTATATCACCCATGCGCTGGTCCGGCAACTGGAGCACGATCGGTTGGGAGACCTGGTAGCGGAGCTCCGGGAGTTTCATGGCCCGGTCACCGAAGAGGAGTTGGCGGCGGCGCGGGCTGAGTGGCCGAGGTCGTGAAGCGCCGACAGCGGGTACGTCCGCGCGAGCTTGGTGCGCTCATCCTCGACAACGAAGGCCTGTCGCGTGCGGCGACGGACAGGGCGATGTACGTCCGATTGCACGCGGCACACCTGGATGGTCGGCGTGTCCTCACGTCAGCCGCCATTCTGGCTGAGGCGCTGCGTGGTACACCACGTGACGCCGGGATACATCGTGTCCTCGGGGGTGTGGTGGTCGAACCGGTCAGTAAAGCACTGGGGGAGCGGGCCGGGAAATTGATCGGCGCGGCGGGACTGGCCACGGACCAGGCCGTTGACGCCATGGTGGCGGCCACGGCATTGGCCCAAGAAGGCCCTGTCGTGATCGTCACGTCCGACGTGCCGCACCTCACCGCTTTGACGGCGGGCCATGAGCGCGTACAGACCGTCCATGTTGACAAGATCGGCCGGTAGCTACCGGCCACCGGTAGCTATCTGCGGCCGCGTAGGGGTCTCCGGTCGGCGATGGGGGATAGCTCCCGCTACAGGCGGAAGGCCTCGACGGTGCCTCCTACCGGGGGACGTTTCGGCAGCGACGTACTTGAGGACTTCCCATCCGATTCATGCGGAAGGCGGCCTTGATCGGGCGAAACGTCCTTCACCTGTAGTTTCTCGGCGCTGTGTGATGAGGCAATGATCACCATCTCTGAACAGCAAGAATGCCCCGAGCGACTCATCGCCCGGAGAGCACCAACCAGATCCAGCGGATGGTGATGGCCCGTCAACTCCTGAAGTAGCCCCTGACATGCAGAAACCCCGTCACGCGGGGTTCGAGGGGGGCGGCGAAGTCGTTCGAGCGGGTGGCGGATCGGTGACCAGGTGGCCGAGTCGAATGCCTGGGCGCTTCGCTGATGTTGGCCGGGCGGCTTGATCCCGCGCACGAGGTCGTAGCCGAGCCATCACTCCTCGTACGGCAGCCGCACAGTAACGGCAAGGCCGCCCTCGTCGCGTGGCCGGGCGGTAACCGTGCCGTCGTGCGCGCTGGCGATGGCCCGGACGATCGACAGGCCGAGGCCGCTGCCGCGCTCGGAGTTCAGCCGGTCGCCGCGCAGCCGCCGGAACGGCTGGAAGATCGCCTCGATCTCGTAGGCCGGTACAGCAGGCCCGGTGTTCTCGACCACCAACTCCACCATGTCGCCGCGCCGTCGGCTGGTCACCCATGCCGCGCCGTCCCGCAGGTTGTGCCGGATCGCGTTCTCCACGAGGTTCTGCACCAGCCGTTCGACCAGCGCCGGGTCACCTGCGGTCGGCGCGGATCCCGGCGCGCTGTGCATGGTGATCCCGCGTTCCGCGGCCTCGGCTGCCGCCTGGTCCACCACATGTTCCACCACGTCGGACAGGTCGAAGCGGGTCCGGTCGAGGACGGCCTGGTCGCCCTCGGCCAGGGCGAGCAGGCCGTCGATCAGCCGCTCGTGCCTGGCGTTGACCACCAGCAGTGACTCGCCGAGTTGCCTGACCTCCGCGGTCGCTCCCGGTCCGCGGACCGCCACGTCTACCAGGGTGCGGTTGACGGTGAGCGGGGTGCGCAGTTCGTGCGAGGCGTTGGCGATGAACCGCCGCTGCCCGTCCAGGACGCGGGCCAGCCGTCCGAGCATGCCGTCGAAGATGTCGGCCAGTTCCTTGATCTCGTCGTTTGGGCCGTGATAGTCGATGCGCTCGGCCAGGTCGTGGCTGAGTGCCACGCGCCGGGCGGCGGCGGTCATCTTCCGGGCCGGGCGGAGCACCAAGCCGGCCGCCCACCAGCCGGTGGCCGCGGCGATCGCCGTGGTTCCGAGCAGGGCGAGGGCTCCCAGGTTGCGTACGTTGTCCAGGGTGTTGCGGAGGTAGACCCGCTGGACCGCCCGCTCGTAGGCCGCCTGGGCCCGGGGCGTCTCGTCCATCGGCTCCCACCTGCCGTCGCCGGTGCGAAGCAACAGGATGTCCTCCTCCTGCGGGAGGGGCCCGAGGTTCTGCTGGACGATGAGGAAGACCGCGGCCAGCAGCAGGCCGCCGATCAGGAGGGACATGGCGCCGAACAGCAGGGCGAACCGCATCCGGATGGTCGTTCTCATGGAATCCGGTATCCGACTCCCGGCACGGTCTCGATGACCTGGGGCTCGCCCAGTTTGCGGCGCAGCTTCATCATCGTGGTCCGCACCGTGTTGGTGAAGGAATCGATGTGCTCGTCCCACACCTTCTCCAGCAGTTCTTCGGTGGAGACCACGGCGCCGTGGGCCCGCAGCAGTTCGGCGAGCAGGCCGAACTCCTTTCGGGCCAGCGGGACGTAGCGCCCGGCGCGGAAGACCTGCCGGTGCGCCCGGTCGAGGCTGATGTCGGCGCGTCGCAGGACAGGCGGATCGGCGGGTCTGGTACGGCGGCCCAGCGCGTGTACCCGGGCGACCAGTTCCTCGAAAGCGAACGGCTTGGGCAGGTAGTCGTCGGCGCCGAGGAACAGGCCTGCCACGCGGTCCCGGACGCCGCCTGCGGCAGTGAGCATGAGGACCCGGACGAGGCCTCCCGCCTCGGCCACGTTCCGGCAGACCTCGTCGCCGTGGACGAGTGGCAGGTCCCGGTCCAGGATGAGCACGTCGTAGTCGTGGACGGCGAGCCGCTCCAGGGCCGCCTCGCCGTCGTAGGCGATGTCCACGGCCAGCGCCTCGTCGCGCAGGCCCGCCGCGATCGAGTCGGCGAGCATTTGTTCGTCCTCGGCGATCAGGACCCGCATCGTCTCTCCCCCTGCTACCCGGGTGCGCGGGTCAAGGGTGTCAGAGGCGAAATAACGCGAGCGTAACCAAATCCGGTTACGCCCGCGTGATCGGGTACTTGCTGGAATTCCGGGCGTTGGCCTCCGCTATCCCCGGGACACCGATGTCGTTCGCCTCCCCTCTGTTCCTGTGGTTCTTCATGCCGGTCACGCTGCTGGCCTGCTGGCTGCTGCCGCCGCGCCACCGCAACGGGGTCGTCGCCGCGGCCAGCCTGTTCTTCTACACCTGGGGCGCAGGGCCGTACACCGTGCTGCTGCTGTCGGCCATCGCCGTCAACTACGGGGCGGGGCTCGCGCTTGACTCGGTACGGCTGCGGGACAGGCCGTGCGCACGCAGGGCAGTCCTGGTGGCGACCGTCGGGTGGGATGTGGCGATTCTTGCGGTCTGGAAGTACGCCGGTTTCGCCAGCCGGCAGATCGACGCGCTGTCGGGCCTGCTGGGACTGGGCGACACCCCGATCGTGGCTCTCGCCCTGCCGATCGGAATATCGTTCTTCACCTTCCACCACCTTTCCTATGTGGTGGACGTTTACCGGGGTAGCACGCCCGCCCAGCGAAGCCCCGTCCGGTTCATCACGTACATCACGATGTTCCCCCAGCTCGTCGCCGGGCCGATCGTTCGCTACCACGAGATCGCCGCACAGCTGGACGACACCCGCCGCGACCGCTTCGGTGGCCTCGCCGTCGGGTTTCCCCGCTTTGCCCTGGGGCTGGCCAAGAAAGTGATCGTCGCCGACTCGCTCGCCCCCGTGGTGGACGCCGCGTTCGCGCACGAAGGCGGTCAACTCACGACCGCGACGGCGTGGCTGGGAGCCTTGGCGTACACCCTGCAGATCTACTTCGATTTCTCCGGCTACTCGGACATGGCCATCGGCCTGGGCATGATGGTCGGATTCCGGCTTCCGGAGAACTTCAACCGGCCGTACTCGGCGTACTCCATCACCGACTTCTGGCGGCGCTGGCACATGTCGCTGTCCCGCTGGTTCCGCGACTACGTCTATATCCCGCTTGGCGGCAACCGCGGTGGCGCCCCGCGGACCTACCGCAATCTACTGATCATCTTTGTGCTCTGCGGCTTCTGGCATGGAGCCGAATGGACCTTCCTGGTGTGGGGCCTGTACCACGGCGGCCTGCTGGTGGCCGAACGGCTGCTCGGCTGGGACCGCCCGCCCCGCGCTGTCTGGGCCCTGGCGCTCCGGCGCGGCACGACCCTCCTGCTGGTCGTGGTCGGCTGGGTGCTCTTCCGGTCGCAGAGCATGGCCGAGGCAGCGGACATGCTGCAGGCGATGTTCACCTGGAGGCCGGGTGGTCTGGAGGAGTTCGCCGTGAACCGCCAGCGGATGCTCACCTTCGCGCTGGCGCTGGTCGTCGTGGCATTGCCGGCCTCGCGCGCGCTCGGCCCACTGATCGAATCGGAACGGGGACCGGCGGCGTGGGTGGCGCGTTCCGCGCTGACGTGGGTGGCCGCCCCGTACGCGGCGATGCTGGTCGCCGCCGGCACCTTCAGCCCTTTCCTCTACTACCAGTTCTGAGTGAGGGACACCGATGACCGTAGCGCGAGGGCCGTTGCTGGCGGCGGCGCTGTTCTTCTTCGGTCCCGCCCTGGCCTTCGCCGCGGGCGATCGTGCGGCGGAGATCGAGAACCGGAGGCTGCCGCAGCCTCCGGCGTTGTCGCGCGGCTGGGATGTCATCCCGGACACGGAGGCCTGGGCGACCGCTCACCTGCCACTGCGACAGCACGCGGTACGCGGCAACGCCACCCTGTCGGACTTCCTGTTCGGGCACGCCCCGTCGTACGGCACGGGTTACCCGCGGGTGATCGAGGGGCGCGACGGCTGGCTCTACTTCGGTGACGATGTCACCGAAGCCTGCCGACCGCGCTGGTCCATCGCCGAAACCCTCGATCGCCTGCGTCGTCTGGCCGAGATCGTACGAAAGTCCGGCAGGCGATTCCTGTTCACAGTCGCCCCCGACAAGACCACGATCTCCCCGAACCGGCTGCCGGAGAGCTTCCCCGGCCAGGACTGCCTGCGGAAACGCAAGCAGGAGTTCTGGGCCGCGCTGCGGGCGGCACATCTGCCCGGTTACGTGGATCTTCGGGGTCCGCTGGAGCGGGCGCAGCTGGAGTCCGGCACGCCGGCGTACTGGCGGACCGACAGCCACTGGACCGAACACTCCGCCGGACTGTACGGAATCGAGCTGGCCCGTACCCTCCACCCTGGCCTGTCCCGGCACACCCGGCTGGTGAAGGTCGGGCAGATGGCGCGAAAGGGAGACCTAGGCGGGCTGCTGGGCGCGCCCCGCGAGGAGATCATCGACCGGTGGCGCCTGGTCCGGGACGGCGTACAGCAGCTCAGGAAGGACGACCGCGAGCTGCCCGCGTCGTTCAGCATCGCGAACGCCTCGGACCGCGCGCCGCTGTTCCAGCCCAGGTCCCTGCTCATCGGCGACTCGTTCACCCGCAACTCGCTGCCGTGGGTGCTCCCCTACTTCGCCGACCTCACCTACCTGCGCAGCGATGCGCCCGCCACGGCGGGGCCGGACCACGTCGCACACAAGATGGCCCAGAGCGAAACGGTGGTGTTGGAGATCGTGGAGCGCTATCTCGTCGGCGGCCACGCCGAGATGCTGGACGACGCCATGCTCGCCGCCCTCGACCGAACGCTCTGAGCGTTGTACGGCGGGCGTCTTTGTCGGCGGTGACTGCTAGAAATTGACTTCCCCGCCTTCGCTGAGGAGTCCCAGTGATCCACGCGCATCTCACCGAATTCCACGGCCTGCCCGTTCGCTACGTCCACCAGGAAGCCGGTGCGACGGCCTCGCAGGTCGCCTGGCGCGTCCAAGGGGATTCGTACGAGGAACATGAGGAGACCTTCGCCGACATCTTTGAGCTACTGCTCGACTGGGACGACTGCGATGACGTGCGGGCGCTCGTCGTGGGCACGTGGGGGTCGGCCCACAACAACGACCGAGCCGATGTGCCGGTCCGGTTGCTCGTCGAGGCCGCGCCCCGGCTCCCCGCGTTGGAGGCGATCTTTCTCGGCGACTATGTCAGCGAGGAGTCCGAGATCTCCTGGATCGGGCAGACCGACGTGACGCCCCTCCTGACCGCCTACCCCCGGTTGAAGCGACTCGACGTTCGCGGCAGCGACGGGCTCGGATTCCGGCCCGTCGTCCACACCGCGCTCGAGACGCTCCGTTTCGAGTCCGGCGGCTTGCCCGCCGCCGTGGTCCGCGCGATCGGCGCGTCCTCGCTGCCCGCGCTCCGCCATCTGGAACTGTGGCTCGGTGACGAGCAGTACCAGGGGGATTCCGGGCCGGACGACTGGGCGGCGATCCTCGCGGGCGGCGGCCTGCCCGCGCTGACCCATCTGGGCCT
This sequence comes from Acrocarpospora macrocephala, assembly GCF_009687865.1. GTDB lineage: Bacteria > Actinomycetota > Actinomycetes > Streptosporangiales > Streptosporangiaceae > Acrocarpospora > Acrocarpospora macrocephala. The sequence continues at coordinate 40,095 of NZ_BLAE01000087.1, forward strand.
CCAGGACAGCGTCCGGCAGGACGAAGTGGCCGCTGCCGTGGCCACCGCGCCGATCGTGGCCCGGCTGGAGTCGCTCGATCTGTCCATGGGCGTCCTGACCGACGCGGGTGCCGAGGCGCTGCTGTCCGGCCAGCCGCTCACCCACCTCAAGCGGCTCAATCTCCGTCATCACTACCTGAGCGAGGAGATGGCCGCGAATATCGCGGACGGGCTCAGTGGCGTCGAGGTCGACCTGTCTGACCGGCAGGATCCTGAGGAGGACTGGCGCTACATCGAGGTGTCCGAGTGACCGTGGCCGGTGCCACCGGGGAAACACCGGCGTTCGCGGTCGTCGGCACGCCGGGGGACCGGCGGGTGGACATGTTCACGTCTGCGCTGCGCGCCCACGGACTGCCCGAACCGTCCGTAATTGCCTGGCGTGACGTGCTCGCCGGGGCGGAGGTGCGCATTCCGGAGCGGGCACTCGTCCGCGTCGACTCGCCCGGAGAGGACGCCGAGGCCGACGCGTTGCTGCGGGGCCCCGGCTCGCCCACCCGGGTCGGAGGCGGGGCGTCCTGGCATGCCGCGTTCGTGCGCGGTCTCGAACGGGTGCGGCGGGCCGTGGCGCGGACGCCGGGCGCGCGGCTGCTGGGGGACGTCGAGGAGATCGCCGTGATGTTCGACAAGCGGCGGTGCCACGCCCGCCTGCTGGCCGCGGGTGTGCCCGTCCCGCCTGCTCTCGCCGCGCCGATCGACGGCTACTCCCACCTGCGCGAGCTCATGACACGAGCGGGCTGGAGCAGGGTGTTCGTCAAGCCGGCCCACGGCTCGTCCGCTTCGGGAGTCGTGGCGCTCCAGGTCCGGGGTACTCAGGTCAACGCGGTTAGTTCCGTCGAGCTCATTCGCCCCTGGTCGGGACACGCCGAGCTGCACAACTCGCTTCGCGTACGCACCTATACCGACGAGGCGGAGCTGGCCGTGATCATCGATGCGCTCGCCCCCGACGGGCTGCATGTGGAGCGCTGGTTCCCCAAGGCCTCGTGGAACGGACAGGTGTTCGACCTCCGCGTCGTCGTGATCGGCGGGCGGCCCACGCATGTCGTTGTCCGCGCTGGCCGTACCCCCATGAGCAATCTGCACCTGGGCGGCGCTCGTGGTGATCTGGAGCAGGTCCGGGCCCGGCTGGGGGAGGCGGGATGGGAGCGAGCCATGCGTATCTGCTCGCGCGCGGCCGCCTGTTTTCCCGGTTCGCTCATGGTCGGCGTCGACCTGATGGTGGGCATTACCTGGCGCCGCTTCGCCGTGGCGGAGGTGAACGCCTTCGGGGACCTGCTGCCCCGGCTCACCGGACTTCCCGAGAGTGGTGTTCGCGATCTGGACAGCTATGGCGCGCAGGTGGCATGCGTCCTTTCGCCCTGGAGGGCGGCATGAGGAACATGCGCGCGATCATCGGCACGCACGACCTGCTGCTGATCACCCTCGACACTCTGCGCTATGACGTCGCGGCTGAGCTGCTGGACCAGGGCAGGCTCCCCACGCTGGCGCGCGTGCTGCCGGGCGGCGGGTGGGAGCGGCGGCACTCGCCGGGCAGCTTCACCTATGCCGCGCACGCGGCGATCCTGGCCGGCTTCCTGCCCACCCCTGCCGACCCGGGTCCGCACCCCAGGCTGTTCGCCGCCTCCTTCCCCGGCAGTGAGACCACCGCCGCGGGCACCTGGGTATTCGACGCGGGCGATCTGCCGGGCGGGCTGGCCGGTGTGGGCTATCACACGGTGTGCGTCGGCGGCGTCGGCTTCTTCAACAAGCTGACGCCGCTCGGTGCGGCATTGCCGTCGATGTTCGCCGAGTCGCACTGGCAGCCGTCGTTCGGGGTCACTTCGCCGACCTCCTTCGAGGAGCAGATCACCTGCGCCGAGCGGGTGGTGCACGACCGCGCGGAACCGGTGTTCCTGCTCGTCAACGTGTCGGCACTGCACCAGCCGAACTACTTCTACCTGCCCGGCGCGACCGACGACTCGCGCGCCACGCACGCCGCCGCGCTTGAGTACGTCGACCGGCACATCGGCCGCCTCTTCGCCTTGATGACCGCGCGCCGGCCATGCCTGGCCATCATTTGCTCGGATCATGGAACCGCCTACGGCGAAGACGGATATGTCGGTCACCGCATCGGCCACGAGGTGGTCTGGACGGTCCCCTACGGCGAATTCGTGCTTCAACCAGGAGAGTGGCCTTGAGGCCTTATGAAGGGTACGTCTACGCCTATCCACACAAAACGGCGTACCGCCCGCTTGACCCGCGCCCGCCGCTCAAGGAGGTCTGGGCGGACGAGCGTACTGACGCGCTCTTCCTCTACCTGCATGTCCCCTTTTGTGAGATGCGGTGCGGCTTCTGCAACCTGTTCACCAGGACCGGCGCCCCGGCGGACCTCGTCACTTCCTACCTCGACGCGCTCCAGCGCCAGGCGGAAGTCGTGCGCCAGGCCCTGCCACCCACCACCCGCTTCGCCACCGCGGCCATCGGTGGCGGCACGCCCACCTACCTGGAGGCCGCGGAACTGTCCCGTCTTCTCGACCTGGCCAAGCAGACCATGGGCGCCGACTTCTCCACCACCCCGCTCGCGATCGAGACCTCCCCGGCCACCGCCACCCCCGATCGCCTGGCTGTCCTCGCCGAACATGGCACCAGGCGCATCTCGATCGGCGTACAGAGCTTCATCGACGCCGAGGCCAGAGCCGCACTGCGCCCACAGCGCCGCGCCGAGGTCGAAACCGCCCTGGCCGCCATCCGCACGGCCGCGTTTCCCACGCTCAACATTGATCTGATCTACGGCATCGACGGCCAAACATCCGCGACCTGGCGCCAATCCCTCGACGCGGCCCTTGCCTGGCACCCGGAAGAGATCTACCTCTACCCGCTCTACGTCCGACCGCTCACCGGCTTGGGACGACACGGCCGCGACTGGGACGACCAGCGCCTCACGCTCTACCGCCAGGGCCGCGACCACCTGCTGACCTCCGGCTACGAACAGGTCTCCATGCGGATGTTCCGGCTGCCCGGCACGGACTCCGGCACCGGCTACTGCTGCCAGCGCGACGGCATGGTCGGTCTCGGCTGCGGTGCCCGTTCGTATACGTCGCGCCTGCATTACTCCTTCGAGTACGCCGTGGGCGTACGTCACGTACGCGCGATCATCGACGAGTTCGTCCAGCTGCCGCGCCCCGCGTTCGCCTTCGCCAACATCGGCTTCGCCCTCGACGACGGCGAACGTCGCCGCCGTCATCTCATCCAGTCTCTGCTCCAGGCGGAAGGCCTCGACCGTGCTGCCTACCGGGGACGTTTCGGCAGCGACGCGCTTGAGGACTTCCCGCTCGAGGCTTTGGCGGAACGCGGCTGGGTGGAGGACGACTCCGCTCGCGTAGGGCTGACCCCCGAGGGCCTGGCCTATTCCGACGCCATCGGCCCCGCCCTCTTCTCAGACCGGGTCCGCGACCTGATGGATTCCTATGGCCTCCGCTGACGGTGCCGGGGAATCGGCCGGGCGGGTGCCGCTGTCGATCTGGGACATCACGCCCCGGCACGTGGACGCGCCGCCGGTTGGTGCCGTTTCCAGGCCCCGGGAGCTGACCATTCTCTACCGGGGTCCATTGGCCAGCTGTGACTATGACTGCGCGTACTGCCCCTTCGCGAAGCGTCGCGACAGCCCCGCCCGGTTACGCGCCGACCGGGAGGCGCTGGCCCGCTTCACCGGATGGGTCGCGGCGCAGGACTTCCCGATCTCGGTGCTGTTCACGCCGTGGGGTGAGGCGCTCGTCAGATCGTGGTACCGCACGGCGATGATGGAATTGAGCCACCTGGCCCACGTCCCCAGGGTGGCCATCCAGACCAACCTGAGCAGCCGGCTGACCTGGCTCGCCGGAGCCGACCTGGACACGCTCGCCCTCTGGGTCACCTACCATCCCAGCCAGGTGACGCACGACCGGTTCCTGGCCAGATGCCGGGAGTTGCTCACCCGCGGAGTGCGTTTCAGCGTGGGCGTGGTCGGCATGCCCGACCAGGTCGAGCAGGCCAGGCGGCTGCGGGCGGAACTGCCTGCCGAGGTCTATCTATGGATCAATGCCGCCGAAGGCCATGCCTACTCCGATCAGGAGGCGGCGATCTGGACGGCCATCGACCCATTGTTCGACTACAGCAGGCAGCCACACCGCAGCTTCGGGCTGCCCTGCCGCACCGGCCAGACCGTGGTGTCCGTCGACGGCGAGGGCACAGTGCGGCGATGCCACTTCGTCATGCAGACGATCGGCAACCTCTACGACGGGTCAGCCCTGCGTGCACTCCGACCCCGCCCGTGCCCGCTTCCCGTGTGCGACTGCCACATCGGATATGTCCATCTCGAACCGCTTGACCTCTACCGGACGTTCGCCGGTGGCCTGCTCGAACGCGTGCCCGCCGGCTGGCCATGTTGATCAGGTCTGCTGCACCGGGGCGTACTGTTCCTCGGATAGGCCGAAGGTCCATGCGACGCCTTGGCGTGCGCTGGTGACCCACGGCGGCACCCGCAGGAAGTAGGTTCGGCGGGTGCCATCGGGCTCCGGAGTGGAGTTGATCACCTCGACCATGACGAGGGGCTCGTCGTCGGCGAGTTCAGCCCTCCAGAGCACCCCGGTGTTGTCCTTGTGAATAGCGGCGGCTCCGGACTCCTTCAGGTAGCGATCGAGTCCGTAGTGTTCGAGCATCACCCGGCGCAACTCGGCGTTGGACTCCAGCCTGATGCTCGTCGCGGACAGATCGGCCATGGTGGCACCGAACTCTGGAGGGACGGGCATGCCGTGCCAGGCGTGCAGCGCGAACCCGTCCGAAAAGGCGAGCGCAGGGCCCACAGCTCGGTGCAGGCGCCCCAGGTCGTCACGGTGCAGTTCGACCGGGCGCTCACAAATCAGGACGACCCGCTCGAACGGCCACCACCATCCGGCTTCCCGTGCCACGCGCATCAGGCCGCTGATCGGGGTGAGATCGATCTCGAAGGTCTGCTCTAGGCCCGCGAAGAACGCGAGCCAGGGAGCGTCGTGCTGCCCGAGAACCGCGCCGAGGGTCGCCCGGCGAAGTAGGGCCTCGACCTGACCGTCCATTTCTCCCTGGCCGCGCGGTTCTGGCCGACGGGCCGCTGGCACGGTCGGTTCCGCAGGCGCGGTGGTTTGCGCGGGTGCGGCAGCCAGGTGACCGATGCCCCGCCGTATCTCACCCACAAGCCGGTTGACCCCCGGCCACAAGTTCGCGTTGATGAACTCCCACGCCGCAGCCCAGGCGACGGGCGTGAGCAGGGAGACGGCCTGGGCTCTGACCCGTTCCCACTGCTGGGTTCTGACGACGTCGCGGACGAGTGACCCGGGAACGAGCCCGTGGAGCGCCGGGGGGAGGACCTTCGATTCCCGGAGGGTGCTGCGGGCTGCTGTGTCACCGGCGAGGACCACGGCGGCTACGGCGGCTTGCGCGGGCGAGGCGAACCAGATGATCTGCTCCGGTTCGGGCAGTCCGGCGTCGCGGTATGCGGCGCGGACGCCTTCCTCGGCCGCGGCACGGTTCGCCGGCCCGGTGGCGTGGGCGGCGAGGTCCCACTGGTCGACGGCGTCGGCGAGACACGCGGCCAGTTCGGGCGGGAGGGCAAGGGTGGTCATGGTTTTCCTGGTTGTCGAGGGGCGGGCAGCGGACCGGCCGTGTCTCTAGTCGGCGACGTATCGGCGGTAGGTGCCGGGCACGTATTCCCACTGCCGCACCACCCGGAACCACCCTTTCGGCAGCGAGATAACGGCATGCTCCTCGTGCACCAGCCGCCCGCCCTCCGGTAGATGAAGGAACTCGGGAACTCCGGAATCCCGGCCTAAAAGCAACGTGCCGGGACCCGGAATGGCATGCGCATGTCCAGTCGCCTCACCAAGTGCCAAAACCAGCCGGCCGCGCGCGTCCCGGGACGCGGCTTGCAGATGCTCGGGCACTGATTCGCCGTCGACCGGCATGATCAGAATGTCTCCCTGACGGAACACGGAACCTCCTCGTCGTTGCTTGAGAAGGTAGAGGCCGGCACCGACAATTCCGCTCCGTCGAGGCGCGCGCAGGGGTTTCTTGGTCGTGTGCGGCTGGGGGTCGGCGAAGTCGTTCGAGCGGGTGGCGGACCGGTGACCAGGTGGCCGAGTCGAATGCCCGGCGCTTCGCCGGTGTTGGCCGGACGGCTTGATCCCACGCACGAGGTCGCAGCCGCCCGCCTGCCCATCACTCTCGACCAGACGCTCTGATCGTTGTACGGCGGGGGCGCTCCCGGTGATTGCGGCGTGCTCACGCTCGCGGGGCGCGCCGACAGAGAGGACCTCGGCTACCAGGCACTCCTTGGGGTGATCAACATCGGAGTTGGCTCCCGCTTCCATGATCGTGCGTTGGAGGCGCTGCGCGTCGCCGCCACGCGGGCGACGGGTCGCGTGGGCGATACCGCTCGCGACTACCTTGAGACGTTGCCCTGATGGCCTGAGGCGCCGCGACGGGTAACGAACCGGGCTCAGCACGGATACAGCGGTCGCGCCAGTCCTTGATCCGGTTGATGCAGCGTTCGGCCGTGTTGCGTTCCTTGTACAGATCCCGGTCATGGCGGATTGGGCGGCCACCCCGCGATCCGCGGTTCTTACGGTTGGGCGCCTGGTCGGCTTTCTCGGGAATCACCGCCCGGATACGGTGCCGGCGCTCCGGGCGCGGGCGGTGAAGGTCTTCCACGACCACGGCGCCCGCGAATACGACGAGTTCACCGGCGGTCCGGCCGCCGAGGCCGCCGCGCGCTGAAAGCCGCCCGCCGCGGATTTTCAACGAAGTTTCAGCAGGCCCTTCGAATCTTCCGGTGTCAGCACGAAGCGCCACCCTCCACCGGAAGGATCCCCATGAACCTCACCCGCATAGGAGCACAGAGCGGCCTGCGATTCGCCCGCCGCCTCAGCGCCGGGCTGGCCACCACGGCTGTCCTGGGATCGGGATTGATCGCCATCACCACGACGCCGGCCGCTGCCGTGTCCCGCGACTCCATCGTCTCGGTCGCGCAAAGCCAGCTGAACAACGCATCGCGCAACCACGAGCAGCCGCTGGGGAGCGGGTGCAACTACTACACCGGCTACTTCCGAACCTGGAAGCCCGCAGCCGGTTGCCCCGCCACCGACGGAGTTCAGTGGCGTGACAGCGACTGGTGCGCCGACTTCTCCAAGTACGTATGGAAGAACGCCGGCGTGCCGTACGCCGATGTGCCCGAGACCAGCGGAGGCGTGCTCACCGGCTGGGCCAGCTCGTTCAAGGACTACGGCACGACGCACGGCACCTGGCACACCCGCGCCAGCGGCTACACACCGCAGCCGGGCGACGCCCTTGTCTTCGACTGGGACCAGAACGGCGTCATCGATCACGTCGGGATCGTCAAGTCGGCGAGCGGCAGCACGGTCTACACCATCGAAGGCAACAGCGGCGATCGCATCAAGGAGAACAGTTACTCCCGCACCAACATCGACATCGTCGGCTACTCCAGCCCCGTGGGTGCGGGTGATATCGACGACCCTCTTCCTGTTCCTGGCACTCCCTCTGGCGGTCCGGCGGTGGTGCACGAGGGCTTCGTCAGCATGTTCACGCGGAACGCCGCCGATGGTCATATCCAGGAGACGTACCTGCCGGGGATCGGCTCTCCCTGGTACAGCCAGGACATCAGCGCCGACGCCGGCACTCCGGCTTCCGCGACCAAGCCGGTCGCGGTGGTGCATGAGGGTTACACCAGTATCTTCACCGTCAACGCCTCGAACGGGCATCTCCAGGAGACCTATCTGCCCAGGGTTGGCGCGGCCTGGGTGACCCAGGACCTCAGCGTTGGTGCGGGCACTCCGGCGGCGGCCAATGTGACGCCTGCCGTGGTGGTGCATGAGGGTTACACCAGCGTCTTCAC
>NZ_BLAE01000088.1 GCF_009687865.1 Acrocarpospora macrocephala
TCGTAGGCCTCCCACGGGGCCAGAACCGACCCGGCCCAATCGCAGGCGTGCAGATACCAGCAGACCAGACGCACCAGCGCCTCATCCGCCCGCACGGCGGATCGCCGGGCCCACACGGCCGCGTGAGCACGCAACGGCTCATCGATCCGGTACCGGCCGGGCACCACCCGCGTGACCAGACCCACCCCATCGAACGCCTCCAACAGGCCCAAGACCGGCCCCACCCGCCTGCCATCCAGCGCGGCAGCCGACTCCACCGAGAAATCAGCCCCGGGATGCAACCCCAGCAGCCCGAACAGCCGCGCGGCATCATCAGGCAGCGCTACGAACCCTTCCTCTCGTTCAGAGCGCGTCTGGACGTCCATTGATCTCCCTACCCCTCGGTGTGACTGATCCGGAGGAAACTGCCAGGAACGTGCATGACAAGGAGAGGCCGCAGCGGCAGCCAGGAAAGGACGAAAGGGAACACGCGCGGCGGAGCGATGTCCTCGGCAGCGCTGTCCACTGATCGTTGCAGGGCGATCGTCGGGAGGTCTCAGCCTCCCGCCAGGTGTGAACCGCACTCTTGGCCGTCGCCAAAAGCGCCAGCCGTCGAAAAGAGTCGGAGTCGGCCTCGATGAGGTCACCGGACGCCCGATGCCTGCCATACAGGGTTTCGCCGACACGCCAAGTGTCGAACTCCACGAGCGTCGGGAACGCTGTGGCCAAATGAGAGCCGTGTTCGGAGGGCATAACTGTGACACTAGGAACGTGAGCTGCCGTGTCTCAACGAGGTTGCCAAGCGTTGCCGCGAAGATCCTTGCCTCGGGATCGGACTGAATGCAGCGCGCAATCTTTGGCAACTTTCTTGATGGATGACCGCACCGGACGCAAGCTCAGGCATGGCCCATCCGTTCGGTGAGGGAGGATCTTCGATGAGCCTGGAATTCCTGGGAAAGGACCCGGACAGTCCCAATGGTGGCTCGCCAACGATCTGGCAGGACACCGAAACGGGCGACCTCTGGATCCAGGGCTGGACGGTCCAGGGATTGGCCGCCCGCGCCGAAATCGGCACAATTCCTGACGGCGAGGCGGTCGTCCGCGTCCCCCGGCGCATGCTCCAGTTCTTTCCGGAAGGTGAACAGTGACCTCAGGCGCGGAGATTGATGAGGCGCTCCGCCGTTGTAAGCGATCCGCCGTGCACCTGGAGATGCGCGACGGCTACATGCTCGACGATCCCGACTTCCATGCCTGGCAGGCCGGTCACCGCCTCGATCCCGACGACCGGTCTTCCTGGTGGCGGCCCTGGCTCCAGAACATCGTGGACGCCACCACGCGAGGGGTCGAGGTAAGGCGAGCCCGCATCGTCTCCGAACCCGTAAGCGACTACATCCGCTACGAGTACGACATCACCTTCCCCAACATCCGCGTCGGCGAACAGGTGCGGTGGCTTCCCCGCCACCACGCCACCGATCTGGCGCTCCCCGGGAACGACTTCTGGCTGTTCGACCAGGAGACGCTCCTCATCAACTACTTCAGCGGCAACGGCGACTGGCTGAACGTCGAGCAGATCATCGACCCTGCGGTCATCAAACTGTGCGGCGAAGCCTTCGAAGCGGTCTGGCACCGCGCGATCCCGCACGACGACTACCCCCTCCATTGAGCCTTGCGTTCCTCAGCATCCAGCGCGCAGGAGGCGCTCGAAATCCTGGCCGCCCGGCTCCGCAAGATCCGTAAGGATGCCCGCTTGTCGGGACGGGAGTTCGGGCGGCTGACAGGATGGCATCCCTCCAAGATCAGCCGAATCGAGCACGCCCACCGGCCACCCTCGACCCACGAAATACGAGCCTGGTGCGAGCACAGCGGAGCGCCGGACCAGGCCGAGGACCTCATCGCCTCCCTGGAGGCAATCGAGGGCATGTTCGTCGAGTGGCGACACATGGAACGGACCGGGCTCCGCCAAGCACAAGAGTCGGTCGTCCCGCTGTGGGAACGTACGCGGCGGTTCCGTTTCTACGCCCCCAATCTCATCCCCGGCCCGCTCCAGACACGCGCCTACATCGCCGCTCTGCTGTCCGCGCTGCGAAAGCGCCGTGATCTTCCCGATGACGTCGAGGACGCCGTCCAAGTCCGAGTGGACAAACAGCGTGTCCTCTACGAAGGGGATCACCGGTTCGCGGTAATCCTGGAGGAGAGCGTCCTCCACCAGCCCATCGGAGGCTCGGAGATCATGACGGGCCAGTTCGGGCATCTGCTGACCGCCAGCACCCTGCCCTCTGTATCGCTCGGCATCATCCCGCTCGGGGCAGACCGCTCCGGCATGTGGCCCACTGAGGCCTTCTTCATGTTCGATGACGAAGAGGTGACCGTTGAACTCGTGTCCGGCCACCTGACAGTCACGCGGCCACATGAGATCGCGCAATACTCCCGCACGTTCACGGAACTAGCCGAGCTGGCCGTGTACGGCAAGGCCGCCCGAGCGCTGATCACAAAAGCGATTCAAGCGATGGACGGGTAGCCATGACGCTGTCTCGTCGTCCACGAGGGGTCCCATATGTGCTCCCCACGCACGCGGGGATGGAGCCGACCGAAGGGCTCGTCCATTTTGCTACGGACGGTCCCTACCATGAGCTGTGATGGCAGGCTGATGGCGAGGTGTGGAAGGCGGGGGCGTGGTGGGTGCTATGAGCCCGCAGGAGGATGAGAATCGTCGGCTGTTGCGGGCGCGGGATGCCATGGATCGTGATTACGCGAAGCCGTTGGATGTTCCCGGGGTGGCTGCCATCGCGTTCATGTCGGCGGCGCATTTCAGCCGGACCTTTCGTGCGGTCTTCGGGGAGACGCCCCATCGGTACTTGCAGCGGCGGCGGATCGAGCGGGCCATGGCCATGCTGCGGGAGACTGCGCTGCCTGTCACGGATGTGGCGCGCGAGGTGGGTTTTGAGAGTCTCAGCAGCTTCACCCGCACATTCCGGTCGATAGTCGGTGCCTCGCCCACGCAGTTCCGTGCCAAGGCGGTGCCGCTCTCGGTGCCGATCTGCTTCGTGAAGGCCTGGTCCAGACCGAGCAGTTTTGGACAAGCCGAATCTGGTGCGAACACCTAGCCTGGGCTGCATGTTCACACAAATCAGCATTCACTCAGTACGCGTACTCGACCAGGACGAAGCCCTGGACTTCTATGTCGGCAAGCTCGGGTTCGAGGTCTCCAGCGACGTCGACATGGGCTTCATGCGATGGCTGACCATCGCGCTGCCCGGCGACCCCGGTCGTTCGATCCTGCTGGAGGTGCCCGGTCCGCCGGCGCTCAGCCCTGAGGTGGCCGCCCAGGTGCGCGACCTCGTGACCAAGGGCGCGATGGGTGTCGCGGCCATCCTCATAACCGACGACTGCCGGAAGACCTACGAAACGCTGAAGGCACAAGGCGTCGAGTTCACCGAGGAACCCGTCGTCCAGCCGTACGGCATCGACTGCGCGCTTCGGGACCCGTTCGGCAACCACATTCGCATCACTCAGCCTGCCGGCCAGCCGCGGGAGGTCGACGCGGACGATATCGCACGCTGGGGAGGCAGCCCTCGAAACGAGTAATCGCCGCAGGTCGCCTGGCCCGTACGACGCCGAGGCTAGGGTCGATGACATGAAGTTTCTTCTGATCATCTACGGCAACAAGGCGTTCTGGGACTCGATCCCCGCGGACGAGCGCGAGGCGACGATCGCCGAGTTCGATGCGTTCAACACCAAGTACACGAAGACCGGCGAGCTCCTCGGCGCGTACGGCCTTGCCGATGTGACTGAGGCGAAAACCGTTCGCGTCCGGGATGGTATGCCCGTCGTCACCGACGGGCCATACCTGGAGGCTAAGGAGTACCTGGCCAGCACCTACCTCCTGGACGTCGCGGACGAGGCCCGCGCCCTGGAGATCGCCGCCGAACTGCCCGCGGCCGCCCTCAGCCAGGTGGAGTTCTGGCCGATCCTGCACGAGGCATCGCCCTGATTCGCGGGTTCGCGGATCAGGTGTGGGCGCCGACGCGGTCGACGATGGCGGTGGCGCCGGCCTTGCGGGCGCAGTGGGCGCAGCAGAACCATCTGCCTTCGTCTTCGACGCCGTGGCCGACGATGCGACAGGAACAGTGCTCGCAGATGGGTGCCATCCGCGTGATCGCGCACTCGAAGCTGTCAAAGGTGTGGACCACGCCTTGAGCGTGGATCTCGAATGTCATGTCGTAGTCGTTGCCGCATACTTCGCAGGCCGCCATGGTTCCCCCCGATGTCGATGCTTACGGCGGGTTTGGTACCCGTTCCAGAAGGTGATGTGGGCGACCTTGCGGAACGCTTGGGGTGTTGGGGTGAATTGTTTGCCGCCACCCGCTTCGTCTCGGTCCGGGTGGGCCCAGACGAAGCGGGTGAGGGCGTTTATAGGGCTTTGAGAACGGTGGTGATGGTGGTCTTCGCGCCGTTCAGGGCCTCGCGGAGGTCCATCAGGGTGGAGTCGGGAGAGTTGATGGGGGTGTTGGCGGGGCGGTCGCTGCCGCCGAAGAGGATGTAGACGACCCGGGTGCCCTGGAGGGCGTAGATCTCGTAGCGGGCCGAGTAGGCGGTGTCCGTCTTCTGTTTGATCGCCTGGCCGTAGTTGTCCTCGCCGATGCCGGGGAGCTTGGTGATTTTGCTCCAGGCGATGCCGCCGATTCTGGAGCTCGCGGTGAACTTGGTCTTGCCGCGTTTGTCGATCAGGAAGAAGCGGGCGGAGTCGGCGTCGGGGAATTCGCGGACGCTGACCATGAGGTTCCGCCAGCGGATCTTGCCGTCGGCGACGGGCATCTTGTCGTTCCACCACTGGCACTGGATGTGTTCGGCCTTGCCGTCCTTGCTGGTGGCCGCCTCGCCCTTGGTTTGCGGGACGAGTTCGGCGGCGACCTGGTTCAGGGCGACGCAGTGCGGCGGGAGGTCGATGAGTACGGGCTTGGGGCTGGCGGTCGGGGTAGGGCTGGGGCGAGCCTTTCCGGCGAAGGGAGATGGTTTGCCCTGCTGCCAGGCGGTGACCGACTGGGCCAGCTGCTCGAGCAGGACTTTGACCTCGCGGATCGCGTTCTCTTCGGTGATCGACTGTTTAGTCTCGGCGGAGAAGAGGTCGGCTTCCTTGTGTTGCTGGCTCGCTTCGTACTTGACCTGGAAGGTGATGTTGCCGACGCGGCCCATGCCCTGGCCGAAGGAGTAGTGGTAGTCCTTCTCGCGGACCAGCTGGTACTGGGCGACGGCTTCCTCGCCTACGCCGGTGAACTTGGTGGGCTTGGAGTAGTAGCGCTCCTTGGTGGAGTTGTTGCCGCCATAGGTGTATTGGCTGAGTTCACCGTTGAACTGGATTTTGGCGGCTTTCTCAGCGGTGGTCTCGCCTAGGGCTTCGTACCGGGCGACGTTGACGACGATCTCGCGGCTGCGGGTGACGTCGCGGTAGGAAATATTGCGATTTGCCCAGGTGCAGGTCCAGCGGACGTAGCTGACGATCGTGTCGGCCCTGTTGTCGCTGGTACGGGAGTCGATCTTCGCTTGGGGGACGAGGCGTTCCGTTTCGACGGGGTCGAGCATGCCGCACACGTCGGCGTTGGCGCCCGCGTTCGCGGCGGCCGACGTCGTCGCCGAGGGGGCGGCGCTGCCGGAGGATGTGGCCGCGACCGGAGTCTGGTCGCCGGCTTGGGTCTTCATGAACACGAAAGTGCCGCCAGCCACGAGGAGCACGACGACCAGCGCCAGGACGGGCACCACCCAGCCACGCCGCTTCCGCGGCGGCCCCTGCCAACCGCCACCCGGCTGCGTGGTCCCTGGCCAGGGCCCGCTCTCGGACCCCTGCCACTGGCCTGCCATCTGGTACGGCCCCGCATCCTGCCCGGACGGGTGCCACGGCGCTCCCGAAGGCGGGGGAGGCTGAGGGCTACCCGACCAAACAGGCGTATCCGGCGGTTGCGGCCCAGTTGGCCGAGACCCTGGCGCGCTCGCCTGCGGAGGACTATCCGGCCAGCGCCCATGCGCGTCCGGCGGCTGCGGCCCACCCGACCAAGATCCAGGCGCGTCCGGTGACTGTGAACCGCCCGACCAAGATCCAGGCGCGTCCGGTGACTGCGGACCGCCCGGCCAAGGCCCCGGTGTGTCCGCCGACAGGGATCCGCCCAGAAAAGATCCGGGTACATCTGGCGATTGCGGATTGCCCGGCCAAGCCCCTGGCGTACCCGGCTGCTGAGGGTTACCCGGCCACGATCCGGGCGCGTCCGGTGACTGTGGACCGCCCGGCCAATGCCCTGGCATATCCGGCTGGGGATGGCCACCCTGCCAAGATCCGGGCGCGTCCGGTGGTTGCGGGGTCTCCGGTTCCCGACCTGTGGCAGATCCTTCAGCGGGAGGGCTGGAGAGTACCTGTGGGGGCGTGTAAATGGGGAGTTCGTGGAGCTTGGTCGGCTCGTCGCGATCGTTGGACGGTGCTGGCTGGGGCCAGCCGGGAGCGACGGGCGGTTCGTGCTGCCAGCCTGGCGGGGGCGGTAACGGTGGTCCATCCCGCCATGGTTCTTCGGCGTTCTGGGCGGCGCGGGGTTCGGGGCGCTCGCCGGGGTCGGCAACGGAGGGCCAAGGGATCGGGCCCGAAGGCAAACGTTCAACCGGTCGGGTGTCGGGGTCCGAATCCTGGGTGTCGTCAAAAGACTCGGCTGCCCCGAACGCCGAAGGTGGAACAAAATGACCGGCTGGACTCAGGCCGGGCGCGTTTTCAATTGACGGATCAGTCCGCTCTTCAGATCGGAACTCCGCGGCGGCGTCAAAATACCCGCCCGCGACTCGTGTCGTCGGCACATCAAATGAGGGCCAGTCCGCGGCGGCCTCTGGGCGGTCATCCGCGTTTCGCTGGAAATTCGGCCGCAGGATTCGGGCCGACTGATGCCCGGAGGCGTCCTCGGGCTCGGATACACGACCCCGGCTCGGCTCAGGAGGCGGGCCGAAGGGCAGGTCGGAATCGTCCGGCCTTTCGGTGGCGTCGTCCCGGTGATCATCCTCGGTGGAGCCCGCGTTCGAACTTTCCGCCATGTCGGTGGGTTCCGAAGCGTCGGACTCGGGGTGCTGTTCGGGATGTGGCGGCTCAGGTGGAGGGTCCGGCGATGGCGGTGGGGGGAAGTAGGCGCGGGGATCCGGGTTGGGTTCGTTCAGGGGGCGGCGCGGCGGGGGCTTGAACGGGTCCCACGGGGTGTTCGGGGGTGTGGTCATGACGGGCTCCTGGAGGGTGGGAGAGGGCTAGCCGAGGCCGACGCTGACGAGGGTGGCGGCGTGGGTGGCGGCCTGCCAGGTGGGTGATCGCTCGGAGGCGTCGGGCGAGGCGACGCCCGACTGCCGGTAGGCGACTTCGACGATCAGATTGCTTTGGCGGAACCACACGGACGTGCCGGTGACTCCGGGCTCGCTGATGTTCCTGGTGAACGCGTCCTGGGCGAGCGTGTAGGCCTCGGCCGCCCCGCCGGAGCGGTAGCCGTCGAACGCGCGCGCGGCATGGTTCTCCCCCGCTTCGGCAGGATTCAAGTGGTAGGTGATGGTCAGCGTGGTGTTGGTACGGTGCTGCGCCCACCCACAGCTGTCACCGTCCTGCTCACCCCGATCCGCGCCATCACCGAGAAGCTCGTTCGCCTGCCGGGTGGTGAGCCCTTCGCACGGATCCGGCAGAGCCGTGAAACGCCCCGGCGTGTCCTGATCGCTGCCCAGATTCCAGGCGGCAAGCCCCGCCGCGACGCCAAGAGCCACGGTCAGCGCGCCGATCGCGACCCACCGTCCCGTTCTTCTCGGCCGTACGACGACGGGAGGCGGAAGGAGGGACTGCAGCATGTGCCGCGCGGCCGGGGCGGGCGGGCGGCGGGAGGGGTCCTTGTCGAGGAGGGCGAGGATCACGCGGGCCAGCCCGGGGGTGGCGCGGATCATCGGCGGCGGCTCGTGCATGAGGACGGCGGCGAGCACGGCGGCCGGGAGCTCCCGGTGGAAGGGCCCGCGGCCCTCGACGGCGGTGTAGAGGGTGGCGCCGAGGGACCACAGGTCCGATGGCGGGCCCGCGGGTTTCCGCCGGAACCGCTCGGGAGCCATGTACGCCGGTGACCCGGAACTGTCGGCCGGATCGGAGCCGAGCGGCGCGGCGATGCCGAAGTCGGCGAGCATGGCCCGGCCGTCCTCCCCGATCAGGACGTTGGCGGGTTTCACGTCGCGATGCAGGATGCCGTTGTGATGGGCGAGCGCCAGCGCGTCCAGGATCGACAGCCCGATCTCGGCGACCCGGTTGGACGGCAGCGGGATCAGCTTGTCCAGGGAGGTGCCGGGCACCAGATCCATGATGATCCAGGGCTGCCCGTCGTGCGGCACCACGTCGTGGATCATCACGATGGACGGGTGGCTGAGCCGTCCCGCCGCGCGGGCTTCCTGCAGGGCGCGGCCGGTGTATTCGGCGAGCTCACCGGGACTGAGACGGGCCGGGACGCGCATCTGCTTGACCGCGACCTCGCGCCGCAGCAGCTCGTCGTGGGCGCGCCAGACGGTCCCCTCGCCGCCTTGGCCCAGGGGTTCGACAAGCCGATATCGGCCGGCGAGCAGGTTCACTACGCCCGGCTCCACAACGTGTCGGCGGCGACGGTGGCGGCGTGTTCGGCCGCGGTGCGGATCTGCTCGGGGGTGCGGGTGCCCAGATCCGCGTACTCGATCTTGCCGACCAGGTCGCCCAGGCGGAAGTAGATCAGGTTGCTGAGCACCCGGCCGTCGGTGGAGCTCACGTCGCAGGCGTAGGCTTCCTCGCCGACGCCGGGCAGGGTCCGGGGGCGGGAGATCACGACCTCTTGTTTGCGGTCGGCGCCGATTTCGTACCAGATGAATTGGCCTTCGCGGAGGCCGTTGTCGGATTGGCGGCGCAGTGCGGCGAAGAGGGTGCGGGCCGAGTCGGCGGTCAGCGCCCAGGGGTCGGGGGTGTCGGAGTCGGTCAGCGGGTCGATGCGGAGGCCGGTGCCGTCGACCGTCCACTGGCAGCCTTTCTCGATCTTCCGGCCGGGGGCGGACTGGCCGAGGGCGGAGGTGATCTCGGGGGCGGGCAGGGCCGTACAGAGGTCGACGGCCGTGGCGAACGTCGGCGAGGAGCGGCGCGCGGGCGGGTCGTCGCCGCCCCAGGGGACCACGAACGCGGCTCCGGCCAGGAGGGGGACCGCCACCGCGGCGGCGATCAGCCATCGGCGGGTACGGCGCTGCCGGGCCGCCATGGGCATCGTCACGTCCGGCATGCCGCCCCGGGCGATCTGCCGGAACAGGTCGAGGGCGGCGGCCGGTTCGGGGCGGGCGCCGGGGTCGCGGGACAACATCCAGCGTAAGAGCGGTCCGATCGGCCCGGCGGTCCTGGGCAGGGGGACGTCCTGGGAGATGGTCGCGTAGAGGACCTCCACCTGGGAGCCCTTGAACGGGGGTGTGCCCTCCAGGGCCAGGTAGAGGGTCGCTCCGAGCGACCACAGGTCGGATTGCGGGCCGCCGGGATCGCCGGAGAGGCGTTCCGGCGCGATGTATCCGGGTGATCCGATCAGCATGCCGTCGCCGGTCAGGGCGGTCGTGTCGGCGGGGCGGGCGATGCCGAAGTCGGTGAGGACGACGCGGCCGTCGCTGGTCAGGAACACGTTGCCGGGTTTCACGTCCCGATGTTGCACGCCGAGGGCGTGCGCGGCGGCCAGCGCCTCCAGCATCCGGGCGCCGATCTCGGCGACCCGCGCGGCCGGGAGCGGGCCGTGCGTCCTGACTTCGTCGGCGAGGTTGCGGCCGTGCAGCCGCTCCATCACGATCCACGGCTTGCCGCCTTCGACGAGCACGTCGTGTACGCCCACGATCGACGGATGCCGCAACCGCGCGGTGACCTCCGCCTCGCGCATCACCCGGGCGACCAGCTCGGCCCGCTTGCGCTCCTCGAGCCCGTCGGGGAAGCGCAACTCCTTGACCGCTACCTCGCGGTCAAGCGTCTCGTCCCTCGCCAGCCATACCGTACCCATACCGCCGGAGCCGAGAGGTCGGAGCAGGAGGTAACGAGAGGCCAGTCTTTCCCCGATCGATTCGGCCATAGCGGGAGGATAGCGAAATCCCGTTCGGGTGCTTTGCGGATTGCCCGGGCTGTTACTGCGGTATTGCGGGGTTAGTCGCGTTGGGTGATCGGGCGGATCGCGGCGGTGAGCAGGGGGAGGCCGAGGACGCCCAGGCAGGCCAGGGCGTACGGGAGTGGGAGTCCCAGGGTTAGGGCGGCGACGGCGAGGGGGCTGATGACGAATCCGGTGTACGAGACGACGGAGACGGTGGTCACGACGGCGCCGGTGGTGTCGCGGGTGCCGGCGTCGCTGAGGATGGCGGGCATCAGGGGGGCGAACGCCAGGCCGGACAGGGCGAATCCGGCCAGGCTGACCCAAGGGGTGGTGGCTAGGCCGGCCAGGATTATTCCGATCGAACCGCCCAGGCCGGCGATCAGGAAGAGCGTTCTGGTGGTCAGGGTGGGGAGGGCTTGGGCGATCAGGCGGCCGGTGGTGAGGGCGGCCATGTAGGTCGCGGGGGCGGCGGCGGCCAGGACCGGGCCGGCGCTGAGGTGGTCCTCCAGGAGGATGGCCGACCATTGTTCGACCGCGTTCTCGACGATGAGTAGGCAGGCGCCGAGGAGGCCGAGGATCACGCCGATTCCCCACAGGCCGGGGCGGGGCTTTTTCTCGTTGTCCTGTTGGGTGAGGGGACCGAGCGGGAGGCGTACGGCGGCCAGACCGGCGGCGAGGACGAGGGTGGCGGCGCAGGTGAGGACGGTGGGGGTGGACATGCCCAGGTCGCGGGCGAAGCCGGCGGCGGGGGCGGCGGCGATCACGGCGACCGGGAAGGCGGCGTGGACCGGCTGGAAGAGCCGCCGGCCGGTCACGCGTTCGGCGCGCGCGGTGGCCATGTTGAGCGCGACGTCGACGCTTCCGCTGGTGACGCCGAGGATCAGGAGCGCGAGGGCGAGAACCCATGGCTCCGAGATGAAGCCGAGGAGGACCGCGACGGCGGCCAGGCCGGCCATGGACAGGGCGAGAACCAGGCTTTCGCGGCCTCGGGCGAGGCGGCCGGTGATCATCATGGCGGGGATCGCGCCGATGGAGACCGCGGTGAGGGCCAGCCCGAGATCAGCTGTGGACGCCCCCAACTGCTCCTTTATCGCGGGTAGCAGTCCCGACCAGGCACCCCAGAAGATCCCCCATCCCGCGCAGACGACCACCAGCCGGCTGCCGACACCACTGACCCGTTCCCGCACCTGCCCACCGAGCACGCTGCCCCCCTTTGTCTAGCGACCTTGCAGGTTGCGCACGCACATCGCAAGAGGGAGCCCGCATCGACGGCGGGCTCCCTCTTGATCGTCAGGTGAGGGTGAGGGTTCGGATTCGGAGATCGCCGGTGAAGGTGAGGTACACGTCGTGGACGCCGGATGTCCTGGTCAGGGCCGCGGTGGCGGTGGTCCAGGAGTAGACGTCGCCGGTGGCCGGGACGGCGAGGGTCCCGATCAGGCGGCCCGTCGGTGAGCCGAGGCGGATCTGGATGGAACCACCCGCCACCGACGAGACTCCGGTGGTGATGGTCGCCGGGGCGCGTAGGTCGGTGTCCTTGAAGGTGAGCCAGTCGCCGGTTGTGGCGCCTACGGCGGTGCCGGTGGGTTTGGTTTCGTCGACTAATTCGATGCCGGAGTAGTCGTCGAAGTCGCTGGCGCGGGTGAGGTGGGTGAGGTCGCGGTGGGGGATCTGTTCGCCGGGGACGTTGACGGTGGTGCGTTGGCGGATGGTGGTGGAGGAGCTGCCGACGAGGATGTCGTGGGTGGCGGATTCGGTGGCGAAGCGGTTTCTGGTGACGTCCCAGAGGGCCAGGTCGGATTTGGTGAGCGTGAAGCGGACGGTGGTGGACGCGCCAGGGGTGAGGGTGACGCGTTGGAAGCCGCGGAGTTGTTTGATGGGCTGTTTCACGCGGGAGCGGTGCTGGTGGGTGTAGAGCTGGACGACTTCGTCCCCGGCGCGGTTTCCCGTGTTCGTTACTTTGACGGAAATTTCGTAACCGGTGGCCTTTGGGGTGACTGTTAGGCCCTGGTAGCCGAAGGTCGTGTAGGAGAGGCCGTGGCCGAAGGGGTAGAGCGGGCTGCCTGAGTAGTACAGATACGTCGAACCTGTCTTGATGATGTCGTAGTCGGTGATCGGGGGCAGGGTGGCGGTGGCGCGGTGCCATGTCTGGGTGAGGCGTCCGGCGGGGTTGACGTCGCCGTACAGGACGTCGGCGAGGGCGTGGCCGGTTTCTGCGCCCGCGTGGGTGGTCCAGAGGATGGCGGGGACGTGGTCCTGGAGCCAGTCGATCGTGGCCGGGTAGCTGTTCTGGAGCACCACGACCGTCTTCGGGTTGGCCGCTCGGACGGCCTTGACCAGGGCTTCCTGGCCTTCGGCCAGCTTGGTGGAGGTACGGTCGTGGTCCTCGCGGCCGTTGATGAACGGCATGCTGCCGACGACGACCACGGCCACGTCGGCGGCCTTCGCGGCGGCGACAGCGGTGGCGATGCCGTCGGTCACGACCTCCTTGGTGAACCTGGCGGCGGTGGCCTTCGCGCCGACCGAGAGCTTGCCATCGGGGTCGACCTGCACGTACGTCTCCGGCAGCCAGAACCACGGCTGCGTAACCTCATACCCGACATATCGGATAAGGAAGTATCCGTCCCCGGCGGGCTCCAGTTTGAACTGCTGCTGGACGAACCAGCCGTTGGGCTGATCGTCGCGGGTGATGAAGGGCGCGAAGTTCCACCCTAGATACCGGCCGTTCCCGGCGTTCCGCAACGTCACGACCCCCTCGCCCCAGTCGGTCAGATCCCACTGGGCGGCAGCGGCGATCTCCGGGGTGTCGGCGCCTCGACCGGACGCCGACGCCGCCCCGGCGTCCGAATTGCCCGTCGCGATGCCGGAAGCCAATGCCGTCCCCACGGTGTCGGCGTCTGTCGTGCCCGTCGCCGTGATGTATCCGCCGGACGCCACATGCTTGAACGCGACCCGATCCACACCCTCGGTCCCGGTGGCCGTCGCACGTTCCTTGATGCCATCAAGGGTGGTCACGCCATAAGGGAGGCTGCCGCCGTACCAGTCGGTGTAGAGGGTGTCGCCGAGGGGTCCGATGACGGCGACCTTGCGGTTGGGGGTGAGCGGGAGCAGGCCGGAGTTCTTCAGCAGGACGGTGGCTTTGCCCGCTGTCTCCCGGTTGAGCGCGCGGTGCGCGGGTGAGTCCACGACGGCTTTGGTGATGTTCCCGTAAGGGCCGCCGCCGGGATCGAATTCACCCAGCCGGAACCGGATGCTCAGGATGTGGCGGACCGCCGTGTTCACGTCGGTTTCGGTGATCAGCCCTGCCGCCAGCGCGTCGGTCACGGCGGTGATCGTCCTGGCGGAGTTGGTGTCGTCGGTGGTGAAGCTGTCCACGCCGGCCTTCAGCGTGGCCGCGTCCGCCTGGGCGAGGTCCGGATAGTAGCGCTGGGAGTCGACCAGGTTGTTGGGCGCGTGCGCGTCGGTCACGTTGAAGAGATCGCGCGTGCTCCAGGTCCGTACGCCGGAGTTCAGGTCGGTGACCGTGGCCGGACGTCCGTTGACCACGTTGTACGAGGTCATCACCCCCGTGGCCGCCCCGGCGGCGATCGCCGTGCGGAAGGCGGGCTCCTCGTATTCCTTGAGCACCCGCGCCGGCAGGCTGGAGTTGGTCGTCGTCCGGTTGACCTCGTTGTTGTTGGCCAGGAAGTGTTTGAGCACCGGAGCCGCCCGCAGATGGTCGGGATCGTCGCCGGTGATGCCGCTCCCGTACGCGGTGGAGATCGCCCCGGTCAGCAGCGGATCCTCCGAATATCCCTCCTCGTTGCGCCCCCAGCGCGGATCCCGCAGCAGGTTCACCACGGGCGCCCACAGCTGGAGCCCCCACACCCGGGGATTCTCCGCGTGATACCCCCGCGCCTCGGTGCCGACGGCCGCGCCGACCCGCTTGATCAGCGCCGGGTCCCACGTGCTCGCCAGCCCGACGGCCTGCGGGAACACCGTCCCCGCCGCCGTACGGACCGCGCCGCCCGCCTCGACGTCGGTGGACCAGGCGACGCCGTGCAGCGCCTCGGTGCCCGTCTTGAACGAGCCGATGCCGAGGCGTGGCACGGCGGGCTGGTACTGGTGCAGCCAGGAGATCTTCTCTGCCAGCGTGAGCCGCCCGAGCAGGTCGTCGATCCGCTGCGACAGCGGCAGCCCGGGATCGCGGAACGGGAAGTCGTCAGCGGCCTGCGCGGGCACGGTCCCCGTGGCGAGGACCAGGACCAGCGCGAACAACAATCGTCGGATCATGGGAAAGCCTCCAGGTCAGGGTGGCGGCTATTTGATGGCGCCCACGGTGATCCCGCGGGTGAGGGTCCGCTGGAAGATCAGGAAGAACACCACGGCGGGCACGATGCCGAGCAGCGCGGAGGCGCTGGACATGGTGGCGTCCATCAGCCGGTCGCCCTGCAGCACGCCGAGCGCGACCGGCACGGTCTGGTTGTCGTTGGAGATCAGGAAGACCAGCGGCAGGAAGAACTCGTTCCAGGTCCAGATGAAGAAGAAGATGAGCAGCACCGACAGCGTGGGCCGGCTGATCGGCACCACGATCCGCCACAGCGCCCGCCACTTGCTCGCGCCGTCGATGGCGGCGGCCTCCAGGATCTCGGCCGGGAACCTCCCCAGCACCGCCGAAAGCAGATATGTCCCGAAAGCCGCCTGAATAACGACAAATATCAGGATCACGAAGAGGCGGCTGTCGTAGAGGCCGACCTGTTTGGCCAGGTAGTACAGCGGATAGACGAGCGCCTCCTGCGGCAGCGTGTTCGCCACCAGGAACACGACCAGGATCCAGAGCCGCCCGCGCACCCGCCCGATCCCCAGCGCGTACGCGTTGAGCACCGACAACGCCACCGCGCCCACCGCCACACACCCACTGATCAGCAGGCTGTTCCACAGCTTGCGGCCGAAATCCACGCGATCCCAGAAAGCGACGATCCCGTCGAGATAAATCCCGTCAGGCAACGCCAGCGGCCCCCCGGACGAGTACTCCGCCGGAGACTTGAACGCGTTAAGCCCCACCAACAAAAACGGAAATAGCATGACAAATGCCAGGACGATCAGCGCGGCCAGCAGCGAATACCGTCTCACGTCTCACGCTCCTGAACCCGCAGGAACAGGAACGTCACCACGACGATGATCAGCGCCAGCACGGTCGCGATCGCGGAGCCGTACCCGACATTGACCCGCTGGAAGAAGTTCAGATACGAGAAGTACGACGGCACCATGGTCGCCCCCGCCGGTCCCCCGCGGGTCAGCACGAAGATCGGCCCGAACACCTTCAACGCGGCGATCGTGCAGGTCAGCAGCACCACGAAGAACTCCGGCCGGATCTGCGGCACGGTGATGTGCCAGAACCGCCGCCACCACGAAGCGCCGTCGATCTCCGCCGCCTCGTACAGCGCCGGATCCACCCGCTGCAACCCGGCCATGAAGATCACCACCGGATACCCCAGCTGGAACCACACCATGATCGCCATCACCGTGGCCAGCGCGATCGACGGATCGCCCAGCCAGTTGACGTCGATCCCGAAGATCTCGTTCACGGCGCCGTACGAAGGGTGCAGCAGCCACCCCCACACCACGCCCGCGATCGCCACCGGCAGCACCTGCGGCAGGTAGAAGGCCGCCCGCAACGCGGACGCCGTACGCGGCCCGAACTTCTTGGCGATGTAGTCGAACAGCGCGGCGGCGAGCACCAGCCCGAGCAGGGTGGGCACCACCGCCATCGCCAGGATCAGCGCCACGTTGTGCTGAAATGACGCCCAGAACCGCTCATCCTTCAGCAGCCTGTCGTAGTTCTCGAACCCGATCCATTCCGGCGTGCCCACCCCCGACCAGCGGGTGAAGCTCGTGGCGACGTTCATCAGGAACGGCGCCACGATCACACCGACGAACAACACGAGGCTGGGGATCAGATAGAGCCAGTATCCCCGTGACCTCATCCGCCGATATCCGCCAGATTCTCGTTGTAGGGCCCGGCGATCTCGTCCAGCACCGCGCCGGGCGCGGTCCCGTTGATCAGCCCTTGTACGCCGGCCACCATCACGTCGTAGTACCCCGGAGCCGGCCAATCCGGATAGAACGCCAGGCCGTCCTGCGCGGACAGCTTGTTGAAGTTCTCCACCAGCTCCTTGCTCTTGGCGTCGGTGATCGCCGCCGGATCGGCCGCCACCGGCAGCCCGCCCGAGTTGCCGAGCAGGTTCTGGATCTCCTTGCTCATCGTGATGTCGATGAAGTCGTACGCGAGGTCCTTGTTCTTGGCCTTCTCCGGCACCACCCAGATGTTGCCCGAGGAGCCCGGCGCCAGCTGGTTGCCCGGCCAGAGGAAGGACCCCCACTCGAAGTCCTTGACCGTCGACTGCACCCTGCCGTACCACCAGGAGCCGGACACCATGATGGGGAACTTGCCGCTCATGAACGCGACGCCCATGTCCTCGGCCTTGATCCCGGCGGAGTCCTTGTCGACGTAGCCCTTCTTCACCCAGTCGGCGTAGGTGTTGGCGGCATAGGTGAGTTCTGGCCCGTGGAAGTCGACTTTGCCCTTATAGAGCTGGTAGCTGTCGACCCACGACCGTTGCGCCTTGCTCAGGGCGAGCAGGTAGAAGATCTGCTGGGCCGGGTATTCGGCGCCCGCGTTCGCGATCGGCGTCACGCCGTCCTTGACGAACGTGTCCAGACCGGCGGTGAACTGCTCGTACGTGGTCGGGACTTCCACCTTGTGCTTCGCGAAGAGGTCCTTGTTGTAGTAGACCATCACGTATTCGGCGTAGTTCGGGATGCCGAACCACTTGCCGGAGCCCATGATGCCGCGCTCGTCATATTTCGCGGTGGTCTGCAGGGACGCCGAGAGCGCCTTGTCCCAGCCGCGCTGGGTCGCCTGCTCGGTCAGATCGCTTAAAAGCCCCTGCTTGGACAGCAGCCCGGCGGTCGCGTTGCCTTTGTTGTATTCCATGATGTCAGGCGCTTCATCGGAGTTGAGCACCATTCCGGCGGTCTTCTGGATCTGCTCGAAGCCCTTCTCCTCGAACTTCACCGTGACCCCGGGGTGGGAGGCCTCGAATTTCTTGATCGCCTCGGCCCAGGCTTTGCCCATCGCGCTGTCGGCGCCCTCGTAGTGCCAGAGCGTGAGCGTCCTGGCCTGAGTGCCACTGGACGATTGGGGGGTGGTGCTATCGGTGCCCCCACAGGCGGCCAGCACGGCCACCATGAGAACGATGAAGGGGGATTTACGCATTGCAAACTCCTAGAGAATGACGAACTCGGCGGACGCGCCAACGAGTTCGACGTGGGAGATCCGCTTTGGACCGTCGGCTCTGACCACCAACCGGTCTCCGTCCACCGCTGCGGTCACGGTGGTCGTTCCGTCCAAGTCCCTTATTTCGGTACGGCTAGTGCCTTCCGGCAGGCCGTACACGACAAGGGTGATGTCCGGGTCGTCGGCCACCGTGTCGCCCGGAGTGGTCGTAGGGATAAGCGCGCCGTACCGGACGTACAGCGGGATGCGGTCGAGGTGCGGCGAGACAGGGAAATATCGCCCGCCGGTCAGGACCTCACCGGTCCAGTAGTCCACCCACGACCCCGCGGGCAGGTAGACGCTCCGGGAACCATCGGCCGAGGTCATCGGCGCGACAAGCAGATCCGTACCGAACAGGTACTCCAGGTCCGCCTGCCACGCCACCGGATCATCCGGGTAATCGACGCAGAGCGCGCGCATCATCGGCGCGCCCGTCTCGGCCGCGACCACCGCCACGCTGTAGATGTACGGCATAAGCCGATACCGCAACCGCAACGCGTCAATCGCGCCCTGCTCGGCATGTGGCGGGAACTCCCACGGTTCCCGGCTGGACGTGCCATGGAAGCGCACCAGTGGAGACAGCGCCCCGAACTGGGACCAGCGGATGTACAGCTCCGGGCTGGGCGTGCCGGTGAAGCCGCCCGCGTCGTGGCTCCAGAAGGGGATGCCGGACAGGCCGTGCGAGAGGCCGCCGCGGATCGTGCTGCCCATGGCCGGGTAGGTGGCGTCGACGTCGCCGCTCCACTGGGCGGAGTGGCGCTGCCCGCCCAGGTAGGAGGAACGTGCCCAGACCATGCCATGCCCGGCGACTTCCCGGGTGACGTCGGCGACCAGGTCGTTGAAGAGCAGCGTGTAGACGTTGTGGAGTTCGACGCCGGTCATGCCGTTGAAGGCGATCGAGTCGGCGGGAACCCCTTCGGCGAAGTCGGTCTTGAACACGGCGACGCCTTGCTCAAGGAGGGGCTTCAACAGGCCGCGGAACCAGGCCGCCGCGTCCGGATTGGTGAAGTCGACGATGCCGGAAGCCGGGTAGGAGCCGTGCCAGACGTCGGCGACATACACCTCGCCGTCACGCTTCTTCAGGAAATATCCGGCGTCGGCGGCCTCGGCGAAAGCCGGGCTCAAGTGGGAGATATACGGATTCATCCATAGGCAGACGTGGAAGCCCTGCTCGGCCAGCTCGGCCAGCATGCCTGCCGGGTCCGGGAACGCCTCCGGATCCCACCGCAGATCCGACCAATGCCCGTCGGTCTGCCAGAACGTGTCCAGATGCAGCACGTCACACGGAATGCCCTTGGTCCGGATCGTCCGGGCCCGCTCCAGCACCCGCTCCTGGCTGTCCCGGAAGAACCCCGACGAGATCCACGCCCCGAACGCCCATTTCGGCGGCAGCACCGGCTTCCCGGTCAGCCCGCCGAACCGCGCCAGCACCTGCTCGGGCCCCGGCCCCGCCAGCACGTAGTAGTCGATCAGATCGTCCGGCACCACGATCTGCACGTCGCTGTGGGTGGACTGGCACATGTCGAACTCGAC
This sequence comes from Acrocarpospora macrocephala, assembly GCF_009687865.1. Taxonomy (GTDB): domain Bacteria; phylum Actinomycetota; class Actinomycetes; order Streptosporangiales; family Streptosporangiaceae; genus Acrocarpospora; species Acrocarpospora macrocephala. The sequence goes on from NZ_BLAE01000088.1 coordinate 18,937, forward strand.
CGGCATGCCACTGTCCACGACGATCCCGTAGCCCCGGCTGGACAGGTAGAACGGCACATTCTTATACGCACGCTGCGATTCGGCCCCGAACGCGTCGAAGTTCCACATCAGCGGCCGCTGCCCGCGCTTGTTCACCGGCGTGAACGACTCCCCGAACCCGCAGAACGCCTCGTCCGCTGGCACCAGGAACGTCTCGTGATAGGCCACGGTCGTCCCGTCCACCGTCGACCGCCCGAACGGCAGCGTGCGCAGCCGCCCGCTGATGTCGGGCCGCCCCGGATCCTGCTCGACCAGCACCCGCCCGCTCTCATCGACGAACCGCATGTTCCACGGATTCAGCTGGATCTCCACCCGCAACCCGCCCGCGTTCAGCACCACCCGGCTCTCATCCGCCGTCACCACCGCGTGGTACTTCCCCGGCGTCACCATGGAGATCGCCCGCGCCGACCGAGTCCTGGCGTCCGCGTCCTGCATCAACCGGACCCGGATGACCCCCTCCCCCGCCGCGCAGATCCGCACGACCAGCGACTCGTCCGCCGACGTGGCCCCCTTGAACGTCACCCCCGCCCAGTCCACAGTCACCACCTCGGCCCGGATCAGCGCGGAAAGACCTCCTTCCCCACGCTCCCGAACCGGCAGCTCCGGCGGATCCGCCACAAAATACTCACGAGCCACCAACGGCGGACGGTACGGCATCAGAACTCCCCACCCCAGCAGACGACCACTTCGCGAATTAGTTTGCCGTCCATCCCAACAAACGTCAACGCTGTGACATGGCCCACCTTCCGGGTCAGGCGAGCTTGACCACAGCCAAGCCCACCCCAAGCCCTTGCCCGATTTATCCCGCTATGTGGTAACTTGAGAACTTAGCCGGAGCAAAGCGGGAAATGAGATGTCCAAATTCGTGCACGTTCTGCCAACTGACGACGTCATCGCCCACGAGGGCAGCCCGGACTGCGTCTGCGGCCCCTACACCGAATCGATAGAGCTACGCGGCGCCATGGCCGGCCAGGGCCCCGTCGCCGTCCTCTACCGCCACTACGCGGTCATCCCCTGCCGTGACTGGGAAGCGTCCCCGGAAATCATGTGAAATGTCGGGAACCGCTCGGATCATGATGTCCACCCGGACGACATGGACGAGGGACCCGTCTCAAGGGCGGCCTGGTTGTTCCGGTAGACGGAGACCGCGAAGGGACGTACGACGTTCGCTTCGACTCGTTCGCTGATCTTCGAGAACGTCTGGTCGCTGTCGGTGAACCCGTGCAGCAGCTCAGCCTCCGGCCAGGGATGCACCAGGACCAGGACGCCGCTGGGCGCGGTCAACGAACGCAGCCGCGCCGAGGCACGGCGGAGCCGGTCGTGCCGCCCGAGGTAGTAAAGAGTCTCCGCGCAGAACACGAGATCGAACCGAGCGTGCTCCTCATGCTCGAGAATGTCGGCCCGCGCGAACCGCACCCGCGAGCGGTACCTCTCAGTACGCCGTCGCGCGCGTTCCAGGGCCCGGCCGGAGATGTCGATTCCGGTGATCTCCGCCGCCGGATGGGCCTGTGCGAGAAGTTCGGTGAAAACACCTTCGCTGCAGCCCACTTCCAGCATCCGGGGGTAGGCGCCAGCCGACACCTGGTCGAGGGTGGCCAGGTACTTGTGGTGTTCGGAAGAGTCCGTGGCGAGCGACCACGGATCAGGGCGTCGGTGCCACCAGTCGAAGTACCTGCGCAGCAACGCTCCCTGGACACCGGGGGCGAGGAGCGAGAACGTCTTGAAGAAGGCGCGATGCAGCTGATCTGGAATGCCGGTCACACAACCGGAACCTACGAGCCGGCCCTACGGGAGGTCATGGCGCTGCGGAGGGATCATCGGGTCTAGCTCCGAAGTAGGGGGTGACCAGCCCGGTCTGGAACGCGTGCACCGCGGCCTGCGTACGGTCCCGCAGGCCGAGCTTGGTCAAGATGTTGCTGACATGGGATTTCACGGTTTGCTCCGCGATGACGAGCTGGGCGGCGATCTCGGTGTTGGACAGCCCGTGGGCGATGAGCGCGAGGATCTCGCTCTCGCGCTGGGTCAGCGGGCCGAACCGGTCGCCGTTGAAGGGCCGCGGCGGGCCGAGCCGGGTGAAGGTGCTGATGAGCCGGCGCGTGACGGACGGCGCCAGCATCGCGTCCCCGTTCGCGACGACACGGACGGCGTCGCCGAGCTCCCGCGCCGTCGCCTTCTTCAACAGGAATCCGCTGGCGCCCGCCCGCAGCGCCTCGTAGACGTACTCGTCCAGGTCGAAGGTGGTGAGGACCAGCACCTTGGTCGCGCCCGCGATGCGGCGGGTGGCCGCCAAGCCGTCGAGTTCGGGCATGCGCACATCCATCAGCACCACGTCGGGCCGCAACGCGGCGACCTTGGCCAGGGCGTCGATCCCGTCGACGGCCTCGCCGACCACCTCGATGTCGGGCTGGGCATTCAGCAGGACCGCGAACGCCTCCCGGACCATGGCCTGATCGTCGGCGATCAGCACCCGGATCATCGTCACGCTTCCTCCCTCCCCACGAGCGGCAGCCGGACGGTCAGGGCATAGCCGCCACCGTCCCGCGGGCCTGCGGTCAGCTCCCCGTTGAGCATGGCGACGCGCTCGCGCATGCCGAGCAGCCCGTGCCCGGGGCGCATGGACGGCCGGGGCGGGATCGCCGGCTGGCCGTTCTCCACCTGCAGGTCGAGGACGTCCCGCCCGTAGGTCACCTGGACCCGGACGCCGGCCCCGTGCGCGTGCTGGAGGGCATTGCTCAGCGCCTCCTGCACGATCCGGTAGGCCGACAGCTCCACACCCGAGGGAAGCGGCCGCCGCTCACCGTCGATCCGCAAGGTCACCGGCGTTCCCGCCGCCTGTACCCGGTCCACCAGTTCGCGCAGGCGATCCAGCGTCGGCTGCGGGCTCGACTCGCCGGAGGCGTCGTTCCGCAGCAGGCCGAGGACCCGATGGAGTTCCGTGAGCGCCTCCACGGCGCTGGCCCGAATGGTGGCGAAGCTGCTGGCCAGCTCGGGAGGAGGGTCGGGGACGCGGTACGGCGCCGCCTCCGCCTGGACCGCCACGACCGACATATGGTGGGCGACCACGTCATGCAGTTCCCGGGCTATCCGGGCGCGCTCGGCCAGGAGAGCGGATCTGGCCTGCTCGTCGTGCGTTCTGCGGTCGGCCAGCGCCGCCCTGCGCAGCGCGTACACGGTGATGAGCACCATGCCCGATAACAGGGACATGTCCCCGAGCCCGATCAGCGTCTGCTCGCCGCGCAGCAACGCCCACAGCGCGACCCCCGCCACCAGCGTGACAACCCACATCTCGACCAGCAGGCGGGCCCGAGCTCCGAAGCCCACCAGCGTCAGAACGCAGACGTGGGCCGCCAGCACCGGAGCCGGCCACACCATTCCCTGCAGCGCATCATGGGAAACCACGGCCGACAGTACGGCTGCCGCCAGCGACAGCCACCAGGCCAGCCTGGCTTGAAACCGCGACAGAACCACGGAAATTGCCACAGCCAGGCCCAGCGTGGCCGCCGAGACGTTCCGAATGCCGTAGTCGTCAAGCAGCGTATGCCAGACGATCGCCCCCAGAAACACCGCGAGCCCGGCCACCACCACCTGAGCCATCCATCGCGGAATCCGAGGGAGGGCAGCCGAACCTCCTCCCCCGAACGCGAGTGCATGCCGTGGGTTCCACCAGGATCCGCGCCCTGCCCGCTCGCCCACCAGCTCTCCCCACCTCGCTCCGATGCTTCCCAGTCTGGCTCGCCAGAACGCCTCGGGCGCTATCGGCGGCAGCTGACAGACGCCGTCTGACGCTACTGCCCGGCCGGTGTGACCAGCCCGGACTCGTAGGCGTGCACGACCAGCTGAGCGCGGTCCCGGGCGCCCAGTTTGGCCATCGTCCTGCTGACGTGGGTCTTCACCGTCGCGTGGCTGATCGTCAGGTGCCGGGCGATCTCCTCGTTGGACATCCCGGTCGCGACCAGCGAGAGGACCTCCCGCTCCCGGTCCGTCAGCCGGTCCAGGCCAGGCCCGGACGTGGGCCTGGGCGGGGTGGCGACGTACTCCTCGATCAGCCGTCTGGTGACCGAGGGCGACAGCAGCGCCTCGCCCCTGGCGGCCACCCGCACCGACTGCAGCAGGTCGGCCGGTTCGATGTCCTTGAGCAGGAATCCGCTGGCCCCGGCGCGCAGCGCGGCGAAGACGTACTCGTCGAGGGCGTAATTGGTGAGGATGACCACCCGCACCGAGTCGAGTCCGGCTTCTGCGCCGATCCTCCTGGTCGCCTGGATGCCGTCCAGCAGCGGCATCCGCACGTCCAGCAGAGCCACGTCGGGCAGCAGCGCCCGGCACAGCTCGACGGCCTCGCCGCCGTCCCCGGCCTCCGCGACGACGGTGATGTCGTCGGCCATCTCCAGCAGCGCCCGGAAACCGGCGCGGATCAGTGGCTGGTCGTCGGCCAGCGTGTCGCAGCACGTTGGTGAACGCCTCCTGCACGATGCGGTAGGCGGCCCTGTCGACGTCCGCGGGCAGTTCCCTGCGCGTGCCGACCGTGACCGTCCGCACCGGCAGCCCTGCCGTCGCCGCCCGGTCCACCAGCCGGGGCAGCCTGGACAGCCCCACCTCCAGGTCGCCGGGATCGGCCTGGCGCAGGACGCCCAGCGTGGCACGGAGTTCGTGCATCGCCTCATGGCCCGATTCCTTGACTGCGAGCAGAGCCCGGCGGGCCAGCGCCGGGTCACGCTCCAGCGACTGCAGGGCGACCGAGGTCTGGACGTTGATGACGGAGATGGTGTGCGTCAGCGTGTCGTGCAGCTCCTGGGCGATCCACAAGCGTTCCTCCCCGGCCCTGCGCAGCGCGGCCTCCTCCCTGGTCCGCTCGGCCTCCACCGCGCGCAGTTCCACCTCGCTCAGGTAGGCGCGCCGGTTCTTCGTCATCTCACCGACCACCACCATCGCCACCAGCCAACCGCTGAGCAGGCTGAGGCCACCGGGTTCCGGGCGCGCGTTGCCGTTGCCCGCCAGGTTCACCGTGCCGCTCCCCGTCCCCGAAACCGCCGTCCCGGTACGGCCCGGGCAGTACGAGATCGTTCAGCGGGCCGCCAAGTTGGAGACCATTCCCGGTACCACGACCGAGATCTGGGGGTACGGCGGCACGTTCCCCGGACCGACCTTCGACCTGCGCCGCGGCAGCCGTACCGTCATCCGGGTCCGCAACGAACTGCCCGTGCCCACCTCGACGCACCTGCACGGCGGCGTCACCCCGGCGCACTCCGACGGCTACCCCACCGACCTGGTGGTCGCTGAGGGGCGGGGATTCCGCCCGCACGGCGGCGACCACTCCCCGCACGACCTGTCGCAGTGGACCTTCCACCACGGGGCCAGGGACTATGCGTACCCGCTGGAGCAGCGGGCCGCGACGCTCTGGTATCACGATCACCGGATGGACTTCACCGCGCCGCAGGTGTGGCGTGGCCTGGCCGGTTTCCTGCTGGTGCGGGACGACGAGGACGACGCGCTGCCGTTGCCGAAGGGCGAGCGGGACCTCCCCTTGATGATCTGCGACCGGGCCTTCGAGGAGGACGGCTCGTTCCGCTACCCGTCGCTGGATCCGACGCTGCTGGTCCGCCCCGGGGTGCGGGACGCCTTCATGGAAGGAGTCGAGGGCGACGTCATCCTGGTCAACGGCGCCCCCTGGCCATTCCTCGACGTCGACGCGGCACGGTACCGGCTGCGGCTGCTCAACGCCTCCAGCGCCCGCCGCCTCCAGCTGCGGCTGACCCCCGGCGGCCGGTTCGTCCAAATCGGGAGTGACCAGGGGCTACTGGCCACTCCGCTGACGCACGACGCGATCACGATCTCCCCGGGGGAACGCTTCGACGTGATCGCGGACTTCTCCGACCACCCGGCCGGCACCGAGGTGACCATGGTCAACACCCTGGGCGTGGGCGCGGCACGCGACGTCATGCGGTTCCGCGTGCGGCGCCGCGCCCCGGACGACAGCAGGATTCCGAAACGGCTGTCCCAGGTAGAGCCGGCCAAGGCTGCGGTCGCCGTACGCACCTTCGACTTCCGCCGCACCGGCCAGGAAGGAGCCGCCGCCTGGACGATCAACGGCCAGCGCTTCCGGCCGGGCCAGCCACTTGCCACCCCCCGCCTGAACACCAGCGAGATCTGGAGGTTCACCAGCGACTTCCACCATCCGGTACACGTCCATCTAGCGCGATTCCAGGTGCTCTCACGAAACGGCAAGCCGCCCGCGCCGACCGACGCGGGCTGGAAGGACACCGTGGACGTCCGCCCCTACGAGGTCGTCGACGTCCTGGCCCGCTTCGAGGGCTACCGGGGGCGCTACCTGCTGCACTGCCACAACCTCGAGCACGAGGACATGGCGATGATGGCCGACTTCGAAGTCATCTGAACTGCCTTCGCCAGGAACATGATCGTCTGGGTGGCATTGGCCTCAGCCGGAGACAGGACTGCGCGGTAGCTCACTTACGCCGCATCCGAACCAGGCGCTCATCCCAGTCGAGAATCGCTTCCTCGATCGGCACGACTTCGCCCGAGCCCCCGGCCACCTCCTCCGCGCGCTGATCGTATGTGGGATCGGCGAACGCGATCGAATTAAGCCACCACAGGTTGAGAACCTCGGGCAGCCGGTGGTACTCACCAGGCTCGCGCGCCACCTCCCGGGCCTCGTGATACTGGGCGAGGAACACCGGGCGCCACTTCTCCGGCAGGGCTCGGAGGATCGCCTCCGGGTCATACCGAGGATCGTGGACGGGCCGCGCGCTCATGCCGCCGACGTTACCCCCCGGCAGCCTCCCTGCTCAAAAATCCAGCGGGCGGTGTCTGGTGTGGTGCCACGGCACCGCCCGGTTGGAAGTGCTACTGGTGGGTGAACTGGGTCAGGGCCGGGAGGGCTCGGTCGTTGAAGTCGAAAAGGGCTTGGTTTTCCCATTCGTTGCCGGAGGAGGGATTGGTGGGGTCCCAGCCGTTGCCGGAGACGGCGGTCCAGGTGGGTTCCCAGTAGATAGCGCCGAGGCCGCGGGCGTTGGAGATGGCTTGGACCAGGGACATGATGTCGCGGCAGCGCTGTCGAACCACCAGCGGTAGAGGCCGTTGTCGCCGCCGTTGGCCACGCGCAGGACGACCTTCGTCGAACTGGAGACCGCATTTGAGGGCGCGACGAGCGATGTTGGCGGTCGGTGCTGTAGCCAGCCGTATGGTCCGTGCCGCCGCGGCCCCTCAGAACAGCCCAGCCCGAACGGAATTCGAGAAGAGCTCGGTAACCAGCAAGAGCGCATTATCGAGCCGATCACCAGCTTGCCCGGTCAGTGAATTGCGAACGAATCTCCGCGCCCACAGCGCGGCGCTCGATTTGTCGGGAAATTCCGTTATGCCCAGCAGGCTAGTGATCGGATCCAGGGTGGCGGGGGTCGTTCAATTGCTTTAGCCTTGGCCATGGATGCGGACCTCGCTCCTGATCAGAGCCCGTCAAGTGCGTTGCCTCGCCTTGACTGGCCGCCCGAACTTCGGGCCATTTCCGAACTCCCCTGACATGGTGAAGAAGAACCAGGAAACAGCCAAGCCAATTGGTGTTGGTGGTTGTTGCCGTCAATACCGTCAACACCTGGAGGAGCGGAAATGCCTACCGCCGAACGTGTGGATCCGAGCGAGTCCCTGTGGCATCTGCTGGGCGCCGTCATTCGCCGATTCCGCGAAGACGCCCGCCGGATCAGCCTGCGGGAGGCCGCCAAGCGGTCCTTCATCGACCCCGCGCACCTGTCGAAATGGGAACGCGGCCTCGCCCGGCCCGACGCCCAGTCCATCACCCACCTCGACCGGGCGCTGAGCGCCGAGGGTTGCCAGGTGGAACTTCAGCGGGCTATCGCCGACCTCGACCATCTGCGTACCCTCGAAAACAGGACCCCAGTCAGCGGGGAGGACGCCACGGAACGCCGCCGTCTCTTCAAACTCGCCGCCGACCTGACCCTCGGACTCGTTTCCGGCTCGGAGCCTATCCGGCAACTCATCATCCCGGATGATTTCCGCAGCACCGAGGAATGGGAAATCACCTGCGCCGACCATCTTCACGCGCTGCGCACCCGTCCCCAGGCCGACATGATCGCCGATCTGGCCATCGACCTGGTGGCCCTAGGTCGGCAAATGGAGATTGCGACGCCCGCCGACCTGATCGAACTGCAGCGTACATTGGCCACGCTGTCGATGATCCACGCCATCGTCCTGACCGGTCAGGCTGAGCATGGCGGCGCGATCCGCTGGTGGCGCGCGGCCCGTCAAGCCGCCGACTCGTCCGGGGACCTCTCACTCGGGCTACTGATCAGGAGCGAGGAAGCCGGCCACGGCCTCTACGGCCAGCGGTCACCAGATGCCGTACTCCGCCTCCTCAAGGAAGCCCAGAAGTTCGCTGGTGGCCCTCACGTCGACCTCATGGAGACGGAGGCGAAGGCACTCAGCATGACGGGCCGCCACGACGAAGCCCTGGGAGCGGTTCACCGATTGATCGACCTGTCCGGGACGAAAGTGGCTGATCGTGTGGGCTTCCGAACGCCATCCGCCATCCATTTCGCCGCATCGTGGGTATACGCCGCGGCAGGCTACGAGGCTCAGGCGGACAGGGAGAGAACGTCGGTGCTGTCGTTGGCGAAGTCGTACACCTACCGCGTCAACGTCGCACTACACGGGGCTCTGTGCACGGTCGCGAAAGGCGGCACCGGCGAAGGCGCAAGAGAGGCAGCGGCAGTGATCGCCAACCTGCCGCCCACCTACCGCAACAACCACATCCGCCAAACCGGTCAACTGGTACTCCAGGCGGTCCCCATGGACCAGCGCAACAATCCTGGCGTACGTGAACTCAGGGAAGTCCTTACCAACAGTCCCTCGGAGATGTGAGGCGTGCCCTCGCAGTGATAGCGGGCAAGAGATCCAGGACGAGGCAGTACAGGTGCCGAACGAACTGCGACCCATACGGCAAGCACAGACGGCATCGACGAGGAGTTATGCGGGCGCAAGCCGTCCGGATACTGACCCACGCACCTGTGGAACGTGGAGAACCAGACATGACGGAATCAGGCATGGTGACCTTCAAACGGTTCGACGCGGCCGGTGCCCGAGAGCAACGCGAGGTGGTCTCGCTCATCCACCGCGACGCCTACGCGGCGCGGATCGCCATCGGTGACGCCTTCGCCGGTAGCGAGGCGTTCATGACCCGCTTCGACGCCTACACCCGCCGGGACGGCCTCGACCTGGTGATGGCATTCGACGGTGACGAACCGGCCGGGCAGACCTGGGGCTGGCCGCTCACCCCGGAGACTCGGTGGTGGAACGGCCTGGAGACCGAGCCCGAGCCGGGCTTCACCACCGAGGACGGTACGCGTACCTTCGCCCTGTCGGAAATCATGGTCCGGCAGGCCTGGACCGGCCGGGGCATCGCACACGCGCTGCACGACACGCTCCTGTCCACCCGTCAGGAGCAGCGGGCCACTCTGCTGGTGAGACTGGACAACACCACCGCGTATGCCGCGTACACGCGCTGGGGCTGGCGACCGAGCGCCCGCCTCCGTCCGAGCTGGCCCGACGCCCCTCTGATGGACGTGCTAACCCTCCCACTACCCCTGCCACAATGAACTCCGCTGACACTCCACATCGGAGCGCCTTGGAGTGGGATGGTGATCTGGTAGTCGTGTTCGGCGATCAAGCCAAGGGAGCCGATGGGATGGATGGCTGCATAGGCCTCCAGCAACTGGCGTATCCGCTCGTGCACTCGCGTCCGCTGCCCACCTCCATCCCCGGCGGCAAGGCGAGCTGGGTCACCATGTCGGAGCCCGATGGCAGCGCGCGTCACTCGCTCCCGATTTCCGGTTATGTACGGCTTTGAGGAGCAGATCTGGTTCGACGCCCGTGGGCGGAAGATCGCGGGCAACTTCAACTCCTTTGGTCGTGGTCAGACCAAGGCGGACTTCGAGGCCCTCATGGCTCACCTAGACCCCGAGCTCAACGGCCCGGTGCCCGACGGCTACGAAGCCCCCTCCTACAAGGCTGACCGGGAGGCCGAATACCGCCAGGCTCACGCGCACTTTGCCGCTCGCTTGGCGCAAGCCGTCCCAGCCACCAACGATGAGGAGACTCGATGAGATTCGTAGCTCCGCAGTTCACCCGAGTCCGGTGCACATCTGAGCGCATTGAGCGCGGATAGCCTGAGGCCATGCTCACCAGGTTGGAGATCCAGGGCTTCAAGAACCTGCTCGATCTGCAGGTGGACTTCGGTCCGTTCACGTGCATCGCGGGTGCGAACGGGGTGGGCAAGTCGAACGTCTTCGACGCGATCGAACTGCTCTCCCATCTCGCCTCGGACCCGCTGGTGGAGGCCTCACAGCGGGTGCGGGGAACGCGCGGTGGCGATCCCCGGGACCTATTCTGGGATGGCTACCGCGATCACCAACGGCAGATCTCCCTCGCCGCGGAAATGATCGTACCTGATGAGGTTGAAGACGATCTCGGTGCACCGGCGCTCCCAACGACCACGTTCCTCCGCTACGAGGTGGTTCTCGGTTATGCCGTACCCGAGGGAGAGAGCAGCGTTGGCCGTCTGACCCTCCTTCGGGAGGAGTTGCGCCACATCAACCGCGGTGACGCTCCAAAGCACCTGCGCTTCCCGCACAGCCCAAAACATTTCCGGAACGCGGTGGTACAGGGCCAACGGCGCGGCGGTGCCTACCTCTCCACCGAGCAGCGAGACAACGGCACGATCATCAACGTCCACGGGGACGGGGGGAGCCGTGGCAAGCCACTGCCCCGCGCCGCCGGCCGCGCGGGCCGGACGGTGTTGAGCACGATCACCACCAACGACTATCCGACCATCCTCGCCGCACGCCGGGAGATGCAGAGCTGGCATCGCCTCGCCCTGGAGCCATCAGCGCTTCGCGCCCCTGACGGGTTCACCGACCCGCGGACACTCGGAGTGGATGGTCGGCACCTGGCCGCCACGCTCTATCGCATCGCCAACGAGAGCATCGCCGCCGACCCGGAGGCGGTCTACGCCCAGGTGGCCGACCGGCTCTCCGATCTCGCTGGCGTCAGCGTCGAGAGTTTGCGCGTCGAACCCGATCAGATCCGTGAGGTGTTCACGCTTTTCCTCCGGGAGCGCAACGGGCTTCAACTGCCTGCTCGTGCCCTCTCCGAGGGCACACTCCGCTTCCTCGCGCTGTGTGTGCTCTTGGAAGACCCGACGTTCACCGGCCTCATTTGCATGGAGGAACCGGAGAACGGCATCCACCCGGCGAACCTCCAGGCGATAGTCAGGCTCGTCGAAGACCTCGCGGTTGACCCGCAGGAGGCACCCGGTCCCGACAACCCCTTCCGTCAGGTGATCATCAACACCCATGCGCCTGGTGTCGTCCAGCTGTGCAAAGAAGACGACCTTCTTCTCGCGGAAACCCGCCCTCGCCGGACGGACGAAGGAACCGTGACCGACGCGCTCTCTCTGCTTCCCTACCAGCGCTCCTGGCGCGCGGTCAGCCAGCCGCTGACTTTCTCCAAAGCCGACGTGGTCGCCTATCTCGCTGGTCCCCCGGGGGCCAACCTGCGTATTCCCGGGGAGATGGCCGGATGAGCGGGCGCGTCTACACGGGATTCTTCGTCGGGGAAGGCACCTCCGACCTCCCGCTCGCCGACATCGTCGAAACCCTCTTCATCGACCGTGGCACGCAGGTGCGGCTCAGCAAGCCGGATTTCGAATCTTTGAAGGGAGTGCGCAGGGACGTCCGTTCGAAGGTGTCGGCCAGCATCCAGCTGGTCGGCGGCCCAGTCGACCTAGTCGTTGTCCACCGGGATGCCGACAACGCCGGAGCGGACACCCGCCGCAACGAGATTGAGGAAGCCGTGCATGCGGCCGGGCATTGCTCATCAATCGTTCCGGTGATTCCCGTCCGGATGACCGAAGCATGGCTCCTTCTGGATGAGCAGTCCATCAGGACCGTGGCGGGGAATCCCAAGGGAAAGATGAACCTGGGACTTCCTGCTTCGAACCGCGTGGAGCGCGAACCGGACCCCAAGCAGCTCCTCAAGGAATGCTTATTGAAGGCTTCCGATGCGACTGGGAGGCGGCGGGAGCGAGCTGCCAACCGGTTCTATGAACATCGGAGACACCTCCTGCAACGGCTCGATTGTGCGGGACCCGTCACCTCGTTGCCGAGCTGGAAGCGGCTTGTCGCCGACATCGAGTCGGTTATCGACCAATGGAACGGCAGGGAAGATCTGTAAGACCGACCCCAGCAGGCCGTTCGCCAACTCCGACGGGTTGGCATCATGCAGTTCCGTACTGGAGGGGAACATCCGGCGAGGGCGAGGACAACCAGCCCGGCGGTCATCTTTCGGGTGGTGCGCTTAGGACGGGTTCCTGGTCGGGATGCACGGTCGAGGCGCCACACGATCGGTTTGTCCAGTAGGGCGTGACATCCCGTTCCGTGTGGTCCCATGCGAGCATTCCGTGATCCCGACCAAGGAATTCGCTACTGGTGGGTGAACTGGGTCAGGGCCGGGAGGGCTCGGTCGTTGAAGTCGAAGAGGGCTTGGTTTTCCCATTCGTTGCCGGAGGAGGGGTTGGTGGGGTCCCAGCCGTTGCCGGGGACGGCGGTCCAGGTGGGTTCCCAGTAGATGGCGCCGAGGCCGCGGGCGTTGGGGATGGCTTGGACCAGGGACATGATGTCGCGGAGCATCGCGGACTGGCCGGCCGGTGAGGATGGGTAGCCGGTCACGGGTGTGGCGGAGTTCACCATGTTGCCGAAGGCGTCGTCGGAGCCTGGCGTGAACGGGTAAGCGGTTTCGGCCAGGAGGACGGGTTTGCCGTAGCGGGTGGCGATGTCGTCGATGTTGGTCTGGAAGGCGGCGAAGGTGCCGTGCCAGTACGGGTAGTAGGAGACGCCGATCACGTCGTACAGGACCCCGTTGGCAGCGGCGCTGTCGAACCACCAGCGGTAGAGGCCGTTGTCGCCGCCGTTGGCCAGGTGCAGGACGACCTTCGTCGAGCTGGAGACCGCCTTCACCGCGTCGTAGCCGGAGCGGATGAGCTGGGCGAGTTGGGCGAAGCGGGAGCTGCGGCCGTCTTCCCAGAGCATGCCGTCGTTGATCTCGTTGCCGACCTGGACCATGTCGGCGGTGGTGCCCTGGGATTTGAGGGCGTTGAGGACGTCGAAGGTGTGGTTGTAAACGGCGGTTCTGAGGTTGGCGAACGAGAGGGACGTCCAAGCGGCTGGTTTGTACTGTTTGCCGGGGTCGGCCCAGCTGTCGGAATAGTGGAAGTCGATCAGCAGCCCGAGGCCGAGAGCTTTTGCGCGGGTGGCCATGGCCAGGACCCTGGCTTTGTTGTTGTAGCCGTCGGCGGGGTTCACCCAGACCTTGAGGCGGGCGTAGTTGACGCCGTTGTCGCGCAGGATCGTCAGCGCGTCCCCGCGCACTCCGGCGGCGGTGAAGTATCGCCCGCCGAACGCCTCCGACTTGGGCAGGCTGGACACGTCCGCACCCTTGATCGACAGAGTGGCCGAGCCGGAGGCGAAGCTCACGTCGTCGAAGTTGGCCCAGCCTCCGGCGGCGGCGGAGCTGTTGAGGCTGATCGTGCACTGGGAGTTCGTCACGGTCTGGGTGACCGCGATCCGCAGCCAGTCCCCTGACACGGGAACGTAGGTGCGGCGTTCGGCGCCGCCGCAATTCTTGAGCGAGATCCAGCTCTGGCTGGCCGTACCGGCGCGAACCCAGGCGCGGAGGGTGTACGTGCCGTTGACGATGCCGGACAGAAACTGCCAGGTCTCCACCGTGTACGCCGAGGACGACCAGTGCGAGAGCCGGTAGCTGCCGGAGTGCCCGCCCGCTTCGTGGAAGTCGGCGGCGGCCGTGCCGGTGGTGCTCCAGCCGGAGAGGTTGACGGTTTCGAAGCCCGTGTTGGTGAGCGTGGTCGCCGCCTGGGCGGGCGACGGGAGCAGCAGGGTGACGCCCAGCAGCGCGAGAACGGCCAGAATCCTGCTCATCGGCCCTGTCCGAACTCGCGCATGGCGGGGAGCGGACGGTTGGTGAAGTCGAAGAGCGCCTGGTTCTCCCAGCCGTTGCCGGAGGTGGGATCGGCCGGATCCCAGCCGTTGCCGGGCACGCCGGTCCACGTGGCCTCCCAGTAGAAGACGCCGAGACCCAGATTGTTCGGGACGGCCCGCATGATCTCGGTGATCTTTCGAAGGAAAGCGGTCTGACCCTCAGGGGTGGCCGGATAGCCGGGATACGGCTCAGCGGACAGGATGATGTTCTCCCAGCCGTCCTTGTCGGCGGTGGTGAACGGGTAGGCGGTTTCGGCGAGGATCAACGGTTTGCCGTAGCGAACGGCGATGTCATTGAGGTTGGCCTGGAACGCCTCGAACGTGCCGTGCCAGTACGGGTAGTAGGACAGGCCGATCACGTCGTAGCGGATGCCATTGGCGGCGGCGTTGTCGAACCACCAGCGGTAGAGGCCGTTGTCGCCGCCATTGGCGAGGTGCAGGACAACGCGGGTGCGGGAGGAGACGGCTTTCACGGCGTCGTAGCCCGCGTTGAGCAGCCCGGCCATGCCCGGCCAGTTGTCATACCGCCCGTCCGGCCAGAGCAGGCCGCCATTCAGCTCGTTGCCGATCTGCACCAGGTCAGCGGTGGTGCCCTGGCGGCGCAGCCCGTTGAGCACGTCGTAGGTGTGGTCGTACACGGCCTGCTTGAGCTGGTCGTAGGGCAAAGCCGCCCAAGCGGCGGGTTTGTTCTGCTTGCCCGGATCTGCCCAGCTGTCGGAGTAGTGGAAGTCGACGAACAACTTCAGGCCCGCGGCTTTCGCGCGCCGGGCGATGGCCAGCACGTGGGCGCGGTCGTTGTAGCCGTCGGCCGGGTTGACCCACACCTTGAGGCGGATGTAGTTGAGCCCGGCTTTCTCCAGGATGCGCAGGGCGTCGCCGCGGCGGCCGTCGCGGTCGCGGTAGACACCGCCGTACGCCTCGGATTTGGCGAGGCTGGAGACGTCGGCGCCGCGGATGGGGAGCGGGCGGGGATGGGCGTGCGCGGGGGCGGCCAGGGTGAGGCCGAGTGCGACGCCGGTCAGCGCCGCCAGGAATCGTTTCATTGATCCTCCGGTCAGGAGAGGCGGACGACGGTGACCGCGCCTGCGGGCACCTCGCCGTTGAACGGCGTTCGCGCGAGTACGTCGGTTCCGGTGACACCGGGGACGCTCGCCGCGACGTCAGCGTGGTTGATCAGGAAGACATGGCGGCCACGCTGGACGTATTCGAGGGTGTCGGGGAGGTCGTGGGGGCGGGAGACGGCAGCCCGGTCGAGGATCGGGGTGAGCAGGTCGCGGAGGCCGTCGAGGGGGGCGGTGGCGAGGTACCAGGCGGTGCCCGCGCCGAGTTCGTTGACGGTGGCGGCGGGGTGGCCCGCGTCGGGGCCGGTGGTGAACGTCTGGACGGAGCGGGCCCCGGTCAGGCGGACCCGCTCCGACCAGACGCGTGCGGTGGCCCCGCCGGAGAGGGTGACGGTCTCGTGCTCGCGGAGCGGGTGGAACTCCTCGATGGACAGGCCGAGCAGGTCGCGCAGCACGCCGGGGTGGGCGCCCGGATGCACGGTGTCGTGCTCGTTGACGATGCCGGAAAAATACGACACGACGAGGTTCCCGCCGGACTCCACGTAGCGCTGCAGGTTCTTGGCGGAGGCCTCGGTGAGCAGGTACGAGGACGGCGCAACCACCACCCGATATCCCGAAATATCGGCGGAAGGGTGGACGAAGTCGGTGGTGACGTGGGTGCGCCACAGCGTTTCGTAGAAAGCGCTGATTCTGTCCAGGAAGGCGAGGTCGCCGGACGGGCGCCACTCCAGTTCGAGCGCCCAGTAGGACTCCCAGTCCCACACGATCGCCACCTCGGCGGCGACCCTACTGCCCCGGACCTCGGCGAGTTCCCGCAGGTCGGAGCCGAGCGCGACGACGTCACGCCAGATCTGGGAGTCGGTGCCCGCGTGCGGGACCATCGCCGAGTGGAACTTCTCGGCGCCGAACCTGGACGCCCGCCACTGGAAGAACATGACGGCGTCGGAGCCCCTGGCGACGTGGGCGAGGCTGTTGCGCCGCATCTCCCCCGGGCGTTTGGCGATGCCGCGCGGCTGCCAGCTGACGGCCCCGGTCGAATGCTCCATGATCATCCAAGGCCCGCCGCCGGCCAGGGAACGGCTCAGATCGGCTGACATCGCCAGGTGGATGTGGTTGTCGCGCCGCTCGCCGTCCAGGTAGTGGTCGTTGGCGATCACGTCCAGCTCGGGCGCCCACCGCCACAGATCCATGGACTTGCAGTTCACGGTTCCGGCGAAGTTGGTGGTGACCGGTTTTCTGGTGCCGCGCAGCAGGTCGCGCTGCAGGCGGTAGTGCGCCAGATGGGCGTCGTTGGAGAAACGCGCGTAATCGAGGCGTTGGGCGGGGTTGACCACGGTGTGGCTCCAGCGGGGGGCGTCGATCTCGTCCCAGTCGCCGTACCGCTGGCCCCAGAAGGGGGTGCCCCAGGCGTCGTTGAGGGCGTCGAGGCTTTCATGCGCGAGGCGCAGCCAGTCCCGCCAGGCGGTGACGCTGGCCGCGCAGTAACACTCGCCGAGCGGCGCGCCGTACTCGTTGTGCACGTGCCACATCACGACCGCCGGGTGGTCTCCGTACCGGTCGGCGAGGCGGGTGACCAGTGCGGACGTGGCCGCGAGGAAGGCGGGATGGCTGGAGCAGGCGCTCTCCCTGCTGCCGAGCCCGATCCGGACCCCCTCCCGCGTCACCGGCACCGAATCCGGATATTTCCGGGAAAACCACGGCGGTGGGGTGGCGGTTGGTGTGCCCAGGTCGACCGCGATGCCCGCCGCGTGCAGCCGATCGATGATCTCGTCGAGCCAGCCGAACTCATACCGCCCCTCGGCGGGTTCCAGCAGGACCCACGCGAAGATTCCCAGGCTGACCAGGGTCACCCCGGCCTCGCGCATCAGGCGGACATCCTCCTCCTGAACCTCGCGCGGCCACTGCTCGGGGTAGTAGTCGCCGCCGTACGCGATGCCCTCCGGCAGAGCGGGATATCCAGGCACAAGCCCCCCAAGCGTGAATCATTTCTGTGAACGTGCACAGTAATGCACGACCCCCAGAAGACTCCAGATCCCGCGAGTTAACGAGAACGTAACGGGCATTGACAGCCAGATGGGACCCCTCGCACTCTGTGAACGTTCACAGACTTCCCAGCGGAGGCACCTATGCGTACCAAACGCCTGGCCATAGCTCTCGCCACGATGCTGGCCGCCGGATGCGGCGGCGCGGCGGAGACACCCGCGGCGGCGCCCGCCACGTCGGCCCCCGCAGGCCCGGTATCCCTCACCTACTGGACCTGGGCCCCCAACATGGACAAGATCGCCGAAGTCTGGAACCAGGCGAATCCGGACATCAAGGTCACCGTCAGCAAGCAGGCGGGCGGCGACGACGCGGCCGCCAAGTTCCTCACCGCCGCCAAGGCCGGCAACGCCCCCGACCTGGTGCAGGCCGAATACCAGCACCTGCCGTCGTTCATCGCCGCCGACGCGGTCGCCGACATCGCTGCCGAGGCCGCCGCCGTCAAGCCCGAGTTCAGCGCGGGCCTCTGGGGCCTGGTCACCCTCGGCACCGAGAGCGTCTACGCGATCCCGCAGGACAGCGGCCCGATGATGCTCTACTACCGCAAGGACCTCTTCGAGAAGTACGGCATCGGCGTCCCGAAGACCTGGGACGAATACGCCGAAGCCGCCAGGACCGTCCACAAGGCCGACCCGAAGGTCTACCTGGGCAGCTTCTCCAGCAAGGATCCCGGCTGGTTCGCCGGGCTCGCCCAGCAGGCGGGCGCGCAGTGGTGGTCGATCTCCGGGGACGCGTGGAAGGTCGGCATCAACGACGCCGCCACCACGAAGGTCGCCGACTTCTGGGGCGGCCTGGTCCAGGAGGGCGTGATCGACGACATGCCGTACTTCACCCCGGAGTGGAACAAGGCGCTCAACGACGGCACCCAGCTGAGCTGGCCGTCGGCCGTCTGGGGGCCCGGCGTGCTGGAGAGCAACGCGCCCAAGGGTAAGGGCAAGTGGGGCATCGCGCCGCTGCCGCAGTGGAACGCCGGGGAGAACTTCAGCGGCTTCTGGGGCGGCTCGTCGACCGCGGTGTCGGCGGGGTCCAAGAACCGGGCTGCCGCGGTCAAGTTCGCGACCTGGCTGAACACCGATCCGCAGGGGATCGATCTGCTGGTCAAGGAGGCGTTCGTGTATCCGGCCTCCGGCAAGGGGCAGGCGGCGCTGGGCGCTCCTCCGGCGTACTTCGCGGAGAGCCAGCCGGACTTCTGGCAGCAGGCCGCGACCATCGGCACGTCGGCGCGCGGGTTCACCTTCGGGCCGAATGTGGGCGTCACGTACAACGCGTACAAGGATGCCTTCGACAAGGCGTTGCAGGACAAGTCCCCGTTCAGCGCCTCGGTCGGGACCATGCAGGACACGACCGTGGCGGACATGCAGAAGTCCGGCTTCACGCTGGCGCAGTAGATGCACCGGAGACACGGCGGCGCTCGCCTGAGCGCCGCCCCCTACCTGTTCCTGGCTCCGGCGATCGTGCTGTTCATCCTGTTCCTCGCGGTGCCGATCGGCTACACCGTGCATCTGGCGCTGCGGCGGACCCGGGTGTCCGGGCTCGGCCTGGGCAAGGGGTCGCGGCGGGAGGTGTTCGTCGGGCTCGACAACCTGCGCGCGGCGGTCACGGACGACGAGCTCTGGGCCGGCTGGCTGCGGGTGCTCGGCTACGGCACGCTCGTGCTGGTCGTCATGCTCGGGCTGGCCCTGCTGTTCGCGCTGCTGCTGGATTCGGCGCATGTGCGGCTGGCGCGGTTCTCCCGGATCGCGATCTTCCTGCCGTACGCGGTGCCGGGCGTGGTGGCGTCCTTGTTGTGGGGGTTCCTCTACCTGCCGAGCCTGACGCCGATCGGGGGGATCGATTTCCTGAGCGCTTCGGCGGTGACGTACTCGATGGCGAACGTGGCCGTCTGGGGTGGGACCGGATTCAACATGCTCGTGCTCTACACCAACCTGCGGGCCATCCCGCGCAGCTACTACGAGGCGGCGCGCATGGACGGCGCGTCCGAGCTGGCCATCGCGCTCCGGGTGAAGATCCCGATCCTGGTTCCGGCGATCATCCTGACCACGGTGTTCTCCATCATCGCCACCATTCAGGTGTTCACCGAGCCGACCACGCTGCGGCCGCTGACCAACACGATCAGCTCGACCTGGAGCCCGTTGATGAAGGTGTATCGGGACGCGTTCGTGACCGGTGACCTGTATTCGGCGGCGGCGACGTCGCTGGTGATCGCGGCGGTGTCGCTGGTGTTGTCGTTCGGGTTCCTGCGGGTGGTGCGCGGGCGCGCGTTCGGGGAGGGCCGGTGAACCGGCGGCCGGTGGGGGCGCTGCCCACGGGGTTGCTGGTGCTGGGGGCGATCTACTGCCTGCTGCCGGTGAGCTGGGTGCTGATCTCGGCGAGCAAGTCTCCCGGTGAGCTGTTCACGCTGGGGACGCTGACGCCGGGGAGCGGGCTGCTGGAGAACGTGCGGGAGCTCAACGCGTACCGGGATGGGGTGTTCTGGCGGTGGATGCTGAACAGCGTCGTGTACGCCGGAGGCGGCGCGTTGCTGTCCACGCTGGTGTCGGCGGTGTCCGGCTTCGCCCTGGCGAAATATCGGTTTCCGGGGCGGAATCTCATCTTCAATGTGCTGATCGGCGGGATCCTGGTGCCGTCGGTGGTGCTGGCGGTGCCGCAGTACCTGCTCTTCTCCAAGATCGGGATGGCGGACACCTACTGGGCGGTCCTGCTGCCGCAGATCCTGCATCCCTACAGCATCTATCTGGCCCGGGTGTACGCGAGCGCGGCCGTGCCCGACTCGCTGCTGGAGGCCGGGCGGATCGACGGCGCCTCGGAGCGGCGGCTGCTCGGGCGGGTCGCGCTGCCGCTGATGGTGCCCGGCATGGTGACGATCTTCCTGTTCCAGTTCGTGGCGATCTGGAATAACTTCCTGCTGCCGTTCCTCATGCTGGGCGACGACGGCAAGTTCCCGCTGACCGTCGGGCTCTACTCGCTGCTCGCCGCCGGGGCCAACCAGCCCTCGCTGTACAACCTGATCATCACCGGCGCGCTGTTGTCGATCATTCCGTTGATCGCGCTGTTCCTGACCATGCAGCGCTACTGGCGTACGGACCTGTCCGGCGGAGCCCTCAAGGGCTAGTGGAGAATGCCAGTGTGAAGAGGCCGACAATCCACGACGTCGCGGCGGCGGCGGGCGTCTCGCGGGGGACGGTCTCGCGCGTGCTCAACGGGGACCGCTACGTGAGCACCGCCGCCCGCCTGGCGACCGAGCGCGCGATCGCCGAGACCGGGTATGTGGTGAACCTCAACGCCCGCAACCTGGTGACCCAGCGGTCGGGCTCGGTGGTGATGGTGCTCTCCGAGCCGCACGAGAAGATCTTCGAAGACCCGAATGACAGCACCGCGATCCGGACCGCGATCCGGCGGCTCGCCGAGCGCGACCTGTCCCTGGTGATGATGATCGCCGGCGACGCCGGGGACCGGGAGCGGGTGCTGCGGTATGTGAAGGGCGGCCACGCGGACGGCGTGCTGCTCATGTCCACGCACGCGGGAGATCCGCTGGTGGACGCGCTGGACGGGGCGCGCATCCCGGCCGTGTCGTTCGGGGCCGTGATCGGGCGGGAGAACGTGATCCCGTACGCGGCGTGCGACGAGCGCGGCGGCGCCCAGCAGATGACGCGCTACCTCGTCGAGCAGGGCCGGAAGAAGATCGCGATGATCACCGGGCCGATGGACACGCCCGGGGGGATCCAGCGGCTGGAGGGGTTCGCGGACGTGCTCGGGCGCAAGGCGTCCAAGAAGCTCATCGAGCACGGCGACTGGACCCGGCTGAGCGGGGAGAGCGCGATGGCACGCCTGTTGGAGCGCTCCCCTGATCTCGACGCGGTTTTCGCGGCCTCGGATGTGATGGCGTCCGGAGCGCTGTCGACGCTCCGGGCGGCGGGGCGGCGCGTGCCGGACGATGTGGCGCTGGGCGGTTTCGACGACTCCGCGGTGGCGATGTCCACCCATCCGGCGCTGACCACGATCCGCCAGCCGCTGGCGGAGATCGCCGAAGAGACGGTGCGGATCCTGCTGGACCTGATCGACGGCGCGGAGCATGTGCCGTCAGTGACCGTTCCCACCCGGCTGATCGTCCGCGATTCCGCTTAGTCTCCTGCCACGACGCGATGTGCCGCCGAAGGCTCCGATCAGCAGGCCGAGCAGGGGCCCGGCGATCAGACCCGCTTCGTATTTCGCCGCGGTGTCGCTCACGCTCATCTGGACCTCGAACAGCGTGCCATGGGGAACATTGGGGCTGGGGTTGGCCCAGATGAGATCGACCTGGCGGGGCAGCATCAGCATCGTGGTGATCGTCAGGATGGCGACGACCAGCGCGGCGGCGGTGCCCGCGCAGAGTCCGGCGAGGGTGCCGCGCCTGGCCGCGGCGGTGAAGGTAGCCGAGCCTCGCGTGGATCGGGTGGCGAGCGGTCCGGCGGCCAGGACCAGCCCCAGGGGCAGCAGGATCAGCACCGCGAGGTAGGCGGCGGACGGCCAGCCGGGGCTCGGACGCAGGAGGTTGCCCAACGGCATGAGCGCGTAGACGACCAGGGCGGCGACGACGCCGAGACCCGATCCGGCGGCGAGGGTGGCGGGGTCGGCGGCGAAGCGCCGCGAGGTCACCGCCAGGATCACCAGGGCGTAGCCACCGATCAGAGCCAGGATGACGATCGCGCCGATCACCGCCCCGCTGCGCATCTCGGCGTCGTGGTTGGCCTGATCGAAGGCCACCATGTGGTCGAACCTGCTGCCCGCGAACCGGGACAGGCCGACGATGACGCCGAGCAACGCGTACATGGCCAGGTATCCGCCGGTACGGACCGCCCGCGCGGCACGATTATCGGCGACCGGGCCGAGGAACCGCCGCGACGCCCAGGGCAGCACGGCGAGCAGCGCCACCACCGCGATCGTGCCGGCCCGGTTCATCGGGGCCGCCACGTTCTCGGTGCCGGGATGCCAGTCGAGCCACACCAGTGCCGCTCCTGCCCCGACAGCCGCCGCGGTGTGAACGATTCTGCGGATCACTTCGGCCTCCCTGGCCACCAGCCACAATCCCCCGGCCAGCCACCGCAACCTGGCCCACCGGCCCGGCACCTCGCCGGCTTCGGCCCAGACGGCCGCACCCCAGTCCTGCCGTTGCGGCGGCAGCAGCCGGATCGCCCAGCTCAGTAACCCCGCGACGAGGCGAATCGTCCGGTCCATCAGGTTCCTTCCACGCCGAGGAGGCGATTTCCGGTCGCTCGCGCGGGACGGGAGGCGGCCTCCAGCGCCGCTCGCGCGGCCGTGACCCCCTCGGGGGTGAGCCGATACAGATGCCGCCTCGGCCGCCCGACCGGCTGCTCGTCCTCCCACCGGGCTTCCAGCAGCCCACGGTCGGCCAGCCGGATCAGAATCGGATAGAGCGTGCCCGACTTCAGCCCGGTCTCCTTGGCCAGGTCATACCCATGCCGCCACTCCACCGGCACCTCACCCAACACCGCCATCACCGACAACGTCTGCACCGAAGGATTCGTCTTCCTCACCACACTGTAAAACTCTATCTAGGTAGACCCAATCGGTCGAGAGCAATCTCCAACTCCCGCCACACCTCCAGATCCCGCCACACCTTGTGATGCCGACGCACCTTGTGATGCCCGAGCACCTCGTGACGGCCGCACCCCTCGTGACGGCCGCACCCCTCGTGACGCCCGTGCACCTTGTGACGGCCCATTCACCACATGACGCCCAGTACACCTCTTGGCGCCGGTACGGCGAGAACCGCCACCTGCGTGAACGGCGCCGGATAACGGCGAGCAACCCGGGAGTCACTCGTCCTGTTCGGTGCTCGCTAGAAGCGAAGGTCGATAGGGGTTCCAGCGGGGAGGTGGGCTTCTTGGCCGTTGATCGTGGCGGTGATGGTCTCGCGGGCGGTCAGGGTGGCTTCGATTCGCTTGGGGGACCAGGCCAGGCGGTCGAGTCCGATTCCGGCTCTGGCCAGGAGGCCTGTGGCCTCGCCGGATGGCCAGGGGCAGGCGGGGAGGAGGTCGATGTGGCCCTCGTGGGTGGAGCGGAGGAGCATGGCGGCGATCAAGGCGGGGGTTCCGCCGCAGATGTCGACGTTGAAAATGGCGTCGCGGTTGTGGGTGGAGACCAGGTTGGGGCGCCAGTAGCGGGTGCTGAGCAGGGTCAATGCCTCATCGGCCTCGGCGGTCATGCCCAGGCCGGCGGCGGCGAGTCCGATCTGGACCAAGCCGAAGGCCATCTCATCGGACTCGGCGCTTCGCCACCATTCCAGCCGTTTCTGTACGGCTAGTGCGCCCGCTTCGGCGAGGTGGGAATCGGGTTCGTACCAGAAGGGGTAGAGGTGTGAGGCATGGCGGTGGGCGTGGTTGTCCTTGATGTCCCACGCCCATTCGGCGAGTTCGCCGGTGGGGGCGATGCGGTAGGCGGGTAACCGCCGCGCCAACGTCTCCCAGCGGGGGTGGGGATCGACCCGGCGGAGATTGGTGAGCAGGTCGCGTACGGCGGCGAGGTCCATGGTGGCGTTGATCGCGGCTTGGGCGGTTTCGCCGGGCGGGGCGTTCTCCGGGGAGTACGAAGGGACGAAGTTGCCCTGGGGATCAAGGAAGTCCTCGTAGAACGTGGCGGCTTCGGTCATGAAGGGGAGGGCTCGGGTGTGCAGGAAGTGGGTGTCGAGGGTGTGGCTGTAGTAGTCGAAGTAGAGGCGGGAGAGCCAGGCGGCGCCTGCCGTCCAGAAGGTCTGGCACCAGCGGGGAGTGAAGTGGTTCTGGCGGCCGTGAGTGGAGAGGTGGACGGGGGTGAGGATGCCGCGGCAGCCGTACAGGCGGTGGGCGTTGGCGCGGAAGTCGGGGAGGAAGGCGTCGAACAGGTCGAATACGGGGAGCAGGAGTTCGGGGGTTCCGGTGCTGAGCAGGGCGGCGACGGCGGATTGCAGGTTGCCGTCGATGGTGTAGCCGGACTGCCAGGCGGGGTGGCTGGTGCCGGACCAGACGCCTTGCAGGGTGGGCGGGAGGTCCCCAACGCTGGAGATGATCGCGTAGCGGCCTGCGGCGTAGAGCGTTTCGATGAGTTCTTCACCGCCCTGGGCGAGGGTTCTTTCCGCGTTTACGGTGATCTGCCGGAGGCCGGGGCGGTCGAAAAGGTCGCCGTGGGCTTCTTCCGCCCTCGCGGTGGCTTTCAGGTGACGGGAGCGGTCGAAGAGATCGCCGTGGGCTTCTTCCGCCCTCGCGGTGGCTTTCAGGTGACGGGAGCGGTCGAAGAGATCGCCGTCGGCTTCTTCCGCCCTCGCGATGGTTTGCGGAGGACGAGAGCGGTCGGTCTCTTCTGCCCTCGCGGTGGCTTGGTGGGGGTTGAGTTGGAGGTGGGAGCGGTGGAAAAGATCGCCGTGGATGGGTGCGTGGCGGGTTAGGAGTTCGTCGAAGCGTGCGGGCGGGGGTGGGGTGCTGGTGGAAAGCGGGTCTGTGGCCGTGGTGGTTCTGGCGGTGATCGTTACTGAGGTGGCGCTGCGGATCTCCAGGCGGGTGCCGGTGGTCCAGAGGTGGCCGCCTTGTGCGGTGACGTGGCATTCGACCTGGTAAATGGGGGTGTTCAGGCGCAGGGTGAAGGCGCCGGTGATGGTGGGGGTGGATTCGATGGGGGCGTCTTCGGGTGGGGAGAGGGTGAGGATGCCGCTGACGTCGCCGGTGAGGCGGATCGCGATCACGTCGTCGGGGCGGGAGGCGAAGACCTCCTGGGTGAGGCTCGGCCAGCCTTGCGTGACCAGGCCCGACGTGAAATCGCATTCCCGGAAATACGGTGAATCGCTGGTGAGTGGGTGGAATGTGAGGGTGGCTGAGGGGACCAAGGGGTCGATCTGGCGGAGTTCCGTGTAGTCCGGGTTCTCCTGGGTGGCCAGGGCGGTTACTCGGTCGGCCGCTTGCTGGTACGCGCCGCCGTACAGGAGGGAACGGAGTTCGGGCAGGATGCGCGCGGTGTTTGGGGGGTCGAGTGGGGGCACGAGCGGGAGGAACAGGCGTTCGTGGGAGAACGTGATGGCCAGGGCGTGCGGGCCGCCGTACACGAGGGCGCCCTGACGACCGTTTCCGGTGATCAGGGCATGTTCCCAGTCGTCGGCGGGGGTGGCCGAGGTGAAGCCGTTGACACCGGAGATCATGGCAATTAGTTTGACCTCCATCCTAATGGGCGGCAAGAGGTGGGCCGATGCGCTACGGCGGCGACTACAACCCCGAGCAGTGGCCCGAAGAGGTCTGGCATGACGACGTCGCCCTGATGCGCGAGGCCTCGGTCAACCTCGTGACCGTGGGCGTTTTCTCATGGTCCCGCCTGGAACCCGTGGAAGGCGAGTACGACTTCGGCTGGCTCGACCGCGTGCTCGACCTGCTGGCCGCCAACGACATCCAGGTCAATCTGGCCACGCCGACCGCGTCCCCGCCGCCGTGGTTCAGCCTGGCGTACCCGGACGCGCTCACCGTCACCGCCGATGGGGTACGGCTCACGCACGGCAGCCGGGATACCTACTGCGTCAGCGCTCCGCCGTACCGGACGGCCGCGAAGCGGATGGCGACGGCGCTGGCCGGGCGGTACGGCGAGCATCCCGCGCTGGCGATGTGGCATGTGCACAACGAGTACGGAACGTGGTGCCATTGCGATCATGTGGCCGGCGCCTTCCGGGAGTGGCTGCGGCGGCGGCATGGGTCGCTGGACGTGCTCAATGAGGCGTGGACGACTGATTTCTGGAGCCAGCGTTATTCGGACTGGGCGCAGATCAGCCCGCCGCGGAAGACGCAGTATCTGGCCAATCCCGCGCAGTTGTTGGATTTCCGGCGGTTCCTGTCCGATGAGATGCTCGCGTGTTACGTGGAGCAGCGGGACATCCTGCGGCCGACGGGGGTGCCGGTGACCACGAACTTTGTGTTCGGTGGGTGGGTTCCGGTGGATCACTGGCGGTGGGCGGAGGAAGTGGATCTCGTTGCCATTGATGACTATCCGTCCGGGAACGCGGAGGAGGAGAGCGCGTTCGCGGCCGATCTGGCGCGGTCGTGGGCGCGGGGGCGGCCGTGGTTGCTGATGGAGCAGGCTGCCGGGGTGCGGTACGCCGGGGGGCGAATGATCCCCAAAGAGCCTGGGGCGCTGGCGCGGCATTCGATGCAGCACATCGCCCGAGGCTCCCAGGGGGCGATGTTCTTCCAGTGGCGGGCCTCCCGGGGCGGTGCCGAACAATGGCACCACGGCATGGTTCCCCACGCAGGCCCCAACTCCCGCACATTCCAGGAAATATCGGCATTAGGCAGGACGCTCGCTGGGCTTTCTGATCATGTTCCTGGGATCGACGCCAAGGTCGCGATCCTGTGGGACTACGAAGCATGGTGGGCGTTGCAATCCCCCGGCCTGCCCTCGCCCGACCTCGACTACCTCAAATCAATCCGCCAGGCCCACCGCGCCCTGTGGCAACGCGGAATCACCCCCGACTTCGCCCACCCATCCCACGACATTTCACAATACGAAACGATCCTCGTCCCGAGCCTGTACCTAATCACCAGTAAATCCGCCGCCAACCTCACCACGTTCGTGCAAAACGGCGGCACCTTGATCGTCTCCTACTTCACCGCCCTGACCAACGAACACTGCCAGATCCACCTAAACGGCCACCCCGGCGCCCTCCGCCACCTCCTCGGCATCTCAATCGACGAATTCACCCCACTAACCGAACCAATCCCCTTGCTCGCCTCGGGCGAGACACCCCCACCCGTCCGCTCCTCCGGCACGACCTGGAACGCCCAGCTCACCGGCATGATCTGGAGTGAGAACGTCCGTCTTGTGGGTGCCGAGGCGGTGGTCACATATTCCAGCGGAACCCCGGCGATCACGCGCAACCGCTACGGAGCCGGGACGGCCTGGTATCTGTCCACCCAGCTCGATGACGACGGCTACGCGGCGCTGCTCACCGCGGCGGGGCTGCCCGTCGCGTCCGCCCCGCCCGGCGTCGAGGTCATCCGGCACCGCGACGGAACCGTTTACGCCATCAACCACACCAAGGACGCCGTCCACGGCATCGCTCCCAACCCCCTGCCACCAGGCGGTTTCGCGATATTCAATGACCCTTGCCGCTGACCTGCCCAAACGTGAACTGGATCAGGAATGGCAACTTATCGGGCTCTTGTTGGACTTTCAGGTGGATGGCACGGCGGCCTACCGTCCCCGTGCCAGTCCCGATGGCTGGCCGAGGCGGCCTGGGACAACATCCCGGCCCGGCCTCAGCGCCCCGGCCTCATGTCCGCGCGGTCGGGGCGCACTCCAACCAGACCGGCAGGCGCTGTCAACCAGTTGCGACCGGCAACCGTCCTCTTCAGGCAACGGTCAAACTCTGCAAGTAAAAAACAAGGGGACGGCAAACACGAAGGCGCATAGTCTGCTCAAGTCACCGGAAGGAGGGCGATCATCATGGCCATTCAAGGACGCCGCCGACGAATCCGCATTCCCAAGTCACGGATGCGACGCAAGGTGGCCGACCTCGACCTCCGTTCCCCCTCCGGTCGCCTGCTGCCGTTCTAGGCGCTTTACAGCAGTTTTATGCCACCCTCTGTAGAAATTTCATGTTAGGTAACGAAATCATCACGTCCGGGGGGATAGCGATGCTCAAGGTGGTGCCACCACTCGCCAAAGTGAGAGACATCCGGTCCGCCCTACGCAGGCGGCCCAGCGCCAGACTCACGACCACCATCCACGACACCAAGGTCATCCACCTCCACACGTACCGGCACGCCAAGATCATCCACTTCCCCGAGCGCCACGACCCCACAACAGTGGCCTGACGTCAGTGGCCCGACGGGGCATGAGCCCGCCCCCCTTCGAGCGCGCTTTCCGACGAATCGGGGGTTGGTCCCTTCGAACGCACCTTCCGGTGTATCGGGGCCAGCCCCTTCAAGCGCACCTTCCGACGAATCAGAGCCCGACCCCTTCAAGCACGCCTCCGGCGAATCGGGCGGGGGCGGGCGGAGCCCGGAGGAATAGAGAGGG
>NZ_BLAE01000089.1 GCF_009687865.1 Acrocarpospora macrocephala
CCGCCTCGACCGGGGGCACCCGCGCGGCGCGCAGCGCGGGCGGCACCCCGGCCAGCAGCGCCAGCGCGAGGGCCGCCGGGATCGCCAGGAACGTGCGCGCCCCCGGTTCCGGGAGGCCCGACCAGGCGCTCAGCGGCAGCGCCAGCAGCGCCGCCAGCCCGCCCGCGAGCAGCCCGATCAGGCCGAGTTCCAGCAGCACGACCCCGAAGATGCGCCGCCGCGCCCACCCCAGGCAGGCGAGCACCCCCAGCTCGGTCCGCCGCGCCCGTACGGCCGCCGCCGCGGCGTTCAGCACGAACAGCGCGCACACCGCGAGGATCAGCACGAACAGCGCGACGGACTTGCGGTCGGCCGCCTCCAGGATCTGGTACGCCACGCCCTTGCTCACCCACCCCTCGCTGAGCGTCAGCGCGGGCCGGCCGTACCGGCCGGCGGGCAGGTCGACGGTGACCGGGGTCGGCGAGGAGCCGATGGTGATGTCCACGTCGAGCCCGGTGGCGGCGACGATGTCGCGGGCGACCTGGCTGATCCGCTCCCGCGAGACCGCGTCGGGCCCGGTGACGCCGGCGACACGGACGCGGACCACGCTCAGCGGCGCCTGCGCCGCGGGCGCGCCCTTGGTGGCCTCGGTGATCAGGCGCAGCCCGTCGAAGTTCGTCAGCAGCAGCGGCGGCGCCTGCAGGTATCCGGCGACGTTGTCGCCCGGCAGCAGCGGACGGTTCCCCAGCAGCTCCCGGGAGCGCGCGTCCCCGGGCGCCGCCTCCGGCGGGTTGTAGGTCTCCATCGGCACCCGGGTCAGCTCGTTGAGGCCGGGCAGCTTCGCCGGGTCGAATCGGCCGACGACGCGGGAGGCGAGCGTGTCGATGCCGCCCTCGATGTAACGCGGCGTCAGGGTGCGGAACTGCGTGTCGGCCGAGCCGAGCGGGGCCATCGTGGCCGCGCCGAGCCCGCCGAACATGTCGTACGCCGGGTCCTTCCACACGCCCGGGTCGTTGGTCACCGGCAGCGCGGCCACCCGGCGCGGGCCGTCCACGCGGTAGCCGGTCGGTCCTGGCACCCAGTAGCGGGTGAACGGAAGCCACATGTCGGGCGACAGGTTCTCCCACTGGTCGAGCAGGAGGCGGTAGGACTCCCGCGAGTCGAACGTCCGGCGCAGCACCTCCTGGCCCCGTTGCCCGTCCAGGTAGGCGCGGAACGAGCGGGCGGACGGCTCGGTCGTCGCGCGCTCGGCCGCCGCGGCGGGCAGCCGGCTGATGACGGCCTCCTCGCGCTGGTCGGTGTAGGAGCGGTCGGAGGCGATGAGCTTGATCTCCTTGAGTCCCGGCATCGACGCCGTCTGCGACTCGGACGACTCCCGCTGCTTCAGGTAGCGCCCGCCGGTCATCGCGTCGTCGAGCCCGGCCAGCCGCGCCTCGGCGTCCGGGTCGACGGCGGCCAGCACGAACGGGAAGTCCTGGGCGATCGACAGCTGCGGCGGGGTGGGCTGCTCGCCGTCGAAGGCGTACTTCTCCGACCACCAGCCGATCAAGCGGTTCTTCCGGTCGAAGTAGTACGGCGAGGGGTCCGGGTCGGGCGGCTGGTAGAACGGCTTGCCCAGGGAGACGGTGCGCCCTCCGGCCAGCTTCTCCGACACGTACTGCGTCTGAACGCCCTGGCCCGTCCCGACCTCCAGGGGGCGGCGGGTGAAGTAGGCGTAGTCGGGCGCGCCGTAGGAGATGCGGGTCAGGCCGCGGTCCAGGACGTGGGTGAACTGGAGGCGGAACATGGTGCGCTCGCCGCGCAGTTCGGCGCCGATGTCGAACGACTCGTAGCCGCGGCCGGTGATGTAGCCGATCATGCCGATGGGGGCGGCGACCTCGATGCCGTCGAGCTTCTTGATCGCGTCGTACTGCGCGAAGGAGATGCCGCCGAAGATGCCCGACAGGTAGTTGGCGCGGACCAGGTTCTGCCCGCGTTCCAGCGCGGAGGCGCTGCCGTTCCTCGCGCAGCCGCAGCAGCAGGTCGACGATCTCCTCGCCGGTGGCGGTGTCGAGGTTGCCGGTCGGTTCGTCGGCCAGCAGCAGCGCCGGCTCGGCGACGAGCGCGCGAGCGATCGCCACCCGCTGCTGCTGGCCGCCCGAGAGCTCGCCGGGCAGGGACTTCTCCCGGCCGGAGAGCCCGACGGCCGCGACGAGGTCACGGGCCCGGGCCTTGCGGTCGAAGCCCACCCGGTACGGCAGCACCGGCGCGAGCACGTTGTCGAGCACGCTGAGGGCAGGCAGCAGGTGGAAGCGCTGGAAGACGAACCCGACCGTGCGCCGGTGCCGCTCCAGCCCGCGCCGCCGCAGCGTGTCGACGCGCTGCCCGCCCACGTGGACCTCGCCCCCGTCCGGGAAGTCCATGGCGCCGATGAGGTGCAGCAGCGTCGATTTGCCCGCCCCGGAAGGGCCGGTGAGCGCCACGGTGCTGCCCGCCGCGATGTCCAGGCCGACCCCGTCGAGGGCGAGCCCCGACGCGTACGCCCGGGTGACCGCCACGAGTCTGATCTCCACACTCATGGGCCATACATTGTCACAATGTAGGCAACCCGTGGAAGCCCCTAGGATGACCGCATGCCGTTGAGCCACGCCGTACTGGCCCTGCTGTCGAGCGGCCCCAGCCACGGGTACGAGTTGAAGGGCCGCTTCGAGGCGGCCATCGGCCCCCAGTGGGGCGGGCTGAACATCGGGCACCTGTACCAGATCCTCGACCGGCTGGTTCGCGACGGCCACGTGACGAGGGACCACGTCTCCCAGAACGACCGTCCCGACAAGACGATCTACCGCCTGACCGGCACCGGCCTCGCCGAGTTGCGCGACTGGGCGGCCAGCCCGGTGGTGCGCGCCGGCGGCTTCCGCGACGAGTTGTTCCTCAAACTGCTGGGCGTCACCCAACTCGGCCCCCAGGCGCTGGCGGCGTTCGTCGACCGGCAGCGCACCGCCTACCTGTCCGACCTGGCCGCGCTCACCCGGCAGCGCCGGGAGCAGACCGACCCGCTGGTCGCCGTCCTGATCGACGCGGCGATCGCGCACACCAAGGCCGACCTGGAGGTCGTGACCGCAGCCGAGACACGACTCGCCGAGCTGGCGGAGCGAGCGGGTCGATCCGGGCTCTCCGTCGGCGAGCAGCGGTCGGTGGGCTGAGCTCTTCCTGTCCCGTCACGACGCGTTCCACCCGGTCCGGTCGTCGCGGACGATCCGGCCGCCCGACATCACCCAGCGCACGCTCCGGAAGGCCGAGGTCGCCGTGAGGGGATCGCCGTCCATGGCGATGAGGTCGGCGCACTTGCCGGGTTCGACGGTGCCGAGGTCGGCCTCCGCGCCGAGCCAGCGCACGGGGCCGAGCGTGCCGGCGTACAGGGCGCGGGCCGGGCCGAGGCCCGACTCGGACATGTGCTCCAGCTCCCGCACCGAGGCGTTGGTGCCCTCGAACTGCCAGAACGGGGGCATGTCGCTGCCGAGCAGCACCTCCACACCGGCGGCGAGGGCCATCGCGTAGCTTTCCAGATGGCGAGGGCCCGCGTCGAGCGAGCGCCGCCGCATCCACTCCGGCACGCCCAGCTGGTCGAAGAACTCCTCGCAGCGGGTGACCAGCAGGGTCGGCACCAGGGCGGTGCCCCGCTCCGCCATCAGGGCCGTCACCTCCGGGGTGAGCTGGTAGCCGTGCTCGACGCAGTCCAGTCCCCGCTCGACCGCCTCGGCGATGACCGGCGCGGGCCCGGCATGCGCGGTGACCTTGCGGCCCCAGGCGTGCGCGGTCTCGATCACGGCGGCCAGTTCGTCGGGGAACAGCTGCCGGGTGTGGATGGACTCGTGCTCGCCGGCGATGCCGCCAGAGATCATCACCTTGATCAGGTCGGCTCCGGCCTTGACCTGCCTGCGCACCCCGCGCCGGAACCCGTCGGCGCCGTCGCACTCCAGCGTGTCCGTGCCCTCGTGCCCGTGGCCGCCGGTGCAGACCAGCGCCTGGCCGGCGGTGAAGATCCGAGGGCCGGTCACCCACCCGGAGGTGATCGCGCGGCGCAGCGCGAAGTCGGCGTGGTCCTTCTCGGCGACGCAGCGGACGGTGGTCACCCCGCAGAGGAGGGTCCGCCGGGCGCCGTCGGCCATGTAGTGGGCGAGTTCGTACGCACCCAGCCCCTTGACCGCGTCGCCGCCCTGGCCCGGCAGGGACAGGGACAGGTGGGTGTGCATGTTCACCAGCCCTGGCGTCAGATACGCGCCGGCCAGATCGACCTGCCGGAAGTCACCGGCCGCCCCGGCCGCCGCGAGCACCTCGGGGGCGGGCCCGACCGCTTCGATGCGCTCCCCGCGCACCCACACCGCCGCGTCCACCAGCGGCGCGACCCCCTCCAGGACCCGGCCGTCCACCACCGTGCAACCGGTCAGCACGATCGCGGACCGTTCCGCGTTCATCCCGTACCACCGGCCACGCCGGCGGCGAGGGCCGGCAGCACCTCCGTGCCGAGCATGTCCACCGCCTGGCGCAGGTCCGGGCCGAGCGGCGGCCCGAACGAGAGGTGGGTCGCGCCCGACGCCCGCAGCGACCGGCACCGCTCGACCACCTCGGCCACGCTTCCCGTGATGCCCAGCGCCAGCATCCGGTCGTCGACCAGCCTGGCGGCGGCCTCGAGGCCCTCGCGCTCCAGCACGGCCGTCACCGGCGCGAAGTCCTCGACCGCGAGCCCGGCCCTGGTCAGCAGATACGGCGCGAAGGACGGCCCGTAGTAGGCGATCTTAGCGGCCATGGCGAGCCGGGCCGCCGCCACGTCGTCGCCCACCGACACCCAGAAACAGGCCGGGATGTCGAGCTCGTCCGGCGATCGCCCGGCGCCCTCGGCTCCCCGCAGCACCTGCGCCCTGGCGTTCGGGAAGTGCTCCGGGGGGTAGAGGAGCGGCAGCACGCCGTCGGCCAGCCGTCCCGCCATCTCCAGCATCATCGGGCTCATGGCGCCGACGTACACGGGCACTGGCCGCACCGGCGGAACGCGCAGCTTCGACAGCGGCCCGAACCAGTCGGGCAGCGGGCCCCGGACCTCGTCCACGCCCATGTCCGCGCCCAGCAGGACCCGGGCCGCCGTGACCGTCTCCGCCGTCCTGGCCAGCGGGCGCGGCCGGTCGATCCCCGCCCAGGCGAGGAACTCCGCAGATCCAGCCGCGACGCCGAGCAGGAACCGGCCGCCGGTCGCCTCCTGCATGGTCGCCGCCATCATGGCGATCTCGGCCACGTGGACGGAGTACGGGTTCATGATCCCGACGCCGAGCTTGATCCGCTCCGTCTTCGCCGCGAGCACCCCGAGCAGCACCGGGGCCGACCGCAGGAACAGGTCGTTGGACACCCACAACTGGTCGAAGCCGTACCGCTCGGCCTGCTGAGCCAAGTCCACAAGGGTCGCGACGTCGAGATCGTTGTTGACCCGCAGGGAGTACGTCATCTGCTGACCTCCGCATCGACCTCTACCTCGACGAGGAAATCAGCTCCGATCAGCGAGCCGACCACGTAGGTGCTGTTCGCCGGCGCCACGTCGCCGAGCACCTCGGCGTGGGCGCGTGACGCCTCCCGCCAGTCCGCACCTGGCGCCAGCAGCATCCGGGTGCGCAGCACCGATGTGCGGGCACCGCCCAGCTCCTCGACCGCCGCCACGGCCCGGCGCAGGCATTCGAGGGCCTGCGCGTAGGTGTCTCCCGGGTACAGGGCCGAACCGTCAGGCCCGTGGGCCGTCGTCCCGCTCACCGCGATGCTGCCGCCCTGCCGTGCCGCACGAGAATAGCCGGCCTGCTCCTCCCAGCCAGTGCCGTCCCGGAACCGCGGACCGGCCCCGATCGCGTCCGGTCCAGTCGCGGGCTCTGGAACGGTGCCCTGCGCGGTGTCGGTGTATTCCTCGATCCGCACGACCCGGCCGTCCCTGACCTCGACGTGCATCATCGCGTCGACCGCCAACTCCGCACCCGTGCTCCGGTCACGGCCGCGAAAGACGCACCGCTGCACGTAGCCGCCCGGCACCGGATCGATACGGACGCCGGTGGCGTGGAAGCCGTCATAGTGCGCACCGATGCGGCGTACGGCATCGAGACTCTCCGCCTTGTCCCGTCCCACGCCGTCATAGTTGTGCCACACGCGTATGTCGGCGGCGTAGAGCCGGTCGACACGCGCCACATCCCCGGAGGTGATGGCGTCCAGGAGATCCTCGGCGAAGCGGCGCATGTCGACGCCGGCCCCCGCGAGGGTGTCGGCCCGCAGCAGGTCGCCCGCGTCGCCGAGCAACTGCAGTCGCTGTACGGCCAGCGGCACGTTGCCGTCGGACCACAACGCGTCGTGGAAGGCCCGCAGATCGAAGCCGTCCCGAGCCCGCCGCGCCGCGTCCGCCAGCAGTCGCAGCACCTGCACCTTGCCGACCTGGTACGACAGGCCCTGTCCCGGTGTCGCCGCGAAGAAGGCGGCCTCCTCCCTGGCGGTCTCCAGGTCGACGGGCACGAGTTCGTGCAGCATCCGCGCGGCGCCATCGATGTCGATCTCGCCGAGCGCGAGCCGAACGTCCACCTCGACCCGGATCGCCCGCAGCCGCATGAAGTTGTAGACGATGGCGCGGGTCAGCGGCGCGTGCTCGAAGAGGCCGGCCTGCAGCATCATCTCCTCGTTGTAGAAGGCGATCCCCTCGTTGGGCACGGAGTCGTAGAACTGCCGGTGCGCCGGATCCGGGTGCCGCCAGGTGCGCGCCAGCTGCTGGTAGTGCACGCCCTCGTGGATGATCCCGGCCCTGGGGTCGGCGGCGTTGGCCCGGTAGAAGTACGGCAGGCCGGGCCCCGGCGCGGGCACGTAGCTGATCCCGTCCTGGTCGAGCCGGTGCTCGTCGGTGAGGTCGTCGGTGACCCCCAGCCAGCGCAGCGGCTCCAGGTGGTCCGGCAGCGGCAGGTTCCGGTAGTGCCGGAGCGTCTCCGGCTGCGAGAGCAGCCCGCGCTCCTCGTAGAACGCGCGCACCTCCAGTTCGGCCGCCCGCTCCGCCGCGCTCTGGTCCTGCGCCGTCGCGGGCGGGGGCGGCCACTCGGGCGGCCCGGACCTGACTCCTTCGAACAGCTCGAACGCCTCGGCGCGGTCCCGCTCCTGGGCGGCCAGGGCGAGGATCTCGGCGGTGGACCAGGGCAGCAGGGCGACCCGGTGGAGGAAGAAGCCGAAGGCCTCCCGACCGACCGGCCGGTGCGGGGCGAACGTGGCCAGCCGCTCGGTCAGCCAGGACCGCCAGTCGGCGAGCGCCCGCGCGGCGTCGGCGGCGGCCGTCACCGCGGCGGTGGCCCATTCCCTGTCGAGCTGCGGCGCGAGCCGGTCGATCGACGTCTGGAGCTGCTCGGGCGCCGCCGCGCTGTCCCGCAGCGCGAGCTCGGCGAACTCCCGGGTCGCGGTGTCCGCCAGGTTGTCCCTGGCGGTGTCCAGGGTGGCGGGGATCCAGCGCAGCCGTTCGACGAGGTCCGCGCTGCGGGCCGCGTCGAAGGGGCCCGGCGGGAGCAGCGC
The DNA here is from genome assembly GCF_009687865.1 of Acrocarpospora macrocephala. GTDB lineage: Bacteria > Actinomycetota > Actinomycetes > Streptosporangiales > Streptosporangiaceae > Acrocarpospora > Acrocarpospora macrocephala. The sequence goes on from NZ_BLAE01000089.1 coordinate 7,525, forward strand.
GTCGAAGACGTGGCCGATCGTCTGGTCGAGGTAGAACCAGGGGTCGCGCCGCCAGCTCGCGACGATCTCCAGCTCCCAGCGCACCCGGGCGGTGGCCGAGCCGAGCAGCCGCCGCGGGACCTCGACCGCGGCGTCCCGCGACGGTGCGATGGCGTCCAGCTGACGCTCGATGTCGGCCAGGAAGCGCAGGCCGTCGTTCACGGCGGCGGCGTTCCACGCCGGGTGCCACCCGGCCGGCCGGGTCACGCGCGGGATGTCGTCGCGCGTGCGCGGGGTGGTGGCCAGCCGCCAGGCCCAGAACCGCTCGGTCAAATCGGTGAGAGCTGACCTGGCATCGGTCATGTCGCGTCCTTCCCTATATGCGTGGTCGAATCCGCCAGCGGGCGCGCCGGCTCACCGGCGTTCTGCAGAACGCACGCGGCCGACCGGCCGTCCCTCAGGACGACGAGCGGCGGGTCGTCCCGGGAGCACTCCGGCCGCGCCAGCGGGCAGCGCGGGTGGAACCGGCAGCCGCTGGGGGGCCGAGCCGGGTCGGGGACGTCGCCCGGCAGCTCGACCGGCAGCACACCCGCCCCATCGGCCCGGGGCACCGCCGAGATGAGCGCCCGCGTGTAAGGATGGGCGGGCGAGGACCAGAGCTCCTGGGTGGGCCCGGCCTCGACGACGCGGCCCAGGTACATGACCGCCGTGCGATCCGCGATCTGCCGGACCACCGACAGGTCATGCGAGATGAACACCATGCCCATGTCGAGTTCGCGGACCAGGTCCACCAGCAGGTTGGCGACGGACGCCTGCGCCGACGCGTCGAGGGCGCTGATCGGCTCGTCGGCGACGATGCAGCTCGGCTCGGCGGCGAGCGTCCGGGCGATGGCGATGCGCTGGCGCTGGCCGCCGCTGAACTCGTGCGGGTAACGCCGGGCGGCGTCCGCCGGCAGCCCGACGCGTTCGAGCAGCTCCCCGGCCCGGCGCAGGGCCTCCCGCCGGGAGGCTCCGCCGAGGAGGTACCCGTCGCCGACCTGGTCGCCGACCCACCGGCGAGGGTTGAGCGAGGCGTACGGATCCTGGAAGACCATCTGCAGTCCGCGCATGCCGGGCGCCCGGCGGCGACGGCCCAGCGGGACGATCGGGTGGCCGTCGAAGCGGATCCGCCCGGCGGCGGGCAGCAGCCCCACCACCGCGCGGCCCAGCGTGGACTTGCCGCAGCCGGACTCGCCGACCAGCCCGAGAATCTCGCCGCGCGCCAGGCTCAGGTCCGCCCCGTCCACGGCACGCAACGCGGGGGCGCCACGCCGGTGGTAGTCCACGGAGACTCCGCTCGCCTCCAGCAGGGCGCTCATGCGATACCTCCCAGCGGGTCGGGCGGGCAGGCCGACGCGTGCCCGGGTTCGACGAGAACCGGCGCCGGGCGTTCGGTCCGGCAGTCCGGGACGGCGTACCCGCAGCGGGGGTGGAACGGGCAGCCCTCGGGCACCTCGCCGAGGGAGGGCGGACTGCCCGGAATCGGCCGGAGCGCCGCCGCCCCGCCCTCCGGATGCGGCAGCGCGTCGAGCAGCCCCCGGGTGTACGGATGCCGGGGCCGGGTCAGGACGTTCTCCCGGGGGCCGACCTCCGCGGTCCGCCCGCCGTACATCACGCAGATGCGGTCGGCCACGGCGGACAGCACGCCCAGATCGTGGGTGATCACGACGACGGCCAGCTCCCGCTCGGCCCGCAACCGGTGCAGCAGCCGCAGGATGCCCGCCTGGACGGTGACGTCCAGCGCGGTCGTGGGCTCGTCGGCCAGCAGCAGGCGCGGCTCGCAGGCCAGCGCCACGGCGATGGCGATGCGCTGCCGCATGCCGCCGGAGAACTGGGCGGCGTGCGCGCCCAGCGCCTGCTCGGGATCGGGGATCCGCACCGTGGCGAGCAGCTCGACCGCCCGCCCGCGGGCCTCCGACCGGCCCAGCCCGAGATGGTGGCGCATGTGCTCGGTCAGCTGCGTCTCAATGCTGAGCATCGGGTGCAGGCTGGTCGAGGGATCCTGGGACACCATCGCGATCCGGCGCCCGCGCACGGCGCGCAGCTGCCGGGCCGACATCGAAAGCAGGTCGCGGCCCTCGAACACCGCCTTGCCGCTGGTCCTGGCGGCGTGCGGAAGCAGGCCGAGCAGCGCCATCGCGGTCATCGTCTTGCCGCTGCCGCTCTCCCCCGCGATGCCGAAGATCTCCCCGCTGCCCACCTGAAACGAGAGGCCGTCCACGGCCATGCGCGGGCCGCGACGGGTGGCGAGCCATACGGTGAGGTCCTCGACCTCCAGCAGCGCTCCCATGATCACCCCCTGATGGCACGCGCGGTGCGCGGATCGAGCGCGTCCCGCAGCGTGTCTCCGACGAAGTTGAAGGCGAGCACCACGGTCAGGATGCACAGCCCGGGGAAGAGGCCGACCCACCAGCGATCGAAGTTGGCCGCTCCGGCCGCCACCATGGCGCCCCACTCGGCGGCGGGCGGCTGCGCGCCGAGTCCCAGGAAGGACAGGCCGGACAGCAGCAGCACGGCGTTCCCGACGTCGAGCGCGGCCATCACCAGGACCGGACCGGCGATGTTGGGCCGCAGATCCACCAGCATCGTACGGACGGCCGACGAACCGAGCAGCCGACTGGCCACCACGTACTCGGAGTTCCTGGCCGACAGCACCAGGCCGCGCACCAGCCGCGCGTACGAGGGCCAGGACACCACGACGACCGCCAGGACGGCGTTGCGGAGCTGGGGACCGAGCGCGGCGGCCACGGCCATCGCCAGGATGATGCCGGGGAAGGCGAACACCAGATCGGCCAGCCGCATCAGCGCGCCGTCCACCCAGCCGCCGAAGAAGCCCGCGATGCCGCCGACGACGGAGCCGATCACCGCGGCGAACGCCACCAGCAGGAAGGCCAGCGGCAACGACACCTGGGAGCCGTAGATCACGCGGCTCAGCACGTCGCGGCCGAGCTCGTCGGTGCCGAACAGGTGCTGCGCGGACGGTTCGAGCAGCTTCGGCGAGAGCTGGTCGAGCGGCCCCTGCGGGGCGAGCAGCGGTGCCAGCAGCGCCACCAGCACCCAGAGCACGATGAACGCGGCGCCCACCAGGGCGAGCGGCTGCCGCCACGGCGACCGAGCGGCCGGGTCGCGGCGGGAGCGGGCGGCGGGCGAATCGCTTGCGGTCACGTCAGCCTGATCCTCGGGTCGATGACTCCGTACAGGAGGTCCACGAGCAGGTTGATGAGGATGTAGACGGCGGCGACGACGATGCTGACGCCCATGATGCCGGGCAGGTCCAGGTTGACGGCGCTGCGGTAGGCGTACTGCCCGAGACCCGGCCAGGAGAAGATGTTCTCCACCAGCACCGCGCCGGACAGCAGGCTGCCGAAGGCGACGCCGGCCACCGTGATGATCGCGACCATCGCGGGGCGCAGCACGTGCCGCAGGATGACCACCCGCTCGGGCAGTCCCTTGGCCCTGGCCGCGCGGACGTAGTCGTTGCCGAGGATCTCCAGCACGGACGCGCGGGTGAAGCGCATCAGCATCCCCACCGTGTAGACGGCGAGCACGAGGGACGGCAGCACCAGATGCCCGGCCGCCGACGACAGCACGTCCCACTCACCGGCGAGCGCCGCGTCGATCGTGTAGAAGCCGGTGGCGTACGGCGGCGGGTTCATCCCCGGGTCCAGGCGACCGCCCCCCGGCAGCAGGCCGAACTTGAAGAACAGCAGGTAGAACGCGACGAGCGCGACCCAGAAGGTCGGCATCGACACCCCGCCCAGGCTCACCACGCGGAGCACCTGGTCGGGCCAGCGGTCCCGGTTGACGGCGGCGACGACGCCGAGGGCGACACCCACCAGCAGCGACAGCACGATCGCGAAGAGCGCGAGTTCGATCGTGGCCGGCACGTATTCGGCGAGGTCCTGCGCCACCGGCCGGTGGCTCTGCTGGGACATCCCGAAGTTGCCCTGGAGCACATTGCCGAGGTAGGTCAGGTACTGCACCGGGACCGGCTTGTCCAGGCCGTACTTGGCCCGGAACGCGGCCACCGCCGCCGGGTCGCCGATGGCCCGCTGCCCGAGATTCGCGGCGGCGGGATCGCCGGGGACCAGCTGGGTCAGCACGAACGCGACCAGCGTGATCCCGACGCACAGCAGCGCCGCGGCCACCAGGCGGCGGGCGAGGAACCGCGCCAGCGGCAGCCCGCCGGGGCGGGCCGGACGACGCCGGCCCGCCCCGGTGGAACCGCTGGCAGGCTCAGCCGAGTTCACGGACGTTGACCAGCCAGAGGGCGTTGGACTGCAGGTTCCGCACCGACTTGGAGGCGACCAGGATCTGGGCCGGCTGGATCAGCGGCATGATCGGTCCCGCCTCGTTCATCGAGTGCTGGATCTGCTCGTACAGACCGGCCCGCTGGCCGTCGTCGACGGTCGTCGCGGCCTTGGCGCCGAGTTCCTCCAGCGCGGGGGCGGCGCCCTCGGCCCACCCGGCGCGCAGGCCGACCAGCTGGCCCGGCAGGAAGTTGAGGTAGTTGCTGGGGTCGGGGAAGTCCGGGCCCCACTGCCACAGGCCCATCTCCTCCGTGCCGCCGCGGTAGGTCTCCAGTGCGGTCTGCACCGACGCGGGCGCCAGCTCCACCGTGATGCCGACCTCCTTCAGGTTGGCCTGCACGCGGGCCGCGAGGTCGCCGAAGTTGAGCCCGTTGACCTGGACGTCGCTCGGGTAGCTCAGCTTCACGGTCGGGTTCTGCAGGCCGGACGCGGCCAGCGCGGCCTTGGCCCTGGCGACGTCGCGGACGACGGCGTCGCTGCCCGGCAGGGCGCCCAGGAAGACCGAAGGGACGACGCCGGGCGCCTGCACGGCCCCCTCACCGGCGAGATCGACGAGGCTCTGGTAGTCGATCCCATAGCGGACGGCCTCCTGGAACTTGGGGTTCGACGAGGTCTTCGAGATCTCCGGGTTGTTGTTGGTGAACACGAAGAACACGTTCGGCGAGGCGCCGTTGACCGTCTGCAGCTGGTCGAGGCCCTTCGCCTGTTCGGGCGAGAGGTCGACCGCGATCTGCGACTCGCCCTTCAGGACGTTGAGCCGCTGCACATTGGCCTGCACGTTGCGGACGACGACCTTGGCGTAGGCCGGCTTGGCGCCCCAGTACTTCTCGTTCACGGTCAGCACGACCTGGGAGGTGGTGCTGTAGCTGTTGAGGATGTACGGCCCGCTGCCGGCGGACTGGGAGTTGAGGAAGCTCTCCGCCGTGTCGGCCTTGTCGGCCCCGACAGCGTCGCTGGCCCCGTTCTTCTTGGCCACGGTGGAGTTGAGGATGCCCAGCGCGGGGTTGGGCAGGATGAAGGGAACGGCCGTGTTCGGCTTCGCACTGGTGACGACCACGGTGGCCGGGTCCGGGGCGGCGACCGTGAGGCCGTCCATGAGGAACGACGGGTTGCCCTTCACGTTCTTCACCCGGTTGAGCGAGAAGACGACGTCGGCCGAGGTGACGGGCGAGCCGTCGGAGAACTTCGCGTCGGTGCGGAGCTTGAACGTGAAGGTCTTGCCGTCGGGGGCCGCGGTGTAGGACTCCGCGAGCGCCGGGACCGGCTTGGTCACGTCGCCGCCCTTGAAGGTGAGCAGCGTGTCGTAGATCGACTCGTCGATGAGCAGCCCGGTCGGCTCGAACATGCGGGCGGGATCGGCGGTCTTGAGCTGGAACGCGGTGTCGATGACGAGGGTCTTCTCGCCCTGGGAGCTGGTCGCGGACGGGGTCGAGCCACCGCCGCCGCACGCGGCGAGCAGGCTGGTCAGCGTCAGGACGGCGGCGAGCACACCGGCAGACCGGATCTTCATGGGGGTCTCCAAGGCCGGACTACGGACGGGATCGCGGAGCGGTCGCCAGGACCGTCGGGCGCGGACGTTCGGAATAGCGCAGGGGCCCGGCGGGAGGCCGCTCGGGCGGATGGAGTGATGTCATGACTCTCCTGTGGTGGCGGCGACGTGACCACAACCCGGACGTGCAGCCTTACTGCACGTTGAGCGGGCACGTTAGGCCGTCCGGCGGGACCGCGTCAATACCCCTGATCGCGTCCGGAGCACGATTGACCTGCTCACGGCACTGGTTGACGGGAAACACGGCCCCCCTTACGGTGCATGGCACGCGTGTAGTTAACCTGCACGTGACAGAGCGATGGTAGGAAGGACGACGTGGGTGATCGGAGACCGCTTGCACGAGCTGCGCACCGCGCGGGGGATGAGTTTGCGTGTCCTGGCCCAGCAGGCAGGGGTGTCTCCGACGCTGCTCAGCCAGATCGAGCGCGGCGTCACCGAGCCCAGCCTGGCGACCCTCCGCCGGCTGGCCGGCGTCTTCGGCGAGTCCATCGCCTCGCTGTTCGAGGACCCCGCCGCTCCTTCGGTGTGGCTCAGCCGGCCCGGTGAGCGGACGACCCTCGGCGCGCCCAACGGGCAGATCCGCTACGAACGGCTCACCCCCGGCAACGGGCAGCTCGAGGTGCTGCACGCGGTCCTCGCCCCCGGTGAGGTCTCCAGCGAGGAGCTGTGGAGCCACCCGTCGATGGAGTGCGTCTACGTGGTCGGCGGAACGCTGACCGTCGAATTCGAGCGCACTACCTACACCGTCGTCGCGGGCGAGAGCATCACGCTCGACTCCACCCGGCCGCACCGCTACCTGAACAGCTCCGACGCGCCCGCGGAGATCGTCCTCGCCATCAACCCGCCGACGCCCTGAGCGCCGGTCGCGACAGAAGGAACCGGCATGGAGGACAACCACGGCGACATGGAACTCTACGATCTGCGGGTCAGCGTCGACCGCATCGAGGGCCGGTCGGTCTGCGGCATGGAAACGGGCGACTACTTCGAGCTGACCGAGAGCGCCCACCTGCGCCTCCCCGAGGGGCGCCACTTCTGCGTCTACGCGCTGGCCGCCGTGCTGCCGTTCCTGGCCGCCAAGCAGCGTGACCTGGCCTCGGGAGACTGGCTGGCGCAGGACTCCCACTTCGCCTGCCCCGACCCCGAGGAGCGGCTGATCATGCGGGTGGAACGCACCTGCCGACGTCGGCTGAACTCCGCCGACCTGACCTGACGCGCGCGAGGAGAGGTCTGCCGTGACCGCCGTGGAGATCGGGCTCGGGCTGCAGGGCGACAAGCGACCCGGCGACTACGCGCGGCTGGCGCGCAGCGCCGAGGAGCACGGCTTCGACGTGCTGACCGTGTTCGGCGACCTGATGTACCAGCCACCGATCTTTCCCCTGCTGGAGATGGCCGGCGTCACCGAGCGTGTCCGCCTGGGGACGGCCTGCCTCAACCCCTACTCCATGGCGCCGTACGAGATCGCCGGGCAGGTCGCCGCGCTCGATCTCGCCTCGCGTGGCCGTGCGTACCTGGGACTGGCCAGGGGGACCTGGCTGGACGCGGTCGGCATCGACCAGCGGCTGCCGCTGACCACCCTGGAGGAGGCGGCGCAGGTCGTCTACCGGCTGCTCCGCGGCGACTCCGGAGGATATCCGGGGAAGGTGTTCCGGCTGGCGCCGGGCACCGCGCTGCGGTACGCCGTGCACCGGCCCGACCCACCGCTGCTGCTGGGTGCCTGGGGCGCCAAGGGGGCGGCCCTGGCCGGGCGGATCGCCGACGAGATCAAGGTGGGCGGCAGCGCCAACCCGGCCATGGTGGCGGTGATCCGGGACCGGGTGCGGCCTGGCGCGGAGGCCGTCGGCCGGGCCGCTGCGGAGGTCGGCATCGTGCTCGGCGCGGTCACCGTCGTCGACACCGACGGCGCGGCGGCGCGGAACCGGGCCCGCGCCGAGGTCGCCATGTACCTCGCGGTCGTGGCCGGTCTTGATCCGACCGTCGAGATCCCCGCGGACCTGCTCGCCCGGGTGAAGGGGCTGGTCGACGCGGGCCACCACGGAGCGGCCGGCCGGCTGGTTCCCGACGACCTGCTCGACCTGTTCGCCTTCTCCGGGACGCCGGATCAGGTCGCCGCGCAGGCGCAGGCGCTCATCGACGCCGGGGTGCGCCGGGTCGAGTTCGGCACCCCGCACGGTCTCAGCGACCGGCGCGGGGTGGAACTGCTCGGGTCGGCGGTGCTGCCGCTGCTGCGCCGGGAGCCGGCTCGCGTCGATCCGTGCGGCTGATCAGCAATCCCGCAGCCAAGACCGCAAGAGAGACGGATAAACGGGTAGGAACTACCTAAAGAATCACAGATTTCACGGTAGGCGGCACCGCCGAAGGAGATTGTGATGCGCGTCAAGGTTCAGGACGTCATGACCACGGAGGTGGTGTCGGTACAGGGCAGCACCCCGTTCAAGGATGTGGCCGAGGTTCTGATCGCTCACGGCGTGAGCGCTGTTCCTGTGGTCGACGGCGAAGGCCATGTCCTCGGTGTGGTGTCCGAGGCGGACCTGCTGGTCAGGGAGGAGTTCAAGGAGCAGTACTACGGCGAGGGCTACCAGCGGCCGCTGCGCGCCCGGCTGCGGCGGCGCCTGAGCAAGGGGGGCGCCAGGGTCGGCGAAAGGGTCCACGGCGACATCGCGGCCGGACTGATGACCGCCCCAGCGGTCACGGTCCGGCCGCACGCCTCGGTGGCGGCGGCGATGCGGCTCATGGCCGGGCACGGCGTCAAGAGACTGTTCGTGGTCGACGAGAAAGGCCGCCTGATCGGCATCGTCAGCCGCGGTGACCTGCTGAAGGTGTTCCTGCGCTCCGACGCCGACATCGCCGGGGAAGTGCGCGAGGACATCCTTGGTCATTCCCTGTGGGCGGCGACCTCCGACGTGCAGGCCGCCGCGGAGCAGGGCGTGGTGACACTGACCGGAACGATGGAACGACGCAGCGACGCCCAGCTCGCGGTCCGCATGACCGAACGGGTCAACGGCGTGGTCGACGTGATCGACCACATCACCTGGAGAGTGAACGACGTCCCTGCCTGGAAGGGCCGCTGACCAGCGAGGTCGCGACCCCGTCCGCGGGCGCGTCTGGAGGCAGAGATGCGTCATGTCACCGTCAAGGACGTGCTGACCTGGCCGGTGATCTCCGTTGGGGAGAACACCTGTTTCAAGGACATCGCCGGAACGCTGGTCACGCACGCGGTGAGCGCCCTACCGGTTCTGGATGACGACGGGGAGGCGTGCTGACTCGTGCCCACTATTGACTTGACCAGGATCAACACGGTCATCTTCGACACCGATGGGGTCGTCACCGACACCGCGAGGGTGCACGCCGCCGCGTGGAAACACGTGTTCGACACCTTCATGAGAGGCCGCTCGGAGTCGGATGATCGCTGGGCGCCGTTTGATATCCGCGAGGACTATCTGTCCTTCGTCGACGGCCGGCCGCGGCTGGATGGAGTACGGACCTTTCTCGCCTCCCGGGGAATCACGCTGCCGGAGGGAGAACCGTCGGACCCGCCGGGCGCGCCGACGGTTCACGGCCTGGGGATGGCCAAGGATCAGTTCTTCCTCGGGCAGGTGGAGCGGGACGGCGTGTCCGCGTTCCCGTCGACCGTGCTGCTCCTTCACGACCTGCGGCATCGCGGGTGCCGTACCGCGGTGGTATCGGCCAGCCGGCATTGCCGGCAGATGGTGCTGGCGGCGGGTGTGGTGCACCTGTTCGACGTGCTGGTCGACGGTAATGACATGGCTCGGCGCAAGCTGCCCGGCAAGCCCGATCCTGCGCTCTTCCTGGAGGCGGCGGCACGTCTCGGTGCCCCTCCGGGCAAGACCGCGATCATCGAGGACGCGCTGCCCGGCGTCGAGGCGGGACGACGGGGCGGATTCGGATTGGTCATCGCCGTCGACCGCACCGGGCAGGGCGGCGCGCTCGCCGAGCGCGGAGCGGACATCGTGGTCACCGACCTAGCCGAGCTCGCGATCAGCGGTCGCGTTCCGGCTGACGCCAGATGAACCCCTGGAAGCTCGTCTTCGACGGTTTCGACCCAGCCGCGGAAGGTCTTCGCGAGGCCCTGTGCGCGCTGGGCAACGGGGCCCTTGGCGATCTCCGGCTTGGGCTGCGACCGGTAGGCCGCTTCAGTCAGGCGGGTGCCGGCATGCGCTGGGGCCCGCACCCGAAGGCGCGGGCCCCAGCTACGTCGTGCTTCAGCGTCAGGCGGGGACGATGTTCTCCGCCTGCGGCCCCTTCTGGCCTTGCGTGACGTCGAAGCTCACCTTCTGGCCTTCCTGGAGCTCGCGGAAGCCCTGGGCGGCGATGTTCGAGTAGTGGGCGAAGACGTCAGCGCCGCCGCCGTCCTGCTCGATGAAGCCGAAACCCTTTTCCGCGTTGAACCACTTCACGGTGCCAGTAGCCATATTGCATCTCCTTCGGGGCTGTGCCCGGGAAGGCTCGCACTGTGCAAGCCTCGCGTCGCCGCGTTGATTACCCCGTCCGGAAAGCACCGGCAGCAAAAAAGTGCCACCAACAGCGCAGAATGCTGGTGGGGGCACTTGAAGTCTTTGGGAACCACAACCGCAACTGAAATCGACAGTATCACGGAGCGCGCAGCGCTCGTAACGGCGGTGCGGCGACGGCCGCCGGGGCGGCGTCGGCTGTGCGACGCAGCGCTGGGCCAGGTCGCGCTGGAACTCGGCGCACTCGGGTTGTCGCTCCCCGCGTGATTCCCGACATGCACGAAGGTGACGCTGTCGGCGAGACGGTAGGCGGTGTACCGGAAGTCACTCGGCCCGATCTTGGCGAGCGCGGTGAAGAACACCGTCCATGCCGCCCAGTCGCTCGAACTGCGGCACGCCAGGAATGCCGGCATCCGTCAAGACCGTCTTGTGCGGATGCCGCCGTGGCCAACTCGGTAACCCATCTATTTCCTTTGGCGATCGGAGCGGTCAATGGCCCCCGAAACGGAAATCGAAACACGAGATCAGTGCTTGGCAACCGATGATGAGCCATGAATCCGCGCGGGTTGTGGCGAACGGAAACTGAGATCAACATCCCGTCGATCGAATTTCAGTTCCAGATCAGGGCTGCATCAGGGGCAAACATTAGGGTCCTGGCAGTTGACGCGCCAAGTTCTTTCTTTGTAGCCGGAGGAAACCCGTGAGTTCAACGAAGAAATTCCCGAGGAACGGTAATTCTGGTCGCCGTGCCACGGTGGCTGTGACTTTGGCCGTGGCGTTCGCGTCGCTCGGCGTGGAAGGTTCCGCCCAGGCTGCCAGAGCCGACCTCGTGGCCACGGCACGGGTGATCGCGACGGGAATTCCGGGAGCGGGCGCGGTCGCTCCCGTCGGGACCTTCCTGCCGGCCAGCCCGATCAGCGCCAACCCCGTGTTCGCGGCGTACACCCAGCCGGGCCGGGTCCTCGATCCGACCCGGATCTTCGTCGGGAGCACCTCGAATTTCGGCGCCGAGAAGGCCAGGGCGGATCAGGCCGAAGGCTCCTTCCTCACGATCGATCGTCTGGGCGCCAACCTCCGGGTGCCCGCGGGGTTCGCGGCTGCCGGAGATCAGGCCTCCGCCTTGAACGGCGCCGTGCAGATGTTCAGCGCGCAGAGCCCGAACTGGGTCAACAAGGTCTACAGCCCCGGCGCCGCGACGGCCGACGAGCCCGGCGCGTCCAATCCGCTCGGCATGTCGATCAACAACGCCTTCGGCCGGCCCTGGCCGTCCAACGCCCCGTACGGGCTGAGCGGCCCCGGTTCGTCTTCGGTGCTGGACCCCGACGGCAGGCCGCTCAACAACGCGCCGAATCCCGCCATCGGCGGAGTCTTCCTTGGCGGGCTCACCAACCGCCAGCCGCAGGTCACCCCCGGCACCATGGCCACGGGAGCGGTCAGCGCGACCTTCCTGGGCCCGTCGCCGGACGGAACGGGCAAGGCCGTGTTCGCCGTGGTGCTCGCGGACGGCAGCGTGGTCCAGCAACACGTCGCCAAGGGCCTGGACGGTCTCTGGCCGGCCGGCACCGTCCACCCGTTGCAGGGGCGGCGCTGGCTGCTCGACAGGAAGACGACTCCGCGCCTCGGCGCTCTGTTGAGCTACGAACCGAACTTCAGCCTCTACATCAGCCAGCCGTTCGACGACTCGATCAAGGTGCTCGATCTCCAGACCAGTACGGGCAGCGCCGCGGTCTTCACCCCCACCACCAGCCGGGTCATCCGGTCGGCGTTCCTGAACCAGCCGGTCGACCTGGCGCCGGCGCGGCCCGAGACGGCGCACCCGCTCCTGTCGAGCAACACCACGATGAGCCCGGGAAGCGACATCTACGTCGCCAACCGCGGCAACTGCACCGTCGCCCGGATCCGGCAGAACGGATCGCTGGCCGCGATCCGCTGGGTCAACATCAACCACCTCGGTTGCGGGCTCGGCCACCTCAACGGCATAGCGACCGCACCGGACGGGTCCAAGATCTGGCTCACGCTGGCCGGACCCGTCCCGGGCACCTTGGGGCAACGGGACGCCCTCATCGAGATACCCGCCTTCTGATCAACAACTCAAGGGGCACATATGAGTGACAGCCAAAACCCGAGCTCCGTTGTCGAGGGCTGGCTCGGACGATTCGCCACGGCGCTGGCCCATCCCGCCGATCAAGCGGTGTCCGGCCTGTTCCTGCCGATCGGCTGGTGGCGGGACCTCGCCGGGGTGACGTGGGACCTGCGCTCGTCGCACGGCTCCGACGCCATCGACGAATCCGCACAGCGGCTCGGTGGCGTGGCGCTGAGCAATCTCCGGGTGGACGACTCCGCCCCGATGGGCACCGCGGACTTCGCCGGTAGCCCGCTGGTCAGCGCGTTCTTCACCGGCGAGACGCCGGATCGCGTGATCCGCGGCCACGTGCGCCTCGTCCGGTCCGGCGACGGGTGGCGGGCCTGGACTCTCGTCACGCAAATCCACGGCCTGCCGGGCGTGACCGAGTCGGCAGGCCGAGACCGGCCGATGGGCATCGAGCACGGTGAAGTCCCCCAGCGGGTCCCGTGGACGCGGCGCAGCGCGGAATCCTCCTTCGACGACGCCGATCCGGAGGTCGTCATCATCGGCGCGGGGCAGGCCGGGTTGTCGCTGGCCGCCCGCTTCAAGGCGTTCGGCGTCACCGCGCTCGTCGTCGAACGGCACGACCGCATCGGCGACAACTGGCGCAAGCGCTACCCGAGCCTGACCCTGCACGATCCGGTGTGGGTGAACCGGCTGCCGTACCTGGACTATCCCGCGACGTGGCCGGTGTTCATGCCCAAGGAGAAATTCGGCGACTGGCTGGAGATGTACGCCCGCGCACTCGATCTCAACGTCTGGACGGGGGTGACCGACACCACGGTGACCCGTCGCGCCACCGGCCGGTGGGAGGTCCGGCTCACCCGGCCAGGCGCCGAGGTCCGTACGCTCCGTCCCCGCCATGTGGTCCTGGCCGTCGGCCTCAACGGGAAGCCCCGGCTGCCGGCCTTCCCGGGGCGGGACGCCTACTCGGGCGTGCTCGTCCACTCGGACGCGTTCACCGGCGGGCGGGAGTGGGCCGGGCGGAACGCGGTCGTGGTCGGCGCCGGGACGAGTGCCCACGACATCGCGCACGACCTCTGCGAGCACGGCGCGACGGTGACGCTGGTGCAGCGGTCGTCGACCGTCGTGGTCACCAGCGACACGTTCATGACCGGGATGGCCGGGCTGTACGACGAGAGCGGCCCGGCGGTCGACGACGCCGATCTGCTGACCGCGTTCCCGTGGAATCTGCTGCTGGAGCTTCAGGAGCAGAACATGAAGACCTGGCAGGAGCGGGACGCCCCGATCATCGACGCGCTCGCCGCGACCGCCTACCGGTCCGACTACGGGCCGTCCGGTCGCGGGCCGATGGAGAAGTACCTCGCCGGCACGAACGGCTACTACATCGACGTGGGCGCGCTGCGGCTCATCGCGGACGGCAAGATCGCGGTCAGGCAAGGGGTCGGGATCGCCCGGCTCGGGGAGCGGTCGGTCATCTTCGACGACGGGACGGAACTGCCCGCGGATGTCGTCGTCGCCGCGACGGGCTACGAGGAGTTGCTCGAAGCCTCCCGTTCCATCATCGGCGACCTGGCCGACGAGGTGACGGCGGTCCACCGCCTCGACGCCGACGGAGAGCTCGCGGCGGTCTGGCGGCCCAGTGGGGTCGACGGCCTGTGGTTCATGGTCGGCAACATCCAGATGGCGCGTTTCTACTCGCGCGTCCTGGCGCTGCAGATCGCGGCCAGGTCCCTCGGGATCGCCGACCGGTCATAAGGCCGGAACGTGGTGGAACGGAATGGAACGCGGAATTGAGGAGGCGACTCGCGTAGAGCGACGAGGAAACAGCAAGTGGGGCAGGCGGTTCTCATCATGTCGGTGCTCATTCGACTGCTCGGCCCGGTGGATGTGACGGTGGCCGGCGCGGCCAAGCCGTTGCCGGGTCTGCGGCGCAAGGCCGTGCTGGCCCGGCTGGCGTTGCGGCCCGGGGAGGTGGTCAGCGTCGATCAGCTGATCGACGCCGTGTGGGACGGCGAACCTCCGGCCACCGCGGTGAACTCGTTGCAGAGCCACGTGTCCTATCTGCGGCGCGCCCTCGGGGCGCCGGAGGCGATCCTCGCGCAGGCCCCCGGATACGTGCTCACGGTCAGGGAGACGGATCTGCGCCGGGCGGAGGACCTGATCCAGCGGGCCAGGGACATCGCCGATCCGGCGGACCGGCTGGCGGCGCTGACGGGCGCGGCGGGCCTCTGGCGCGGCCGGCAGCCGCTGGCCGACGTGGCCACGCTGTCGTGGTTCGCCCGGGAGGCGGACCGGCTGGAGCAGATGCGGCGGGCCGCGGAGCAGGCGGCGGTGGAGTGCCGGCTGATGCTCGGCCAGCACACCATGCTGGTGCCCGAACTCAGGGACCTGACCGAGCGGCACCCGTTCGACGAGGACCTGCACGGGCAGCTCATGATCGCCTTGTACCGCAGCGGCAGGCAGGCCGAGGCCCTGGCCGTCTTCCACGTGCTGCGCGACCGGCTGCGCGAGGAACTCGGACTCGACCCCAGCGGCCCGCAACGTGACCTGGTCGCGGCGATCCTGCGCCAGGATCCCGGGCTCGATCACGCGCCCGTGCCCGCCCGGACCGGACGGCTCGCGGACGGTGGCGCGCCCTTGATCGAACGGGCGGCCGAGACCAGCCTCATCGACCAGGCGCTCGACCGGGCGGTGGCCACCCGTACCGGGCAAATTCTGATCTTCGAAGGGCCCGCGGGGATCGGCAAGACCAGCCTGGTCAACCACGCGGGGAAGCGGGCGGCCGCGCTGGGAATGACGACGGCCACGGCACGGGGCACCGACCTGGAGACCGACTACGCCTGGGGCTGTGTCAGGCAGCTCTTCCACCGCTACGCCGAAGCGGACCACCTCATCTCCGCCGACGCGCAGCAGCCGGGCGACGAGTTCCGGATCCTCACCGCGCTGTATCTCCTGACCGCCGACCTGGCGGCGCGGAACCCGCTGGTCATCGTGGTGGACGACCTGCACTGGGCGGACACGCCCGCCGTGCAGTTCCTGACCTTCCTCGCCGCCCGCCTCGACGCGTTGCCGGTGGTGCTCGTGCTCGCCCTGCGGCCCGGCCAGGACCGGATCGGCCGCCTGGTCTCGGCCATCGCCGGCCTGCCGCACGCGGTCACCCGGGCGCTGCGGCCCCTCAGCCCGGACGGCTGCGCCGAACTGCTCGCCAGGGTGATCGACATCGAGCCCGACCGCCAACTGGTCGGCCAGTGCCACGCCATGACCAGCGGCAACCCCTTCCTGATGCGGGAACTCGCCGCGCAGCTCACCGCCTCGGGGGGCGATGTGCGCACGGCCGTGCCCGAGGATTCGCCGGGCGTGACCCGGTTCGCCAACCAGCAGTTGCGCTACCTGCCCCCCGCCGCCGTGGACGTGGCCAGGGCCTTGGCCGTGCTGGGCGACGAGGTCGGCAGCGACTGGCTGGCCCAGGTGACGCGGACCTCCCCCAGGGAGGCCATGGACGCGCTGGTCCCGCTGCTGGCCGACCAGCTGATCGTCGCCGCGGGCATCCCGGCCAGGTTCTCCTTCGCCCACCCCCTGATCCGCGCCTCGGTCTACGACTCCATGCCGGCGGCACTCCGTACCGACCTGCACCTGCGGGCCGTGGACGTGGCGATCCGCGGGCAGGATCCGATCAAGGCGGCCACGCACCTGCTCAGGGTCCCGCCGCGCGTCGGCGGGCCCGACCCGGTCGAGGTGCTGAGCCTGGCGGCCGAGCTCAGCCTGGCCAGCGGCTCGGTGAGCAGCGCGGTGAACTTCCTGCGCCGGACCCTGGAGGAGGATCTCGGCGAACGGCGGACCGGGATGCTGACCCGGCTCGGCATGGCGGAGGCGCTGGTGGACAGCGAGCGGGCCATCGAGCGGCTGTCGGAGGCGCTGGCCGGGGAACCGGACCCCGAGGCGCGGGCACAGATCCGCTTCGGGCTGGCCAGCACGCTGTGGCTGGCCGGCAGGCCGCGGGAGGCGGCTCTCGTCTGCCAGGACTCCCTGGCCCGCGACCAGGGCATGTCCGCGGAGGCCAGGCTGTCCCTGCGGGGATGTATCGCGATGGTGGCGTACGGCACGCGCCACGGCACCGACCTGGTCGCGCTGATCGACGGTTTCGCGGCCGAGCCGCCGCACGAATCCGTCGGCGGGCTCATCCTCGAATCGGGCCTCGCCCTGCATGACATGTACCAGAACCGGCGGGAGTCGGCGGAGCGACGCGCCTCGCGGGTCATCGCGGGCGACCGCCTGCTCAGGCTCGCGATGGCCGAGCCGACGCTCACCTGCGCCTGGTATGCCCTGATCCCGTGTGACTCGCCCGCGCTGCTGCCGTCCGTGGAGGCGGCGCTCGCGCACAACCAGAAGGCCGGTTCTTCACGCGGTCTCGCGCCTTCCCTCTGCGTCCGGGCGGAAGTCATGTACGCCCACGGCCGCCTGGCCGAGGCCCTCCGCGACGCGCGGCAGGCGTGGGAGGTCTGCCAGTTCACCACCGTCGGTCTCGGCGGGATGTTCATCGGGAACGTGCTGATGCTGGCGCTGGTGGCGCACGGGAAGGTGGAGGAGGCCGCGAAGGTCCTCAGGGAGGTCAAGGCCAAGCAGGTCGCCAACGTCACGGCGTCCTTGTACGCCCCTGGCGAGATCGCCGTCCAGCTGGCCATGGGTCAGACGCGGCGGGCGTTCGAGACGGTGCTGGCCACCCGGGACGAGTGCAGGTGGCAGCCCATGAACAATCCGCTGGCCACCGACTGGCGGGCGCCGCTGGTCCGCTGCCTCGCCCTGCTCGGGCGGGACGAGGAGGCGCGCGCGGCCGCCACCGAGATGCTCGCCGTCGCCGGCGCCTGGGGAACCCCGCGGGCCGTGGGCCGGGCGCTGCGGTTCGCCGCCTCGGTCGAATCCCGGCCGCACCGGCTGGAGATGCTCGCCGAGTCCGTACGGCTGCTGGCGGGCACCCAGGCCAACCTGGAACACGCCAAGTCCCTGCACGCGTTCGGCGCGGCTCTGGCCGAATCCGGCCACCTCGCGGACGCGCGAGCCCGCCTGGCGGCCGCGCTGGACCTGGCCGCGCTCTGCGGGGCCAGGCCGCTCCAGGACGCCGTCGCGGCGGCCGTCCGGCGGGCCGGGGCCGCTCCCGGAGGTGCGTCGACTCCGTTGTCGGCACCCCCAGGAGCGGTTCACCCCGCGATCAACTGATCAGGGGTTGATGGGGCCGGGCCAGGGCCAGTCACCGGGCTCCTGGAAGTCGTACGGAGGAGTCGGATCCGGATCCGGCAGGGACGGGCAGGGGATCTCGTACGTCTCCCCAGGGTGTCCTGGCATGGGGAGTTCCTTACCGCAGGGGGGCAGGGCCCCGACCCTGGCCTCCACGGCGCCGCCGGCCGCGACGGCCAAGCAGGCGGCGAGGGCCAAGCCGAGCGCCGCCAGCGCGGCACGTGACCGCCCTCGCATGACGTTTTCTGAAGTCACTCAGACCTCCAAGATGGTTATCTCGCTTTCGCGACTTTCATAATCATCAAACGGTATTCCGCAGCGCACCGACCAGGACCGCTTGCGGAGAAATAAAGCGCCTAAGTGGACTATTCCGGTCCGCTTCCCGGCCAATATTCCGGCCAAGCGGACCTGTGGCCGGCGCGCCCCGGCGAGTTCTCATGAACTATGCGATTGCTTTATGACACAACGGCCGGCGTCAGCCCGTTCGGAAAGTCGAATTCCGCGGCCGGGACACGCGGTTCTCGGCGGTCTCCGGAAAGGGCCGGAAACCGGTGAGATCTCCCCTGGCGGAGCAACTGATCGATTGCTCGCTGATGAAACACGATCGGTTCTGGCCGGAGACGGCTCCGGAGGTGGCAGAAGCCGCGGTCGCGGGCCTCGACCGGTACGGCTCAGTCGTCTTCAAGATCGGCATGCTGCGGCTGGACGGGGACGCCAGCCAGCGGCTGGCGTATCGGATCGCCGGCGAGTTGCGCGACGAGCTGATCCGGTCCGGCGCGCCCAAGGAGATGCGCCTTGAGATCGACGTGGCCCAGGAGTCCCCGCTTCCCCACGGGTCCTCGCAGCCTGCCTCGTATCTCACCCCGAGCGTGCTGGACCAGCCGGACTGGGATCCCGCCTGGCGAACCTTCCCGGGGTGCACCGCGCACACGATGTATCAGGGCATCTTCAGCGCCGATCCCGGCGAGGCGTTGAGCGCGACCACGTACTACGACTGGCTGCGCATCCTCCACGACGTCAAGGCGGCCCGTTTCATGGGCAACGACAACGCTCCCAGCACCGCGAGCTGGCTGGGTGACAACCTCGGGCGAGCCGTGCGCACCGGCCGGGCGCCCTCCCTGGCGTACCCCACGCTCGGCCTGACCGAGACCGCCCTGCTGGCCGCCCCGCTGCTGCGCTGCGGACGGCCGGTCGCGGCGGAGCTGAAGGATCGTTTCCCCCTGCTGCGCACCTTGAGCACCACCTGCCCCTGCCGCGACTGCGGCGGCGAGGTCACCCGGGTGTTCTGCAACCTCGCCTCGCTGACGATCGGCCTGACCTGGCCGCAGTTCCGCTCCCGCTACGAGGTCCAGGTGCCCGTGGAACGGTTCGACCTGCTGATCGCTCACAATCTGACCACCCTGCGCGGCTGCTGGGGGCGCGTCGTCGAGCCGCTCCGCCTGGTGCTGGACACGCCGTCCGGGCCGGAGTACGAGGCGTGGCTGAGCCGGGCCTGGCGAAGACTCGACGCGTGACGTTACCTGCTGGATCCGGGGGCTGACACGACCGAGGTGCGGATGGCCGTCGGCTCCAGCCGAAGCAGCGCCCGCGGATCGGTCACTCCGCGGAGCACCCCCGCCTCGACATGCCGCAGCCTTTCCCCCGGCTCGACGCCAAGCTCGTCGATGAACGTGCGCCTGGCCCGCCGATACGCGCTGTGCGCGTCCCCCGAGCGCCCGCTCAGCTGAAGCGCGACGATCAGCAACTCCCAGAGCCGCTCCCGCAACGGATGCTGGGCGACCAGCCGTTCGATCTCGCCGGCCGACGCCCCCGGCGCCCTCGAAGCCAGCTTGGCGGCGAACAAGCCCTCATACGCCTCCAGCCGCAGACCCTGCAGATAGACGGACTCCGCAGCCGCCCACCCGTGCACCGGGCAGCCCGCCAGCGCCTCCCCCCGCCACAGCGCCAGGCCACGCCCGAAGCTCCGCGCCGCCTCCGCGTGCCGCCCCGCCGCGGACTCCCGCAGGCCGCTCTTGGCCAGCTCCTCGAACCAGTCCCGATCGACCCGTACCAGATCCGGGGCCAGCACATAGCCCGGATCCCGCCGCTCGATCATCCGCGTGCCCCCCAGCGCGGCCCTCAGCTTGGCGATGTGCGCATGCAACGTACGCACGGCCTTAGACGGCGCGTCCTCCCCCCACAGCCCGTCCACCAGCTGCTCCACGGTGACCATGCCCCCGGCCCTGAGCGCCAGCAGGGCCAGCAGCCCTCGCCGGCGCGGCGGCAACACCACTGCGTTCCCCGCACACCACACCTCAAGCGGCCCCAGCACGTTGACGGCTCCCTGCAGGGTTGTCGGTCCGCCCATATCACTTTCCTCACGTACGGCAGGACTGACCGGTACTCTCTCCCGACATGCTGAAACACCCCTGATACGGCACTGGAACGAACCGGATTCAGGCCCCCGAATGGATTTCAGGGGTCACCAGGCGTGGTCCATACCGGAGGATCAGCGGTAGGGATGCGAGGAGGAAAGCCCCCGCCACGGTCACCCAGGCGAACCACTCGCCGTGGGTTCCGGCGATGGCGGGGACCGCGGTCGCGCCGATACCGGCGCCGATCGCGCCGGACAGCGCCACCGCGGAGACCGTGGACGCTCGGTGGTCATCGGTGACCATGCTGTGCAGCCAGCCGCCGGTGGTCGGTGTGGAACCGGCGAGCGCCGCGTGGAAGGTCACGAAGGCGGCGGCCAGGGCGACCGGTGAGGCCAGCGGCATCAGCGTGGCGCACCCGACCGCCGCGACGATCATCAGGATCAGGACGATCCGGACCGGGCCGAAGCTCTGTGCGATCTTGGTCAGGTAGGTGGCGGCGAACGCGCTGAGTGTCATGCCGCAGACGATGACGACGCTGTAGAACGTGGGGGCCGTCTGGGCGCCGAGCAGTCGGATCGCCGATACGGGCCATAACGTCTCCAGGGCTCCGGCGACCATCCCCGCACCGCAGCCGGCGTACAGCACGGCCCGGACGGCCGGGCGTCGGATGGTGTCGCCGAAGTGCTGGAACACGGCACGGTTGCCAGGCGATGCTCCGGCCGTACGCCGGTGTGGTGGGCCGGTCATCAAGACCGCGATCGCGATGCCGTGAACGGCCGCCAGCGCGCAGGCGAGCGCGATGGGAACCGCGGTCGCCGAGATGCCGGCCTGGGGTCCGGCGAGCGGAAGGAGACCACCCGCCAGCGCGCCGGACGCGATTCCCGTGCCCAGTCCCGCCTCGGCACCGGCGAGGCCCCGGGGCACCTCCTCCGGCGCTGGACTCGCCTGGTCGACGAACCATGACTCGGCCGTCCCGGACAGGGCGGCACGGCTCGCACCGATGAGGGCGCCGGCCGCGACCATGGCGCCCAGGCCGGCGCCGAGGGCGAGCACGCCGAGACCCACCGTCTTGGTGATCGCGCCGCAGAGCGCGACGGGCTTTCGCCCGTACAGGTCGGCCAGCAGGCCCGCGGGCAGTTCGAAGCCGGCCGAGACGATCGCGTGAACCGCAAAGATCATGCCTATCTGGACGGGGTCGACGCCTCGCTCGAGAAGCAGGGGTGCCACCACGGGGAACATCAGTCCACCTGGCAACCACTCGAGGAATGTGAGCGTCCGCAAGCGGCGCCGGATCATGTCGACATGAGTCACGTCCGCAGCCTTCGCTCAGATATCCGCGCCAGCTCCGCGACAAGCTCGCGCGCCCGGCGAAGAAGCCGGTGCTCCTCCCCCACCCGTCCGGCGAGACCGGCCACGACATCCAGGGCATGCTGCCAGGCCTCGTCGACACGGCCCATCCGCGCCAGCAGCCGGGCGAAGTTATGAATGCTTAGCAAGGTCGTCGGGTTGTCGGGACCCCAAACCCGCGTCTTGATGGCGATGGCGCGGGCATAGAGTCGTTCCGCCTCCTCGAAGTCGTCGCCGGCCACCGCCACGGCGGCGAGATTTCCCAGATTCACCGCCACCTCGGGATGGTCCGGGCCATAGGAGTTCTCAAAGATCTCGCACGCTCGGGAAAAGCATCGCGCGGCCTCCTCAACCCGGCCGACATCGAACAGCAGACCACCAAGATTCGACAGATCCCCGGCGACCAGCACGGAGTTTTCGCCGTGCCGGGCGGTGCGGAGGCGAACCGACTCCTGCCCGGCTTCGATACCCGAGCGGGCGTCCTCCCGCGCATGGGCGAGTCCGGCGATGTTGTGCAGGATCGTCGCGAGGGCGTCCTCGTCGCCGGTGCCGCGTAATTCGGTCTGCGCCAGCTCGTAGTATCCGGCCGCGTCGTCGAAACGAGCGGTGTATCGGCAGAGCATGCCAAGCGCGTTCAAGCACATGCCATGGAGCAGGCGCGCCGCGCGGAGGTGGGTGTCCACGTCGGCGGCGGCCGCGCGTAACTCCCTTTCGGCGTCGTCGTACTGCCCCAGCGCGGTCAGAATGTTGCCCAAGTCGACTCGAAGAGCTGCCAGCGCCCCGTCGGCTCCGTCGACGATCGCTGCGATGCCGCAGCGCAGAATCCCTACGGCAGCGAGGGCGTCGCCCAGCTCGAACGCCGCCGATGCCGCCTCCTGGTGCGCTACCGCACCACCCGTGGTGGATATGCAAAGACGGCAATCGTTACCGAAGTTGGCGGTCACATCTACTCTCCCTGAACGAGGTCATAAAGCGTCTGGGACGACCCCTCTCCCAAAACGGAGGGTGCCGTTGGTGGCTGGCCATCGATGATGGCCAGCCACCACGACTAACCGATTACCTCAGAGTGGTTCGTCGAGATTCTGGCGCTGTTCATCACGTATTCCTCCTTCCCGTCAGTTCAGAGGTACGAGAAATCTGTTGCCATTCGGTTGCCATCATGCGCGGGTGCCCGGAGTCCGACCGACGATGGCGATCTGAGCTGCGCGGACAAGCTCGCTTCAGCGCCGTTTCAGGCCCGTTCCAGCAGTCCCGGCTACTTTTACGGCCAACGGTATTGACCGCACTGCGCGCCTGACGCCATGACCCCACAGTCACCTGAAAGTTTCAGAAACCGAGACCATGGCCACCCAACGCAGTACGCACTTCTGACGACCTGCACTATCAGGAGGACAGGGCCTCAGTAAATTCGACTATCGGCGAGCTAACAATGCTTTTGTGCCTGATGTTAACTCCCCCGCCCGCCGGTCCGAATTTTGCGTACAAAAAGCGAGATTGAAAGTCCGGCCACAGCGGCACACACTCGGCGGCAAGAAGGCCCACCCCAGATTTGTGGAGGCACAATGGACCGAGCCGTAACCGGAATTCACGGGCGTAGAAAATCGATGCTCCGGCGCTTCTCGTCCGCCGCCGTCGCGGTGCTCGCCGTGGCATTCCTCTGCGTGCCGCCCGCCTCCGCCCTCGCGCTGCCGACGCCGAAGGATCTGACCGCCTTCCTGGACCTCGAATGCTTCAAGACCAACCCGTACCAGCCGCCCGCCACCACGCTCACGCTGCGGCACATCAACCCGGTGCTCGGCAACCTGCCGATCGAGACCGTCACCCTCGGCCAGCGGGAGCAGCTGTGCGTCCCGGTCGCCAAGAACACCCAGATGGCGCCGTCGCCCGCGATCGACTTCATCAAGTACATCGACCTGGCCTGCTACAAGATCTCCGGCACCACGGTGACCACGGGGCTCGTGCTCAGCCACCTCAACCCGCTGTTCCAAACCCTGCCGCGCACGCAGATCTCCATGAACACCCCGCAGCAGCTGTGCGTGCCGGTCATCAAGAACAACGCGGTCCCACCCGCTGACGTGCTCGCGCTGGTCCGGCACATCGACCTCAAGTGCTACGCCATCACCCCAAACACCCCGCTGAACCAGCAGTTGTCGCTGCGCCAGCTCAACCCCGTGCTGACGCCGATAATCCCCACGCACGGCGCGCAGGTCCTCTACGCCCGCCAGCTGTGCGTCCCGGTACAGAAGGCCGGCGACAATATCCCCGCTCAGGTGTTCGACATCGTCCGGTGGATCGACCTGGAGAAGTTCGACCTCGTCACCCCGGCCCTGCCCACGGTCACGCTGACCCTGCGGCACATCAATCCCGTCCTCGCCGGCCTCCCGGCCGAGCAGGCCACCCTCACCGGCGCCAGCCAGCTGGCCCTGCCGGTCGCCAAGAACGGCAATCTTCCCCCGGGCTGATCCCCTGACCCAGAGTCCCTCCACCCGCGCCGGTGGAGGGACTCCGCCGTTGCGCCGGCAAGCGTCGCCCGGCCTGAAGACGACCTTGACGATGGAGATTCCGGATCCTACCCTCTTGCCGTGGGAGCGTTCCCACGGTCGGGCGCGCAGGCGTTCTCGAAGGCTCTGGTACGCGATCCCCCGTCCGATGGAGGTTATGGATGCCCCGGAACCCGGCCTCACCTTTACAGCGGGGCATGTGGATCAACGAGCTGGCCGGATCCGGCACCGCCTACCAGATGCCACTGGCGATCACCTTCGAGGGACCGCTCGACGTGCCCGCGCTGCTCGCGGCGTGCACGGCCGTACTGGACCGGCACGAGCTCCTCGGCGCCGCGTTCCAGGAGGACGACGGCGAGCTGCTGATCGTCCGGGCGGACATTCCGCCGACCGTGGCGCACGGTCCGGAGCAGCCGCCGGATTTCGACGTCCGCTGGGGGCCGCTCGCCCGGTTCACCCTGACGGAGACCGGGCCGGACCGGCACCGCCTGCTGTTCGTCGCCCACCACCTGGTCTTCGACGGAATGTCGAAGGACATCCTGGTCCGGGACCTCGCCGCGCTGTATGCCGGACGTCCGGTGGCGGCCGCCGCCCCGCCGTACGGCGAGGTGATCCAGGCCGAACGCGAGCGGGTCGAGGAGGCGCTCCCCGCGGCCGAAACCTTCTGGAAGGCCCGCTGGCGCGACCAGTTCGAGGTCTTCACGCCGGGCGGCGAGACCACCGCGTCCCGGCGCCCCGGGCCGGGCGCGAGCGTGGCGGCGCTGTCCGGTCTCCCCGATCCGGGTGACCTGGGCGTGACCACGTTCGAGCACGTCCTGACCGCGCTGCACGCGCTGCTGCACCGGTACGGCGCCCGCGAGCCGATCATCTCGGTGGACCTGTCCACCCGCGGGCCGGAAACCGCGGAGACCGTGGGCCTGCTGGTCAACGAGCTGCCCGTGGTGGCCAGGCCGGAGCCGGGCGGCACCTTCCGCGAGCTCGCCCACCAGGTACGCGACGAGCTGCGCGCCGTCTACGGCTTCCGTGAGGTGCCGCTGGCGCGGGCGCTCGGCGGCCTGTCGCCACGCGGCTCGCTCACGCCGGTCTCGGTGAGTTACCGGCGGCGCGGACCCGACCCCGACTTCCCCGGCCTGACGGCCGACGTGGACTGGGCGATGTTCAACGGCGGCGCCCGCGGCGCGCTGCACCTGCAGGCCGTCGAAGGTCCTGGCACGCTCGACGCCTGGCTCCGCTACGACCCGCGGGTGCTCACCGGCGAGGACGCGGCGCTGATCGCGGCCGACCTGCGGGCGGTGCTCGGCCAGCCGCCGGACACGCCCGTGTCGGAGCTCGTCCTGCCGTCTTCGGGGGCCCATACCAGCCAGGCACGGCCGACCGAGCCCGCCGCCGTCGCCGCGGCCGCGCCCCCGGAGATCGTCGAAGGCGTGACCCGGATCTGGTGCGACGTGCTCCGCCTCAAGCACGTCGGCCCGCACGAGGATCTGTTCGACCTGGGCGGGCACTCGATGTCGATCATCAACATCATCGCCAGGATCGACAAGCAGTACGGCGTGGAGCTGCCCATGGACGTGTTCTTCGACAACCCGACCGTGGAGGGCGTGGCCGAGGCGGTCGCCCAAGCCTCGATCCATTCGGGGGCCTGACCCGCATGCACGCCACGTTCGACACCGGCCAGGACGAGTGGACCGGCCCGCTCGCCTGGGGCCAGCGCTCCATCTGGGAGGCGATCCGGCAGGTCGGCCCGTCCGGGGATCGGTACTTCAACTTCAGCAGGGTGGTGCGGGTTCCGCGCGGGGCACCCGCCGCGGACGTGGCCACGGTGGTGGCCGCGCTCGGTGTCGTGGTGGCCCGGCACGACTCGCTGCGCACGCGGGTACGGGTAGGGGCCGACGGCGAGCCGTACCAGGTGGTGGCGGGCGGCGGGGCGATACCGGTCGAGATCGTGGAGTCGGCCGCCGAGGAGGAGCGGCTGGTGGGGGTGCGGTTCGAGTTCGGCTCGGACTGGCCGCTGCGGGTGGCCCTGGTGGTGTCGGCCGGCCAGGTGCGGGAGGTGGTGCTGGTCTTCTGCCACGTCGCCGCGGACGGGTACGCGGCTGACCTGGTCGCCAGGGATCTGCGCCTGACCCTGCTGCGCGGCGCCCCGCCCGGCGAGCCGGAGCAGCTGCGCGAGCTGGTCGCCGCGCAGTCGGGGCAGGACGTGTCCCGCAGCGAACGCGCGATGGAGTTCTGGGCGGCGCAGTCGCTCGGCGGGCCGCTGCTCGACCGGCGGCGCGAACCCTCGGACGGGCCGCGCTACCAGCGGGCGGCGATCTTCTCGCCCGCCATGGACCGAGCCTCTCGCGTGCTGGCGCAGCGGTACGGCGTCAACGGGTCCACCATCCTGCTGGTGGCCGCCTGCGTGCTGGTGGGCCGGGCGGCCGGGCGGCCGAGGTCGGCCATGACGCCGCTGGTCAACAATCGTTTCCTGGCCAGGCACAGTGAGGTGGTCACCTCGCTCGCTCAGCTGGGCCTGCTCGTGGTCGACTCCGGCCGGGCCGACTTCAACCAGGTGATGGCGGATGCCAGGACCGCGGCGCTGCGCGCGTACCGGCATGCTTACTACGATCAGGCGGCGCTCAACGTCCGGCTCGCCGGAGCCGATCCGCTGTGCTGTTTCAACGATCAGCGGGCGGCGGAGACCACCGGGGTGCCGATCCCGGGCGGGGCCGAGCCGGGTGAGACCGTGGTGAAGGCGGAGAGCGGCCTGGACGAGCTCAACTGCCGGTTCTGCGTGCATGTGACCGGGAATCCGGGACAGCTCAAGGTGATGGTCACCGCCGATACCCACTACCTCGGGGCCGGGGATCTGGAGACCCTGCTTCGCGAGATGGAATCGCTCGTCGTGGCGGCCGGATAGGCGTGCGTTCAAAGGAGATCCGCCGATGTCTGCCGAGGTGAACCGGCTTCCGCTCTCCGCCGACCAGGAACGCCTCTGGTTTCTGCAGCAGGTCGATCCCGCCGACCCCACCTACCATCTTTCCCACACCGCCCGGCTCATCGGACCGCTCGATGTCTCGGCGCTGACCTGCGCGTTTCAGGAGATCGTCGCGCGTCACGAAGCGCTGCGTGCCAGGTTTCCGGCCGTGGACGGCAGTCCTTCGCAGGTCATCGATCCGCCCGGAGATTTCGGGCTGGAGACCCTGACTTGCGAGGGGTCGGTGGAGGCGCTGGTGGCCGGGCTGGCCGCCCGGCCGTTCGACCTGGCCAGGGATCGGCTGATCCGGGTCACGCTGATCAGGACCGGCCCGGAGGAGCATGTCCTGTCGGTGGTCATGCATCATGTCGTCGCGGATGGGCGTTCGATCGGCATCCTCCTGGGCGAGCTGTCCGATCTGTACTCCGCGTTCTGCAAAGGTGAGCCCTCGCCACTGCCGCCGTTGCGGGCGCGGTGGGCGGATTTCGTCCGCGCGGAGACCGCCGACGGCGAGTCGCTGGCGTACTGGAAGGATCAGCTGGCCGACGCGCCGCCGTTGCAATTGTCCACCGACCGGCGTCGGCCGGCCGTCGCGAGTCCCGACAGCGCTCTCGTCCGGCACAAGTTGCGCGGGCCGCTGGTGGCGCGCTTCGCGGCGGTTGCCGCTGCGGCGCGGTGCACGCCGTTCATGGCGCTCATGGCCGCCTACCAGGCGCTACTCGCCGCGCGGAGCGGTCAGCATGACTTTTGCGTCGGCTTTCCGACGGCCGGAAGGGACGGCCAGGAGGACGACCAGCTGATCGGTTACTTCGCCAGCGTCGCGGTGCTGAGGGCGGATCTGTCCGGCGACCCGACGTTCCGGGAGTTGATGCATCGGACGCGGTCCCGCTTGATGACCGCGCTCCGGCATCGGAAGCTGCCGCTCGAAAGGCTGCTCACCGCGCTGGACATCGAACGCGATCTCAGCCGCCCGCCTTTGTTCCAGACGACGTTCGGGATGACCTACGACGCGAGCGACCAGGCCATCCGGCTGGCCGGGCTGCAAACCCACTGGCTCGAGACCGGCTTCACCCACTCGCCGTACGAGCTGAAGCTCGACATCTTCGAGCACGGCGGCGAGTGGCTGATGATGCTCGTCTACAACCGCGACCTGTTCGACGCGGACACGATCGAGCGCTTCGCCCGCGACTTCGAATCCCTGCTGTCCCGGATCGCCGATGATCCTCAGGTACGGCTGTCGCACCTCACGGCCCCCTCCGGCGCTGAACGCAACCTGTTGATCCACGACTGGAATCGGGTGGCACCGCCCGAGCGAAGGCTGTTTCCCGACCTCTTCTCCGAGCAGGTCGTGCTCCGGCCGGAGGCGATCGCGGTGAGTTGCGGGCCGGTGCGGCTGAGCTACGCCGAGCTCGACCGCCGCGCCGACGAGCTGGCCGCCCAGCTGGGGGTACGGCCCGGGGACCGTGTGGCGGTGTGCCTGCCCCGGTCGGTGGAGGCGCTGGTGGCGCTACTGGCCGTGCAGCGGACCGGCGCCGCGTACGTGCCGCTCGATCCCGACTACCCGGCCGCACGGCTGGCCTTCGTCCTGGCCGACTGCGGCGCTTCCCTGGTGCTCGCGAGCCGCGAGACCGCCGCCGTCCTGCCCGCCCATGCCGTGCGAACCGTGCTGGTGGACGAGCCGGAGCGCGGGCAGGAATTCCGCCGGACGCGCGTGCGCGGCGACGACACCGCGTACGTGCTCTACACCTCCGGTTCGACCGGCCGCCCCAAGGGGGTCGCGGTGCCGCATGCCGCGCTCGGGAACCTGCTCGCCGCGATGGCGGACCTGGTCGGCGCGACATCCCAGGACGTCTGGCTGGGGCTGACCTCCCTGTCGTTCGACATCTCCGCCCTCGAGCTCTATCTGCCGCTGGCCACCGGAGGCCGGGTGGAGATCGCCGACACCGCGGCCGACGGCTTCCAGCAGGTCCGGCTGATCCAGCAGGCCGGAATCACCCACGTCCAAGCCACCCCGTCCGGCTGGCGCGTGTTGCTGGAATGTGGGCTCCGCGACCCGGCACTGACCGCCCTGGTAGGCGGCGAAGCCCTCAGCGGCGAACTGGCGAACCGACTGCGAGCCGCCGCCGGACGGCTGTTCAACGTCTACGGGCCGACCGAGACCACAATCTGGTCAACCGCCTGGCCCGTCCCCGCCAGCCTGGGCGAGGTGCGCATCGGCGGCCCCATCCGGGGAACCCAGGTGTACGTCGTCGGTGATCACCTCGAACTGGTCCGCCAGGGCGTACCCGGCGAACTGGTCATCGGCGGTGCGGGGGTCGCACACGGCTACCTGGGACGGCCCGGCCTGACCGCCGAGCGGTTCGTCCCCGATCCGTTCGGATCGGCGGGTGGGCGTTTGTACCGGACCGGCGATCGGGTGCGCTGGCATGACGACGGCAGCCTGGAATTCCTCGGCCGCGCCGACAACCAGGTCAAACTGCGCGGCCACCGGATCGAGCTGGGCGAAGTGGAAGCGGCCTGCGAGGCCGTGCCTGGCGTGGTGGCGGCGGTCGCCGCCGTACACGAGGAGAATCTGGTCGCCTACCTCGTCGGCGAGGTGGACCCGGACGGCGTGCGCGCGGAGCTGGCCGAACGCCTGCCCGCCTACCTGGTGCCCGCCTGGTTCATCCGGCTCGAAGCGCTGCCGCTGACGCCCAACGGCAAACTCGACCGGCGGGCGCTCCCTGCCCCGCAGGCGCCCGAGACGAGGTTCGTCGCCCCCAGCGGGGACGCCGAGGAACTGGTCGCCGACATCTGGTGCGAGTTGCTCGGCCTGGAGCGGGTCAGCGCGGTAGACGACTTCTTCCGGCTCGGCGGGCACTCCCTGCTCGCCGTGCGGGTCAGTGCCCGGCTGCGGGCGCTGGCGGGGGTGGAACTGCCGATCTTGACGATGTTCACCCATCGCACGGTGGCCGAGCTCGCCGCCGAGTTGGAGGAGCGGCTGCTGTCGGAACTGTCGGAGCTGTCCGAGGAAGAGGCCGAACGGCTCCTCGACCGCCCCTGAAAAATCCGGAAATTCGATGAAACATTCATCGTCAAGACGCTGAGTGCGCCCCCTGCTGCGCCGCCAGATAGTCGGCGCACTGCGGCAGGCCGCGCTCCCGGATCACGTCGTTGAGCGTGAAGAAGTCGAGGTTCCCGACGGCGTCCCCCACCGAGAGCAGGAGTTCGATGATCGGCGTCTTGTACTTCTCCGCCATGTACTTGTAGTTCTCCGTCACCTGGACGATGTTGTCGTCGAAGTCCTTCTCGTGCGGGCAGTGCACGGCCGCGGCCTGCCGGTTCAGCACGAAGCGGGCGCCGTCCCGGTGCAGGCGGTAGCCGAGGTCGAGATCCTCGCCGCCCCAGCGCCGGAACGCCTCGTCGAACATCCCGACCGAGCGCAGCTGCTCGGTGCGCGCCGACACGTTGCAGGTCCAGAAGTTCAGCCAGGGCGCGGGCAGGTCGGCGATGTTGTCGCCGTACTTGCCGTAGAAGGTCTCGCGCACGTCCAGCCACAACTTCCTGGCCTTCAGCTTCGCGATGGTGATGTCGGGGTCGTCGTAGTCGATGACCTGGTCCATCAGCTTGGCGAAGTCGTTGTTCACGTGGAAGCAGTAGACGTAACCGCAGACGGCGAGCGGGACATCTGCGGCCTCGTGGCTGTCGAGATGGGCCCGCAGCAGGTCAGAATGCGCGAGCACCCCGCAGTCCAGCATGACGCACACCTCGCCCTCGGCATGGGAGATGCCGAGGTTGCGGGCCTTCGCGACCTGAAAACCGTCACGCTCCTGGAAGAAATAGCGCAGGTTGAGACGCCCCCGGAACGTCTCCACCAGCTCGGCGGTGGAGTCGTCGGAACCGTCATCGGCGACCAGCACCTCGAACTGCTCCTTCGGCAGGCTCTGCCAGACGAGCGAGTTGAGCGTGTGCCGAAGCAATTCCACTCGGTTGTACGTCGGAATCACAACACTGCACTTCAACGAGCCGTTCCCTTCGTTTCCTCAGCCGAAAACCGATCCATCTCGAATCAGCGTTTCCAGGTGCCGACAGTCTCGCCTGAGGTGATCGCCGCAGCCTTGATCTGCTCGTGCACCGCTTTTGCGCTGCCGTTCGGCTCGATCGGGCTCTTCAGGGCGTACACGATGAAATGGTAGTGATGTTCGCCGCTGGCCGGACAAGGGCCCGAATAAGCAGCCGTGCTGTTGGTGCCCGGCAGCACCTGACCAGGGGCCTGGCCCTCGCTCGCGCCCGTCGCGGAGACAGGAATGCCGGTCACGATCCAGTGAATGTACGTCCCGCCGCGAGCGTCCGAATCGTTCACCACAATCGCCAGCTCGCTAGCCGATTCGGGTATTCCACTCCAGGTCAGCGGGGGCGAAACGTCCTGACCTTCCATCCGGGCGCACGCGTGTTTCTGAGGGATCGCGGCACCTTCGGCGAACGCCGCACTGCTCACCTTCAGAGCACCCGCAGACGCACCGCCCTCAGCCGAGCACCCGGGGAGAACGTTCGCCAGAAACAACACACCGCCGACAACGCCAAGCTTGCCGATCTTCATGCGCACAGGATAAGCGGCCGGATATTGAAATGGCGATGCCAGGCGAGGTCGGCGCCAGCTGATCGACAAAGCTCTTAGAACGAGAAACTCCTCCGATGCCCGTGGCGTCCAATAGGACATGAGCCAGATGAAGTGGGTGCCGGTGATGGCGATCGCGCTGCTCGCGATGAGCTGTCAGTGGAGCGCGCCGGTAGCCGCGCTTCCCGCCCCCGAGGCGCCGGCGGATTCGGCGGAACAGATCGCCGGGCGGCTGTACGGGCATCTGGCCGAATCCCCCGCCTCCGCGGACAGCAGGGCGCGTGCGCTGGATGTGCCCCTCGCTCCGGAGTGCTACACCAAGCAAGGCACGGACCGGCAAGTGCCACCGCAGGGCGTCCCCGCCTACACCGCTGAACTCCGGGTGGCCCAGGTCGCCACGCCCATCAATGTCCGGATCTGGCTGGCCTCAGCTGAGGAGGCGGCGAGGCTGACGGGGACGGTACGCCAGGCCGCGGCGATCTGCCGTCCCGTTGCGGCCAGGCCGTTCACGCGCGCGGGCTGGGACGGTGTCGAGCTGGCGGTGACCCGACCCACCAGTTCCGACAACGGCGACCCGGTCACCTTCGCGACGGTGGTCGCCCATCGCGGCGGGCTGCTCGCCGAGGTTTCCTGGTGGTGGCTGGCCGACGACTATGGGGACCTGGATCGGGCGCGGCTGGAGCAGGGTGTCGGCGCGGCCGGGGCCGTACTGGCAGCGGTGGGTGGCGATCCCGCGCGCGCCGCACCTGAACGTCCCTCGCCGGACGCGCCCGTGAGCGCGCTGGCCGCGGCCCTCCCGCCGATCTCCGAGTACGGCCCGGGACTCGCCGTGTGGCCGGACGCCGAAGCCCTGCGTACGGAGAATGCGGAACGGGCGCGGCAGGCGTACGACCTGCTCTGTTCTTACGCCGCGTACGAGCCCGGCGCGGCTGGCGGCGTGCCCAGGGTGCAACGGCGGCTGTTCGGCTCCATCACCTTGTGGGAAGAGGTGCTTGTGCTGCCTGATGAGCAGGCAGCGGAGCAGGTTCGCCGTCGCATGGTGCGCAAACTCGACAACGGTGACAAGGACACGTTCCTGCCGTGCTCCTGGTGGGAAGATCACTCCGACGGGCCGTACATCCGGATTCCACGAACGATCGAACCGTTCGGGCACGGTGGCTGGACCGGTGAGACGGAAAGCCTCGGGGTGCGCAAGCGGCGCCTTCCTCCGCAGGCCACCTACCGCGACTCGGCGGCGCAGATCGCGATAGCGGTGAGGCGCGGAACCACTGTGGTCCACCTCCGCTGGCAGGGACCGGCAGGAGCAGATCTCCGTGGCGCCTTAGACCGCGGACGCGCCGAACTGATCCACACGCTCGACGCTCTCCCCACTCCCTAAGCCACCGATCATTTCCCTGTCTTGCTGGGTGCATCAGATCCGCGTCATGTTCGCTCCGATGACCGTGTTCGTCAGGTCCGAGAGCTGGTTCAGTGGCGGCTGGAAGGCGGTGATCTCATTGGTTTTGGAGCCAGCCGGTATCGAGTTGAGCGATGGTCGGGCCGTGGCGGGCGAGGTGGTGCCGAGCTGATGCTGGGCGGGGGCGTGGCGGTGCGCGGTGCCGTGTTGGGTCTTGCCGTCCACGGTCAAGGGGATCAGCTTGTTGGGGGTCGTGGTATGGATCGTGAGCTGGGCGGTGCGGTGAGTGGGGTAGGCGGCGTCGAGGTGTGCTGCGTTGAGCTGCGCGGTCGTGTCACACACGGGTCGACCGTATCGGGGGATGGGGCTTGGGTAGCGGCCGGTCGGGGTCGACGGTATCAGGGGACGGGGCTTGGGTAGCGGCCGGTCCACCGGTCGCGCCGGACTTCGAGCTGCGCCAGGACCGGCTCGGGGCTGTTGGGATCGCGTGCCGGATGGCGGCCTGGCAGACCGCTCCGGATACGATCGCCGCCTGGACCAGCGCGAGGATGCCGATCAGCGGGTGAGGTCGCCGCGCGGGTCCCGGGGATCGGGGATGGGGGATCTGTGCCCAGGCCTGGCGGAGATCGGTGATGTCCACGGGTTCGCCGCCCTTTGCTCACCTGTTCGTGCT
Organism: Acrocarpospora macrocephala; assembly: GCF_009687865.1. Classification (GTDB taxonomy): domain Bacteria; phylum Actinomycetota; class Actinomycetes; order Streptosporangiales; family Streptosporangiaceae; genus Acrocarpospora; species Acrocarpospora macrocephala. The sequence continues at coordinate 41,013 of NZ_BLAE01000089.1, forward strand.
GGTCAGAGTGATTGGCGATGGCGTGGATGGCGGGCAGGACCGGCGGCGTGGCCGACTACACGGACAACGAGACCCTTGATCGGTTGTGTGTGGTGACCGCCGTTCTATGGGGCCTTGTTGCGTTTCCGGCTACGCCATGCCATAGGCGATCACCCGGTGACCTGCAGCGCTTCACCCGCTGTCCCAGGATCGGAGAACTCTCTCAACCCGGGGAATGGTGCTGGGTAGATCTTTTCGCGGGGTGCGTGACCTGCGGTTTTGTCGCGGATCAAGGCCAGGTTTTGTCGTAGCCACCCGATAGCGTGAGGGTAGTTGTTCGGATCCGCTGGAGCGAAAAGGGGGTGCCTTCCATGCTCGGGTCACTGCTCGACATGCGGGATCCCTCCCGTGCGGGGGGCGCCCGCGGACGCGAGCTGCCCGCGTTCTTGAAGGGCACGGTGCTGGACCCGGACTACGTCCCGCCCCAGCGTTCCGCCGACGACGCCTACAGCGACGCAGACGGCGAGGCAGGGCAGCAGAACACACCGCGGCAGAACGCATGGCCGCAGTTCCTCCACGGCCGCTCCCCCAACACCGGCCGCTGCACCGACACCGACCGCTCCATTGACGCCGACCGCTGCACCGACAGCCCCGCTGATGCTGGCCGTTCCTCTGACGCTGGCCGCTGCACCGGCGGTGCCTGCTCGGCGGGGCCGGAGGGCTCTGGTGAGCCGGTGGGTTCGGGGGTGCTGGTGGCCCAGTTCCGGCGGCTCGCCTCCCGGATTGCGGTGACCGACCTGCCCGAGGTCTGCGGGGTGTGCGTGGGTGAGAC